>NZ_CP072381.1:0-1893926 GCF_018128305.1 Aggregatibacter sp. oral taxon 513
ATTTTTCATTGATTACTTCATTTAATGTCGGGCCATGATGTAACTCTGTGCTAAATCCCTGCTGTTGTAATACGCTTTCTACATGTTCGGCAACATATTCGGCACCGCCTAAGGTGCTGCCGGTGATTAAGCAAATTTTAGGTTGCATTTTTTTCTCCAAAAAAAGAAGGCTTAGATTAACTAAGCCTTTGTTTTTTATTAATCGATTAGATACCGTCAGTCATGCCTATGATGGAACGTAAACGCTCTTGAATATTTTGCTGTTCGTTTCTTAACTGTTCGTTTTCACCACGTAATGCATCATTTTCTTGTTGTGATTTATTGTTTTTTTCTTTTAACTCTTCAACTTCTAATTGAAGTAATTGAATAGTTTCAACTGTTTGCTTAATTTTGTTTTCTAACTGATCTAATACTTCGAATGACATGGTAATTTCCTCTAAAACAAATGGATAAAAGTGGCTTTATTCTACCTAGTTAATTGGTTTTATTAAAGCGGAGAATCAAATAATCTTTGAATTAATTACCCTGTAGAAAATTTCTTGATGTTTTTGGTATGCAAACGTTTGCTTAGTGATAAAATAAGCCGATTTTTTTACTTCTCATTTTTAAGGAATTCCCATGAACAGATCATTAGCCATTGAGTTTTCAAGAGTAACAGAAGTCGCCGCATTAGCCGGGTTTGCTTGGTTAGGACGTGGTGATAAAAATTCGGCTGATGATGCCGCCGTGAAAGCAATGCGTTATATGTTGAATTTAGTGCATATGGATGCGGAAGTCGTTATTGGAGAAGGCGAAATTGATCAAGCGCCAATGCTGTATATTGGTGAAAAAGTAGGGTCCGGCATGGGCGAGTTAGTGTCAATTGCCGTTGATCCCATTGATGGCACGCGTATGACGGCAATGGGGCAAACTAATGCTATTTCCGTGTTGGCAGCAGGTGGTAAAAATACTTTTTTAAAAGCGCCTGATATGTATATGGAAAAAATGGTGGTTGGCCCGGAGGCTAAAGGCATCATCGATTTAAATTTACCGCTTGAACAAAACTTGCGTCGTGTCGCCTCTAAATTGGGTAAATTATTATCTGACTTAACGGTAACGATTTTAGATAAACCTCGTCATAAAGAGGTTATTGATAAAATGCATCAATTAGGTGTACGCGTATTTACTATTCCAGATGGTGATATTGCGGCATCGGTATTATGTTGTTTACCGGAAGCGGAAATTGACATGGTGTATGGGATTGGCGGCGCACCGGAAGGGGTTATTGCGGCGGCGGCAATTCGTGCTTTAGGGGGAGATATGCAATCCCGTTTATTACCACGAAATGTCGTTAAAGGGGAAACTCCGGAAAATAATGGCTTGGCAGCAGAAGAAATACGTCGTTGTGAAGAAATGGGCGTTCAAGTAAATACGGTATTACAGCTTGAACAATTGGTACGTGATGATAATTTAGTTTTTGCGGCCACTGGAATTACTAATGGCGATTTATTAAAAGGCATTCATCGTAAAGGTAATTTGGCAACCACGGAAACCTTATTAATTCGAGGAAAATCCAGAACAATCCGTCGTATTCAATCTACCCATTATTTAGACCGAAAAGACACCGCACTTTCGCGTTTAATAGGGGCTTAATAAACGTTAAAGTGCGGTCATTTTTGAAGATGTTTTTAGGCTCAACTTTGAGATAACCGTTGAGCCTAAATATTCAATTCCATTCCTAAATCAATAAAATTTTGGTTCATATCAAATGCCGGTTTGGCGTCTTTATCTTTTCCGATAATTCGTGCTGGTACGCCGGCGGCGGTAGCATACTCAGGAATCGACTGTAACACGACAGAATTTGCGCCAATTTTAGCGTATTTACCCACTTCAATATTGCCCAAAATTTTTGCACCTGCGCCAATCATGACCCCTTCACGAATTTTCGGATGGCGATCACCACATTCTTTTCCGGTACCTCCTAGGGTGACGCCCTGTAAAATAGACACGTTATTTTCAATCACGGAGGTTTCACCGACAACAATGCCGGTGGCGTGGTCGAACATAATGCCATGTCCGATTTTGGCAGCAGGGTGAATATCCACGTCAAACGCAACGGAAATTTGGTTTTGCAGGTAGATAGCCAGTGCTTTACGGTTTTGTTGCCATAAATAATGGGTAATGCGATAACTTTGAATAGCGTGAAACCCTTTTAAATAAAGCAAGGGAGTTGACCAAAGTTCTACCGCCGGATCACGTTGACGAACCGCTTGAATATCAAAAGCGGCGCATTCAATGATACTTGGTTTTTCCTGATAGGTTTCTTCGATAATTTCGCGTAACGCAATGGCCGGCATAATGGTATTGGCCAATTTATTGGCTAAAATGTAACTTAATGCGCTGCCTAAATTATGATGTTTTAAAATCGTTGAATGGAAAAAACTGGCAAGCATAGGTTCGTTTTCTACCAACGCTTTTGCTTCTTGACGAATATATTGCCAAACCATTGATGACATGGATTATTCCTCTTTACGTTCTCTACCTAATAAACTCAATGCGGCTTCTTTTGCATTTTTGCCACAGAACAGCACTTGGTAAATTTGTTCAGTGATAGGCATTTCAATACCGTGTTGTTGTGCGAGTAAATGAGCTTCTTTGGTGTTATAGAAACCTTCCACCACTTGGCCAATATTATCCATTGCTGTTTGGGCGGAAAAACCTTGTCCTAACATCATACCGAAACGACGATTGCGGGATTGGTTATCCGTACAGGTTAAAACAAGATCGCCTAAGCCGGACATGCCCATAAAAGTATTTGGATTTGCGCCAAGGGCGATACCTAAACGAGATATTTCGGCAATACCGCGCGTGATAAGTGCTGTTCTAGCGTTTGCGCCAAATCCCATGCCGTCGGACATCCCTGCGCCAATGGCAATAACGTTTTTAATGGCACCGCCAAGTTGTACACCAAGCATATCGTTATTAATGTAAACGCGGAAATGTTTACTGCAATGAATGCGCGCTTGAAATTGCAATGCAAATTCTTCATCGTTGGAAGCTAAGGTAATAGCTGTCGGGAGACCAGAAGCCAACTCTTTGGCAAAAGTTGGGCCGGAAAGTACCGCTAAAGGATAGTGGTTGCCTAATTTTTCTTTGATAACGTCTTCCAACAAACGACCGGTATCTCTTTCTAAGCCTTTTGTAGCCCAAACAATACGGCTATCAGGACGTAAGTGCGGTCGAATTTGATCGAGAATTTCACCAAAACAATGACTTGGAACGGCTAATAATAAATCGCGTGAAGCTTGAATGGCTTTGGCTAAATCCGTTTCTATTTGGAGCGAATCGGGAAAAACAATCTCCGGTAAAAATTCTGTATTTTGTCGCTCGCTATCAAGTTTTTGCATTTTTGTCGGATTATGTCCCCAAAGATGGGTTAAATGTCCATTGCGGGAAAATGCGATAGCCAAAGCAGTACCAAAAGAACCGGCGCCTAATACGGTAATAGAAGAATGGGTTAAGGTCGTATTCATCATTGACTCCTTGACGGATAGAAATGAGAGTAACGAAAAAATAGAACCCACTTTTGATAAAGTGGGTTTTTTGAGATTAATTTGCTTTTGCTTGCTCGGCAGATTCTTGCTCTTGTTGTTGACGTTGTAAATATTCAACAAACAAAGCATCGAAGTTAACCGGAGAAAGATTTAATGCAGGGAAAGTACCGCGGTTGACTAAGTTAGACACCAATTCACGGGCGTAAGGGAATAACATATTTGGGCATTGAGCTGTTAAGCAATGTGCCATTTGCATATCTTCTAAACCGCTAATAGTGAATACACCGGCTTGTTTCACTTCACAAATAAACGCCACATCGCCAGAATCTTCTAAAGTAGTTTCAACGGAAATATTTAGGCAAACTTCGTATAAATCATCGGCTAATTTAACGGTTTCAGTAGATAAATCAAAAGCCAGTTTTGGTTTCCACTCTTGATTGAAAATGTGTGGCAAATTAGGTGCTTCAAAAGAAACGTCTTTGACATAAATACGTTGAATTTGAAGTACTGCTTGGACTTCTTGTTCCTCGTTGTTTACAACATCTTTGTTTTCTTCGGTCATTTTTGTGTCCTTATTTATTTTTTAACTAAAGGTAAATTTGCTGCTCGCCAGCCTGCAATGCCTTCTTTCAAGGAATAAACGTGAATAAATCCTTGTTTTGCCAAAATTTCAGCAGAAGAAGCGGAAGTCACACCGTTGGCACAAACTAAAATAACAGGCGTTTCTTTATGTTGTTCGATTTTACCAACATTGTGATTTTTTATTTCGGTAGGAAGCAGGTTTAAACTGTTAATGATATGGCCTTTATTAAAGTCATCCATTGAGCGTAAATCAATAACAACAGCATTTTGGTTGTTAATTAACGCAATGGCTTCCATATTTTCAATCACTTTCGTTTTGCTGGTGGCTGATTTGATGAAGTGGTAGATAACCATTAGAAAAATAGCGACCCAAGCAACAACAATTAAAGAATGATTTTTGGCAAATTCAATTGCCATCGGCATAAATTCTTCCATATATTTCTCAATAATTAGGTTTAAAAATAAGGGTTCAAGTATAACTTTACTTTGACTATTTATCAAAAGTTATTGTTTTTATGGAGGGTGTTGATTTTGTTGAAATAATCATCAAAATTTTGTTTAAAACCTGATATGGATCATAATTTAATGAGAACATTCAAAATCAACCATACTCAGTGTTACAACATTCTTATATAATTAGGCTGAACTTTGTGGGCTGTTAAATCCCGATTGCCTTGGGAAGGCATCTCTATCAAAATATAACTGAGTATAATTTCTTATACGTTACACAGATTTTATTTTCATTCTCTAAGGAGGCAGTATGTCTGCTATGTTTTTACTTCAATTCGCCATCGTGTTGCTCTGTATTTTGGTCGGTGCACGTGTTGGCGGTATCGGTTTGGGTGTTTTTGGCGGCTTGGGGCTTGCTATTTTATCTTTCGGTTTTGGGTTAAAACCGGCAGGCTTGCCAATTGACGTTATGTTTATGATTATGGCGGTCGTTTCCGCCGCTGCGGCTATGCAAGCTGCCGGTGGCTTGGATTACATGATCAAAATCGCGACCAATATTTTACGTCGCAATCCAAAACACATCACGTTTATTGCGCCGGCAGTAACTTGGACGTTTACCTTATTAGCAGGTACAGGTCACGTTGCTTACTCTGTGTTGCCGGTTATCGCTGAAGTGAGTCGCCAAAACGGTGTTCGTCCGGAACGTCCAATGTCCATGGCAGTTATCGCTTCTCAATTTGCGATTGTTGCCAGTCCGATTGCTGCAGCTGTGGTTGCGGTAGTAGCTTATCTTGAACCACAAGGCGTTCACTTGGGTGACGTGTTAATGGTCACCATTCCATCGACTGTTCTTGGTATTTTCTGTGCTTGTTTATTTGTGAACAAAATGGGTAAAGAATTAAAAGATGATCCGGAATACCAACGTCGTTTAAAAGATCCAAAATATGCGGAAGCCTTTAACTCAACTATCAGCGGCAAAGAACTTGAAATCAGCAAAACAGCGAAAATTTCTGTTTCTCTTTTCTTGTTCGGTGCATTACTTGTCGTGTTAATGGGCGCAATGCCTTCTCTTCGCCCGGTGTTTGACGGCAAACCGATGGGTATGGCGCACACCATTGAAATTATTATGTTAGCTATCGGTGCATTAATTATCTTAACCTGTAAGCCGGATGGTACAGAAATCACCAAAGGTTCCGTATTCCACGCTGGTATGCGTGCGGTAATCGCTATTTTCGGTATCGCATGGTTAGGAGATACCTTAATGCAAGCTCACATTGAGGAAGTAAAAGGTTTAGTAAAAGGTTTAGTTGAAACTGCACCTTGGACATTTGCCTTCGCCTTGTTCGTGCTTTCTGTACTCGTAAACAGCCAAGGCGCTACCGTAGCGACATTGTTCCCATTGGGTATTGCTCTTGGTATTCCACCGGCAATCTTGATTGGTGTGTTTGTTGCGGTAAACGGCTATTTCTTTATCCCGAACTACGGTCCAATCATCGCTTCACTTGACTTTGATACCACGGGTACTACTCGAATCGGTAAATACATTTTCAACCACAGTTTCATGCTACCAGGTTTATTAAGTATGGCATTTTGCTTAGGTTTTGGTTTGTTATTTGCCAATATCTTTCTATAAACCGATTTGAATTTTATACAAATAGCACCTTTCTTAAGGTGCTATTTTTTTGTTTTAAATTTAAGCGTTAAATATAAAAACACTAAAAATTAGAATAAAATTAATTATCATTTGTTATAAAAATGTTATGATGTAGCCCTTTTTACTCATATGATTTTTTTAAGGAAAAATAAACGTTATGATGATTGATAAACGGCTGATAAACACAGTCGCAGATAGCAAAAAATGGATTGCTATTAATGTCTTATGGAACTGGGTCGCCTTAATCGGCGGGATTATAAGTGCGGTGGTATTTGCCATTTGTTTGCAATGGGCGTTTGAGCGCACACTTACACTACAAAGTGCGGTCATTTTTACCGTCATTTTGGTTGCTTGTCTGGTGTTGCGTGCTTGGGCAGGAAAAATGGCGGTAAAAGCCTCCTATAAAGCGAGTACGCAAGTGAAGCATAAATTGCGTACGCTGATTTATCAAAAATTGTCTTCCATGCCGCTGAATCAGGTTAACCAACAATCTACATCTTCCGTGATCCAAGTGGCATCTGAAGGCGTGGAACAACTGGAAATTTATTTCGGCCGTTATCTTCCGCAATTGTTTTACAGCCTGCTTGCACCGCTCACATTGTTTGTTTTCTTGGTCTTTTTTAACGCGCCAACCTCATTAATTCTTTTGGTTTGTGTGCCGTTAATTCCAATGTCCATCATTGCGGTAAATAAAATCGCAAAACGTTTGTTGGCGAAATATTGGTCTATTTATGTGGGTTTAGGCAGCAGCTTTTTGGATAATCTACAAGGTTTGATTACTTTGAAAATCTATCAAGATGATGATTACAAAGCCAAACAAATGGACATCGAAGCGGAGAATTTCCGTACCATCACCATGAAAGTGTTGACCATGCAGCTAAATTCCGTTTCTTTAATGGATTTATTGGCTTACGGCGGTGCGGCGTTGGGGATTTTGACGGCACTTTTACAATACCAAGACGGTAGCTTAAGCATTTTCGGTGTCATTTTATTTATTTTACTTTCTTCCGAATTTTTCATTCCGTTACGCTTACTCGGTTCTTTCTTCCACGTCGCGATGAATGGCAAGGCGGCTTCAGAAAAAATCTTTACGCTGTTAGATACCCCGGTAGAAGAAAACAAAAGTGCGGTGGATTTTCCTGCTAAAAATGAAGTTACCGTGCAAATTAAGGATTTACATTTTGCCTATTCTGCAGAAAAACCGGCTATTAACGGCTTAAACCTTAATATTCAGCCGAAGCAATTAATGGTTTTTGTGGGTAAAAGCGGTTGCGGTAAATCCACGTTGGTTTCCTTGCTTATGGGCTTTTACCAAGCGCAGCAAGGAGAAATTTTGTTTAACGGCGTCGATATTAAACAAATTAACCGTCATTCCTTATATCGTCATGTTTCGTTGGTGAGCCACAGCAGTTACATTTTCAAAGGCAGCCTCAGAGAAAATATGTTGATGGCATTGTCCGATGCTTCTGATGACGCTATTTATCAATGCTTAGAACAAGTGAATTTGGCGAATTTCGTCCGTGAAAACGGTGGGTTGGATATGACCTTATTAAGTCGCGGAACTAACTTGTCCGGCGGTCAAATTCAACGTTTAGCGTTGGCGCGAGCGTTGTTGCACAATGCCGACTTATACGTTTTTGATGAAGCCACCAGTAACATCGACGTAGAAAGTGAAGAAATCATTCTGCAATTTATTCAACAGCTTAAACACGAAAAAACTATCGTCATGATTTCTCATCGTTTGGCGAATGCGGTAAATGCCGATCAAATTTATGTGTTACAAAGCGGTCACTTGGCAGAATCAGGCGATCATGCTTCTTTAATGGCTGAAAACGGAATTTATGCAGAAATGTTTAATCAACAAAAGAATTTAGAAAATATCAGAACGGGGGCAAATCATGCGTAAGAATGGATTTGTCGTCATGTGGCAGCTCATGAAATTGGTGACGCCATTGGCGCATATCATGAGTTTCACCATTATTATGGGTACCCTCGGTTTCCTCAGTGCTATTTTCATTATGGTGCTGGGTGCGATGGGCTTGTCGGAATTGCTTAACTTCCACACCCACTTAAATTTATCACAAATTTTGACCGCACTTATTGTGCTTGCGGTAGCGCGTGGCATTTTGCGTTATTTGGAACAAATGTCCGGCCATTACATCGCCTTCAAATTATTGGCGTTGTTGCGCGACAAAGTATTCAGCGCATTGCGTCGTTTGGCGTTTGTGAAATTGCAAGACAAACAATCCGGTCAATTGCTTTCCTTGGTCACCAACGACATTGAATTGTTGGAAGTATTTTATGCGCACACCATCGCGCCGATCGCCATTGCCTTTTTAACTTCCGGTATCTTGTTGGCAGTGTTCGCTCATATTTCTTTGTGGTTCGTGTTGGTGGCATTTTTAGCGTATGTCACGGTCGGTATTATTTTGCCTATCGTCACCACCCAAATGGCGCGTGAAGATGGTCGTAAATACCGTGACTTAGTTGGCGAAATGAACGATTTTTTCCTCGACAGCATTCGCGGCATGAAAGAAATTCAACTTTTCGGCAACGAGGAAAAACGTTTACAGGAAATCCACCAACGCAGTGAAAAAATCGACCAAGCCTTTTTAAAAATCAAACAACAAGAAGGCAACGTGCGTTCGTTCACAGAAATCGCGGTGTCTTTCTTCAATATCCTTATTTTATTGGTGGGTTTAACGCTCTTTGCTTACGATTACATTGATTTTGCCGGCTTGCTCATTGGTGTGATTTTATTGATGTCCAGTTACGGCCCGGTGATTGCTTTAAGCAACCTGTCCAACAACTTATTGCAAACCCTCGCCAGCGGCGAACGTGTGTTGGCCTTATTGGCAGAACAACCGGAATTAAAAGACGTAGAAAACGGCGTGAACATCACTGACGTGCAGCAAATTAACGTAGAAAACGTCAGTTTTGCTTATGCAGATGAACAAATTTTGTCTGACGTGCATTTGCAGCTTAATAAAGGTGAAATTCTCGGTATTCACGGTCGCAGCGGTAGCGGTAAAAGTACGTTTTTGAAATTAATCATGCGTTTTTACGATCCGCAACGAGGTCGTATTTGCATTAACGATACGGACTTAAAAAACATTAATACGGTGAATTTGCGCGACAATATCGCTTACATCACCCAACAAACCTATATTTTCAATGAAACGGTGTATGAAAATATTGTGTTGGCAAACCGTAAGGCAACGAAAGAGCAAGTGATTGAAGCGGCGAAAAAAGCCTCCATTCATGAATTTATCATGAGTTTGCCGGAAGGCTACGACACAAAAATCACTGAAATGGGGAACAATCTTTCCGACGGTGAAAAACAACGTATCGGTATTGCCCGCGCCTTCTTGCACAATGCACCGATTATTTTGTTGGACGAACCAACCAGCAATCTGGATAGCTTAAACGAAGCGATGATTTTGCAATCCTTGCTAAACGTGAAAGCGGAAAAATTGATTATCTTGGTAAGCCATCGTGCTTCTACTATGGCGATTTGTGATCAGGTTATTCCAATTGCTAACGGACGGATGTCATAGTTAAGGCTTGTTGAACGTCAAAGTGCGGTAGGTTTTTGTGGTGTTTTAAAACGTATGAAAAAACCACCGCACTTTTCCCATAAAAAAATCCCATCAATGACTTGATGGGATTTTTGTTTTTGAAAGCCTAAATTATTCTTTCGGTAATCTAATGAGGGAAACCAATAATCCGCCCCAGATAATGATAAGCGCGATAGCCATCATGATAATTGCATTGGTTGACATCTTATTTTTCTCCTTGTTTTTGTACGAGATTTTTCCACGGTAAACGGGAAAGTAAGAAACTGATGATCACTAAGCCGATCGCCATGCCCCAGCCGAAGGTGTTAACGAACCATTCAGGATAGCCTTCGTAACCATTTGCCAATACTTTGGTGGCTTCTTTGTAAAGCATGAACGCTAATACGCCGGTGGTAACCACAATGCAGGCTTTCCAGATTGTTCCAACTTTGAAAGAGCCGGTTTCGTTTAAGTGTTCACCAAGTTCTTTTAATCTGCCGGTAACAATGATGGAGAGTAAAGAGAAGAACGCCACAGCAACAATACCGAACATATTGACGAAGTTGTCCATGGTATCAAGCATCGGTAAGCCTGCCGCTGTACCAAACAATAAGGTGGATGCCACCATCATTGGTAAGCCAACCAAGAATGTTGCGTGTGCACGGCGTAAGCGTAATTTATCTTGTACCGCCGCAATAATCACTTCTAATACGGAAATGAAAGAGGTTAAGCCGGCGAAAACTAAAGAACCGAAGAATAACACGCCCAATAATTGACCTAACGGCGCTTGGTTAATGATGGTTGGGAACGCAAAGAACGCTAAGCCGATACCACCTTTTGCTACTTCACTGACATCTTGTCCGTTGGCGACAGCAATGAAACCTAAGGCTGAGAATACGCCGATACCTGCCAATACTTCAAAGCTACTGTTAGCAAAACCAACCACTAAACCTGCGCCGGTTAAATCCGATTCTTTTTTCAAATAAGAGGCATAGGTCAACATGATGCCGAAGCAAATGGAAAGTGAGAAGAAAATCTGACCGTATGCGGCAATCCAAACGCTTGGGTCGGCTAATTTGTCCCAGTTTGGTGAGAATAAGGCATCAAGGCCTTTTTCTGCACCCGGTAAGAACAAGGAGTAAACCACCAGGGTGATGAACATGATCACCAAAATTGGCATGAAGATAACGGAAGAACGCGCTACACCTTTTTGTACGCCAAAAGAAAGAATCAACAACGTGATAATCCACACGGCAAGTAACGGACCGACAACAGTGTCAACAAAATCCAAGCTTAATGCCACCTCACTTGCCATCTTAATGTGTTCATGTAAGAAGAAATCTACCGGATTGCTCCCCCAAGCGGAGCTGAAGGAATAATAAGTATAGCTTGCTGCCCAGCCAAGAATAACGGCATAGTAAAGACCGATAATCACATTGATCATCACTTGCCACCAACCGAAGGTTTCAAAGCTCATTTTGAGTTTGCGATAAGCTAATGGTGGGGACGCACGGAATTTGTGGCCTAAAGCATAATCTAAAAAGACCAAAGGAATGCCGGCCGTTAATAACGCTACAATGTAAGGCAAAATAAAGGCGCCGCCGCCGTTTTCATAAGTAACATAAGGGAAACGCCAAATGTTTCCCAAGCCCACTGCCGAACCGATCGCCGCAAAAATAAAGGCTCTGCGTCCGGAGAATGTTTCTCGTTTATGTGTTTGAGTCATGGAACAACCTGTTAAAGTTAAAAAAATGTTAGACCCTCAATATAAATCAATAAAAACGCGAGTCAATAGACAAAAATAACAAATTACGAAAATTTACGTTATTTTTAATTAAATTATTTTTAAATTATAGTTTTTTATTCTGTTTTAAAATTTAATTTTTAGAATAAAAAAATGAGATTTATAAAAAAACAACGTTAACTTGCTAAAAAAGGGCGTAAAATGCCGAATAAAACGCTAATGATGAAAAAGTTCCCTATTTTGTGTATTTATTTAGGACGTAAATTTAGATTTTGCTTCAATTGGTGCTAAAGTATGCAAAATTTTTATGAATACCTTATTTATGCAGCCAACATCTTTTCGGCGAAAACCCCAAAAACGGAGAAAACCAGCACAAAGTGCGGTTCATTTTGGTGGTGTTTCTAGATCTAAAATCGCGTTTTCTCAAACGCAAGTTCTTCTGTTTAATAAACCCTTTGATGTGTTGTGCCAATTTAGTGATGAAAATGGTCGCAGCACGTTGAAAGATTTTATTGATATCGCTGACGTTTATCCTGTCGGGCGGCTGGATCGCGATAGTGAGGGATTATTGTTGCTGACCAATAACGGGGATATTCAGCATCGCTTGGCGGAACCTAAGTTTAAAATGGAAAAAACTTACTGGGTGCAGGTGGAAGGTGTGCCTGATGAAACCGCGTTAGAGCAACTTCGGCGAGGCGTGCAATTAAAAGATGGTATGACAAAACCGGCAAAAGTGCGGTTGATTTCTGAGCCGGATTGTTTATGGCAACGTGTTCCGCCCATTCGCGAGCGAAAAAACATTCCTACATCGTGGTTAGAAATTAAAATTTATGAGGGGCGAAATCGGCAAGTGCGCAGAATGACGGCGCATATTGGCTTTCCGACATTGCGTTTAATTCGTTATCAGCTTGCCGGATTTACGCTCCAAAATTTAGCGCCAAAAACCTACCGCACTTTAACGCAAGATGAACTAAAACAACTTTATCAATCACTTGGATTAACAATTTAATATGATGAGTAATCTATCCGTTTTTTTTGAAACATTGGCGCGAGACAGCCATTTCTTTATTTTCGTTAAAATGGCGTTTGCCATGGTGCTGGGTGGTATCATCGGTTTGGAACGCGAATTAAAAGCCAAACCCGTCGGAGTAAAAACCTGCATGATTATTGCGGTGACGACCTGTGTATTAACCATCGTTTCCATTCAATCAGCTGAACATTATGCGCAAGTGTCAGAAAATATTCGTACTGATCCAATGCGTTTGGCGGCTCAGGTGATTAGCGGCATCGGTTTCCTTGGTGCCGGCGTGATTTTGCGTAAACATAACGATGCCATTTCCGGTTTGACTACCGCAGCAATTATTTGGGCAGCCGCAGGTATCGGCATTGCTTCCGGTGCCGGATTCTATTTTGATGCGATTATTGCCACCTTCATGATTTTAATCGCCATTCGTTTGAGTCCATCTGTGCATCGTTGGGTGCGTCGTTATGAGAAAAAGAAGAAAACCCGTATTACTGCCACATTGGCGTCGCCGGCTGCGGTGGGGCAATTTATTCAGCTGCTACATAACCATAACCATCTGATTGAAAATATTAATATGAAAGATCAGGCAAACGGTGAAACTAAATTGACGATTCGTTGCACGATTAATGACAAAGATACCATTCACGAATTGTACTTATTACTAAAGAATGAACCGGATGTGCTAAGTTTAGAATTAGAGAATTAAAAAAATCCCCAAGTATGCGCTTGGGGATTTTTGTTTGTTATTCAACGTAATTTTTTCCTAAAAATTTAAATGCCGGTGTTAACAAGGCTTTGACTTCATCATCATATAAAGACAGGCGCAGTTCCTTTTCACCTGCTGCATAAGGGCCAAGGGCATAAGGTGGATAGACAAACACAATGCCATCTTGTGAAAAATAAAAATTATCACTGAGGTAAAAATCGGCTTTTGCGGTAAAAGGCTCTTGCTGTTCACCGTTATCGCCACGAGATTCATTTTGGTAAATCTCCCATAGCAATGCTTTAACTTTGTTTTGTTGTGCTTTAGTAAAGACATCGTCTAATCGAATGATAGTTTTTTTGTCTAAATCAACGTTCACAAAATGGGTGGAATACATCCCGTGCGCACCACCGGAATAACTATAATAGTAGAGGGTGAAGGAGGCTAAGTTTTCACGCTGCCCTAAATATTCCATGCCAACTTTGGTTTCTATCGCCAAGGTTTCATACTCTCTTGCTTCTTTTAGGGTTTCAGCCATGTCTTTCTCTAATCGTTCAATAAACTGTTGTTTATTTTCGATTTTAGGCTGCCCTTCCACATTGAATGAGGCAATGACTTCATTTAATAACAAAGCAGTTAGCCAATCCGAATTGGTTTTTAACATCGTAATATCGAATTTCACCTTGTTTATGGAAGTATCATCAGTGCCTTTTGTTGGTGAAATGATTTCTGATTTTTGGAAGAGGACTTCCGGTTCTACTTGAATTGCTTGATTTTCCGCCAAATCCAAAACCTGTCTTTGTAAGGTATTCACTTGTGCATTTAGCTGCTCGATCGTTTGGGTTTGTTTTTTCACTTGTTCGGAAAGCGCATTTTTTTCTTCATCATTGCAGCCGGTAAGCGTTAGACCGGCAACGGCTAAAGCAGAAACGAGCAGTTTTTTCATAGAAACTCCTTGTATAAAAATGTTGTGAAAATCGACTGCACTTTATAGATCAAACACGTCCGCATCGCGCAATACGTGAATATTACCCTTGCGGCGTAGGAAACCACAGCGGTCGAAATATTCCACCAGTTGGACGGTCATTTTACGTCCGAATTGTAACGCATCGCGCAATTCGTTTACCGATATGCCCTCTTTCCCGGCGACAAGCTGTTTGATTAAGCGAGCAGTGGCATAAATGTTCTCGGTCAGGAAGAAACGGTCTTTTACCACGGCGGTGAGATAGCCTAATTTACCGGCTTTGTAGAGGAAGTTGCGCATAGCGCTTTCTTCCTGTCCTAATAAGCCCGCGAGATCACGCACCCACAACGCTTGTCCGTTATGTTGCTCAAATTGTTCAAGAACTTGCTGCCATAATGCGCGTTCTTGTTCATTAAATTGAATTTTATGATCAGCGGTATGTATCCAACCACGGGTTTGCTGTAGCTGGTTCTCGGCTAATAATTCATCAATAAAATGATAAATCAGTTTTTCTGGCTGATTCAGTGCCGCAATGCGATATAAACGGGCTTTACCTAAGCCGAGTTGGTCGGGATGTTGTTCGTGATATTGCGCAAGTGCGGTCAATAATTTCGCTGTTTGTTGCGTGCGATAATCGGCATTAAAGCACCAACTTTGGAAGCGAATGTCGCCGTTTCTTTCAAGAATGTCGTTCAGTTGGGAGTCTGTCAGCTGTTCAATCCACATTAACAGCTCGGCTTCCACCGCATGATTTTGAAGATAAAGTGCGGTGCGTTTTTCGGCTGTTTCTGCTTGAATCAGTTGGCGTAAATAATCGAAACGGGCTTCTGTGCGCTTATGGCGTTTCGGTGAATGGATTTCAATTACTTTTGCGCCACCGAGTACGGCGGTAGAGTTGCTGTTGCGTAAGATGATTTTGTCACCATGCGCCAAAAATAACGGTTGTTCTAAAATCAGTTCTGCCAGCGCGTGTTGCTGAGGTGCGAGTTTGGGTTGTTGCAATAACGTCAGCTTGCCCGTGGTGTGTGAGGCGGCGTGATAAATATGCACCGGTTGGCTTTCGTTCAGTGGAATTTGGTTTTCTAGCCAAACGGTGACGCGATCTGTCGCCTTGGCAGGCGGTTGAGAGAACAACCAATCGCCGCGTTCAATTAACGTGCGGTCGAAATCTAGGTTAATATTTAATGCCAGGCGTTGCCCCGCCAAGCCTTCCGTGCTTTGTTCGTTTTGTGCGTGGATATTTTTCACCCGCACTTTTTGTCCATTGCTTAAATACAATTCGTCGTCAATGGCCACTTTGCCCGCAAATGCAGTGCCCGTCACCACGGTGCCGGCACCTTTAATGGTAAAAATACGGTCGATGGCATAACGGAACGGTTTTTCCGTGTCCGATAATTCCGGCAACTGCGCCAAATAATCGCGTAGCGTTTCGATGCCCTGACCGGTGGTAGCAGACGTGACAAAGAATTTACTGTTCGCCAAGAGAGCATATTGTTGGCGTAGCTGTTGTTCTAATGCGTCTATTTGTTGCGCATCGGCACGGTCGGCTTTGGTGATCACCACCATGATTTCCTGCAATTGCAACAAGCTCAAAATGTTTAAGTGCTCGATGGTTTGCGCTTGCACGCCTTCGTCTGCGGCAACGATAAGCATGGCGTAATGAATGCCGCCTAGGCCTGCCAACATATTGGCAAGAAAACGTTCGTGCCCCGGTACATCGATAAAGCCGAGGATTTGATCTTTTAACGGCAAATAGGCGTAGCCTAAATCAATGGTCATGCCGCGTTTTTTTTCTTCCGGTAAATGCGCCGTATGCGTGCCGGTGAGGGTTTGCAATAGCGCGGTTTTGCCGTGGTCAACGTGTCCGGATGTGACAATAATCATAGCGCCTCCAAGGTGTCGAGCAAGCGTTCGAGATTGGCCAAGCTGCGTAAATCCAACCAAATTTTATCCCGTTCAATGCGCCCGATAACCGGTTGCGGCAGCGCCAATAAACGGGTGAAAAGTGCGGTGGTTTTTGTCGGCATTTTTTCTGTTGCCGGCGCAATGGTGACCGAGATTGACGGAATCCGTGCCAGCGGCTGGGAGCCGCTACCAACCTGCGCTTCGCTTGGTTCGATCGCAACAACGTAATCTGCATTTAAACGATTTTCCAACCGCTCTTTCAGTTGTTCCGCCTGTGCTTGTAATTGGTCTACAGGTTGAGTGAGCAGATGAAGTGCGGTCAGTTTTTCAGTGATTTTTTCCGGTTGCAAATACAAACGCAAAGTGGCTTCCAGCCCGGCGAGGGTGACTTTGTCGCAACGTAGCACGCGTTTGAGCGGATGGGCTTGTAGCTGTTGAATCAATGCTTTTTTACCCACGATAATGCCCGCTTGTGGCCCACCAAGCAGTTTGTCGCCGGAGAAGGAAATTAAATCTAGGCCGTGTTGTAATTTTTCTTGCACCGTCGGTTCTTCCGGCAAGTCGAATTGTTTCAAATCAATTAACGCGCCACTGCCTAAGTCCGTGATGACCGGAATGCCAAATTCTTTACCTAATTCCGCTAGTTCTTGTTCATCAACAGAATGCGTGAAACCGCAAATTTGGTAGTTACTACTGTGAACTTTCATTAAAAAGGCAGTATTTTCGTTAATTGCGTTGCGATAATCTTTTAAATGGGTACGGTTGGTGGTGCCCACTTCCACCAGTTTGCAACCAGCCTGTGCCATGATGTCGGGAATGCGGAAAGCACCGCCAATTTCAATCAATTCACCACGGGAGATGATCACCTCTTTCCCTTGCGCGAAAGTCGCCAACATCAGTAATACCGCTGCTGCGTTGTTGTTCACTACACAGGCCGCCTCTGCGCCCGTGAGTTGTTGCAGTAAGTCGCTGATGTAGTTATCTCGATGACTGCGCTCACCAGCCGCTAAATCATATTCCAGCGCCACATTGCCCTGCATGGCATCCAGCGCAGCCTCTTGTGCCGCCGGTGACCACAACGCGCGCCCGAGATTGGTGTGCAATACCGTGCCGGTTAAATTATGTACGCTTTTTATGTTCACCTGTTGTTGTAACAATAATTGTTGGTGGATGTACTGAAAGGTGGCGTCATCGGTTTGCAAAAAGTGTGGTAGGTTTTCATGGCGTTTTATATGTTCGCGCGCTTGTTGCAACATCTCGCGAGACACGTTGACGGTGGCGCTATGGCCAAATTCTGCCACGAATTGTTCACCTTGCGGGGTTTTGAGTAATTTATCGACGGAGGGAAGGGCTTGATAAAGGGCTGACATGATGATTCCTTTTTCTGGGTTAAATTGGCATTTTTAGCGGGGATTATAAGGCGTGAAACCTGATTTCTTCTTTGCTTTTGCGTGCGCATTAGATACACTAACGCCAATTTTTTTCTCGTATTTTTAAATTCTTGGAATTATAGGTAATTCAATGCGTACAAGTAAATATTTATTATCCACCTTAAAAGAAACCCCGGCAGAAGCGGCGATTGTTAGCCATCAACTCATGTTGCGCGCGGGCATGATTCGTCCTCTTGCTTCAGGCCTTTATAACTGGATGCCAACCGGTTGGCGTGTGCTACAAAAAGTGGAAAACATTATTCGCGAAGAAATGAATAAAAGCGGTGCTATCGAGATCAAAATGCCCGTTGTGCAACCGGCAGAATTATGGCAAGAGTCCGGTCGCTGGGATCAGTATGGCCCGGAATTATTGCGTTTTACCGACCGTGGCGAACGGAGTTTCGTGATCGGCCCGACCAATGAAGAAGCCATCACCGATTTAATGCGTCGTGAAGTGACCTCTTACCGTCAACTTCCTCTTAATTTATATCATATTCAAACCAAGTTCCGTGACGAAGTGCGTCCACGTTTCGGTGTGATGCGTAGCCGCGAATTTATCATGAAAGATGCTTATTCTTTCCACATGGACAAAGAAAGTTTGCAACAAACCTATGATGTGATGTATCAAACTTATAGCAACATTTTCACCCGTTTAGGGTTGGATTTCCGTGCCGTGCAAGCGGATACCGGTTCTATCGGCGGCAGCGCATCCCATGAGTTCCAAGTGTTGGCAAACAGCGGTGAAGATGATGTGATTTTCTCCACGGAATCCGATTATGCGGCGAACATCGAACTTGCCGAAGCGGTGGCGGTGGGTGAGCGTGCCGCACCAACCAAAGCGATGGAATTGGTGGATACACCGAATGCGAAAACCATTGCGGAGCTTGTCGCGCAATTTAACCAACCGATTGAGAAAACCGTTAAGACCTTGATTGTAAAAGGGGCTAGTGAAGAACAGCCGTTAGTGGCGTTAATCATTCGTGGTGATCACGAATTAAATGAAGTCAAAGCGGAAAAACTGGCAGAAGTGGCTTCCCCATTTGAATTTGCTGATGAAGCGGCCATTAAAGCCAAAATTGGCGCAGGTGTCGGTTCCCTTGGGCCGGTCAATTTAAACATTCCGGTTATTATTGATCGCAGTGTGGCGATCATGTCCGATTTCAGCGCTGGCGCTAACATTGACGGTAAACACTATTTCAACATTAACTGGGAACGCGATGTGGCGTTGCCGAAAGTGGCGGATATTCGTAACGTGGTGGAAGGTGACCCAAGTCCGGATGGCAAAGGTACCTTATTAATTAAACGCGGTATTGAAGTCGGCCATATTTTCCAATTAGGTGACAAATATTCCAACGCGATGAATGCGACAGTGCAAGGTGAAGACGGACGTCCTACGGTCGTTACCATGGGCTGCTATGGTATTGGTGTGACCCGTGTTGTCGCTGCTGCTATTGAACAACATCATGATGAACGCGGCATTATTTGGCCGAGCGATGCGATGGCGCCGTTCACCGTGGCGATTGCGCCGATGAATATGCACAAATCGGAAAGCGTGCAAGCATTCGCTGAAGAGTTATACCGCACTTTATTGGCACAAGGCGTGGAAGTGATTTTTGATGATCGTAAAGAACGCCCAGGCGTGATGTTTGCGGATATGGAGCTTATCGGTGTGCCGCACATGGTCGTCATCGGTGAGAAAAATTTAGCGAACGGCGAAATCGAATACAAAAATCGTCGTAGCGGTGAGAAACAAATGATTGCGAAAGAGCAATTGATTGACTTCTTAAAAAGCCAAATTAAGGCGTAATTGAAATAAAAAGTGCGGTCGGATTTTTAACTGAATTTCCGACCGCACTTTTGTATAGGGAAAACATGAATCCGTGGATTTTATTGGCCGTGTCCATTTGTTTGGAAATTGTTGCCACCAATCTATTGAAAGTCAGCGACGGTTTTACTAAACCGTTGCCGACGCTTGGCGCTTTGGCTTTTTATGGCTGTTCGTTCTATTTTGTTGCCATTATTTTTCGTACGCTTTCCGTTGGTTTGGTGTATGCCATTTGGTCTGGCGTGGGTATTGTGTTGACAGCCATTGTGGCTTATTTCGCCTTTGGGCAGAAAATTGATACTGCCGGTTTAATTGGCATGGGGTTGATTATCTGTGGTGTGTTGGTGATTAATTTATTTTCGCAAACAGCGCACTAACGCTATAATCCAGTTGATTTTTTGGAAAGGAGAATAGGATGAAAAAGTATGATTCGCTGCGCATTGAGTGGGATTGTCGGCGCGGTATGTTGGAATTAGACAAGGTCATCATGCCTTTTTATAAACAGTATTTTGACGGGCTTAGCGAGCATAAAAAAGAGGTTTTTATTCGTTTGTTAGCCTCGACCGATTTACAGCTTTTTTCATGGTTCTTTAATAACGGCGAAATCAATGATTCGGAATTGCGAGAAATGGTGCTGGAAATTCAGCAAAAATTGAGTCTAACGCACTGATTTTCATTGTTTTATTGGTTTTTTCTAAAATAACTGAACTTTTTTTTATTCATCTCGTCTAACGCATAACAATAGCTTGCTGGCTTTGAAATTAAAGTTTGTTAGACGTGATATTTGAGGTTATATGGCTGAACAGCTAACAGATCAAGCTTTGGTAGAAAGGGTGCAGCAGGGAGATAAGAAAGCTTTCAATTTGTTGGTATCGCGTTATCAAAATAAAGTAGCTGGATTACTGACTCGGTATATTTCACCGAATGATATTCCCGATGTTGTACAAGAATCATTTATAAAAGCATACCGTTCCATCGGCTCTTTTCGTGGTGATAGTGCTTTCTATACTTGGCTATACAGAATTGCAGTGAATACTGCAAAAAATTATTTGACTGCACAAGGGCGTCGCCCGCCAAGCGAAGATATTTTAGCTGAAGATGCAGAATCCTACGATGTAGGAACAAATTTACGGGTTGTGGATACGCCTGAAAATGAAATGTTATCCAACGAGTTAAAGAATATCGTATTTGATACGATTAAAGGTTTACAGGAAGATTTACGCACAGCAATTACTTTACGCGAAATCGAGGGATTGAGTTACGAAGAAATTGCAGAAATTATGGATTGTCCGGTGGGGACTGTGAGATCGCGGATTTTTAGAGCGCGTGAAATCATTGAAAGTAAAGTTAAACCGCTTTTACAACGTTAATAAAAAACAGGAATACAACTACGATTAGTCGGAGTACAAACATGCAAAAAGAACTACTTTCAGCATATATTGATGGTGAACAAGTTAATCATGAACTCACCGAACAATTATGCCAAGATGCGGAATTGCAGGAGAGTTGGGTAAATTTCCACACCATTCGTTCTGTTATGCGTCAAGAAACAAATGTTTTCTTGGGTGCTGATTTCACTGCAAAAATGGAAAGTTTGATTGCTTCAGAAGAAATTCAAGCAGTTGAAGTCACTGAGTCTCAACCATTGCCGCAGGACGTCGAAAACTTGCCGTTTATGCAAAAGTTAAAAGCATGGTTTATGCCGATGACTCAGGTTGCTGTTGCTGCAGGTGTGTGCTTGGTGGCTGTATTAGGTGTACAATCTTTCACTGCAAAATCTACCGTACAAAATGCAGCAGATACCCCAGTGTTACAAACATTGCCTTTTAACAACGGTGTGCAAGAAGTCAGTTACAATGCGCCAAGCAAAGATGTCATTACGACAGAACAGCTTGAACAAAAAAATAAACGTATTGGCGCTATGTTGCAAAGCTATGAATTACAACGTCGTGTTTATGCCGATTCAATGAATTTAGGACAGAATCAGAGCAATAAATAATAGTTCATGTATTCAGGCATAATTGTTTTTATCAGAATTCACCACCATTTTTTGGTGGTGAATTTGTTTATTAGGAATTTGATCATGTTAAAAACATTTCTAAAAACTACCGCACTTTTTTTCTTATTTAGCACGTCATTTTCTTCCTTTGGTACAGACTCCCTTTCGCCGAAACAGCTATTGCTGGATATGAAGAAAGCGGCAGAACAGCTAAATTATGAGTTTTCTTTCGTGCAAACCACGCCTTCTAACATGGATTCATTGCGGTACCGTCACTTTAAATCTAACGGCAAAACTTTTGCGCAATTGGTGACGTTAGATGGTGCACAACAAGAAATTGTTCAACGTGATAATTTAATTAGCTATTTTCAACCGAACTATCAGCCTTTCACTATTAACAGTGAAGGCATTACCGATAATTTACCGCCCCTCACTCGTGCCAATTTTGATACTTTAGAGCAATATTATGACTTCGTTAACATCGGGCGTAATCGCGTAGCGGATCATGTGGTACAAACCATTCGAATTTTGCCGAAAGACGATTTTCGTTATCAATATGTGGCCTTTATTGACGAGGACAATAACTTGCTTTTGCGCAGTGATATGCTTGATCGGGACGGCAATTTATTGGATCAATTTCGTGTTGTAAATCTGTATGTGGGAGACGGGATTTCAGGCTTAGTGGATTATTTAAATCAAGTGGCTTTCCCTCCGTTATTAATGGATAAAAACGCAAATCAAACGCCGGATTTTAATTGGGCTCCAGGTTGGTTGCCACAAGGTTTTAAAGCGGTAAATCGCAGTATTGAACGTGATGGCGACGATAAAATCGAATCGCAACTTTACAGCGACGGGCTGTTTTCTTTTACGTTATATGTGTCCGACAAAATCCTAGAAAATACACTGCAAGATAATACTTGGCGACAAGGTGCTTACACGATTTATAACGAAACTGTGGATAACAAAGACTTGACGATTATCGGGCAATTACCGATTTCTACGGCAAAACGCATCGTGCAAGACATTCAATTTAAGAAAAACTAAACGGGTTTATTATGTTGACAGAAAGTGCGGTCGTGATTGAATACGAATCCGGTAAGGCGAAAGTAAAATGCCAATCGCAAAGTGCCTGTGGCACTTGTGCAGCAAAATCCGCTTGCGGGAATTCGGCATTATCGGAATTAGCCGGTAGCGGTGCACGTGGTGAGCATATTTTCACCATTGAAACCATTACACCGCTAAAAGTGGGGCAGTTGGTCGAAATTGGTTTATCGGAACATTCTCTGATCAAATCTGCGTTGCTGATGTATTGTGTCCCGTTGTTCACTTTAGTCTTCAGCACCTTATTGTTCGATTCGTTGTTTAGTCACGAACTCGTCAGTGTATTTTTTATTTTTATTTCCACCGCACTTTCCTTCCTCGGAGTGCGTTGGTATGCACGAAAACTGAACCGCAAATCAGCTTATCAACCGGTGTTGCTGCGCGTGCTCTAAATCTTTGAGCATCATTCGTTTTCTTTGGCGGGCTGGTATATAATCAGCCCGTTTATTTTATCGTCTTTAAGGAAATATTATGCTCCCCATGCTTGGCATTACCGGTTACAGCGGCAGCGGCAAAACCACTTTATTAGAAAAATTACTTCCCCAATTAAAACAACGTGGCTTGCGCCCGGCGGTGATTAAACACAGTCATCATGATGCGCAAGTGGATAAACCGGGCAAAGACAGTTGGCGTATGAAAGATGCCGGTGCCAGCCAAGTAATTATGGCTTGTGACCACCGCTGGGCTCTTATGACGGAAACGCCACAACAACGTATTTCCCTGTCTTATTTATGTGAACAATTTGATCATGAATTAACGGATCTCATTTTGGTAGAAGGCTTCAAACAAGAGCCGATTGAAAAGATTTTGTTGCACCGAAAAGACATGACTAAACCGCTACCTGACATTGATGAGCTCGTGTTGGCCGTTGCTACAGATTACCCTTTAGCGGTAGATAAACCTTGTTTGGATATTAATAATATCGCGCAGATTGCTGATTTTATTACGGCTTGGTACGAGCAAAAGTGCGGTCGAATTTAAGCGTGGTTTTTTATGCCTGAGCTCCAACATTATCGCCATTTATCCTTAATTGCCGCCATGGCATTATTTATGCAGTCCCTCGATGCCACCATTTTGAATACGGCATTGCCTGCCATTTCTGCCGATTTGCATGAATCACCGTTAGAAATGCAAATGGCGATAATCAGTTATTCCCTCACTGTTGCATTATTTATTCCACTCACCGGTTGGATTGCCGATAAATACGGCACGCTCAATGTGTTTCGGGTTGCGGTGGCAATTTTTGTACTTGGTTCTGTTGCTTGTGCCGCCTCCAATTCATTAAACGCATTGATTTGGTCGCGCGTGTTGCAAGGGTTGGGCGGGGCAATGATGATGCCGGTAGCGCGCTTGGCAATTATTCGTCACGTGCCAAAAAATCAATTGGTTGCCGCATGGAATGCCATGGCGATGGCGGGGCTGATTGGCCCGGTGCTCGGGCCGATTGTGGGCGGATGGCTTGTGACACATGCCAGCTGGCATTGGATTTTCCTAATTAACATTCCTATTGGTATCCTTGGGATTGGATTTGCCGGTCGGTATATGCCAAACAGCACAGGCAATATTAGCAAGCTGGATTGGTGGGGCTTTTTACTGTTTGGTGGTGGGCTGGTAGGCTTAACACTCGGCTTGGATTTGTTGTCTGAAGACCGTATCGACCAATGGCTGACAGCGTTAATTTTGGCTGTGGGGTTCGGCTGTTTCTCCTTTTATTATTGGTATGCTCAACGGGTGCAGAATCCTTTATTGCCGTTAAATTTATTTGCTACGCGCACGTTTCGATTGGGCATGATGGCGAATATTTTTATCCGTTTGTGTGGCTCAGGCATTCCGTTTTTAATGCCGTTGATGTTGCAAGTAGTGTTTAATTATAGCGCGGATGTTGCCGGTTGGTTGCTAGCGCCAATTGCACTAAGTTCCGTGTTAACGAAATCCTTTGTTGGAAAAATTCTGGCGCGTTTCGGTTATAAAATGACATTAATGTTGACCGCACTTTCGATGGCGCTTGCCATTGCTGCCATGAGCCTGTTGCAACAAGACACACCGATTTGGTGTTTGGTGCTGATTTTGGCGTGGTATGGTAGCTGTATGTCGATTATTTTTACTTCTGTCAACACACTTACGATTAGTGATTTAGACGAACACAATACCAGCGCAGGCGCTACTTATCTCAGTGTGATTCAACAAGTGGGAATCAGTATCGGTATTGCCGTGTCCGCTGTGATTTTAGATCTTTATCGCCATTTCATCGGGGACAGTGGCGAACTGCTTCAACGTGCTTTCAGTGCGACTTTCCTCACCTCAGCCATTTTCGGCGTCGTTTTAGTATGGGTTTTAACTTACCTTAGAAAAGAGGACGGTGCGGAGAATTTTCGTCGGGAATAAAAAACTTATTTTCTGAAGGTGTTTTTCGGAGTTGGTCTGTTAGGCGTGAGGGAAAAGTTGGAGTGGCGGAAGAGCGTAAGCAACGTGATCTATGAATTGGACTTCCGTTAGTATTCTTCTTAACATTGCCTAGATGATCAATAACGATTTCTCTGTCTTCTCTGTGTTTTCTAACGACCCTTAACCGACCACTGCACTATAATAAAGTCACCTCTGGTAATGGAATAACTTCATAATCAATAATAGAACATTCAGTAAGAGAATAATATTGTTGGGTTTTAGCCATTTTTTAACGTCCATTATAGTGAAAGTGCGACAAATAGTAATAAGGGTTACTATCTCTCGGTTCGGTTAATTAAGCCGCGCCTAGCCGCATTAATTCTTTAAATTATCAAACAGTAAAACGCCATCAAAATCGACCGCACTTTACCTCAGGCTTCAGGGTTTTAAAATGTTCAACCGTCGGACTGTCAAATTCCTTTTCGATGTTTGCTGTGGGATTAAAAGAGATTAAGTCTCGGTGTAGGGCATAAGTCATGATCTCGTTATGCTTCTGAATTGTTCGTTTGAGCTTTTCTAAATGCTCTTCGTCTTGATACAGCTTAAATGCCTTTAATGCCATTGGCGGGGCAATTCAGACTTTTAAAAAATAGGGTATAGCTAAAACATCGTTAACGTTTTTTTATAATAGGTTTTGTGTGATTTTGGTTATACCGGTTTTGCTATACGGCTATCAGTATAACTAAAACCCAAGGATTTTATAGGATTAGATAGGAACGATTAGGATATAAAAAAGCCCTTGAAGTCAATGTTTTCAAGGGCTTTTGGGATTTGATAAGTTTACTTTGGATTGTTATTTGGTGGAGCTGGGGGGAGTTGAACCCCCGTCCGAAATTCCTCTACCGTCAGCACTACACGTTTAGTCAGTCTTTAAGTTTCGCTTAATCCTGCGGACAGACACGCGATAATTAAGCTAGTTTGATTCAATTTAATGCTTCGATCCTCAAACAGCGGCGTCCACACGATCTCGTTTGGGTTTGACTCCGCTTTATCCCCGTCTTACGAGCGGAAGCTGGGGAGCGAAGGCTATGAGCAGGTTATTAAGCTGCTAAAGCGTATTGTTCGTCGTTTGCGACTATTTTTTTGCGGTTTATTTACGAGGCCTACCGCACCTCGACGTGCACCTCGGGCTTCGCTAATCCCGTCGAATCCAAAATCAGCCCCAAAAGTGTGCATAAGAATAGCAAAATACAGTAATAAAGGAAAGTAGGCAAAATAAATGGTGTATCCAAGATAAAGAATAGTACGCTAATTTTTTACATATCTTATGTGCTTTTAGCTGATATTTTAGTTAAAAAATTTTATTTTTTCGATCTACTTCACATTTTTGAATGTTATTAATGATATCTTTTTCTTAAAAAATAAAAAGTATGATATAACTAATTCACATAATAATATGAGGGAAAACTATGTGTAATACAAAACAAGAACTACGCAATGAATTTACTGAACTGATTGGTGAGGTAAGAGTTAAGAATTTGTTTACCGGTTATGGAATATTCCAAGAAGATGCCATGTTTGCTTTGTCCCAAAATGACGCAATTTTTGTTAGAGCCGAGGGAGAGTTGGTACCTTATTTGGAGAGGCTTGGGGCTGTTGCCTATTCACTCAATCCTAATAATATGAGTAAATTAGCTCTTTATCATTATTATCAATTGCCTCCTTCAGTTCGTAAAAACAAAACTCTTTTTAAACAAGTCATTAACCTTTCTATTCAACAAATTAAAAGAAAGAAACTTTCTGAAAACTTAGCTAAAAAAGAACGTATCAAAGAATTGGCTAATTTCACTATTAAGCATGAAAGGCTATTAGCCAAAATTAATATTCATACAGTCAGTGATTTTAGAACATTGGGTGCTATTCATAGTTATGTCAGATTAAAAAAATTAGGTATTCCTGCAAGTATTGATTTACTCTGGACATTTAGAGCTGCTTTAATGGATAAACACGTCAACTTGTTGACAGAAAAAGAAAAATCATCAACCCTTATTAAATTAAACCTTATGCTTGAAGCTAATGGGATGAGGAAAATCAAAGGGTGCTAGAGAATGATAATGAAAATGGAGTAATACATAAAACACCATTTTTGATCTAAGGCTTGCAAGTTGGTTGAATAGTTTAAGATGTAATTTTTATTGCGCTTAAATTATTATCAATTAAAAAATATTTTGCAAAAAATCGCAAAAAGGGGTTGCAAGGTCGTGATAAATGCCTATAATACGCCCCCACAACGACGCGCCGTTGTAAAGCATAAAACCGCGCGTCGTTTTTTGTTCTTTAACAATCAATCAGACAAACTGTGTGGGCACTTGAAGATTCGTTTTTATCATTAAAGATTTTAAAATTGAACTGAATAGTGCTACGAAAAACGTTTATTTATTTATAGATAGATTACTTGGCTAGCAGTATTGAGCGATTAAACTTTTTGAACTGAAGAGTTTGATCATGGCTCAGATTGAACGCTGGCGGCAGGCTTAACACATGCAAGTCGAACGGTAACAGGAGAAAGCTTGCTTTCTTGCTGACGAGTGGCGGACGGGTGAGTAATGCTTGGGAATCTGGCTTATGGAGGGGGATAACGACGGGAAACTGTCGCTAATACCGCGTAGAGTCGAGAGACGAAAGTGCGGGACCGCAAGGCCGCATGCCATAGGATGAGCCCAAGTGGGATTAGGTAGTTGGTGGGGTAATAGCCTACCAAGCCGACGATCTCTAGCTGGTCTGAGAGGATGACCAGCCACACCGGGACTGAGACACGGCCCGGACTCCTACGGGAGGCAGCAGTGGGGAATATTGCGCAATGGGGGCAACCCTGACGCAGCCATGCCGCGTGAATGAAGAAGGCCTTCGGGTTGTAAAGTTCTTTCGGTATTGAGGAAGGTTGTTGTGTTAATAGCACGACAAATTGACGTTAAATACAGAAGAAGCACCGGCTAACTCCGTGCCAGCAGCCGCGGTAATACGGAGGGTGCGAGCGTTAATCGGAATAACTGGGCGTAAAGGGCACGCAGGCGGACTTTTAAGTGAGGTGTGAAATCCCCGGGCTTAACCTGGGAATTGCATTTCAGACTGGGAGTCTAGAGTACTTTAGGGAGGGGTAGAATTCCACGTGTAGCGGTGAAATGCGTAGAGATGTGGAGGAATACCGAAGGCGAAGGCAGCCCCTTGGGAATGTACTGACGCTCATGTGCGAAAGCGTGGGGAGCAAACAGGATTAGATACCCTGGTAGTCCACGCTGTAAACGCTGTCGATTTGGGGATTGGGCTTTAAGCTTGGTGCCCGAAGCTAACGTGATAAATCGACCGCCTGGGGAGTACGGCCGCAAGGTTAAAACTCAAATGAATTGACGGGGGCCCGCACAAGCGGTGGAGCATGTGGTTTAATTCGATGCAACGCGAAGAACCTTACCTACTCTTGACATCCATGGAATCTTGTAGAGATATGAGAGTGCCTTCGGGAACCATGAGACAGGTGCTGCATGGCTGTCGTCAGCTCGTGTTGTGAAATGTTGGGTTAAGTCCCGCAACGAGCGCAACCCTTATCCTTTGTTGCCAGCGATTTGGTCGGGAACTCAAAGGAGACTGCCGGTGATAAACCGGAGGAAGGTGGGGATGACGTCAAGTCATCATGGCCCTTACGAGTAGGGCTACACACGTGCTACAATGGCGTATACAGAGGGCGACGAAGCCGCGAGGTGGAGTGAATCTCACAAAGTACGTCTAAGTCCGGATTGGAGTCTGCAACTCGACTCCATGAAGTCGGAATCGCTAGTAATCGCGAATCAGAATGTCGCGGTGAATACGTTCCCGGGCCTTGTACACACCGCCCGTCACACCATGGGAGTGGGTTGTACCAGAAGTAGATAGCTTAACCTTCGGGGGGGCGTTTACCACGGTATGATTCATGACTGGGGTGAAGTCGTAACAAGGTAACCGTAGGGGAACCTGCGGTTGGATCACCTCCTTACCAAAGATAGACTCGACTTTAAGTGTTCACACAGTTTGTTTGATGGTTGTAGACAAGGAAAGAACAACAATATCAAAGAGAAGAGAGCATCTTTACATGCTGTCCCCATCGTCTAGAGGCCTAGGACATCGCCCTTTCACGGCGGTAACCGGGGTTCGAATCCCCGTGGGGACGCCATTTAAAGATGATTTTTCATCTTTACTGTTCTTTAAAAATCTGGAAACAAGCTGAAAACGAGACTTTCAAGAAAGTCTGAGTGAGAGTGATTGATAAAAGGCGATTGCTCTTAATTAACTGTTATTAATCGTAGCTGAAGTGTTTGAAAGTTGTTGTTTAATATTATTTAAATAATAAGGTAAGAATACTTGAGGTTGTATGGTTAAGTGACAAAGCGTACAAGGTGGATGCCTTGGCAATCAGAGGCGAAGAAGGACGTGCTAATCTGCGAAAAGCTTGGATGAGTCGATAAGAGGCGTTTAATCCAAGATGTCCGAATGGGGAAACCCAGTGGGTGAAGAACCTACTATCATTATCTGAATCCATAGGATAATGAGGCGAACCGGGAGAACTGAAACATCTAAGTACCCCGAGGAAAAGAAATCAACCGAGATTTTGTGAGTAGCGGCGAGCGAAAGCGAAGGAGCCTGTTAGTGATAGCGGAAGTATTAGAGGAATTGGCTGGGAAGCCGAATCGTAGAGGGTGATAATCCCGTACTCGAAAATACTTTTGTGGTACTGAGCTAACGACAAGTAGGGCGGGACACGTGATATCCTGTTTGAAGATGGGGGGACCATCCTCCAAGGCTAAATACTCCTGATTGACCGATAGTGAACCAGTACTGTGAAGGAAAGGCGAAAAGAACCCCGGTGAGGGGAGTGAAATAGAACCTGAAACCTTGTACGTACAAGCAGTGGGAGCCCGAAAGGGTGACTGCGTACCTTTTGTATAATGGGTCAGCGACTTATATTTTGTAGCGAGGTTAACCGAATAGGGGAGCCGAAGGGAAACCGAGTCTTAACTGGGCGGCTAGTTGCAAGGTATAGACCCGAAACCCGGTGATCTAGCCATGGGCAGGTTGAAGGTTGGGTAACACTAACTGGAGGACCGAACCGACTAATGTTGAAAAATTAGCGGATGACTTGTGGCTGGGGGTGAAAGGCCAATCAAACCGGGAGATAGCTGGTTCTCCCCGAAATCTATTTAGGTAGAGCCTTGAGCGGACACCTTTGGGGGTAGAGCACTGTTTCGGCTAGGGGTCCATCCCGGATTACCAACCCGATGCAAACTACGAATACCAAAGAGTGATACTCAGGAGACACACGGCGGGTGCTAACGTCCGTCGTGGAGAGGGAAACAACCCAGACCGCCAGCTAAGGTCCCAAAGTCTATATTAAGTGGGAAACGAAGTGGGAAGGCTTAGACAGCTAGGATGTTGGCTTAGAAGCAGCCATCATTTAAAGAAAGCGTAATAGCTCACTAGTCGAGTCGGCCTGCGCGGAAGATGTAACGGGGCTCAAATATAGCACCGAAGCTGCGGCATCAGACGTAAGTCTGTTGGGTAGGGGAGCGTTGTGTAAGCGGATGAAGATGGTTCGAGAGGGCTGTTGGACGTATCACAAGTGCGAATGCTGACATAAGTAACGATAAAACGGGTGAAAAACCCGTTCGCCGGAAGACCAAGGGTTCCTGTCCAACGTTAATCGGGGCAGGGTGAGTCGGCCCCTAAGGCGAGGCTGAAAAGCGTAGTCGATGGGAAACGGGTTAATATTCCCGTACTTGGATAAACTGCGATGTGGGGACGGAGTAGGTTAGGTTAGCGTGCTGTTGGATATGCACGTTTAAGTTGGTAGGTGGGAAGTTTAGGCAAATCCGGACTTCCTTAACACTGAGAGATGATGACGAGGCTCTACGGAGCTGAAGTAACTGATACCACACTTCCAGGAAAAGCCACTAAGCTTCAGGTTTATCTAAACCGTACTGAAAACCGACACAGGTGGTCAGGTAGAGAATACTCAGGCGCTTGAGAGAACTCGGGTGAAGGAACTAGGCAAAATAGCACCGTAACTTCGGGAGAAGGTGCGCCGGCGTAGATTGTAGTCCCTCGCGGGCGAAGGTTGAACCGGTCGAAGATACCAGCTGGCTGCAACTGTTTATTAAAAACACAGCACTCTGCAAACACGAAAGTGGACGTATAGGGTGTGATGCCTGCCCGGTGCTGGAAGGTTAATTGATGGTGTAATCGAAAGAGAAGCTCCTGATCGAAGCCCCAGTAAACGGCGGCCGTAACTATAACGGTCCTAAGGTAGCGAAATTCCTTGTCGGGTAAGTTCCGACCTGCACGAATGGCATAATGATGGCCAGGCTGTCTCCACCCGAGACTCAGTGAAATTGAAATCGCCGTGAAGATGCGGTGTACCCGCGGCTAGACGGAAAGACCCCGTGAACCTTTACTATAGCTTGACACTGAACATTGAATTTTGATGTGTAGGATAGGTGGGAGACTTTGAAGTAGTCACGCCAGTGATTATGGAGTCGTCCTTGAAATACCACCCTTTAACGTTTGATGTTCTAACGAAGATTACGAAACGTGGTCTCGGACAGTGTCTGGTGGGTAGTTTGACTGGGGCGGTCTCCTCCCAAAGAGTAACGGAGGAGCACGAAGGTTTGCTAATCACGGTCGGACATCGTGAGGTTAGTGCAATGGTATAAGCAAGCTTAACTGCGAGACAGACAAGTCGAGCAGGTACGAAAGTAGGTCATAGTGATCCGGTGGTTCTGCATGGAAGGGCCATCGCTCAACGGATAAAAGGTACTCCGGGGATAACAGGCTGATACCGCCCAAGAGTTCATATCGACGGCGGTGTTTGGCACCTCGATGTCGGCTCATCACATCCTGGGGCTGAAGTAGGTCCCAAGGGTATGGCTGTTCGCCATTTAAAGTGGTACGCGAGCTGGGTTTAGAACGTCGTGAGACAGTTCGGTCCCTATCTGCCGTGGGCGTTGGAGAATTGATTGGGGCTGCTCCTAGTACGAGAGGACCGGAGTGGACGCATCACTGGTGTTCCAGTTGTCTCGCCAGAGGCATTGCTGGGTAGCTACATGCGGAAGAGATAAGTGCTGAAAGCATCTAAGCACGAAACTTGCCAAGAGATGAGTTCTCCCTGTCTTTAAGACAGTAAGGGTTGTTTAAGACTAAGACGTAGATAGGTGCGGTGTGTAAGTGTAGTGATACATTGAGCTAACGCATACTAATTGCCCGAGAGGCTTAGCCATACAACGCTCAAGTGTTTTTGGGGTTACCCTGGACATGAGCGAGTTGGAAGGATAACAGTTAAGAGAATGGACGTAGAAGAGAGAGTTGAGAGAAGGCTTGTTTTTAGATTAAGAAGACGCGAATAAGAAGAGATAGAAATCATAAAGAATATTGGCGGCGATAGTGCGGTGGGCCCACCTGATTCCATACCGAACTCAGAAGTGAAACGCCGTAATGCCGATGGTAGTGTGGGGCATCCCCATGTGAGAGTAGGTCACCGCCAAGCCTGATACGAACCCCTGATGTGTGAGCATCGGGGGTTTTTGCTTTTTACAGCATAGGAATTTAGTCGTATTAAAAAAGAATAGAAGAAAACTGACAATAAACTATAAATGGCTGAGATAAACCATAAGAAAAACCGCACTGAGATTTTTATCTAAAGTGCGGTTTTATTTTTTTCTATTTTTATTGCTTTATCATTTTCTTTAACTGATACAAATAGGCCAATGCCTGTTTTGGACTTAATTCATCTGGATCTAATTCTTGTAACATATTCAATAACATATCCTTATTTTCATCTTCTGCCTGATCAAATGCTAATTCACCTTGGCGTTGATTTAATAAACGTAGATCCTGAATCTGTTGATTGGCATTTTGCTGTGACAGTTTTTCTAATTGCGCCAGTTTTTGTTTGGCGAGCTTGATGACTTGTTGTGGCACACCTGCCAAGGCAGCGACGGCAAGACCATAGCTTTTGCTGGCAGCACCTTTCTGCACGGCATGCATGAAAGCGATGGTATCATTATGCTCAATGGCATCTAAATGAATATTACCTATGCCTTGTACCTGTTCCGGCAGTACGGTGAGCTCAAAATAGTGGGTGGCGAATAAGGTTAAAGAACGAATTTTCTTCGCCAACCACTCAGCACAAGCCCAGGCAAGGGACAAACCGTCGTAAGTGGAGGTTCCACGGCCAATTTCATCAATCAACACCAAACTTTTGTCTGTCGCTTGATGCAGAATATTCGCTATTTCCGTCATTTCCACCATGAAGGTTGAACGTCCGGAAGCGAGATCATCAGAGGCTCCAATGCGGGTAAAAATGCGATCAACAGGGCCAATTATGGCACTGTCTGCCGGCACGAAACTGCCCATGTATGCCATTAAGGTAATCAGTGCTGTTTGGCGCATATAGGTACTTTTACCGCCCATATTCGGGCCGGTGATAATGAGAAAATGTTGCTGTTCCGTAAGCACTGTTGGGTTGGCAATAAACGGTTCCTTCAACACTTGTTCCACCACGGGGTGACGGCCATTTTGAATATGAATGCCCGTTTGCTCCGAGAAGGTCGGCGCCACATAATTCAGGCTTTCCGCCCGCTCCGCTAAATTGGTGAGCACATCCAATTCGGCTAATGTCAAACCGGCGAGCTGTAAGTCACCTAAGTGCGGTAATAATTGGTCGAAAATTTCATCGTATAACTGTTTTTCCAGCGCCAAAGAAGCGCCTTTCGCTTTCAACACCTTATCTTCATAGGTTTTTAGCTCAGGAATGATATAACGTTCGGCATTTTTTAAGGTTTGACGACGTACATAATGAATCGGCGCCTTATGGGCTTGCCCCTGGCTAATTTGAATGTAATAACCGTGCACCGCATTGAAGCCTATTTTTAAGGTATCAATGCCGGTGTTTTCCCGTTCCCGCTGTTCCAGATCTTCCAAATAACGGGTGGCACCGTCGGCTAATTCACGCCATTCATCCAATTCGGCGTTATAGCCTGCCGCAATGACACCACCATCACGAATTAGCACCGGTGGACTATCAATAATCGCCCGTTGTAAAAGGTCAAATTGTGCCGAAAAATCACCTAGCTGCTGATAAAGTGCGGTCACAAAATCCAACGGATTTTTTTCCGATGCTTTTTCCGACAGACAATTTTTTATATGAGGAATTTGTTCCAGCGCGGTACGCAAGCGGGTTAAATCACGCGGACGGGCGGTGCGTAACGCCACGCGCGCTAAAATGCGCTCCATGTCACCCACTTGTTGCAAATAAGGTTGTAAATCCGCCACTAAATCTTGTTCTAAAATCGCACCAATGGCTTGTTGGCGTTGCGTGAGTTTTGTCACATCGCAAATCGGCTGATGAATCCAACGTTTGAGCAAGCGACTGCCCATTGGGGTCACACATTTGTCTAATACGGCTGCCAACGTGTTTTCCGTACCGCCCGCCAGATTTTGAGTGAGCTCCAGATTGCGACGGGTTGCGGCGTCCAACTGAATATTTTCGCTGTGTTGAATGAGATGAATGCTTTGAATATGCGGCAAGGCGGTGCGTTGCGTTTCGCGTGCGTATTGCAATAAACAACCGGCCGCACATAATCCCAGAATCGCTTTTTCCACACCGAATCCGCACAAGTCTTTGGTATTAAATTGATGGCAAAGCTGTTGAATGGCGGTTTTTAGCTCGAATTCCCAAATAGGGCGACGGCGCAAACCTTTAGCGTGTTCAATGAGCTGAAAATCGGCAAAATCTTCGCAATAAAGCAATTCTACCGGCGAGATGCGTTGCAATTCCGTTTGCAAATCCGCTTTGGATTGCGGTTCGCATAGCTGAAAACGACCGGACGTCATGTCTAATGTCGCCAAACCAAAATGATCTTTTTCCTGATACACCGCGGCAATGAGGTTGTCTTGCCGTTCCGGTAACAGCGCCTCATCACTCACCGTGCCCGGCGTGACAATGCGCACAATTTGGCGCTCAACGGGGCCTTTCGCCGTATTCGGATCACCGATTTGTTCGCAAATGGCGACGGACTCCCCTAACTGCACCAACTTCGCTAAATAGCCTTCCACCGCGTGATAAGGCACACCTGCCATGGGAATCGGCTGCCCTGCAGATTGTCCACGTTTAGTCAGCGAAATATCCAACAGTGCGGAGGCACGTTTCGCATCGTCATAAAACAGCTCGTAAAAATCGCCCATGCGATAAAACAACAAAATATCCGGATTCTCCGCTTTGAGTTGCAGATATTGTTTCATCATCGGCGTATGCTGTTCGAAATTTTCTTTTGACATCATGTTGTTATCTTATTCCGGCGATTATTGGGCGGTTTCCGTTGTAGCGGCACTTGGTTTACGGCGTTTGCCGATATTTTTACGATCTTGATGACGTTGTTTGGTTTTTTTATCCGCTTTCTTTTGCGCTTCGCGTTTTTCTAATTTCTTCGCTTTTTGTTTTTTGCTGACGGTTTTGATTTCACCGTCTTTCGGCGCTTTGGTGCGCGGTTCCAAACCTTCAATCACACGGGCTTTCAGAATTTCTTGGGTATAACGCTTAATTTTGCCCAGTAGACGATAATCGTGCGCTTCCACGAAAGACACGGCGGTGCCTTTTTTGCCGGCACGCGCGGTACGCCCGATGCGGTGCAAATAAGTATCGGCGCTGTACGGTAAATCAAAATTCATAATGTGGCTAACATCATCAATATCGATACCGCGTGCGGAGACATCCGTGGAGACCAACACCGTCACCACGCCGTTTTTCAGTTTATCGATGGCATTATTGCGTTGGGTTTGCGCCATTTCACCTTCCAGATAGGTGCTGCGAATACCGCGTTTGCGCAAATTTTCCGCCAGTTCGCGTACATCTTCCCGACGGCGTACGAATACAATGCCTTTGCTCACTTGCTCTTGCTCAATGAAACGCGCTAATAATTTGAATTTATGCTCATTACTGTCGGCGTGATAATACCACTGCTGAATTTTCTTCCGCTCACGTCGGCTCGGTTCTGCATCAATTTTCACCGGCTTGTTTAACGTGCGGTCGGCAAAATCTTCCAATAAATCCCCTTCAAGGGTCGCCGAGAATAACAACGTTTGCTTACGCCAACGGGTTTCTGCCGAGATTTTCTCCGCATCTTGCCCAAAGCCCATTTGCAACATTCTGTCCGCTTCGTCAAAAATCAGAATTTCTACCGCGCGGCAATCAAAATTTTCTTCTTTAATGTATTGCAACAAACGCCCCGGGGTCGCCACAACAATGTCTTGATTTTTATTGAAAATCTCGCCGTGATTTTGATACGCCACACCACCGGTGATGGTCGCAATGCTGAGTTTGGTAAAGCAGGCAAGTTCTTCCGCCTGTTCCGCTACCTGCATGGCAAGTTCACGGGTTGGTGTAAGAATCAACACACGCGGCGCGCCCGGTTTACGGCGTGGATAATCCAACAAATGTTGAATCGCCGGTAGCAAAAACGCGGCGGTTTTTCCAGTGCCGGTCGGTGCCGACCCGAGGACATCAAAGCCCTCCATCGCGGCAGGAATGGTTTCCTGTTGGATGGCGGTAGGACGTTGGTAGCCTTTTTTCTGGAGGGCGTTGAGTAATTCAGGCGCGAGATCAAAATCTGCAAATTGAGTGAGGTTTGTCATTGGTATTTGTTGTTCATTAGCATTAAAATTGCGCCGAATTATACCGCACTTTACCGTTAAAGTGCGGTCCTTTTTGACGGTGTTTTTCGATGAGTAAGACGGGTTTTCGTTTTAAACAATTTCAGGTCAATCACGAGCGGTGTGCCATGAAAGTGGGGACGGACGGTATTTTATTGGGCGCGTGGGCGGATGTGACGCAGGCAAACCAGATATTGGATTTAGGTAGCGGCAGCGGCTTAATCGCCTTAATGTTGGCTCAACGCAGTTCTGCCGAAAGCCGAATTTGTGCCGTGGAAATTGATCACGCGGCGGCACAACAAGCCTGTGAAAATGTATTAATTTCACCGTGGAAGAATAAAATTCAGGTGTATCAGCAGGATATAGATAGTTTTTGTACTCAAACAGCAGAGCGCTTCGACTTGATTGTCGCCAATCCGCCCTATTTTCAAACGGGGGTAGATTGTCGTAATGAGGAGCGGAATACAGCCCGTTATTTTGCCGCACAAAGTCATTTACATTGGTTAGAGACCGCTGCTGCTTGCTTGGCACCCAAGGGAAAAATCAGTTTTGTGTTACCTTTTGACGCAGGAGAAACTTTGCTAAAAAGCACCGCACTTTATTGTGTTGTGCGTTGCGATGTCATTACTAAGCAAGGCAAAGCGCCACAACGTATGTTGTTGACCTTTGCCACACAACCACAAACATTGCTATATGACGAGTTGATTATCTACGACACCCAGAATCAATATCACGCCGATTTTGTTGCATTGACGCAGGATTTTTATTTGAACTTCTAAAAACACCATAAAAAAACACCGCACTTTCTTTAAAAGTGCGGTGTTTTTCTTTGTTTCTTAGGCCTATTTCATTAATTTCGTCCAGTTGTAATAACCGTATAACGAGTTCAGTAAATAGGCACTATACATTAAATACATGGCCGGGGTTTCCGCCCATAAGGCAATGGAAAGGATATTTAACAAAATCCATAAAAGCCATTGTTCACGGTAGCGTAAAATCATCAATAATTGGGCTGAAACAGTAATTACGGTAGTTAAACCGTCTAATCCTGTGGAGCTGCCGCCTGCCGCATTAAGGGCTTGCACGAACAATAACGTACCGACAATCACTGTGGTGGCAAGGATGAGCCAGCCTTGTAACGTCAACGATTTGGCAATTACGCTTTCTCCACCGCTCTTTTCTTGTTGCATATGGGTTTTCCACATGAAATAACCGATAAATTGCGCTGGAATATAAACATACAAGACGGTATTCATTTCGCCGATGAAATTCTCACCCCATGCTACATAGAAGTAAGTGTAGGCAAAAATCAGTCCGAACAGATAATTACTGATTTTCCCTTTACTGACAAACACCACGCAAATCACGCCTGTAATACCGGAAATCATGGCAAGCGGCGATTGTGGATCTAAGACAAAAGCAACAATTTGTGCGGCAATAAAGAGAAATAGCCAAAACACTTCAAAAGGTTTCCAGTCGGAAAAAAGTTCTTGTTTTATTTGATGTAAATACGGTTGTAGATTCATAGTCACCTCACAAATGGGATAAAGTGCGGTCATCTTAGGAAGTATTTTTTAGAATGTAAAGGATTTGCTACGTTTTTGTGTTGCTGATCACAAAAAAGATGTCATCACGTTAAACATGAATGGCATCGTGTCATTTCTTTTTCAGCGTAACAGGGCTAAAATAGCGCCTTTTTATCAATAGAGAGAACATCATGACTTTTGCGGTTGGGCAGCGTTGGATCAGTGAAACGGAAAATAATTTAGGCTTAGGAGTCATTCGTGCCGTGGATGTTCGGCAAGTGACAATTGATTTCCCTGCCGCACAAGAACAACGTATTTATGCGGTGAAAAACGCGCCGTTAAATCGTGTGCAATTTCGTATCGGTGATTTGATTCAACATGTAGAAAGTTGGCATGGCGAAGTGCTCAATGTGGCGGAAAATAATGGCTTGCTGTTCTATTTGGTACAACAAGAGGGCAAGGAAGACCGTGTCGTCAGTGAAATGGAGTTGGCTCATCGCATTTCTTTTTGCCGACCGCAAGAACGCCTGTTTTCCGCACAGATTGATCGTAACGACCATTTCGTGTTGCGTTACCAAGCTTTGCAATACCAAAAAGCGCAATTTCAATCGCCCTTGCGGGGCTTACGCGGTATCCGCGCTGGGCTGATTCCTCATCAATTACACATTGCGAAAGAAGCCGGGCGGCGTATTGCACCACGCGTGTTGTTGGCCGATGAAGTGGGTTTAGGTAAAACCATTGAAGCCGGCATGATTTTGCAGCAGCAATTATTTGCCGAAAAGGTACGCCGCGTGCTGGTTATTGTGCCGGAAACGTTGCAACATCAATGGTTGGTCGAAATGTTGCGTCGTTTTAATTTGCACTTTTCGCTGTTTGATGAAGAACGTTGCGCGGATTTTGCCGCGACAGAAGAGCAAGAAGAAGTGAATCCGTTTACCACCGAATCCATGATTATTTGTGCCTTGGATTGGTTGGTGCAAACGCCAAAACGGGTACAACAAATTTTGGCGGCCGGTTTTGATATGCTTATTGTCGATGAAGTGCATCATTTGGTGTATGACGAAGTCAATCCAAGTTTGGAATATCAGTTAGTGCAACAACTGACACAACAGATTCCGGCCGTGTTGTTACTCACCGCCACACCGGAGCAGCTTGGTCAGCAAAGTCATTTTGCCCGTTTGAATTTATTGGACCCACATCGTTTCCATGACTATCAGGCTTTTTTAAAGGAACAGCAAAATTACCAGCCGATTGCTGAAGCCACACAGGCATTACTGGATAATCGCCCATTAAATGTGGATGAAAAGCGCACGATTTCCTTGTTGTTGGCTAAGTCGATTAATTTTGAAACCGGCAATAAGGCGAAGTTAATTCAACAGCTTATCGACCGCCACGGCACCGGGCGTTTATTGTTCCGCAATACCCGTCAAAGTGTACAAGGCTTCCCGAAAAGGGTGTATCACCCCATTGCCTTATCTCAGCCGAAGCAATATGAAAATGCAGTGAAAACGCTCCTTGCCTTTGGTGAAAATCCGTTGCAATGCGCGCTTTATCCTGAACATTTTCTGCGAGAACTTAACGCCAATATGGCGTGGTGGGAATTTGACCCACGTGTGCAATGGCTCATCGATTTTTTAAAACAACATCGACAGGAAAAAGTGTTGGTGATTTGTCGTTATGCAGATACGGCAATTCAGCTGGAACAAATTCTGCGTGAAAAAGAAGGCATTCGTAGTGCGGTATTCCACGAAAAAATGTCTATTGTGGAACGCGATCGTGCGGCGGCGTATTTTACCCAACAAGAAAATGGTGCACAGGTGCTACTCAGTTCCGGGATCGGCTCTGAGGGGCGAAACTTCCAATTTGCCTGTCATTTGGTGCTGTTTAATTTGCCGGAAAATCCCGATTTGTTAGAGCAGTGCATCGGGCGTTTGGATCGCATTGGACAAACGCGAGAAATTCAAATTTATCAGCCGTATTTTGCCGACAGTGCGCAAGCGGTGCTGGCTGACTGGTATCATTTAGGCTTGAATGCTTTCAATGAAACCTGTCCGATGGGCGCCTTATTGTTCGAACAGTTTGCCGAAGTATTGCAAAAAACATTGAAGAATCCGACCGCACTTGACGCTCGTCAGGGCTTAATTGAGCGTACTCAAGAGGAACGGTTACGCCTGAAGCAGCTGTTGGAACAAGGGCGTGATTTGTTGTTGGAGCTTAACTCTAACGGTGGCGAGGCGGCGAAGCAGCTGGCACAAGACATTGCCGAGCAAGATGGTAGTCAGGAGTTAGTCAATTTTGCCTTGAATCTGTTTGATGTCATCGGTGTGGAACAGGAAGATTTAGGTGAGCAATCTATCGTCATCACGCCCACAGGAACGATGCTTATGCCCGATTTCCCGGGCTTGAAAGAGGAAGGTGTCACGGTCACTTTTGACCGTCAACTGGCGTTGGCACGCGAGGAGTTGGAGTTCCTCACTTGGGATCATCCGATGATTTACCACGGCATTGATTTAATCACTTCTGGCGACATTGGCAAAAGCACCGTGGCGTTGTTGGTGAATAAAAATCTGCCATCAGGCACGCTGTTACTGGAGTTGGTTTATGTGGTGGAAAGTCAAGCGCCACAAGGGTTACAATTAACCCGCTTCTTACCGCCAACACCGATTCGTCTGTTGCTGGATAATCGCGGTAATGATTTGGCGTCGCAGGTGGCATTTGACACATTACAACGCAAATTGAAGCCGATGGAACGCAATGTGGCGAATAAAATTGTGAAAATGTTGCGTCCGAGCATTGAAGGGTTGATTGCCCAAGGGGAGCGTTTGGTGGTGGCACAAAGTGAGCAAATTATCAATGCCGCACAGCAAGAAGCCGAGCAGCAATTGGATGCAGAACTCAACCGATTAATCGCGTTACAAAAAGTGAATAAAAACATTCGCGCCGATGAAATTCACACGTTAGAACGTCAACGCACCCAAATTTTACAGCTGTTACAACAGGCAACCTGGCGTTTAGATTGCTTGCGTGTGATTGTGAGCAATAAGGAATAAACATGGCCCTGATTGAATATAATCCGCCGCAGGAACCTTGGCTGGATTTGGTGTATCGCGATGATTATATTGCGGTGGTGAACAAGCCAAGTGGACTGCTTTCCGTACCGGGCAATCAGCCGCAATATTACGACAGCGCAATGTCGCGGGTGAAAGAAAAGTACGGTTTTTGTGAACCGGCGCATCGCCTTGACATGGCCACCAGCGGCATTTTGTTGTTTGCTTTGAGCAAAGCGGCAGATCGCGAGTTAAAACGCCAATTTCGTGAACGCGAACCGAAAAAATATTATCAAGCTCTGGTTTGGGGGCATGTCGAGCAAGATCATGGTGTGGTGGAATTGCCACTCATTTGTGATTGGGAAAATCGCCCACGGCAAAAAATTTGCTTTGAACGAGGCAAAAGAGCGGTCACTTTTTACGATGTTTTACAACGTTATCCCAATAATACGACACGCATAAAGCTTACGCCGATTACAGGGCGTTCCCATCAATTACGCCTACACATGCTGGCACTTGGGCATCCGATTTTAGGTGATAAATTCTACGCACATCCACAAGCCAAAGCGTTATCGCCTCGTCTCTGCTTGCACGCGGAAAGCCTGCAGATTCAACATCCGATTACCGGAGAAACGATGGGATTCACCGCGCCGGTCGGTTTTTAATAAAAAAGTGCGGTGAAAAAATAAGATATTTTTTCACCGCACTTTAACTGTGATTCAACGATAAGCTGAACTTATAAAATCACCTCTAATTTATCATAAGCACGACGGGCTTTTTCTAAGGCTTTTTCAACACTAATATCGCGCGCCAAAATCACCCCTAAACGACGATGGCCATTCACTTCACCTTTACCAAAAATGCGTAAGTTGGTTTGCGGTTCGGCAAGTACCTGCTCTACGTTGGCAAATTGTACTTGGTTGGATTTGCCTTCTACCACAATGGCTTTAGAGGCGGACGGGCTGATGAAATCGATGCTTGGAATCGGCAATCCTAAAATGGCACGAGCGTGCAAGGCGAACTGTGATAACTCTTGTGAGATCATGGTCACCATACCGGTATCGTGCGGGCGAGGGGAAACCTCGTTAAAAATCACATCATCGCCACGCACGAACATTTCTACCCCGAAAATCCCACGACCGCCTAATGCTCCGGTGATTTTCTCTGCAATTTCTTGCGCTTTTTTCAATGCGGTTTTTGACATGGCTTGAGGTTGCCAAGATTCACGGTAATCGCCATCCACTTGAATGTGCCCGATAGGGGCAAGGAATGAGGTGCCATTCACATGGCGCACCGTGAGCTGGGTAATTTCGTAATCAAATTTGATGAACCCTTCCACAATGACACGTCCTGCGCCGGCACGTCCGCCTTCTTGGGCGTAATCCCATGCGGATTGGATTTGATCGAGGGTGCGAATAACGCTTTGCCCATGACCGGAAGAGGACATAATCGGTTTGACCACACACGGAACACCGATTTTTTCGACCGCACTTTTGAAGTCGTCAAAGTTATCTACGAATTCATAAGGTGAGGTTGGCAAGCCCAATTCTTCCGAGGCTAAACGACGAATGCCTTCGCGGTTCATGGTCAGCTTCGTGGCTTTGGCGGTCGGGATAACGGTGAAACCTTCTTGTTCCAGTTCAAGTAAAGTATCGGTGGCGATAGCTTCCACTTCCGGCACGATAAAATCAGGACGTTCCTTTTCCACAACGGCGCGTAATGCCACGCCATCCAACATAGAAATGGTGTAAGCACGGTGTGCCACTTGTTGTGCAGGGGCGTTTTCATAGCGATCTACCGCAATCACCTCAACACCTAAACGTTGTAATTCAATGACAACTTCTTTGCCCAATTCCCCCGCACCAAGCATCATTACTTTCAGTGCTTTTGGGGTTAATGGCGTGCCTATTGTGGTCATGGGGGGCTCCTTATTGTTTGAGTAGGCTTTCGTCTAAGGTTAAATCTTCGTTTTTATTCACACCGATACCGCGTGCTAATACATTTTGCGCAATTTGATGTGCTTCGTCCAAAGAATGTTCGGTGTATGTTCCGCATTGATATTCATTCAGTTCAGGAATTTCACGTTGATTTTTCACATTGAGAATATCCTGCATGGAGTCTGCCCAGGCTTGTGCAACTTGAGTCTCATTTGGGGTTCCGATTAAGGACATATAAAAGCCGGTGCGGCAACCCATCGGGGAAATATCAATAATTTCAACATCTTGACTATTGAGATGCTCACGCATAAAGCCGGCAAATAAATGTTCTAGTGTGTGAATGCCCTTCGGTGGCAAATTTTCCTTATTTGGAATGGTAAAACGCAAATCAAAAACAGTGATGTTATCTCCTTTTGGAGTTTGCATTATTTTGGCGATTCGCACTGCAGGGGCATTCATACGAGTGTGATCGACTTTAAAACTATCAAGTAATGGCATTTCTTTTTCCTCAAATGGAGTTGTTTTTGTTTATAAAATAATCAATTGAACGTTTTTTTGAGATTTTTTAAATTATTTACGAACTTTTTTCACTATACTGCTGTCATAGACAACGAGCAACTTGCAGTTGTTTTAATAAAATTGGTTCCTTAGGTTATTCGCCTCTCCTCGTGAGAGGCATTTTTTTAGCCATTCTACCGTAAAATCGCGTTCTTTAAAGAACGGCAACACCCAAAAATAATAAAAAAACGTACCGCACTATTTTTCCCAGCGTCATAAAAATCAGACACGCCACCCAATTTAATCTCAACCAGCCTGCCACAGCACAAAACACATCACCGACGACTGGCAACCAGCTAAAAAATAGCATCATACTCCCGTGGCGCCGTGTTTTTTCTAATACCCACGCGAGTTTTGCATTTTGTGGCGGTGTATTAAAAGTAGGGAGCCAACGCCCAAGTGCATAGGTGGTCAGACTTCCCAGCGTGTTTCCGGCAACGGCAGTCCACAATAGGCTTTGAATATCCACAGAAAGATAATGCGTACCCGCCCATAAAAGCGGTGTGATGAGAGTGATAAAAATAATTTCGGAGTTGCCGGGCAGGACAGTCGCGCTGAGAAAAGCACTGGCGAACATAATCCACAATCGATGCTCGCCAAATAAGGCGAACCACCCATCCCAGCTAAAAAGATCAAACATGATTAAATGTGCGGAAAATAAGTGCGTAAGTCATTTTCATGATCTGCTGTGATTGCCCGTCGATAATCACGAATTACCTCGTATTAATTTGTTGACCCGCACATCAAACACATCCATGCCGGCGCGTAATCCGGCTTGAATGCCAAAATCGCCATCTTCAAAGACTAAGCAACGTTGTGGCTTGGCTTGAATCAGTTCGGCACAACGTAAAAAGGTGTCCGGTGCCGGTTTATGATTCTGAATATCTTCGGCAGTCACGATGGCGGAGAAATATTTCTCAAAATCAAATTTGTCTAATAAAATTTTGGCAATCGGGCGGTGAGAGCCTGTGCCTAATGCCAAAGGCTTTTTATTATAAAATGCGCGAACAATATTGGCGGCAGGCAGCAATGTGGCGTGTTGCATAATTAGTTTTTTGCCATATTCTCTTTTTAATTCAATGACATCCTCTAACTTATCTAAAGGCATGGCATAGCGTTTCATCATTTCTAGCGCAATGGCTCTTACTGGGGCGCCGCCCATTTCATACAATAAGTTGCCATCAAACGGATAACCATAATGTTGCCCGACCATTTCCCATGCTTTGGCATGGCTAGGCATGGTGTCAATGACGGTGCCGTCCATATCAAAAATTAAACCGTCATACTGATTTATTACGTCATTATCTAACATGTTGCTTTCCGAATTACTTTAATAAAATGAGAGGGGAGTTATTTTGCTACAATTTTGTGATCAATGCACCGTTTAATTCATCGCGATTCGGTTATACTTGGGCAACTTTTTTGAGAGCGAGCGAATGGATCTTCAACAACGGCTTTGGGCATTTCAAGTCCGAGAATTAATTGACGAACATATTGTGCAAATCGTGCTGAATGTGCGTTGTCATTTGCAACAAGATTGGCGGGTGGATGTTGAAACCGAGCAGGTAAAAATGATGTTAGTGCATATTGCTAGTGCATTGGGGCGGATTCAACGTGGCCATCGAGCTTCGCCGTTGTATGCCGATTTTTTGGATGAAATTCAAAGTGCGGTGGTTTTTCCGCAAGTTTTGCAGATTCACCAAAAGATATTGAAAGTAATTCCGTTGGCGATTCCCGAAGAAGAACAAACGTATTTTTTGGCAAACGTGTACGGATTAGTATTGGATCAACCACAGGTGTTAGAACGGCTTCGTTAAAAATACACGAAAAAACGACCGCACTTTTGGTTGTTCTAGAAAATGAGTTGGGGATTATAAAGAAGTGAAATGGCGCACCCGAAAGGATTCGAACCTTTGACCGCTCGGTTCGTAGCCGAGTACTCTATCCAGCTGAGCTACGGGTGCGTAGTTGGTGTTCAATTTGCTCAAACCATTTTAAACAATAGAGTCGATTTAAAATGGCGCACCCGAGAGGATTCGAACCTCTGACCGCTCGGTTCGTAGCCGAGTACTCTATCCAGCTGAGCTACGGGTGCGAGACAAATTAAACAAATGGCGGTGAGAGAGGGATTCGAACCCTCGATGGAGTTTTTGACCCCATACTCCCTTAGCAGGGGAGCGCCTTCAGCCTACTCGGCCATCTCACCACAATTGGTTTGTGGGCGGTATAATACGGGTTTATGACAATAAGTCAAATTATTTTTTCCGAAAAGTGCTTGAAATCAAGTTAGTTGTGCGATTTCTCGACAACTTCAAGTATCCCCTTCGCTGATTATTTCCCGCGTAAAATCGCCCGTAAATTGGCAATATGGCTTTGTGTTTTTGCTTGTTGCTGTTCGGCACTTAACGGCGGTTTATCCCGTTCCCACTGCAAATCGTTTTCCGGCAACTCCAGTAAGAATCGGCTTGGCTCCGGACGAATCAATTCGCCGAACTGGCGTCGTTCTTTGCACAACGAGAACCACAGATTCTGCTGCGCACGCGTAATGCCCACATACGCCAAACGGCGTTCTTCTTCCACGTTGTCTTCGTCAATACTGGTTTGGTGTGGCAAAATGCCTTCTTCCATGCCGATTAAAAACACATGCGGAAATTCTAGCCCTTTGGAGGCATGAAGCGTCATTAATTGTACCTGATCGCTGTCATCTTCCTCTTCGCCCCGTTCTAACATATCGCGTAAGGTTAAGCGGGTAACGATCTGATTGAGGTTCATCGGCTCGTTAAATTCATCGCCTTTGAGCATATCAGCAATCCAATCAAACAGCGTTGCCACGTTTTTACTCTGCATTTCAGCGGCTTTGGGGCTGGTGGCGTATTCGTATAAATATTCTTCATAATGTAACGAAGCAAGCATGGAGCGCACAGCGCGTTCAGGTTCGGAACGTTGTATTTCATCATTCAATTCCACAATCCAACGGGCGAATTTTTGCAACGCATCATAGGCTTTCGGGGTGACCCTCTGAATTAGCTCAAAATCAAAAATCGCTTCAAATAAGCTGACATGTTTTTCTTGTGCCAATGAACCCAATTTTTCCAGGGTTGCCGTACCGATTTCCCGTTTTGGCGTATTCACAATGCGCAAAAATGCCGCATCATCATCTTGATTCACCACCAAACGCAAATACGCCATCATGTCCTTAATTTCCGCGCGGGAGAAAAAGGATGTGCCACCGGAGATTTTGTATGGAATGCGGTTTTGCATCAGAATTTTTTCCAGCAAGCGCGATTGGTGGTTACCACGATACAAAATAGCATAATCACGATAATGGGTTTTGGCGATAAACCGGTGAGCAATGAGTTCGCCCACGACACGTTCCGCCTCATGTTCTTCGTTTTTTGCTTCAATAATTTGTAACTTTTCCCCTTCGCCTAAATTGGAAAAGAGTTTTTTGTCGAAAACATGATCATTGTTATCGATGAGGATATTGGCGCAATGCAAAATGCGTTGGCTGGAACGGTAATTTTGTTCCAGTTTAATCACCCGTAACACCGGAAAATCATCGCGTAATCGCACCATATTCTGTGGTCGTGCGCCACGCCAAGAATAAATGGATTGATCATCGTCACCCACTACGGTGAAACGCGCACGATCGCCCACTAACAACTTAATCAACTCATATTGACTGGTGTTGGTATCTTGGTATTCATCTACCAACAGATAGCGAATTTTCTCCTGCCATTTTGACCGCACTTCGGCGTTCTGTTTGAACAGTAGGGTCGGCAACATAATCAAATCATCAAAATCCAATGCATTGTAGGCACGCAGTTGTTTGTTATAGCGGTCGTAACAATGAGCGAAGGTTTGTTCTTGCTTATCACGCGCCAATGCCATTGCTTGTTGCGGGCTACATAGATCATTTTTCCAGTTGGAAATGCGATTGATCAGCGTGCGTAGTAACTCTTTGTCTTCCTGCAATAGATCAGCGGTGAGCTCTTTTAACAGCGCCATTTGATCATGTTCATCAAACAGCGTCATGTTCGCTTTAAAACCTAAGTGCTTGTATTCGCGTTTAATAATGTCAAACCCGAGAGTGTGAAAGGTGGATACAATTAGCCCTTTGGAGGATTCTTTACCGATAGACTGCGCCACGCGTTCTTTCATTTCGCGAGCGGCTTTGTTGGTGAAAGTGACGGCGGCGATTTGCTTTGGAAGATAGCCACACTTGCCAATGAGATGAGCAATTTTGTTGATGATGACGCGCGTTTTTCCTGAGCCTGCACCGGCTAAAACGAGGCAAGGGCCGGAAACATATTCCACGGCTTGTTGTTGTTGCGGATTGAGTTTCATAGTCATTGATTATTCACTTTGCGACCACGCATAAGGCAATAGTGCCGTATCCAGCAGAAAAGACAATGGCACATCCAAAATCGGTAAGCCCCAGCGCATTGTCATCTCGACATCGTATTTTGTGCCGGCATAAGCGCGATAAGGTTCTGTCGGATCCACGAGTTTTACTACCGTGCCACAGGCGCTTGTGGTGAAAAGTGCGGTCGAAAAAAGCACTGTTTTTAAGGGTTGAAATTTCATAAGCGGCCGGATTTTACACCAAATAAGAAAAGATGTGGAAAAGTTTAAACAGGATTTTTTGGGCAAAAAAATTGCGCCGTTGGTTTTCCTTCGGCGCAATAAAATTTAAGTTACATTACATTAGAAACGGTAAGATGCATTGGTGCTGAAGGTATTACCTTTAACATTTTCACCATCAAATTTGTGACTAGTACGTAAATATTCCAAACCTAATTCAAAGTTTGGTGCTAAGTTCGCTTTTACGCCTGCACCTAAACCATAACCGGCTTTTGTTTCGGTGGTTTTGATTACTAGTCCATCGTAGTGATCTGTTGCATCAAATTTTACGATTTCAGCACTTACTTTTGCATAAGGCAACACAGATGGGGTCGCACGGTAGCCTAGCAAATAACCTACACCTAAACGGCCTTTTTGTTGTACTTTAGTGTCAGCGTCATCCACTAATGTTGAATTGTGTGGTTTGAGCTTGCCTTCAACGATACCTACAACATTTTCACTATGGTTGAAACCATAGTCCGCAATTAAATCTACGTTTGAGATGCGTTTTGCATCTTCGTATTTGGTTGTACCTACGCCAACACCTACACCGAAACCGGTGAAATCAGATGCGACTGCGGAAGTTGAAGCAAGAACAACCGCGCTAAGTGCTAAAAGTGTTAATTTTTTCATAAGACCCTCTGTCTGATTGAGTTAAAAAACGGTGTGAGTATAGGCATTTTTACTATAAGGATCAAGATCCTTTGGTGATATCAAGGAGCTTGAAAGACGAAGTGCGGTCTGTTTTTTCGGTGTCTTTTGATCTTGTTTTCAAGGGGATTTCTCATGCGCCCTTGTTCGATTTTCGCTATAATGCGACAACATTTTATCAACATCATGAGATGATTATGGCTCAAATTGCTGCAAATCCCCTTGTCCTCGTGGACGGTTCTTCTTATTTATACCGCGCCTTTCACGCTTTCCCTCCGCTTACCAACTCCAACGGTGAACCGACAGGCGCCATGTATGGTGTGCTGAATATGTTGAAAAGCTTGATCTCACAGGTTCAGCCAAGTCATATTGCGGTGGTGTTTGATGCCAAAGGCAAAACCTTCCGCGATGAAATGTTTGAGCAATATAAATCTCACCGTCCGCCGATGCCGGACGATCTGCGCAAACAAATTCAGCCGTTGCATGACATGATCCGGGCATTAGGCATTCCGCTGTTGGTGGTGGAAGGCGTAGAAGCGGATGATGTGATCGGCACATTGGCGTGCCAAGCCTCAAAAAACGGGCAGAAGGTACTTATTAGTACGGGCGACAAAGATATGGCACAGCTGGTGGACGACAACATTATGTTGATTAATACCATGAACAACAGCTTGCTGGATCGTGATGGCGTGATTGAAAAATACGGTATTCCGCCGGAGTTAATTATTGATTATCTGGCATTGATGGGCGACAGCTCCGACAACATTCCCGGTGTCTCCGGCGTAGGCGAAAAAACAGCGCTAGGGCTTTTGCAGGGCATCGGCAGCATGGCACAAATTTATGCCAATCTGGATAAAGTCGCCGAACTGCCGATTCGTGGTGCGAAGAAACTCGGTGAAAAATTGCTTGCTGAAAAAGACATGGCAGATTTGTCCTACGCGTTGGCAACCATCAAAACCGACGTGGCATTGGCATTTTCTCCGCAAGAACTTGCGCTTGGTGACAGCAACAATGATGCCTTAATCGAATATTTCGGGCGGTATGAATTCAAACGCTGGCTAGGCGAGGTGATGAACGGCGCCAGTTCCGTAACTCAACCGACGCAATCGGTGAAAGTTAACCCTTATCAAGCGACGCCGGCAGTCAAAACCAATGAAAGTGCGGTTGAAAATTCCATTAAATTTAAGATTGACCGCAGCCGCTATGAAAATATTCTGACTGAAGCGGATTTAGCTCGTTGGGTGGAAAAATTGAGTGCCGAGAAACTGATCGCGGTGGACACCGAAACCGACGGGCTGGATTATATGTCCGCTAAGTTGGTCGGCGTGTCTTTTGCGTTAGAAAATGGCGAAGCGGCGTATTTACCGTTGCATTTGGATTATCTCGGAGCGCCAAAAACGCTCGAAAAAAGCACCGCACTTGGTGCCCTCAAACCCATTTTAGAGAATCCGAATATCGGTAAAGTCGGACAGAATCTCAAGTTTGATATGACCATTTTCGCCCGCAACGGCATTGCGTTGCAGGGCATTGAATTCGACACCATGTTGCTTTCTTACACCTTGGACAGCACCGGTCGACACAACATGGACGACTTAGCTAAGCGTTATCTCGGGCACCAAACCATTGGCTTTGAAGACATTGCCGGCAAAGGGAAAAATCAGCTGACGTTCAACCAAATCCCGCTAGAGCAAGCAGGCGAATACGCGGCGGAAGATGCCGACGTGACCATGAAATTGCAACAAGTGTTGTGGGAAAAACTTCAGTCGCAACCCAGTTTGGTGGAACTCTATCAGTCCATCGAATTGCCGTTGCTTGGCGTGTTGTCGCGTATGGAGCGTTGCGGCGTACTGATTGATTCTGATGCACTGTTCCTGCAGTCCAACGAAATTACCGAAAGATTGGCCGCACTTGAAATGCAGGCGCACGAACTGGCGGGGCAACCGTTCAATTTGGCGTCCACGAAACAGTTGCAAGACATTCTGTTCGATAAACTCGGCTTGCCGGTGTTGCAAAAAACGCCGAAAGGCGCACCGTCCACCAATGAAGAAGTGTTGGAGGAACTGGCGTACAGCCACGAATTGCCGAAAGTGTTGGTGGAACATCGCGGTTTGAGCAAACTGAAATCCACTTACACCGACAAATTGCCGCAAATGGTGAACTCGCAAACCGGGCGCGTGCACACCTCTTACCATCAAGCCGTAACGGCAACCGGGCGGCTTTCTTCCAGTGATCCGAATTTGCAGAATATTCCTATTCGTAACGAGGAAGGCCGTCGCATTCGCCAAGCCTTTATTGCCCGCGACGGTTATAAAATTATTGCCGCAGACTACTCGCAAATCGAGCTGCGCATTATGGCGCATTTGTCCAACGATACCGGTTTGATTAATGCGTTCGCGCAAGGCAAAGATATTCACCGTTCCACCGCGGCGGAAATTTTCGGTTTGCCGTTGGAACAGGTGACGAGCGAACAACGCCGCAACGCGAAAGCCATTAACTTTGGGCTGATTTATGGTATGTCCTCTTTCGGGCTTTCCCGTCAGCTTGGGATTTCCCGCGCGGATGCGCAACGCTACATGGATTTGTATTTCCAACGTTACCCGGGCGTGCAAACCTTTATGCACGACATTCGTGAGAAGGCGAAAGCGCAAGGCTATGTGGAAACCTTGTTCGGACGCCGTTTGTATTTGCCGGAAATCAATTCTTCCAACGCCATGCGTCGTAAAGGCGCAGAACGGGTTGCGATTAACGCGCCAATGCAAGGCACCGCCGCCGACATCATCAAACGCGCCATGATTAAATTGGATGAAATTACGCGTGATAATCCGGATATTCACATGATCATGCAGGTGCACGATGAATTGGTGTTTGAAGTGCGGTCAGAAAAAATCGCGTTTTTTAGCGAGCTCATCAAACAACATATGGAAGCGGCCGCTGAGCTTGTGGTGCCGCTGATTGTGGATGTCGGCGTGGGCGAGAATTGGGACGAAGCCCACTAAGGTTAAGGAGAGAACATGGCACACAAAATTATCTGTAGCGCAGATTTTACCGCCACCCGCGCTTGGGGTGGTTTGGATATCACTGAAATGAATGGCATCAGCGTGCGGTTACATTGGACGGATGAGCCTTATAAATGGCATATCAATGATGGCGAGGAAGTCTTTGCGGTGATGGACGGCGTGGTGGAAATGCACTACAAAGAACGCGGCGAAGCCAAAAGAGTGTTGCTAGAAACCGGCGATATTTTCTATGCCGGCATCGGCACCGAACACGTCGCGCACCCGCAAGGCGAAGCACGGATTTTGGTGATTGAAAAGGCGGGGAGTGTTTAAAAATAAAAAGAGCGGTCGGTTTTAAAAATGTTTTTATATCGACCGCTCTTTTTTATTCTTTTGCCAATTGTTTTTGAGGAGCGCCAATCTAAGGGACACAGATCAAATGAACAATTACAGCGCCTGTTTCACCGCCACATCCAAACCTGCTGTTGTGCGGCCAAGCAATTTCTCAAGGGTTTTGTCTTCTGAGAATAATGCACCGTTTGACGCATCCACATCCCATTGTGCAATTAAGCCTGCAAAACCGGCATCTAAACCGGCTTGAACAAGCGCAGCAGCGTAATCTTCTGCCGGAATATCCACGTAAGGGATTTCTTTACCTGTTTGTTTGCTGATTTCTGCTGCAAGATCAGCTAACGTCCAGCTGGTTGATCCGGCAAGCTCGTAAGTTTGGTTTTCATGACCTTCACTTAATGCAACATTTACCGCTACTTCAGCAAGTTCTGCACGGAGTACAGACGAAATTTTGCCGTTTTTTGCTGAACCGTAGAAAGCATTGTTTGCTAATGCTGCCGGAATTGAAGCCGTGTAGTTTTCGGTGTACCAGCCATTGCGTAAAATGGTGTAAGTGATACCGGAGGCTTTTAAGGCAGCTTCGGTTTCAACGTATTCACCAGCAAGGGATTTCACGGTATTGTCGTTGGTGGCGCCGAGTAAGCTGGTGTAAATGATGTGTTTCACGCCTGCTTTTTTCGCGGCCTCAATCACGTTGTTATGTTGCACAAAACGCTGACCGATTTCATTACTTGACACCAAAATTAACGTATCCACGCCTTGTAACGCTTCTACTTGCCCTTCTGTTTTTGAATAATCAAATTTGCGGGCTTCTACGCCGGAAATTTTTTCCGGGGAACGTACAAGTGCAATGACTTTGGCATTTTTGGCTTTTAATAAATTTAACGCGATTGCGCCAAATTGACCTGTTGCACCGGTAATTGCGATAGTTTTAGTAGTCATGATGTTTTCCTTCTCGTTAAGTTGAAATGATGTTTGAACATTTGATTGTTCGCTTGATGTGACGTATTATATTTCAATGCTTACTTTTGAGAAGTACTTACATAAACGTAAGTTTTGAAATTTTTTGAAAATAATTTTTAATCTATTGATTTTTAAGGAAATAAAAATGGAAAAAAGTATTGAGCGTGGTAATGTATTGGCTTCTGCCTGTCCTTCCCGGCAAATTTTGCAGCATTTAACCAGTCGTTGGGGCGCATTAGTATTAGTGAGTTTGCATTCCGGCACCAAGCGTTTTAGTGAACTTCGCCGAGCTATTGATGGTGTGAGTGAACGTATGTTGACAAAAACCTTGCAGGAACTCGAAGCGGATGGCATGTTAATTCGCAAATCCTATAATACAGTACCACCACAAGTGGATTACACCTTGACGGAGTTTGGTTCTCAGGCGTCCAATAAAATGTTTGAGTTGGTGGATTGGTTGGAAACAAATCTTGACGGAATTTTGGCAAAAAAGCAGGCGGCTAATCCGTAGGATTTACTACACGATGATTCCTAAAGTGCGGTTAAAAATCCAAGTGTTTTTTCCACCGCACTTTTTTCCGCCTTTCCTTTATCCTGCCTCGTGTTTTCAGTATAATGGCACACATTTTCTCCACCTAAATAGACAGAACATATTATGACAAAATTTAATGTAAAAACTTTCCAAGGCATGATTCTTGCCTTACAAGAATACTGGGCGAACCAAGGCTGCACCATTGTGCAACCCTTTGATATGGAAGTGGGCGCGGGGACTTCTCACCCGATGACCGCATTACGCGCGTTGGGTCCGGAACCGATGGCGTTTGCTTATGTGCAACCTTCACGCCGTCCGACCGATGGTCGCTATGGTGAAAACCCAAACCGTTTACAGCATTACTACCAATTCCAAGTGGTGATTAAACCCTCTCCGGATAATATTCAAGAATTGTATTTAGGTTCCCTTGAAATGCTTGGTTTTGACCCGACCAAAAACGACATTCGTTTTGTGGAAGATAACTGGGAAAACCCAACCTTAGGCGCATGGGGCTTGGGCTGGGAAGTGTGGCTAAACGGCATGGAAGTGACCCAATTTACCTATTTCCAACAAGTGGGCGGCTTAGAATGTAAACCGGTTACCGGCGAGGTGACTTACGGTTTAGAGCGTTTGGCGATGTACATTCAAGGCGTGGATTCCGTGTATGACTTAGTTTGGTCTGATGGCCCGCTGGGCAAAACCACTTATGGCGATGTGTTCCATCAAAACGAAGTGGAACAATCCACCTACAATTTTGAATATGCCGACACCGATTTCTTATTCCATTGCTTCGATCAATATGAAAAAGAAGCCAAAAGCTTATTGGAATTAGAACGTCCGCTGCCATTGCCGGCTTACGAGCGCATCTTAAAAGCAGCACACAGCTTCAACTTGTTAGACGCGCGCAAAGCAATTTCTGTTACTGAACGTCAACGCTACATTTTACGCATTCGTGCGTTAACCAAAGGTGTGGCAGAAGCCTATTATGCCAGCCGTGAAGCCTTAGGTTTCCCGGGTTGTAAAAAATAAAGCGAAAAGTCACCGCACTTTATGTGTTAACAGGACGATAGATATAAGGAGAACATCATGAAAGATTTTCAATATCCGGACGATATTTACACCGAAGCTGAACCGGATGAAAACACGCTGGCAAATTTAGGGCCTTTAGCGCCTATGGCGGGAATTTGGGAAGGTAAGCGCGGGTTGGATATCAACCCGAAAGCCGAAGGGGCGGTGAAAGATCCTTATATCGAATATTACGAATTGCAACCAATTGATGCGCAAACCAATGGACCACAATTATTTTACGGTTTGCGCTATCACACGCATATTGTGCAGCCTGATGAAGTGGAAACCTTTCACGATCAAGTAGGCTATTGGTTATGGGAACCGGCAACAGGCAATATTTCCTTGTCGTTAAGTATTCCTCGTGGACAAAGCCTCATTGCCACCGGTAATGCGGCGGCAGATGCCAAAGAATTTACGCTAAAAGCCGTGCGCGGCTCTCTAACGAATGGCATTATCTCTAATCCGTTTTTAGAGCAATCCTTCACCACAGAAAGCTATGAAATTACGGTGAAAATTCATGAGGATGGCACGTGGTCTTACGATCAAATTACCACGATGATTATCCCGAATTACGACAAGCCGTTTGAGCATCGCGATCGTAACCGTTTAACCAAAATCGGTGAACCGATACTCAATCCGACCGCACTTGCTGTGGCAAATAAAAAGTAAGGTATTGCGATGAAACCTATTCTTTATTATGCCGAGCAATGTCCCGATACAGCACCGTTTGTGGCGGAATTAAAACGCCTTGGTGTGGAATATGAGAAAGTGGAAGTTTTATCTTCTATTCCTAATTTGAAACAATGGTTGCGTTTACGTGATCGTCATCCTGCATTTGATGAGGCGAAAGCACAAGGTTATGCCGGCTTCCCTGCGTTATTGTTGGACGATGATCGCGTTATCTTGGATCAAACCCAATTAAAAACCGTTTTTGCTTGATATGAGCACCATGCTTAAACTCGCTAAATTTTGATAAACCTCGTTCAATTTTATTAAATCCATTTTATGAAAAAGATACATTCTCAACCTACATTTATTGCGCTGTTTGTGGCGTTAAACATAACCCCAGCGGCTTTTGCCGGACATGTCTATTCCGGTGTGGATTATCAATATTTTCGTGATTTTGCCGAGAATAAAGGTAAGTTTACGCCCGGTGCGCAAAACATTGCGGTGGTGAATAAAAAGGGCGAGTCTGTCGGTACCATAATGCAAAATGCGCCGATGATGGATTTTTCGGTGGTTAGCCGTAATGGTGTGGCAGCGCTAGTTGGCGATCAATATATCGTCAGCGTGGCACACAACGTGGGCTATGGAAATGTTGATTTTGGCATGGAGGGTAGCAATCCTGATCAGCACCGATTTGCTTATAACATCGTTAAACGAAATAATTATAAAAACGACCCAACTCACCCTTACATGACGGATTATCACAATCCTCGATTAGCCAAATTCGTTACAGAGGCAGCACCGATAGAAATGGTGCCAAATATGCATGGCAGCACCTATAGCGATTTAGACAAGTATCCGATGCGGGTGCGAATCGGTAGCGGTCGGCAATTTGTGCGTGATGATCAGGACAATTATCACGAGATTTCAAGCGCATATAACTATAGAACCGCAGGCAATACTTTCATGCAAGGCTGGGCGAACAATGGTGAGGTCAGTTTAAGTGGTGATGTGCGTTATCCGAACCAATATGGCGTATTGCCAATTTCCGGCTCTTTCGGTGACAGTGGTTCCCCGATGTTCATTTATGATAAAACCGCAGGGAAATGGCTGATAAACGGCGTATTGCGTAGCGGGCACCCTTACCAAGGCAAAGAAAATACCTACCAAATTGCACGTAAGAATTATTTGGATGAAATCATTGCAAGAGATTTGGTCACGGTATTTGAACCTACAGCAGCCTCTTATGACTGGGCAACAGACGGCAATGGTAGTGGCACCTTAACCAAAGGTAGCCGTGTTGTTACGACCACACCACTGGCCAATTACAGCCTGCCTTCTTCCGGCAGAGATGAATCTTTTGGATATGGCGGACCAAACCCTTATATGCCGGCACAGCATCACGGTAAGAATATTTACTTTGGAAATATGCAAAGTGGCACGATAACCCTGAAAAATAATATCGATCAGGGTGCCGGTGGGTTGACCTTTGAAGGGGATTTTGTGGTGCAGCCTACCACTGACGAAACCTGGAAAGGTGCTGGCGTTTCAGTGGGGGAAGGCAGTACGGTTACATGGAAAGTCAAAAATCCGGCAGGCGATCGTTTGTCTAAAATTGGGCAAGGCACGTTGTTGGTTAATGGCAAAGGCGAAAACCTTGGTGATATCAGTGTAGGGGATGGTGTTGTCGTTTTAAATCAACAAGCGGATGAACAAGGCAAAAAACAAGCCTTCAAGCAATTAGGCATTGTGAGCGGTCGCCCGACGGTGAAATTAGAAAGTGCCGACCAAGTCAATCCAAACAATATTTATTTCGGCTTCCGTGGTGGACGTTTAGATCTCAACGGTCATTCGCTTACCTTTAATCGCATTCAAAATACCGATGAAGGCGCACAAATTGTCAACCACAACAAAGACATGGTAGCCACCGTCACGCTTCTTGGTAATGCACAAATCAATAATGAAAAGAATATTAATCAATCAAAAGCCACTGCGTTTAACGGCTGGTTTGGTGAAACCAATGCGGCACTTCACAACGGTCGATTAAATGTCGTTTATCAACCTACGCACGCCGATAGCGTCTTTTTATTGTCAGGCGGAAGCAATTTAAACGGGAATGTTACACAAGAAAACGGCACGTTAGTTTTTAGCGGTCGCCCAACGCCTCATGCTTACAACCACTTGAATAGACCTGCGCTCATTGGACGACCTCAAGGCGAAGTGGTAATGGATGATGACTGGCTAAGCCGTACCTTTAAAGCGGAAAAATACATCATTAACGGTGGAAGTGCGGTCGTTTCTCGAAACGTTTCTGCGATAAACGGCGATTGGCAATTAAGCAACAACGCCAATGCTACATTAGGTGTGACCGACAAACAGGCGAATTTCATTTGTGCGCGTTCTGACTGGACGGGGCTGACGAAATGCGCCAACCAAACCTTATCTGATAAAGTCTTTGCGAGCATTGAACGCAGCAAAATCAATGGTAATTTTGTCCTGAATGACAGTGCGAAATTATCGGTTGTAGGACTTGCAGATGTTATGGGTAATGTGGTGTTAAACGGGCAAAGTCAATATCACTTGGCACATAAAGCCACCCAAACCGGTGCCCTTTCACTTAATAACCAAGCCTCAGCAACGGTTGAAAATGCGACTTTGACGGGGGATGCAACGCTTTCTGAACAGGCAAAATTAAACTTCATTAATGCTCGTTTTGATCATCAAATTCAAGGCAGCAAAGATACCTTGGTTTCTTTGTCAGACAATGCAAACTGGATGTTACCGAACAGTACAACAATCGGTAATTTAAGCCTCAATAATGGGCAAGTGACACTGGATTCGGGTATCGCGTCTCAAGCGAATGATCAAACATTTAAGAAACTTACGGTGCTAGGTGATTTAAACGGAAAGGGAACGTTTAGTTATCCTACTCATTTGCAAGAAAATAAAGGCGCACATGTGACAGTGAATGGCTTGGCAACAGGTGATTTTGTGTTAAACGTACGCAATACCGGCGTAGAGCCTCAAACCTTGCAACAGCTCAGTTTATTGACTCTGACAAATGCTGCTCAAACCGATAACGTTAAGGTTTCTTTGGCAAATGGCAAAGTCGATGCGGGGACATATCGCTACGAGCTAAAAAATGATAATCACGATTACCGTTTATATAATCCGAAAAAAGAACTGGAGTTGGTAGAACAGGCTCGTTTAGAGGAAGAGAAGCGCAAAGCGGAAGAGGCACGAATCGCCGAAGAGAAACGTAAAGCAGAAGAAAAACGACTTGCTGAGGAGAGACGCAAGGCAGAAGAAGCGGCAAAAACCGCTGAAGAGAAACGTAAGCTAGAGGAAGCACTTCGAATTGCGGAAGAAAAGCGTAAAGCGGAAGAAGCTCGAATTGCGGAAAATAAACGTAAAGCAGAGGAAGCTGCACGAATCGAGGCAGAAAAACGTAAAGCCGAACAAAAACGCAAAGCAGATGCGCAAACGCAAAAAGAGATGATCAGCCGTTATTCAAATAGCGCCTTATCCGAGTTATCTGCAAGTGTGAATGGCGCTTTGCTCATTATCGATGAATTAAATAAACATCTTGTTGGAGAGAGCCAATCTCATGTATGGGCAAATACGGTTCGTGCTTCTCGTCGTTATGAGGCAGATGAATTCCGTGGTTACAAGCAAGAAAGCTATTTAACCCAGTTAGGGGCACAACATATTGATGACAACTACCGCGTCGGTTTATTGTTCTCTCATGCCCGAGCGAAGAATACTTTTGATGATAATATCCGAAACAAAAATCGTCTGATGATGCTATCGGCTTTCGGTAAATATGATTTTGCTAACGGCTTGAACATTACAGCAGACATGAGTTATGGCTCAAGTACGGGTGAAATTCGAGGTAAATTGCAAGATGCGGATATTCAACGCCATATTGTCGCTTTAGGCGCAGGGGTGGGGTATCAAATCAATTTAGGCAAACTTGCTGTTAAACCAAATATGAGTCTTCATCGCTACCACATTTCCGGCGAAAATTACCAATATGAGCAATCAGAAATTCATGTACCTGCCGCGAATTTTAATGTTTACCAAGCGGGCGTGACGGTGGATTATTCGTTTATGCCATGGCAAGGCGTAACCCTTCGTCCATCACTTAGCGTCAATTATGTGGATGCCTCCGATTCCAAGCTTGCCGTACAGGTGAATCAAATACCGTTGATGCAACGTTTTGATCGTTATTGGCAGCAAGAAATCGGTTTAAGTGCCGGTTTTGGTGGCTGGCAGGTTGGCGGTTATGCTGCCCAATCTCGCGGCAAACAGTTGGATAAACAACATCAGTTTGGTTTGAAAGTCGGGTATCGTTGGTAAAGCCGTTGAACCCGACAAATACAAACATGAAAGAAGATAGCATTGTGCTGTTATTGAATTATTCTTATTTAGGAAGGTAAAAAAGATGAAAAAAACACCTCAAATTCTGACCGCACTTTTGCTGGTTTCTGCCTTTGCGGACGGTGTATTTGCCGAGGAACATCACCCAAATACACCGAGTGCAGAGTATGAGCTTGAGAAAGTCTTGATTTTTAGTCGTCATGGATTGCGCTCGCCGGTGGAAAAAGATCCACAGGAAATGGCGAAATATTCCCCCTATGCTTGGGCAAAATGGGATGTGCCATCCGGTTATCTCACGGCAAAAGGCACTGTGCTAGAAACCTATTTTGGGCAATATTTAGGTCAGTGGCTGGCAGACAAAGGGTTGTTAACTGCAGAACGTTGCGCATCGGGTGAAGGTATTTTCGCTTATGCCAATGGGGTACAACGCACCATTGCAACAGGGCAAGCCATTGTGGCCGGTGCATTTGCGGGCTGTAATGTTCAACTGCAACATCATGGTAAAATTGGTTCAGAAAAAGATCCGATTTTTAACACGCAGGCGCACAATCCAAGTCAAGCCTTGATTGAATCTGCAAAAAATAACGTTGATTTAACCGCTTTACAGCAAAAATTAGCGCCAAATTATGCGCTATTGAGTGAAATCATTGATTATAGAAATTCACCAAACTGTTTACAAAAAGGCGAATGTGATTTAGGTGGAAAAGTCGGTGAATACAGTATTAAAGATGGCAAGCCGGTCAAGATTACTGGCTCTATCAGCACAGGAAAGAAAATTGTCAGTGCATTATTGCTTGCGCATTATGTGGGCAAACCTGATGCAGAAATCGCCAACGGTCGCGTGGATAGCCAAGAAAAATGGCGTGCGATTAATGAAATTAAAAACGAATATTACCGCACTTTATTTAAAAACAACGAAGCGTTAGCACAAAATGCCTCATATCCGTTGTTAGCATTTATTCAGCAACAGCTAAATAGTGAAAACAAAATTAGCTTATTGGTTGGACATGATTCGAATATCGTCGCTTTGCTTGCAGCACTAGGCGTTGAGCCTTATGAGTTGAATGATTCATTAGAAAATATCCCAATCGGTGGTAAGTTACTATTTGAAGTGTGGAAGCATAAGCCAAGTGGCAATCTCAAATTTAAGTTGGATTATGTGTATCAAAGCACCGAGCAGCTAATTAACATCACGCCACTGAGCTTAGCGACACCACCAAACCAAACAGCATTAACCCTTAAAGGCTGTGAAAAAGATGAAAAGGGCTTTTGTGATTATGAGCGGTTTCAACAGGTGTTGAGTGAAGGGATTGAGAACGGCAAGAAGTAGCTTTCATGCAACCCTATGAAAAATACTTAAAAGAGAATTCGCAGAAATTGCGAGTGGATCAAACGGATGCGGAAAGAAAGCTATGGCAACGCATCAATCGAGATCAATTATTAGGTTTTCGATTTAATCGACAAAAGCCACTTTTAAGTTATATCGTTGATTTTTATTGTGCAAAAGCAAAGTTGATTATCGAATTGGACGGTAGTCAGCACTATGAACCTGATTATCAGGAAAAAGATGCATTGCGAGATGCGCAATTAAATTCACTTGGTTTTACGGTGATGCGATTTAGCAATGATGAAGTCATGTGTGAAATTGAAGCGGTAGTCGAGCAAATTTATTTATTTTTAGAGAATGTAAGGGCGGATTGAGTATGAGCGTTAAGTAGCTCTGCCAAATCTCCCCTAACCCCTCTTTACTAAAGAGGGGGATTTCTTGAGTAAATTGATAGTAACTGACTCATTTACATTTTAATTTCAATAAAGATTAAATTACCTGCTTTCAAAAAAACGTTAAAGTAGAATATAGGTATTTAATTCTGCAAAGATCCAATCCCCTCTTTAGCAAAGAGGGGTTAGGGGAGATTTGGCAGAAGTGACAACGAAGAAAATATAATGAAGCAACATACTTATCAAACTACCGTAGAGTGGGTGGGGAATTTAGGGCGAGGCACATCCTCTTATACTGCGTATGAGCGAGATTTTATTGCTTCGGCATTGAATAAACCTAATATTTTAGGTTCTGCTGATCCTGCTTTTCGTGGTGATAAAACACGTTGGAACCCAGAAGATATGTTATTAGCCTCCATTTCTGCCTGTCATAAATTATGGTATTTACATTTTTGTGCTGTTAATAACATTATTGTGCAAGAATACCGTGATGAAGCAATAGCAATTATGGATGAAGGCAGTTCTGAACAAGCAGGACGTTTTATTTCAGCAACATTAAAACCTCGTGTAAGAATTTCAAGTGAGTCGGATGCTGTTAAGGCATTGGCATTACATGAAAATGCGCATCACGCGTGTTTTATTGCAAATTCACTTAATTTTCCAGTGAAATATGAAGCTATTATTGAAAAAGATTAAATTAAAATAAAATGGTGCCAAGGTGCACCTTACCAGAGAAAACAAAATGACAACCCAAAACTTCCTAGTAGAAATCGGCACAGAAGAGCTGCCACCAAAAGCTCTCAAAACATTAGCGACCTCTTTTGCGGATAACGTTGAGGCGGAATTAAACCAAGCGGGTTTAACCTTCGACAAAATTGAATGGTTTGCGGCGCCGCGTCGTTTGGCGGTGAAAGTGTTGAACTTAGCCACACAGCAACCGAGCAAAGAAATCGAAAAACGCGGGCCGGCAGTTTCTGCAGCCTTTGATGCAGAAGGCAAACCAACTAAAGCAGCAGAAGGCTGGGCGCGTGGTTGTGGCATTACTGTGGAGCAGGCAGAACGCATTGCGACCGATAAAGGCGAATGGTTAGTTCACCGTGCGAAAATTGAAGGTCAACCGACTAAAAACTTGCTTAACGGCATTGTGGCAAACGCGTTAGCAAAATTGCCAATTCCAAAACCGATGCGTTGGGCAGACAAAAGCGTGCAGTTTATCCGTCCGGTTCACACCGTGACTATGCTGTTAGGCGATGAGTTAGTCGAAGGTGAAATTTTAGGTGTGGCAAGCGCACGCACCATTCGCGGTCACCGTTTCTTAGGCGAGAAAGAATTTGAAATTCAACATGCAGACCAATATCCACAATTATTACGTGAAAAAGGTTCTGTAGTAGCCGATTTCAACGAGCGTAAAGCAGAAATTTTGGCAAAATCTCAAGCAAAAGCGACCGCACTTGGCGGCGTAGCGGACATTGAAGAAAGCTTGCTTGAGGAAGTGACTTCGTTGGTGGAATATCCAAATGTTTTAGCGGCAAAATTTGAAGAACGCTTCTTAGCGGTGCCTGCGGAAGCCTTGGTTTACACCATGAAAGGCGACCAAAAATATTTCCCGATTTATGATAAAGATGGCAAATTATTACCGCACTTTATTTTTGTATCGAACATCAATCCGGAAGATCCAACGGCGATTATCGAAGGGAACGAAAAAGTGGTTCGCCCACGTTTAACCGATGCGGAATTCTTCTTCAAAACTGACTTAAAACAAAAACTAGTCGATCGTTTACCGCGTTTAGAAACCGTGTTGTTCCAACAACAACTGGGTACATTGAAAGACAAAACTGACCGTATTGAGCAACTGGCAGGCGAAATTGCGAAACAAATTGGTGCAGACGAAGCGAAAGCAAAACGTGCCGGCTTACTGTCAAAATGTGACTTAATGACCAATATGGTGTTTGAATTCACCGATACGCAAGGCGTGATGGGCATGCACTATGCGCGTCATGACGGTGAAGATGAAGAAGTAGCGGTGGCATTAAACGAACAATATATGCCTCGCTTTGCCGGCGATGAATTACCAAAATCACTCGTTGCAAGTGCGGTCGCTTTAGCGGATAAATTTGACACCTTAACGGGTATCTTTGGTATCGGACAAGCGCCTAAAGGCAGCGCAGACCCATTTGCATTACGTCGTGCGGCATTAGGTGCATTGCGTATTATCGTTGAGAAAAACTTGCCACTGGATTTGGAAGATTTAGTGAAAAAATCCACCGCACTTTTCGGTGATAAACTTACGAATCAAAATGTGGTCGCCGATGTGGTGGATTTCATGCTTGGTCGTTTCCGTGCGTGGTATCAAGATGAAGGCATTGCAGTGGATGTGATTCAAGCGGTATTGGCGCGTCGTCCAACCCGTCCGGCGGACTTTGATGCGCGTGTGCGTGCGGTTTCACATTTCCGTACACTTGATTCTGCGGAAGCTTTGGCAGCTGCTAATAAACGTGTGACGAATATTTTGGCGAAAGCGGAAGACGACATTGGCACAATTGATGTGGCGTTATGCGTTGAACCGGCAGAACAAGTGCTTGCGCAAAGCGTGTTAAGTCTGGCGAAAGAGGTTCAGCCATTAATCGCACAAGGCGAATACACCGCGGTGTTGGATAAACTCGCCGGCTTGCGTCAACCGGTGGATAACTTCTTTGACAATGTGATGGTAAATGCGGAGGATGCAAAATTGCGCCAAAACCGTTTAGCCATTTTGAACACGTTGCAAGGGTTATTCTTACAGGTGGCGGATATTTCATTGTTGCAATAAAAGATAAAAGTGCGGTCACAAAATCATGTGTTTTTCCACCGCACTTTCCGTATAAAAAAAGCCGAATAGGATTATTCGGCTTTTTCTTTAGATCTTCTATCAAGAAATTATTTATTCTTTCCTTCCAAATACAACCACTCTGCTACTTGTTTGGCGAAGTAAGTCAAAATACCGTCAGCGCCGGCACGTTTGAAGCAAAGCAAGGATTCCATGATACATTCTTTTTCTTTTAACCAGCCGTTTTGAATGGCGGCCATGTGCATGGCGTATTCACCGGAAACTTGGTAGGCAAAGGTTGGTACGCCGAATTGTTGTTTTACGCGATAGACTAAATCTAAATATGGCATACCCGGTTTCACCATCACCATATCGGCGCCTTCTTCCAAGTCTAATGCCACCTCTTGTAAGCCTTCGTCGCTGTTAGCCGGATCTAATTGATAGGTCTTTTTATCGCTGCCTTTTAAGTTACCGGAAGAGCCCACAGCGTCACGGAACGGGCCGTAATAGTTGGAGGCATATTTAGCGGAGTAAGCCATGATGAGGGTGTTAATAAAGCTTTTTTCTTCCAAAGCGTTGCGGATTCTGCCGATTCGGCCATCCATCATATCGCTTGGTGCGACCACATCTGCGCCGGCTTCTGCGTGGGACAGGGCTTGTTTGATTAATACCTCGGTGGTGATGTCGTTCAGCACATAGCCTTCTTCATCGATAATGCCGTCTTGTCCGTGCACGGTGTAAGGGTCAAGCGCCACATCGGTTAACACGCCAAGTTCCGGATAGGCGGCTTTAAGCGCTTTCACTGCGCGTTGCACCAAGCCGTTCGGGTTATAGGCTTCTTCCGCCATTAAGGATTTTTTCGCCTGTTCTACCACAGGAAATAGCGCAATCACCGGAACGCCGTATTTCACCAATAAATCCGCTTCAATTAACAGTTGGTCGATGGTTAAACGTTCTACGTTTGGCATGGAAGGCACGGCTTCACGATGATTTTCGCCTTCAATAATAAATACGGGATAAATCAGATCATCAACAGTCAGTTTATGTTCCGCCATTAAGCGGCGACTAAAATCCTGTTTACGCATACGGCGTAAACGGCGGGTTGGAAAACCGGTAAAAATTTGTTGTGTCATATTATCTCCCGAATTCAATTAGTGATTAGATGTGTTGTTTTCTTCTTGAGCGGTTTCATTTTCTTCCCGCGGACGGTAGAAACGGGAGAAAAGAATGCCCACTTCAAATAACAAACACATCGGAATGGCAAGCAGAGTTTGTGAGAACACATCCGGCGGAGTTAAAAGCATACCGATAAAGAAGGCACCCACAATAATGTAAGGACGTTTGGCTTTTAAATCTTCCGGCGTGGTGACACCTGTCCAGCACAGCAAAATGATGGCGACAGGCACTTCAAAGCAAATGCCGAAAGCCAAGAATAGGGTAAGAACAAAATCTAAGTAGCTACTGATGTCCGTGGCGATCGAGACGCCTTCCGGTGCTGTTTTCGTTAAAAAGCTAAACACTAATGGAAAGACGATATAATAAGCAAAGGCTACGCCTAGATAAAACAACAGCGTGCTAGAAAATAGCAGTGGATAAATGAGGCGTTTTTCATGCTGATATAATGCCGGTGCCACAAAAGCCCAAATTTGGTAGAGCAAAAATGGCACGGAAATAAAAATAGCGACAACCCCGGTCAGTTTAATCGGCGTGAAAAACGGTGTGGCGATGTTGGTGGCAATCATGCTGGAACCGTTTGGCAAGTTTTCGGTTAACGGTGCCGCCACAAAGTTATAAATTTCATTGGAGAAGTAAACGAGCGCAACAAATATCACCGCAACAAAAATAATGCTGCGTAATAAGCGATTGCGTAGTTCTACTAAGTGAGTGATAAGGGGTTGAGTATCGTCAACGCTGGTCATAAGTTATCCTGATGTGAGGCGGTCCCGCAAAGCACAGTTAACTTTTGTCTGAGGCTTTGTCTGACGTGTCCGATTCCGTGTGAGCCGGTAGCGGGTTGTCCGGATCATATTGATTGATGTAGTAGGCGAGTTTCTCGTCTAATTCAATTTCTTCTTGCTCCGCCTGTTCTGCCGGAGAAAGAGCGGTTATATTTTCCGTTGTTTCTTCTTTTGGTGTTTCTAAAACGACAGTTTCCAATGCGGGCGTTTCTGTGTGTAGCGATTCAGTGAGATTTTCTGCCGCACTTTTATCCGCCTGCACCTGCTTCAATTCATTGATTTGATCTTGAAGTGTTGTGTTGGTCTCATTGGCTTTTTGTTCTAGCTCCGAGCGTAGCTTGTCAGCGGAAGCTTTAAGTTCTTCCACGGTTTTGCCTAATTCCGGCGACAACGCCTTGAGGTTTAAACTTTCCGCTTTTTTGATGCTGTCTTGTAATTCCTGCAATTTCAGCTCTTGTTTTAGTTCGTTTTGGACGTTCGCCGCCAGGCCGCGAATTGTGCGTACCCAACCCATTACGGTACGAATCGCTACCGGTAAACGTTGTGGGCCTAGTACTACTAAGCCCACAATGCAAACTAATACAATCTCGGAAAAACCAATATCAAACACGGATTATGCCTGTTCTTTTTCTTTGTTTTTTTCTTGTTCCGGTTGTGCGCTTTGTTTTTGTTCCACTTTGTCGAAACTTGCATCAGCCGGTTTGGCTTCTTCGTTCATGGCTTTTTTGAAGCCTTTTACTGATTCACCTAAATCAGTACCTAAAGTACGTAATTTTTTCGTACCGAACAGTAACACGATAATTAAGACTAAAATCGCTAATTGCCAAATGCTAATACCGCCCATAAAAACCTCGTCATTCTATAAAAGTAATAAATAAAAAACGTGCAAAACTATACCCGTTTTACGCAGTTTGAACAATAGCTAGGCAGGATTATTTTTGTATTTCTTGATTTAGTTCATATTGGGTTAATGCCTTGGTGGATAAGGCTTAACGTAATAGTTATCAGCATGGATTTATTGTAAAAAATAAATGGAAAAAGCACCGCACTTAACCGAGCAGACTTTTGCCTGTGGTAATTGGAATAAAAGAAAAAGGCGCACATTAAAAATGTACGCCTTAGATGAGGTAGGTTTGCGGTTAAGCTTGCGAACTTGCTTTTAATTTCTCAATCGTTTCTTTATTGAAGAAATAATGCGTGCCACAGCATTCGCATTGCATATCGATGGTGCCTTGGTGTTCAGCAAGGATATGGTCAATTTCTTCTTCCGAAATTAATAACAAGGCAGCGCCTGAACGTTCTTGCGAACAGCCACAGTGGAACGTCACCGATTGTGGCGCGAAGAGTTCAACGGTTTCTTCGTGGTATAAGCGGTACAATAATTCTTCTGCACTTAAACCAAAAATCTCTTCGTCTTTAATGGTGGCGCTTAAGGTGGCTAAATGTTCGAAATCGTCCGGTGAACCTGAACCATCCGGGACAATTTGTAATAACACGCCGGCGGCGACCGGTTTGCCGTCATATTCACCACTGCGGATAATCAGTTGTGTTTGGAGTTGTTCGGAACGGACGAAATAGTCTTCCAAACATTCACTGATGGTCGGTTTGTCCAGTGGTACGATTCCTTGATAGCGTTCGCCTTCTTTCGGTGCAATGGTGATTACTAATACGCCTTTGCCGATCATTTGGTGTAGGCTCATACCGTTATCAATCTCACCTTGTAAACGGGCAAGTGCTCTGATTTGTTGCTGATCATTGCCGTTGACTAACGCCAGTTTTAATGGGCCATCGCCTTGAATTTGCACGGTGATGTCGCCATTAAATTTTAAGGTGGCGGTCAGCAAACTGGTGGCGACCATCATTTCGCCTAATAAATTGCGCACGGCTTGCGGGTAATGATGGGTGTTTAAGGTGTCGTTGAACGTTTGATTTAAGCGTACCCATTCGCCACGCACTGCGCGGTCTTTGAACAAGTAACGATAAAGTTGGTCGTTGTCTTTAGTATAAGTGGTCATCTTTTATTCCTAATTGAATGTTGTTCGCCAAATATAAGGGCGTTTCTCTCGATTACAAGGTGGCGCTTATGCTTGGTTTTGATGTTTGAATTTAAGTAAATCGCGACGTTCTTTTTTGTCCGGGCGGCGATCAGGGTGCGGCATGGACAGCGCGTTCATTTTGCGCGCCATGGCAAGTTTTTCTCGATTGGCAATGCTTTGTTCCGTTTCTCGGTAAAGCAGCTGTGCTTCCGGTGCGCCTCTCCGTTGGGTGGAAAGCGCCAACACAACGATTTCTTTTTCGTCACTGCCTTGGCGTATTTTTAGGGTGGCACCCACTTCTACGATTTTATTCGGTTTGCTACGTTGCCCGTTGTAATGGACTTTGCCTCCGTCAATCATTTCTTTGGCGAGTGTGCGGGTTTTGTAAAAACGCGCTGCCCACAGCCATTTGTCCAAACGTACTGCTTCTTTTTCTTCTATTTGAGAATGTTTTGCCATGTTGCCGCGTCCTTACAGTAAAGTGCGGTAGTTTTTGACGGAGAAATGACGCTCGAAGGATTTGTCCGCCAAGGTACTGTCCGGATTTTCCACGCCGATAGTGTAGGCAATGCCAAATTTTTTAGCGCTATCTAACACTGGTTCTGTGTCGTCAATAAAAAGGGTTCGGCTCGGATCGAATGGCGTGAATTGTTGCAAACGTTGCCACAGGGATTGCTCTACTTTTGGCGCATTAAACTGGTGGCTGGAAAGCAACAGGTCAAAGTGCGGTGCTAAATCGCAGTGTTTTAGTTTTTCTGCCAAACTGAACGGATGGCTGTCGGTGAGCAAAATTAATTTCTTGCGGCGTTCGCGGGCGGCTTGTAAAAACGGATAAACATCCGACCGCACTTTGATGTAATCGCGCTGTTGTTGTAACAATTCGCGCAACGGTAAATCTAAATTCTTCGCCCAAAAATCAATGCAATACCATTGCATACTGAATTCCACCTGTTGATAACGGCGATGGATCAGTTCGCGACTTTGTTCCACAGAAAGCTTGAATTTGTCGGCATACGCCTGCGGCACCACCTTTTTCCAGAAACGGTGATCGAAATACAGATCGATTAGCGTGCCGTCTAAATCCAGAATCACGGTGTCGATTGCTTGCCAGTCAAATTTTTGTTGCGCCATCCCTGTTGTGGTCCCTTTTCTTTGTAAAAATAGTGGGGTATGGTATCGCTATTTCAGTAGTTTGTAAAACAAGGGAAGAAGAGAACAATGTTACAAAAACCAACCATTCTCAATATAAAAACTGTAGCAAAATCAACGATATTTGAAATTCAATCGGTGGACTTGAAATTCGCCAACGGAACGCACCGCACTTATGAACGTTTTCGCCCAGGTAAATATGCCTCGGTGATGGTGGTGGCGATTGATGGCGAGGATATGTTGTTAGTGCGTGAATATGCCATGGGAACAGAGCGCTATGAGTTAGGATTTGTGAAGGGCAGAATGGATGCCGGTGAAACGCCGGAACAAAGTGCCAATCGCGAGTTGCAAGAAGAAATTGGTTTAGGCGCAACATCTTGGGTGCATTTGCGCACGATTAATTCATCCGTTGGCTTCATGAATAATCCTATGCACATTTTATTGGCGCAGAATTTTTATCCGAGCAAGCTGGAAGGTGACGAACCGGAACCGTTACAAGTGGTACGCGTGCCGTTGGCAAACATTAACGAATTGTTGTATGACCCTGAATTCAATGAAGCGAAAAATCTGACCGCACTTTATTTACTTCGGGATTATTTACAACGGAAAGCCTGTGTTAATCCATAAATTGGTATTTATCGGTATTTCCCCGGAGAAATGCCGTAATAGGATTTAAACACTTTAGTAAAGTGGGTGTCTGATTGGTAGCCCACTTCCGAGGCAATCACGCTAATCGGTTTTTGTGTGTTTTTTAGTAACATTCCTGCCATATTCATTCGCATTATAGTGAGAAATTTACCGGGTAAAATGCCCGTTTTTTGTTTAAATGCACGAATAAAATTGGCGCGCGACATGGCGCAACTTTCTGCTAAGCTCTCCATGCTCCAGCTTTCTTTCGGATTGGCTATGATGGCATTCACGGCATTTCTTAAACGCTTGTCCTGTAATGCGCCGAAGATGCCTTGATTGACCTGATGGTGTTGAAGGTAATCTCTGATTAAATAAGTGAAAAGAATGTTGCATAACGCATTGACGACAACTTCATTGCCGAGGTTATCCTCTGTTTCTTTGCGCAGCAATTTCAGTAAGGCCATGATGGAATCGTTATTTCCGGCAAGGTGCCACTGCGGTAGATTAAACAGTAAACTTTGCGCAACGTTTAAATAATGAAAATAACCGCAAAACATTTCAAAATCAGCAGATTCGCTTGAGCTATTGCGATGTAATGTAAAAACACCTTGTGTGGTTTTGGTAATTTGTGTTTCTGTGTCGGTGCCGTGATAAATAACGTGCTCTTCTCCGTAGGGTAGAAAAATGACATCGCCCGGTTTGAGCCGGCAGGTTTGGTCTTTCAGCCGAATTTGGCATTCCCCTCGTGACACAATATGAAATCTGCCAATTAAATTCGGTTCCTGTTTATGATGGATTAGCCAGTCACCTTGAAAACGACAGAGGATATTGATTTCTCCCTCAATGCCTGACTGTCGGACAAGCTGATCTAAATAGTCCATGTTCTACTTTTCTCCTGATTAACAAATGAAGAAGCCTATCACAGAGTGATAAGCTTCGTATCGGTGTTTCAATTAGACGGATGCTTTATATTTTAAGTAGCGATTCGCACATTCGGCAGCGGCAACTAATCCCCCAGCCATCATAATAATATCTTTAATAACCAAACGTCCCGCACCGGATAAATATGGAAAGCCGTAATTTGGTGTAGGCAAATCGCCCCCTAAATTAGGCACCCACGTTTCCGGTGTGAAGATGAGGAACGATAGGGTGACAATGGACATACCGAACGTCAGCAAACCGCCGAGTAGCCCGAAAGTCGGAGACCAGATTCCGGCTAACGTTAATAAGCCGATGGTCACAATGATTGCACCGATAATATAAGACGCAGTGTAAGTCCCGTTAGCTTTGTGCCATTCAATATTTTTCGCCACCATTTTACCTTCGGGATTTTTATAAAGGGTATATTCTTTTACTAATTCGCCTTTATCGTTTTGCACTAAATTAGGTCCGTTTTTATAGAGGAAACTTAAAAATGGACTGTTCGAGACAAAATGGGCAATACCATCTGCTTCATATTGACATACTTTTAACCCACCAATCCATACCATAACGATACAAATGGCGATACGTATAAAGTTAATAAATTGGCGTTGCATCGGGGCAACAATTTTCGCGAGTAATTCAATTAATGCATTCATTTTTTAGCCTCATAGAACTTCATCATTCAATGGATGATACAAAATGTAGTGGTTATTTACCTAAATGGAATAGGCTCGGCGAACTATATAGGATATGAAGAATAAATAACTTGATGAGACTCGCTATTTTTTATAATTGAGACTAAATCAGATGGATTTAAGATTATAGCAATGTTGGGTAGAGGGCAGTTTTACTATTGAATAGGTTATAGGATTATAAATAGTTTAAAAATATGGCTGATATTTAAATAAAATTCAATTTAAGCAAAAATAAATTGAATGAAACTTGATTATTCACCGCTTTTTTGTCAAGGTGGCAACGTTTTTTTATTTAAAAGATAGGTAATGTGTTATGCAATCTACAAACTTAAAAGAGTTGACCTTCCGAGGCATGTTCCTTGGGGCGTTGATTACGGTGTTGTTTACCGCATCTAACGTTTATTTGGGTCTGAAAGTCGGGATGACGTTTGCGTCGTCGATTCCGGCGGCAGTTATTTCCATGGCGGTACTGAAATTCTTCAAGGATTCCAGCATCTTGGAAAACAACATGGTGCAAACCCAAGCGTCTTCTGCGGGTACACTTTCTTCTGTAATTTTCGTGTTGCCGGGCTTGTTGATGATGGGCTACTGGCAAGACTTCCCGTTCTGGCAAACCATGTTGATTTGTGCTGCGGGTGGTACATTGGGCGTGTTGTTCACGATTCCATTACGTCGCGCGATGGTCGTAAACAGCGATTTACCTTATCCGGAAGGCGTTGCAGCGGCAGAAATTTTAAAAGCCGGTAACAATTCTGATGCAGACAGCGGTGTGAAAGATATTGCTTATGGCGGTATTTTTGCCAGCGTCGTGGCTTTCTTAACCAACGGTTTGCGTTTGATGGCAGATGGTGCCAGCGCGTGGTTTACCGGACCAGGCGGCAAAGCCATCTTCCAACTGCCGATGGGCTTTTCTCTAGCCTTATTAGGCGCCGGTTACTTAATCGGTATCGTGGGCGGTATTGCGATTTTGTTGGGTACCTTCTTAGCTTGGGGCTTAGCAGTACCGTTCTTTACCATGTCCGGTGATATGCCAACTGATGGAACTATCGTGAGTTATGCCATGAGCATGTGGAAAACGAAAGTACGTTTTATCGGTGTGGGAACAATCGGGATTGCGGCTATTTGGACGTTATTGATTCTGATGAAACCAATGGTGCAAGGTATGGTGCATTCTTTCCGTATGTTGAAAGGCACACAAGGTGCGTCTGAACATCGTATTGATATCGACCTTTCACCAAAAACCATGATTTACATTTTAATTGCCGCTGTGGCGTTAATCGTGGTTTCCTTACATCACTTTATCGCTGCCGCACCGATTTCTCCGGAATTGGCATTATTGTTAGTGGTCGTTTGTACTTTCTTGGCAGTATTTATCGGTTTCTTCGTGGCGGCAGCCTCCGGTTACATGGCGGGGCTTGTGGGTTCTTCCTCTAGTCCAATTTCCGGTATCGGGATCATTTCCGTGATCGTGATTTCTTTAGTATTGTTTTCTATCGGCAATGCTTCCGGTTTATTTGAAACGGCGGATGGACAGAAATTCTTGACCGCACTTACCTTGTTTACCGCGTCTATCGTGTTAACGACAGCGACCATTTCTAACGATAACCTACAAGATTTAAAAACCGGTTTATTAGTCGAAGCGACGCCTTGGCGTCAACAGGTGGCGTTAATTATCGGTTGTTTCGTGGGTGCATTAGTGATTGCGCCGGTATTGGAAATCCTTTACCACGCTTACGGTTTCACCGGCGCGTTACCGCGTGCGGATATGGACCCTTCACAAGCGTTATCTGCACCGCAAGCAACGTTAATGACTACCATTTCACAAGGGATTTTCTCTAATAAATTAGAGTGGACTTACATCTTAACCGGTGTAGGTCTAGGTGCGGTGTTAATTATTATTGACAGTTTCTTGAAAAAAATGAGCAACAAAGCCTTTGCTTTACCGGTATTGGCTGTGGGGATTGGTATCTACTTACCACCTTCTATTAATATGCCGGTTGTCACCGGGGCATTCTTGGCGTGGTTAATTAATCGCCATATCACCAAATATGCAGCGCGTAGCAGCGACAAAGACGTGAACAAACGAGCAGAGCGTTTTGGTACCTTGTTCGCCGCGGGCTTGATTGTAGGCGAAAGCTTAATGGGCGTTGTATTAGCCTTTATTATTGCCGCCTCCGTTACCTCCGGTGGTTCTGAAGCGCCATTGGCCTTGAATTTGGAAAACTGGGGTACGATTGGTGAAGTACTTGGTTTAGCCGTATTTATTGCCGGTGTGACCATTTTCACCTTGCGTGTATTACGTGCAAAAAAATCTGCGTAATCGCTAAAATTCCTCTACAATAGGCTGTCTTTTGATAGCCTATTTTTTTACTCAGGAATTCTTATGCCGTCTAAATTTCCATACCTAAAAGCACTCGTTTTATTTCCTTTGCTTGCTCAAATTATTGGCACGCTCGTGAGCATTTACGTTGATGACAACACAGATGAATTATTCACCACAGCGGATGTCGTGCTATTTAGTTTGTTAGCCACATTTATCGTGGCAACCGTGCCGGCGCTGTTGATTGCGTTATGGGTAAAGATTTATCGCTATACGCGTTATAACGTGGTGGCGATCGTGTTAATTTCTCTGACTATTGCCTTTTGTTATGGGAACATCGCGAGTTTTATTTATATGACGCTAACCCAACCTGCTATGACCTTTGGCGTGTGGTTGCATGGCGGCGGCATTGATATGGCATTTTTGCTCAGCTTTGGTATGGCACTGTATTCGGTTCTCGTGTTGCCTTTGTTGTTGCCGAAAACGAGATAAATTGCGACTTGGATTGAGAACATAGGAGGGAAGACTATGCCAATTCTCACAACGCATTTATTACAGGATGTGATTCATATCGCCCAGCAAGCGGGCGAACATTTACGTCGTTTTTATCAACATTCGGTGTCTGTTCAAATCAAAGCAGACAACACACCGGTGACGGAAGCGGATTTGTTTGTCAGTCAATTTTTAACGGAAAAACTGACCGCACTTACACCGCATCTTCCTATTTTGTCAGAAGAAAATTGCAACATTCCCCTTGCGGAGCGGCAGGCGTGGGAGTCTTATTGGTTAATTGACCCTCTTGATGGCACGCAACAATTTATTAATCGCACCGATCAATTTTCCGTGCTCATTAGCTTAGTGAAAAATCATCAACCGGTGTTGGGCGTGATTCATGCGCCGATATTGGGCTATACCTATTACGCTATGAAAGGATTTGGCGCCTATAAGCTGCAAGAGGGAAAACCCTGTAAATTGCCATTCCGTGACATTGCGTTAGACCGACCTTTGCGCATTGCCGTCGGTTCCGCAACAACGGCGGAAAAAGTGCGGTCGATTTTAAGCCCGAATTTTGATTATGCATTTCACATCTGCGGTTCCAGTAGCTTAAAAAGCATGTTGGTCGCCGATGGTGTATGCGATTGCTATATTCGCTTAGGTCGCACCGGTGAGTGGGATACGGCCGTCGCAGAGATTTTGCTGGCGGAAATGGGCGGAGTGGTTTTTGACTTAAATTATCAACCGCTGACCTACAATCAACGAGAATCTTTCGTTAATCCAAACTTTTTGATGGGGGCGACGAGAGATTTTCCATGGGATAATATCTTTCGCTCCGATTTATCAGAGTGATTAGAAATGCCGGATGATTTTCCTTATCATACGACGCATTTATTAAATCGTAACATTAATGTGGTAACCAAATGAAAACAGAAAACTGTTGTATCGTTATCTTCGGCGCATCCGGAGATTTGACCTATCGTAAACTTATTCCGGCGTTGTATGACCTTTATAAAATTGATCGGTTGGGCGATGATTTCTCCGTTTTGGGTGTGGCGCGTACTGAATTAAATGACGATTCTTTCCGTGAAAAAATGCGTCAAACGCTAATTGAACACGAAGGCGCGGAAGGCGAATGTTTAGAACAATTTTGTCGCCACTTATATTACCAAGCCGTTAACACCTCAGACAAAGCGGATTATGCCAAATTGATTCCGCGCTTGGATGCCTTGCATGAAAACTATAAAACCAACGGCAACACCTTATATTATTTATCCACCCCACCAAGTTTATACGGCGTGATTCCGGAATGTTTAGCCGAACATGGTTTAAACAAAGAAGAGAATGGTTGGAAACGTCTCATTGTGGAAAAACCGTTTGGTTATGATCGCAAAACGGCGGAAGCGTTGGACGTTCAAATTCACCGCTTCTTTGAGGAACACCAAATTTATCGTATCGACCATTATCTTGGTAAAGAAACCGTACAAAACCTGCTTGTGTTGCGTTTTTCTAATGGTTGGTTTGAGCCGCTTTGGAACCGCAATTTTATTGAGTATGTGGAAATTACCGGTGCCGAATCCATTGGCGTAGAAGACCGTGGTGGCTATTACGACGGTTCCGGTGCAATGCGCGATATGTTCCAAAACCATTTACTGCAAGTGTTGGCGATGGTGGCAATGGAGCCACCGGCGATTATCAATGCGGACTCCATGCGTGATGAAGTGGCGAAAGTGTTGCACTGCTTACGTCCTTTAACCCATGAAGACATGGAGCATCATTTGGTGCTCGGACAATACACGGCTGCAGAAATTAACGGCAAAATGGCGAAAGGCTATTTGGAAGAAAAAGGCGTGCCGGCAGACTCCCGTACGGAAACCTACATGGCATTGCGTTGTGAAATTGAAAACTGGCGTTGGGCAGGCGTGCCGTTTTATGTGCGTACCGGCAAACGTTTACCGGCACGCGTCACTGAAATCGTGATTCATTTCAAAACCACACCGCACCCGGTGTTCAGTCAAAATGCACCGGAAAATAAATTGATTATCCGTATTCAGCCGGATGAAGCTATTTCCATGCGTTTCGGCTTGAAAAAACCGGGCGCAGGCTTTGAAGCAAAAGAAGTTTCCATGGATTTCCGCTATGCGGATTTAGCGGGTGCCACGGTGATGACTGCATACGAGCGTTTATTGCTTGATGCCATGAAAGGCGATGCGACCTTATTTGCCCGTACTGATGCCGTACACGCCGCTTGGAAATTCGTGCAACCGATTTTGGATTACAAAGCTCAAGGCGGTCGCGTGTATGACTACGAAGCCGGCAGTTGGGGCCCGATAGCCGCCGATAAACTGATTGCCAAAGAAGGCAAAGTATGGCGCAAACCGAGTGGTTTGATGAAGAAAAAAGTTTAATTTAGTCACTCTACGGAAAAATAATGAACTATATTACTTTCCCTACTGCTCAACACGCGGTGGAAAAAATCGCCCTAGAATTTGTGATTTATAGTCAAGTAAATCACCCGGTGCACATTTCCTTGTCCGGCGGTTCTACACCAAAATTATTGTTTAAAACCTTGGCACAAGCGCCTTATGCAGATGCCGTTAACTGGAAAAACCTTCATTTCTGGTGGGGCGATGATCGTATGGTGCCGCCATCTGATTCGGAAAGTAATTACGGCGAAGTACAAAAACTGTTGTTCGACTACATCAATATTCCGGCAGAAAACATTCACCGAATTCGTGGCGAAAACGAACCGCACTTAGAGCTTAAACGCTTTCAAGAAGAATTAAGTGCGGTCATTCCTGACGGCGTTTTTGATTGGATTATCCTCGGCATGGGCGCAGACGGGCACACGGCTTCTTTGTTCCCGAATCAAGCCAATTTTGCGGATGAAAACCTCGCAGTGATCGCTAAACATCCGGAAAGCGGACAGCTCCGCATTTCCAAAACCGCCAAATTAATTGAACAAGCGAAACGTATTACTTATTTGGTGACAGGCGAAGGCAAAGCGGAAATCCTCAAAGAAATTCAAACCACACCAGCGGAAAATCTGCCTTACCCAGCAGCTAAAATTCAGGCGAAAAACGGCGTGACGGAGTGGTATTTGGATAAAGCGGCGGCGAAGTTGCTATAGCGGATTGCGATTAGGCATAGTAGGCTTAAAGACATGATCGAATACAAAACCAATTTTCCTATTTCAGTAGAACAATTTATTGAGCTACTCAATAAAAGTACCTTAGGCGCACGCCGTCCGTTAGAGGATGAAAAACGTGTGGCGGCGATGTTACATCATGCCGATTTATTGGTGACAGCTTGGGATGGTGAGTTATTGGTGGGTGTCGCCCGTTCGGTGACGGATTTTGCCTATTGTTGTTATTTGTCTGATTTGGCGGTGGACGAACAATATCAAAAACAAGGTATTGGTTTACAGTTAATCGAACACACTAAACAAGCCTTACATCCACAAGCCAAAATCGTGCTGTTATCCGCCCCGCAAGCGGTGGATTACTATCCGCATATTGGATTTACACAGCACATGAGTGCATGGACGAAGAGTTAATTTATTAGAATGATATGGAGACAAAAATGAAAAAGCTGTTTGTACTACTTACTTCAACTTTGTTATTTGCTTGTTCATCTGGTCCATCTTTAGATCAGTTAGCGGCACAAATGCCAAAAGATAATCGCTCAGTAATGCTTCAAGTTCCAGAAGCAGGAAACCCAGTTTCAAATGGAATGCTTGTAGCAACGATTAGAACCGCAGGTGGTACTTCAGGAAAACGACTCGTATCTCTTTTAGCTACAGATAATTTACACATCGGAATTGCAGGGAACAGTCAATCTGTGAATAAAGCAGTTGCTATGTATGGACTAAATAATGCAGAAAAGGTCGGCAAGGATGTATCTTTATACCTTGTTGGAGATAGTCAAAGCGATAAAGCAGATCTAGAAAAAGCCGCAAAAGCGAAAAATGTAGAAATGCATTACATTATGCAAAAATAAGATATAGATACATTAGATGCGGAGTGACTTTAATGTTGAATTTAGATAATAAAAAATTTGTTGCTGTTGAAAACACCGCAAATGGTGAAGTGAGTAGCCAAACAGAATTTTATTATCATCAACAAGGTAAAATGATTTGGGCTGAATATGGTGGTGGTGAAATTTTAAAAGGTTTTTTAATTGGGAAATGGATTAACGATACTCAAATTGAATTTACGTATCAACATTTAAATCAATCTCTAGAAAATCGTCTGGGTCGTTGTTGTACAACATTTTCTTTAGAAGAAAGTAAACTCGTCGGTCATGAAAAATGGCAGTGGCTAGACACGTTAGAGCAAGGCAGCTCTTTAATTAGAGAAATTTAAAAGAAGTTTTGCTATAGAATATCTGAAACAAGCTTCTTATACTTTACAATAAATACTAAATGATAGGTGCATCTGTACCTCACAAACAGGAGAAAACAATGTCAGTAAAAGGCGACATCGGTGTTATCGGCTTAGCCGTAATGGGGCAGAACCTCATTTTAAATATGAACGACCACGGATTTAAAGTGGTGGCGTATAACCGTACCACATCCAAAGTGGATGAATTTTTACAAGGTGCGGCAAAAGGCACGAACATTATCGGTGCTTATTCTTTGGAAGATTTGGCCGCTAAATTAGAAAAACCGCGCAAAGTGATGTTAATGGTGCGTGCGGGTGAGGTGGTGGATCAATTTATTGATGCATTGCTACCGCACTTAGAAGAAGGCGACATCATTATTGATGGTGGTAACTCAAACTATCCGGACACCAACCGTCGTGTGGCGGCGTTGCGTGAAAAAGGCATTCGCTTTATCGGCACCGGCGTTTCCGGCGGTGAAGAGGGCGCGCGCCACGGACCATCTATTATGCCGGGTGGTAACGAAGAAGCATGGCCATTCGTGAAACCGGTATTACAAGCGATTTCAGCCAAAACCGACAAAGGAGAAGCGTGCTGTGACTGGGTGGGCAAAGATGGCGCAGGCCATTTCGTGAAAATGGTGCATAACGGTATTGAATACGGCGATATGCAATTAATTTGCGAAGCCTATCAGTTCTTAAAAGAGGGCGTGGGCTTGTCTGATGATGAATTGGAAGCCACTTTCAACGCATGGCGCAACACCGAATTAGACAGCTACTTAATCGACATCACCGCCGATATCCTTGGCTATAAAGATGAAGACGGTAACCGCTTAGTAGATAAAATTTTAGACACCGCAGGGCAAAAAGGCACCGGTAAATGGACGGGGATCAATGCCCTTGATTTCGGTATTCCGTTGACCTTAATTACTGAATCCGTGTTTGCACGTTGCGTATCTGCTTTTAAAGATCAACGCATTGCCGCAAGCCAATTATTCGGCAAAACCGTAGGCAAAGTGGAAGGCGATAAAAAAGAATGGATTGAAGCGGTGCGCAAAGCGCTATTAGCGTCAAAAATCATTTCTTACGCACAAGGCTTTATGTTGATTCGTGAAGCGTCTGAAAACTTCAACTGGAACATCAACTACGGCAACACTGCCTTGTTATGGCGCGAAGGTTGTATTATTCGCAGCCGTTTCTTAGGCAACATTCGTGATGCGTATGAAGCGAACCCAGATTTAATCTTCTTAGGTTCCGACAGCTACTTCAAAGGCATTTTAGAAAATGCCATGGGCGAATGGCGCAAAGTGGTAGCAAAATCTATCGAAGTGGGCATTCCAATGCCATGTATGGCGTCTGCGATTACCTTCTTAGACGGCTACACCTCAGCCCGCTTGCCGGCAAATCTGTTGCAAGCGCAGCGTGACTACTTCGGCGCGCACACTTACGAACGCACCGATAAACCACGCGGCGAATTCTTCCACACCAACTGGACGGGGCGCGGCGGCAATACCGCATCCACCACGTATGATGTGTAATTTGTAAAACACGCTGTAAATGGACCGCACTTTAAATGAGAGTGCGGTCATTTTTTTGAATGTTTTGGAGATCGTATGTTATCGAAAGCCCGTTTAGAGCAAATCACAAAAATGGAAGGCATTCTGAACGAAGCCAATGATTTTTTAGCGGAAGCTGAAGCATTTTTGGAAAAATGGCAGACGTTTCTGCCGAAAATGGAAACGTTGGAACGCTATTATTTTGACGGTGACTGGCGTGAGGATTATGCCGCCTATGAACAAGGCGAAATTCCACCTGATTTGCCTTGCGGTGTATTGGGCGAAGATCCGGTGTTTAATGCGAGCGTTATGCAGCGCGAATTGGCAGTGCAATGGCTGAAATTAATCAGTCGGATTTTAGATAATAAATAAGTCGTACCAGATCATAAAAATGCAAATTATTCTCAAGTAGATCTATTTTTCTCCTCATTTTTTATTTTTATAATCTAGTACTATTCAACCTATGGGGTTTATCCTGGCCTAGAGCGTTATTACCAACCGGGTAGAAACTTCGCCGCCTCCGTTGAAATTCGCTTCTAACCCAAGCTGAAATTCATTATAAAAACAGACCGCACTTTGAGCATTTCAAAGTGCGGTCTATTTTTTATGTGTTTTTAAAAATTAATAGCTTGAGTTAATTAATACTTCTTCACCATATCCACCAAGGGTTGGCATTGGTTGGTAAGTGGAGTTAGCAGCGCGCATGAGGCGGATGCCACGAACGCCGGCTTCTTTGGCGGCAAGAATATCGTCGTCACTGTCGCCGTAGTGAATAGTAACTTTGTGTTCGATAATGCCAGGGGTTTTGTTGTATTTGGTGGTAAGCTCACGTCCGCCCATGAATTCAACCGGGTGCATGTCTTTAATATTGAAGGCTTTTTGTAATACTGGGGTAACGCCATCTTTATCGCCGGCAGTGCGTCCAGTGATGAAATAAATTTGGTCGCCACGGGCTTGGTGCATATTAATTAAATCTATGGCAATTTGTTTTGGAATGGAATATTGGTCACAACCGGCATTCACTTCATTCCAGAAATCTTGGTTTTTTAAGTAATCATGCTTACCCGGAGAATATTTTTGTTGCCCATGGTAAAAACAAGGACTACTGAATAGCACGGTATCGTCAATATCAAAACTTACATTGATCGGTGCTTTACCTTCCAATTCTTTTTTCAGTTGCTCAACGGAAATCCAGTGGATTGGTTGTTCCACGAGCATTTCACGGGCATTGGTACCTTGATTGGTGTAAGGTTCGGTTTTGGCCGCCATGGCGGGAATTGCTGCCGCGGTTAAAAGGGCGACAAGAGAAAGTTTAACAAGATTTTTCATTGTGACTCCTGATGAGATTGTGAATATACCGGCGGCAATCCTACCTTTTTTGTTCTATTACGCAATTTCAAGCAATCGTTTGCTATACAAAATTCTGACCGTGATCACATTTTTATTATGTGATTGGTGAATAAATGACCAATATTATTTTCCCCCTTGAATTCCCCCTAAATTACCTCAATATAACCTCCACATTTTCCATTTTTAAAGGATAGCATTATGACTACGATTGTAAGTGTACGTCGCAACGGCAAAGTAGTTGTCGGCGGTGACGGACAGGTTTCCCTTGGCAATACGGTGATGAAAGGTAACGCGCGCAAAGTGCGTCGTTTGTATAACGGCAAAGTGTTGGCAGGTTTTGCGGGCGGCACGGCAGATGCCTTTACATTATTTGAGCTTTTTGAACGTAAATTAGAAATGCACCAAGGGCATTTACTGAAAAGTGCGGTGGAATTGGCGAAAGATTGGCGCACCGACCGTGCGTTGCGTAAATTGGAAGCGATGCTAATTGTGGCGGATGAAAAAGAAAGCCTGATCATTACCGGTATCGGCGATGTAGTACAACCGGAAGAAGATCAGATTCTTGCTATCGGTTCCGGTGGCAACTACGCTTTATCTGCCGCCCGTGCGTTGGTGGAAAACACGGAATTATCGGCGCGTGAAATTGTAGAAAAATCTCTCAAAATTGCCGGTGAAATTTGTGTGTTTACCAATACCAATTTCACTATTGAAGAATTGCCGAATTAAAAATTTATAAGGAATAAACCATGTCTGAAATGACGCCTCGTGAAATAGTTTCTGAATTAGATCAACATATTATCGGTCAAAGCGACGCTAAGCGCGCAGTGGCGATTGCCCTAAGAAACCGTTGGCGCAGAATGCAGCTGCAAGAGCCAATGCGCCATGAAGTGACCCCAAAAAATATTCTTATGATTGGGCCGACCGGCGTGGGGAAAACCGAAATTGCCCGCCGTTTGGCAAAATTAGCCAATGCGCCGTTCATTAAAGTAGAAGCCACCAAATTTACCGAAGTGGGTTATGTGGGCAAAGAAGTGGATTCCATTATTCGCGATTTAACTGACAGCGCCATGAAGTTGGTACGCCAACAGGAAATCGTCAAAAATCGTGCTAAAGCGGAAGAAGCGGCAGAAGAGCGAATTTTAGATGCCTTATTGCCTGCGGCGAAGAACCAATGGGGGGAAGTGGAAAACCGCGATAGTCAAAGCAACACCCGTCAGATTTTCCGTAAGAAACTACGCGAAGGTCAGTTAGACGATAAAGAAGTGGAAATCGATGTGGCCGGTGTATCCATGGGCGTGGAAATCATGGCTCCTCCTGGCATGGAAGACATGACCAGTCAATTACAATCCATGTTTGAGAACCTTTCCGGTAGCCAAACTAAAAAACGCAAAATGAAAATTAAGGATGCGCTAAAAACCTTAATTGACGATGAAGCGGCGAAATTGGTGAACCCGGAAGAATTGAAACAAAAAGCCATTGATGCGGTGGAGCAAAACGGCATCGTGTTTATCGACGAAATCGATAAAATTTGTAAAAAAGGCGAATACAGTGGCGCGGATGTCTCCCGTGAGGGCGTGCAACGCGATTTATTGCCGCTGGTGGAAGGTTCAACCGTCAACACCAAACACGGTATGGTGAAAACCGATCACATCTTGTTTATCGCTTCCGGTGCGTTCCAAGTGGCGCGCCCATCAGATTTAATTCCGGAATTGCAAGGCCGTTTGCCGATTCGCGTGGAGCTTTCTGCACTGACGGCGGAGGATTTTGAGCGTATTCTGACTGAGCCGAACGCCTCTTTAACCGAGCAATACAAAGCCTTAATGGCAACGGAAGGGGTGAATATTGAATTCACACAAGATGCTATTAAGAAAATCGCCGAAGCGGCATTTCGTGTCAACGAAAAAACCGAAAATATCGGTGCCCGCCGTTTGCATACGGTGATGGAGCGCTTAATGGATAAAATCTCCTTCAATGCCAGCGACATGGACGGTCAAACCGTGAACATTGATGCCGCATATGTCACCGAAGCCTTGGGTGAGGTGATTGAGAATGAAGATTTAAGCCGTTTCATTCTGTAATTTTTTCTTTGTTATGAAGGCACGATAAACATCGTGCCTTTTGTTTTCTTAAGTGCGGTGGGTTTTTAGAAAGTTTTTGTAGTTGTAGGGTAAGTTGTTTACAATGAGCCCATCTTTTCATCAGCTTGAGTGTCATTATGCAGATAAAAAAATGCCTTGTCGCCTTACTATTAGGCTCCGTGTTATTAACCGGATGTTCCTCTTCCATCGATCCACAAACCGGCGAACGTAAAGACGCCTTGGAAGGGTTTAACCGTAAAATGTGGGATTTCAACTATCACGTTGCTGACCCTTATGTGTTAAAACCCTTGGCGAAAGGTTGGAAAAACTATGTGCCAAGCCCGGTGCGTACCGGTGTCATCAATGTGGCGGATAATCTTGATGAGCCGGCAAGTTTTGCCAACCGTTTGATTCAAGGGGATTTTAAGCAGGCACTCATTCATTTTAACCGTTTCTGGATTAACACGATTTTCGGTTTGGGCGGTTTAATTGATGTGGCAAGTTATAGCGACCCGTTGAAAAAACAAGGCGATAATCGTTTTGGTGATACATTAGGACGCTATGGTGTCGGAACCGGTCCTTATGTGATGTTGCCGTTATATGGTGCAGCAACGCCGCGCCAAGACATTGGTAATCTGGCGGACACGACCTATCCAATGCTTTCCTTACTTGGCCCTTGGGGTTTCTTAAAAGCCGGTTTGCAAGGCATTGATACGCGCGCGAAATTGATGGATAAAGAGGCGCTATTAGATCAGGCACAAGACCCGTATCTTACTTTCCGTGAAGCTTATTTCCAACGTTTGGAACAACGCATCAACGGCGATAAAGAGAAAAAAGCGGATCCGGTTTTATCAAACGATATTCTCAACCAAATTGATTAATAGGAGAGCGGTTATGGAAATGTCATCTACCCAACGTTTAATTTTAGTTAACCAATATAAATTAATGGCGTTATTAGACCCGACCAATGCGGCAAAATACCAACGTCTAGAAACTATTGTGAAAGGTGGATTTAGCTTGGAATTGCGTGAGTTGGATAACGAGTTTTCGGTGATTTCGGAAGAAGAATGCCGCACGGTATTGGATACGTTGGAAATGTATAAAGCGTTGCAAATTTCCTATAACAATTTGAGTGATAAATCCGAATTGAGCGAACACCGATTACAGTTCGTTGGTTACTGCGCCGTGCGTGAGAAAAAATACCTTAACTATCTCCGTTTCATCACAAGCGTGGAAGGAAAATATCAGGAATTTATGCGTTGCGAACACGGTTGCGATTCCCAAACGCCAATGAGAGACAAATATTCCCGCATGATCGATGCGTGGAAAGCGTGCCCTCATGAATATCATTTAAGCATGGCGGAAATTCAGAATATCTTGAATGCTTAATTTTTAAAAACACCGCAAAAATAAACCGCACTTCAGTCACTAAAGTGCGGTTGTTTTTTAGGGTGAATTTTATTGGGGATTACAAATAAGATTTTTCAACCACTTTTAAGTTGTCATCTAATTTATACACCAACGGCTGGCCGGTTGGGATTTCTAAATCCATGATATCCGCATCGGAAATGCCTTCAATGTGTTTTGCAAGTGCACGTAGAGAGTTACCGTGCGCAACCACTAAAACGCGTTTACCGCTTAATAATGCCGGTGCGATTTGGTCTTCCCAGAATGGAAGTACACGCTCTAAGGTCACTTTTAAGTTTTCGCCATCCGGAATGACATCAGCCGGTAAGTGTGCGTAGCGACGGTCATTGTGGGCAGAATTCGGGTCTTTCGGATCTAATAATGGTGGTAATGTATCGTAAGAACGGCGCCAAATGTGAACTTGCTCATCACCGTATTTTTCTGCGGTGGCTTTTTTGTCTAAGCCTTGTAGTTCACCATAGTGACGTTCATTTAAACGCCAGTTTTTCACTTGTGGAATCCATAATTGGTGAGATTCTTCCAACACGATATTACAGGTTTTGATCGCACGAGTAAGGACGGAGGTGAAAGCAATGTCGAATTCAAAACCGGCATTCAATAATTTTTGACCTGCGGTTTTGGCTTCTTCCACGCCGCGCTCGGTCAAATTGACATCGCGCCAACCGGTAAATAAGTTTTTTGCATTCCATTCACTGAAGCCGTGACGAATAAAAACTAATTCCATAATAAGTCTCCTAGATTAATTAAAAAAACTGCTTCAGTTATAGCAAAAAAACGCTTTTTTATAAAGGAAAAACTCGTTTATTTTCCACCGCACTTTTGCGTCAAAAGGGCATCTTTCGCGAGGTTTTTTTCGCACGTCTTTTTTAATAAAAAAGAGGCAACCGATTGCTTTCGGTGAATCTGTGAAATAGATCAAAATACAGGGAATTAATCGGAAATAAACGTTCCCATCACAGATGTTTTTAGATAGGCTAGAGGGAGTTTTTCAATTATTCATGTTACAAGGAGTCACTATGTCAGCACTTTTCGAGATGGCACAAAATTGGTTAAACCAAGATCCGGACGCTGAAACGCACGCAGAATTAACCGCACTTTTAAGCTCGGCAAAAAGTGGCGATGCAAAAGCGGAAGCTGAACTTGCTGCCCGTTTTGATGGACGTTTACAATTCGGTACCGCCGGTTTACGCGGTCGCCTGCAAGCCGGTTCTATGGGGATGAATCGCGTGTTGGTGGCGCAAGCTGCCGGCGGGTTGGCTGAGTATTTAAAAGGGTATGACAAACAGCCTTCCATCGTGATTGGTTATGACGGCCGTAAAAACTCCGATGTATTTGCACGCGACACGGCTGAAATCATGGCGGGCGCCGGCATTAAAGCCTATTTATTACCACGCAAATTACCAACCCCGGTGTTGGCTTATGCTATTCAATATTTTGATACTACTGCAGGCGTCATGGTGACAGCCAGCCACAACCCACCGGAAGATAACGGCTATAAAGTTTATTTAGGCAAAGCCAACGGCGGCGGACAAATCGTTTCTCCAGCAGATAAAGACATTGCGGCGTTAATTGATAAAGTCGCGGCAGGTAGTGTGAAAGATTTACCGCGCAGCCAAGATTACGTTGTGTTAGATGACACCGTGGTGGATGCTTACATTGCAAAAACCGCTTCGCTTGCGAAAGAACCACAAACCGACATTAACTATGTTTACACCGCCATGCACGGCGTGGGCTATGAAGTGTTGAGCAAAACGTTGACAAAAGCAGGCTTGCCACAACCGCACATCGTTGCTGAACAAGTCTGGCCAGACGGCACTTTCCCAACCGTGAACTTCCCTAACCCTGAAGAAAAAGGCGCGTTAGATTTAGCGATTCAAGTGGCAAAAGCAAACAATGCCGAATTTATTATTGCCAATGACCCGGATGCTGACCGTTTAGCGGTGGCAGTGCCGGATGCTGAAGGCAACTGGAAACCATTGCACGGCAACGTGGTGGGTTGCTTCTTAGGTTGGTATTTGGCGAAACAATATCAAGCGCAAGGTAAAAAAGGCGTATTGGCTTGTTCCCTTGTTTCCTCGCCTGCCCTGGCAGAGATTGCCAAACGTTATGGTTTTGAATCCCAAGAAACCCTTACCGGCTTCAAATACATCGGTAAAGTTCAAGGCTTGTTATTTGGTTTTGAAGAAGCATTGGGCTACTTGGTGGATCCGGACAAAGTACGCGATAAAGACGGTATTTCAGCCGCTATCGTGTTCTTGGATTTAGTGCGTAGCTTGAAGAAACAAGGCAAAACCTTGGCAGATTATGCAGAGGAATTCACCAAAGAATTTGGTGCTTATGTGAGCGGACAAATTTCTATTCGTGTGAGCGATTTGTCTGAAATCGGCAAATTAATGACCGCACTTCGCAATAACCCACCAAGCCAAATCGGTGGTTTCAATGTGGCACAATTTATCGATCACACCAAAACCGACCGTCAAAGCGACATTTTGGTCTTCGTTTTGGAAAACGGCAGCCGTCTTATTGCGCGTCCGTCCGGTACTGAACCGAAAATCAAATTCTATCTTGATGCGCGTGGTACAGATCCGAAAAATGCCGATCATGTGTTGGCGGAATTTGATGCGGCTGTTCGCGCGATTTTACGTCAAGAGGCGTATGGTAAGCAGGATTGCTAATCAGCCCGACTAACGAGAAATAAAAAACGGTATTCTTATCTAAGAATACCGTTTTCTTTTGGAAAGTGCGGTGGATTTATGCCGCTTTTTTCTCAAACAATTTTATTAATGGCAATATCACTAAACAACAAATTGCGCCTATAGCCAAACCGGTAACCAGTGTGGCGATTTGCCCTAAAACGCCCTCAGCGAGGTGAAGATTTCCTAAAAAGTGGTGAATGGCTTCAACGTTATGCACGAAAATCCCGCCACCGACCAAGAACATTGCTAGGGTGCCAATGAAGCTTAATGAACGCATAAATTTGGGCATTAAAAATAAAACGCCTTTACCGAAATGGCTTGAGATACCACCTTTTTGCATTAAAAATAAACCGAAATCATCGGCTTTGACGATAAGCGCCACAATGCCGTAAACGAAAACGGTGATGCCAATTCCAATGAGTGAAAGGGCGATGATTTGCACGGAAATTGGTGATTCAGCGAGTTCGCCTAAGGCGATAATAATAATTTCGGCAGAAAGAATGAAATCTGTACGCACGGCACCACGAATTTTGGCTTTTTCATCGAAAGCACTTTTTTCGTGATGGTGTTCATGAGCAAAAAATTTATGCAGAATTTTTTCCACGCCTTCAAAGCACAAATAGGCACCACCGAGCATTAATAAAGGCACGATGAGCGCCGGCAAAAAGGCGGCTAACAACAGTGCGATAGGAATTAAAATCACCTTATTCACCAAGGAACCTTTTGCCACCGCCCATACAATCGGCAATTCCCGTTCCGCAGTGGCGCCGGTTACTTGATTGGCATTCAACGCCAAATCATCCCCTACCACACCGACCGTTTTCTTGGCAGCCACTTTGGTCATCACAGACACATCATCCAATAACGATGCAATATCATCCAATAAAGTAAACAATGAGCTAAACGCCATTTTCTTTCCTTGTGTTAAAACGAAATAAACAAGCGCATATTGTGGGGAGGAGGGCGATGGGAAGTCAACGGGAATTTACGAAAGTGCGGTCAAAATCTCTCGTGTTTTTGACCGCACTTTTGGTGGATGAGGTATTTACTTTTATATTAGTTTCTATATTTTTTATATTGTTCACATACTTCTTTATTTATTGAAGAATCTAATGATAAACACCAATATATTGGTGCCGTAAACCTGTATCCTAAATCATAATAGCAACTTGGATTAACATAAACTTTGCTAGATTTCTCATTCACTTTTTTGGAGCAATACATTATGTCTTCATAACTAAGTTTTTTTCCATCTTTTTTCCAATAATAATTTGAATGGGGAGCTCCATTATCTATGTAGCACCCAGAGATAACAAAAAATAATAACAATATTAAATTTCTCATTTTTTATTCCCTTTATCATTTAATTTTATTGTGTTAAATGAAGGCCCAATATTTCCCACGATGGCGCGCGTTTCCTAACGCGTGCCTAAAACATCCGTTTTGTTTGATGCAGGTCTTCACTATTTTTATTAATAATTTCAGTTTGTTTATTTTTTTGTTAGATAGATACAAGCACGCGTCGGGAGACGCGCGCCATCGAGGGGGTTACCATAGAAGATAAGCCCGAAACCACTACTTCCGCTGCCGGTCTGCCGGCAAGTGCGGTACTCAGTACGTTCATGGCCGAATCCACCAGTCGGCGTTGGCGTCCCCCGGTTTCCCATTCCTTGACATCTTTCATTCATTACATAAGCCTTTATTCATTCTTTTCGGACTTTTTAATCCACATTCATTTGAGCTAAAAATAACATATCCCTTTTGAATCATGCACTTATCAAAAATTAAACTATGATCCACGGGATATATAATGCTAGATAAATGTTTATCTCTATATTTAGAACCACAAGAAAAGGCATCTTTCCAACGTTGTTCTATATCAGTATTACCGACAGAAAGCTTTTTTTGATAATATGCAATCGAGCTAAATGCTATTCTAGGTTCATCACAAGTCACTAATTGTGGAGAATGAAAACACCCATCTTTCCAGTAAAACAAACAGCCATTTAAGGAAAACAAATAGACAAGTAACATAAAATATTTCATTTTAGTGACCACCTATTTTCATTAAAATTTCTACCATATCTGATAAAAATGCATCCGATAAAGCAAATGGTGCGGATATCGGTATTGCAATTGTTACTTAGTAGGCTATTCATTACATATCCCCTTATCCCATTTAGAATTTTTATAACCGCATTCTGCGGGCCAAAATCTTTTATATCCTTTCCTTTCCATACAAGATTGAAATTCTTCGTATTTACCAGTTTTATTAATGTAGTAAAGTTCTTGATCTCCATATTTACTACCACAGCTAACAGCATCTTTCCAACGCTGTTGCTGATCAGTTTTACCTATACTATAAGGCTTTTGATAATGTGCTATAGCTGGCCATAATTTGCCTTTATCAACACAATTAACCATTTGTGGAGTATAAAAACATCCGTTTGAATACCAACATCCGTTTAATATAAAACAAAGAAGAAATAAGGAGTATCTCATTTTATTTACCTCCTATTTTCATCAAAAGTTCAAACATATCTGATGACATTGCATCCCCCACGCTGGCGCGCGTTTCCTAACGCGCGCTTAAAACATCAAATTGATTTAATTCAGATTTTTACTATTTTCATTAACAACTTTATTCAGTTTTGTCTATTTTAGTTAGATTCAAGAACGCGTCAGGAGACGCGCTATCTGGTGGCAGATCTTGCCTTTAGAAAAGTGCGGTCAATATTCAAGAGATTTTAGAATTCACTGAAAATTGACCGCACTTTTAAGCGCCTTTGTTAATTACTGCCAAGGCTTAGCATCAGGCTTGCTGTGTTTTTTTCGCCATTGAATACATGCAGGTCTATTCCACATTAGTGTATTTTCACAAACAGGTCCGCCTTTTAAATACCAGCCTTTTTTCTCTAAACAAAGATTCACCTCCGGATCATCACTTTCACCGGTAACAAAATCCATACCACAATCCTTCATATCTTTTTTCCTTCTATCAAGGTATTTTGTTAAAACATTAGGATCTGAATCAGGAAATAATGCATCTGCATTATGTAGGCGCCAATTATAGTATGGCGGTAGAGGTTGAAACCATCCACTACAGCTTGTAAGCAATAAGATTGAGGGTATTAAGAATAAAAATCTTATTTTTATTTTATTTCTCCTTCGCTTTATTTAATTCAAAAATAGTTCTTTCATTATCCATTTTAAGATCTCCCTCAGTTCTATATCGCCACGATGGCGCGCGTTTCCTAACGCGTGCCTAAAACATCCGTTTTGTTTGATGCAGGTCTTCACTATTTTTATTAATAACTTCAGTTTGCTCACGCTTTGCTACAATTAGACTGTTTTTACTTCCTATATTTATCATATATAGCACAATCTTTAGGTCTATGATAACAATAAAGCCAACTGCTGGTTTTAAATATATAACCATTTTCATATATGCATTTAGCATATAAATCCTGGTTGTTATCTATATGGTGAATTTTTTCAAAACATTTATTTTTTAATTCTGCTGATGCTTTAACTTTACTTTCTCTGTGTTCCCAGTATGCCATTTTATCTATGGTATAACTTTCTCTATAAGTAAACATTGTCCAACATCCTGATAAAAAACAAGAAATAATAACAATACTTAAAAATTTCATCTTTCTTTTCCTACTTTTTCAAATTCCCCCACGATGGCGCGCGTTTCCCAACGCGAGCCCAAAGCATCAATTTCGTTTTATTCAGTTTTTCATCTATTTTCATTAGCAACTTTATTCAGTTTGTCTATTTTAGTTAGATTCAAGCACGTATCAGGAGACGCTCGCTATCTAGGGTATTTTTTACTTTCTACTTTGCTATTGTTCTTTGTTTTCATTTTCACAATAATACATGACATGTACATTTCCTTTATATTTCATACATATTTTCTTTCCATTAGCCTCTTTGTACATTTTATTAAGATTATGCCAAGCCTCATCTGAAGAATATGAAAGGCAAGATTGAATAAAAATATTCATAAAGAATATAACTAAAATTCTCATTATTTCCATCCCCATAACTAACGCAAGGTGTATGAACCAAAGATTAACGCACGCTACCTTGCTGACGAATTAATTTTCTTTCTCTAAAAAAAAACGCGGTCATTTTTCAGATTATTTTTAAAATTTAAAAACTTCCAAAGTTTTGACCGCACTCTGTTTAAATAATAAATTCAATGCGTTACAAGTTACATTTTCCCTTATCCCACTTAGGATCTTGATAGCCACATTCAGCGGGAGAAAGATATATATACCCCTTAGTATTCATACATTCATCAAGATTTTTATATCTTTTGTCATTTATTTGATAGTTTTGCGGATAGTAGTGTAGATTTATATCACCATACTTTCCTCCACAAGAAACAAGATCTTTCCATCGTTGTTTTGAGTTTGTATGTCCTAGTAGTTCTTTTTTTTGATACCCTGCAATTAATGGATATTCTTTCCCCTTATCAACACAATTAACCATTTGTGGAGTATAAAAACATCCGTTTGAATACCAACATCCGTTTAATATAAAACAAAGAAAAAATAAGGAGTATCTCATTTTATTTACCTACTATTTTCATCAAAATTTCAAACATATCTGATGACATTACTCGGACAAAGCAAATGGTGCGGATACTGGTATTGCAATAGCAATTGTTACTTAGTAGGCTATTCATTACATATCCCCTTGTTCAAGCTTTTAGGTTCTTTTACACCACATTCTGAGCTGTCAAATATATGATATCCTTTACTTTCCATACAAATACGAAATTCATTTCGGAAATTTTGGGGTTTAATAACACTCCATAAATTACTATCTCCATATTTAGCTCCACACAATTCAGCATCTCTCCAGCGCTGATTTATATCAGTATGCCCGATACTATCTATTTTTTGATAATAAGCGATAGAAGAAAATGGCACTTTATCCATATAGCAATTAACCATTTGCGCTGTATACAGACACCCATTATGCCAATAGCAACCATGAAGGAATAATAGAGATATCATCAAAAACTTTTTCATTTTTATTTCCCCCCCCACCACACGATGGCGCGCGTTATCTAGCGGCAGATCTTGCCTTTAGAAAAGTGCGGTCAATATTCAGTGAATTCTAAAATCTCTTGAATATTGACCGCACTTTTAAGCGCCTTTTTTAATTACTGCCAAGGCTTAGCATCAGGCTTGCTGTGTTTTTTTCGCCATTGAATACATGCAGGTCTATTCCACATTGTTTTTTCTTCACAGATTGGACCACCTTCTAGATACCAACCTTTTTTCTCTAAACAAAGATTTACCTCCGGATTATCACTTTCTCCTACCACATAATCCATACCGCAATCCTTCATATCTTTTTCTTTTCTATCAACATATTTAGTTAAAACATTAGGATCTGATTCAGGGAATAATGCATCTGCATTATGTAAGCGCCAATGATCATGTGGTGGAAGTGGTTGAAACCATCCACTACAGCTTGTAAGCAATAAGATTGAGGGTATTAAGAATAAAAATCTTATTTTCATTTTATTTCTCCTTCGCTTTATTTAATTCAAAAATAGTTCTTTCATTACCCATTTTAAGATCTCCTCCAGTTCTATATCCGTCAGTAATACATTGTCGTTGCCCTAAGCCATGGCAATTATGTACGGATAAACGTTCATCACTAAACATATCTGCTGTTCGCTGTAACCAGCTTTTATTCAGATTATTTTCAGATGTCGTTGCAGGATTTCCCCCCAATAAAATCGGCATACTACCTACTGGGTCACTAGCATGATTCTCAATCCGAATTGAACCATTTGAAGCCGTTCTTTCTTTACCGGTTTGCCCCTACGATGGCGCGTGTCTTCTGACGCGTGTCCAAAACATTAATTTCGTTTGATTAAGATTTTTACTATTTTCATGAATAACTTCAGTTTGTTTATTTTTAGTTAGATATAAGCACGCGTAAGGAGATTCGCGCTATTTTTTTGGAGGGCTAAACGCCATTTTCTTTCCTTGTGTTAAAACGAAATAAACAAGCGCATATTGTGGGGAGGAGGGCGATGGGAAGTCAACGGGAATTTACGAAAGTGCGGTTAAAAACGAGGGAGATTTTAACCGCAGTTTTGGTGGGATGGGCTATATTTTTTTATCGGGGAACAGATCGCAATGATGAAAAATAATTCATTTTTTTAACAGGAGAAATCAGGACCGGTGTAAATTAGTGGTATATTTGTGCGGCGTTACAAGAAAGGAATAATTATGGTTATGCAGTATCAAATGAATAAGTCACTACTTCGGGTTCGGGCTAAAAACATGTTAAGTAGGCAAAAAATGCGTCTGATTTTCACCGCACTTTTGTTCTGCACGCCCCTTCCTTTTGCTGCACCTAACGAGGATTTATCAAAAATTCATCAGCAAATTCAACAACAAAAACAGAAAATTGAGCAGCAAAAGCGGGAACAGCAGAAACTACAGAGCACATTAAAAACTCAAGAAAATCAGATTAACAACGTGATTGGTAAATTGCGTCAAACGGAATCGGATTTAAAAGAAATTCGTAAAACAATCAGCGATACCGATAGACAAATCAAACAGTTACAAAAACAAGAAAAAGAGCAAAAAGCCAAACTGGCGAAGCAGTTGGATTCTGCCTATCGTTCCGGCGCGAACCCATCAGTGGCGGAGCGGATGCTCTCCGATAAAGGGCAAAATGCAGAACGCATGAAAGCGTATTATGAACATTTGAATCAAGTTCGGATGGGGTTAATTGAGGAACTTAAGAATACGCAGGAGCAGCTGGCAAAACAAAAAGCCGCCATTACAGAACAACATAAAACGCAACAGGCGCAGCTTGCCGGACAGAAAAAACAGCAGCAAGAATTGCAAAAAGTACAGAAGGAACGCCAATCTACGCTGAACCAACTGAACCAAAACTTAACGCGTGATGAAAATAAATTAGAAGCGCTGAAAGCCAACGAAAATGCGTTGCGCCAAGAAATCCAGCGTGCGGAACAAGTGGCGCGTCAGCAAGAACAACGTGAGCGTGAGGCGTTAGCACAGAAAAAACAGGCGGAAGAAACGAAAAATCACAAGCCTTATCAACCAACAGCGCAAGAGCGCCAACTGCTGAACAGCACTGCCGGGTTAGGCACGCCGAAAAAACAATATGGTTTTCCGGTGGCAGGCAAAGTCGTAAACAGTTTCGGTTCAACTCAAATGGGCGAGTTACGCTGGAAAGGTATCGTGATTGCGGCGGGCGCCGGTACACCGGTAAAAGCCATTGCTGACGGGCGGGTGATCCTTGCCAACTGGCTGCAAGGTTACGGTTTAATGGTGATTGTGAAACACGGCGATAGCGATTTGAGTTTGTATGGCTACAACCAATCGGTTGCGGTGAAAGAAGGGCAGCTTGTGAAAGCTGGACAGAAAATCGGCGAAGTGGGCAATAGCGGCGGCCAATCGAAAAGTGGGTTGTATTTTGAGATTCGCCGCAAAGGCGTGGCAGTGAATCCGCTAGGTTGGTTGCGATGACCTTGGTGATCAGAAAAACGTTGTTGTTGGCGACCGCACTTTTGGCGGCGCCCTTTGCCTATTCCGCTAAACTTGCCATAGTGATTGACGATTTAGGCTATCACGCAAAAGAAGATGCCCAGATTTTGGCGATGCCGAAAACAGTGTCGGTGGCGATTATTCCGGCTGCGCCTTACGCCAAACAACGTAATCAACAGGCGTTCCAACAAGGGCGTGATATTCTCATTCATATGCCCATGGAAACGCAGTCTAAAATGAAAATTGAAGACGGTGGTTTGCATTTGGGCATGTCACAAGGGGAGGTGAATCACCGCGTTCAAACCGCTCACAATATTGTTTCCAACGCCATTGGGATGAACAATCATATGGGAAGCGCCGCCACGGCAGATGGGCCGTTAATGACCAAATTAATGACCGCACTTCGTGAGCGTCATTTGTCTTTCCTGGATAGCCGCACTATTGGTCGCAGTGTGGCGGGTAAAATGGCAAAAGAACAAGGTGTACGCACGTTAGATCGGCATATCTTTTTAGACGACAGCGATACGTTTGCTGATGTGCAACGACAATTTCAAGCCGCCGTGCAATATGCACAGAAACACGGCATCGCCATTGCCATCGGGCATCCGCGAAAAAATACCATTGCCGTCTTGCAAGCGGGCATCGCCAATTTGCCTGCGGACGTGCAGCTGGTTTCTATGGGTAGTTTGTGGCGAAACGAAAAAGTAGCACCGCCGAAACCTTTTATCCTTCTCTTTAGCGAAATGCCTGCGCCCACCTCCATTCCACCTTATACCTCAGTACCATTGTTGCGTGGCGTGCCTTAGTCTTGCTGGTCTGTTACACAGATGCTTTAGAAAGCTTCTGCAACAGCCTATCCATCGCCCGATAACCTAATGCTTCTGCTAAGTGTCGCTGATGAATTTGCGTTTCTCCTTCTAAATCCGCAATGGTGCGGGAAACCTTGAGTATGCGGTGGTATGCCCGCACAGACAGCCCGAGTTTGGTTAGCGCATTTTCTAAAAATAGCGCATCTTTTTCCTCTAGTTTGCAATCCCGTTCAATTTCTTTGCTGGTTAAATGGGCGTTAATTTTGCCGGCACGTTGAAGCTGAATAGCGCGTGTTTGTAAGACTTTTTCTCTCACGGTGGCACTGGATTCGCCACGGTCACCACTATTTTGCAGGCTACCTTGCGGCAGTAATGGTACCTCAATAGATAAATCGAAACGATCTAAAAAGGGGCCGGAGAGGCGATTTAAGTAGCGCATGATTTGTTGTGGTGAGGTGCGGTTATGCGTGCCTTGATAATGCCCTGTGGGGCTTGGGTTCATGGCGGCAATCAGCTGAAATCTTGCCGGAAATTGAATCTTGGCATTGGCACGGGAAATGATGATTTCACCGCTTTCTAACGGCTGGCGGAGTGCATCCAATACCTTGCGTTCGAATTCAGGCAGTTCATCCAAAAACAACACGCCATTGTGTGCGAGGGAAATTTCCCCGGGTTTCGGAATCGAACCGCCTCCCACCAATGCCGGTGTGGAGGCACTGTGGTGAGGCGCACGGAAAGGACGTTGTTTCCAGTTGTGAAAATTCAGTTCATTTTGTACCAAACTGGCCACAGAGGCGGTTTCAATGGCTTCTTGGTCGCTCATTTCCGGCAGTAATCCGGTTAAGCGACTGGCGAGCATGGTCTTTCCTGTGCCGGGTGGGCCTAAAAATAACAAATTATGTTGCCCGGCCGCGGCAATCATTAAAGCGCGCTTGGCATGTTGTTGGCCGATGATGTCTGTTAGATCTTTGGGATTTTCAGGGAAAAAATCCACCGCACTTTGGGTTTTGATGTCGCCTGCAAGAGGCAATTCGCCCTGCTGATTGAGAAATTGCACCACATCTAATAAGGAATTGGCGTAATAGGTTTCTTGCTCTGAAACCAGAGAGGCTTCATTGGCATTGCCTTGTGCAATAATGCATTTCCGCTTAGCTTGTTTCGCCGCCAGAATCGCAGGGATGACACCATGCACGGCGCGCAGTTGACCGGTCAGGGCAAGTTCGCCGATAAATTCAAATTGTTTTAATTTTTCTGCATCAATATAGCCGGAGGCGGCTAGCATGCCGATGGCAATAGGCAAATCAAAACGTCCGCCTTCTTTGGGTAAGTCTGCCGGGGCAAGGTTGACGGTAATGCGTTTAGCAGGGTAGCGAAATTCGGCATTGAGCAACGCGCTGCGGACTCGGTCTTGGGCTTCTTTCACCGTTTTTTCCGGCAAACCGACAAGGGTAAAGCCCGGTTTGCCGTTGCTTAAATGTACTTCAATGGTGACCAGTGGTGCTTGAACGCCCATGGAGGCGCGGCTGTAAACGATGGCTAAAGACATGTTGGGCTCCGTCATGCAAAAGAAAAAGGCAGAGCGACAAACATAAAAAAAGTGCGAAATGAAAGAAATTCACACCGCACTTTTTTGCGATCAGGATCGCAGAAGTGGCTTTTTTTAGGCGAAAACCGGGGCAAACCAGGCGTCTAATTTGGCGGCTAAGCGATCAATCCCGGTACGTTTCAAGGCAGAAAAAGCCTCTACTTGAATATCGCCTTGGAACGGTAAAATCGCTTCACGCACCATTTTGACTTGCTTACTACGTTCGCTTTGGCTCAGTTTATCCGCTTTCGTGAGCAGTAATAACACCGGTAATTCGGAAGCCACTGCCCATTCAATCATTTGCTGATCCAAATCTTTGAGCGGATGGCGAATGTCCATCAAAATCACAATTCCGGCAAGACACTCACGTTTTTGCAAATATTCGCCAAGGGCTTGTTGCCACTGCAATTTCATTTGTTCCGGCACGGCGGCATAGCCATAGCCCGGCAAATCCACTAATTTGCATTGCGGTTCCACTTCAAACAAATTGATGAGTTGGGTACGGCCAGGGGTTTTTGATGTGCGAGCAAGGTTTTTTTGATTCGTTAAGGCATTCAATGCCGTTGATTTCCCCGCATTAGAGCGACCGGCAAAGGCGATTTCAACACCGCTGTCTTCCGGTAGACTTTTTAGGTTCGGTGAACTGGTTAAAAAATGGGTTTTTTGATAATTCAGTTTAATTTCTGACATGATGTGCTTTGTGTCCAAGGTGATAAATTGCCGGCTAGGATACTTTATTGGCCGTAAAAAAACGATAAAAAAATGCAAAAAAGGTGGGATTATGCGAAAATGTGCCCCGATTTTTCCTTATTTGAACCTAAATAAATTTATTATGACACAGCAACATGTTTATCAATGGCCGGATCCTCATGCGTTATATCCGGATAGAAATCAGAAATCTTACCGTATGAAGCGTTTCCGCTATCGCTTGCGTTCTTGGTTGCACTGGCAGGCCGTGAAAAAATTCGAAAGCGTGGTGAACCAAAAACCTTGGCTTGTTGACTTGCTTAATCAACGGGCAAATTTTAGCTATCCGTTGGTGCATCGTTTTTTGGATAAACGCTTTAATACGCAACAACGTTTTGACGCCATGTGCGACAACCTGACGTTTTTACCGGAAAAATTAACCGCACTTGGTTTACCGCCGTTGTGGCAACAAGTTATTTCTTTTGGTGAAGTGATTCCTGATTTTGAAATGAGGCTTACTATCACCGATTATCAGCCGATGGAAGGGTTTTGGACGTTAGAACTGGTTCATTCTCCAAGCCAAGAATTGGTTTATTTATTGACCTTCGGCAAAGTGCAACAGGCGCTTTTAATTGCGGTGATTCAAGGGCCGAATTTTGAAGGTTCAAAAGAAATAGTTAAATTGCTGACCAAGAAATGCCATGGTTTGCGTCCGGCTTATTTGATGGTAGAAGCCATGAAAGCCTTGACCAATGTGTTAGGTTATTCTGCCTTGTGGGGAATTCCGCATAAATATCAAAACAAGTCCCGTTTCGTGCAAAGCAAACGTTATGTGGTGGACTATGATGCGATTTTCGCGGAATCTGCCGGCATGTTAAAAGACTATTGGGAATTACCGCTGCATTTTGAAACCAAAAATATGGATGATATTCCAAGCAATAAGCGGTCTATGTACCGTAAACGTTATGCCATGTTGGAACAATTACAGGAAAATATGGCAGCTGCACTAAACGTGCGCTAGATATTTACCGTAAAAATGCGAGAAAAAACGACCGCACTTAAAAAAGAAGCCCATCAGACGATGGGCTTTTTGTTATCGGTTTAAATTGACGGCACCTTGATACCCTAGCTGGCGCCACGCTTCATACACGGTGACCGCCACTGAGTTGGAGAGGTTCATGCTACGGCTGTTGGCTGTCATGGGAATACGGATTTTTTGTTCCGCCGGCATGCTGTTTAAAATGTCCATTGGAATGCCGCGGGTTTCCGGGCCGAACATTAAATAGTCGCCCAATTCAAATTTCACTTCACTATGTGCAGGCGTGCCTTTTGTTGTTAAGGCAAACAAACGTTTGGGTTGCTCGCTTTGTAAAAATGCCTCAAAGGTTTTGTGCTTTTTGATGTCGGCAAATTCGTGGTAATCCAAGCCAGAGCGACGTAATTTTTTGTCATCCCAGGTAAAACCCAGTGGCTCGATTAAATGTAACCGAAAGCCGGTGTTGGCGCATAAGCGAATGATATTTCCGGTGTTTTGCGGAATTTCCGGTTCGTATAAAACAATATCTAACATGGTGTTCTCGATTGAATAAAATAAACAGCTTATTATAGGCGCAAAAAAGGGTGTCTAAAAGCGCTCATAAAAAATCCTCGTCAATATGGTGAGGATTTTTTATCCTGATTTCATCGTAAAAAACGTGTAAAAAAAAGACCGCACTTTGCTTTTTATGGCCTAAAAGTGCGGTCTCATTTTACGGTGTTTTTACAGGGGCTTCAAATTACCAACCTTTTACTACGCCGTCTTTAAAGTGTTTTTTCGCTTCTTGTTCCACTTCCGGTGTTTGGTAAGCTTTCACGAAATCTTGTACTGCTTTGCTATCTTTGTTGTCAGTACGTGCCACGATAATGTTCACATATGGAGAATCTTTATCTTCTACGAACACACCGTGATCTTGTGCATTTAAGCCTACTTGACCGGCATAGTTGTTATTCACAACCGCTAAATCCACATCGTCTAATGCGCGTGCTGCAACGGAGGTATCCACTTCTTTCACTTGTAAATGTTTTGGATTTTCAATGATATCCATGGAAGTAGAGAACAAGTTTGTGGCATCTTTTAATTTAATTAAGCCTTGTTTTTCTAACAAGATTAACGCGCGTGCCAAGTTACTTGGGTCGTTTGGTACAGCAACCACCGCGCCATCTTGTAACTCATTTACGCTTTTGATTTTTTTGGAATAACCCGCTAACGGATAAACAAAGGTGTTGCCCACGATAACGAGGTTGTTTAAGCCTTTCGCTTGGGAATCTTTGTCTAAATACGGTTTGTGTTGCATAGCGTTAGCATCTAAATCACCTTTAGAAACCGCCGTATTTGGTAAGGCATAGTCGTTAAATAAAACGTATTCTACGTCTAAGTTATATTTTTCTTTCGCGACTTTCGCGGCAATTTCAGCCACTTCGTGCTCAGGGCCAGCCATTACGCCGACTTTAATTTTTGCCGGAGCTTCTGCTGTCGCTTCCGGTTTTTTCTCTTCGTTACACGCTGTTAATGCAAATACGGAGGCAAGTGTTGCTACGCCGAGTAATTTTTTTAAGTTCATAAAAGATCCTCTTTTAATGTTAATGCTAAGTGAATTAACGATGATCGACGCGTTTTGCTAAATCATCGCCAAGTTTTTGTGAAATCATGACGAATACGACAATAATAATTGTGGCGACCCATTTAACGTACACCATATTGCGGTATTCACCGTAGTTAATGGCGAGGCTACCTAAACCGCCGCCGCCGACAATGCCCGCCATGGCGGAATAGCCTACTAAGGTAACTAAGGTGAGTGTAATGCCGTTAATTAAGGTTGGTAGTGCTTCCGGCAAATAGAATTTGCGGATGATTTGCCAGTTTGTCGCGCCCATCGCTTTTGCGGCTTCCGTTAAGCCTTTTGGCACTTCTACTAAGGCATTGGCAGTCAAACGTGCCACAAACGGCATTGCGCAAATACTTAATGGGATAATTGCCGCCGTTGTACCAAGCGTCGTGTTCAAAATGAAACGGGTAAACGGTAACAAAATGATTAACAAAATAATGAATGGAATGGAGCGTCCGATGTTAATCACAATGTTTAAAATGAGATTTAACCGTGCGTTTTGAAGAATTTCGCCTTTGCCGGTGAGGAACGTCACCACACCAAAAGGTAAACCGATGAGCACGGCTAACAGGGTCGATGCAAAGCTGATATACACGGTTTCATAGGTAGAAACCCACACCGCTTGCCACATTTGAGGCGTAAGTTGCGTTAAAAAATCATTCCACATAGCCTAATACCTCAACGCGTACGTTATTTTCCATTAAATAAATTTTGGTTTGTGTAATAGCGTCTTCGTCGCCTTCCACTTCAGCCACGGTGAAGCCGAATTTTACACCGCCGGCATATTCAATTTGGGAGGTTAAAATGCTTAATTCCACGCCGAATTTTTTGGAGGCCTGGGATAACAATGGGGCATCCACGGAGCGTCCGGTAAACTCGAATTTGATAATCGGGTAAGACTTGGCGTGCTTCGGCGTTTGCAACAGGTTATCTAAATATTCATCTGGTAAATTGACACTAAAAGTCGAACGAATAAATTGTTGTGCCAGTTCGGTTTTCGGATTGGAGAAGATGTCGCTTACCGAGCCCTGTTCTATCAGTTTGCCATGGTCAATAATGGCCACCAAATCGCAAATCCGCTTCACGACATCCATTTCGTGGGTAATTAAGAGAATTGTGATCCCTAAAGTGCGGTTGATTTCTTTTAATAATTTTAAGATGGAATGCGTGGTTGCCGGATCAAGCGCACTGGTGGCTTCGTCGCACAATAACACTTTAGGATTGCTTGCTAGTGCACGTGCAATGGCGACGCGTTGTTTTTGACCACCGGATAAATTAGATGGATACACATTTTTTTTATCGCTTAAGCCTACCAAAGAAAGCAATTCGTTGACTTTTGCTTCGATTTTTTCTTTTGGTGTAGCTTCTAACTCTAAAGGTAGCGCGACATTACCGAAGACGGTACGGGAGCTCAATAAATTGAAATGTTGGAAAATCATGCCGATATTACGGCGTTCTAATACAAGTTCCGCATCGCTAAGTTGAGTGAGATCTTTACCGTCAATAATGACAGAGCCCACAGTGGGTTTTTCCAATAGGTTGACGCAACGAATCAGGGTGCTTTTACCTGCACCGGATGCGCCGATAACGCCGCAGATATGCCCTTTCGGAATATCTAAAGAAACGTTATCAAGTGCGGTCAGTTTTTTACCTGAAACGTCAAAAATTTTGCTGACATTCTCTAGCTTAATCATATAAGCCCTTTTGCTGTTTAATTTTTATCGAAAAGAATTTTTGTATTCTAGACGTCTAGAATGCTATGTCAATATTTATCCGCGACATTCTTATAATTATTTGTTCCTCTATAGAATAAAACGGCAGAAGGTTTGCACGAGATGGAAATAAAGAAGATAATCGACAGCTATACATAGATAGACAGGATAAACAAAGATGAAAAAAGCGGTTTTTTTAGATCGAGACGGTACGTTGAATATTGATTACGGTTACGTGCATGACATTGATCATTTTCATTTTATTGAAGGAAGCATTGAGGCGTTAAAAAAACTCAAAGAAATGGGGTACTTGTTGGTTCTGGTGACAAATCAGTCTGGCATTGCACGAGGTCTTTTTACCGAGGAACAGTTTTTGCAGTTGACGGAGTGGATGGATTGGTCGTTGGCGGATCGTGGTGTTGATTTGGATGGCATCTATTACTGTCCTCATCATCCAGAGGCAAAACTTGTGGAGTTTAAACAGGATTGTGATTGCCGTAAGCCGAAGTCGGGGATGTTATTGCAGGCGATTGAAGAACTGAAAATTGATCCGTCAAGATCGATTATGATTGGTGACAAAGTTGATGATCTACTTGCGGGGAAAGGGGCAAAGATTAACACGAATATTTTAGTGCGAACCGGCAAAGAGATTACGCCTGAGGGGGAAAGTGCAGCAGATTATGTATTAGATTCCATTGCGGATCTGCCAAGATTAATTTCTACTCAAAAGATCTAAAAAATAATCAGTTAAAAAATATTTTGTAAAAAAATCGTAAAAAGGGGTTGCAAGGGAGTGATAAATGCCTATAATACGCCCCCACAACGACGCGCCGTTGTAAAGCATAAAACCGCGCGTCGTTTTTTGTTCTTTAACAATCAATCAGACAAACTGTGTGGGCACTTGAAGATTCGTTTTTATCATTAAAGATTTTAAAATTGAACTGAATAGTGCTACGAAAAACGTTTATTTATTTATAGATAGATTACTTGGCTAGCAGTATTGAGCGATTAAACTTTTTGAACTGAAGAGTTTGATCATGGCTCAGATTGAACGCTGGCGGCAGGCTTAACACATGCAAGTCGAACGGTAACAGGAGAAAGCTTGCTTTCTTGCTGACGAGTGGCGGACGGGTGAGTAATGCTTGGGAATCTGGCTTATGGAGGGGGATAACGACGGGAAACTGTCGCTAATACCGCGTAGAGTCGAGAGACGAAAGTGCGGGACCGCAAGGCCGCATGCCATAGGATGAGCCCAAGTGGGATTAGGTAGTTGGTGGGGTAATAGCTTACCAAGCCGACGATCTCTAGCTGGTCTGAGAGGATGACCAGCCACACCGGGACTGAGACACGGCCCGGACTCCTACGGGAGGCAGCAGTGGGGAATATTGCGCAATGGGGGCAACCCTGACGCAGCCATGCCGCGTGAATGAAGAAGGCCTTCGGGTTGTAAAGTTCTTTCGGTATTGAGGAAGGTTGTTGTGTTAATAGCACGACAAATTGACGTTAAATACAGAAGAAGCACCGGCTAACTCCGTGCCAGCAGCCGCGGTAATACGGAGGGTGCGAGCGTTAATCGGAATAACTGGGCGTAAAGGGCACGCAGGCGGACTTTTAAGTGAGGTGTGAAATCCCCGGGCTTAACCTGGGAATTGCATTTCAGACTGGGAGTCTAGAGTACTTTAGGGAGGGGTAGAATTCCACGTGTAGCGGTGAAATGCGTAGAGATGTGGAGGAATACCGAAGGCGAAGGCAGCCCCTTGGGAATGTACTGACGCTCATGTGCGAAAGCGTGGGGAGCAAACAGGATTAGATACCCTGGTAGTCCACGCTGTAAACGCTGTCGATTTGGGGATTGGGCTTTAAGCTTGGTGCCCGAAGCTAACGTGATAAATCGACCGCCTGGGGAGTACGGCCGCAAGGTTAAAACTCAAATGAATTGACGGGGGCCCGCACAAGCGGTGGAGCATGTGGTTTAATTCGATGCAACGCGAAGAACCTTACCTACTCTTGACATCCATGGAATCTTGTAGAGATATGAGAGTGCCTTCGGGAACCATGAGACAGGTGCTGCATGGCTGTCGTCAGCTCGTGTTGTGAAATGTTGGGTTAAGTCCCGCAACGAGCGCAACCCTTATCCTTTGTTGCCAGCGATTTGGTCGGGAACTCAAAGGAGACTGCCGGTGATAAACCGGAGGAAGGTGGGGATGACGTCAAGTCATCATGGCCCTTACGAGTAGGGCTACACACGTGCTACAATGGCGTATACAGAGGGCGACGAAGCCGCGAGGTGGAGTGAATCTCACAAAGTACGTCTAAGTCCGGATTGGAGTCTGCAACTCGACTCCATGAAGTCGGAATCGCTAGTAATCGCGAATCAGAATGTCGCGGTGAATACGTTCCCGGGCCTTGTACACACCGCCCGTCACACCATGGGAGTGGGTTGTACCAGAAGTAGATAGCTTAACCTTCGGGGGGGCGTTTACCACGGTATGATTCATGACTGGGGTGAAGTCGTAACAAGGTAACCGTAGGGGAACCTGCGGTTGGATCACCTCCTTACCAAAGATAGACTCGACTTTAAGTGTTCACACAGTTTGTTTGATGGTTGTAGACAAGGAAAGAACAACAATATCGAAGACAAAATCCTATTGGGTCTGTAGCTCAGGTGGTTAGAGCGCACCCCTGATAAGGGTGAGGTCGGTGGTTCAAGTCCACTCAGACCCACCACTTAGACTGGTGAGTTTGGTAGATTAGTTTTTATTACATTAACTAATTTTAAACATATCAAGCCACTATGTGTGAGTGAAAGCCAAGGGATGTGATTGGGGATATAGCTCAGCTGGGAGAGCGCCTGCCTTGCACGCAGGAGGTCAGCGGTTCGATCCCGCTTATCTCCACCAATATCATCATAGTTAAGTTTATTTAAATATTTTTATTACCATCTTGATAGGTAGTGTAAAACTTTATTCTCTGAAATGAATTTAACTATGATGATGGTAAGTAGTTAATTGACTTACTTACATTGTTTTATCTGTTCTTTAAAAATCTGGAAACAAGCTGAAAACGAGACTTTCAAGAAAGTCTGAGTGAGAGTAATTGATAAAAGGCGATTGCTCTTAATTAACTGTTATTAATCGTAGCTGAAGTGTTTGAAAGTTGTTGTTTAATATTATTTAAATAATAAGGTAAGAATACTTGAGGTTGTATGGTTAAGTGACAAAGCGTACAAGGTGGATGCCTTGGCAATCAGAGGCGAAGAAGGACGTGCTAATCTGCGAAAAGCTTGGATGAGTCGATAAGAGGCGTTTAATCCAAGATGTCCGAATGGGGAAACCCAGTGGGTGAAGAACCTACTATCATTATCTGAATCCATAGGATAATGAGGCGAACCGGGAGAACTGAAACATCTAAGTACCCCGAGGAAAAGAAATCAACCGAGATTTTGTGAGTAGCGGCGAGCGAAAGCGAAGGAGCCTGTTAGTGATAGCGGAAGTATTAGAGGAATTGGCTGGGAAGCCGAATCGTAGAGGGTGATAATCCCGTACTCGAAAATACTTTTGTGGTACTGAGCTAACGACAAGTAGGGCGGGACACGTGATATCCTGTTTGAAGATGGGGGGACCATCCTCCAAGGCTAAATACTCCTGATTGACCGATAGTGAACCAGTACTGTGAAGGAAAGGCGAAAAGAACCCCGGTGAGGGGAGTGAAATAGAACCTGAAACCTTGTACGTACAAGCAGTGGGAGCCCGAAAGGGTGACTGCGTACCTTTTGTATAATGGGTCAGCGACTTATATTTTGTAGCGAGGTTAACCGAATAGGGGAGCCGAAGGGAAACCGAGTCTTAACTGGGCGGCTAGTTGCAAGGTATAGACCCGAAACCCGGTGATCTAGCCATGGGCAGGTTGAAGGTTGGGTAACACTAACTGGAGGACCGAACCGACTAATGTTGAAAAATTAGCGGATGACTTGTGGCTGGGGGTGAAAGGCCAATCAAACCGGGAGATAGCTGGTTCTCCCCGAAATCTATTTAGGTAGAGCCTTGAGCGGACACCTTTGGGGGTAGAGCACTGTTTCGGCTAGGGGTCCATCCCGGATTACCAACCCGATGCAAACTACGAATACCAAAGAGTGATACTCAGGAGACACACGGCGGGTGCTAACGTCCGTCGTGGAGAGGGAAACAACCCAGACCGCCAGCTAAGGTCCCAAAGTCTATATTAAGTGGGAAACGAAGTGGGAAGGCTTAGACAGCTAGGATGTTGGCTTAGAAGCAGCCATCATTTAAAGAAAGCGTAATAGCTCACTAGTCGAGTCGGCCTGCGCGGAAGATGTAACGGGGCTCAAATATAGCACCGAAGCTGCGGCATCAGACGTAAGTCTGTTGGGTAGGGGAGCGTTGTGTAAGCGGATGAAGATGGTTCGAGAGGGCTGTTGGACGTATCACAAGTGCGAATGCTGACATAAGTAACGATAAAACGGGTGAAAAACCCGTTCGCCGGAAGACCAAGGGTTCCTGTCCAACGTTAATCGGGGCAGGGTGAGTCGGCCCCTAAGGCGAGGCTGAAAAGCGTAGTCGATGGGAAACGGGTTAATATTCCCGTACTTGGATAAACTGCGATGTGGGGACGGAGTAGGTTAGGTTAGCGTGCTGTTGGATATGCACGTTTAAGTTGGTAGGTGGGAAGTTTAGGCAAATCCGGACTTCCTTAACACTGAGAGATGATGACGAGGCTCTACGGAGCTGAAGTAACTGATACCACACTTCCAGGAAAAGCCACTAAGCTTCAGGTTTATCTAAACCGTACTGAAAACCGACACAGGTGGTCAGGTAGAGAATACTCAGGCGCTTGAGAGAACTCGGGTGAAGGAACTAGGCAAAATAGCACCGTAACTTCGGGAGAAGGTGCGCCGGCGTAGATTGTAGTCCCTCGCGGGCGAAGGTTGAACCGGTCGAAGATACCAGCTGGCTGCAACTGTTTATTAAAAACACAGCACTCTGCAAACACGAAAGTGGACGTATAGGGTGTGATGCCTGCCCGGTGCTGGAAGGTTAATTGATGGTGTAATCGAAAGAGAAGCTCCTGATCGAAGCCCCAGTAAACGGCGGCCGTAACTATAACGGTCCTAAGGTAGCGAAATTCCTTGTCGGGTAAGTTCCGACCTGCACGAATGGCATAATGATGGCCAGGCTGTCTCCACCCGAGACTCAGTGAAATTGAAATCGCCGTGAAGATGCGGTGTACCCGCGGCTAGACGGAAAGACCCCGTGAACCTTTACTATAGCTTGACACTGAACATTGAATTTTGATGTGTAGGATAGGTGGGAGACTTTGAAGTAGTCACGCCAGTGATTATGGAGTCGTCCTTGAAATACCACCCTTTAACGTTTGATGTTCTAACGAAGATTACGAAACGTGGTCTCGGACAGTGTCTGGTGGGTAGTTTGACTGGGGCGGTCTCCTCCCAAAGAGTAACGGAGGAGCACGAAGGTTTGCTAATCACGGTCGGACATCGTGAGGTTAGTGCAATGGTATAAGCAAGCTTAACTGCGAGACAGACAAGTCGAGCAGGTACGAAAGTAGGTCATAGTGATCCGGTGGTTCTGCATGGAAGGGCCATCGCTCAACGGATAAAAGGTACTCCGGGGATAACAGGCTGATACCGCCCAAGAGTTCATATCGACGGCGGTGTTTGGCACCTCGATGTCGGCTCATCACATCCTGGGGCTGAAGTAGGTCCCAAGGGTATGGCTGTTCGCCATTTAAAGTGGTACGCGAGCTGGGTTTAGAACGTCGTGAGACAGTTCGGTCCCTATCTGCCGTGGGCGTTGGAGAATTGATTGGGGCTGCTCCTAGTACGAGAGGACCGGAGTGGACGCATCACTGGTGTTCCAGTTGTCTCGCCAGAGGCATTGCTGGGTAGCTACATGCGGAAGAGATAAGTGCTGAAAGCATCTAAGCACGAAACTTGCCAAGAGATGAGTTCTCCCTGTCTTTAAGACAGTAAGGGTTGTTTAAGACTAAGACGTAGATAGGTGCGGTGTATAAGTGTAGTGATACATTGAGCTAACGCATACTAATTGCCCGAGAGGCTTAGCCATACAACGCTCAAGTGTTTTTGGGGTTACCCTGGACATGAGCGAGTTGGAAGGATAACAGTTAAGAGAATGGACGTAGAAGAGAGAGTTGAGAGAAGGCTTGTTTTTAGATTAAGAAGACGCGAATAAGAAGAGATAGAAATCATAAAGAATATTGGCGGCGATAGTGCGGTGGGCCCACCTGACTCCATACCGAACTCAGAAGTGAAACGCCGTAATGCCGATGGTAGTGTGGGGCATCCCCATGTGAGAGTAGGTCACCGCCAAATTTATTACTTTAGTTAATTAAATGTTATTAGTTAACTAAAGTAATAAAAATTTTTTAGCAGTCATAGTGCAGTAGATCCACCTGACTCCATACCGAACTCAGAAGTGAAATGCTGTTACGCCGATGGTAGTGTGGGGCATCCCCATGTGAGAGTAGGTCACTGCTAATCCCAATCTCGGAGTGGTAGTTCAGCTGGTTAGAATACCTGCCTGTCACGCAGGGGGTCGCGGGTTCGAGTCCCGTCCATTCCGCCAATTTTATAACTTTTCCAAAGTTAAGTACCAATAGGGGCGTAGTTCAATTGGTAGAGCACCGGTCTCCAAAACCGGGTGTTGGGAGTTCGAGCCTCTCCGCCCCTGCCATTCATTTTCTTATCTTTTCACTTTTTATTTTTACTACTTTCTACTGAACTAAGTTTTTAATTAGTTCGATGACTTGATTCATCTGTTGCTCAGATAACTTCCCTTCATGTGCAAATTTCACTTTTCCAGATTTGTCTAATACTACAATTAGGCTTTCTTTAGGCTGTAATCCCCAGTCTTTTTTAACTTGACCTGTTTGATCTAAAATCACTTGGCTGTGTGGATTATTTTTTTTGCCTTTTTCAGCACTACTTTTGACGAAAGCACCCGTGCCGAAGATAGCGTCTTCTGCATTAATAATCGTTGTTGTTTGATATTTGCTAGCATCAAAGCGTTGAGATTTGATCATTTCCATTAAGCTATCATTTTTTTCTTTAACGCTACTTCTTCCTGCCATGTGCTGAAGAACTCGTACTTTTCCTGCAAGTGCTGGCGATTCCCAGTTTTTATAGTTGATGCTTCCATTGTTTATGATTACTTCTCCGTCAGTTTGAACGGAAACATAAGGGAGAGCTGTATTGAATTGGAGGTTATGAGCAAAGCTCGATGTTGCTAAGGATGTTAGCAATATAAATGCTAATTTTTTCATTCTATTTTCCTTGGATTGGAAGTAAAAAATATTTAGTCTGGCTTATTAAATGGCACGCCCTAAAGGATTCGAACCTTTGACCCACGCCTTAGAAGGGCGTTGCTCTATCCAGCTGAGCTAAGGGCGCATTTAAAATGGGATGATGAAAGAATAGAGAAAGGTGGTCGGCGAGATAGGATTTGAACCTACGACCCACTGGTCCCAAACCAGTTGCGCTACCAAGCTGCGCTACTCGCCGAAAGATGTGTAGCATTATAGTTTTCTTTCATTTTCAGTCAATCAATTTTTATGGTTTTACTGCCAATCGTCTAAATTTATTTCAATTCAGTTTACATAAAACGGATTTTTCTGACAAAATAGCGTGCGTTAATATTTACCTCATGCGGAGAATTCAATGGCAGCTCAAATTATTTCAGGTACTCAGTTATCCCAGCAAATTAAATTGAATATTACACAAAAAATTGCACAGTATATTGAGCTGGGTAAACGTGCTCCTGGTCTGGCAGTAATTCTAGTTGGAGCAGACCCGGCTTCTCAGGTTTATGTGGGAAGTAAGCGTAAAAGTTGTGCTGAAATCGGTATTTTTTCCAAATCTTACGATTTACCGGAAACCACTTCTGAATCAGAATTGTTAGATCTCATTGAGCAGTTAAATCAAGATCCTGAGGTTGATGGTATTTTGGTGCAGTTACCGTTACCAAAGCATATCGATAGCACCAAAGTGATTGAAAAAATTTCACCGGAAAAAGATGTAGATGGTTTTCATCCTTATAATGTCGGGCGCTTGTGTCAACGTATTCCAACATTACGTGCTTGTACGCCTTATGGTGTGATGAAATTATTGGAAACCACCGGTATTTCTTTTTATGGCAAACATGCTGTCATTGTTGGTGCGTCCAATATTGTTGGTCGTCCAATGGCATTAGAATTGTTACTTGCCGGCTGTACCGTCACGATAACTCACCGTTTTACCGAGGACTTAGCGAGTCATATTCGCCAAGCGGATATTTTAGTGGTTGCTGTGGGTAAACCTAAATTTATTAAAGGTGAATGGATTAAAGAAGGTGCTGTTGTCGTTGATGTCGGGATTAACCGTATTGATGGCAAGTTGGTTGGCGATGTTGAGTTTGAGGTTGCTGCCGACCGTGCTGCGTATATTACACCGGTGCCGGGTGGCGTTGGCCCAATGACGGTAGCAATGCTCATGTACAATACGCTTTCTGCTTATGAAAAGCATGAAAATTTAGTGTAAAATTCCGGTCATAAAAAATAGCGTTTTTACAGAGATAAAAAAGCCCTTGAGTTAACTCAAGGGCTTTTGTTTTTTCGACAAGGGAAGAATTACATCATTCCGCCCATTCCGCCCATGCCTCCCATGCCACCCATACCGGCAGCACCGAGGTCAGCTTTGTCGTCTTTCGGTAATTCGGTCACCATACATTCGGTGGTGATCATTAAACCGGCGACAGAAGCTGCGAATTGCAATGCGGAACGAGTTACTTTAGTCGGATCTAAAATACCCATCGCAATCATATCGCCGTATTGCTCAGTGCCTGCGTTATAACCAAAGTTTCCTTCGCCGTTTTTCACCGCACTTGCAACCACAGAGGCTTCTTCACCTGCGTTCGCAACGATTTGACGTAATGGAGCTTCCATGGCGCGAAGGGCAAGTTTAATACCAACGTTTTGTTCTTCGTTGTCGCCACGTAAATCAGCAACTTTGCTGGCTGCGCGAATTAACGCGACTCCACCGCCGGCAACCACACCTTCCTCTACTGCAGCACGGGTAGCGTGTAACGCATCTTCAACGCGGGCTTTTTTCTCTTTCATTTCTACTTCCGTTGCTGCGCCGACTTTAATCACTGCAACACCGCCCGCGAGTTTCGCTACGCGTTCTTGCAATTTTTCTTTGTCGTAGTCGGAAGTGGATTCTTCGATTTGTTGACGAATTTGAGTCACACGACCTTGGATTTGCGCTTCATCGCCGATACCGTCGATGATTGTGGTGTTGTCTTTATTGATTACAACACGTTTTGCTTGACCTAAATCTTCTAATGTCGCTTTTTCAAGTTCCATACCGATTTCTTCAGAAATCACCGTACCGGCAGTTAAAATCGCAATGTCTTGTAACATCGCTTTACGACGATCGCCGAAGCCTGGTGCTTTCACTGCAGCCACTTTCACGATACCGCGCATCGTGTTCACTACCAATGTTGCCAACGCTTCGCCTTCTACGTCTTCAGCAATGATTAATAACGGTTTGCCTGCTTTCGCCACACCTTCTAATACCGGTAATAATTCACGAATATTAGAGATTTTTTTATCGACTAATAAAATGAATGGGTTATCTAATTCTACAGTCGCGGTTTCCGGTTTGTTGATGAAATACGGGGAAAGGTAACCACGGTCAAATTGCATCCCTTCAACTACATCCAATTCGTCTTCTAAGCCGGTGCCGTCTTCTACGGTAATCACGCCTTCTTTACCCACTTTTTCCATGGCTTGTGCGATTAATTGACCCACAATGCTGTCGGAGTTTGCGGAAATGGTACCCACCTGTTCGATTTCTTTAGAGGTTTCGCAAGGTTTGGAAAGGGATTTAAGCTCGGCAACGACGGCAGCAACCGCTTTGTCAATACCGCGTTTTAAATCCATTGGGTTCATGCCTGCCGCTACAGCTTTTAAACCTTCGTTTACGATGGCTTGTGCTAGAACAGTTGCCGTGGTTGTACCGTCACCGGCGGCATCATTGGCTTTAGAAGCAACCTCTTTCACCATTTGTGCGCCCATGTTTTCAAATTTATCTTCTAATTCGATTTCGCGTGCCACAGACACACCGTCTTTAGTAATGGTTGGTGCGCCGAACGATTTGTCTAACACTACGTTACGGCCTTTTGGACCAAGAGTAACTTTTACTGCGTCTGCCAAAATATTTACGCCTTTTAACATTTTTACTCGAGCATCATTGCCAAATTTTACGTCTTTTGCTGCCATGTTTAATTTCCTTTTATTTTGTTGCGTGAGATTGCTCTCACCATGATCTATTTCGTTTAAAGTGCGGTCGTTTTTCAGCGTGTTTTTGCTTATTCAACGATCGCTAAAATATCGCCTTCGGAAAGGATGAGTACTTCCTCACCATCAATTTTTTCTGTTTTCACGCCATAGCTGTCGCTGAAAATCACGATGTCGCCTACTTTTACGTGCATTGGGTGAATGCTACCGTTTTCTAATAAACGGCCAGGGCCGACCGCTAACACTTTCGCGCGGGTAGATTTGGTGGCTGCAGAACCGGTCAATACGATACCGCCGGCAGATTTAGTTTCCACTTCTTCACGTTTTAAAATCACTTTGTCGTGTAATGGACGAATATTCATCTGAAATTTCCTCTATTTCTTAAATTAATAAAAAAGCTTCTTCTATATGGGAATCATTTTTCCGCTTTCAAGGGAAAGACAAAATTATTTTAACCGTTTATTTTCATCCGCTTCCTTTTCAAATTCCGCCTCAAAAATCTCGCTGTCATTCTGGCCATTGCCTTGGGACGAATAAAAAGTGCGGTCGGTTTTAAAGATGTTTTGTTGGAAGAGCACGAATCGGCTACGAATGAATGTATTTATCAGGTAACGACCGAGGGGGCTTAACAGCACACAGGCGAAAATGTCAGTGACAAAGCCGGGAATGACAAAAAGCACACCGGCAACAAGCCAGCGTAGCGAGCTGAAAATTGTGTCAGTGGGCAATTCGCCTTGTGTGAGCTGCTGTTTCACTCGCGTGAGGCTGTACCAACCACGTGCGCGGATAATGGCAATGCCCAGTAACGAAGAGCCAATCAACAACAAAATGAGCATGAGGATACCCAACTGACTTCCTAGCCAAACCAGTAGGCTCAGTTCCACATAAATAAATAGAAAAACAGCGAAAAGAAAGGTAATAAAAGGCATGTTCGCTCCTTAAAAATACGTTGGATGTGCATATTACCCGCTTTATTTTGTGGTGCAACTTTTATTCATTTCAACATCTTTCGGGTTAAAAAAACTAATCTGAAAAATAAAAATAACTCTTAAAGGCGCGTCAAAAATCTGTGACCTAGATCAATTTACTTTCAGTCAAACTTTCTATAATTTAAATGACTTAAAGATGTCTGTTATGCATAAAAGGAGAAGCTCAAATGACACAATACAGAAAAGAAGTGGATTTATTAGGTGAACGTGAAGTCCCGGCAGACGCTTATTGGGGGATTCACACCTTAAGAGCGGTAGAAAATTTTAATATTTCGAATGTCACCATTTCCGATGTGCCAGAATTTGTACGCGGCATGGTGATGGTGAAAAAAGCAGCGGCATTGGCAAACGGTGAGTTGGGTGCCATTCCAAAAGAAATTGCAGAAGCAATCGTAAAAGCTTGTGATGAAGTCTTAGTAAACGGCAAATGTTTAGATCAATTCCCGTCCGATATTTACCAAGGTGGTGCAGGCACTTCCGTCAATATGAATACCAATGAAGTGATTGCCAACTTAGCGTTAGAAATTTTAGGTCACAAAAAAGGTGAATATAAATACCTTGACCCAATGGATCATGTGAACGCTAGCCAATCCACCAATGATGCGTACCCTACCGGTTTCCACATCGCCGTGTACAACAGCGTGATCAAACTTCTCGAAAAAGTCGCTTATTTGCAACAAGGCTTTGAAAACAAAGCGAAAGAATTCGAGAAAGTGTTGAAAATGGGCCGTACTCAATTACAAGACGCAGTGCCAATGACTGTGGGCCAAGAATTCAAAGCATTTGCGGTGTTAATGGCGGAAGAAGTGAAACACTTAAAAGCCGCTGCAGCACACTTGCTTGAAGTAAACATGGGCGCAACTGCAATCGGTACCGGTTTAAATACGCCGCAAGGTTATGTGCCTTCTATCGTGAAACATTTATCCAATGTCACCGGATTACATTGCACTGGCTCAGAAAACTTAATTGAAGCCACTTCTGACTGCGGTGACTACGTTTCCGTGCATGGCGCGTTAAAACGCACTGCCGTAAAATTATCAAAAATTTGTAACGACTTACGTTTACTTTCCTCCGGCCCTCGTGCAGGTATTAAAGAAATCAACTTGCCTGAATTACAAGCGGGTTCTTCTATCATGCCGGCAAAAGTGAACCCTGTTGTGCCTGAAGTAGTGAACCAAGTGTGCTTCAAAGTGATTGGTAACGACACCACGGTGACCTTCGCCTCAGAAGCAGGTCAATTACAATTAAACGTAATGGAGCCGGTGATTGTACAAGCCATGTTTGAATCCATTGAGATTTTAGGCAACGCCTGTGTGAACTTACGCGATAAATGTGTTGATGGCATCACTGTCAACAAAGAAACGTGCGAAAACTATGTTTACAACTCTATCGGTATTGTGACTTACTTAAACCCATTCATCGGTCACCACAACGGCGACTTAGTGGGTAAAATCTGTGCGCAAACCGGTAAAGGCGTGCGTGAAGTAGTCTTGGAAAAAGGCTTGTTAACCAAAGAACAATTGGATGACATCCTTTCCGTAGAAAACTTGATGAATCCGACCTATAAAGCAAAATTAAATAAATAAAAAGTGAACAAATCGACAAATAGTACGTCGAAGGATTAACTTTTTTATTTAGTCAAAATCAGCGTTCTAATGGATTAGGCGCTGATTTTTTATTTGTCGCTTTTTAATGGCGGTTGGTCAGGCTAGAATAACGCCTAATTTGGGAAAGAATCTGTATAGGATGAAATAATGAAAAACGTATTGGTGATTCGTAACGATAAATTGGGCGATTTTATGTTGGCGTGGCCATCCTTTGCCATGTTAAAAGCCTCAGAACCATCACTAAAACTGACCGCACTTGTGCCGGCTTACACAGCAGACATTGCTCGCGCGTGCCCTTATTTGGATGACATTATTATTGATGCGCCGAAAGGTGATAAAACCGCGTTTCAGCGAGTGGTGAACAACATTAAAGCGCGCCAATTTGATGCCATGATCAGTTTCTTTTCCAATACACATAACGCAAAATTAGCATGGAAATGTCGCATTCCTTACCGTTTAGCGCCGGCAACCAAATGGGTGCAATTCTTTTATAATCATCGTCTAACGCAACGCCGTTCCCAATCGGCTAAGCCGGAGTTTGAATATAACTTGGATTTGGCCCGTACGTTTTTACGCGATCATGGCATCGCTGTTGTCGAGCCGCACCCACCATACCTTAGCTTTTCTAAAAGTGCGGTGGATTTTCAGCGTGAATCTTTGTGCCATCAGTTAAACATTGATGCTGAGAAAAAATGGATTTTTGTACACAGCGGTTCGGGCGGGTCTGCCAATAATTTATCCTTGGCACAATATGCGGAGCTCATTTGCGGCTTATTAGCGCGGTTTGACGCCTATGTGATTTTAACGGCTGGGCCGAATGAAAGTGAAAAAGCCCACGAACTGGCAAATTTGGTGCAGGATTCTCGGGTGGTCGTTTATGACAAAAATAACGGCATGGTGGATTTTGCCCAATCTCTGGCGTGTGCTGATTTGTTTATTGCCGGCTCCACCGGGCCATTGCATTTAAGTGCTGCATTAAATGTCCCGACCATCGGTTTTTATCCAAGCCGTCGTTCTGCAACACCGTTGCGTTGGCGTCCAATTAATGATGTCGATAAACATTTGGCATTTTGTCCGCCGAATGACAAAGCGAGCCAAACGGATTTAAGCAAAATTCATATTGATGAGAAATTAGACGAGATCGTGCGGTTTGTCATTCAAGTGTGGCGCGCGACAGCGAATAAAGAATAGGGTGTATTGCACTACCCAGCCAATCCCCAGTGCGAACATGAGTGTGCCGATGCCTAGCACGCCACCGAGCAGATAGCCGAAGAGGCACACTAAAACTTCAATGGACGTTCGCACGATGCCGATTTTCCAATGGAAACGATAGCAAAGCCCCACCATTAACCCATCGCGCGGGCCAGGCCCTTGGTGGCAGGTCAGGTAAAAGGCATTACCGATACCGAACAATAAGATACCGACGACAGCGTAAATGAAACGCAGATAAAGTGCGGTAGGTTTTTCTAGCAAATAAACGGTTAAGCCAAGAAAGAGGGCGATCACAAAAATATTCATGACGGTGGCAAGTCCCGGCCTCAGTTTTAATGGAAACCACGCTAACATCACGATTGAACTGATTATCCATGACGCCCAACCGACACTAAACTCCCATCGTAACGCCACGCCTTGCGATAATATGGTCCAAGGCGCGGAGCCCAAATCGGAGAGAAGTAATAACGCGTCGCCAAATCCCATGACACTTAAAGATAAAAGCAGCACGCTAAATGATTTCGGCTCAAATGCCCAGAGGGATTTTGCTGCCCAAGGTGTATGCGGCAGAACATGTGCTTTCTTCATTAATCTTTAATCCATCGTTTGTTACTAAGTGGCGCGCATTATCCCAGTCTTTATTACTGCTGTCTAAATAAATTACGTTGAATTTTGACCGCACTTTATCCATTTTTAATGATGTCTTTTGTCTTTAAGGATAGCGGGTTGCGCTAATTATGATATTAATCAATAAAATTCACTCTCCTTTTTTATGGAAAACCAGTAGAATACGGAAAATTTTATTCAATGACTTTTGAGGTATTTATGGACATTTTAATTAGTGTTGTTGGTATTTTCGTCCTGTTAGGGATTGCAGTCTTGTTCTCTAACAACCGTAAAGCGATCAATCTGCGTACCGTTTTTGGTGCGTTGGCTATTCAAATCGCTATCGGAGCTTTCGTACTTTATGTACCGGCTGGACGCAGTGCGTTACAAACGGCTTCTGATTTTATCGGTAAAATCATTAGCTTCGGTAACGAAGGGATTAGTTTCTTATTTGGTGGTTTGACTGACCCAAGCCAAAGTTTCGGTTTTATCTTTGCGATTAAAGTGTTGCCGGTCATCATTTTCTTCTCTGCTTTGATTTCTTTGCTTTATTACATTGGCGTCATGCAATGGGTCATTAAATTAATCGGTGGTGGATTACAAAAATTATTAGGCACATCAAAAGCGGAATCTATGTCTGCGGCTGCCAATATTTTCGTGGGTCAAACAGAAGCGCCATTAATCGTCAAACCATTTATCAGTCGTATGACGCAATCTGAATTATTTGCGGTTATGGTTGGTGGTGTTGCCTCTATCGCCGGTTCTGTGATGGCGGGGTATGCCGGTATGGGTGTGCCGTTAACTTACTTAATCGCAGCCTCTTTTATGGCGGCGCCGGGTGGTTTATTGTTTGCTAAAATCATGTTCCCACAAACCGAAAAAACGGATGACTCATTAAAAGAAAGTGCGGACGTTGAAAAACCATCTAATGCGATTGAAGCATTAGCAAACGGTGCGCGTGACGGTATGCACTTAGCGATGAACGTGGGTGCCATGTTAATCGCGTTTGTTTCTGTGATCGCTTTGATCAACTGGATTTTAAGTAGTTTTGGCGGTGTTATTGGCGAACCGGATTTAACTTTACAAGTGATTTTAGGTTGGATTTTCAAACCATTGGCATACTTAATCGGGATTTCTTGGGAGGAGTCTGCCATTGCCGGTCAAATGATTGGTTTAAAATTAGCAGTGAATGAATTTGTGGGTTATTTAGAATTTGCTAAATATTTACAACCGGATTCGGCTGTGGTGTTAAGTGATAAAACCAAAGCGATTATTACCTTCGCACTTTGTGGTTTCGCTAACTTCAGTTCAATCGCGATCTTAATTGGCGGCTTAGGCGGTATGGCACCAAATCGTCGTAGCGACGTTGCTCGTTTAGGCTTGAAAGCCGTCGTTGCGGGTTCATTATCTAACTTAATGAGCGCAACAATTGCAGGTTTATTTATTGGTTTAAGTGGTGCCGTGCTATAAAGTGCGGTATGATTTTGCCATGTTTTTTATGATGACACCACGACCACGTTCGTGGTGTTGTCGTTTATAAGCAACGGAAACGTTTGCTTCATCATGTCAACAAGAGGGAAAAACTTATGACTCCACACATTAACGCACCTGCCGGTGCATTTGCTGATGCTGTATTAATGCCGGGCGATCCGCTACGTGCGAAGTATATTGCGGAAACTTTTTTGGAAAACGCACAGGAAGTGACTAACGTACGTAATATGTTAGGTTTCACCGGTACCTATAAAGGTCGTCGCATTTCCGTGATGGCACATGGTATGGGGATCCCTTCCTGTTCCATTTACGCAAAAGAACTTATCACTGAATACGGCGTGAAAAAAATGATTCGTGTTGGCTCTTGCGGTGCAGTACGTATGGATGTGAAATTGCGTGATGTGGTTATCGGTGTAGGTGCATGTACTGACTCCAAAGTAAACCGTATTCGTTTTAAAGATAACGACTTTGCTGCTATCGCGGATTTCGGTTTAACGCAAGCAGCCGTGCAGGCGGCAAATAAGTTAGGTGTGAAAGCTCGCGTTGGAAACTTATTCTCTGCCGATTTATTCTACACACCGGATGTCTCCATGTTTGATGTGATGGAAAAATACGGCATTCTTGGCGTGGAAATGGAAGCTGCCGGTATTTACGGCGTTGCCGCAGAATATGGTGCACGCGCATTAACCATCTGTACTGTATCTGACCACATTCGCACCCACGAGCTCACCAGTGCGGAAGAACGTCAGCTCACTTTTAATGAAATGATTAAAATTGCATTAGAAGCAGTATTAATTGACGATGAATCGAATTAGCTTTAAAATTCGCACGCCATACCATAGGCATAATTTTTTATATGTTACTTATTGAATAAGTGCAATAGGAGCTGTTTTAAATTTATACCTGTGGCGACAGCATCATTGGCGACAATTTATTTGTATAGTTTAGTTGTTCAAATGTATGGGCGTTGTCAATGATGTTGTTTCGAGGGAGAGGAGTCTGTTTTTAGCGATTCCGTAGGTGTTTTGATAGAAGGCCTTAGAGTTATGGGTATCTATTAGGCCTACTAGTGATGCATTCGCTTTTTCTTATGTTGTGCAATAGTCATTGCTCAACATATTTTTTGTTCATGCATCACATATCCATCTTCGTTATGAAGAGTAAAGTATTTATCCATTAAAGTTATATACTAATATATCTTGATTAAATTTAACCATTAGGAAAACTTCCATGAATAATATATACAAGGTTATCTGGAGTAAGGTAACTAACGTATTAGTCGTTGTATCCGAATTAGCGCGCTCTAAAGGGGTATCCGGTCGCAATTCAACAGCGGCATCAAGCAACACGGCAAAAGTACGCACAAAATTAACCGCACTTTCTGTCGCCCTTTCATTCTGCTTCGGCGCATCTTCAGTGTTTGCTGCTGATGTTAATACACCAAATGTTACCGCAACGACATCATTAACTGTTGGTGCTGCAGGCACTGCAGGTGGTGCTGCAACAGGTACAACAACATTACATGGTACTGCTACATTGAATGGTAAAAATTTAGCGACTACCGATGATTTAGCAAATAAAGCTAACCAAGCTGATTTAACTGCATTACAAAACACAGTGAATGGTAAAGCTAACCAAGCTGATTTAACTGCATTACAAAACACAGTGAATGGTAAAGCTAGCCAAGGCGATCTAGATGCATTAAAAACTGATTTTAATAACCACAAAACTGATACTGACGATAAACTTGAAAAGCTAAAAACTGCTACAGAGAAATTAGGCATTGGAACAACTTACAACGGTATTAAATATTTCCGTGCAAATTCAACAGGAGCCGATGCTACAGCCGGTGGAACTGACGCTGTTGCAATTGGTCCAGAAGCTAAAGCAGCTGGGAATAATACTGTTGCAGTAGGTATGAACGCTTCTTCTTATGGTGCTAAGTCTGTTACTGTTGGTCATGGAGCAGCTGCATCAGGCACTGCCTCATCTTCAGTTGTTTTAGGCCATAGTGCTCAAGTAGGTACTAAAACTGAGGACCCTAAATATGACGGCGCTCAGAAGATTATGATTGGTGATGGTAAAAGTGGTATTGCGATTGGTGATCATGCTGTCAGCAGGGGTGATGAGAGTATCGCAATTGGTAAAGATGCATTAACAACAAATAAAGACAAAGCGGAGACATTAGCTTCTAAGAGTATCGCAATTGGTTCTGGAGCGCGGAGCATTGGTTCAAATTCTGCTATTGCTTTTGGTAACGGAGCTCTGAATCATTGGGGCGCTGATTCTTCTATCGCAATGGGGCAAGATGCAGAATCTAAAGATGCTAATACAATCTCAATTGGTCATGCAGCTTCCGCAGAGAAAGGCGGTTTAGCGATTGGTACTACTGCAAAATCATCTGAAGCGGGTGTCGCATTAGGTGAGTTAGCTAGTTCAACCACGAATGGGATTGCTATTGGTAAGTCGGCTTCAGCAAACCAAAATAAAACAATTTCTATTGGTTTAAATGCGGGTGTTGGACAAGATGCTGATGTTACAGGAACAAAACATTCAAATATTAATATTGGTGTTGACTCAGGTACGAATGTAGTTGGTCAGTTTAATGTGGCTTTGGGTGAGAAAGCTGGTCAATATGTTAGAGGTAAGGCTAGTGTCGCAATTGGTTTAGAGGCTGGTAAGAATATCAGTTCGAGTTCTAGTCCTGAGACGCTGATTGAGAATGTTTCTATTGGTAACCAAGCAAATGCCCGTGATGGTCAGTCTTCTGTCGTGAGAGCAACGGCTTTAGGTTCTCAAACGCAAGCTGAAGATATGGCAACTGCCGTGGGTTATGGCGCTAAAGCTAAAAAATCTAAATCGGTAGCAATTGGTAATGAGTCTGCGACAGAAGGGGAAGAGTCAGTTGCAATTGGTTCTTCTGCGCAAGCTCATGGTGGTAGTGTAGCTTTAGGTGCTCATTCAGTTGCTAATGATAAAGATGGTGCTGGTGTATATACTGGAATGACATCTAAATCGGTGGTATCTGTTGGTAACGATAGCCTTTATCGTCGTTTAGTTAATGTTGCAGATGGCGCAGATGATCAAGATGCAGTAACTGTAAAACAATTGAAAAAACTAGAAGTAGAATTAGCAAAAACAATTACTGTTGCTAAGAATACCAGTGCATCTGTTGCCGGTGCTGTTCTTTATGACACTGATGATGGCGATAATGATCCTGAGACAAACAGTGTTACATTTGGTGGACCAGCTGGTAGTCCAGCTGGTAGTCCAGCAAAACTTACACGTTTACAAAATGTTGCGTCAGGAAAGAGTGATACTGATGCTGTAAATGTGAAACAATTGAAAGATGAAATTGCTCAAAACTCTCACCATTATTTTAGTGTCAATGATGCTAAGCAAACAGGTATCGCTAACTACGATAATATGGGCGCGAAAGGTGAACGCTCAATGGCAATCGGAACCTCAGCGGCTACTTATGCCAATAATAGTGTTGCTTTAGGTAATAAAGTGACCAACTATGATGAGGGTGGTATTGCTATCGGGACAGAATATGTTGGTAGTGATGAACTAGATGATGGTAAAAAAACTGACAATACAACTGCCGTATCTAAACAAAACGAAGGTTATAAATATGGCATTGCTTTGGGGGCAGGCTCTCAGACTCAAGGTAATAATTCAATTGCCATTGGTAGCTTAGCCGCAACCTCAGTTCAAAATCTTGCGGAAGGTGGCATTGATCGCGCAATTGCACTTGGTTATTACGCTGTTTCTTCAGGAGCTAAAGCGAATGCGATTGGTGAGCGTGCTAGAGCAAATTCCCTACAAGCTAACGCATTTGGTAGCCAAGCACAAGCATTAGCACAATCAGCAAATGCGATCGGTACAGCTGCTATGGCGGCAGGCGCAAACTCTATCGCTATTGGTTCACATCAACAGGTTGTTGGTGAAAACTCAGGTAGTATTGGTTATGCAGGAACATTTACCAATAAAAGTATCGGTGCTTCTCTGTTAGGTGACTATGGTCCAGGAGCAACGCGAGTACGCGGTAGTGGTACTTACTCTATCGGTAATATGAATGGTGAAATTCCTTCTAATGAGTCTGGCGTATTCGGTAATAATAACTTAGTACGTGGTTCTCAAAATATGCGTGTTATGGGGAATAACAACAAAATTGGCAACCTTGCGGCAAAAGATGCCGATGCATTGCCAGTGAAAAATGTCTATGTTACCGGTCACGGCAATACCATTGATACCGCTAATAACCCGTTAGAAGATAGCAAAAATATTTTTGTAATGGGGGCGGGCAATACTATTGGTAGTACGTCGCCTGCTGCTAATGGATTAAAAATTACTGATTCCTATGTTATTGGTACCGGAAACACCATTAATGAATCAAATGACCTACTCGATAACGCTGAGGATCCATCTGATCCAGCTGCTGCCGGTCAAAAAGCTAAGATCGGTAAAGGTTATTTCATCTTAGGTAACAACGTTAATGCAACATTGCAAAATTCTGTTTACTTAGGTACAAGCTCTGCATTTATTGGGGCTGGTACAGTCTCTGCAGGAAAAGACAACTACAGTAATTTTAACTCTGCAGGTTTCCCAGCTTATCAGTATGCAGGTGGTGCACCGGTAGGTGTTGTTACGATCGGTAATGCTACTGAGACTCGCCGTCTTCAAGGTGTTGCGGCTGGTTTAGTGGCAGAGAACAGTACTGATGCAATCAACGGTAGCCAATTGTATGCACACACACGTCCAATGGGATTTGTTGCGGATAATTCCGGTGCAGAAGGAAAAGATCTGAATGGCTTAGCTATTGATGATGCAAGTATCACTATGGTTAAACGCGCAGCCGGACAAGCACTTAAACTTAACGGTGGTGCCACAGGAGCGCTTTCTGATAACAATATCGGTACTGTTGTAAATGGCACAAATCAAGTTGATATCAAATTAGCCAAAGAGCTGAAAAACTTAACAAGTGCTCAGTTCGGTGATGATAATGCCAATACAACCGTTAATAGTTCAGGTGTAACCATTAAAGATGGTCCAAGCTTTACTAAGAACTCTATCGATGCTAACAATAACAAAATCACTAAAGTGGCAGCTGGTGATGTTAACGCAAACAGTACAGATGCGGTTAACGGTAGCCAATTAAATGCAGTGAAAGAAACCGCTGAAAAAGGTTGGAATCTTACCACAGCTGGCTCTGCTACTAAGCATAACGTTGCACCGGGTGGTGATGTCGATATTAGCTCTGCTAATACAAATATTACTGTAAGCAATACTCAAGGCAACGTAAAACTTGAATTAAACAAGGATCTTGATCTCACTCAAAACGGAAGCGTCAAAGTTGGCAATACTACAGTGAATAATAGTGGCGTTACCATCGACAATGGTCCAAGTGTGAAAGCTACCGGTATCAATGCAGGTGATAAGAAAATCACTAATGTTAAAGCTGGTGAAGATGATACTGATGCAGTGAACTATGGTCAGTTGAAGAAAGTAGCAGATTCTGCGGCAACAGCAGGTAAAGGTTGGACGCTCAGTACCGGTACAGGTGATAACAACAAGCATGTTGTTAAGCCTGAGGATGAAGTCAACATCAGTGGTGATACAAATATCACTGTGACTCACGATCGTGGTAATGTAACTGTTGGATTAAACAAAAATCTTGATCTTACTAAAGACGGCAGTGTTGAAATTGGCTCAACTACCTTGAATAAAGAGGGCTTGGCTGTTGGCACCAATGTAAAAGTGACTGACAACGGGCTAACTGCTGGTAAGGTGTCAGTGACAACTGATGGTATCAACGCAGGTAACGAGAAAATCACCAATGTGGCTGATGGCACAATTGCAGCAGACAGTAAAGATGCCGTTAACGGTGGTCAGTTGCATAAAGTGAAAACCGATCTTGAGACTGCGGTTACAGCTGCGAAGACAGAAGTTGAAGCGGGTGAAAATGTTACCGTTACTACTCAAACAGGTACTGGTAAACAGACTATTTACACCGTCTCTGCTAAAGATACTTCAGCCTCTGTTTCAAACGGTTCTGACATGATTAAAGTTGACGCTGAAGCAGAAGCGAAAAAAGGCACTGTTCATGTAACAAACTATAAAGTTGACTTATCTGACAAAGCTAAAGCCGATATTCAAAAAGGTGTTGATGCTAAAACTATAGTCGATACTAAAGGCTTAACTTTTGTTGCGGACAAAAATTCGAAAACAGAAGTAAGAAAATTGGGTGATGAAGTTGGCATTAAAGGCGATACCAACATCACAACAACAGCCAATGGTAATGATGTTAACGTGACGTTGAACAAAGAACTGAAAGACTTAACAAGTGCTCAGTTCGTTAAGGGTAACGATAGTACTACGGTTGATAGCCAAGGTGTTACCATCACTGATGGCCCAAGCATGACTAAGAACGGTATTGCGATGAATGACAAATCAATTACTGGACTTAAGAGTGTTTTAGATGGTGTTACAGATGTCACTAAAGTGGAAGATGACACAAAACTAAAAAGTGCTGTTAATGTTGGTGACTTGAAAAAGGTAGCGACAGACGCTTTCGGTTTGAAAGACAAAGCGGGTAATGAGTTTAAACAAAACTTAGGTACTACGGCTCAAATTACCGGTGATAAGAATGTCAACACTAAAGTAGTTGATGCAAAAGACGGTAAAAAAGCGCTAGAAGTTAGTTTGAGCAATAACGTTACTCTCGGTGGTAGCGAGGGTGCTGATGGTAAGGACGGTCAAAAAGAAGACGGTACTTTAGCGGTGAAAAGTAAAGACGATCAAAACAGCGTTACTTTAAACGGCAAAGACGGTTCTATCGATATTGATGGTGCAGATGCTAAAGGCAAGGTCACTGTTGCCCAAGGTGCAACTGACGTAAATGGTGCAGCGGGTGAGAAGAAAACTCGTATCGTTTACGATGTTGACGGTAGTGCACGTGAATTGGTTGCAACTTTAAATGACGGATTAAAATTTGGAGCAAATGACGGTGCAGTTCATAAGGCCCCACTTAATACTCAAGTCGATATTAAAGGTGCTGCGACAAACACGGATTGGACTAAATTTGATGGCGGTAGCAATATTATGACCAAAGTCGAAGGAAACACCGTGACTGTAGGCTTGGCAAAAGATGTTAATGTCAATAGCGTTACTGCAACTGAACACGTGACTGTTGGTGGTACTACCAAAATTACCAATGATGGCGTAACCATTAAAGATGGCCCAAGCATGACGAAGAGCAATGGTATCGATGCTAACAATATGACCATCAAAAATGTTGCACCAGGCGTGAACAATACCGATGCAGTGAATGTTGGACAGTTACGCATTCTTGAAGGCAAGGTTAACCGTGTTGACAGAAATCTGCGTGCCGGTGTAGCAGGCGCTAACGCAGCGGCATCTTTACCGCAAGCTTACTTGCCGGGTAAAAACATGGTTGCTGTTTCTGCCGGTACTTACCGTGGTGAAGGCGCGATTGCATTAGGTGTATCCCGCGTTTCTGATAACGGTAAAGTTGTGGTGAAATTGACTGGTAACAGCGACACCCGTGGCAACTTTGGTGCTGGTGTAGGTGCGGGTTACCAATGGTAATACCGTTCGCCTAATAAAATAGGGAAGCGATAGCTTTCCTATTTTTGAAGGCATACCAAGGTGAATTTCACGCTAAAAATCGACCGCACTTTTATGTGCAATCCGGTTAAATAATGTGATTTCCCTTGGTAACCAAAGAGAAGCAACCCAAGGTTGAAACAAACAACTATTTTATGAATTCTACGAGGTGAAGAGATGACCTTAGCAAAAATGTTATTATCAACTATCGCTGCAACTATGTTGGTTGCTTGCGGTAACTTAAGTCACGTATCTAAAGATGGCGCACTGGTGGAGAACACCCAATTAGTGTGGCCTAAAGTTGAAGATTCCACATTTAATCATGACGGTAGCCAATACGGTTCTTGGCCGAACTGGGATAACGTTCGCATGATTGAAAAAGGCATGAATAAAGATCAACTTTATTATTTGATCGGTCGCCCGCATTTTGCGGAAGGCTTATTTGGCGTGCGCGAATGGGATTATGTGTTTAACTACCGTGAAAACGGCGCAAATAAAGTATGCCAATTTAAAGTATTGTTCGATTCAGACATGAACGCACAAAATTTCTATTGGTATCCAAACGCTTGTAACAGCAATTACACGTACAGTTTGTCCGGTGACTTTTTATTCGAGTTCAACAAGGACACATTAACTGCACAAGGTGTAGAAGTGATTGACAATATTGCACAGCAGTTAAAATCTGCTAAAGCTAAAGAAGTCACTGTTGACGGCTATACCGATCGCTTAGGTTCTGATCGTTATAATTTAGCTTTATCACAACGTCGTGCAGACCGTGTGAAAGCGCGTTTAGCTGAATTAGGCTTGAAAGCGCACATCGTAGCTATCGGACACGGTAAAGCAAACCAAGTAAAAGCTTGTGATGGCAGTGGTCAAGCACTAAAAGATTGCTTAGCACCTAACCGTCGTGTAGAGATTTCCTCTTCCGGAGCGTTAGTAAAAGCTGAAGGCACGAAAACGATGGGTAAAACAGGTCCTGCACCGTTATACTCAAAATAAAATGCTAAAAAAAGCCTCTTAACGGAGGCTTTTTTATTGCCATTGATTTAATACAGACAATAAAAAGAGCGGTCGAAATTCATGGTGTTTTTCGACCGCTCTTTTTATGCGATAAGCTGTGTGTTGACGTCAATTACACTAACAAGCCTGCCGCTTTCACTACCACATGAATGGCAGTTTCTTCCGTGGATTGAATCGTCGCCTCATTCGGGATTTCTTGTTGGGTGCGGTTGACGATAGCCCCTGCGATCATGCCGGCACGTAAACCCAGTGCGGAGCACATGGTGAACAAGGTGGCAGACTCCATTTCATAGTTCATCACGTTCAATTCTTGCCATTGTTTTAATGAACCTTGGAAATGACGGCAAATCTTGCCGGTGTAGGTGTCATAACGTTCTTGACCCGGGTAGAAAGTATCTGAAGAGGCGGTGATACCCACATGGACGGCATCGCCGACTTCTTCTTTAGCCACTTTGTAAAGGGCCTCGGTACACTCAAAGTTTGCCACCGCCGGATATTCTAACGGCGCAAAATGACGGCTGGCTCCATCGAGACGTACCGCTCCTGTCGTGACTAATAAATCACCAACGTGAATATGCGGTTGGATGGCACCGGTTGTGCCGATACGTAAGAAAGTACGCACACCGAGTTGGGCTAACTCTTCTACCGCGATGGAAACCGATGGACCGCCAATACCGGTGGAACATACGACCACGGCGTGTTCCTCAATATAGCCGAGCCAAGAGGTAAATTCGCGGGTGGAGGCGAGGAATTTTGGGCGATCTAATAAACGTGCAATGCGTTCCACACGCTCCGGTGCGCCCGGGACGATGGCTAATTTAGCCCCATCTAACATGGCTTTCGTTAAGCCAAGGTGAAAGACTTCAGACATAACATCCTCCTTTCTTGTTCGTTGTTTTTTACGGTTTAATATCACGCAAAATCGGATTCTGCATGGAAATTAAGGTTTCTGTGGATTGAATCTCGTCGATTAACTGAATTTTAGCCGATAAGACTAAGTGCAGTTCGGCAATCGTGTGTGTCATGACTTTAATGAAAATAGAATAATTGCCGGTGGTGTAATAGGCTTCTACTACTTCATCAATGGCTTCGAGCTTTTTGATCACTTTGTCATAATCTTTTGCCGATTTCAAAATAATGCCAATGAAACCGCAAACATCATAACCCAGTTTGCGTTCATTGATTTTCACTTTTGTCCCTTCAATAATGCCTGACTGGCGCATTTTTTCCACCCGAACATGAATGGTGCCGGGGCTAACACCAAAATTTTTCGCCATTTCTGCATAAGGGGTTCGGGCATCTTTGGTTAATACACGCAATATTTGTTGATCTAAATTGTCGATATTGTGCATAACACACTCCTTTGTTTTAAAAACTCTAAATAATTATATTATTTTTTAGATGTTATTTAAATAATGATGAAGTTTCTTTAATTCTGGCTAAATTGTGTTGCATTAATCATAAAGAATGGGGAGAATCTACCGCATTAATGTAGAAACGTTAAATAATATAGGGTAAAAACAATGAAAAAGACATTTATTTTGCAACAACAAGAGATTAGTTTTGTAAAAAATACATTTACTCAAAACCTCATCGAGCAATTAGGCATCATCGAAGTTCAAGGCCCAATCTTAAGTCAGGTTGGTAATGGCATGCAAGATAACCTTTCCGGTATTGAAAAAGCGGTTCAAGTGCATGTAAAACAAATTCCAAATGCGGTGTTTGAAGTGGTTCACTCTTTGGCAAAATGGAAACGTCATACATTGGCTCGTTTCCATTTTAAAGAAGGCGAAGGCTTATTTGTGCACATGAAAGCGTTGCGTCCCGATGAAGATTCGTTAGATCCGACACACTCCGTGTATGTGGACCAATGGGACTGGGAGAAAGTGATTCCGGAAGGTCGTCGCAATTTCGCCTATTTAAAAGAAACCGTGAATTCGATTTATCGTGCGATTCGCTTAACAGAATTGGCGGTGGAAGCCCGTTTTGATATTCCATCCGTACTACCAAAACACATTACTTTCGTACACAGTGAAGACCTCGTGAAACGTTATCCAAACATGAGCGGCAAAGAGCGTGAAAATGCGATTTGTAAAGAATACGGCGCCGTTTTCTTAGTCGGTATCGGCGGTAAATTGTCTGACGGTAAACCACATGATGGACGTGCACCGGATTACGATGACTGGACAACAGAGTCAGAAAACGGCTACAAAGGCTTGAACGGAGATATCTTGGTTTGGAACGACCAACTCGGCAAAGCCTTTGAGTTGTCTTCTATGGGGATTCGTGTGGATGAAGCGGCGTTACGTTTACAAGTGAGCTTAACCGGTGATGAAGACCGTCTCAACATGGATTGGCACCAAGAATTATTACAAGGCAAATTGCCGTTAAGTATTGGTGGCGGTATCGGTCAATCTCGTTTGGCGATGTTGTTATTACGTAAAAAACATATCGGTGAAGTGCAATCCAGCGTTTGGCCGAAAGAAATGTTAGAAGAATATCAACATATTCTGTAATAGATGAAAAAGTGCGGTGGGTTTGCAAAACGTTTTTTAAATCCACCGCACTTTTGTTTTATAACTGATTTATTGATGGCACGCATTTTCTCATGCGTGCTTTTTTTGCATCTAAAACTGACCGCACTTTTACGCTTCCACAAACCCTAATGCAGTTTCTACTACGTCAATGCCTGCGCCTTCTTTGTAGGCGTTTTCGCTTAAATAACGACGCCATTGGCGTGCGCCTTTGCAGTTTTGGAAGGCGCCAAGCATGTGGCGCACGATATGATTCAGATAGACGCCTTGGCTGAGTTGCTTTTCGATGTACGGAAACATGTTTTCTACCGCTTGGCGTGGGGTGATAATCGGGGCATTTGCGTCAAACAATGCGTGGTCGATATGACCGAGCAACGCGGGGTTTTGATAAACTTCTCGCCCCACCATGACGCCATCTACATGCTGCAAGTGGTGCTGCATTTCTTCAAGGGTTTTAATGCCACCGTTAATGCTGATGAGCAAATGGGGGAAATCCTGTTTTAGTTGATACACGCGTTCGTAATTCAGCGGCGGAATTTCACGATTTTGTTTCGGGCTTAAACCGGATAACCAGGCTTTGCGTGCATGCACGATAAATTCCTGACAGCCGGCTTGTTCCACTTTTTGGATGAAATCACACAGGAAATCATAGCTGTCAAAATCATCAATGCCAATGCGGGTTTTTACGGTGACGGGAATATGCACCGCACTTTGCATTTGTTGTACGCACTCCGCAACCAGTTCCGCTTTTGCCATTAAACACGCACCGAACATACCGTTTTGCACGCGGTCGGATGGGCAACCTACGTTCAAATTGATTTCTTGGTAACCACGCTGTTGCGCTAATTGAGCGCAATGTTGAAGTTGCTCAGGATCGCTACCACCCAGTTGCAGTGCCACCGGATTTTCTGCCGCATCAAAATCAAGATGATCGTATTTGGCATGAATAATGGCTTGTGTTGTCACCATTTCCGTATAAAGCAAGGCGTGACGGGAAAATTGGCGGTGAAAATAACGGCAATGGCGCGTTGTCCAATCCAGCATCGGGGCAACGGCGAAGCGGCCACGGTAAAAGTGCGGTTGATTTTGGGACATTTTTATGGGCTTTCCTTCATGTCTTTTTGCATTTCTTCTTTTATCCGCTGGCGGAAACGCCCTGCCGCCATGTGATAAAACGGCTTCGGATTAAATTGGCGTGAAATAATGGAGGAAATCAGGCAGCAAATCAATAGCCAAATTAACACGGGTTGGCAGCCGGTCATTTCCATCACGATAACGCTGGCGGTGACCGGCGATTGAGTAGCGCCCGCAAGAAATGCTGCCATACATAACAACACCAGCAAACGCTGGTCGACTGAACCATCAGTAAAGGCGGCAACTTGCACGCCAAGTCCTGCGCCGATGGTAAGCGATGGGGTGAAAATACCACCTGCAATGCCTGTCCAATATGTGCCTACTGTGGCGAACAGTTTCATGATGCCAATGTCGCGTTGTACCGCTTGGCCATCGAGTGCTTGGGTGACAACTTGGTAGCCGGTGCCGTAAGTTTGTCCATTGGTGTAAACGCCAAGTGCGGTCAAAATTAGGCCTAAAATAATGGCAGTAAAAATAGGGTGCTTGCGTATCCAATGACGACAGAAAGGGATGGTGCCAGCAGCCCCTTTGATTAACAAGCGGCCGAAAATTCCCCCGCTGACACCACTTACCGCACCACAAACTAAAACCCATAAACATAAATAAGGCATATCGGTGACACCTTGATATGTTGGGAAATAGGGGTTGTTGCCTTCAATCGCCACCAAAATAAAACCGGCAGCGAGCACCCCTAACAATACGCGCCGTTCCCAACGCAATAACACGCCACGTCCTAATTCTTCGATAGCAAAAATAACGCCGGCTAAAGGCGCATTAAATGCAGCGGCAAGGCCACCGGCCGCCCCGGTTGCCATCAGTTCATTCGCACTCAATCCATTAAATGCCACGCCGTATTTTCGGCACAAGTTGCCCCACCATAACATCACGGCAGCACCGACTTGCACGGAAGGACCTTCCCGTCCTACGGAGGCGCCGATAAGCATCGCTAAAAACGTGAGTGGAATTTTCCATAGAGTTTGTCCAAAGGCGACTAAACGGTTTTTATTGGCGTGATGGGGAAGGCTAAGCGAGGCAATCACTTGCGGGATGCCACTGCCACCGACATAAGGCGTGTATTTGGCGACGAACCAGGTTAAGAGTGCCAAACCGCCGGGCAAGATAAACCAAACGGCAATCGGATGTTGCTGTGTCCATTGGGCATTCCATTCCAAGCCCAAATCCGCAAGTTTGGCAAAGCCAAGGGAAAACAGCGAGACCAAGCTGGCGCCGATCAGTAAACAGGTAAATTCGAGGGTTTTATGGGAGATTCGATAGGTTTGACGTAATTTCTTGTGTAAAACATACCGCACTTTAATGGCGTTATGACGTAAAAAAAGAAGCGCAGTGTTCATGATGAGATTAATGTTGGGTGATGAGGTTAAAATTTTTTCACATAGAAAATTTTTTGTTCGAATTTTATACCAATAAAAAGTCCTTTGTTAGACATTTGTTCAAAATCTTTACATTAGGAGCCGAAATTCGACACGATATTCACTTGCCTTTCTTTTAAAATGAAGACGTTCGCAAGGAGTAGGTTGTATGTCGAATAAATAGTTTGTGAATAGCTTGGCTATTCGGATTAAGTCAATAAACAAAAATCAAGGAGATTATTATGGCTTTCAATCTTAAAAACAGACACTTATTAAGTCTTGTTAATCACTCAGAACGTGAAATCAAATATTTATTAGATCTATCCCGAGACTTAAAAAGAGCAAAATATGCCGGTACCGAACAACAAAAATTAAAAGGCAAAAACATTGCGCTAATTTTTGAAAAAACCTCTACCCGCACCCGTTGCGCTTTTGAAGTCGCTGCTTATGACCAAGGCGCCCAAGTCACTTACATCGATCCAAATTCATCTCAAATTGGCCACAAAGAAAGTATGAAAGACACTGCCCGCGTATTAGGCAGAATGTACGATGCTATTGAATATCGTGGTTTCAAACAAGAAATTGTGGACGAATTAGCAGAATATGCCGGTGTGCCGGTGTTCAACGGTTTAACCGATGAATTCCACCCAACCCAAATGTTGGCGGACGTGTTAACCATGATTGAAAACTGCGACAAACCATTAAGCGAAATCAAATATGTTTACATCGGTGATGCGCGTAACAACATGGGTAACTCCTTGTTGTTAATCGGTGCTAAATTGGGTATGGATGTACGTATTTGTGGACCGAAAGCCTTATTGCCGGATGCAGAGTTAGTTGACATGTGCGAAAAATTTGCAAAACAAAGTGGCGCACGCATTACGGTGACTGATGATATTGATAAAGCCGTGAAAGGCGTTGATTTCGTACATACTGACGTATGGGTTTCTATGGGTGAACCATTAGAAACCTGGGGCGAACGCATTAAATTATTATTACCGTATCAAGTCACTCCTGAATTGATGAAACGCACCGGCAATCCGCGTGTGAAATTCATGCACTGTTTACCGGCATTCCACAACAGTGAAACCAAAGTAGGTCGCCAAATTGCAGAAAAATACCCTGAATTAGCAAATGGTATTGAAGTGACCGAAGATGTCTTTGAATCTCCAATGAATGTGGCTTTCGAACAAGCAGAAAACCGCATGCACACCATTAAAGCCGTACTTTATTCCAGCTTAATTTAAGAGGTGGTATATGAGAATTGTTATTGCATTAGGTGGAAATGCCTTGTTGCGTCGCGGCGAGCCGCTCACCGCTGAGAACCAGCGATTAAACGTGCGTATTGCTTGCGAACAAATTGCGAAGATTTATCCAAATAACGAATTGGTCATCGCACATGGTAATGGTCCACAAGTAGGTTTGTTAGCATTACAAAGTGCGGCCTATAAAGAAGTACCTCCTTATCCGTTGGATGTATTGGGTGCCGAATCTGTGGGTATGATTGGTTACATGATTGAACAAGAATTAGGTAACTTAGTGCCGTTTGAAGTGCCGTTCGCCACATTGTTATCACAAGTGGAAGTAGATATAAACGACCCGGCATTTAAAAACCCAACCAAACCAATCGGTCCGGTGTATTCCAAAGAAGAAGCCGAACGCTTGGCAAAAGAGAAAAACTGGAGCATTGCACAAGATGGTGATAAATATCGTCGCGTGGTGCCAAGTCCGTTACCAAAACGCATTTTTGAAATCAATCCGGTTAAATGGTTGTTAGAAAAAGGCAGTATCGTGATTTGCGCCGGTGGTGGCGGTATTCCGACTTACTACGATGAGCAACATAATTTGCGCGGCGTAGAAGCGGTTATCGATAAAGACTTATGTTCTGCACTACTTGCCGATAATCTGGAAGCAGATTTATTCATTATCGCGACTGATGTATCAGCAACCTTTGTAGATTGGGGCAAACCAACACAAAAAGCTATCGCGTCAGCACCACCGGATGAAATTGAAAAAATGGGCTTTGCCGCCGGTTCTATGGGACCGAAAGTACAGGCGGCAGTGAATTTTGCACGTAGTACGGGTAAAGATGCGGTGATTGGTTCACTTTCCGATATCGTTGATATTGTGAAAGGTAAAGCCGGCACACGTATCACGAATAAAGTGAAAGAAATTTCTTATTATTCATAATAATAAACTCACTTTGAGTATTTTAGCAGTTCAAAGTAGAATGTGCGGTCGGCATGGTTGATGAATGATTATGCCGATCTGCTAACTTCGATATTGACGAGGAGTCTGCTATGGAAGCGTCTAATAAAAAAAAGGTCTTTAATTTCCCATCAGCGTTCACGATTTTATTCTTCATTTTAATCCTTGCGGTGGGATTAACATGGGTTATTCCTTCCGGTTCCTATTCTAAGTTGACCTATAATACGACCGAAAAAGTCTTTGTAGTAAAAGCTTATGGTGAGCAAGATAAAACTTATCCTGCTACGGAAGAAACCTTAAATAATCTTAATATCAAAATTAAACTCTCCAATTTCACCGAAGGGGTGATCAAAAAACCGATTGCCATTCCGGGCACTTATCAACGTATTGAACAACATTACAAAGGTATCAAAGATATTCCTATCAGCATGGTGGAAGGAACCATCGAAGCGGTGGATGTGATGGTGTTCATCTTCGTGTTGGGCGGTATGATTGGTGTAATTAATAGAACAGGGTCATTTAATGCAGGGCTCATGGCACTAGCACGGCGCACGAAAGGCAATGAATTTATGATTGTATTTAGTGTTTCCGTGTTGATGGTGTTAGGCGGTACAACTTGTGGTATCGAAGAAGAAGCCGTTGCGTTTTACCCTATCTTGGTGCCGGTATTTTTAGCGCTGGGGTATGATGCCATCATTTGTGTTGGTGCAATCTTCTTGGCTTCCTCTATGGGGACAGCGTTTTCCACAATTAACCCATTCTCAGTGGTTATCGCGTCTAATGCTGCCGGTATTCAATTTACTGAAGGGATTGGATTCCGTGCCATTGGTCTCTTGTTAGGGGCAACTTGCGTTATTGCTTACTTATATTGGTATGGTAAGAAAGTAAAAGCGGATCCGAGTTTTTCCTATACTTATGAAGATAGAGAAGAGTTTTATCATCGTTATATGAAAAACTTTGACCCAAATACCGTGGTTGAATTTACCTTAAGAAGAAAACTGATCTTAATCCTCTTCTGTATTGCTTTCCCAATCATGATTTGGGGGGTAATGGCTGGCGGTTGGTGGTTCCCACAAATGGCTGCTTCTTTCTTGTCCATCACAATTATCATCATGTTTATCAGTGGCTTGAAAGAAAAAGATATTGTGGAATCCTTTACCGAAGGGGCTTCCGAATTGGTCGGTGTATCCTTGATTATCGGTTTGGCGCGTGGTGTAAACTTAGTGCTTGAACAAGGTATGATTTCCGACACCATTTTGGACTACATGTCTAACCTTGTAAGTGGTATGCCGGGTAGCGTCTTTATCCTCGGTCAATTAGTGGTCTTCATCTTCTTAGGCCTTATCGTGCCATCTTCTTCCGGTTTGGCAGTGCTTTCCATGCCAATTATGGCACCGCTTGCGGACGCAGTGGGTATTCCGCGTGATATCGTGGTTTCTGCCTATAACTGGGGTCAATACGCCATGTTGTTCTTGGCACCGACCGGTTTGGTGTTGGTGACATTACAAATGTTGCACATTCCATTTAATAAATGGGTGAAATTTGTGATGCCGATGATTGGCTGCTTATTGGTCATCGGGGCAATCCTACTGGTTGTTCAAGTCTCCTTATATAGCGTTTAACATCAATTTTAATAAAGGCCACCTATATCACAGTTTTTTATAGGTGGCCTTGTTATAATGCGCACGCGTTTTCTTTCCTAAAAAAGGATTTTTTATGTTTAAGAAATTATTCGATAACATTGATACGCGCATTTTAAAGGCTTTACAGCGCAACGGGCGCTTACAAAATAATGAGCTCGCCAAAGAAATCGGGCTATCAAATTCCGCTTGTTTGCGTCGAGTAAACCATTTAGAAGAAAGCGGTGTTATCGATGGTTATACGGCGTTATTGAATCCTAAAAAATTAAACCGCAATTTACTTGTTTATGTGCAGGGTATATTTTTTGAAGAAGATCCTGCCCTCAAAGAGCGGTTCATTTTTGAAGTAAAATTGATTCCGCAAATCACAGAATGTCATTTGATGGCAGGAAGTTACGATTTTATTTTAAAAATGCTGGTATCTGATTTGGATGAATTTCACGCCATAAAAACCAAATATTTGACCAAAGAGATCGGCATTAAAACGTTAAAGTCGGAAGTGTCGCTAAAAACCATTAAATACACTACCGAATTGCCTTTGTAATTCTCTGCTTCATTAATAAAGTGCGGTCGTTTTAGAAAACGTTTTTAAAATTCACCGCACTTTATCAATGTAAAAAGTAATAAAAGGCTTGCAGTTCAGGCTGGGTTTTAGTAGAATTCACGGGCTTTAATTATAGAAGCCGTTTAATGTAATCATTTATTAAACGGGTATTACGATATGTAATACTAACAATGTCTCCGATTTGGGGACTATATAACAGGTAGCTTGCACCTCCTTTTCTTGTTGTTTTGATGTAAGAATTGTGATGGTGTTAGTTTTTTTATTAGCTAAATTTATTGGAGCTCTGGTCTCATGCAGAACCAAAGAATCCGTATCCGCCTTAAAGCGTTTGATCATCGTTTGATTGATCAATCCACAGCGGAGATCGTTGAAACAGCTAAACGTACCGGTGCGCAAGTGCGTGGTCCGATTCCTTTACCAACTCGTAAAGAGCGTTTCACAGTATTGATTTCTCCACACGTAAACAAAGATGCGCGTGATCAATATGAAATCCGTACTCACAAACGTTTAGTTGATATTGTTGAGCCAACAGAAAAAACTGTTGATGCTTTAATGCGTTTAGACTTGGCTGCCGGCGTTGACGTGCAGATCAGCCTAGGTTAATTAAGAGGTTATTACAATGATTGGTTTAGTCGGTCGTAAAGTCGGTATGACCCGTATCTTCAATGAAGATGGCGTGTCTGTACCGGTTACCGTTATCGAAATCGAAGCCAACCGCGTAACTCAAGTTAAAACTCTTGAAAACGATGGCTATACTGCAGTTCAAGTTACCACTGGCTCTAAAAAAGCAAGTCGTGTAACGAAGCCTGAAGCGGGTCATTTCGTGAAAGCTGGCGTTGAAGCTGGTCGCGGTTTATGGGAATTTCGTACTGAAGGTGAAGAATTCACTTTAGGTCAAGAAATTAACGTTGACATCTTTGCAGATGTTAAAAAAGTTGATGTTACCGGTACTTCTAAAGGTAAAGGTTTCCAAGGTGGTGTTAAACGTTGGAACTTCCGTACTCAAGATGCTACCCATGGTAACTCTTTATCACATCGTGTTCTCGGTTCTATTGGTCAAAACCAAACTCCGGGTCGTGTGTTTAAAGGTAAAAAAATGGCAGGACACTTAGGTGCTGAGCGTGTAACCGTTCAATCCCTTGAAGTTGTTCGTGTAGATGCTGAGCGTAAATTGTTATTAGTAAAAGGTGCCGTTCCAGGTGCTACTGGTAGCGATGTTATCGTTAAGCCGGCAGTTAAAGCATAGGTCTAGGAGATAGAGATGGAATTACAAGTTGTTGGTGCTAATGCACTCACTGTTTCTGAAACTACCTTCGGCCGTGAGTTTAACGAAGCGTTGATTCACCAAGTTGTTGTTGCTTATGCAGCAGGTGCTCGTCAAGGTTCTCGTGCACAAAAAACTCGTGCTGAAGTGTCCGGTTCAGGTAAAAAACCTTGGCGTCAAAAAGGTACAGGTCGTGCTCGTTCCGGTGATATTAAATCACCAATTTGGCGTTCTGGTGGTGTCACTTTCGCAGCGAAACCACAAGATCACAGCCAAAAAGTGAACAAGAAAATGTACCGTGGTGCAATCAAAAGCATTCTTTCCGAGCTTGTTCGTCAAGATCGTTTAGTTGTTGTTGATAAATTTGAAATTGATGCACCAAAAACCAAAGTATTAGTACAAAAATTAAAAGAATTAGCACTTGAAGATGTGTTAATCATCACAGCAAGTTTAGATGAAAATCTGTTTTTGGCAGCACGTAACTTATACAAAGTAGATGTTCGTGATGCTCAAGGTATTGATCCGGTAAGTTTAATTGCTTTCGATAAAGTAGTTGTAACTGTGGATGCTGTGAAGCAAATTGAGGAGATGTTAGCATGAGTCAAGAACGTTTGCTAAAAGTGCTTAAAGCACCACATGTCTCTGAGAAAGCAACAAATAACGCTGAGAAGTCAAACACAATCGTTTTCAAAGTCGCTTTAGATGCGAATAAAGTAGAAATTGCTAATGCAGTAGAGCAACTTTTTGAAGTGAAAGTGGATTCTGTTCGTACCGTTGTGGTGAAAGGTAAAACTAAACGCCGTGGTGCTAAGATGGGACGTCGCAGTGACTGGAAAAAAGCTTATGTTACACTTCAAGAAGGACAATCTTTGGACTTCGTTGAAGGTGCAGCAGAGTAATTACGGAGGAGTAGAAGATAATGGCTATCGTTAAATGTAAGCCGACCTCCGCTGGTCGTCGTCATGTTGTTAAAGTTGTTAATCCTGAGTTGCATAAGGGTAAACCTTTTGCTGCGCTTTTAGATACTAAATCTAAAACCGGTGGTCGTAACAACTATGGTCGTATTACTACTCGTCACATCGGTGGCGGTCACAAACAACACTATCGTTTAATTGATTTTAAACGTAATAAATTAGACATTCCTGGTGTTGTTGAGCGTTTAGAATACGATCCGAATCGTTCTGCAAATATTGCTTTAGTGCTGTATAAAGATGGTGAACGTCGTTATATCTTAGCACCAAAAGGTTTGGCTGCAGGTGATCAAATCCAAGCGGGTGCACATGCGCCAATTAAAGTTGGTAACTCATTACCAATGCGTAATATCCCGGTTGGTTCTACCGTACATAATGTTGAATTAAAACCAGGTAAAGGCGGTCAAATTGCTCGTTCAGCTGGTGCTTATGTACAGATCATTGCCCGTGAAGGTAATTATGTGACTTTACGTCTCCGTTCTGGCGAGATGCGTAAAGTGTTAGCTGAATGTTCTGCCACCATTGGTGAAGTAGGCAACTCAGAGCATATGCTTCGCGTATTGGGTAAGGCCGGTGCTAACCGCTGGAGAGGTGTACGCCCTACAGTTCGTGGTACTGCAATGAACCCAGTAGATCACCCACACGGTGGTGGTGAAGGTCGTAACTTTGGTAAACACCCAGTAACACCTTGGGGCGTTCAAACTAAAGGTAAGAAAACTCGCCATAACAAACGTACTGATAAATATATCGTACGTCGTCGTGGTAAATAATTTTAATTAAATAAGAGGATAAGCCATGCCACGTTCTCTCAAGAAAGGTCCTTTCCTTGACCTACACTTGTTGAAGAAGGTAGAGAAGGCGGTGGAAAGCGGGGATAAAAAACCAATTAAAACTTGGTCCCGTCGTTCAATGATCATTCCATCAATGATTGGATTGACCATCGCAGTCCATAATGGTCGTCAGCATGTTCCTGTTTATGTTTCTGATGAAATGATCGGTCATAAATTAGGCGAATTTGCACCGACTCGTACTTACCGCGGTCACGCTGCGGACAAGAAAGCTAAGAAGTAAGGGGTAAAAGATGGAAACTATTGCAAAACATCGTTACGCTCGCACTTCAGCGCAAAAAGCTCGCTTAGTTGCGGATTTAATCCGTGGCAAGAAAGTTGCTCAAGCTCTAGAAATTCTTACTTACACGAATAAAAAAGCATCTGCTTTAGTGAAGAAAGTTCTTGAGTCAGCGATTGCTAATGCTGAGCACAATGACGGTGCAGATATCGATGATCTTAAAGTTGCGAAGATTTTCGTAGATGAAGGTCCAAGCATGAAACGTGTTATGCCACGTGCTAAAGGTCGTGCAGATCGTATTTTAAAACGTACAAGCCACATTACTGTGGTTGTGTCAGATCGTTAATCGTAGAGGAATAACAATGGGTCAAAAAGTACATCCACATGGTATTCGCCTAGGTATTGTAAAACCTTGGAGCTCTACTTGGTTTGCGAATACACAAGACTTCGCTGACAATCTTGAAGGCGATTTCAAAGTACGTCAATTCTTAAACAAAGAATTAGCGAATGCTTCCGTTTCACGTATCACTATTGAACGTCCTGCGAAAAGTATTCGTGTTACTATTCACACAGCTCGCCCGGGTATCGTCATTGGTAAAAAAGGCGAAGATGTTGAAAAATTGCGTAATGCAGTGGCAAAAATTGCCGGCGTTCCTGCTCAAATCAACATTGCTGAAGTGAAAAAACCTGAATTAGATGCAAAATTAGTTGCAGACAGCATCGCTTCACAATTAGAACGTCGTGTTATGTTCCGTCGTGCTATGAAGAAAGCGGTACAGAATGCAATGCGTTTAGGCGCTAAAGGTATCAAAGTTGAAGTTAGCGGTCGTTTGGGCGGTGCTGAAATTGCTCGTTCTGAATGGTATCGTGAAGGTCGTGTGCCTCTACATACATTGCGTGCGGACATCGACTATAACACTGCAGAAGCTCATACTACATACGGCGTAATTGGCGTTAAAGTATGGATCTTCAAAGGTGAGATTCTTGGTGGAATGGCTGCGCTAGCGCAACCGGAACAACAACCTGCCGACAAGCCTAAAAAGGCTCCGCGCGGTAAAGGTCGTAAGTAAGGAGAATCGCTAAATGTTGCAACCAAAACGTACAAAATTCCGTAAAGTTCACAAAGGCCGTAACCGCGGTATCGCGGGTGGTACAGATGTTAGCTTCGGTACTTTCGGTTTAAAAGCAGTTGGTCGTGGTCGTTTAACTGCGCGTCAAATTGAAGCCGCTCGTCGTGCGATGACTCGTGCAGTAAAACGTCAAGGTAAAATCTGGATTCGTGTATTCCCAGATAAACCAATTACTGAAAAACCACTAGAAGTCCGTATGGGTAAAGGTAAAGGTAACGTTGAGTACTGGGTAGCCTTAATCCAGCCGGGTAAAGTTCTCTATGAAATGGATGGTGTGTCTGAAGAGATCGCAAGAGAAGCATTTGCATTAGCAGCTGCTAAATTGCCAATTAAGACCACTTTCGTAACTAAGACGGTGATGTAATGAAAGCTCAAGAACTACGTACAAAAAGTGTTGAAGAGCTGAATGCTGAATTGGTTAACTTGTTAGGTGAGCAATTCAAGTTGCGTATGCAAGCAGCCACCGGTCAGCTTCAACAAACCCATCAGTTAAAACAAGTGCGTCGTAGTATTGCACAAATTAAAACTGTTCTAACCGAAAAGGCGGGTGAGTAATGACTGATAAAATTCGTAGCGTGCAAGGTCGTGTAGTAAGTGACAAGATGGAGAAATCTTTCGTTGTTGCTATTGAACGCAAGGTTAAACACCCACTTTATGGTAAGTTTATCCGTCGCACAACTAAACTACATGTGCACGATGAAAATAACGAAGCTAAATTAGGTGATTTAGTAGAAGTTCGCGAATGTCGTCCGATTTCTAAAACTAAGTCATGGACTTTAGTTCGTGTAGTTGAGAAAGCAGTGATTGCTTAATTAACAACAAAAAGTAATAAAATAAAAGCCAATAGCGTAAAGTTATTGGCTTTTCATTTTTTAAACGCTTGAAATTTTGACCGCACTTCTGTTTTCTCACATAAGCATAAGAGTGAGATGAGATTTTACTAACTGGAATTTTTTCCTATAAGTTAATTTTTAGAAATAAAATCCCGTTGCTTTTTGTATCTAATTTTGCTAAACTCCGCCACCTCTCCGTCATATACATTTATTTAATGTGTATTTTCGGAAGGTTCGTCCCGCAAGGGTAGTTTTTTAATTTAACGGAGCACTAATATGATCCAAGAACAGACTATGCTGGATGTTGCTGATAACTCAGGGGCTCGTAGCGTAATGTGTATCAAGGTTCTAGGTGGATCGCACCGTCGTTATGCTGCTATTGGCGACATCATCAAAATTACCGTAAAAGAAGCAATTCCACGTGGTAAAGTGAAAAAAGGTGATGTGTTAAAAGCAGTTGTTGTGCGCACCAAGAAGGGTGTTCGTCGCCCAGATGGGGCAGTTATTCGTTTCGATGGTAATGCCTGTGTAATTTTAAATAATAACACCGAGCAACCAATCGGTACTCGTATTTTTGGACCGGTGACTCGTGAACTTCGTTCTGAGAAATTCATGAAGATCATTTCTTTAGCTCCAGAAGTACTGTAAGGAGAATGTAATGGCTGCAAAAATCCGTCAAAATGATGAAGTAATTGTGCTTACCGGCAAAAGCAAAGGTAAGCGCGGTAAGGTAACAAAAGTGTTATCTAACGGTAAGGTGATTGTTGAAGGCGTAAATATCATCACTAAACATGAAAAACCGGTACCTGCATTAGGTAAAGAAGGTGGTTTAGTGAAGAAAGAAGCTGCAATTGATGTATCAAACGTTGCAATTTTCAACCCAACAACAAATAAAGCTGACCGAGTAGGTTTTAGATTCGAAGACGGCAAAAAAGTACGTTTCTTCAAATCTAACAATGAAATTATTTAACAAACTGGAGTAATGCGATGGCGAAACTGCATGATTACTACAGAGATCAAGTAGTAAATGAATTGAAAACTAAATTCAACTACTCATCTGTCATGCAAGTCCCACGAATCGAAAAGATAACCCTAAATATGGGTGTGGGTGAAGCATTGACCGATAAAAAATTGCTAGATAATGCAGTAGCAGATTTAGCAGCGATTAGCGGTCAAAAACCTTTGGTTACTAAAGCTCGCAAGTCTGTTGCAGGCTTTAAAATCCGTCAGGGATATCCAATCGGTTGTAAAGTAACACTACGTGGTGAACGTATGTGGGAGTTCTTAGAACGTTTAATTACAATTGCTGTTCCACGTATTCGTGACTTCCGCGGTTTAAGCGCGAAATCATTTGATGGTCGTGGAAATTACAGTATGGGTGTGCGTGAGCAAATCATCTTCCCTGAAATCGACTACGATAAAGTAGATCGTGTACGTGGTTTAGATATTACTATTACCACAACAGCTAAGAATGATGAAGAAGGTCGAGCACTATTGGCTGCCTTTAATTTCCCATTCCGTAAGTAAGGCAGGTTGCAAATGGCTAAACAATCAATGAAAGCACGCGATGTAAAGCGCGTCAAATTGGCTGAAAAATTTTATGCGCAACGCGTAGAATTGAAAAAAATTATTTCTGACGTTAATGCCTCTGACGAAGATCGTTGGAATGCCGTGATGAAGTTACAAACTTTACCACGTGACTCTAGCCCTAGTCGTCAACGTAACCGTTGTCGTCAAACTGGACGTCCTCACGGCGTTCTTCGTAAGTTTGGTTTAAGCCGTATTAAGGTTCGTGAAGCTGCTATGCGCGGTGAAATCCCAGGCCTTAAGAAAGCTAGCTGGTAGTATGCCACTTTAATTTGGAATCGGAGTAAAAGCACAATGAGTATGCAAGATCCTATCGCAGATATGTTGACCCGTATTCGTAACGGTCAAGCTGCGAATAAAGTTGCGATCAGTATGCCTTCATCCAAGCTAAAAGTTGCAATTGCCAATGTATTAGCTAGCGAAGGTTATATCGAAAGCGTTAAAGTAGTTGAAGGTGTAAAACCTGAATTGGAAATTACATTAAAATATTTCCAAAATAAACCGGTTGTAGAGAGTATTCAGCGTGTAAGTCGCCCAGGTCTTCGTATTTACAAACGTAAAGACGAATTACCGAAAGTAATGGGTGGTTTAGGTATTGCTGTAGTATCTACATCTAAAGGTGTAATGACTGACCGTGCAGCTCGTCAAGCGGGTTTAGGCGGTGAGATCATTTGTTATGTAGCTTAATGGAGAGGTAGGAAAATGTCTCGTGTTGCAAAAGCACCTGTTAGTATTCCTGCCGGTGTTGAGGTAAAACTTAACGGACAGTTACTAACAATTAAAGGTAAAAATGGTGAGTTGTCTCGCTCTATTCATCATTCAGTAGAAGTTAAGCATGAAAATAATGAATTAACATTTTCACCTCGCGAAGGTATTGAAGGTGGTAATGCTCAGTCAGGTACTGCTAGAGCATTAGTTAATTCCATGGTTATCGGTGTGACTGAAGGATTTACAAGAAAACTACAATTAGTAGGTGTAGGTTATAGAGCTCAAATTAAGGGAAATGCTGTTGCTTTAAGTCTTGGATTTTCTCACCCTGTTGAGCATGTTTTACCTGCAGGAATTACTGCTGAGTGTCCTTCTCAAACTGAAATTGTTTTGAAAGGCTCAGATAAACAGTTGATTGGTCAAGTTGCTGCAGATATTCGTGCTTATCGTCGCCCTGAACCGTATAAAGGTAAAGGGGTACGTTACGCTGATGAAGTGGTACGTATTAAAGAAGCTAAGAAGAAATAATTAAGGTAACACTATGGATAAGAAATCAGCTCGTATCCGTCGTGCGGCTCGTGCGCGTCATATGATGAGAGAACAGGGAGTAACTCGTTTAGTTATTCATCGTACTCCACGTCATATCTACGCTCAGGTTATCGCACCAAACGGTTCGGAAGTGCTTGCTGCTGCTTCTACTGTTGAGAAAGTAATTAGTGAGCAAGTGAAATATACCGGAAATAAAGAAGCAGCCGCTGTTGTCGGTAAAGTTGTTGCGGAAAGAGCATTAGCAAAAGGCGTTAAAGACGTGGCTTTTGATCGTTCTGGTTTTAAATATCATGGCCGTGTCCAATCTTTGGCGGATGCTGCTCGTGAAGCTGGTCTACAGTTCTAATTGAGGTAATTTGAGATGTCAAACATCGAAAAACAAGCTGGTGAACTGCAAGAGAAGCTAATTGCGGTAAACCGCGTATCTAAAACTGTGAAAGGTGGTCGTATCATGAGTTTCACTGCGTTGACCGTAGTGGGCGATGGTAATGGCCGTGTCGGTTTTGGATATGGCAAAGCGCGTGAAGTTCCTGCAGCTATTCAAAAGGCAATGGAGAAGGCGCGTCGTAATATGATCAATGTAACTTTAACTGAAGGAACATTGCAGCACCCTGTTAAGGGTGTCCATACAGGTTCTAGAGTATTTATGCAACCTGCTAGTGAGGGTACCGGTATCATTGCCGGTGGTGCAATGCGTGCTGTGTTAGAAGTTGCTGGCGTACGTAACGTATTGTCAAAGGCTTATGGTTCAACTAACCCAATCAATGTTGTTCGTGCAACTATTGATGCTTTAGCAAATATGAAATCACCAGAAATGGTTGCTGCTAAACGTGGTAAATCAGTTGATGAAATTTTGGGGTAATTAATAATGGCTAAAACTATTAAAGTAACGCAAGTTCGTAGTTCTATTGCTCGTTTACCGAAGCATAAAGCTACGCTACGTGGTCTTGGTCTTCGCCATATGCATCATACTGTTGAGTTAATTGATACTCCGGCAGTACGTGGAATGATTAACCAGATTTCATATATGGTTAAAGTGGAGGAGTAATAGATGCGTTTAAATACTCTATCTCCGGCTGAAGGTGCTAAGCATAGTGCTAAACGTCTTGGTCGTGGTATCGGTTCTGGTTTAGGTAAAACCGGTGGACGTGGTCATAAAGGTCAAAAATCTCGTACCGGTGGCGGTGTTCGTCGCGGGTTTGAAGGTGGTCAAATGCCTTTATATCGTCGTTTACCTAAATTTGGTTTTACTTCAATGAAGTCTGCAGTAACAGCAGAAGTTCGTTTAGATGACCTAAACAAAATTGAAAATGGCATTGTAACTTTAGAGACACTAAAAGCAGCTAATATTTTAACTAAGGATATTCAGTTTGCTAAGGTAATTTTAGCTGGTGAAGTTAAAGTTAAGTTAGTTGTTCGTGGATTACGTGTTACTAAAGGCGCTAAAGCAGCTATTGAGGCTGTTGGCGGTTCAATTGAGGAATAATTAATGGCTAAGCAACCAGGCTATCAAACGAGAAGTGTTCAAGACGGTAAAAGTGAACTGAGAAGCAGATTATTATTTGTTCTTGGAGCGCTTATTGTTTTCCGTATTGGTTCGTTCATTCCGGTTCCTGGTATAGATGCAGCTGTGTTAGCTCAATTAATTGAACAGCAAAAAGGCACCATCATTGATATGTTTAATATGTTCTCTGGTGGTGCATTGAGCCGAGCTTCTATTTTTGCTTTGGGCATTATGCCTTATATCTCGGCATCAATTATTATTCAGTTGTTAGCATCGGTTCATCCAGCACTTGCTGAGTTAAGAAAGGAAGGTGAATCTGGTCGTCGTAAAATTAGTAAGTATACCCGTTATTCTACGGTTGTTCTTGCTACCTTGCAGGCGGTTGGTATTTCAACGGGTTTACCTAACATGCTACCAGGCCTAGTTCCGAATCTTGGGTTTGGGTTCTATTTTACTGCCGTGATTAGTTTAGTTACAGGAACTATGTTTTTAATGTGGCTAGGCGAGCAAATTACAGAGCGTGGTATTGGGAATGGCATTTCTTTAATTATTTTTGCTGGTATTGTGGCAGGATTGCCTGCTGCTGTAGGTCAAACAATTGAGCAAGCTCGTCTTGGTCAGATGCATTTTCTTGTTCTTATATTAATTGCTGTAATTGTCTTCGTAGTTACTTATTTTGTTGTTTTCGTAGAACGGGGGCAAAGAAGAATTAAAATTGAGTATGCTAAACGCCAACAAGGTAGACAAATCTTGGGGGGACATACGACTCATCTTCCATTAAAAGTGAATATGGCAGGTGTTATCCCAGCAATTTTTGCATCAAGTATAATTCTTTTCCCAGCAACATTAACTCAATGGGTTGGGCAAGGGTCAAGCTTAGAATGGCTAACTGATTTATCAATGTTATTGCATCCTGGACAACCTTTATACTTGATTGTTTATGCTACTGCAATTATCTTCTTTAGCTTTTTCTATACTGCAATGCAATATAATCCTAGAGATACAGCAGATAACTTGAAAAAATCAGGTGCATTTATACCTGGAATTAGACCTGGGGAACAAACATCTCGGTATATCGATAAAATTATGACTAGATTAACTCTTATTGGTGGTCTATATGTCACATTTGTTTGTTTAGTTCCTTATATCATGACATCAGCTTGGAATGTGCAGTTTTATTTTGGCGGTACCTCCTTGCTAATTGTTGTGGTGGTCATTATGGATTTCATCGTTCAGATTCAGAGTCATTTGATGTCTACAAAATATGAATCTGCGTTGAAAAAAGCAAACCTCAAAGGTTTTGGACAATAGTCCAATTATTAAAAAGGATAAGCAATGAAAGTTCGTGCTTCCGTTAAGAAATTATGTCGTAACTGTAAGATTGTTAAACGCGAAGGTGTTGTTCGTGTACTTTGTAGCGATCCTAAGCATAAGCAACGTCAAGGTTAGTTGATATTTTTCTTGCAAAGAACAGGTTGGGTATATATACTACCCAACTCATTTATTTCCTTGACGCTCTGTTTGAGTATCCTGAAAACGGGCTTTTCAAGATCAGAGTGTCAACTAATTAACAATAGGAGTGCATAGTGGCCCGTATTGCAGGCATTAACATTCCTGATCATAAACACGCTGTAATCGCTTTAACTGCAATTTACGGTATTGGCAAAACCCGCTCAAAAAGCATTTGTGCTGCTGCAGGTATTGCTGAAGATGTTAAGATCAGCGAATTGTCTGAAGAGCAGATTGACAAACTGCGTGACGAAGTTGGTAAATTTACCGTCGAAGGGGATTTACGTCGTGAAGTAACACTTAACATTAAACGCCTATTAGATTTAGGTTGTTATCGTGGTTTACGTCATCGTCGTAGTTTACCGGTACGTGGTCAACGTACTAAAACTAATGCGCGTACCCGCAAGGGTCCTCGTAAGCCGATCAAAAAATAGTCGGGGTAAATTAAGATGGCAAAAACACCAGTTCGTGCACGTAAACGTGTAAAAAAACAAGTTGTAGATGGCGTTGCACATATTCACGCATCTTTCAATAACACAATCGTTACTATAACTGATCGTCAAGGTAATGCCCTCGCTTGGGCTACCGCAGGTGGTTCAGGTTTCCGTGGTTCTCGTAAATCCACCCCGTTTGCTGCACAGGTTGCTGCTGAACGTTGTGCTGAAGTTGTAAAAGAATTCGGCTTGAAAAACTTGGAAGTTATGGTAAAAGGACCTGGTCCTGGTCGTGAGTCAACTATTCGTGCATTAAATGCGGCAGGTTTCCGTATTACGAATATTACTGATGTGACTCCGATTCCTCATAACGGTTGTCGTCCACCGAAAAAACGTCGTGTTTAATGACGTTATAGGATAGTTGGAGAAAGAAAATGGCAAGATATTTGGGTCCTAAACTCAAGCTAAGCCGCCGTGAAGGTACTGATTTATTTCTTAAATCAGGCGTTCGTGCGATTGATTCAAAATGTAAAATTGATACTGCGCCAGGTCAACATGGTGCACGTAAGCCACGTTTATCTGACTATGGTAGTCAGTTACGTGAGAAACAAAAAGTTCGCCGTATGTACGGTATTTTAGAACGTCAATTCCGTAATTACTACAAAGAAGCAAATCGATTAAAGGGTAATACAGGTGAAAATCTATTAGTATTACTTGAGGGTCGATTAGATAATGTAGTTTATCGTATGGGATTTGCAGCAACTCGCGCTGAAGCTCGCCAGTTAGTGAGCCATAAAGCTATCGTTGTTAATGGTCGTGTGGTAAACATCCCATCTTTCCAAGTTTCAGTTGATGATGTGATCGCTGTTCGTGAAAAATCTAAAAAACAAGCACGTATTAAAGCATCATTAGAATTAGCAGAACAGAAAGAAAAACCAACTTGGTTAGAAGTTGATGCTGCTAAAATGGAAGGTGTATTCAAACGTGTTCCTGAGCGTTCTGATTTATCAGCAGACATTAATGAACATCTGATCGTTGAGCTTTATTCTAAATAATAGAGCTTAGAAGCAAAGAGAGGATAAAATGCAGGGTTCTGTTACAGAATTTTTAAAACCACGTTTAGTTGACATTGAGCAAACTAACTCAACTCAAGCTAAGGTGATCTTAGAGCCTTTAGAGCGTGGTTTCGGTCATACTCTAGGAAATGCATTACGTCGAATTCTTTTATCTTCAATGCCAGGTTGTGCTGTTACTGAAGTAGAGATTGATGGTGTACTGCATGAATATAGTAGTAAAGAAGGTGTACAAGAAGATATTATCGAAGTGCTATTAAACTTAAAAGGTTTAGCTGTAAAGGTACAAAATAAAGATGATGTTCTTTTGACACTTAGTAAGTCTGGAATTGGCCCTGTTGTTGCTGCAGACATTACCCATGATGGTGATGTTGAAATTGTAAATCCTGAACATGTCATTTGCCATTTAACAGATGAGAATGCGTCAATTAATATGCGTATTCGTGTCCAACGTGGTAGAGGATATGTTCCAGCATCTGCTCGTACTCAGAATCAAGACGAGGATCGTCCAATTGGACGTTTATTAGTGGATGCTTGTTATAGCCCAATTGACCGTATTGCTTACAATGTTGAAGCAGCACGTGTTGAACAACGTACCGATTTGGATAAGTTGGTTATTGAGCTAGAAACAAATGGTACTATTGATCCTGAGGATGCGATTCGTCGTGCAGCAACAATTTTAGCAGAACAGCTTGATGCATTCGTTGATTTGCGTGATGTTCGTCAGCCTGAAGTTAAGGAAGAGAAGCCTGAATTCGATCCGATTCTGCTTCGTCCTGTTGATGACTTAGAGTTGACAGTTCGTTCTGCTAACTGTTTGAAAGCAGAAACAATTCACTATATCGGTGATTTAGTACAACGTACAGAAGTTGAGTTGTTAAAAACACCTAATTTGGGTAAAAAATCACTTACCGAAATTAAAGATGTGCTCGCTTCAAGAGGCTTATCACTAGGTATGCGCCTTGAAAATTGGCCACCAGCAAGTATTGCTGAAGACTAGTTTGGTCGTAGGTTAAAGATTTTTCTGAGAAGGATAAGGTTATGCGCCATCGTAAGAGTGGTCGTCAACTAAACCGTAATAGCAGTCATCGTCAAGCGATGTTCCGTAATATGGCAAGTTCTTTAATTGGTCATGAGATCATTAAAACAACTTTGCCTAAAGCAAAAGAATTACGTCGAGTAGTTGAGCCGTTAATTACTTTAGCAAAAGTAGACACTGTGGCAAATCGCCGCTTAGCTTTTGCTCGTACACGCAATATTGAAACTGTTGCAAAATTATTTAATGAATTAGGTCCACGTTTTGCTCAGCGTGCTGGTGGTTACACCCGCATTCTTAAATGTGGTTTCCGTGCAGGCGATAATGCACCAATGGCTTACATTGAGTTAGTTGATCGTCCGGAAGTTTCTACTGAAGAAGCTGTAGCGGAATAAGATTTTAATTTATTAACTAAAAAGGTCGAATGGCAACATTCGACCTTTTTTATTTTTAAAGAGTTATAGGCTTAAAATATCGTAATATATCACTCTTATTTAGTTCTCTTTCTAACCCATAAATCTGCGTATTTTACAAAAGTAGAGTGTGCAGAAAGAATTGCTAATAATAATCCTGCCTTGCCATCCAAGAAACCTAATCGAATAAAATACATTTTTACAAAACAACCGATAGCATGGGTTATGCCTTGCCATAAGGTGGCTTTTTTACCCGCTTTTTCTCGTTGCTCTGCCCATGCTTTGGCATAGCCGGCAGATTTGACTAAGTAATGATGAATATCTTGATAAGTGTAATGAAGCAAATCGCCATTTAATTTTTGAATCTCGGCATTGGCAGGCAATTCAACTTTTTCATGCACTAATTGATCTCCATAGTGGGCGAAATCTGTGCGGTAAAGACGAATGACATAATCGGGATACCAGCCGGAGTAGCGAATTTGGCTACCGAACACTTCGCTTAAACGCGGGATTTTGTATGCTGTATTTGGTACATCTTGTGCTATTGCATTTTGAATAGATTGGCGTAATTCTGGTGTGACTCGTTCGTCTGCATCTAACCATAGTACATAATCACTGGTGACATGTTGTTGAGCCAATTGGCGTTGTTTACCAAAGCCAGGCCAATCAATATTCTGGTAAAATTTTGCGCCGTATTGCTCGGCGATACGTTGTGTATCGTCTGTACTGCCTGAGTCTAAAATGATGATTTCGTCTACCCAATCTTTCACCGTATCTAAACAAGATGTGAGGTGATGGGCCTCATTTTTGACAATCATTGCAACACTGATAGTAGGCATGTTTTTATCCTTTGTGAATCTGTTGCAAACGCTTATACTAAGCGCTTGTTTATCATTATTAATTTTCGCAATTCTATCATAAGCCGGCGTATTTTCTATGTTACGTTTTTTTTATACCTGTGTAATGTATCTTGCCCAGCCATTTTTGTGGTTGTCACTGCTGGTTGGTAGTATGAAAGCATCTAATTCCCGTAAACGTTTGAGTGAACGTTATGGCTTGTATTGTAAGTTCTCCTCGCCTAAACCTAATGGTGTGCTTATTCATGCCGCTTCTGTGGGAGAGGTCATCGCTGCAGTGCCACTGATTAAGCGTATTCAGCACGATTATTCGGATTTGCCGATTACCGTCACGACTATGACACCTACCGGTTCTGATCGCGTTAAAGCGGTTTTTGGAGAAAGTGTTACTCATGTTTATTTGCCTTATGATTTACCTGATGCCGTTGCACGCTTTATTCGTTTTGTGCAGCCAAGTTTAGTCGTGGTGATTGAAACGGAACTTTGGTTTAATCTGATTCACCAACTGGCGAAAAAACAAATTCCATTTGTTATTGTGAATGCTCGCTTATCAGCACGTTCTACCAAGCGTTATGGTTGGTTTAAAAAGGCATTAAAACCGCTTTTAGAGAATATTACTTTAATTGCTCCGCAAGATGAGGTGAGTTTATCGCGTTACGCTCAATTAGGGATTGCGCCAGAACGCTTAAAATTGACCGGCAACATTAAATACGATTTAAATTTAACAGACGATTTATTGGTTAACATTTCGGCATTAAAAAACCAATGGAATACTGGTCGTCCTATTTGGATTGCGGCGAGTACCCATGAAGGCGAGGATGAAATCATCTTAAAAAGCCACCGCACTTTACTGCAGCGCTTTCCCGATTTATTGCTGATTTTAGTGCCACGCCATCCTGAGCGTTTTAATTCTGTTGCACAGCTTATTGAACAACAAGGTTTTAATTATACACGTCGTAGCGGATATTTGATTCCACAGGCAGAAACGCAAGTAGTACTCGGTGATACGATGGGTGAGCTGATGTTGCTATACGCCATGGCAGATGTTGCCTTAGTTGGCGGGAGTTTAGTAGCACATGGCGGGCATAATCCGTTGGAGCCGTTAGCGTTTAAGTTGCCGGTAATTAGTGGTAAACATACCTTTAATTTTCCTGAAATCTTTACTAAGTTGGAACAACGTCAAGGTGTGTTAATGACGGAAGAAAATCCTCAAGCCGTGGCAGAGGCTGTCGCACAGTTTTTAGAATCACCGACGCTTAGCCAACGTTATGGTAATGCGGGTTATGCCGTATTAAATGAAAATCGCGGTGCGTTGCAACGAGTGATGGATTTGTTAAAACCTTATTTGAATGAGGCAAACTAAATGACAACGGTAATTTATCCCGGTACTTTTGACCCCTTAACTAATGGCCATTTAAATATTATTGAGCGAAGTGCGGTGCTTTTTTCTCACGTTTTGGTAGCCGTAGCCGAAAGCCCAAGTAAGAAACCGTTATTCAGTTTGGCGGAGCGGGTAGAGTTGGTACATCAATCAACAGCGCATTTGCCAAATGTTGAAGTGATTGGGTTTAATAATTTATTAGCGGACACCATTGCGGAATATCATGTCAAAGCGATTATTCGCGGTGTGCGTAGTACGACAGATTTTGAATATGAAGTTCAGTTAGCCCATCTTAACCGTTTGTTGACGCATGGTGTTGAGAGCCTATTTTTTCCGCCGGTCGAACAATGGTCTTATGTGTCTTCTACGATGATTCGAGAAATTTATCTTCATAACGGCGACATGAGCCAACTTGTTCCGCCGGCCGTGTTAAAGGCGTTGCAGCATAAACGAGAGTTAGGTGTGTAGGCATCTGTAACTTGCTATGTCACTAGTGCATGCATTTTGCCGGCACTAGCATTTTCTCCTTAGCTTGAATATCCCTTGAGTAAATCCCGCCAATTCTGTTCATCAAACTGAATGTGCATTCGTTCCACTTCCTTAGTAAAGGAACGATGTAATCGTTGTAAGTTTGCGTCTTTCCAAAAACTTCCGGATTTTTCACCGCACTTATCGAAGTCGATGAGCCAGAATTGGTTGTCGCTTTCGTTTTGTTGAAACAGAATATTATGGGCATTGAGGTCAGTATGGCAGATTTGCAAATCGTGTAAGCGGCGAATAAGTCTACCGATTTCTTGCCATTGTTTGGGTTCAAGGGCATGATGTTGTAAAAGTGCGGTCAGATCTTGGGCATTTTCTACTTTTTCACTTAATAAATCGGCTTGATAACAAATACCTAAATTACCCTTACGCACCCGAGCCCCAATCGGTTTCGGCACCGGTAAACCAGCTTGATGTAATTGATTGAGTAGGTTGAATTCCGCCATGCTGCGAGTATGGTTCAAATCGTTGAAGCGATAACGATCTTTGTTGATTTTTCCCCACAAGCCACCACGATAATAATGTCGTAATGCCGTGTTTACGCCAAATAAATCTGCGGTTTGGAGAAACCACGTAGTACCACGCCCTTTGGCGGAGCCGATAATGCGATGGTGTTGTTGCCAAAATGTTGGATTAAAAAACAGATCTTGGTTTGCCAGCTGTTGATCAAAATTAAAGAGAAAAAAGTCGTTTTTGAGTTGAAATTCAAGCATTTTAAGTGATGAAAATGAGATAGCAGATAGGCGCATTCTACTTTAAAATAAGCCGATTCCCAAGTTTAACCGAGATAACAAATCCCCATGGCACTTTTCTCCCAAGCACCTCAATCTCTCTGCATTCTACGTTTATCCGCTATCGGTGACGTTTGTCATGCGTTAGCGGCAGTGCAACATATTCAACGTTATTGGCCGAACACCCAAATTACGTGGATTATTGGTAAAACGGAAGCTCAGTTATTTCGCCATGTGTCGGGCATTGAATTTATTGTGTACGATAAAAAGAGCGGTTGGCGTGGTGTGTGGGATTTATGGCGGCAATTGAAACATCGTCGATTTGATGCACTTTTGAATATGCAAACAGCCTTTCGAGCCTCTATTTTATCTCTCGGAATCCATGCGAAATACCGTATTGGTTTCGGTAAGCAACGGGCACGAGAAGGGCAGTGGTTGTTTACGAATCAACGAATTCATGATCCTGCTAAGCCGCATGTATTAGACGGGTTTATGGCATTTGCCGACTATCTTGGTGTTCCCTCGTCTCAACCTCAGTGGGATTTACCTGTGACGGAAGCGGATTTAACAGCCGTGCGAGAATATCTTGATCCGCATCGCAAAAATCTGCTGATGTCACCTTGTTCCAGCAAAAAAGAAAAAGACTGGCTGGTGGAACGTTATGCTGCAGTGGCAAATTGGGCACATCAACATGATATCAATGTGATTTTATGCAGCTCACCCGCGCCACGTGAATTGGCGATGATTGAGGAAATAAAAACCTTATGCAATTTTGCTCCTGTCGAGGTCGCAGGTAAGTTAACGTTAACCCAACTTACCGCATTAATTCGTGAAGTAGATTTAGTGATTTCACCGGATTCCGGTCCAGCGCATATTGCTACAACACAAGGGACACCTGTTATTGGGCTATATGCCTACCATAATCCGCTCCGCACGGGACCTTATCGCAATTTAGACAATGTGGTTTCCGTGTATGAACAAAATGCACAAAAAGAATACGGCAAACCTTCAGTGCAATTACCTTGGGCAACCAAGTTAAAAGGGCAAAATTTGATGGCTCAAATTGAAGTGAAAGAGGTGGTTAAACAAATGGAAGCCCTTCTCTTGCCGTAAAAGTTCGGTGGTTTTTCATCTTGTTTTTTATAAAAAAATCGGCACCTATAAAAGGTGCCGATGATATAAAGTTCCTAATAAATAAAGTTAGTCTTTTTGTGTATTATAAGCTTCTAATGCACGCAAAGAATAGGTGTAAGCGGCACCGGCATTGAGTGCGATTGACATCGCTAAGGCTGCTGCCACTTCTTCTTCGGTTGCGCCGGCTTTAACCGCTTCGGCTGCGTGTACGCCGATACAGCTTTCGCAACGGGTGGTGACGGCCACTGCAAGGGCAATTAATTCACGGGTTTTGGCGTCCAATACATCGCCTTCTGCCGCTGCTGCGCTTAGTGCGCCGTAGGCTTGTAACATTTTCGGGTGTTTTTTACCTAATTCGCCGAATGATTTTTTTACATGGGCAACATCATTTTTCCAATCTGCAAACATTTTGTTCTCCTTAAATATGTTTAAAATGTGTTCTGAATTTCGGAACAAATTATAGGCGAATTCTTGTATCATACTTGCCAATTCGTCTTAACTTTTATACTTAAAATCTCATTATGGATTGTTTAGATAAACTTATTCAGTTAGCGCAGGTCAGCGGAGAAGTGAACGTCCGTTGTTTATTTCAGGGTGATTGGCAGGTGCAGCAGGACGTTGGTGAAAATCAATATGTCGGCATTTTTCATTTGATTGAACAAGGGAATTGTTGGTTGAGTTTGGAAAATCAACAGATTCATTTGCAAGCGGGCGATGTCTTTTTTCTTCCACAAAATCGACCGCACTTGATTACCAGTCAAACGCAACAGGCGGCAATGAAAACAGTGCCAATGCTCGCAACACCACAAGAAAACCAGACGGATTTATTTAAGGTTTATCATATTGGGCGGAATTCCCCAGATTTGAAAATGTTTTGCGGCATGTTGTATTACAGTCGTCCGTCGTTGTTAATAGAGGCGTTGCCTACATATTTGCATTTGTCTTTGCATGATACGCCGTTGTTAGCACTGATTCAGGTGCTACAACAGGAGGCGAACAAAACGCAAAGTGGGGCGAAATCTTTGATTGATTCACTGGTCACGGTGCTGTTTATTTATATTTTGCGCCACGGATTGCAATCAACTCAGTTAAATCAAGGCGTGTTGGCGGGGTTGCAAGATAAACGCTTGAGTCATGTGCTGGCACAGTTATTAAGTGCACCGCAACAAGCATGGAATATGGATTCTTTGGCCGAGTTGGCGGCAATGTCGCGGGCGAATTTTATGCGGGTGTTTCAGCAAAAAATCGGTATGGCACCGGGTAAATTTTTAACTCAGCTTCGTCTTCAACAAGCGGCGTTATTATTAAACCAAAGCCAGAAAAGTGTATTGGCGGTGGCGTTAGACGTGGGCTATCAATCGGAAGCGCATTTTAGCAAGGCTTTTAAAAGCGCTTACGGTATGAGTCCAAGCCAATACCGTAAACGTGTCTCCCTTTAGTATGGGTTGAAGACAATTTAGGCTATAATATGCCACAGTTTGTGGGCAACATCGAATAAGGTTGCCCTTTGTTTTTAAGGAAAGATGATATGTTAAATAAAATTTTTAGTTGGTTTGAGAATCGCTTGAACCCCTATCCCGACCAATCGCCGAAAACACCGGAAAACGGTTTGTTCCGCTTTATTTGGTCGAGTATCGACGGCATGAAAGGTTGGATTTTGCTGTTAGCAGTGCTGACGATTGGCAACGGCGTGATGGAAGCCATGTTGTTCCAATTTATGGGCTTGTTGGTGGATTGGTTGGGGGCTTATACATCGACAACCTTATGGCAGGAAAAAGGCCATTTACTCATGGGAATGGGAGGCTTGTTAATCTTCAGCATTATTTGGTTGTTTTTAGCCTCCTCCGTGCGTCTACAAACCTTACAAGGCGTGTTCCCAATGCGCCTGCGTTGGAATTTTCATCGTCTGATGTTGGGGCAAAGTTTAAGTTTTTACCAAGATGAATTTGCCGGACGAGTTTCCGCGAAAGTGATGCAAACCGCTCTTGCGGTGCGCGATACGGTGCTCACTATCGCCGATATGTTGGTTTATGTGGTGGTGTATTTTGTGACCTCAGGCTTAGTGTTAGCCTCATTAGATAGTTGGTTTCTCGTACCTTTCTTTGTTTGGATTGTGCTGTTTATCACCATTTTGCGTTTGTTAATTCCCCGTCTTTCCAAAACGGCGCAACGTCAGGCAGATGCCCGTTCATTAATGACGGGGCGAATCACTGACGCCTATTCCAATATTGCCACCGTAAAATTGTTTTCTCATGGTGCTCGTGAAGCGGGTTACGCTAAGCGTTCCATGGAAGAATTTATGGTGACGGTGCACGCCCAAATGCGTTTGGCAACCTCGCTAGACAGCTTAACCTACATCAATAATGTCGTGCTGATTTTAAGTACCGCGATCATTGGTGTATTGCTATGGCAACAAAGTTTAGTCGGTGTTGGCGCGATTGCTACATCTACGGCAATGGCATTGCGCGTTCACGGTTTGTCCCGTTGGATTATGTGGGAATCGGCACGCTTGTTTGAAAATATCGGTACGGTAAATGACGGTATGAATACGCTGACCAAGCCGCAGACCATTTTGGATAAACCGAATTGCCCACCGTTAAATGTCACGCGCGGTGAGATTAAATTTAACGACCTAAGTTTTGCCTACGATCCGGCAAAACCTTTGTTGAGCCATTTTAATTTAACCATCAAACCGGGTGAAAAAGTGGGGTTGATTGGGCGTTCCGGCGCGGGTAAATCCACGATTGTGAATTTGCTGTTACGCTTTTATGAAGCACAGCAAGGCACTATCACCATTGACGGGCAAAATATCATGGACGTGCAACAAGAAAGCCTGCGCAGTCAAATCGGCTTGGTGACGCAAGATACGTCGTTATTGCACCGTTCCGTGCGTGATAATATCGTGTACGGCAGACCAAGTGCCACCGAGCAGGAAATGTTTGATGCGGCGGAGCGTGCCGAAGCGGCGGATTTTATTCCATTTTTAAGCGATGCGCAGGGACGCAAGGGGTATGATGCGCACGTTGGTGAACGTGGCGTGAAACTCTCCGGTGGGCAACGCCAGCGTATCGCCATCGCCCGCGTGATGTTGAAAGATGCGCCGATTTTGTTATTGGACGAAGCCACCAGTGCTTTGGATTCTGAAGTGGAAGCGGCGATTCAGGAAAGTTTGGATAAAATGATGGAAAACAAAACCGTTATTGCTATCGCGCACCGTTTATCCACGATTGCCGCGATGGATCGTCTGATTGTGTTGGATCACGGACAAATCGTAGAACAAGGCACACATGCCGAATTACTCGCACAAAACGGTCTCTATGCCAAATTATGGCAGCACCAAAGTGGTGGCTTCTTGAGTGGGCACACAGATTAAAAATACCTTCTAAAACGACCGCACTTTTGCTTGGCAAAGTGCGGTTTCTTTTTGCGGTGTTTTTTCAGCATAGAAGCAATAGATTTACTCAACGGATAGGGCTGATTATAATGCTTGGCATGATTTAAACGATTTTAAGGATATACATGCAATTTTCTAAAATGCACGGACTCGGCAATGATTTTATGGTGGTAGATGCGGTTACGCAGAACGTTTATTTTCCTGCTGACACCATTAAACGTTTAGCCGATCGTCATCGTGGCATTGGTTTTGATCAGCTGTTGGTGGTGGAACCGCCTTATGATCCCGAATTGGATTTTCATTATCGTATTTTTAATGCGGATGGCAGTGAAGTGGCGCAATGTGGTAATGGTGCTCGTTGTTTTGCCCGTTTTGTGACGCTTAAAGGTTTAACCAACAAAAAGGATATCGCCGTCAGTACGCAAAATGGCAAAATGGTGTTGACCGTCAAAGAAGACGACAATGTGCGAGTGAACATGGGCGAACCCATTTGGGAGCCAAATAAAATTCCGTTTACCGCCAATAAATTCGAGAAAAATTATATTCTGCGCACGGAAATTCAAACGGTACTCTGTGGCGCGGTATCCATGGGAAATCCCCATTGTGTGGTGCAGGTGGATGATATCCATACCGCCAACGTGGCGCAGCTTGGGCCCTTATTAGAAAATCATGAGCGTTTTCCGGAACGGGTGAATGCCGGTTTTATGCAGGTGGTGAACCGTAAACATATTAAATTACGCGTACATGAGCGCGGCGCGGGTGAAACCCAAGCCTGCGGTAGCGGTGCTTGTGCGGCAGTCGCTGTGGGGATTATGCAAGGCGTACTGGACAATGAAGTGCAGGTGGATTTGCCCGGCGGCAGTTTGCTGATTGAATGGCAAGGCGAAGGGCATCCGCTGTATATGACCGGTAGCGCCACCCACGTCTATGACGGCGTGATTTATCTCTAATGGTCGATCATCTGCGATGCAAAACGAACTGCAAAAATACCTGACTTATTTGCGCATTGAACGTCAAGTGAGTCCTCTCACGCTGACCAACTATCAACATCAGTTGGTGCGCGTTATCGCTATTTTGCAGGACGCCGGAATTCAACAATGGCAACAAGTCACGCCAAGTGTGGTGCGCTATGTGTTGGCGCAAAGCAGTAAACAGGATGGCCTAAAAGAAAAAAGCTTAGCGTTACGCCTTTCTGCGTTGCGCCGCTTTTTGAGTTATTTGGTGTATCAAGGGCAGCTCAAGGTGAATCCGGCTGTGGGCGTTTCCGCGCCTAAGCAACCCAAACATTTACCCAAAAACATCGATACAGATCAAATTCAGCTATTACTTGCCAACGACAGCAAAGAGCCTATTGATATCCGCGATCGCGCCATGATCGAATTGTTTTACAGCTCAGGTTTGCGTTTGTCGGAATTGCAAGGATTGAACTTAAACAGCATTAATCTTCGCGTGCGTGAAGTCCGGGTGATTGGTAAAGGGAATAAAGAGCGCATTGTGCCACTGGGGCGTTATGCTTCCCATGCGATTCAACAATGGCTCAAAGTGCGGTTGTTATTTAATCCAAAAGACGACGCGTTGTTTGTCAGTCAGTTGGGGAATCGCATGTCCACGCGCACGATTCAAATGCGCTTGGAACGCTGGGGCATTCGACAAGGTTTGAATAGCCATTTGAATCCGCATAAACTCCGTCACTCTTTTGCCACCCATATGTTGGAAGCCAGTTCGGATTTACGCGCGGTACAAGAATTGCTCGGACACAGTCATTTATCAACAACGCAAATTTATACACACTTAAATTTTCAACATTTAGCAGACGTGTATGATGCGGCGCATCCGCGAGCCAAACGGAAAAAATAAGAGAAACGTCATGAAATTTTACCGCACTTTACAGCCTTTTCAGGTGATCAGTTTTGATTTGGATGACACCTTATACGATAACTCACAGGTGATGATTAAAGCGGAAAGTGAATTTTTGGCATTTTTACGCCAATATGACGGCGTTCAAGACGTGACACATGCTGAATGGGTGTTTTGGAAAGAAACGGTTGGGCGAGAAAATCCTCTCCTACAAGAAAATGTTACCGCATGGCGAACGCAAAGTTTACAGGCGCTATTAGCAAAACGACAAAAAAGTGCGGGGGATATTTCCGCTATTTCTGAAAAAGCCATGTCGTATTTTTTACACTGGCGCCATCAAATCGACGTGCCACCACAAAGTTTCGAGATTCTAAAACAACTCAAACAACACTATAAACTTGTCGCGATGACTAACGGCAATGTAGAACCAGCACGTATTGGCTTTCACCACTTTGATTTAACATTACGTGGCGGTGAGCATGGCAGAGCTAAACCTCATGAGGATTTGTTTCGGCAGACCGCCCAGCATTTCAATATTTCACCATACCAACTGTTGCACGTAGGCGATAACTTACAAACTGACGTACAAGGAGCTATTCAAGCCGGCTGCCAAGCAGTTTGGTTAAACTTAACCCAAAAGCATATTCACCAATTCAGCGATGCTCGTCTGTTACCAACGGTAGAAATGTCGGATTTATCGGCATTGTTATCGTTGTGTTGTTAAAAGTGCGGTCCTTTTTTACCGTGTTTTGATAAAGAAAAAGGCATAGTCAACCTATGCCTTTTTTATTTTATGAATGAATATTTTCAATTATTTGACGATATCGCCTTTCTTATTGTCTTACGATTGCTTTAATTAGGTCGGGTAGGTAGAATTGACAAAATTTGCATTTTGATATTTTAAATTTAATTAAATGGATCATTTCATGAAAAAATTATTGTTATCTATGAGTTTAGCCGCATTTGCTTTGACTGCTTGTTCTTCCGGTGTTGTTGATTTAAAACCTGTTAGTGCGACTCAGAACATTAAACATATTTGTTTAAAAGGCAGTATTAAAGCTGCGCCGGATAATTTTATTGATGCATTAACGCGTAGCTTAAAAAATAAAAATATTTCAGCTGAATTAATGAGAAATAAAGCGGATTGTGATCACGTCTTATTTTTTAACGTGAGAGGAAATAATCATATTATTGGCCGTGCTAAATTTGAGTTGAAAGAGATGGGAACAAAACAATCTTTGGGATCATTATCGTATAAACGTCGCGGTGATGAGAAAGAACGTGTTGATCAGGTTGGTTTACAAGGTCAAACGGATTTAATGATTAACCAACTGTTTCGATAAGCCATAATGACTAAGACAATTTGTCAGTTTTCTTGCAATATTTCAGCGTGGAAAATCGTTTGTAATAAGACTTTGTCCGACAGTGATTGGGCTCTGGGATATACGCATTGGCAAAAAAACAGCGAAAGTTTTCCTGATTTTGTTCCTAAACTTGAGTTTTTAGCGCCATTAAAACGTCGCCGTTTAAGCGATTCCGCCCGTTTAATTTTTGAGGCGGCTTGGAATCTGGTTGAGGAGAAAACCAATTTACCGGTGGTTTATGCGTCAGCAAATAGTGAAATTAATCGCAACTTTAGTTTATGGCATGCTTTATTAACGGAAGGGGATTTATCCCCAACCTCCTTCAGTTTATCAGTACACAATGCATTAATCGGGCAATGGTCTGAATTGCGTCAAGTGAAAGCAGAAACCACAGCGCTGGTTGCTAACAAAGACAATTTGGAGATTGCATTATTGGAAGCCTATCTCCTGTTACGGGAAGGTGAAAAGCAGGTTCTTGTGGTTGTCGCAGAATCACCTCTTGCCCTGGAATACAACGCTCATCCGGTTATGCGTCAGCCTTTTAGCTATGCGTTGGCATTGGTGGTGGAAGCTGGGGAGCAATACCAATTAAGTCTTTCTAATAGCGCTTTTGAAATGGAACCTGTTTTGGATTCGGCCTTAGAATGGGTTAAAAATCAGCATTTAAACTGCACACAATGGCAAACGCCAAATAGTACGGGAGGCGTTTGGACATGGCAGAAAAACTAGATTGGCTTCGACGATTTATCGGGACAGCAATTGGTTTTTTCTTTTGGGGGACGGCAGGCGTGTTACTTCAGTTGGTTTTGTATCCCTACATGCTTACTCGCAAAACTGACTCGCTACAAAATCAATTAAAGACGCGCCGTTTTGTTGGTCGGATTTGGTATTACTTTATTCGTTATTTATCTTTTGTTGGTGTATTACAAGTCACTTATAAAGGATTTGAAAAGCTTGGTCGTCCTGGACAATTAATACTGCCAAATCACCCTTCTCTATTAGATGTAGTATTAATTTTAGGTAAAGTGCCAACGCTTAACTGTATTGTTAAAAAAGATTTATTAAATAACCCTACCATGCGAAATCAGATATTGGCTTGTGGTTTTTTACCCAATACAGAGTCTGTCGAATTATTAGAACAAAGCGACGAAGTACTCAAAGAACAAGCCTTGTTGCTTTTTGCAGAAGGAACGCGAACCGGTTGGGATGGGGTGGTTAAACTTAACCGAGGTGCAGTATCTATCGGTTTACGTAGCGCTAAAGTGATTACTCCGGTTATCATTCGAATGCTTCCGTTAAATTTGAAAAAAGGTCAACCGTGGTATCAAATTCCGAAAACACGCATTCAATATGAGCTTATTGTTGGGGAAGATATTGATCCTCAAGACTGGCTACAAACCCAATCTTTACCAATGGCTTCTCGTAGATTGACTAAATATTTAGAAGATTATTTTAATTTACACACAAAGGACAACAAAAATGGAACTGGAACAGCAAATTAAACAATTAATTATTGATAGTTTGGCATTAGAAGATATCAGTGTTGAAGATATTGAAAATGACACCGCACTTTTTGGTGATGATGGTTTAGGGTTGGACTCTGTTGATGCGCTTGAACTGGGCTTGGCAGTGCAAAAAACATTTCATTTGCAACTGGATAGTGAACAAACCCAAGTACGTAATCACTTTGAAAGTGTAGCGACCTTGGCAAGTTTTATTCGTAGTCAAAAAGGTGAGGCGTAATATGACTGAACAAGAAATTCGAGATTTATTGACTGAGGCGCTTGAGTCTTTATTTGAAATCGAACCGGAAAGAATTAAGCCGGAAACCAATCTGTATGAAGATTTAGAAATTGATAGCATTGATGCGATTGATTTGATCGATCACATTAAACGTAAAACAGGCCACAAATTGCAAGCGGAAGATTTTCGTAATGTTCGTACCGTAGATGATGTGGTCAAAGCCGTACTAAAAATCAGCCAGAGCGCTCAATAATGCGTAAATATGCCCCAACCGATCTCATTGCATTTGCCCCTGTATGGTGCTATTCGGATTTCGAACAAAAAGCGTATCAAGTGTCCGCAGAATTCCAACACCGCCACATTCGAGCTGTTGCAGTATGGTTTGAAGACGGCGCCAAATTGGCGTGTACGCTTTTAGCCGCTTGGCATGCCAAAGTGCGGGTGCTTTTCCCGCCGAATGTTACGCCGGAAAGTGTAGCGTGGGTCAGTGCCCATGCAGATTTGTGGCTAACCGATGTGGAGATTCACTCTTCCTTGGTGGTGTGTTTTGATGATTTTGGTGCGCAACAGTCTTGTCAAAAATACGCTGAAAATCGACCGCTCTTTGATTATGACAACCAAACGGAAATCTGGCTGAAAACCTCCGGCAGTACCGGTGAGGCAAAAACAATCATTAAAACCGCAGAGCAAATGTGGCTCGGTGCGGAAGTCTTGGCGGAAGCCTTGCCGTTTAAAGCAGAGAATAATGTGACGGCTATTAGTACGGTCAGTATTCAACATATTTATGGTTTAACCGTACACATCATGATGTCCTTGGTCAATGGCTGGCAAATTGGGCGTAAGCAACAATTTTATCCGGAATGTATGCTTGCTGAAGCAAGGAATACTGAACAGACAGTGATCGTCAGTAGCCCCGCTATGCTCACCCGTATTGACTGGTTTAATACGACAATGCCGAAAAATATCGTTGGTGTGATTTCTTCCGGTGGTGCATTACCGGAAGAAACTTCAGAACAAATGCGCCATTTATTGCAGCAGCCTGTCATTGAAATTTATGGCAGTACGGAAACCGGCCCGATTGCGATTCGTGATGATATTCATTTATGGCAAACCTTGCCAAATAGTCGTTTAGGCTGTAATGAAGATGGTGCGTTATGGATCGAGGGATGTTGGCTTTCGACACGTGAGCAAACGGCAGATGTGGTGGAGTTTCTTGATGGTGGATTCCGTTTATTAGGGCGCAGTGATCGTATCGTCAAAATTGGTGATAAACGTACTTCATTAGCCGGTATTGAAACCAAGTTAAACCAACATGCTTGGGTTGAGGATTGCTATATTGCGCAACATCCTGAACAACCTCGATTGGCTGCTTGGGTCGGCTTAAATGCACAAGGGATTGAAATTTTAAGAGAGAATGGTCGACGTCATTTGATAGATCAACTTAAAGCCTATTTGGCTGAAACACAGGATAAGACAGCGATTCCACGTTTTTGGCGTTTTACGGATAAATTGCCGCGCAATAGCCAATCTAAAATAAACAAACTGGAATTTAACCGCACTTGTATTGAGCCGCAGCGTGAACCGATTTGGTTAACCGAACAGCAAACTGAACATCATTATCAGGCAACCGGCAAAGTGCCATTAGATTTGTTGTATCTTAAAGATCATTTTGCAAATTTCCCTTTAGTGCCGGGCGCAATTGAATTGCAATGGATTAGTGACAAGATTAAAGCGTTGGTGGCGCAGGATGTTGAATTTAGCCGTTTGGATAAATTGAAATTCCAAAAATTCTTACGTCCGAATGACCGTTTTTCTCTTGAATTAAACGTCGCCGAGAAACGGGATAAAGTCACTTTCCAACTGAAAGTAGAAAATGATATGTGCTGTAGCGGCGTCGCAGTGTTATCGTATCGTTAACCATGTTATCACTTGTTTGCCTCATAAATTGTGTTGCCTCTTGTGAATATGATTAAGATTATTATCAACCTTTTACTAACGTTAACCGGTATCGCTTATCCGATACTCTGGTTATTCGCCGATAATCAGCAAATGCTGTTTCATTTACCTTGGATTATGGCGTTGCTTTGGGCATGTAAAGGGGCTTTTCAACAGCAGGGGCAACGTTATTTTGCCTGGTGTATGGCATTGATTTTAGCGGTGGTAGCGCTGACCCGCTCCATTGAAACCATGTTTTGGTACCCTATCATCATTAATGTGTTAATGCTCTCGTTATTTGGCGGGAGCCTATTGCGTGGGCAAACGGTAGTGGAGCGTTTAGCGCGTCTTCAAACACCGGATTTAAATGAGCATGGTGTTCGTTATACCCGAAAAGTCACTCAACTGTGGTGTGGGGTTTTTATTGTAAATATCTTGATTACTGCGACAGCCATTGGATTGGAATATTATGATTTTTGGGCACTCTACACCGGTATGATTTCCTATTGCATTATGGCGATTGTGATGGCCGGTGAATGGTTGGTCAGACAAAAAGTAAAAAAACATTATGAATAATCTACGGGATCCTAATGCACTAATTGCCCGCCATCCTGACTGGCAATGGCAAGATTTTTTGACAAGAGCATGGCAAATTTCAGCACAATTAAAGCAAGAACAAATTAAGTCGGTGGCTTTTTGGTTTGATGATGCGGCATTGTTCGCATGCGCTATGCTAGCGTGTTTTCATTCCGGTACGCGTATTTTACTTCCTCCTAATTTGCTTTCGGAAAATCAACAATGGATCAAAGAAAATGCGGATTTTCTGTTTGATGACACTCTGTTTAATCATTACGGTATTGAAAAAAAATACTCTGAAAACCTACCGCACTTTGATTGCCATCATCCCACGGAAATTTGGCTAAAAACCTCAGGCAGTAGCGGACAGGCGAAAATATTAGTTAAAACCGCCCAGCAAATGTGGTTAGAGGCGGAAGCCATCCATCAATCCCTTCCTTTCCCGGAGGGGAATCATATTCATTTAGTATCCAGCGTTTCTGTGCAACATCATTACGGTCTCTCGTATCGTATTATGTTGCCGCTTATTATGGGGTGGACGATTGCACGTCAGCAACAGCCTTACCCTGAAGGTTTGATTGAAGAAAGTTTTGCTGCGCCGGCAAGTATTTGGATTAGCAGCCCAACGCTTTTGACCCGCTTAAACCTGGATGATGCGAAGTTACACCAATGTCCTTTGCTGGGAATGATTTCCTCCGGCGGTGTGTTACCGGCAGATACCGGTAATGCCATTCGACAACAATTGAAAGCTGATGTGATTGAGTGCTACGGTAGCACGGAAACCGGTGCAATTGCTTTCCGTGCCGATGATGGTTTGTGGCAGCCGACTACAATGACTAAGGTCGGGCTGAATAGCGAAGGGGCTTTGTGGGTCGATTCTGCCTGGTTAAATCAGCGGGAACAAACGGCAGATGGTGCGGAATTATTTGAGGACAAATTTCATTTATTAGGGCGTATCGATCGTATTGTGAAATTTGGTGATAAACGTATTTCGTTAGTAAAAATCGAACAGGATTTATTGCGACATCCTTGGGTGGCGGATTGCTATATCGCACAGCATCCGGTGCATTTTCGACCGGCGGCTTGGGTCGCGTTAAATCTCGATGGTATACAATCCTATCAGCAACTTGGACGAAGTTCCTTGGTAAGTCAGTTACGTCACTTTCTAATAAAAACTCAAGAACATTCAGGGTTGCCACGTTTTTGGCGCTTTGTGGAAACATTGCCTCGTAATAGCCAATCCAAAATTAGTAAGCCTGACTTTGAGCAAGCCTTTTTAGCAGAAAAAGAGGATGGTCTATGAACAAGGTCATTGTTATTATTCCTCACTATAATCATTCCAACACGATAGAAAATGTTGTGCAGAAGGTGCTTAAACAACATCTCCCGGTGTTGATTGTCGATGATGGTTCTTCTGAGGCTCACGTGGCCGTCTTAAAAACATTGCAACACACGCCTAACGTCTTTGTGCATTATTGTCCGCTGAACGGGGGAAAAGGCGCTGCAATGAAAATCGGCTTCATGAAAGCGGCTGAAATGGGGTTTACACATGGTATTCAAGTGGATGCCGATGGTCAGCACCACCTTCCAGATATGGTAAAAATGTTGCTCGAAATGCAAAAAAATCCGACCGCACTTATTTGCGGTAAACCGATTTATGGCGAGGATGCACCGAAAGCGCGTTTATACGGACGTAAAATTACAGATTTTTGGAATGCTATTCATACGCTCTCGTTTGATATTAAAGATGGTATGTGCGGTTTTCGTCTTTATCCTTTAGCGCCGATTTTGGATTTGATGCAAGCGGAGTCGTTAGGAAATCGTATGGACTTCGATATTGATATTGTGGTGAAAGCCCATTGGCATCAAATTCCTTTAATTTGGGTCGATACGCCGGTGCGTTATCAACAGGACGGCATATCCCATTTCCGTGGTTTTGCAGATAACTGGGGCATCAGTAAAATGCACTGCCGTTTATTTTTCGGTATGTTGGCACGAGTATTGACGGGGCGAAAAGTATGAGCTCTCAGCATTGGGCAGAGCAAAATGAGCGCGGGAGTAAGCTTTCCTTAAATTTAACCCGCCTTATTGTGCAGTACTGCCCGTTGTGGGTGATTAAACTGGTCACTTTTTTTGTGGTGAGCTATTTTTTCCTGACGTCTCAAAAGGCTCGCCGCAATATTCGCCGCTATCAACAACGGCTACAACAAACCTTTCCGCAGGTTCATTTGCCTCGTTATCCCGTATTTTGTCAGTTTTTAGCCTTTGGTGAGGCGATCACCGATCGTTTCGCCGTCTGGCAGAAAAAAATTCGTTATGCTGATTTAATTGATGATGACACAGATAACGTCTATCAAGCCATTCGTTCAGAAGGTCGTGGACAAATTTTGGTCTGTTCTCATTTTGGCAATATCGAGATTTGTCGTGCGTTGGTCGATAACCCAAATCATAGCAATTTTAAGCTAAACATTTTGGTGCATAACCGTCATGCACAAGCCTTTAATGAATCTCTCGAAAAGGCGGGCGCTTCCTCCTTGCCATTAATTCAAGTGGAGGATTTGGATGCGCAGAAAATGTTGGAATTACATGAACGGCTTGAACGTGGCGAGTGGATTGCGATTGCGGCCGATCGCGTGCCGGTACGTGGCGATAAAACGCAAAAAGTGGATTTCTTAGGTACGCAGGCATCCTTTCCACAAGGTGTATGGCTGATGGCAAGTTTACTGAAAGCCCCCATTAATACGGTCTTTTGCTTAAAAAAATGGGGAGACTATCATTTAAAATTGCGTCATTTTTCCGGCCCTATCGAGGGGCGTGGAAAGCAACGAGCTGACAATATTGAACAGGCAATGCAACGCTATGCGGATTTATTAGCGCAAGAATGTGCAGAAAACCCCTTGTATTGGTTCAATTTTTACGATTTTTGGGAAGATGATTAAAATGTTGAGAAAGAAAAAACACGTTTATTGTCACCATGCCTCTGAATATGAAATCCAGTTTTTTGATGTGGATTCCATGAATATTATGTGGCATGGGCATTATGTGAAATATTTAGAAATGGCACGCTGTGCATTTTTGGACGAAATTCATTACACCTACGACGTAATGAAAGAAAAAGGCTATGGCTGGCCTATTGTTCAGTTGAATTTGAAATATGTGAAACCGGCGTTGTTTCGTCAAAAAATTCGCGTGGAGCTTTCATTGGTGGAATATGAAACTTGCATTCGTATTGATTACATTATTCGTGATATTGCAACGAACGAGAAACTCACTGCGGGTAGCACAACGCAAGTTGCGGTAGAAATTAAAAGCGGAGAGATGCAATTGCAGACACCGCCTTGTTGGCGAAGTGCGGTGGAAAATCACCCGAGTTTTCAACAGGAGAACACATAATGCGCATTTTATTGGCTATTTGTTTATTGTGGCTGAGTCCGTTGAGTTGGGCGTTTTCTGAAAATGAACTCATTACCTTGTTACAAACCCCGCAAAATGTGCAAGGTGATTTTACCCAACAGCGTTTTCTGAAATCTTTAAATAAGCCAATTACCACCCAAGGTAAATTTGTATTATTGGCACAGAAAGGGCTTTTATGGCAAATGGAAAAACCCTTTACCAATCAGCTCCGTGTAAAAAAAGACGGCATTATGCAATGGGACGGGAAGCAATGGGTGGCAAATGGAAAAATGGGACAGGCGGAACAAATTAGCTTGTTCCTCGGTTTGTTATCAGGGGATATTTCCGGGTTAAAAACGCAATTTGATACAACGCTGGTTGGTGAAGCGAAAAATTGGTCTTTAACGTTAACGCCAAGTTCGTTGCTGATGAAACAGATTTTTAATCATATTGAAATTCAAGGTGATAGCGTGGTGAAAACCATTGTGTTAGATGAAAAACAAGGGGATAAAACCCGGATTCATTTTGACAATGTTCAGCAAAACCAATCATTAACGGCGTTCGCTCAGGCGGCGTTGGAATAAAAAACGATGAAAAAATCCACCGCACTTGCCTTTCTTTATGCCTCATTTTTACTGATCACGTTGTGGCTGTTTGGCTACGCTGTGAAGCAAGGCCATTGGCTACAAACGGATTTGCGCGCTTTATTGCCGCAAGAACAAGGCTGGTCATCTTGGCAAGTGAAGGCGGATCAACATCAAGAAGAACAACTCAATCAACAAGTGATTTTACTTGTGGGACACGCTGATGCACAAACAGCCTTTAAACTGAATGCGTCGGTGGCACAGCAATGGCAGGAAAGTGGGTTGTTTGCTCAGGTCAATGACCGAATGCAACCGGATATCGATGTGCTACGTAATGAAATCAAACATCTACGTTTAGCCACCTTGCCTCAAGAGATTCGTCAGCAGTTATTAACGGCACCCCAACTTTACTTCCAACAATATGCGGAACAATTGCTCAATCCTTTTACGCAAAACAATTTATTGTCTTTAGAGCAAGATTGGTTGGGATTAGGGCGTTTTGTTTTGCCACAGGCGCAAATACAAAGTCGTCTTCAATGGAATGCGACAAATGGCATGCTTTATGTGACGGAAAATGATCAAACATGGGTGTTGTTACGAGGCGTATTGCGACAGAGTAGTTTGATTAATCCATCTGTTAATTTGACCGCACTTTTGGCGCAAAATCGTCTTCAAATTGAAGAAAATAAAGGGCAAATGCGTGCTGCCGGTGCGCCATTATTTGCGGCTCATGCCAAAGTGAAAGCAGAACAAGAAAGCACATTCATGAGTATCTTGGGCATTAGCCTGACCTTATTGTTGTTACTATTTACGTTTCGAACCTTTCGTGTGCTTTGGTTGTTTTTGCCGATCTTAGCCGGTATGTTAAGTGGCGTGACGGCAACGGTGTACGCATTTGGACAAATTCATATTCTAACCCTTGTTATCGGCACCAGCTTAATCGGTGTGCTCATTGATTTCCCGCTCCATTGGCTTTCATCTTCACTTTTTCATCTTGTCTGGAATGCCGCGCAGACCATGCGGAAATTGCGCTTTACCTTTTTGATTAGCCTATTGGTGACGTTGCTTGGCTATGGCTTGTTGGGTTTTACGGTGCTTCCGGTATTAAAACAAACCGCACTTTTTTCTGCCGTAGCGCTGATTGCTGCTATGTTAGCGACCTTGCTCTTTTTGCCGCCACTATTCCGTCATTATCAGGGTAAACCTTTACCTTTCCGCCCTAAAGTGCGGTCGATTTTTACGATGTTTTTACACTACAAATTCGGCATTTTTGCGAAAATCACGGCTTTGCTTTTTGTTGTGGTGGGGTTGTTTCAATCAAGTTGGCGCGATGATATTCGCGAATGGGTTGCGATGCCGCAGGGAATGCTGATGGAGGCCAAGCAAATCAGTGAGTTAACGGGCATTGACTTAGGGAATCGTTATTTCTTGGTGCTTGCAGAGAATGATGATGAATTACTGGAAAAAGAGACTGTCTTGACTCAGCAACTAGAGGCGCAAAATATTCCGTACCGAGCCTTATCTCAATGGCTTATGTCCACAAACCAACAGCAGCAATTTATTCAGCAGCTTGCTGCGACAGTTCATCCGCAAGATTATGCTGTGTTGCAGGATATTGGGATTCCGCCGGAAACCATCCAAACCGCTTTGCTGGCGTTAGGTACAGAAACGCCTATATCCTTGTCTTCTGCCTTGCAGCAACAAATCGGGCAGGCGTGGCAAACATTATATTTAGGTCATTTGGTGCCTGGGAAAGTTGCAGGTATCGTTCAGATTGTTGGTCAATCGGCCTTTCCGTTTGAAAATTTGGCTAATCAGCAAGATATCTTTTGGACGGATAAACGATCGCATTTGAATCAAGCATTTCAAGCCACCCGTGATCAGGCAGCCTGGCTTAAAGCAATGTCATTTTTGTTTGCCGGTTTATTGTTATGGCGTTTCTTTGGTGTGAAAAAGACGGTGACCATGTTATTGCCACCATTATGTGCCATTGTGTTGACGATAGCCATTTTCGGCTGGGTAGGCTGGCCAATCAGTTTATTTACGATGTTCGGCTTGTTATTGGTGTCTGCCATTGGGATTGATTATACCGCCTATATGCAAACGGCAAATGAGCCTTTATACGGTAAGTACATTGCGGTATTATTGGCGGCAACCACAACGCTCATTTCCTTTGTTTTACTGGGTTTAAGCTCGACACCTGCTGTCGCCTCTTTTGGTTTAAGCGTCAGTCTTGGTGTGCTATTCAGTGTTATCATTACGTTTAAAATGTTGCGGTAAGGAAGTATGAAATATTGTTTAATTCTCTTTTTTGCCATGCTAACGGCGTGTAGCACATTACCCACGGTAAAACAGTTGCCCGCGCATCAAGGCATCCGAATCTTTAAAGTCGAACAAGTGACGGCTGAAAATCAATTACAGCAAGCCAGTTTGTTAACCTTACAAATGGATGCGCAACAATGGCGTTGGGTGCAGACAGATCCGCTTGGTGCACCGTTAGCGAGAGTGATTTTAACTAAACAAGGGTGGCAAAATGACGGTTTTGTTATGCCGAATCAACAGGCTCGTCAGCTCTTTTCCGCCCTTTCTACGGCGTTAAACCCGCAGCAACCTTTATTTGATTTTAGCGCTGTTCAGCCTATTTCAAACGGCGCAGATTATTTTGTTAAACAGAAAAAAGTATGGCAAATCAGACAATTGCCATCCATGATTGAAATCGATTTGTCGGATCATAGCCATTGGCGAATCGAGGAACTAAATTAAGAGAAAAATGACCGCACTTTATTTAAGCAAACCGGCAATCCTAAGTAGTCTAGGTGAAGGTATCGAGAGACATGTTCTGCATTTACTCAATGCCGAGGATTCGCCACTAAAACTTTCCGAGCGTGCTTTTCATATTTATGGGCTAGAAGGAAAACCACGTGTCTTTGGCGAAGTGAATGTTCCTTTACGTCCTTTCCCACAGAATTTACCGGAAATCCATGTGAGCCGTAACAATCAATTACTGTGGCATTGTTTGGCGCAAATAGAAGATCAGATCGCGTCAGTCATTCAACGTTTTGGAAAACATCGTATTGCCGTAGTAATTGGCACATCGACAACTGGCGTTGATGAAAATATTCCGGTGTTTAAATATGCGGCACAGCATCATGATTGGTCGAGTGAACGCTTTAAACAACAGCAACAATATTTTTCCGCACCAGCTGATTTTGTCGCCTACCAATATGGTTTGGAAGGGCTAACTTACGGTATTTCTACTGCCTGTACTTCCGGCGCAAAAGCCTTAATCAGTGCCGCGCGTTTGTTAAATGCCGGCTTGTGTGATGCGGTGATTTGCGGTGGGGTAGATGAACTTTCGCCTCTCACGATCAGTGGTTTTTCCTCTTTGTCCGTGTTGTCTGATAAACGTTCTAACCCGCTTTCGGTTAATCGCGATGGCATCAATCTTGGTGAAGGCGCCGCTGTTTTTATCATGACACGAGAAAAATTAGAAGAAAGCAACATTGCGTTGTTAGGTTACGGCGCAAGCAGCGATGCTTATCATATGTCGTCTCCGCATCCTGAAGGTGAGGGCGCGATTGCTGCGTTTCGCGCGGCATTGGATTCAGCCAATTTAACGGCGGATGAGATCGGCTGGATTAATTTACACGGCACAGGCACGGTGCATAACGACCAAATGGAAACCTTAGCGGTTCATCAGGTGTTTGGCGATGACACGCCATGTACTACAACTAAACCCTATACAGGGCATACTCTTGGCGCGGCTGGGGCTGTAGAGGCTGCGATTGTATGGGGCATTATCGATCGCACATTAAATCCAACAGGTAAGTTGCCGGCACAATTGTGGGATCATCAGACCGATGTCGTATTGCCGGTAATAAATATCACCCATGAACAAAGTCAGTGGGCTAAGTCACAACGCATTGGCGCGAGCAGTTCTTTTGCTTTTGGTGGAAATAATACCGTATTGATTTTAGGGGAACGACATGCCTGATTTAACCTGTCCGATAACAGACATTGCACCTTTGGTGCCGCACAGTGGCAAAATGATTATGCTGGACAGAATTCTTGATTTTGGTACAGATTTTTTGATTGCCGAGATGGAGGTTAGACCGGATAACGTTTTTCTTCGTGGTGAAAGATTGCCTAGTTTTTTAGGGGCGGAAATTATGGCGCAAGGCGTTGCCGCCTGGGATGGCTGTAAATGTGCGCAACTCGGAAAACCCATCGGATTAGGGTACTGGCTGGGTTCGCGTAAATTAAGTATTCATCAGCCTTATATTGCTATGGGCAGTAAATTACGTATTCAAATTAAGCTTTCCATTGAAGATGCCTCCGGTTTTGGCGTGTTCGATTGCCAATTAATCGATGCTAACAGTCAACAGATTATCGTGGAAGGCGCATTAAATGTCTTCAGACCGCAAGCGTAAATTCATCGCTAAAAACCACCGCACTTTTTATCTAATCTAAGGAATTTATATGAGTGAAACAGTTTTAATCACAGGTTCTAGCCGAGGTATTGGCAAGGCGATTGCCTTACAGTTGGCACAGTCAGGCTTTGATATTGTGGTACATTGCCGTAGTCGAGTGGAAGAGGCGGAAGAGGTTGCTCAGGCTGTTCGTGAATTGGGGCAACGTGCTCGCGTATTGCAGTTTGATGTCAGTCATCGCGCGGAGGTCGCAGAAAAGCTACTTGCCGATGTGGAAGAGAACGGCGCTTATTACGGTGTGGTGCTGAATGCAGGACTCACCCGTGATAACGCATTTCCAGCCTTAACCGAAGAGGACTGGGATCAAGTATTGCGTACGAATTTGGATGGTTTTTACAATGTATTACATCCGATTATGATGCCTATGATTCGTCGCCGCAAAGCAGGGCGTATTGTTTGTATTACATCGGTTTCTGGCTTAATCGGCAATCGTGGTCAGGTCAATTATAGTGCTTCCAAAGCCGGGATTATCGGTGCGGCGAAGGCGCTTGCAGTGGAATTAGCAAAACGTAAAATTACCGTAAACTGTGTGGCACCGGGATTAATTGATACGGATATTCTGGATGAAAATGTGCCTATTGATGAGATTCTAAAAATGATTCCGGCAGGGCGAATGGGCGAGCCGGAAGAAGTGGCACATGCGGTAGATTTTCTCATGGATGAAAAGGCAGCTTACATCACCCGCCAAGTGATCGCCGTGAATGGCGGTTTATGTTAGCGCATCTAGAAACCATGAAGACGTCAAAGAGATAAATTAATGAAACGAGTTGTGATTACGGGAATCGGCGCCGTTACTGCCTTTGGTAAGAAATGGTCGTCTGTCAAAGCGGCTTTCCAACGCAAACAAAATGCGGTACAGGCAAAAACAGAATGGGCAGAACGTTATCCTGAGTTGGGCGCTAATCTGGGCGCCGAAATTTTAGGGTATGAGCCACCGAAACATTGGAATCGCAAACAATTACGCAGTTTAGGACGCGTCTCTCAACTTGCTGTGGAAGCCGCTGAAAATGCGTTAGCAAATGCGGGATTATTGGATGAAAATGGCGAAATTCTGGCTTATTTAAAGGATGGCAGAATGGGCGTTGCTTGTGGTTCTTCGACAGGCTCTACCAATGATGTGCGTGATGCGGCAGAGCTACTTATGACTGGGAAATCTGACGGTTTTAATGCAAATACTTATGTACGCATGATGCCGCATACCGCCGCCGCCAATATCGGTATTTTTTTCGGTTTGACCGGACGAATTATTCCTACTTCTAGCGCGTGTTCTTCCGGTAGCCAAGGTATCGGCTACGCTTATGAATCTATAAAATACGGTTTAATTCCCATGATGTTGGCTGGCGGTGCGGAGGAGTTTTGCCCGTCGGAAGTCTATGTGTTTGATTCTTTATATGCGGCCAGCCGCAATAATGCCAATCCGGACAAAACACCACGTCCTTATGATAAAGATCGTGATGGTTTGGTTATTGGTGAGGGGGCCGGGATTTTTGTCCTCGAGGAGTTGGAGCACGCCCTTGCCCGTAATGCTAATATTATTGCAGAAGTCGTGGGCTATGGGGCGAATAGTGATGGTGCGCATGTGACCCGCCCGCAAAAAGACACCATGCAACGTTGCATGGAATTGGCGTTAAAAGATGCCCGTTTATCTCCGGAAAATATTGGTTATGTGAATGGGCATGGTACAGCAACAGAACAAGGTGATATTGCAGAAACGCTCGCGACAGAAGCCGTATTCGGTCACATTCCGTTAAGCTCGCAAAAAAGTTATTTAGGCCACACATTGGGGGCTTGCGGCGCATTAGAGTCTTGGTTTTCCATTGAAATGATGCGTGATGGCTGGTTTGCGCCAACCATTAATCTAGATCATATTGATGAGCGTTGCGGCAAGCTAGATTATATTCAAGGTGACGGCCGTTATATTGACACGGATTATGTCATGAATAATAACTTTGCTTTTGGCGGTGTGAATACATCGTTAATTTTTAAACGCTGGCAGGGTTAATGTGTAAGGTCGGGTTCTGCGCCCGACCTAGTAAAGTGCCGTTTGCACTAGAGATAAAAAATCCTTTTCTTTCATGTTATCAGTGCTAGGTAAAACAGCTAATTTTTTGACCGCACTTTTAGCGTCTTTCGATATCACCCAAAAACAGGCGCCTTCTTGTTGTTCGTTATCCGTTTCTAATACCCAACCGACGAGAGCAGATGGTATTGTGTCCTGTTCTAAATCCAATAATGCCAGTTGTAATGGTTGCCAAATAGTGTGTTGATTGACCGCCAAGAAGAGCGAATTTCCGTTAATTTGTAAGGTTTGCGCCAGTTGGAAGGCCGCCGCATTGTTAATGTTCGCCATGAAATCCAACGGACTTGGTAGATTTTGTGCCGTCAGTTGGTGGAACATTTTGTCGAATTTGCTTGGCGAATTAAATGGAGAACCTAAGTAAATCCCACTTTTTTCTGCTAAATAAGCCTTGAGAGGAAGGGCGCCAAGTAAGGCAAGTTGCGTAAACCGACTTAAACGACGAGCATCTACGCTGTAGGTTTTCAATTCTTGACGCAAGGACTTGTCATCTTTTTGGTTACCACTGAAGTGATGGATTTGCTGAATATAATACGTCATTGCCCCACCTTAAGTACCCAAGCAATATTGCTGCCGCCAAAGCCTAAGAAATAATTTAAAAAATAACCGCACTTTTGATCATTATTTTTAAATTGCTCGAACAAAAATGCGCTTTCTAATGCACCGCTGGCGCCGAGCGTGTGCCCCATTCGCGCTTTCAGTGAAAGCTGTTGCGCGTGCGGGAAGAGGTCTTGTAAAACACGGAGCTCCATTTCATCGATATTTCCACCAACGCCGTGTACTTTCACCCCATTAATGTGCGTAGGAGATAAATTGGCTTTGTTTAAGCAGGCGTGAATCAGGTGACGTAATGCGGACTCGCTACTGTTTGTTAGGTTTTCATTGTCAGTTAGCGTGACCACACCCAATAGTTCACAGGAGCATTGCGGATTAGGTTGAACAGATAAGGCGACACAACCGATGCCTTCGCCTAGCACAATGCCTGTTGGTTGGATTAACGGCAAATATTGTGCGTCCTGCGATAACAAATTCATTGCTTGAAAATGCTCAAATGTCAGGCGATTAAATGTTTCAAACCCGATGACCAAAGCTTTTTCATACAGACCGTTTTGTAGCATTTTGTAAGCATATCCCATCGCTTGCGCAGAGGAGGTGCAAGAGGTTGCGAAGCTAAAGACCTCAGTTTGATAACGTCGGCGTAAATCATCGGCAATGACTGCCAGGCTGTGTTGTTCCGGCAAAGGAAGATGATTAGCTAAACGGGCCTCGCAATTGCTGATCACATAGGCTGTTGAACCGAGCAAAATGGGGATGTTTTTCAATTCGCTTTTATCCCAGCCTGCCAGTTGTAAAGTGCGGTCGATTTCTACATTAAAATAGGCAGAGAGTTGTTCAAGAGAGAGCAACGCCTCATCAAACGCGTTGAAATAAGGAAAATGAAGCGGTTGCCCCAACATATGAGAGGTTCGTTGCCCGAGATGATTGGCAAATTTGGCAGAAGCCGCGGTGAGATAAACGTTCATCAGGCTTTTTGGTGTTGTTCACGAATAAAGGCGGCAAGATCGTGTATGTTCATCATGTGTTTGCGCACCATACGATCTCCCTGTAATCGCACGCCAAAATGTGCTTGTAATGCTACAACGACCTGCAAGGCATCTAAAGAATCCAACTGAATGCGGCTTTGTTCACCGAAAAGCCATTCATCATCGCTGATTTCCATTGGGTCAAATTCGTCTTTTTCTGTTTCTTGGATAATCAGTTTTTTGAGTTCTTGTTCTAATGCCGGGTATTCCAGCGTGAAAAGATAAGCCATTAGAATCTCGCTTGTTTGGTTAATTGTTGTTGATAAATCAGCGTGGCAAAAAGTAACGTTATCGCACCAAAGCCACTTAATAAATAGAGCGGTTGTTGAATTTGGCTGAGGTGATATTGGTTTAACAGTAAATTTTGAAAACCGCTTAATGCCCAACCCATAGGGGAAAATTGAGCAATGGTTTGCATGATTTCCGGCATGACATACACCGGCACCATAATACCGCCAATAGCCGCCATGATAATAATACCGCCACCGCCCAACACGACGGCGTGTTCGGTCGTTCTTGCCAGCACACTGATTAACAATCCGTAGCCTAGTGCAGCAAGGCTTACTGCAGCGGATAAGACAAAATAAGGCAACCAACTTCCGGAAAGCGTAAACGCAGGCATATCTAGTGCAGGCAAAACAAAATAACCTAGCGCCACCATGCCGACAAATTGTAATTGGTTGATGAGAAAATAAGGAATTAGCTTGGCAATAATCAAACTCAATGCAGAAGCTCGCGCCATACGCAACCGAGTCAGCGTGTTGGTTTGGCGTTCCATCGCCATCACATTGGAAAGCGGAATCATAATAAAGAACATGCCAAAAATCAGCCACGCAGGCACACTATGTTGTACCGAGCTAGGTTTGCTGACTTCCTTGCCATGGCGGTTCACATAAATTTCTTGCCACAAATCTTTCGCAAGATAATCGTTAATTTGCGCGAATTTGCTGTCCAGTTCTTGATTGACTTTATTTTGAATCTCTTTGATTGGCTTACGATTGTTATTTTCTAACGTAATGTGATTGTCTGCCAAATAATCGTTTAAACGCAGTTGCGAATAATGCTTTTGCAACACACCTTTCACACCCAGTAGCCAACTGCGATCTACGCTTGGGTTTAACCAAAGCTGTAAGGCGTGTTCTTCTGAAAGTGCGGTCTGTTTTTCATTCGGATTTAAAATCAATAAATCAAACTTACCCGCTTGTAGGTCAGCTTGATATTGTGTTAATTCTGATAGCGGCGCTTGTTTTACGGCGAGGTTTTCTTGTTTGAGCTTGGCTAAGAAATCATCATTTAGTTGATTTTTTTCACTTAACAACACGATTTCCGAGCGATTGCTTAACGCATTATCGTTACTCAAGGCGGCCGACATAATTAACATAAACAAAATCGGCATAATAAATAATACGGCAACACCATGCAGATCACGGCTTAATAGGCGCATTTCTTTGATAATCGATGCAATTAACATGTTTTTCCCGCCTTATTTAAAAAATCTAAATAAAAACGTTCCAGACTTTGCCCTTCTTCTAAAATGCCTTGTACCGTGCCTTGATAAATGAGATTGCCTTCATTTAACAGCACTAATTTGTCACATAATTGCTCAATTTCTTGCAAATAATGAGAGGTATAAATCACCGTCACACCTTGCTGTTTCAACGCCGCTACGCTATCTAAAATAAACTGACGGGATTGCGGATCAATCCCCACGGTGATTTCATCGAGAAAAATCACTTTTGGGCGATTAATTAAACCAATAGCAAAATTTAAACGGCGTTTTAATCCGCCGGATAAATGCTTCGCCAGCTTGTTTTTATGCGCCACTAAATCTACTTTGGTCAATAATTCCAACAAATAGCTTTTATCCCGAACATCATACAATGATGCAAAAAATGTCAGATTTTCCCAAACCGTCAGCAACGGATAAAAAGCAAAATCCTGTGGCACCAAGGAAATCTGATGGCGCTGTTTCTTGCTCAATTTCGCCAAAGGCACGCCATCAAAATAAATCTCTCCTTGTTGTACGGATTGCAGCCCTGCAAGCAGGGACATTAAGGTCGTTTTTCCTGCACCATTAGGGCCAAGTAGGCCTACGGTAGAAGCAGATTCAATGCGAAAACTGACCGCACTTAATGCGTTCTTTTCCGCGTTGGGGTAGTGATGGCTAAGATGGTTTATTTGAATCATAAATTACGTAAGGTTTGCCAAATGTATTGTTCTTTATTCGCAATCTTTCGCAAATAGTCCGCTACTGTTTTATAGCCTTCCGTTGTTGGCTTTTTGCATTGCTTCACACATAAGCCCGCGAATTGGCGCCACATATCGCCGATTTCCGTCATGTGTTCGGAGGCTTGTTTGTATTTAGGCTCTTGGCAGATATTGGCAGCTTGTTCAAGGAAATAGGCGTATAAATAACGGAAACCTGCGCCGCCGGTGCCGATTTCTTCTTGCATACGCACGATATGACCGAGGTATAAGCGTTTGTATTTTTCCGAAGGATGCGTTGCCAGTTTTTCAATTTGCTTGGCAACGGTACGAATGCCTTTTACACCTACGAAAAAGAGCGGAGCCAACATTTGTTTGGCATTTTTACGAATGGCTTTACGGATGAGGTTTGGTAAGTCAATTTGTGTTAAATCAGGTTGATTTTCAAAATAATACATCAACCCTTTCGGCGCTAATGCGCCCTTCGCAAAACGTGCCCGTTGCAAATCTTCTGCGGTACAACGTTGTACGTTTTCAAATACGGGATCGCTAATCAGGTAATCGTTTTGTTCTTTGCCATATACGATTAAATTGTGCGCATTAAAATGAAAACGCATTTCAGGCGGGAAATAAGGCAACCAGAAAACAGAGGTTTGTAAACCGACCAACTTTTCTTCGGCAAGTGCTTGATCTAACGCTTGCTGTCCGGCTTGTGGCGAACGAAACTTTTGCATTTTCAACCGCACTTTCAACTGCTTTGATAGCCTTTTGATAATGGAACGTGGCGGCATTCGATAGGAAATCAGCGGCAATCCGTTAATTTTAACCAACGGAATATAAACAAAGGTCAACGCCGATGCCAAACCGAATACCATCGCTTCGTTAAAATCGACACCTTGCGCTTTCAACATAGTGGACATAACACCACTTTCGCAGTGAGCCGTGTGCTGATGCTGGAAATTGTTCATAGGAATTAATATATAACTGTGATTTTTATTTAGATCGTTTTTAATGTTGAAGTTGATACGCCAAATGCTTCTGCATATTTAGCCAATACATTATCCGACAGTTTCTCAAAGACACTTGGTTTAAAATGTCGTTTGATTTGCCATTGCCAGAAGCCTGTGGCTTGAGCGAGGCTGGGGAGGTCAAAACGATAACGGTACATATAATAAAAGAGCGGTGACTTTTCGCCGCGTTTTACGGCGTCTAACGCTTCGTTAGTAAGTTGATTGAGTTCTTCCACCGCTTGTTCTGTCGCGAATTCTTCCGTTTCCCAGCCGTTCGACGTGGCGGTTTGGTAGTTGCCATCTTGGGTGGCATAGACTACTTTGCGTTGCCCGCGAAAGATTTTGCTGTTGTCTTGCGGGATATCGTTAATTTCCATTGACGACCTCAAGCAACATAAAACAGGATGAAAAACGCCCGCTTTCCGGAATATAACACAACACTTTTTGTCCGTTTTTTAGCGGATATTTCTCTAAAAATTCCTGAAGAATGATGTAGATGGAAGCTGAACCGGTATTCCCTTTGGTTTCCAAATTGGTAAACCACTTCTCTTGTGGAATAACGAAATTGATATTTTTCAGTCCTTCCAGCAATTTGCCACGGAAAAAACCGGAAGAATAATGCGGCAGGAAATAATCAATATCTTCGGCTTTCAAACGATGTTTTTTGATTAAACGCAACAGGGCATTTTCCACCGTGCAACGCACAATATTTTTGTTGAGCAATTTGACATCTTGTTTAACCGACATGAAACTGCGTGCGTCGCGCTCATCCTTAGTGACGTTTTTCCAGCTGATAAATCGCGTGTCTTGAATTTCTGCGCCGGCATACATGCACACCGGCATTTCATTGGCATAGGAAATCAGGTCAATCCAGTGAATTTTCAGGCTAACGCCTTGTGCGTTCGGTTGATGGCTTAATTGCACTGCTCCCGCGCCATCAGACAACATCCAACGTAAGAAATCTTTTTCAAAACCGATTTCGGGTTTGGCGTCTTCCAATTGTTTTTGGTTGATTTCCGCTTGGAAATGTTCACCCCGCATAATGGCGGAAGCCGTTTCAGAGGCCACGGCAATAGCGCCTTGATGCTCGCCTGTGCGAATGGCGTTATACGCATGTTTCATCGCTGCCATGCCCGCCACGCAAACTCCTGCTGTCGTGAGCACTTCATAAGCCGGTGCATTTGGGATTAAACCATGCACCATAACGCCTTGACCGGGCATGACTTGATCAGGATAGGAGGTGCCGCAAGCAAGACAGCTGACGTCATTAACATTCATCCCTTGTGCAATTAACCCGTTGATTGCTTCAACCGCTAATTCCGTGCCGGTGTGTGTGGTTTCTCGTGTCGCTGGATCAATTGCGTAATGACGAGTTTTGATGGCATTGGAACGCAAAATCATTTTGCGTACACGGGACGGCGTATCGCCTACCATGCCCAATACGTGTTCCATGTGATCGTTATCCACAGGCGCATTGGGTAAAAAAGCAGCGACTCGGTTAATGTAAACATCGGCTAATGCAGTCAAGATTTATTCCCCTGAAGGTTCGGCAAAATAGCGTTTCTGACGCGCTAATTTTTCTTTTAATAATGGTTTAAGTAAGCGTTTGATGACCGCAGAGAGCGGCACGACCGTGAGGATCAGTATAATTAAAAAGAGAATATAAAAATAGAGCACAACATGGCGAAAACGCGGTGAAATTTGACCGCACTTTAACAGCAATTTGCCCCACAAATAGAAACTACGATGACCGACTTTCTCACTCATCATCAGTTTTTCGTCAATTTTGACCGCACCCATGTGACGAAAGAGCGCGTTATTGAGCGGTTGGTCTGCATTCAAGGTTTCGGCCAATTTAGTGCCAAAGCGTTGCATATCATGCAGTTCATCATCGCTAATGCCGGCACTAGGGAGCCATGAAAAATAACATTTCTTTCCACTTAACATCCACGCCGGTGTGGTGATAAAACTGGCCCACGAATTGGATTGGTCGGTTTTTACAATGTTTCCGATAAGAGGCGCATCAAGTGCGGTCAGCATTTTCTTTATTTTTTCTTGTGCCATCAGCCACATATTGCGACAGCCGATCAGTGTGATCACCGGTGTATTCTTCAAAATCTTGGCTTGCTCTGATTGCAAAAAGGCGGTGATAGGCTGTGAGGGCGACAAGAACCAAACCGTATAAGCAATGATGACTAAATCATAGTGTTTTTGTTGTAATTCGGGTGTTTCTATTGGTGCCGGCTTTAGGTGTACCGATTCCGGAAATTGATTAAAAAATGGAATAAATTTCCAAGGAAAGGTATAAGGTTGAAGCGGACGAATTTTATATTCTTCGATCACGGTGTTTTCTTGTTGTTTTAATGGATGAAGAAAATGACTGGTCAGCGCATCAAGCTGTCCTGTTTGAGAGTAAGAAACCACTAAAATATGTTTTTGAGCGTCTGACATAGGTTAGAAATATTAGGCTAAATATAAAGCCTAGATTTTATCCTACTTTTGATGAATTTTTAATTGCTATTACAAAGAGACGTTATAAGAAAATCCTCAATAAAAAAAGACCGCACTTGATGATTTAAGAGCAAAGTGCGGTCTTTTTTTAAAGGATTTTAACGCAAGAAATAACGATACGATTTGCTGTCTGTGACATCTTGATAGACGTAGTCCAGTTTTTCTAATGCGCTTTCAAGCTCGGCGACATCGCTTTGTTCCAACTGAAATCCTGCGAGGATATTGCCATAGTCGGCACCGTGAGCGCGATAGTGGAAGAGTGAGATATTCCAACGATTTTGTAGCGTTTCAAGGAATTTCAACAAGGCGCCTTTTTGTTCCGGAAACTCAAAGGTATAAAGGCGTTCGCCGTGATTCGCGACCCGCCCGCCCATTAAATAACGCACGTGGGTTTTGGCGATGTCGTCATCAGACATGTCTTCTACATCAAAACCGTTTTGCGTGAGATCAGCGATAATATCCGCTTTTTCTTGTTCATCTGCGGTGCGAACCCCTACAAAGATGCAGGCGCGTTTATCATCGGCATAACGGTAACTGAATTCCGTCACAGCGCGACTGCCTAGTACGTGGACGAATTTTAAGAAGCTACCCGGCTGTTCCGGCATCGTCACGGCAAGTAAGGCCTCACGATTTTCACCGATTTCGCAACGTTCGGACACATAGCGAAGGGTATGGAAATTCAAGTTGGCGCCGGACAAAATCGCTGCCATGTTTTTGCCTTGAATGTTGTGCTGTTTGACGTATTTTTTCAGACCGGCTAAGCCTAATGCGCCGGAGGGTTCGGATACGGCGCGGACGTTTTCAAACAGATCTTTCATCGCGGCACAGACTTCATCGCTGTCCACCAGTACCATGTCGTCGAGGTATTGTTGGCATAGGCGGAAGGTTTCATCACCGATACGTTTTACCGCTACACCGTCGGCGAATAAGCCAACGTGTGCTAAATCCGTTGGTTCACCTTTTTCTAATGCGGCAGTTAGGCAGGCAGAATCTTTAGATTCTACGCCGATGACTTTAATTTCCGGCATAAATTGTTTGAGTAAAATTGCCACACCGGCGGCCAAACCGCCACCGCCGACTTGCACGAAGACATAATCCAAATCCGCCACTTGTTGCAACATTTCCATCGCTAATGTGCCTTGGCCGGCAATGACTAACGGATGGTCGAAAGGCGGAATAAACGTCATGTTTTTTTCTTTTGAAAGCGCAATGGCTTTGGCCTTGGCTTCATCGAAATTGGCGCCGTGCAATAACACTTCGCCACCGAAACCACGCACCGCATCCACTTTAATGCTTGGAGTGTTTTGTGGCATCACGATAAGAGCTTTTAAGCCAAGTTGTTTTGCCGATAATGCCACGCCTTGTGCATGGTTGCCTGCCGAAGCGGCAATCACACCGGCCTGTTTTTGTTCATCAGACAGGGTGGAAATCATGGCATAGGCGCCACGTAGCTTGAAGCTGTTAACCGGTTGGCGGTCTTCACGTTTGATCCAAATATTGTTATGCAGACGGTCGGATAATTTGCCCATTTTTTGTAACGGTGTGACCGTCGCCGCTTCATAAACACGGGAGCCAAGTTTGACGATAGCTTTAATATAATCACTTTGGCTCGGTTGTGGGTTGGTGAGTAGGGTTTTCATAGTATTTCTTTTATTCGTTTATCTTCGATATGAATGACATTGAGCTCTTCGGCGTCATAATTTCGGTTAGAGCGACCTTCAAGACCTATTTTGAAATCTTCATCTAATTCATCTTGTTTTAAAACTAGCGTAAAAATTTCGGGATGATGAGATGAAACAGCATATCCTTCGCCATTATCCAAATGGATAACACCAAAATCTGCTGACGGTGTAGCTATTTGAACCTTTCCCCATTCACTTAATAATTCTTTAGCTTGTTTTGCTAAATCTTCTTCGGGCTCAAGTAAAATAACGCAAGTTCCATTTTCAAACAGCACCCAAGACTTCTCATCTCCATTAATGCTATCCTTCCAAATATCAATTAACTTTTTCTTATAAGATGATGTACCAATCCTAACTATTTCTTTTTTCTTAAACAAATCGAGAAATGCCATTAGAGTCTTCCTATATTTTTTCAAAACACGTAGAAAAATGACCGCACTTTATTGAATTTTGTTGTAGGGACAGGTTTTATACCTGTCCCTGTTCGATATTGATAAGGACAGGCATAACGCCTGTCCCGACAATTTTTTATTTTAATAGACTTTTATCACGCACTGCGCCTTTATCTGCGGATGTCGCGAAATGCCCGAACACTTTTAAGGCGAAAGACACTTCACGTTCACGGTGAGCCGGTTGCCAGCCTTTGGCATCTTGTTCGGCGCGGCGTTTGGCTAATTCTTCATCGCTGATGTTGAGGTTAATCGTGCGATTTGGAATGTCGATTTCGATAATGTCGTTATCCTGTACTAAACCAATCGCACCACCGGAAGCCGCTTCAGGTGAGGCATGACCAATCGATAAGCCGGATGTGCCACCGGAGAAACGTCCGTCTGTTAACAAGGCACATTTTTTGCCTAAGCCCATGGATTTTAAGTAGCTCGTTGGATAAAGCATTTCTTGCATGCCCGGGCCGCCTTTCGGGCCTTCATAACGAATTACGACGACATGGCCTTCTTTGACTTTGCCACCTAAAATCCCGGCAACGGCATCTTCTTGGCTTTCAAACACGATGGCTCGACCAGTGAATTTCCAGATAGATTCATCCACGCCCGCGGTTTTGACGATACAACCGTCTTCGGCAATGTTCCCGAACAAGACGGCTAAGCCACCCTCTTGAGAAATCGCATTTTCTTTGTTGCGGATACAGCCGCTTACACGGTCATCGTCCACGCTGTCCCAACGACAATCTTGTGAGAAGGCTTGGGTGGTGCGAATGCCTGCCGGGCCTGCGCGGAAGAATTTGTGTAATACTTCGTCTTGGTTACGGATGATATCGTATTGATTTAATTGTTCTTCCAACGTCATGCCCAACACGGTTTTAGTGTGGCGGTGAATTAAACCGGCGCGATCCAATTCGCCCAATAAGCCCATAATCCCGCCTGCGCGGTGTACGTCTTCCATGTGGTATTTGTTGGTGTTCGGCGCAATTTTACTTAAGCAAGGCACGACACGAGATAAACGGTCGATATCGGCCATTTTAAAATCTACGCTGGCTTCTTGCGCTGCGGCAAGTAAGTGTAAAACGGTGTTACTGGAACCGCCCATGGCGATATCTAAACTCATGGCGTTTTCAAAGGCGTCAAAGGTGCCGATGGAACGAGGTAATACGCTTTCGTCGTCTTGTTCGTAATAACGTTTGCACAGTTCGACAATTTGGCGACCGGCTTTTAAGAACAAGTCTTTGCGGTCAGCGTGGGTGGCAAGCATGGAACCGTTGCCCGGTAAGCTTAAACCGAGCGCTTCTGTTAAACAGTTCATGGAGTTGGCAGTAAACATACCGGAGCAGGAACCGCAAGTCGGGCAGGCGCTACGTTCAATGGCATCAATACGCTCATTACTGACATTAGGATCCGCCGCTTCAATCATTGCATCAACTAAGTCTAAACGAATCAGTTGATCCGATAACTTGGTTTTGCCGGCTTCCATTGGACCGCCTGATACGAAGATAGTCGGGATGTTCAAGCGCATTGCCGCCATTAACATTCCCGGGGTGATTTTGTCACAGTTGGAAATACATACCATGGCATCGGCGCAGTGGGCGTTCACCATATATTCCACGCTGTCTGCGATTAAGTCACGGCTTGGTAGGGAATACAGCATCCCGCCGTGTCCCATGGCAATGCCATCGTCCACCGCAATGGTGTTGAATTCTTTCGCTACGCCACCGGCTTTTTCAATTTCCGCTGCGACCAGTTGTCCCATGTCTTTTAAATGCACATGCCCCGGGACGAATTGGGTGAAAGAGTTCACTACCGCAATAATCGGTTTGCCGAAATCATTTTCTTTCATTCCTGTGGCACGCCATAAGGCACGTGCGCCTGCCATATTACGACCTTGTGTGCTGGTCGCTGAACGTAGTTTTGGCATAAATAAGTTCTCCGAGTAAGTTTTTAATATCTAAATATTATGTTCTGGGTAAAATTCTTTTACTTTGTCTATAAATAACTTGTAGCATATTTGAATATCTTTATATTCAATATTATCTTCAAAAGCTCTATTAAAATTTGCCAATAAATGTAAGAATATAAATTGTAAAAAATAGCTATTGGAGGTTGTTGATATTAGATTATCATCATTAATCTCTTTACCGGAGATTCTATTATCAATAATATTCATTAATCTATCTTTTAAAGATCCTGTATACTCTAAGTGAAATTTAACTTCTTCTGTCATGCTTAAAGGGTGAGTTTTATTTTTAATCATATAAGAATAGATACAATAAAGCCTTTCACCACTTTCATCATTAAGATAATCCTTTAGTCTGTATAAATATTTCCTCCAAAACTCCATTTCTAATATAGATAATCCTATATGCTCAAAGAAGTTATATTTCTCTATAAAGCGTATAAAATCGAGATATTGAGGGTTGTCTTTCCTATAACATAAGTGAAAACCTAATATGACTAGCAGTTTTCTTGATAAATAACTTCTAAGTAAACTGGAATAAACTCTTTTATCTTCAGTGGTTAACCACTTAAAATTATCAATAAATTTTAATATTCTATATAAATTTATAAATAACTGATTTATGTTAGAGTAATTATTTCGATCCTTGCCGTACTCTAGGCAAGCTCTTGTTTCTATAAAATTCTTACTTTCTAAAATCATGGAATATACAGGATCTATATATTTATTTTCTTCTAAAGAATTTAATTTTCTATTAAATTGCTCTAGCATCATAAAAAAGGTTCTTTCAAAATCCTCTTTTTTCCATCGTTTATCTTGCTCTTGTTTTTCCTTCTCTAATTCTTCTATCTGAGTTTGATAACGTGTTTCTTGAAGTTTTTTATCCTTTTTATTCGCTCTCATTTCTGCAATAAGCGCTAAAAAAGCCATTCCAGAAAAAATACCACCGATGTAACTCCCAAAATGATCCCATTCATCACTTTTATTTGCTAGTCCACCATGAAATTGCCAAAAGTAAATACCTAGAGATGTAAGACCAATAATAAGAAGTAACCACCAAAGATTCTTTTCAATAAAAGATTCTTTACTTTCCTTATCCATTATTAATCTCCACCACATCCGGCAACTTCTCCAACTGACTGACCAACAAATCCAAAGTGCGGTCGGATTTTACGGTGAATTTTAACCGCACTTTGTCGTCAATCAGCTGCATATCCATTTGGGTCACGGTGAAACCGCGGTGGCGGACAACACGGAGAATGCGTTCCAATACTTCTGGGCGGTGTTGGGCGGTGAGTTCGATTTGGTGTTCCATGTGATTACTCCATACTTTCCAACATATCTGCGTTGCACGCGCCCGGCGGCACTAACGGCCACACGTTTTCATCGGAATGGATGCAAATATGCAATAAATAAGCTTCTTGGCTGTTGAATAAGCGCTCTAGCGCGGCATCCACTTGGTGGGCGGAATCAATGCGTTCCCCTTTAATGCCGAAAGCCGAGGCAAGTACCACGAAATCCGGGTTGTCGTCTAGAATCGTGCTGCTGTGACGGGCATTGAAAAAGAGGGATTGCCATTGGCGCACCATGCCGAGGCGTTGGTTATCCAATAACACAATTTTAATTGGGGCTTTGCCACGACCAATGGAGCCGAGCTCTTGAATGTTCATCATGATGGAGCCATCACCGCTGACTAAAATCACTTCATCTTCCGGGCGGGCTTTTTTCGCACCGATGGCGGCAGGCAAGCCGAAACCCATGGTGCCGAAACCGGCGGAGGTAATGAAGTTTTCCGGGGCGTGATGTTGCACGTGTAGTGCCGACCACATTTGATGTTGTCCCACGTCGGTGACAATGATAGTTTCCGGTGTTTTTTTGCGTGAAATGCTGTTGAGCAACCATAACGGGTTGATGAGTTGTTCGCCGCTATGTTCGCCATAGCTGAACGCAAATTGTTGTTTATATTGTGCAACGGTTTGTTGCCAAGGGGCGATATCAAGCGGCACGCTGAGACTTTCCAGCGTGGCGATTAGATGGCCACGTAACGCCACATCTGGGCGGCGTAATTTTCCTAATTCGGCACCGTCGATGTCCACATGAATCACTTTGGCGTGTGGCGCGAAGGTGTCGAGTTTGCCCGTCACGCGGTCATCAAAACGCGCACCGAACACGAGCAATAAATCAGCTTCCTGGGTGGCGTAGTTAGCGGCTTTGGTGCCGTGCATACCGATCATGCCGAGATAATAAGGATCGTCAGGCGATACTGAGCCAAGCCCTTTTAAGGTTACGATACTTGGCATTTGGGTGGTGTGTAAGAAATAGCGCAATGCCGGCACGGCGCCTGCCATACCCACACCACCACCGATATACGCCATCGGGCGTTTAGCGTGTTTTAATAACTCAAGTGCCTGGGTTAGTTGTTTGTCGCAAAGTGCGGTCGTTTTTGGCGGCGAATTCACGATAGGTTTTGCCGTGGTTGGCGCAATTTGAACGTCTTTCGGTACATCGATCAAGACTGGGCCCGGTCTGCCACTTTTGGCGATTTCAAAGGCTTTGGCGATAATTTCCGGTAATTCGTCGATATTTTGTACGATAAAGCTGTGTTTGGTGCAGGCGAGGGATAAGCCTAGCACATCTGCTTCCTGAAAGGCGTCAGTACCGATAAGTGGAGAGGCAACTTGGCCTGTAATGGCAACGATAGGAATGGAATCCATTAAGGCATCGCCTAAACCGGTGACCAAATTAGTTGCGCCGGGGCCTGAAGTGGCAATACATACGCCAACTTTGCCGGAAGCACGCGCATAACCAATAGCTGCCATGGCAGCACCTTGTTCGTTACGGCAAAGTAAATGGTCTAAGCCGGAATCATAAATTGCATCATAGGTCGGCATGATGGCACCGCCGGGATAGCCAAAAATGGTATCCACGTGATGTGCTTTTAAGCACTCGATGATTAAATTTGCACCGTTCATATTCTTCGCCGTTTTCAATTGTTAGGGAGTGATTTTTTTCGTGTGAAAGGTTTAATCTTTTATTACATTTCCTAAAAAAATTCAAGAAAACCTCAAATATTTTTATGCAAAATTTGCTACCATTAGTCATTATGTCATTTGAGGTGAAAAATTATGCAAAAACTTCCTTATCGCGCCATCGTTTCGGATATGGACGGGACGTTACTTAACGGACATCATGTGGTCGGCGATTTTACCGCGAACACCTTGGAACGTTTGTATGACAGCAAGGTTGATATTGTGCTGGCAACAGGGCGTAATTATTTCGATGTGTCCAGTATTTTGAAGAAAACCAAAGTGAAGGATGCGGTGCTAATTACTTCAAATGGTGCACAAGCGCATAACTTACAAGGGGAGTTGTTGCTCAATAATTCCTTGCCGGAAGAGATTGCGTATCAAGTCATGAATTTGCCCTTTGACGATAAACGAGTCTGTGTGAACAGTTATCAGGCTGATGGCTGGTTTATCAACAAAGACATTCCCGAACTTTACAAGTATCACAAAGATTCCGGTTTTGTGTACGATGTGGTGGATTTTAAGCAACATCACGGCAGAGATACCGAGAAAGTATTTTTTATTGGAAAAGCGCCGGCAGATTTAGTGGAATTGGAACAGCGTATTCGTCAGAACTTCGGCGAGAAAATCAGCATGACTTATTCCACGCCGATTTGCTTGGAAGTGATGAATAAAAATGTGTCAAAAGCCACCGCACTTGCACAGGTAATTGAGCAACGGGAATACGGTTTGCAAGATTGTATTGCCTTTGGTGATGGCATGAATGACGTCGAAATGCTGGCAGAAGTGGGCAAGGGATGCATTATGGGAAATGCCGATCCGCGCTTAGTGCAGGCGTGTCCACAGCTAGAAGTGATCGGTCGCCATGGACATGAAGCTGTCGCGTCTTACCTTCGTGCGATTTTCGGGATTTATTAATGCCGCTATTATCTTCTTTACTCTGGATTAGTGGCGGTGCCGTGCTGGGTGCTTGCTTGCGCTGGGGCTTGGGCTTGTTGCTCAATCCATGGTTTAGCGCTTTTTCTTTTGGCACCTTGATCGCCAATTATTTAGGCAGTTTGATTATTGGCGTGTTGTTTGCCGTTTTTTGGTATTTCCCATCACTTTCTTCGGAATGGAAACTCTTTTTAGTCACCGGATTTCTAGGCAGTTTGACCACCTTTTCCGCCTTTTCGATGGAGGTGGTGGAAAACATCTTGAATGACAAATTCGCTGTTGGCATCGGATTAATTGCTGCCCACGTCTTTGGCAGTTTGCTTTTCACCCTCTTCGGCGTGTGGGTTATGCGTTGTGTGTTGAAGTAAAAAATGCCTGAATTTGCTGTAACACCAGTGAGCGAATATTGTCGGTTTCAAACAGAATTTCATGTTTTGCCCCGGCGATTTTTTTCAGACTGCTGTGCATGAAAAGTGCGGTGAGTTTTTCCAACGTTTTATTATTGACGATTTGTTCTTGTTCCGCCTCTAACACCAACACCGGCGTTTCGATGCGTGGCAGAATTTTTGGCAAATGCTTAATGGCGATCAGACATAAATAGGCCCAACGGAAAGTCGGACCGCCCAAACGAATAGAAGGATTAGCCAAATTAATTTCATTCATTCTTTGCATTCGCTTACTATCATGGCTTAACAAATTTTCCTGCACATCCACCGGTTTATAAGGCCCTTTACCAAACACATAACGCTTTCCTTGCCCAAATAACATCATGAAATTCAGCGCGATCTCATCTCGTATAGGGTGACTTAACGGCATGCCAAAAAACGGCGCGGAAAAAACCGCACGTCTAATTTGGTGATCAAAATTCGCTAAATAGTAGGTTGAAATCAACGCCCCTAAAGAATGGGCGAGCAAATATTGTTGCTCGTAGGGGTAAAGTGCGGTCAGATTTTCGATGATTTTTGCCATGTCTTGCGCATAAAACCGAAATTCGTCCAAATGTCCTTTTTCGCTGTCCGACAATAATCGTTGTGAATAGCCTTGACCGCGATGATCGAACAGCAACACATCATATCCCTGCCCATAGAAATCTTGTGCAATTTCTGTCCATTTCAGGATATTTTCCACCCGCCCATTGACCAAAATGACCAACTTATCGGCAACCGGCTGGTGAACACAATGTCGATAAGCCAATCGGCAGCCGCGTTGTCCCTCAATGTATTGCAAGGGAAATTGTTCGGCGAAGAGGTGTAATGGGGCGTTCTCTATGTTGTGCATGGTAAATGAGTTGTTGAGGCAAAAGGGGTCAAAATAAAAAGAGGAAAAAATAACCGCACTTTAAAGTACATCTCAAAAAGTGCGGTCGGTTTTCAGCGTGTTTTTAAATTATAAAACGTCAACGCAGTTTAAGTCTTCGAAAGATTGTTCTAAGCGTTTAGACATAGATTCTTCCATTTTGCGTAACCAAACGCGCGGATCGTAGTATTTTTTGTTTGGTGCATCAGGGCCTTCCGGGTTGCCTAATTGACCTTGCAAATACGCTTCGTTCGCTTTGTAGAAGTTGAGAATACCGTTCCAAGACGCCCATTGGGTATCGGTGTCAATATTCATTTTAATTGCGCCGTAGCTAATCGCTTCACGAATTTCTTCACGGGAAGAACCGGAACCACCGTGGAACACGAAATTGATTGGTTTTGCCGGAAGGTTACGTTCTTTGGCAACGAATTCTTGGCTTGCACCTAAGATAGATGGTTTTAATTTTACGTTACCCGGTTTGTACACACCGTGTACGTTACCGAATGCGGCTGCAACGGTAAAGTTCGGGCTGACCGGATTTAATTGGTCGTAAACATAAAGCACATCAGACGGTTGGGTGTAAAGACGAGATTCATCTACGCCGGAGTTGTCCACGCCATCTTCTTCACCACCGGTGATACCGATTTCGATTTCAAGGGTCATCCCCATTTTATCCATACGGGCAAGGTATTCACGGCAGATTGCCATATTTTCTTCCATTGGCTCTTCGGAAAGGTCAAGCATGTGGGAAGAGAATAATGGACGACCGGTTTCAGCGAAGTGTTTTTCACCGGCTTCAAGTAAGCCGTCGATCCATGGCAGTAATTTTTTCGCTGCGTGGTCGGTGTGTAAAATCACCGGTACGCCATATTCCTTGGCTAAAGTATGAACGTGTTTTGCACCTGCAATCGCACCTAAAACGTCAGGACGTGCACCGCTGGTCGGTTTGATGCCTTTGCCGGCGTAGAAGGCCGCACCACCGTTAGAGAATTGAATAATGACCGGCGCTTTCACGCGGGCAGCCGTTTCTAATACGGCATTAACGGAGTCGGAGCCGACGCAGTTGACGGCAGGCAGTGCGAAGCCGTGTTCTTTTGCGTATGCAAATACTTTTTGAACATCTTCACCGGTAAGCACGCCCGGTTTGACGATATCTAATAATTTAGCCATTTTCGTTTTTCCTTTTGTGTTGGGTGGGTTGCTCCCACCATTTGAAGAATTTGTTTTACGTTTTTGATTGATAGCACGCATCAGCAGACACGTGCTATGACGATCTTATGCAGAAAAAGTGCGGTTAGTTTTTCGCACGTTTTTCGAGGATTTCTACTGCCGGTAACACTTTACCTTCAACGAATTCTAAGAAAGCCCCGCCGCCGGTTGAGATATAGGAAATTTTATCTGCGATACCGAATAGGTCGATAGCAGCAAGCGTATCACCACCACCCGCAATGGAGAACGCATCGCTGTTGGCAATGGCGTGAGAAATAATTTCCGTTCCTTTGCGGAAGTTCGGGAATTCAAATACGCCCACCGGGCCGTTCCATAATACGGTTTTCGCATTTTTGATGATTTCGGCAAGTTGTTCCGCAGATTTATCACCGATGTCGAAAATAGATTCGTCATCTTTCACTTCGGTCACAGATTTTTCTGTCGCAGGTGCGGTTTCAGAGAATTCGGTACCCACGCGAACATCAACTGGTACAGGAATGTCTGTGCTTGCCGCTAATTCTTTAGCAACCGGGATTAAATCGGCTTCGTATAAGGATTTACCCACGTTATGACCGGCTGCGGCAATGAAGGTGTTGGCGATACCGCCACCTACAATAATTTGGTCGGCAATTTGGGAAAGTGAGTTTAACACTTCTAATTTGGTTGATACTTTAGAACCACCCACGATAGCCACCATTGGACGTGCTGGTTCTTTTAATGCTTTACCAAGCGCATCAAGTTCTGCGGCAAGCAATGGACCTGCGCAGGCAACCGGTGCAAATTCTGCAACGCCGTAAGTTGAGGCTTGCGCACGGTGAGCTGTACCAAAGGCATCCATAATGAACACATCACAAAGTGCGGCGTATTTTTTACCTAATTCCGGATCGTTTTTCTTTTCGCCTTTGTTGACGCGCACGTTTTCTAATACCACGATTTCACCGGCGTTCACTTCAACACCGTCAAGGTAATCGCGTACTAAGCGTACCGGGACATCAAGATGTTCGTTTAAATAATCAACAACAGGTTGGAGGGAATCTTCAGGTTTGAATTCACCTTCGGTCGGACGACCTAAGTGAGAGGTGACCATCACTTTTGCGCCTTTTTCTAAGGCTAATTTTAAGGTTGGGATGGTGGCACGGATACGCGCATCAGATGTAACTTTACCGTCTTTTACCGGTACGTTTAGGTCGGCACGGATAAATACGCGTTTACCATTCAAATCTAAATCGGTCATTTTAATTACTGACATAATTTACCTCTTTTTACTGGTTAAAATTAAAAATAAAAACTGTTGGCATTATACCCGTAACTGAGTAGCTTGTAACCTGAATTCAAGGGCTCAAATTCAGGATTACACATTTCATTGATCCATGTCGGATTATTGGATTAATAACCGGTTCGGCTGCTTGGACAATCCATAATTTGCCAGTTTAAATCGTAACAAATAAAGAGCTCATTACGTGCGGCGCCCAGGTAAACATCCTTTAATTGCGGGTTGTTTTTTCGCATCCATTTAAACAGTTCGGTACGGCTTAATTCATAGTTCGGTAGCTTCAAAGTGCGGTATAAATTTTTGATCTTTTCAAAATAATCTTGCGCATTGTTAAACATGCACGCGCCGTGTTTTTCCCACTCGCCTTGTAATAAGCCTGCGCTCGGTACTTCAGGCAAATAGCGTTCTATAAGATCTTGCGGTAATTGCGGTAAATCGCCCTGACAAAAACGCGGGTGATCGGAGACTCTTCTGGCTTGTTTGTTTTGTGACCACAACCCATGCACAATCCAACCGAATTGTTGGGTTAAGCCGCATTGATATTGCAAAGAGGTCGGCAAATTATCGCCGTATTGTTGACGTTGTCGTTCACAAAATGCCGGCGACCAAGATAACACGAGGGTGTAATAATCGGTTTGGGCATGTTTATTTTGCCCGATAGGATCGTTTTTCATGATGTAATCGTAATTACGATCAACAACCACCTCCGCCGCTTGTTTCTGTTGCGAAAAATAATACCAACCGGCAAGTAAAAACATTAAAAATGCCACCACAAAAAAAGACAGTAGCAACATACGTTTTTCGTTCATAAAATTCCTTTCACTTTGTTAACGTATTGATTATAATCCGACCCTTTCATTTTCCCCGAGGATGTTATGGCGCTACTCATCACTGACAAATGCACGAATTGCGATATGTGCTTGCCGGAATGCCCGAATGAAGCAATTTCAATCGGCGATGAGATCTATGTCATTGATCCCGAACTGTGCACCGAATGTGTCGGTCACTACGACACGCCCACCTGCCAGAAAGTTTGCCCTATCAGCAAATGTATTATCACCGACCCGGATAACGTGGAAAGCGAAGAACAGCTATGGGAGCGCTTTGTGTTAATTCACCACGGAGACAAACTGTAACGCGTTTGAAAGTGCGGTGAAAAAAGAGGGCGTTTTTACCCGCCCTAACTTTTCTCGTTTTATCTAAAATACCATTTCGCCAGTAAAATGCCGGCATTGACCGATACGTTTAACCCATTTTTCACTGGGCTGGCAAACGCCAAACGAACCTGCTCATCGTTTTTCTCTGATAAAGCCTCTGTCGAACCTTCGCTCAGCACAAAAACCGTTTTATTTTTTAACCGCACTTTATCCAATGCTGTCGCATTTTCGTCGCTGCTCACGTGAAGGATTTGATAGCCGGCTTGGCGTAATTGGGCAAGTGCATTGCGCGTGTCATTGGTTTCCAATACTCGCACGTATTCCGCGCCGCCTTCTGCAACGCGTAAGGTCACGGCAGAATTAAGGCTTTCAGCGTTTTCCACCACAATATTTTTCACCCCGAAAAAGGCGCAAGTACGTAAAATACCGCCAATGTTTTGTGCGTTGTTCACATTATCTAACAACACCAAGCAATCTTCTTGATGCGGCACATCGAGATAACCTTGCAACGTAAACGGATGCGCTTTTTTCACCAACATACAAATGCCACCGTGGTGTTCTGTGCCGCTGACTTTGATCATCTCGTCGTTGTCCACAATGTGATACACCTTTTTATTAGTGGCTAAATAGCTGCAAATATCCCCAATTTTATGCGCCATTTGTACGGTTGCCCACAAGCGCACAATGCTTCCCGGGCTTTGTTGGAATAAGGCTAAACACGCATTTTCACCATACACTTTCATTTCTTCTGCGCGATTCTTTTTGATTTTTTCCGGTGCGCGTGGTGACAATGGGCCGGTCTTTTTCTCTCTTGGTTTATCATCGAAACGACTGCTTTTGACGGTCACTTTCACGTTGCCTTCCGCACCACCGGCTTTTTTCATCGTGCTTTCGGCAATGTGTAAGGTTTTTTCTTGGCTTTCAGCGCGTTTAAATTTCGGCTTAGTATTTCTGTCGTTATCTCTCTCTCTGCGAAATTCTTGGCGAGAATCGCTTTTTGCGGAGGCAAAGTGCGGTCGATTTTTATCGCGTTTTTGACGGTCGTCACCGACACTGCGTTCAGAAAAAGTACGGTTGTTTGATTTGAAAGTCGGTTTGTTTGAATTTTGGTTCATAGTTGTGTTGCCGATAGGGTGGATGAATGGAATAAATTTGCGCTGTTGGCAATAAATTTGTGAGCATTATAACGAAAACCAGCCTTTTTTCTACCAAGGGGGGCGATAAATATTGTAAACTATCGCCCCAATTAGGTTCCGACTCATTGAGTACAACAGAGAACAAATTTTATGTTTAGAGATAAGACAAAACGGGCCCAGAAGCGTCTTGAAAGCCTGCCATGTTTAGCTTTACAGGCGGAACAAGTTGAATTTATTTACAGCCCAATGGCATTCAAAAATGAAATTATTCAACTGATCAGACAGGCGAAAACGCGTATTTTTGTGACCGCACTTTACTGGCAAAATGATGAAGCCGGACAAGAAATTCTCGATGAAATTTACCGTGCGAAACAAGATAAGCCTGAACTGGAAGTGAAAATTTTAATTGACTGGCATCGTGCACAGCGCAATTTATTAGGCGCGGAAAAGAGTGCAACGAATGCCGATTGGTATTGTGAACAACGCCAAAAATATCAACTTGCCGATGACCCGAATCTATTTTTCGGTGTACCGATCAATACGCGTGAAGTATTCGGCGTGTTGCATATTAAAGGCTTTGTTTTTGATGATACCGTGCTTTATAGTGGCGCCAGTATCAATAACGTGTATTTACAACAAAATGAAAAATACCGTTACGACCGTTATCAAAAAATCACCCATCCGCAATTAGCCGACAGCATGGTGGCTTTTATTCGTGACTTTTTGTTGAATAGCGATGTGGTGTTGCCGTTGGATAGCGTTAATCGCCCGAAAACCAAAGAAATTCGACAAAATATCCGCCATTTTAGAAAAAATCTTGCACTTAATGGGCAATATAAGCTGTCAAGTGCGGTTGATTTTGGCAATGAATTGACGGTAACGCCGTTGTTTGGTTTAGGCGGCGCGGGCAATGTATTGAATTGCACGATCGAAGATTTATTCCAGCTGGTCGATGAAAAGCTCACTATTTGTACGCCGTATTTTAATTTCCCGCGGACATTGCAACAAAAAATCCGCCATTTGCTACGTAAAGGCAAAAAAATTGAAATTATCGTGGGCGATAAAGTGGCGAATGATTTCTACATTCCACCGGAACAGCCCTTCAAAATGGTGGGGGCATTGCCTTATTTGTATGAAAACAATTTACGCCGCTTCAGCAAAAAGTTTGAACATGAAATGGCACAAGGTCAGCTGATCATTCGGACCTGGAAAGACGGTGCGAATACCTATCATCTAAAAGGCGTTTGGATTGACGATAATTATATTTTGTTGACCGGTAATAATCTGAATCCGCGCGCGTGGCGATTGGATGCGGAAAATGGCTTGTTTATCCATGACCCGAAACAACAACTTTTGCCTCAAGTGGTTCAGGAATTAGATTGTATTCGCCAACATACCACGGTGCTTCAACATTACACCGAGTTGGAAGAAATGAAGCAATACCCGACACCGGTGCAAAAATTATTGAAAAAATTTGCCCGTATTAAAGCGGACAAATTAGTGAAGATGATTTTGTAATCACATTGTAAGTGCATTTACACTCAATATAAAAAAGGATTGTCAGTGAATGACAATCCTTTTTTCGTGATAAACGTCGTGAAAAGAGACCTCACTTTGAGTTGTTTAAGTGCGGTGGAAAAATAAAACGTTTTTAACCTTTCGCCAAAATCCCTTTCAGGAAGCGCGCGGTATGCGAACCTTCTACGTTAGCGACCTGCTCCGGCGTACCGGTGGCGATAATTTGTCCGCCGCCGCTACCGCCTTCCGGGCCGAGATCCACAATCCAGTCAGCGGTTTTAATCACGTCTAAATTGTGCTCAATGACCACGATGGTATTGCCTTGATCGCGCAAGCGGTGCAACACGGAAAGCAGCTGTTTGATGTCGGCAAAATGTAGCCCGGTAGTAGGTTCGTCCAAAATATACAGCGTTTTGCCCGTATCCCGTTTAGAGAGTTCCGTTGCCAATTTTACCCGTTGCGCTTCACCACCGGAGAGGGTAGTGGAAGATTGGCCCAAGCGAATGTAAGACAATCCCACGTCTATGAGGGTCTGTAGTTTGCGCGCAATCATCGGAACAGCATCGAAAAATTCGCGCGCTTCTTCCACGGTCATATCCAACACTTGATGAATGGTTTTGCCTTTGTAGCGAATTTCTAAGGTTTCGCGGTTGTAGCGTTTGCCCTTACATTGGTCGCAAGGCACGTACACATCCGGCAGGAAGTGCATTTCCACTTTGATCACGCCGTCCCCCTGACAGGCTTCGCAACGTCCGCCGCGTACGTTAAAACTGAAACGTCCCGGGTTGTAGCCGCGTGCACGGGCTTCCGGTACGCCGGCGAACAGCTCACGAATCGGGGTAAATACGCCCGTGTAGGTTGCTGGGTTAGAGCGCGGAGTACGACCAATTGGGCTTTGGTCAATATCGATGACTTTGTCGAAAAATTCCAAACCATCTATAGATTTATACGGCGCTGCTTCGGCATTTTCCGCTCGGTTTAATGCGTTTTGAGCAATCGGGAATAAGGTATCGTTAATCAACGTGGATTTGCCTGAGCCGGACACGCCGGTGATACAGGTAAATAAGCCGACCGGAATTTCTAAGTTGACGTTTTTCAGGTTATTACCTGATGCGCCAAACAACTTGAGTGTTTTTTTCTTATCAAGTGCGGTACGTTTTTTCGGTATTTCGATTTTTTCCGCACCGGATAAGAATTTACCTGTCAATGAATTTGGATTTTGCATGATTTGTTGCGCCGTACCTTCCGCAATAACATTGCCACCATGCACACCTGCGCCTGGGCCGATGTCGATAATGTGGTCGGCGCTTAAAATCGCATCTTCATCGTGTTCCACCACAATCACAGTGTTGCCGAGATTTCGTAAGTGAATCAAGGTATTGAGCAAGCGTTCGTTATCCCGTTGATGTAACCCGATAGACGGCTCATCCAACACATACATCACCCCGACCAAGCCTGCACCGATTTGGCTGGCAAGACGAATGCGTTGCGCTTCACCGCCTGAAAGGGTTTCGGCGGAGCGGGAAAGGGAAAGATAATTCAAGCCGACATTCACCAAAAATTGTAACCGCTCTTTGATTTCTTTCAGAATCTTCTCGGCGATTTGCGCTTTTTGTCCGCTCAGCTGTAGCTCTCCAAAAAAGCTCAAGGCTTCCCCGATGCTTTTCTCCGAGACATCAGGCAGATTGGTTTGCTCAATATAAACGTTACGCGCCTCGGGACGCAGACGCGAACCGCTACAATCGGCACAAGGGCGATTGCTGATGTGTTTTGCCAGTTCTTCGCGCACTGACATGGATTCCGTTTCTTTATAACGGCGCGCCATGTTGTTCAGAATGCCTTCGAATACATGGTGGCGCAACACCACATCGCCGCGATCGTTCATGTATTGGAATTCGATTTCTTCCTTGCCGGAACCGTGCAAAATAATCTGTTGGATTTTTTTTGGCAGTTCTTCAAAAGGCGTTTCAATATCGAAATGGTAGTGTTTCGCCAAGGACGTGAGCATTTGGTAATAATAGAAATTGCGACGATCCCAACCTTTAATAGCGCCATTGGCAAGGGAAATACTCGGATTTTGCACCACGCGTTTTTCATCGAAATATTGTTGTACGCCCAAACCGTCACAAGTCGGGCACGCACCGGCGGGGTTATTAAAGGAGAAGAGACGAGGTTCCAGTTCCGGTACGGAATAGCCGCAGTGCGGACAGGCAAAGTTGGCAGAGAACACCAGTTCTTCCGCTTTCGGATCGTCCATATAAGCGACGACCGCCGTGCCGCCGGAAAGCTCGAGCGTGGTTTCAAAGGATTCCGCCAATCTTGTGGCTAAATCCGACCGCACTTTAAAGCGATCCACCACCACTTCAATGGTATGTTTTTTCTGTAATTCCAGTTTTGGCGGATCGGATAAATCGCAAATCTCACCATCAATACGGGCGCGAATGTAACCTTGCGCGGCAATTTGTTGCAATAATTTAACGTGTTCACCTTTGCGCTCTTTTACCACCGGTGCCAACAACATCATTTTGCTTTCTTCAGGCAGGGAAAGCACTTTATCCACCATTTGGCTGATGGTTTGCGCCGTGAGTGGGACATTGTGATGAGGACAGCGCGGCTCGCCCACGCGGGCAAACAACAAACGCAGGTAATCGTGAATTTCGGTAATGGTACCCACTGTTGAACGTGGGTTGTGTGAGGTAGATTTTTGCTCAATAGAAATGGCCGGTGAAAGCCCTTCAATATGGTCCACATCGGGTTTTTCCATTAATGACAAAAATTGACGCGCATAGGCGGACAAGGATTCCACATAACGGCGTTGCCCTTCAGCATACAGCGTGTCAAAAGCCAAAGAAGATTTGCCTGAGCCGGATAAGCCGGTAATGACGATTAATTTATCACGGGGAATAGTTAAGTTAATATTTTTCAGATTGTGGGTTCTTGCACCACGAATATCGATGGTATCCATAATAGATTTTATAAATGAAAGAAGTGTAAATTTGCGACAATTATCGCATATTCCCAAATAACTGTGCAAATATCCAGTTAATTTTGTTGAAGGCGTGGATTTATTCCAAATTTTCAGGCAGAATAGAGCAAATTTTTTTACAGCAAAATTGAATAAAGAAGAGGATATTATGGCTGGAGTAAATAAAGTCATTATTGTTGGTAACTTAGGTAACGATCCTGAAATTCGCACCATGCCGAACGGTGAAGCGGTTGCCAACATTACCGTTGCCACCAGTGAAAGCTGGAATGATAAAAACACCGGCGAACGTCGTGAAGTGACCGAATGGCACCGCATTGTGTTCTATCGTCGTCAGGCTGAAGTGGCGGGCGAATACTTACGCAAAGGTTCTAAGGTTTATGTTGAAGGGCGTTTAAAAACCCGTAAATGGCAAGACCAAAACGGCCAAGATCGCTACACCACAGAAATTCAAGGCGATGTTTTACAGATGTTAGACAGCCGCTCTGATCGTCAATCCGGCGGCTATGCCCCAGCTGCTCAACCGACTTATCCAAGCCAAGCTCAGAGTGCCCCACGTGCAACCCCGGCAAGCAAACCGGCAGCCGAAGCACCGATGGATAACTTTGATGATGATATTCCGTTCTAAGGAATAAAGCACAAAACAAAGGGTCTGATGTGTGTCAGACCCTTTGTTTTTTGTCGTAGAGAATGAGGGTATCTTCTTGCGCAAAAGTGCGGTCATTTTTCAGCGTGTTTTTTCAACTTAAATATCGCAAGTTTTGACCGCACTTTTTATCGTAATAAGAAAATAGCGCATTTTAGGACGCAATTACGCAATCACCGGATACTGCGACATTTCCAACATAAGAGGGTTTTGTAAGGTGTTTGCTCATTGATTAATCCTTAGAAAAATTGGCACAAGCGTGGACGCTTGCGCCATCGGTGGCAAAGAATAGTAGTACACAGTCTGTAGGATTTGACTTAAAAGATTGAGAAAAATTATTCTGCCATTTGGAAAAACTAAAGAATAGTATCCCAAGTAGAAATTTCGTTGACAATATTATAAGTTAACTTATAATAAGTGAACATATAATCAAAGGAGAAATTACAATGGAATTTAGTTTTAGTTTGAAAATCAAAGCTGCAAAAGAAGATGCATGGGAGTACTATGCAAATATTGAAAAATGGTATGATTGGGAAGAAGATTTAAAAAACATTACATTGAACGGTAAATTTGAGACTGGCTCATACGGAACTATGGAGCTTGAAGGAATGCCTCCTATGGAATATCAGCTTACTCTTGTAAAACCTTTTGAGGAATTTTGGGATAAAACAGAAACTCCGTTCGGAGATATTCTTTTCGGGCATCAAATAATTGATAATAATGACGGAAGTGTGAATATAAAACACACTGTGATTTTAGATAGTGAGGATGAGCAACATTTGGAATTTTTAAAACAAGTTTTTTCAGATGTTCCTCAGTCTATATTTATTCTAAAAAATCGTTTGGAAAAATAAGGTGATTGCTGTTTGTTTACATCAAAATATAAAGACAATTCAGAAAAATCAACAGGATTGTTGTTCATGAGGGTGTACAATAAATGGCATCTTATGATAAAAAAAGAGTTAAAGAAAATAAATTTGACACACCCTCAATTTGTTGTTTTAGCTTCTCTTGCGTATCTATCGCAAAATGACAATGAAGTTACACAAGTTATGATTTCAAAACTCTCAGAGATAGATGTCATGACGGTATCTCAAATATTGAGTTTATTGGAAAAACATGATTTTGTGAAAAGAAAAGAACATTCAAGAGATACAAGAGCAAAAGTTGTTATTTTAAACAAAAAAGGAGAAGAAATATTACAAACAGCTGTTCCGTTAATTGAGCAAATTGATGAGTTTTTTTTCGGAAAGTTGGATAACGATGAAGAACTATTTAAACACTTTCTTGTTAGGTTAAACAAAGAATAATATTATCCATATTACATGTAAAACTCAAAAAATAGAACATAGATATAAAACAGAAATTTACTCAAGAGGACTATTTACGCAAAAGTATAGAAGTCCTCTTTTTTATTCTCAAAAAGCAAAACAGAGAACATAAATGGTTGACTCTTGAACGCAATGTGTAAAAATTTTACGTTTATATTGTAAAATATAATGACATAATTACCGTGTGATCGGGGTTATTTTTACGTATTTTTAAGGCAAGTATCAATATTTGATTGCAACAAGTTGAAATAATTAGAGTTTTATTTTTGCATTCTTTCGTTATATAGAAACAACCGTTCTAACGAATAAAGCACAAAAATGATAAAGGGTCTGATGTTATGTCAGACCCTTTGTTTTTTGTGGCATAAAGTCGGTGTATTTTTAGCGCAAAAGTGCGGTCATTTTTCTGTGCGTTTTTCCAACTTAAATATCGAAAATTTTGACCGCAGTTTTTTATCGTAATAAGAAAATAGCGCATTTTAGGACGCAATTACGCAATCACCGGATACTACGACATTTCCAACGTAAGAGGGTTTTGTAAGGCGTTTGCTCATTGATTAATCCTTAGGAAAATTGGCACAAGCGTGGACGCTTGCCCCATTGGGGGATGTAAAGTACTTAATGCTTATTTATATTATTTAATAAACTCCACCACTTGCTCAAAACCTTGACGCGTTTTGGGGCGAGGTTCTTAATTCTTTGGTATTAAATAAACCTTTTTCCGCCAATAACGCTTCTATTTTGGCATAAGGGAAACCTTCAATCGGGGTTCTTTTAATGCCGATCATTGCTGACGAGGTCAGCATATTCCCCAGCGCAATATAACTTTGCTTACATACCCAATCGTAAAAAGAGCTCGGATTATCTGCAAATGCGCCTTCAAATTGACTGTATTGGTGGAAGAATTTCAAGCGCATGATAACGGCATCTTCAGGTAGCTGCTGAACGGTGCGCATAAAATGCGGCAAATAATCGTCGTTCAGGTCAAGGATGGTTGCTGGCGCAAAGCGATTGAGCGTTTGATTACTCACTTAGATAACCTCAAGCGCTTTGAACCGCCCCTTAAAATTCAAGGCTTTACCAAAACACTGATTTGGCACGAACGGACTCATAAAGATTCTGCGTATCGCTGGGTAAGGGAGTTGATTGAAAAGGCTTGTTTAGTTGATGGGAAATAGTGAATGTTGATGTTACCGATTAGCCGTAATTGATGGCGTATGAGAAATTTCCCTTATGGTCTGGAAATAGCGTGGCAAGTAACTGCACTTTTAAAATATAGAGTAAGAAGGCATAATTGCGGCTCTAGTTTTTCGAATTATTTATTTTAGGAGCAAAGAGATGAATATTTTATTATTGGATGGTGGCAAAGATTTCGGACATTCACATGGCGAGTTGAACCATACACTTCATAAAAAAGCAAAAGAAATTTTGACCGCACTTGGACACAATGTAAAAGAAACCGTGATTGATGCCGGCTATGACGTTGAAGCAGAAATCGAGAAATTTGTTTGGATGGATGCCGTGATTTGGCAGATGCCGGGTTGGTGGATGCACGAGCCTTGGACAGTGAAAAAATACATAGACGAAGTATTAACCAGTGGACACGGCAAGCTTTATCACAGTGACGGCCGTCATCGCGTCAATCCGACAGAAGGCTACGGCACAGGTGGCTTGTTGCAAGGCAAAAAGCACATGCTTTCACTTACTTGGAATGCCCCGATTGAGGCGTTCACCCGCGAAGGCGACTTCTTCGAAGGCAAAGGCGTGGATGCTTTATACATGCATTTTCACAAACTCAACGAGTTCATCGGTTTGACCCGTCTGCCGACATTCTTATGTAACGATGTGATTAAAAATCCACAAGTCGAACAATACTTAGCCGATTACCAAACACACTTGGAAAAAGTGTTTGGTTAATTGAGAAATGCTAGCTTAAAAGGTGGGCATTTTGCTCACCTTTGTTTTTTTGTCGTAGAGAATGAGGATATTTTCTTGCGCAAAAGTGAGGTCATTTTTCAGCGTGTTTTTCTGCTTTAAATATTGCGATCAGCTCCCGTACTTTGATTCGCTTATGTGACGCTTGGCTGATGGAGCGTTGTACTTTTAAGCGGCGGATTTTCGCGCCTTGGTAGATTTCTCGAGTGAATGGCGTATCGTGATTTGAAATCACCACTTGGATGTTGCGTTGTTTTACGGTGTCTTTGGCAAGGTTGGCAAGATCACGCTGGTGGGCGATGGAAAATTCATTGCCGGAATAATTGGTGAAATTGCTGTCTTGTGAAAGAGGGGCGTAGGGGGGATCGCAGTAGATGACTGAATTTTCATCCGCCATTTGGAAGGTTTGTTGAAAATCGGCGCAAATAAAGACCGCACTTTGTGCTTTCGTTGAGAAAAAACGGAGTTCTTCTTCCGGGAAATAATGGGTTTTGTAAGCACCGAAAGGCACATTAAATTCGTTTTTGGAATTGTAGCGACACAAGCCGTTAAAACCAAAACGGTTTAAATACAGGAATAATACGGCACGTTGGAAGACATCGGTACTTTGATTAAATTCTTTACGCTTGGTGTAGTAGTAACTTTCCGTATTAGCATCGGGATGAAAGAAAACCGGTTTGCACGCTTGGATATAACCTTCAACGTCCTGTTTGACGATGTTGAATAGGTGGATTAAATCAGGGTTGATGTCTGCCAGAATGTAGCGTTCGAAATGGCTGTTGAGAAATACCGCACCGGCACCAACAAAAGGTTCGACTAAACATTGTTTGCGTTTTGGCAATAAGCGGTTGATTTCGTCTGTCAGACGATATTTACCGCCCGCCCATTTGAGAAAGGGGCGGCTTTTGGTTTTTGTTGTGGGTTTAGCGGGTTTAGGCATGGGGTTAGTCAACTTGCGTACAACGATTAATGGCTTCAATCACCTGTTCTTGTGGGACATCCGTCGCCACATAAGCCTGTCCAAGCGCTTTGAGGAGTACCAAACGCAATTTGCCATTTAGCACTTTTTTATCACGCATCATTAGCGGCAAGTAATCTTGTGCAGTCATCCGATCCGGTGAAACCGTTGGTAAATTGGCGCGCGCTAAAAGTTTTTCTAACCGTGCGACATCATGTGGTGTTAAATCGCCTAATTTTTCAGACAACACTGCAGCCATCATACAGCCAGCGGATACCGCTTCGCCGTGTAACCAGTTGCCGTAACCTAAATGGGTCTCGATGGCGTGACCGAAGGTGTGGCCAAGATTTAATAGCGCACGATCGCCTTTTTCTGTTTCATCGCGCGCCACAATATCCGCTTTTAATTGGCAACAACGGGCGATACATTGTTGTAATGCGTTTTGGTTAAGGGCGACTAAGTCATCGATGTGTTGTTCTAACCATTGGAAAAAGGGGAAATCTAAAATCGCACCGTATTTTATGACTTCGGCTAGACCTGCATTGACTTCGCGTTTTGGTAAGGTATTTAAGGTGAGTGTATCGACAATCACGGCGGTGGGTTGATAAAACGCGCCGATCATGTTTTTGCCTAATTCGTGGTTTACCGCCGTTTTGCCGCCCACGGAAGAATCCACTTGGGCTAATAACGTCGTTGGAATTTGAATAAAACGTACGCCACGTTGATAGCTTGCTGCGGCATAGCCTGCCACGTCACCGATGACACCGCCGCCCAATGCCACGATCGTGGTATCGCGTCCGTGGTTGGCTTTTAAAAGTGCGGTGAAAATCAGGTTCAAAGAATCCAGGGTTTTGTATTGTTCGCCGTCCGGCAATAACACGTGCTCAACAAGACAACCGATTTTTTCTAAGGTGTTCGTCACGGTGGAAAGATAATGTTGTGCAACAGTTGGATTGGTCACGATCATGACTTTATTGCCGGATTTCAGCGGATAGCAATCGGTATTCGTGAGTAATCCGGCACCGATATGAATCGGGTAGCTTCTTTCTTTCAATTCAACATTTACACAGAACATTTACTTTGCCTTTGAGGTGTTTAACCGTTCGTATTAACCGTTGTAGTTGTCAATCAGGTCGATAATTTGTGTCGCCATGACTTTGGCACTTTGTTCGTCAGTTGGTAGGGTGATGTCCGCCACTTCTTCATAAAGTGGATTGCGAACTTTAGCTAAGTCTTCCAACACTTGGCGCGGATCAGTCACATCTTGCAATAACGGACGTTTTTTGTCTCGCTGTGTGCGTTGATATTGTTTATCCACGGTAGTTTCTAGATAAATCACGATGCCACGAGCGGAAAGGTGATTACGGTTGTCTTTTGATAATACAGCGCCGCCACCGGTCGATAACACGATGCCTTGACGTTGCGTTAATTCATTAATGAGACGTTCTTCTCTTTTACGGAACCCTTCTTCGCCCTCAACGTCAAAAATCCAACCAATATCGGCACCGGCGCGTTCTTCAATTTCCGCATCGGTATCGACGAAATCCATGTTGAGTAATTGTGCGAGTTGGCGACCGATAGTGCTTTTACCTGCACCCATAGGGCCCACTAAGAAAATATTACGTTTTTCTGCCATTGCTATAATCTTAAATTTATGTCGTCGTAAAGAATGTGATCTTTTAGAAAATAAGAAACGACCGCAAGTCATGATTCATGTGGTCGTGTGAAAGTTTTGAATAAAATTGAAAAGATCACCCCAAAATTGCACGAGATTATCTCAATAAATCGCCATTCTTTTCAACATAAACAGGCGATTTATTTCGTTTATCCCGCGTTAAAGACAAAATAAACTACGGGTTTCTTTCCTTTTTCGGTTTGTTTTGTGCGGTCTTGGATTTCTCTTGCTTCTTGTTCTTTTTCGCTGTTGACTGGTTGTTCTTCAAGTTTTCCAATGTCTCACCCTGGCGCAAAATATGTGGCGTGACGAAGATCACCAATTCCCGCTTTTGGTGGCGATCACTTTCTTTGCTAAATAAATGCTTAATGCCGGGAATGTCTCCCAGTAATGGCACTTTGTCTAAGCTTTTGGTAACGGTGTCGTGAAAGACGCCACCAAGCACGATGGTTTCGCCGTCCTTGGCAAAAACTTGCGTATTTATTTCTTGTTTATCAATCGAAACCACCTCGCCTAAACCGTATGCCACACGGCTGCCCGGCGCGTTTTGGCTCACAATTAAATCCAACAGAATTTGCTTATCCAAGGAAATGTGCGGTGTGACTTCCAACCCTAATACGGCTTCGCGAAATTCCACACTTTGTGTGCCACTTTTTTCATTCACCATAATGTAAGGTAATTCCGTCCCTTGCTTAATGCTGGCACTTTTCTTGTTCGTGGTGAGTAAACGAGGACTGGCGATAATCTCCACATTGTTTTCCCGTTCAAGTGCGGTCAATTCTAAGTCTAAAAGTCGTCCGTTGATTTTGGCGACTTGTAACGCGAGAGACCCCGCCGGTGTCGTGGCAGTCGGCAGGTTCACGTTTAATTGATTCGCAATATTGTCAAAGCCGTTAGCGGCGAGACTGCCAGCGATTTTGTGGGCATTTTCTGTCGGGTTGAAAATTCCCCAACGGACACCTAATTCTTTCAAACTTTCCGCGTTGATGGTGACGATACGTGCTTCTATGGCAATTTGTTCAATGGGCTTATCCAATTCCTTAATCAATTTTTTCAAATTGGCGATGGATTTTGGTTCGTCTTGAATCAGCAAGAGATTGCTGCGGTCATCAAAGGTAATGCTGCCATTCGGCGATAACATCGACCCGTTACCGCCGGTAAGCGATTTCATGACGTCAGAGGCTTTGGCAAAGTGCAGTTTAATGGTGGCAGTCGCGAGCGAGGTGTCTTCCTCAGGGGGGAGTGATGCAATGGGTTGAGGTTCTGTGATATTGCCGGCAAATTTGGCGGCGGTATCACGTTTACTTAAATAATAAATGCCGTCTTCCTGCCATAAATCTAATTGTTTGATTTTGGCAACGGAATGAAAGAGCTGATCTAAATCTACGTTATCTAACTTTAATGTCAGTGTGCCTTGTAATTCGTCGTCAATCAGCGAGTTAACATTTTGAGCCAGCGCAAGTTGTTGTAAGGTCGGCACTAAAGGTGCCTGTTTGAGTTGAATGGAAAAGGTTTGATGTTGTTCGGCATGCACGGCGAACGTGAAAAAACATCCGAAAAACAGACCGCACTTTAAGATCTTGAGAAAAAGCGATTGCATGATATTTCCTTATAATGATTTAAAACTGAACATTAAACGGGAGCGTCTGTTCACAATGTTGATTGTTTTCTCTGCGTAGAAACGTAATTTGCTGTTTGGTGATATGGTCTATTTTGATTGCCTCTGCGGAGATGATATCACCGACGTTCGCCAAATGAACATGCTGGTCTGCTTGTAAAATAAGTTGCCAATCTTTTTGTTGCTGAATAATGCCGACAATCTGAATTTGAGCAAAAGGCGTGTTTGGGAAAAGCCCTGTTTGGCATGAATGTTCAAGCGCCTGACCTTGCTTTTGGACATGTTCTGGTTTGGTGCGATGGCGTTGTGTTTTATTAAATGGATCATTCGCTGCTGCGGGTAAGCTGAGCAAAATGCCCAATATTAAGTATAAAAGTGGTTCTCGCATTCGTTTTTCCTTAGTTTCCTTTGCTATTTAATTGAAATAAAAGTGCTGTTTGAATGGATGAGGTTTCATTGGCTTCATCGCTTTGTAGCACTTGCCATTCCACGAGTTCCAATTCTGTGTTCGCGTTTAAAAGTGCGGTTAAAAATGAATGTAAATCTTTGAAATGGCCTTGAAGTTGTAGCCTGAGTAAGGGCTTTTGATGAAAATCCCACTGGCTTTGTACGATTTGCAAACGTTGAGCAAATTGTTGGATTTGTTGATTTATCGGCGGCAGTTTGGCAGCCAGCGCCGGTGTGAGTAATTGCGTTGCCGCTTTCTCTTTTAGTGTTGCTAAAAGTTTTTGTTGATGTGCCAAACTTTCGCGTTGCGTTTGTAATTGTTGCTCCATATGTGTCATGTGAGCACGTTGTTGCCAATAATGCTGCAAGGGGAAAGAGAGGATAAATCCGCCGAGGAAAAATAACGTGGAGTGTTGTTTCCAGGGATGTAATCGGTGCCAATGGGCCAATGTCTCGGTAAGTTTTTCTCTGAAATTCATGGTGTTGTTTTTATCTTTACATCAAATTGGAAACGCAGTTCTTGGGCTTGTGGTTTAAATTCCACCAGATTAACTTCGCGAAATAACGGTTGTGCGGAGAGATATCCATTGAGACGAGAAAATTCTTCTTGATTTTCAGCATATCCCTTGAGCATAAGATGTTCGCTATTAAGGTGTAACTCCGTTAATTCACCTTGTGTAAGTGGAAACTCATCTAATTGATTTAATAAAGAAAAAAGTATTTCTTTTGGAATTTCCTGAAGGGTTTCCAATTGAGCATGACTGTGGCGAAATTGTTGAATCTGTTGCTGTGTCGCCTGTAATTCTTGTTGGTGAGTGGTGTATTGCAACTGTGCTTTGCCCGCATTGTCGGTATAGCCTTGCGCAAAATGGGTGAGCAATAATGTGCTGATTGTATATAACGTTGCCCCGATAAATAGGGTAACCAACAAACGCCGATTTTTCTGTCGCAGCTGTTTAATGCGCCAAGGCAACAAATTCATGTCTTTTTTCATGTCATTTTCTCTAAAGATGGCGCTTTAACATCAAAAAGTGCGGTGGATTTTTGTAACGTTTCTTGTTGCCACAAGGCATTACCTAGGGCGATAAAAGGAAGGGAGGTGTTTATTTCCACCCAGTCTGATCCAATGTGTGGCGTAGATTCAGTGCTGTAATAGAACATTTTTTCTGGTTTTTCATCATAACGCTGGCAATATTGCTCAAAAAGTGCGGTCAAATTTCCGTCCGTTTGAAACAGTGTTTGGGTCTGTTGTCGTTTTTGGTGAATCGCTAATGCGCCGCTTTCGTCTTGGTACAACACTAAGGCGTCGATCGGTAATGGTTGCTCTAAAATATATTCGCTGGCGCGTAAAACAGCTTTGGCAACGCTATCTAACACATCAATTTGCAAGGGAATAAATTGATTTAAATAGTTTTTCGCAATTTGTTGTCTAATGGCGAAAATATCTAAACGAAATCCTTGTTTTAGCGGCGTAGCGGTATAGTCGTACCAAACTTCCTCAAGTGGAATCGGTAATTCATGGGTAAGAGTAAAATGACACTGTTGTTCACATTCTTGGGTGTTTAGATTGTGCGGCAGAATAAGGCTTTTTTGCCAAATATGCTGCGGCATAATGGCGGTGATGTATTTATAGTTTGCTCTTCTCGGTGATTGATTTAATTTCTGATTTAACGTGGAGGAGAGCGTCGGTAAATCAAGTTCGTGACATTGTAAAAACTGAGCTTGGTTTTGTGAATCAAACCAAAGAACATCGATATGTTGTGGGCGGTAGCAAAGGCCAACTTGAATGGCTGACTGATGTCTGATGAACATGAAGTATCCTTGTTTGCAATATTTACTGTCGTTTTTGTTGCGTAGTCTTTATACTTAGCCACTATATTTTTAATTCCTTTTATTGCCTTTAACTAAGTGAGAATTTTTCGATGCGGATCGCAAAATTAATATTAAGTTCCTTATTAACCCTGTTCATTTTGGGCTGTATCGCCGTGGGCGTTGTTTATGTGCAGCTAAAATCCGACTTGCCGGATGTGGAAACACTGAAAACCGTTGAGTTGCAACAGCCAATGCAAATTTATACTTCTGACGGGAAGTTGATTGGTGAAGTAGGCGAACAGCGTCGTATTCCGGTGAAATTAAATGATGTGCCGCAAACGTTAATTGATGCGGTATTGGCGACGGAAGACAGCCGTTTTTATGAACACCATGGGCTAGATCCGATCGGGATCGGTCGTGCCGTGATGGTGGCGATCAGTAAAGGTGGTGCTTCCCAAGGGGCGAGTACCATCACGCAACAGTTGGCGCGTAACTTCTTCTTAACGCCGGAAAAAAGTTTGATTCGTAAAGCCAAAGAGGCGATTTTAGCGATTGAGATCGAAAATGCCCTAGATAAAAACGAAATTCTTGAGCTTTATTTAAATAAAATTTATTTGGGATACCGCTCTTATGGTGTGGCGGCCGCGGCAAAAACCTATTTTGGTAAAGAATTAAATCAACTGACTTTGTCCGAAATGGCGGTGATTGCAGGTTTGCCGAAAGCCCCTTCTACGATGAATCCGCTTTTCTCCCCGAAACGTGCGTTAGAGCGTCGTAATGTAGTGTTGGGGCGTATGTTGGATCAAAAATATATTTCTCAAGAAGAATATGATGCTGCGTTGAAAGAGCCAATTGTCGCCAGCTATCACGGTGCGCAATTGGATTTTCGAGCTGATTACGTCACAGAAATGGTGCGTCAGGAAATGGTAAAACGTTTCGGTGAAGAAGACGCCTATACCAAAGGCTATAAAGTCTATACCACGGTGCTTTCCAAAGATCAGGAAACGGCGCAAAAAGCGGTACGTGATAATTTAATCGCTTACGATATGCGTCATGGCTATCGTGGTGGTGAACCCTTGTGGAAAAAAGGCGAAGCCTCTTGGGATAATGACACTATTATTGGTTTTCTGAAAAAGTTACCAAATTCTGAGCCGTTTATTCCGGCTGCTGTCATGAATGTATCTAAATCCGGTGCAGAGCTTTTATTGGCATCCGGTGAGAAAATAACGTTGCCAAGCAGTGCGATGCGCTGGACGGGACAGTCTGCTCCGGTGAAAACAGGTGAGCAAATTTGGCTGCGTAAAAACGACAAAGGCGAATGGGTCTTGGGACAAATTCCACGTGCCAATTCGGCGTTGGTTTCTTTAAATAGTGACAATGGCGCCATTGAAGCGATTGTGGGCGGCTTTAGTTTTGAACAAAGTAAATTTAACCGTGCAACACAATCATTAGTACAAGTCGGTTCTTCCATTAAACCGTTCATTTATGCGGCAGCATTGGAAAAAGGGTTGACCTTATCTAGCGTGTTACAAGATACACCGCTTGTGTTGAAAAAGCCGGGTCAAAAGGAATGGCGCCCGAAAAACTCACCGGATCGTTATGATGGTCCTTTACGTTTACGTGTGGGACTAGGCCAATCTAAAAACATGATTGCCATTCGCTCCATGCAAATGGCCGGTGTCGAGTTTGTTGCGGATTTCTTACAACGTTTTGGTTTTAAACGAGATCAGTATTTTGCCAGTGAAGCGCTTGCATTAGGTGCGGCTTCCTTTACGCCGCTTGAAATGGCGCGTGGTTATGCAGTGTTTGATAACGGTGGCTATTTAGTTGATCCATATATCATCAATAAAATCTTAGATAATACCGGTAAAGAAATTTTTGTGGCCAACCCTAAAGTCGCCTGTCCAACTTGTGACAGTATTCCTGTCATTTACGGCGAAACGGAAAAATTAGATGGTTTCAAAAATACCGATTTGACCATGGTTGACGGCTTGAAACGTAGCGATGATTCCACGAACGGCGAAGAAGTGGATCAAGGTGAAACTGTGCCGGATATTCCGGAGTTACAGCCACGCATTGATTCTGTGAAAGAAGAAAATTTAAATTTCATGGCGCAAGCAAAAACCAACAGCTCGCAAGTTGAGTATGCGCCACGTGTCATTAGTGGTGAATTGGCGTTCTTGATTCGTAGCGCATTAAATACAGCGATTTATGGTGAACAAGGGCTAGATTGGAAAGGCACCAGTTGGCGCATGGCAAATGAGATCAAGCGTAAGGATATTGGCGGCAAAACCGGGACGACCAATAACTCCAAAGTGGCGTGGTATGCCGGTTTTGGCGCGAACTTAACAACGGCTGTGTATATTGGTTTTGATGACAATAAATTCGATTTAGGTCGCGGAGAGGCTGGTGCGAAAAGTGCGATGCCGGCATGGATTAGCTACATGAAGGCCATTTTGAAAGAAGTCCCTGAACGCACGTTGCCGACCCCGGCGAATATTGTCGAGAAAAACATTGATCCGCGTTCCGGCTTATTATCTGGTGGTGGACGTGTTGAATACTTCATTAAAGGTACCGAACCGACCCGAGCTTATGTGGAAGAACGTGGTTATTATGTGCCTAGCGATTTGCAGGAAGGCGGTGGCGCATCGGGTGGCCAACGGGAAGAATTATTCTAGACCGTGACTTGTTTTTGAAGCCCGGCAGCTGTCGGGCTTCCTTTTTGGGGAAAAGTGCGGTCATTTTATTTAACGTTTTATAAGTAGGAATTATGCTCAGTTATCGTCATAGTTTTCATGCAGGTAATCATGCGGATGTGTTGAAACATATCGTGTTAATGCTGATTATTGAAAGTCTGCAACAGAAAGATAAAGGTTTTTATTATTTAGATACCCATTCAGGCGCGGGACGTTATCGTTTATTTAGTGCAGAAGCGGAGAAAACGGCTGAATATGTAGATGGCATCGGTCGTTTGTGGGGGCGTGAGGATTTACCGCCGGAAGTGGCGCGGTATGTGGCACTGATTAAAAAACTCAACTATGGCGGGAAAGAATTGCGCTATTACGCTGGCTCCCCGTTATTGGCCGCCAATTTATTACGCCCACAGGATCGTGCGCTGATGATGGAATTGCACCCAAGCGAATTTCCTTTGTTACGCAATAATTTCAAAGAATTTGAAAATGTTACCGTGAAGATTGGTGACGGTTTTCAGCAAGTCAAAGCCACATTGCCTCCTAAAGAGCGTCGTGGCTTGGTACTAATTGATCCGCCTTATGAACTGAAAGAAGACTATGATTTGGTGGTGAAAGCCATTGAAGAAGGCTACAAACGTTTTGCAACCGGTGTGTATGCAATTTGGTATCCGGTGGTGCTACGTCAGCAAACAAAACGCATCATTAAAGGCTTGGAAGCTTCGGGCATTCGTAAGATTTTGCAAATTGAATTGGCGGTGCGCCCGGATTCTGATCAACGTGGCATGACTGCGAGTGGCATGATTGTGGTGAATCCGCCATGGACGTTGGAACAACAGATGAAATCCATTTTGCCGTATTTAACCACCGCACTTGCACCGCAAGGTACCGGCAGTTGGTCGGTGAATTGGATTACACCTGAATAAGATGATGCCAGCATAAGATAATACCAATTAGACCGATTTATCCTATTTGTTTGATTTGTGAACATCCTTTGGGCAGAATAGCGCCCAATTTATTAATAAGGAAAAGAGTATGACCAGACATTATGATTACATTGCCATCGGTGGTGGCAGCGGTGGAATTGCTTCCATTAACCGTGCAGCAAGTTATGGCAAAAAATGTGCCATTATTGAAGCAAAACATTTAGGTGGAACCTGTGTTAACGTGGGCTGCGTGCCGAAAAAAGTGATGTTCTACGGCGCACAAATTGCAGAAGCCATCCATCATTATGCACCGGATTACGGTTTTGATGTGGACGTCAAAAAATTTGATTTCGCTAAGTTGGTGGAAAGCCGTCAAGCCTATATTTCCCGCATTCACACTTCATACGATAACGTGTTGGCGAAAAATAACGTGGAAGTCATTCGCGGTTTTGCCAAATTTGTCAATAAAAATACCCTTGAAGTAACTTTCGACGATGGTTCCACCGAGCAAGTGACAGCAGATCATATCTTGATCGCCACTGGCGGACGTCCAAGTATTCCTGCAATAAAAGGCGCGGAATACGGTATTGATTCTAATGGCGTTTTTGCGTTAACCGAGCTACCTAAACGCACAGCTGTTGTTGGCGCAGGTTATATTGCCGTGGAGTTGGCCGGCGTCTTGAACAGCCTTGGTGTGGAAACCCATTTATTTGTGCGTAAACACGCGCCGTTGCGTAATTTTGATCCAATGATGGTGGAAACCTTGGTGGAATCTATGCAACAAGACGGCATTACGTTGCACACCCATGCCATTCCAAACGAAGTGGTAAAAAATGCAGACGGTTCTGTGACCCTGAAATTAGAGGATGGTCGCGAGCAAACCGTGGATTGCTTGATTTGGGCGATTGGACGTGAGCCGACGACTGATAAAATTAATTTACAAGCCGCCGGCGTAGAAGCGAATGCGCGTGGTTTCATCAAGGTAGATAAATACCAAAACACCAATGTCCCGGGCATTTATGCAGTAGGCGATATTATTGAAGGCGGCATTGAACTCACGCCGGTGGCAGTTGCAGCCGGACGTCGTTTATCCGAACGCCTGTTTAACAATAAACCGAACGAACATTTAGACTACAATTTAGTACCGTCCGTGGTGTTCAGTCATCCGCCAATCGGCACTGTGGGATTAACCGAACCGCAAGCCATTGAACAATATGGTGCGGAAAATGTGAAAGTGTATAAATCTTCCTTTACCTCTATGTACACGGCTGTTACCCAGCATCGTCAACCTTGCCGCATGAAATTGGTGTGCGTTGGTAAAGAGGAAAAAATTGTGGGCTTACATGGTATCGGTTTTGGCGTGGACGAAATGATTCAAGGTTTTGCTGTTGCTATTAAAATGGGCGCGACAAAAGCGGATTTTGACAACACAGTGGCTATTCACCCAACCGGCTCGGAAGAGTTTGTAACAATGCGTTAATTAACACTTATTAAATAAAAAAGGTCTGAGTTTTCAGACCTTTTTTCTATTCTTTATTCAGTATGTTAGACACAAACTTTAGCACTTTAACTAAAGTGCGGTCTTATTTTATTGTGTTTTTAACGGGTTCCATAAACAACGATGGTCTTGCCATGGGCTGAAATGAGATGTTGATCTTCCAGCATTTTGAGAATGCGTCCAACAGTTTCACGGGAACAGCCTACCATTTGGCCGATTTCTTGGCGGGTAATTTTAATTTGCATACCATCCGGATGAGTCATCGCTTCCGGCATTTTGGCTAGGTTTAATAAGGTTTGAGCAATGCGCCCGGTAACATCCAAGAAAGCCAAGTTACTGACTTGGCGTGAGGTGTTTTGTAAACGACGTGCCAACTGCGCGGTAAGGAGCATTAGAATTTCAGGGTTAACTTGAATTAATTGGCGAAATTTACGGTAGGAAATTTCAGCAACTTCACAAGCCGCTTTGGCTTTTATCCAGGCGGAACGACGCTGATCTTCTTCAAATAAACCGGCTTCTCCGAAGAAGTCGCCTTGGCTTAGATAAGTCAGGATCATTTCTTTACCATCTTCATCTTTCACTAAAACGGAAACGGAACCTTGAATTAAATAGTATAAGGTTTCAGCCTTTTCACCTGCATTGATTAATGTGCTTTTAGATGGATATTTATGAATATGGCAATGAGATAAAAACCAATCAAGGGTTGGATCCGTTGATGGCGTTGTAACTTGTGCGTTTTGTTCCTGCACGGTGAAAACCTCCAGCTAACAATAAAAAACTAAAAAGTTTATTTAAAAAATTCCGTTTTATTTTTTATATCGATAGATTCATGTAACTCAGACCAAACGATCACCGCACTTCCTTGGCGGATTTTGTTCAGTAGCGCTTTCTTTTTTTGTTCGAAAGTCTGTTCATGTGAACCATAATCGGTTCCTTCACGTAAAATGACGCTTTCCACAATATTGATTAAAGTGTCTTCCGCCAGTTCTTGCCAAGGAATAATCACGACATATTACCTAAATAAATAAATTATGCAAATAAGCTTTCAATGAGCTGCCATTGCTGGCTAAACCCTTGATTTGGTGAGTGTCGGAAGTTGGAACGCACATAGCGCATAAACTGCCCTTCACAGAGGGTGACGAGGTGTGCGGCGATAATGCGTTCGTCCACGTTAAATCCGCGTCCTTCGCGCAATTTTCGCATTTGCAGAATATTCACAAACTGCAATTCCAGCCTGTCAAAAAAGGTGGCAACGCGGGCTTGTAGTTTGGCATCTTCAAACATCAGCGCATGGCCGGTTAACACACGGGTTAAACCGGGGTTTTTACGGGCAAAATCCAAGATCATCTGCAGGATGTCTTTTACCCGTTGCATGGTGTTGGTTTCATTTTTGATAGATTGTGAAATGCGATTAAGCAATGTGCTTTCGATATTCTCAATTAAGGCTTCAAAAATCTTGGTTTTGCTTGGGTAATAACGGTATAACGCCGCTTCTGACACGCCCACTTCTGCGGCTAAACGCGCCGTTGTCATACGCTCCATGCCGCGTTCGGAATGCAACATATGCGTGAGCACCGTCAACACTTGTTGGCGGCGTTCTTTAATACTGCGTTTATTGGTTTGTTCCATTAGTGTTTACCTGAATGGCCGAAACCGCCTTCGCCGCGTTCTGTGGCATGAAATTCGTTGACGATATTAAATTCCGCTTGCACAACGGGCACAAAGACTAATTGTGCGATGCGATCGCCTACTTCAATTTTGAACGGCTCACTGCCACGGTTCCACACGGAAACCATGAGCGGTCCTTGATAATCAGAATCAATTAAACCGACTAAATTGCCCAACACAATGCCGTGTTTATGGCCTAAACCGGAACGAGGTAAAATGACTGCGGCTAAATTGGGATCGGCAATATAAATAGAAAGTCCCGTTGGAATTAATTTGGTTTCACCCGGTTGAATTTCAATGCCATTGTCTATGAGTGCACGTAAATCCAATCCTGCGGATCCTTCGGTGGCATACGTTGGCAGAGGAAATTCGCTGCCAAGACGGCTATCTAAAATTTTAACGTCAATTTTTTTCATTGTGATCTTTTCCTTTAACGAAATCTTTTATGTTTTTGATAAAGTGCAGTTGGTTTTTGCTGTGTTTTTTTATTGACGGTAACGCGCCATGATTTCACTGACTAATGCTTCTGCCAATGTATTTTTATCCGCCTGCGGCAAGGCTTTCTCTCCGTTTTTCCAAAAGAGGTGTAGCGCATTGTGATCTTGTCCGAACACTTGCCCGCCGGAAACGTCATTGGCACAAATCATATCCAAATTCTTGCGCATCAATTTATCTTTCGCGTAATCGGCAACATTCTGCGTTTCAGCCGCAAACCCAATAGTGAAAGGGCGCTTTTCCGTAAGATGCGCCACATCCGCGATAATGTCCGGATTTTTAACAAGCCTTAACGTCATTTCTTCAGCCGATTTTTTGATTTTTTGATCAGCGATATCCGCAATACGGTAATCTGCCACCGCCGCACAACCAATAAAAATGTGATTTTTGACCGCACTTTCTAAGGCGGTTTTCCACATTTCTTGCGCGGAAGTGACATCAATACGATGAATATTGGGTGAGGCGGTGAGATTCACCGGGCCGGCAATTAACGTCACAGTTGCCCCACGTTTTGCAAAGGCTTCTGCAATGGCAAAGCCCATTTTGCCGGAGCTGTGATTGGAAAGGTAACGCACCGGATCGATGGCTTCACGCGTTGGGCCTGCCGTAATGGCAACATGGATGCTGAGTAAATCTTGCTGCACAGTAAAATGATGGCAAAGTGCGGTGAAAATTTCCGATGGTTCGGACATCCGCCCTGCGCCCACATCACCACAGGCTTGTTCGCCACTGTTCGGGCCGATAAGTTGTATGCCACGGCTTAAAAGTGCGGTCAGATTTTGCTGCGTTATGGCTTGGCGATACATTTGCTGATTCATCGCCGGCGCAAGAAAAATCGGTGCACTGGTGGCAAGGCAAATCGTGGACAGTAAATCGTTCGCCATACCGACAGTTAAGCGCGCAATAAAATCGGCACTGGCAGGTGCGATTAATACGACATCCGCCCATTTCGCCAATTCAATATGTCCCATTGCCAGTTCTGCTTGCGGATCCAATAACGATTGCGCCACAGCATTGCCGGAAATCGCTTGTAAGGTGAGTGGGGTCACAAATTCTGCGGCAGCAGGCGTGAGCACTACGCGAACCAGCGCATTGGCTTTGCGTAATAAACGAATTAATTCGATGGTTTTGTACGCGGCAATGCCGCCGGTAATACCCACAACAATGCGTTTATTTTCTAGATTAATCATGCTTGAATCCCATGAATTGACTGACTCGGAGATGAATTCGCTTATTCTACTTGAATTATGATTTAATCAAAAATCTTATTTTGCGATCGCAATCCCATCTTTTGAATGTACTTTTTGGATTTTACGACGCCCTGTGAATGAATAGCGAATCTGTTATTTTTTGCGAGGTTAAAGAAATGAATGAGGCCTTAATGCCAAGGGAAAAGCTCTTAAAATATGGAGTCGCCACACTGACAGATGCTGAACTTTTGGCCATTTTCTTGCGTACGGGGATTAAAGATTGTCCGGTGATGCAGCTATCGAAAAATGTGTTACAACATTTTGGGTCGTTGCGTGGGCTTATTAACGCCAATCAAAAGCAGTTTTGTGCCATGAAAGGCATTGGCATTACGCAGTTTATTCAATTGCAAGCTTGCACGGAAATGACCCGTCGTTATTTATTGGCGGAACTTAAAGAAGGGTATTGTTTTAGCTCGTCAGAGACAGTGAAAATGTACTTACAAACAGAGTTGGAAAATACAGAGCGAGAAATTTTTTTAGTGCTGTTCTTGGATAACCAGCATCGCTTGATTAAGCAGGAACGCTTGTTTCTTGGCACAATTAATAAAGCGATGGTTTATCCGCGCGAAGTGATCAAAGAGGCGTTGGCGTGCAATGCTGCGGCGATTATTTTGGCACATAATCATCCTTCCGGCGTAGCGGAACCAAGCTTTTCCGACCGACAAATTACGGAGACTATCAAACAGGTGGCGGAGTTGGTGGAAATTCGAGTGCTGGATCATTTTGTGATTGGCAAAGGCGATTATTTTTCCTTTGCGGAACAAAATCTTCTCTAAAACTGACCGCACTTTTGGATAAATTTTAGTTTTAATGTCAGCAAATTCAGGATTTAGGCTTGAGAATGCAATATAAAGTGAGTATAATGCACGACCTTTAATATAGTATGCGGGTCGGGTTATACGACCTGACGAGGTCATTCAAAAGTTATTTTTGAAGTATTCCGAACCGTAAGCTCGAGCTTAAATTTCATTATTGGAGATTAATATGTCTAGAGTCTGTCAAGTAACAGGCAAGCGTCCGGCAGTGGGTAACAACCGCTCTCACGCAATGAACGCGACTCGTCGTCGTTTTCTTCCTAACCTTCACACTCACCGTTTTTGGGTTGAAAGTGAAAACCGTTTCGTAACATTACGCTTAACTGCAAAAGGTATGCGTATTATTGATAAAAAAGGCATTGATGCAGTTTTAGCTGAAATCCGTGCTCGTGGCGAGAAAATCTAAGGAGCTAACAAATGGCAGCAAAAGGTGCTCGTGAGAAAATCCGTTTAGTTTCTACCGCAGAAACCGGTCATTTCTACACAACTGACAAAAACAAACGTAATATGCCTGAAAAAATGGAAATCAAAAAATTTGATCCAGTTGTGCGTAAACACGTTATTTATAAAGAAGCAAAAATCAAATAATTTTGCACGAATTGAAAAACCCGACATTGTTCGGGTTTTTTTATATCCAGTGGCTATCGGAGAAAGAGAATGCCTGAACTACCTGAAGTCGAAACCGCACTACGTGGCGTAAGCCCTTATCTAAAAGATTACACGATTGAAAAAATCGAGGTACGTCAGCCGAAACTCCGCTGGGCAGTATCACCGGAATTAGCGACATTGCATCAAGTAAAAATTCTAGAGCTGAGCCGCCGTGCTAAATACCTTATCATTCATACCGAAAAAGGCTATATCATCGGACACCTAGGGATGTCAGGAACCGTAAGAATCGTACCGCATGACAGCCCGATTGATAAACACGATCATTTGGATATTGTGATGAATAACGGCAGATTATTACGCTATAACGATCCGCGACGTTTTGGGGCTTGGTTGTGGACGGAAAAATTAGATGAGTTTCATTTATTTTTGAAACTGGGGCCGGAACCGCTATCAGAGGAATTTAACGCCGACTATCTTTTCAAAAAATCTCGCAAAAAAACGACCGCACTTAAAACCTTTTTAATGGATAATGCTGTGGTGGTGGGCGTTGGTAATATTTACGCCAACGAAAGTTTATTTTTATGTGGTCTGCATCCTATGAAACTTGCCGCCAATCTGACGCGTAAGCAATGTGAACGCTTGGTAGATACCATCAAATCCGTGTTAGCCAAAGCCATTGAACAAGGCGGAACGACACTCAAAGATTTCTTACAACCTGATGGCAGACCGGGTTATTTCGCCCAAGAATTGTTGGTTTACGGGAATAAAGGCAAACCTTGTTCAACGTGCGGTACAAAAATTGAAAGTTTAATCATCGGACAACGAAACAGCTTTTATTGCCCGATGTGTCAGAAGAAAGGATAGGTATTATCTGATAACTTCCAATACGTCCTCTGGAGATATCTCATTAACATTCTCAACAAAGTTAATAATGTGAGTTTTGTTTTTACAGTTCGGATTCCAGTGGGCAAAATTCTCTTTATCAGCTAATTTATAGAAAGCAATGATTTGTTTATTTAAGCCTGAGGCAATATGAACAATAGAAGTATCAGGTGAAATAACCAGACTAGAATGATGAAGTAATGCTATGGTATCAAAAATATTTTCGGTTTTTTCATAAACAAATGCGTTAGCGTATTTTTCTGAAATGCTTTTTAATAAAGGTGTGACTTCAGGATAAGTTAACAGCAAAACTCTTTTATTCTCTGATTGAAGTTTTTCAATAAATAAACAAATATTTTGTTCTTTGAATTTTCTAGAACTAGCGGCACCAAAGAAATTGATAGTAATACAGTTAGCAAGATGATTTTCTTTAATAAAATGTGCGATATCTTCTTTTTTATCACTGTGATTTGGAATGTCATAACTAATATCAATATTCTCTATACCACACAATTTTATTGCTTCTGCGTACACTTCAGAAAAATGTAATTGCTCCTGATTAATACTGAAGTTAAATAGTTTGTAATTTTGTTTTTTATAACCAATATAATTTTTAGCATTGATTAATCTTAACAAAAGTAAATCACGGTTTCTTATTAATAATGTTGGATCGATAACAACATCATAGCTTTCTTTTGCAAGAGATAAACCACATTTTATATAGTCAAAAATATTACGTTTCTTCACAAAGTAAAGTTGGTCAATATGAGGATTTTGTTTGAATAAATAGGCGCCTTTTGTCGTACAAACTACGCCAATCTTAATCTCAGGATTGAATTTCTTAATTTCTCTGAAAACGAAAGAACTCACGATATAATCGCCAATCTTCCCATCTTGTCGTAAGAAAAGAATTTTCTTAGGTGAAAGTGCGGTAGCGTTTTTAGGTGTTTTTTTATCTAAGATAAGTTTCCCTATTGATAGACGTATAGTCTGAAGAATTAGTTTAATGTTCATTTGTTATGTCTATCTTCAATTTGATCAATTTCCGAATCTGCATCAAGACCTCTGAAAACGCATGGAGGCTCAACTCCATAAGCATTTACTTTGGTTTTTTGTATTAACCCGGTTAGATAATCCGCCGGCATTCTTATTGGATAAGCATACTTTAATAATTTTTGAGCGCCGGAAAGTGTTATTAAATAGGCGGTTGCGTATATTATGCATCGTTTCGAGTTTTTTGAAGGGCTACGGTAATGGGCTAATCGATATCCTTCAATTAATTTCTTTTTAAAAGGATATGATTTGACTTTGCCATGATCTAAGAAAATCAATTCATAGCTATGATGAATTTTACCAAGCATATCTTCTATGATTTCCTTAAAGAATTGAGAAATAATTGCATCATCTTCAAGGATGATAGCGGATGGTATATTATTTTCTACCATATGCTCATAAACCTTGATATGGCTAGTTGCACATCCGATTTCTCCAAGGGTCAGTGGAAGAGAGTTATATGTTTTATAAAAATGGTAATCTACTTGAGCAAGCGCTTCTTTACTTAACTCTTTTCCATAAACCGCATCAAAAAATTCAAATTGCAGTCCAAGTCCTTTTAGGCGTTTTGTGATAAATTCCCGGCGGGAAGAGTTTTTCAAACTAATAACAAAAATTGGGGGAAGATTGTAAGCATTACTCATAAACATATCACCTTGAACTACATAGAAATAACCCCCGCAATTGCGAGGGCTAAGATTCAGATTACTTCGTACCTGGAATTTTGAAACGGCTGTTAAAGCGTTCAACGCGACCGCCGGTATCAACAACACGTTGTTTACCTGTGTAGAATGGGTGGCATTTACCGCACACATCAAGGTTGATGTCTTTACCTAAGGTAGAACGAGTTTTGATCACGTTACCGCAAGAGCAAGTTGCAGTAATTTCTTTATATTCAGGATGAATACCTTGTTTCATAGAAAACCTCAAATTTGAAGCCATGCCGCTATCAAGCCAATCGCAAAAGCAATCCCTGACACCGCATGAGATTAATATTACGCCATTATAAATGGCACGCTTGTGTGTAAGGGTGCAAATTTTACAGAAAAAATTAGCATAGTTCAAGCTGTGAGCCGATCTGCCACTTTGATTTTTTGTGCATATTAAGATTCATTTCATTGCCTCAAAATAGTAAGATAATCGGTAACTTAAGGCTAACTTCATATCTCCGTATGCATTTCATTGAAAATAAAAACTTTGTTATCAGCATTTCCACTGCGGATAAACGTCGAAATCACATCATCCAACAATTCGGTCAACAGAACATCCCATTTGAATTTTTTGATGCGTTTACACCTTCTGAGCGTCTCACTGATCATTTACTGCGTTATCTTCCCAATGTTGCAGCCACTCCTAAGTTAACCATGGGAGAGAAGGGCTGTTTGATGAGTCATTTCATGTTGTGGAAAAAGTGTGTTGATGATGATTTAGATTTCATCACGCTTTTTGAGGACGATATTTTGCTTGGTGAGAATGCAGAACGGTTTCTTGCAGAAGATGAGTGGTTAAAAGTGCGGTTCAATTTTCAAGAGATTTTTGTCTTGCGTTTAGAAACCTTTTTGATGCCTGTTAAGCTTGAAAAACAGGAAAAGATATTGCCTTACCATCAAAGAGAAATTGATATTTTAAAATCTAAACACTTTGGCACGGCAGGCTATATTATTTCTAATGCTGCTGCGAGATACTTTATTCATGTATTTGAAAAACTTACTGTAGAAGAAGTTAAGGCGATTGATGAAATCATGTTCAATGAATGGATAAATATTGATCTTTATCAGGTGTATCAACTTAACCCTGCAATTTGTGTACAAGAATTGCAATTGAATCAGGAAAGTAGCACATTGACGAGTGGGCTCCAGCAAGATCGAAAGAAGAATACAGCAATACAACTAAAAAAAACACTAAGACAGCGTTTAGATCGAATAAAAGATAATACTATACGGGCACTCAATAAAGAAAAATGGAAAGAACAACAACGCCTTAAAGAGAATTTGGGAAAGGATGTTGTACCATTTATTTGATATCAATTCCTTGTTTAATTCTTTTTATTTGTTCAATAGCAGTGTAAATATTATCAAAATCTACATTTTGTAAATCTTGATAACCTAATTCCCACCATTTTAATTTTAGTAGTTTGCTAATAATATCTTGCTCAAAACGATATTTAATAACTTTTGCAGGAGCACCAACTGCTATTGCATATGGTGGAATGTCTTTTGTAACAACACTTCCTGCTCCAATTATTGCGCCGTCACCAATAGTTAAGCCACTTAAAATTATAACATCTGCCCCTAGCCAAACATCATTGCCAATATGAGTTCTTTTAGGTAGAAAGTTTGTATAAGAGTCAGCATATTGGAATGGATGTGTTGATAGCCAGTTTATAGGATGATTATCTAAACCAATTTTAACTCCTGTAGCAATTGAACAATAACGTCCAATTTTGGTGTTTTTAAACATACCTTTATGTAGGTAAGAATAATCTCCAATTTCACAATCATCAGTTATAATGAGATCATCTTCTATAAAAAATTGAACTTGATTTCCTTTTTTTACATCTTTAAATTTTTCTTTTTTATTATGTTTTAGTATTTTATAGAACCATTCTTTTAATTTCATATTGCCCACTATTAAAGTATAACTTATTTGTATATTAATTTCTTTGTAATATAGATATTATCTGCATTGCCGCAGAACCATCTCCATATGGGTTGTGTGCTTGAGACATTTTATTGTATTCAAGTTCATTAGTGAGTAATAAATTAACTTGTTCAATTATCATATTTTTAGATGTTCCAACTAATTTTACAGTTCCTGATTTTATAGCTTCAGGTCTTTCAGTTGTTTCTCTCATTACTAATACAGGTTTTCCTAGAGATGGTGCTTCTTCTTGGATTCCTCCTGAGTCAGTGAGAATTAAATATGAAGAATTCATTAAATAGATAAAAGATAAATAGTCTAATGGTTCAATTAAATGAATATTAGATTTGTTGCTTAATAACCGGTTAACAGGCTCTTTGACATTAGGGTTTAGATGTACTGGATATACAAATTGAACTTCTGGATGAAGCAATGATAATTCCGAAATCGCTCGGCATATGTTTTCAAAACCCTCTCCAAAATTTTCTCTTCGATGACCTGTAATTAGAATAATTCTATCTGAGTTTAGGAAGTCGAATTGACTTTTTAATTTATTCAATAGTGTAATATTTTTATTTATTTTATTGCGAGCTGTAAATAAAGCATCAATTACAGTATTTCCTGTAATATAAATATTTTTATCAGGTATGTTTTCTTTTAATAAGTTATCTTTTGATGTTTGTGTTGGGGTAAAATGGTATTTTGTGATTGCAGCTATTAATTTTCGATTGCCTTCTTCTGGGTAAGGAGAATAAATATTATTAGTTCTTAGGCCAGCTTCAATATGAGCTATATCTATTCTGTTATAATAAGCTGCTAGACTAGTTGCAAAGCTTGTTGTTGTATCGCCATGAACAAAAATCAAGGTTGGTTTATATTCCTCTATAATTGGTTGTATTTTTTGTAAGATACTAGAGGTAATAGTAGATAATGTTTGTTGATTACTCATAATGTCTAGATCGTAATCAGGCTTAATTTCAAATATTTCTAGGACTTGATCTAACATTTTTCTATGTTGCCCAGTGACACAAACTCTGAAGTTTAGATTATTATATTTCATCTGTTTTATAAGAGGTGCCATTTTAATAGCTTCAGGTCGAGTTCCAAATACAATAAGATATCTCTTCATAATAATATTCTCTAGTCCTTTATTTTTATTAATACATAACTTTTTAGATTGGATACTCTTATTGAAAAGAGTATTTTTTCATTTTGTGTTATTGGTAGATCTCCTATTCCTTTTTTCTTGAATCTAGAAATTATAAATCTATTAAATAGATTGAATTTATCTTTTCTTTCATGAGAAGGCTTCCATGAGCCATTAAAATGGTGAATGGAAAAATTATCAAAGTTATCTCTAGGAGTACAGAAATAATAATATGGGTATATTATAGATTTCTCATTTATCTTGGTTGTGCTTTCACCATTATAAGGTTCTTTGATGTCAAATTTATTTTTAAAATACTCACTTATTCTAAATGTGTTTGGTGTTAGATCTAATCCCGCTTTTGTTTCAAAGTGAATATTGCTATATTCATCTAACAAATCCTTAATGATGTCATTGTGTTTTTGGGCGGCCATTAATGCAGTAATAGGGAAGAATCTTTTGTTTTCACCATATACTTCATATCCGCTAAAAAAATCTAAATGAAGAAATTGATCTATTTTTTGTGTTATTTCAACATCTGAATCAAGGTATATTCCACCTTCATGATATAACGCATATAATCTTAGGTAATCAGAAACAAAAGCCCATTTTTTATTCTTGTAAGCTTCACTTACATAGTCATTTTTTATGTTTTGTAAAGAGTTATTATTCCATTCTATTATTTCATAATCAGGTAAAATAATTTTCCAAGAATTTATACAATCAATAACAAGTTGAGGTTTTTCTTTTGTTCCTACCCAAACATAATGTATTTTTTTAGGTATTGTCATTTTTTATCCTTTATATTTAATATATTTCTATTATATATTTCCCATTTTTTTATAGATAAAATAGTCTTGATGTTTTTTCTTAACTTTCTACTGAGTAATGTCTTCAGCCAGAAATTAATTTCTTTTTTAATTAGATATCTAATATGTGGTTTTATATTATCAGGAGATGATATATAAATTCTTTTAAAGCTTTCTAATATTGATGTTATTTGATTTATTATAGGGGTGTTAGATGTTGCTGAACCAGCTCTTCCTTGTAGATAGGTGAATAGGTGTCCGTTAAAGTAGTTGGCATTTGCTACATATAGGACTTTTATAATGAATTCAGTGTCTTCGCAATTCTTTACATGAGGAGTAAATAATATCTGATTTTTAATCAGAATATCTTTTTTTATAAGCATGGAGCATATGTGTAATGGGTGTTCTTGATTGGAGATAGAGTTTAAGTAAGGTATTAATATATTTCCGGTTTCCTTTAGTATTTTACTTTTATTAGTATTATCTTCTTTTTTATATGTAAATCCTGAGTAAGCTATATCATAATTATATATTTTGTATATTAACTCAGAGCAGAAATTGGAAGTGTAAAGGTCATCTGCATCTAAGAAGGCTATATACTGCCCTTGAGCTAAGTTTATTCCATTATTCCGAGCTACTGAAACACCTTGGTTTATTTGGTAAATATATTTTATTCTTTTGTCAATGTTACAATAATAATTACATATTTCTTTAGTATTATCTGTTGAGCCATCGTCAATAATTAATAATTCCCAATTATTATACGTTTGTCTAATTACTGACATTATTGACCTATCGAGATAATCAGCACAATTATATGTTGGTAGAATGATGGAGATCATTATAAGTAATACCCTAGATAAAGTTAGATTTGTTGGGCGATTTTACCTAAAACAGTTAAATCTTCAAGATGTGAAAGCCCCTAAATAGACAATAATCCCCCAAAATGCTATATTCCGAGCCCATTTTAGTTCACTTAATTTCCATTCATGCCATTTGCCCGAATCGCACTTCCGGTGCCGCTACATCGCTATTTTGACTATGTCCTCCCTGCGTCGATGAAGGTTGTCGTTGGGGCGCGGGTGCTTGTGCCGTTTGGGACGCAGAAGCGGGTTGGCGTCGTGGTTGACGTGGTGGAACAGACGGATGTGCCTGAAGAACAGTTGAAGCCTGTGCTAGCCTGTCTTGATGATACTTCTCTGTTTTCTCCGGAAAGTTGGCAGTTCTTAAGTTGGGCGGCAAATTATTATCATGCGCCTTTGGGAGAAGTGTTGTCGCAAGCATTGCCGGTGAAGTTGCGCCAAGGTGAAAGTGCGGTGGAAAAACAAAAAGTTTTTTGGAAACCGACCGCACTTGGCGATCAAGCGTTGGCGCAAGGCTTACTAAAACGCTCGAAAAAACAACTTGAAGCATTGCAGGCGGCAAAGGAGGGGATGGAAAAAGGCAACAATCCCTTTGGCAGTGGCATTTGGTCGGTGTTGAAAGCCAAAGAATACATTACTGAAGTTTCCCAAGAATCGGAAATTCAAACCTGGCAACAGCAATTAGTTGGCGAGACAATCGTCAATAAAGCAGATCGATTAACACTTAACAAACAACAAGCGTTGGTGTTTAGCCAATTGAAATTTACTCAAGGCTTTACGGCTTGGCTGTTGGACGGCGTGACAGGTTCCGGCAAAACAGAAATCTATCTGCAATTTATTGAAGAGATTTTAAATCAAGGCAAACAAGTGTTGGTCTTGGTGCCGGAAATTGGGTTGACGCCACAAACGGTAAGTCGTTTCCAAGCCCGTTTTAACGTGGCGATTGATGTGTTGCATTCCAATTTAAATGACACGCAACGATTACACGTGTGGCAACGTGCGCGCAGTGGGCAAAGTGCGGTCATTATTGGTACGCGATCTGCGCTGTTTACACAATTTGCCGATTTAGGCGCGATTATTATCGATGAAGAACATGACGCGTCTTTTAAGCAGCAAGACGGTTGGCGTTATCATGCTCGCGATTTGGCGGTGGTGTATGCAAAACAACTGAATATTCCCGTTTTAATGGGGTCGGCAACGCCCAGTTTGGAAAGTTTGAATAACGTGCAACAGGGAAAATATCAGCGCTTGTGCCTATCAGAAAAAGCCAATCAGTCCACCGCACTTCAGCAACACATCATTGATTTAAAACATCAGTCAATGCGCAATGGTTTATCTGAAATCCTGATAAAACGTATGCAGGCGCATTTAGAAAAAGGCAATCAAGTCTTGTTATTTCTGAATCGACGCGGTTTTGCACCGGTGTTGCTGTGCCATGAATGCGGCTGGATGGCGGAATGTCGCCATTGCGATAAACCTTATACCTATCACCAACAACACAATGTGTTGCGTTGTCATCATTGCAGTGCACAAAAGCCGATTCCGCGCCAATGCGGAAATTGTGGTTCCACCCAATTAATCACTACGGGCTTAGGTACGGAACAGCTAGAAGATTCCTTAAAAGCAATTTTCCCAAATTACGGCATTGCCCGAATTGACCGTGACACGACGGCGCGCAAAGGTAAGTTAGAAGGTTATTTAGAAGATATTCAACAGGGTAAAAGCCAAATTCTTATCGGGACACAAATGTTGGCGAAAGGACACCATTTCCCTAATGTCACCTTAGTCGCGTTGGTAAATGTGGATAGTGCGTTATTTTCATTGGATTTCCGTGCGGAAGAACGGCTGGCTCAACTTTATATGCAGGTGGCAGGCCGTGCGGGGCGTGGCACCCAACAAGGTGAAGTGCTTTTACAAACCCATTACCCGGAACATCCTTTGTTACAAAGTCTGTTGCAACAAGGTTACAACCAATTTGCCCTCAATGCCCTCGCCTTGCGTAAAGCGATGGGGTTACCACCTTTCAGTTCGCAAGCCTTGTTCAAAGCGCAAAGCCGCCATAGCGAAGACGCAGAGCATTTGTTGGCGCAGTTTGCGGCATATTTACAGCAGGTGAAACGAGATATTGCCCCAGAATTACAAATATTAGGTCCAATGCCCGCGCCATTCAGCAAAAAAGCAGGGCAATATCGTTGGCAGTTATTATTGCAGCATCCTTCTCGTGCAACTTTGCATCAGGTCTTGACGGCATTTGGACGCGACCAAGGCGATCAAGCAACAAAAGTGCGGTGGATTTTAGATGTGGATCCGTTGGATTTAAGCTAGTTTCGGCTTTTTTGTAGTCAATAAAGTAATTTTTCAGTAGAATTAGCAGAATTTTTTATTGTCATATAGTTATTGATTATTTTAGTTAGATTAAACAGGTTTTATCGTGGCTCAACGTGATTACGCCGCCCGTAGCGGCGCAAAGAAAAAGAAGAAGCAGCGCAAAAGTAATAAGTCGATGTTGTTAATGCTTGCAATCATGATTGTGGCGGCATTTGCATTTGGATTGTATTTGTTGAAGGAAAAAGCGCCGGAAAATGTAGTACAACCGCAAGAAACTGTCGAAAAAACACAGCCGAAAAGTGTTTTACCGAATCGCCCGGAAGAAGTGTGGAGTTATATCAAAGCATTGGAAACACGCACGGTACCGATTGATGATAATCCAAAATCGTTGGATAAAAATATGCGTTTAACAGAAGAACAACGCAAGATTTTAGCTGCGATGGAAGAAGAGCAAAAACAAGCTGAATTGGCAAAAACGAAAGCGGCAGAAACCCAACAAACTGCACAAGTAGCTACGCAACAATCGGTTCAATCGGCTACTACACAAGCAACACAACAGCCTCAAGTACAATCGAAGCCGCAACCTCAGGTTGTAGAAGCGAAGAAGGCTACAATGCCAAAAGAAGAGAAAAAAGCTGAGCAAACAGTGAAGGCTGAACCTCAGAAAAAAACGGAGCCAGCGCAACAAACACCGACAAGTAATAGTGGTGAGCGAAAATATGGCTTACAGTGTGGCGCTTTTAAAAATAAAGCACAGGCAGAAGGTTTACAGGCGCGTTTAAGCTTGCTCGGATTGCCGGCGAGAGTGAAAGAAAGTGCGGATTGGAACCGTGTTGTGGTTGGTCCGGCAGGGGATCGCAACGCCGCAGTGAAGATGCAGGAAAAAGCTAAGAGCGTAATTAACTGTGTTGTGATTGCCATGTAATGAATGAAATAACAAAAAAGTGCGGTGATTTTTCACCGCACTTTTTTTATTTTTAACTTGCCAAAAAACAAAAAATCAATAAAATGAACGAACGTTCATTCAGTGGTAATGTATTTACTGTATGTAACCTACCCCATGTGCGAGGTGAAAATATTTTTCACCGCACTTCTTAACGATTTACTCAATGTTTACGAATGACTATGAATCAATCTGAAATGGATATGATTGAGCGGATTTTTTCTGCAACGGACAACTTGATGGCGGTGGAAGGCTTGCCGAATTTGTCGATGCATAAAATCGCAAAGGCTGCAAAAATTTCGCCGGGGACCATTTATATTTATTTTAAAAATAAAGAAGAATTGTTGGCCCAATTCGCTCGTCATATTTTCCTCTCATTTCAACGTGCGATGGAAAAAGATCACGATGAAACGCAATCTTTTGCCGAGCAGTATCGGAAAATGTGGTGGAATATTTGGACGTTTTTGCAAAGTGATCCGACGATCATGAGTAATATGCACCAATATGAATCTTTACCGGGATTTACTGATATTTGTCGGGAATGGGAGCAAGATAGCCTGTGGCATCACTTTTGTAACAAGGCAAAAGAGGCGGGCGAAGTGGCAGATTTGCCAACCCATATTTTATTTGCCATCTCGTTGGAAAGCGCGATTAATATCGCCTTCAAATGCCAACATTTTATCAAAGAAGTTTCAACAGAAATGCTGGAGTCTGTGATTGAACGGGCTTGGCGGGCTGTTAAAAATCAATAATCACTCAAGAGATATTACGGAGTTTGTATGACCGAAACCATCAAACCAAAGCGCTTGCACGTTTTCTTGTTAAAACTGACGCTTGGAATATTTGTTTTAATTTTCATCGCAATGATTGTGATGAATCAGATGAAAGCGAAAGGCATTGCGGATTTCTTGGCTAATCAAGGAGAAAGAGCTGTTCCGGTGACGGCAATGACCGTTTCTGCTCAGCAATGGACGCCGGTGATTGAGACCACCGGGTTGGTTCGTCCAAATCAAGGGGCGATGTTGAGTGCGCAAAGTGCGGGGACGATTTCAAAAGTGTTAGTCACTAACGGACAAAGCGTGAAAAAAGGCGATTTGTTGGTGGAATTAGACAGCTCCGTGGAGCGAGCAAGCTTACAAGCGGCTGAAGCACAAGTGATTTCATTACGTCAAACGTATCAACGCTATGCGAATTTGGCGAAAAGTGGTGGCATTTCTCAGCAAGAATTAGACAATGCCAAAGCGGCGTATGATGCGCAAGTGGCGAATGTGGAATCCTTAAAAGCCACAATTGCGCGCCGTCAGATTGTTGCACCTTTTGATGGCAAAGCGGGTATCGTGAAAGTTAATGTGGGACAGTATGTATCGAACGGCACAGAAATCGTGCGTGTGGAAGATCGTAGTTCTATGAAAGTAGATTTTGCGATTGCACAGAATTTATTGGAAAAATTGCATATCGGTCAAAAAGTCACCGCGACAGCAGATGCCCGTTTAGGCGAAACCTTCTCGGCAACGATCTCTGCGATTGAACCGGCGATTAATTCTTCCACCGGGTTAATTGACGTGCAAGCCACGTTTGATCCGGAAGATGGCGAAAAACTGTTATCCGGTATGTTCACCCGTTTAAACGTGGCATTGGCAACGGAGTATGACCAAATTGTCGTGCCACAAGTCGCCGTGAGCTACAACATGTATGGCGAATCGCTTTATATTTTGACCGCACTTTCTGATGAGGAAAAAGAGAAATTTGCTAGCCAAGGCGATGTGAACAAAATGTATCGTGCGAAGCAAATCACGGTGTTTACCAAAGATCGCCAAGGTATCTATGCTCAGCTAAAAGGTGATGAAGTGAAAATCGGCGATAAAATCGTGACCGGTGGTCAGCAAAATTTAAGTAACGGTGCGTTAGTGCTTGTGGCGGATAAAGAAGGCGTAGGCACCACACAACCTGCATCGAAAACCAATCTTTAATTAGGAAATACGAATGAAATTTACCGATATATTTATTCGTCGCCCGGTGCTTGCGGTTTCGATTAGTCTGTTAATCATTATTTTGGGATTACAGGCGATTTCCAAACTGGCGGTGCGTGAATATCCTAAAATGACAACTACGGTGATCACCGTGACAACGGCATATCCCGGCGCAGATGCGAACTTGATTCAGGCGTTTGTGACCTCGAAAATTGAAGAAGCGGTCGCGCAGGCGGATAACGTGGACTATATGTCTTCTTCCAGTAGACCGAGCAGTTCTTCGATCACGGTGAAAATGAAATTAAATACCGACCCGAATGCGGCGCTTGCTGATGTGTTGGCGAAGGTGAATTCCGTGCGTTCAGAATTGCCAAGTGGGATTGAAGATCCGACGGTGACTTCTTCTACCGGTGGTTCGGGCATTATGTATATTAGTTTCCGTTCCAATAAGTTAGATGCAAGCCAAGTGACGGACTATATTCAACGTGTGGTGAAACCGCAGTTCTTTACCGTGGAAGGGGTTGCCAGCGTGGATATTTTCGGTGCATCTGAATATGCTCTGCGCATTTGGTTGGATCCACAAAAAATGGCAGCACAAAATCTTTCTGCCACGCAAGTGATGTCTGCCTTATCCTCAAACAACGTGCAAACGGCGGCGGGTAACGACAACGGTTTTTACGTGGTGTACAAAAATAAAGTGGATACCACCACAAAATCCGTTGATGAGTTAAGCAAACTGATTGTGTATTCCAATGGCGATAAACTTGTCCGTTTACGCGATATTGCAGATATTGAATTGAATAAATCCAGCGATAATGCTCGTGCAGTGGCAAACGGTTCTGATTCCGTGGTGTTGGCGGTGAATCCGACGTCTTCGGCAAACCCGTTAACGGTGGCAGAAAAAATCCTGCCGCTGTATGAAAGCATTAAAAATAATTTGCCGGATGCGATTCAAACAGACATTTTATATGACCGCACTGTTGCTATTAACAACTCCATTGAAGAAGTGGTAAAAACTATCATTGAAGCGACAATTATCGTATTGGTGGTGATTACCATGTTTATCGGGTCCTTCCGTGCGATTTTGATTCCGGTCATTACCATTCCGATTTCCCTTATCGGGGTGATCATGATGTTGCAAACGTTGGATTTCTCCATCAATCTGATGACATTGCTGGCTTTAATTTTAGCGATCGGTTTGGTGGTGGATGATGCCATTGTGGTGTTGGAAAACGTTGACCGCCATATTAAGCTCGGTGAAACGCCATTCCGTGCGGCGATTATCGGTACACGCGAAATTGCTGTGCCGGTCATTTCCATGACGATTGCGTTGATTGCGGTATATTCACCAATGGCGTTAATGGGCGGTATTACCGGAACATTGTTTAAAGAGTTTGCCTTAACCCTTGCCGGTGCGGTGTTTATTTCCGGTATCGTAGCATTAACGCTTTCTCCGATGATGACCAGTAAATTGTTGAAAGGACACGATAAACCAAGCAAATTGGAAGCGCGTGTTAACCGCACATTAACTAAAATCAACAATGCCTATACTTATGTTTTAGGTTTAGTGATGGCGAATCGGAAATGTATGTTGGTATTTGCGGCAGCGATTTTTGCCACATTACCGGTATTGTTTAATTCCCTTTCCAGTGAATTGACCCCGACAGAAGACAAAGGCGCATTTTTGGCCATTGGTTCTGCACCATCTAACGTGAACGTAGATTATGTACAAGCGGCGATGGCACCGTATCAAAAAATGTTAACGGATACAGACGAAGTGCAATTTGCCATGAGTATTTCCGGTGTGCCAAGCACCAACCAATCTTTGAATGTTGTAACCTTGAAAGACTGGAAAGATCGTTCCAGAAGTCAGGCGCAGGTTTTGGCAGAATTGAACGCCAAAGCCAAAGGTATTCCTGAAGTGTCTGTTAGTGGTTTTGCCTTCCCGGAAATTGAAACCGGGGAACAAGGGCCACCGATTGGTTTTGTGATTAGTACGTCAAAAGGCTATGAAGATTTAGCGAATGTTGCCGGTAAATTCTTGGAAGCGATGCAGAAATCCGGCAAGTTCGTTTACTCGAGCTTAGATTTGAAATTCGACACGGCGCAAATGCACATCAAAATTGACCGTGAAAAAGCCGGTACTTACGGCATTACGATGAAACAAATCAGTGCAACATTAGGCAGCTTCTTATCTGCGGCGACAGTTGAACGTGTGGATATTGACGGTCGTGCGTATAAAATTATTTCACAGGTAAAACGCGAAGATCGCTTATCTCCACAAAGTTGGGATAATTATTATGTTTCGGCAGCGAATGGCACCTCTGTTCCGCTAAGCAGTTTGATCAGCATGACGTTAGAACCACAACCAAGCTCTTTGCCACGTTTCAGCCAGCTGAACTCGGCGGTGATCAGTGCGGTACCGATGCCGGGTTCTTCCATTGGGGATGCGATTCAATGGCTGAAAGACAGCTCAAAAGAATTGTTACCGCAAGGTTATAACTACGACTTCAAAGGTGAAGCCCGCCAGTTGGTACAAGAGGGTAATGCGTTAGCCGTGACGTTCGTGTTGGCGGTAGTAATCATTTTCTTGGTGTTAGCAATTCAGTTTGAATCTATTCGTGACCCGATGGTGATCATGATTTCCGTGCCGTTGGCGATCAGTGGTGCATTATTAGCATTAAATGCTTTCGGTTTTGTTGGCAAAGCCGGTGCGACATTGAATATTTACTCCCAAGTGGGGTTAATTACGTTGGTCGGATTAATCACCAAACACGGTATTTTAATGTGTGAAGTGGCAAAAGAAGAGCAGCTAAATCATGGTAAAAATCGTATTGAAGCCATTACTGAAGCCGCCAAAGTGCGTTTGCGTCCAATTCTGATGACCACTGCAGCGATGATTGCCGGCTTGGTTCCATTGCTTTATGCCACCGGTGCCGGCGCAGTTTCCCGTTTCAGTATGGGGATCGTGATTGTTTCAGGCTTGGCGGTTGGTACGTTGTTTACCCTGTTCGTGTTGCCGGTGATTTATTCTTACGTGGCAAGTGAACATAAACCGCTTCCGGAATTTGATGAAAATATCAAACCGATTGAAGGTGAGATTAATCACTAATTCATATCATCTGTAAAACAAACCGCACTGTTGAGCAATCAAAGTGCGGTTTATTTTTGCGTTAAATCTTGCATGCGTTATATTTTAAAGAATATAGCAATGCAGTAAAATCTATCACCAAAATCCACCGCACTTTTAGGAAAATACAATGACTTTCTACGATATTGATTTTAATGCCCTCTACAAACAGCATCTTATTGCTTGCAACCATTACAATTTGCCGCCGGAGAAATGGGACAAAAAAGCCGTCAGAATGGCAGAAAATCTGGTGGGGAAAGCCAGCCGTTATAACCAACAATTACTGGAAACCATGCAGGTGCAACCTGACGAAAGCGTTCTCGATATCGGTTGTGGCCCGGGCACCTTTGCCATTCCTTTGGCACAGCAAGGCAGTCAGGTGTACGCCTTAGATTATAGCACAGGAATGTTGGATGTGTTGGCGGAATATAAACAAAAATTGCAACTGGAAAATTTAAATCTGATTCGTCGTTCTTGGTCGGAGAATTGGGACGATGTGCCGCAAGTGGATGTGATTTTGGCATCGCGTTCTACCTTAGTGGATGATTTAGACGACATGATCGAGAAACTTTGCGCTAAAGCGAAAAAACGGGTGTATCTCACTTCCGTGACGCAGCGCCATTTCTTAGATGAAGGCGTATTTTCCGCCATCGGGCGTGATGATATTGGTTTCCCGACCTATATTTACCTGCTCAATCGGCTTTACCAAAAAGGCATTCAAGCCAACCTCAGTTTCATTGAAACGGAATCCGGCCGTTTTATGGGCGAAACCTATGAAGATTTGCTGAATTCGGTGGAATTTTCCCTTGGTCCGTTGAACGACAAAGAAAAACAAGGATTATTTGCATTTTATCGTCAAAAACAACAGAACAACGAAGCCATCGAACACGGGCAACGCAAATGGGCGTTAATTTGGTGGAATGTGGCTTAAAAGTGCGGTGCAATTTTGAGGTGTTTTTTCACTTTAAAAGGTTATTCGGCGAAGGGGATTTTTTCGCCTTCGCCTTGACGAATCAGGCTTTCAGGCGTAACATTGCGCGCGATTTAGTAACATGAGGACACACACTTTGGACAGTCACAGTCGATACCGAACGGAGTTTTCACTGTAACTATCGCCTTTCTCACTTATCGGCGATGGTTTCGTTGGTAAGTTTCTTTTACCTTTCTCTTTTTCGGCATCTTTTCGTCAAACGAAATTTGCAACATATTCTTTCATTACAGCTTTCTTTATTTGTCGTTAAAAAACGCGTCTAAAAATGACCGCACTTTTGATCGTGATTGCTTGTAATATTCCTTTCGTTTGCCGTCGTTCACTGCCATGTGCATAGTCCAATACGGGAGTATGACAAAATGATAAATGCTTTTGCCCTTGAGGACGCTCGCTTGGTTCGTATTGATGAAACCACCGAGCCGTTAAACACCGCAATTTGGCTTGATTTAATTGAACCAACTATCGAAGAACGTGAGACCTTGCAAGAAAATCTAGGCCAGAGCTTAGCCTCTTTTCTTGAATTGGAAGACATCGAAGCATCTGCGCGTTTTTTTGAAGACGAAGACGGTTTGCACTTGCACTCCTTCTTTTATTGTGAAGATGAAAATGACTATGCGGATTTAGCCAGCGTGGCGTTCACCATTCGTGACGGGCGTTTGTTTACCTTGCGTGACCGTGAATTACCGGCGTTCCGTTTATATCGTATGCGTTCCCGTAATCAGCGTTTGATTGAATGTAACTCCTATGAATTATTGTTGGATTTATTTGAGACCAAAATCGAGCAACTGGCTGATGTGATTGAAAACGTGTATGCCGATTTGGAAAAATTAAGTCGCGTGGTATTAGACGGCACTCAAGGGGAAGCTTTTGATGAGGCTTTGGCAACTTTAACAGAACAAGAAGATACCAGCTCTAAAGTACGTTTGTGTTTGATGGATACGCAGCGCGCCCTTAGTTTCTTAGTGCGTAAAACTCGCTTGCCGGCAAATCAGTTAGAACAGGCGCGTGAAATTTTACGAGATATTGAGTCTTTGCAACCGCATAATGAATCCTTGTTCCAAAAAGTGAACTTCTTGCTTCAAGCTGCAATGGGTTTCATTAATATTGAGCAGAACCGTATTATTAAAATCTTCTCCGTTGTGTCAGTCATTTTCCTCCCACCAACATTGGTAGCTTCCAATTACGGCATGAACTTCAACGACATGCCGGAACTTGGGTTTAAATTTGGCTATCCGATGGCACTGGGATTAATGGCGTTGGCAGCGTTTGCACCCTATTGGTATTTCAAACGCAAAGGCTGGTTATAATTTTAAGGAAACAGCATGAATTCAATTCAATTTTTGATTGCGACTGTGATCAGCGTTTATAGCTTTATTTTAATCTTACGTGTTTGGTTCCAACTAGCGCGAGTGGATTTTTATAATCCTTTGTCACAAGCTTTAGTGAAAGCGACACAGCCTGTTGTCGCGCCACTCAGTCAATTTGCGCCAACAGTGAAAGGGGTGAATATTGCTGCGTTATTGGCATGTTTGATTTTGGGATGGGTAAAATTTCCTTTATTAAACTTTTTTGGCACTATCGCAGGTGCTTCCTTATTTGAATATGCCGTAATTAGTGTATTAAGTGTGGTGCACAGCATTGGTGAGGCTATTTTCTACGTGTTGTTAGTAGGGGCCATTTTAAGCTGGTTTAATCGTGCTGCCGGTCAAACACAATATTTGTTGTACCAATTAAGTGAGCCTGTGCTTCGTCCGATCCGTAAAATTCTACCTAATACCGGTATGATTGATTTTTCACCAATGGTGGTAGTTTTTATCTTGTATTTACTCAATCGTATACTCTATGACATCTTCGGTGGTCTTTGGGCTGTGGCAGCGTTTTAAGCTAACGACATTTTAGGAATATCAATATGGCGGCAGTAGAACGAAACGGCGATGATTTGCGCCTTAGAATCTTTTTACAACCCAAAGCCGCCAAAGATCAGATTGTCGGTTTGCATGATGATGAATTAAAAATCAGCATTACCGCACCTCCTGTGGATGGACAAGCCAACGCCCATTTACTCAAATTCCTCAGTAAACTTTTTAAAGTGCCCAAAAGTAGCATTGTACTGGAAAAAGGGGAGCTTAATCGACATAAGCAGGTTCTCATTCCTTGCCCTAAGGCGATTCCGCCACAAATTGAAGCTTATTTAACCGTGTAAAAGTGCGGTCAAAAATCCATATGTTTTTTACTGGACAAATATCAAAATAAGCGGAGAATGAGCAAGCAAATTGCAACTTATTCTTATTTCTCATTATGTTATTGTAAAGGAGACATTTATGAGCATCACTAAACAACAAGTATTAGATGCCTTCCATTTTCGCTGCGCAACGCGTTATTACGATCCTACCCGTAAAATCAGCCAAGAAGATTTTGATTATATTTTGGAGCTTGGGCGTTTGTCGCCGAGTTCTGTCGGTTCTGAACCGTGGCAATTTTTAGTGATTCAGAACCCTGAGTTACGCCAAGCGTTAAAACCGGTGAGTTGGGGGATGGCAACACAGTTAGATGATGCCAGCCATGTGGTCGTCATTTTGGCGAATAAAAAAGCCCGTTACGATTCGGACGATTTTCGCCAGAATTTGTTGCGTCGCGGCTTAAATGAAGAACAACTACAACAAGCTGTCGCAAAATACGAAACATTCCAAAAAAACGACATAAAAGTGTTGGAAAATGACCGCACTTTATTCGATTGGGCGAGCAAACAAACTTATATCGCTTTGGCTAATATGATGACGGGGGCTGCCTTAATCGGTATCGACAGTTGTCCGATCGAAGGGTTTAATTATGCGGAAGTCAACCGTATTTTGGCGCAAACCGGTGCATATGATGCGGAAAAATATGCGGTATCCGTGGCAGTGACTTTCGGCTATCGTGCTAAAGACATTCGTCCAAAATCCCGCAAGCCACTCAATGAGATTGTTCATTGGATCGAATAATTTTTTCTTAAATCCGTTCTTTGCTTTCATGGCTAAAAAGAACGGTTTTTTTATGTTTTGGAGACTGACATGTCACGATATTTATTTACGAAAGGCAGACCGCGTTCGTTGCTATTTCCGATTTTTTTCTTTTCTTTGATTAATCTCATCGTATTTACGCTGTCCCGCCTCGGCTTATCTTTATGGCAACAGGAACGGGTCAGTGCAGTGAACGGTTGGGGCGAATTGTTCTTGCAAGGCCTACGCATGGACGTGGTGTCTTTGTGTTATTTATTCGGCGTGCCGGCATTATTGACGGTATTACTGTATCATCAAAACGCGTTAGGGCGCATTTGGCAGCGTATTTTGCGTTTCTGGTTGACTGCCGGCAGTGTGTTTATCGTGTTTATGGAGCTGGCGACACCGGCGTTTATTGAAACCTATGATTATCGTCCGAATCGCCTGTTCATCGAATATTTGATTTACCCGAAAGAAGTGTTTTCCATGCTGATGGAAGGGCATTTAAGTGCGGTCATTTTTAGCCTCGTTTTTACGTTGATTGCCGTGGTGGTGTATTGGAAGCTGGCCGGTTGGGCGGTGCGCAATATCACGCCAATGCGTTGGACCTGGCGTCCTGTGGTCGCGTTGTTGGTGATTGCCTTGAGTTTTCTTGGCGCGCGTTCCAGTTTTCAACACCGCGGGATTAACCCGGCCATGGTGGCGTTTTCTTCTGATGCCATGGTGAACTCTTTGGTGTTGAATTCAGGTTATTCCGTCATTTATGCGGCGCAACAATTTAAAGACGAAGGTACCTCTTCCGAAGCCTACGGCAAAATGGATGTGGAAGAAATGCTCTCTATTGTGAGAAACAGCGGAAGCCGTCCGGCAGAGGCTTATCTTTCTAAGGAAATTCCAACTTTGACCCGTAACCAAGCCACTTACCAAGGCAAACCGAAAAATATCGTGATTGTGTTGGAGGAAAGCCTTGGGGCGCAATTTATCGGTACGCTAGGCGGTTTGCCATTGTCGCCCGAATTTGACAAGTTGGCACAGCAAGGCTGGTTGTTTGATAATTTATACGCCACCGGTACCCGTTCTGTACGAGGCATAGAAGCCGTTACGGCAGGTTTTACCCCGACACCGGCACGTGCTGTGGTGAAATTGAATAACAGTCAAAATGGTTTCTTTACCTTGGCGCAAATCTTAAGCCAACGGGGTTACGATACGTCCTTTATTTACGGCGGGGAAAAGCATTTTGATAACATGGCGGGCTTTTTCTACGGTAATGGTTTTAAACGTATTATTGACCAAATGGATTATCAAAACCCAAGTTTCACCGGAACTTGGGGCGTGAGTGACGAAGACTTGTTCACTAAAGCCAATGAGACGTTTACCCAATTACACAACGAAGGCAAACCGTTCTTTAGCCTCGTATTCAGTTCCAGTAACCACGATCCGTTTGAATTCCCGGATGGCAAAATCGATCTGTACGAACAGCCTAAAACCACGCGCAACAACGCGGCAAAATATGCGGATTATGCGATTGGGCATTTCTTCAAATTGGCGAAAGCCTCCAATTATTGGCAAGACACTATTTTCTTAGTGATTGCTGACCACGACTCTCGTGTCGCCGGTGCCAGCTTGATGCCAATTAAGCATTTCCATATTCCTGCATTGATTTTGGGCGAAGGCATCGAGCCGCGCCGCGATAATCGTTTGGTCAGCCAATTCGATATGCCGACCACCTTGCTTTCTCTGGCAGGCATTAGTGGCGATTACCCGATGATTGGTTATGACCTCACTCAACCGAACAATCCAAATCGCGCCATTATGCAATACGACCAAGTGCAGGCACTGATGCGTGGCAATGACGTGGTGATTCAATTCCCGAAAGTGGGCGCCAAAACCTACCGTTACGACAAAGCTACTGAAACCTTAACGGAAGCAGAAGTGCCGCAAAGCATGGTGAAAGAAGCTTTGGCTCACGCATTGTTAGGTAGCTACTTGTATAAACATCGTTTATACACAACACCGGAAATTAAACAGGCGGAAAGTAAGCGCTGATTTTAAGAGGAAAAGTGCGGTGGAAATTCACGATGGATTTTAACCGCACTTTTTTGTTTTCTGTCATCGCAGCTTATTTCCTCTTCCCATCCCCTCTTTTTTCATAAAAATTTTTGTAAGAAATTGTCGGCGAGTTCCGTCTAATCAGCATGTAGGAAAGCATTCGTTTTCTTACGGTTTTTCTTAATCAAAAAATTTCAACACATCTTAATAGGATTAAAGGAGTTTCTTATGAAAAAAATGACATCATTCGTAACATTAGCCGGTGTTCTTGGCATGGCAATGGCTTTTCAAGTTTTTGCTGAAATGAAAAGTATGCAACCAATGGAACAGCAAATGGAACATAAAATGGACAGCATGAAGGATGCCAAGCCGATGATGGACAAGAAAATGGATGATATGAAAGAGGGAAAATCGATGAAACACGATATGAAGAAAAAGATGAAAGAAGGTAAAAAGATGATGGAAAATAAAATGAACCAGGGCATGAAAGAAGCTGAAGCAATGAAGCCAAAAATGTAACTTTTAAATGATAAGGCTTGTGCTAAACAAGCCTTTTCAAAAAGCACATCATTCATATCTATGAATTCTGCGGTATGGCTTTCTTTGTGAAAGAGGGAGGATTATGATGAATGCCTGCAAGTACAGATAAAACGGATTTTCTTATGTCTTCAACGATGCCGTTGGCTTTTCAATTGATTTCATCTCAGCAAATACAAGAGATTCGGGAGCAAATGTTAAAATTTGCACTGCTGCAGTTGCGCGACAAGGATTTGGCGGAAGATGTGGTGCAAGAAGCCCTGACAAAGGCGTATCAGCATGCTGCGTCATTTAAAGGTGTGGCAGCATTAAAAACGTGGTTTTTTGCCATTTTGAAAAATCAGATTATTGATTTGTTGAAGTATCGGCAGCGTGTACTTACCGTTTCGGAAGTCAGTGATGACGATGACCCGAATGCGTTTTTTGATCAAGAAGGGCACTGGGATCGTAGTCGATTTTTACCCTCAACTTGGGAAGAACCTCAAGAACAGGCATATAAAAAAGAGTTTTGGATTATTTTTGAAGCATGCCTGGATCATCTGCCGGCACAGCAAGCGCGTGTTTTTATGATGCGAGAATATTTTGATATGCAAAGTGAACAAATTTGCCAAGAATGTGATTTATCCATCTCTAATTTGCACGTGTTGCTATACCGCGCCCGCTTACAATTACAAGCATGCTTGTCCCGCCATTGGTTTGATCATACGGATAACGCAGGAGAGAAATGATGAAATGTAATCAAGTCACCAAATTTATCTCAATGCACCAAGAAAAACCCCTGTCCTTATTAACACAAGGTCGGGTGTATCTGCATTTGGCTATTTGTCCGTACTGTCGCGCATTTGCTAAAAATTGTAAAAAAATGCATAAGTTAATGCATGATTTCTCTGAACAATAAGCATCGATTGTTTCTTATTCTGAGGATTTTGATGTCTTTTGAGGGATAAATTAAGTGCGGCGGTATAACCCGTTTTCACTGTAAATCAGTTCTTGAAGTTCTAATTCTAAAAGCTGAATAAGAAGTTGCTCCACCGACAAATTGAGTGTGCTAGAGAGGGAATCAATGCTGATTGGCGTATACCCAATCGCTTGATAAAGTTCAGGATAAGTAGGTGGTACCTTTTCCTCTTGTTGCGGAGAAATGGCCGTTGGGGAAGAAAAGTGCGGTCTATTTTTCAGGTGTTTTTCCCATGCCATTTGTGGTGCAAGGTTTTCTAAAATATCTTCTACATTTTCTACTAGCATCGCGCCTTGTTTAATAAGTTTATGGCAGCCTTGGCTAAATTGACTTTGGATATTGCCGGGTAGAGCAAAAATTTCTCGGTTTTGTTCCAGAGCATAACGAGCGGTGATTAAAGATCCGCTACGTTCAGTGGCTTCGATAATTAACGTTGCGAGAGATAATCCGCTAATAATGCGATTACGGCGGGGAAAGTTTTCTGCGATAGGCGGTTGCAACGGGAAAAACTCAGAAACTAACGAACCACCTTGCTCAATGATGTGTTGTGCTAATTTACGGTGTTTCGCCGGATAAACCTCTTCCAAACCACTCCCTAATACCGCGATAGTCGGCTGTCTCAAATCTACAGCGGCTTGATGGCAAAATCCGTCAATGCCTAAGGCGAGCCCACTGGTAATGATCAAACCATTGGTTGTTAGTTCTGAGGCAAAATACTTTGCCCAGTATTCCCCATAACTAGAACATTGGCGACTGCCAACGATAGCAATCTGTGGGTGAGATAAGGTGGATGTTTCACCTTTGACGAATAACACAGGTGGCGCGCTGTCAATTTGTTTTAATTGCTCAGGATAGTCCGGATGATAATAATCAAGAATATGATTTCCTTCTTTTTCTCTCCATAAAAGTGCCGGTTCAATATAGCGTTTTTCAGGATTGAACCACGCTTGGATTTGTTGGGCATTCCAACCTATATGTTTGAATGCGGTAACATCGTAATCTTGTAAATCAGATAAATTTACTTGATCAAGTATTTTTTGAATTGAGGTTGGGCCTAGTTTCGGAATTTGTAATAGGCGAAGTAAAAGAGGTAAATGGTTCTTCATGTTCTTCTGTGATTCTTTTTAAAGCAAAATTATACGAAGAACAGAAATAAGGAAGATAAAAAGGGAATAAGTTTTGCGATCAGGATCGTAATTTAAAAAGAAAGAGGATAAAAATTAGGAGAGGTGGGGGAGAAATATTATTTTTTATTACCGCACTTTTTAGTGTCAAATAAAAAACCCGGCAGGATAGCCGGGTTTTTCTTTTCGCACTGAATTATTCAGCAACGATAATCACGTTCAAGTGAGAGAAAACTTCGCCATGGAATTGGAAAGTTACTTCATGTTCACCAAGAGTACGGATTAAACCGTTTGGTAAACGAACTTCACTTTTCGCCACTTCAACGCCTTTTGCAGTGATTGCATCAGCGATGTCACGGGTACCGATAGAACCGAATAAACGACCTTCGTCACCTGCTTTAGACGCGATGGTTACAGAACCTAATGCTTCTAAGCGTGCTGCGCGGTCAACAGCAGCGGCTAATGCTTGTGCTGCTTTTTCTTCTAATTCTGCACGACGTGCTTCAAAGTGTTCAATGTTAGCTGCGGTTGCCATAACTGCTTTACCTTGTGGGATTAAGAAGTTACGTGCATAGCCGGATTTAACATTTACTTGATCGCCCACTTTACCTAAGTGTGCAATTTTATCTAAAAGAATTACTTGCATTTGACCTTCCCCTTCTTAGTGATGATGCGTGTCAGAGTAAGGTAATAACGCTAAATAACGAGCGCGTTTGATTGCGCGAGCTAATTGGCGTTGGTACTTCGCACGAGTACCGGTAATGCGGCTTGGTACAATTTTGCCGCTTTCAGAAATGTAGTTCTTTAATGTAGCGATATCTTTGTAATCGATTTCAACAACATTTTCCGCTGTGAAACGGCAGAACTTACGACGACGGAAATAACGTGCCATTTGGCTGGTCTCCTAATCTATAAATTCGATTTGCTCGGCATGTAAGACTAATTGCGTTGACCCATTATTTAACTGATGGGTGGTTAGAAAACCTTGAATTAAGACTTTGTTGCCGACCGTAATGCCTTGAGTTTTTTCTACTAATTGATTGCCGCTTACCTGAACCGGAATTTTGCACCAAGCTTGTCTGCTTAAATTGGCTTCCACTTGGTTTGAACGATGTTCCAATAAAAATTGGCAATGTTCGATTCCGTTTGGGCTTTTGCGCCGTCTAAGATTACCGGTAACGATACCAATAATGGATAAACGGTTTTCAATGTTCAAATTACTCTTCAGCATCCTCAAAATCGTTGGATTCAACTTCAGTTAAAGCTTTACGATCATCTTTTGCTTTAACCATTGGGGACGCTTCGGTTACGGCGTGCTTAGTGTGAATAACAAGGCTGCGCAATACAGCATCGTTATAACGGAAAGTCGTTTCTAGCTCGTCGATTACTTGTTGAGGCGCTTCTACATTCATAAGCACATAGTGTGCTTTATGTAATTTGTTAATTGGGTATGCTAATTGACGGCGACCCCAATCTTCTAGGCGATGAATTTGACCGCCGGCTTCTTTTACAGAACCGGTGTAACGTTCAATCATGCCCGGTACTTGCTCGCTTTGGTCCGGATGAACCATAAACACGATTTCGTAGTGACGCATTACTGCTCCTTACGGGTTAATCAGCCTCCAACGTAAGACCAGTCACCAATCTTGTGGAAGCAAGGAACTAATTCGGATGTGACTGAGGGCGCAAATTATACACGGAAAGCTGGTTTTTGCAAGAAAAGTGCGGTCGATTTTTCCGGTGTTTTTACATCCAAGCATTATTACGAATAATGCCGACAGCGATACCCTCAATTTCGAATTGCGTCGGTTGAGTCAAATCCACGACAATCGGGGCAAATTCCTCGTTCTCGGCATGTAAATAAACCGTTGAACCTTTGCGCTCCAAACGTTTTACTGTGACTTCGTCTTCAATGCGGGCAACGACAACTTGTCCGTTGCGTACGTCCTTGGTGCTGTGGACGGCTAATAAGTCACCGTCCAAAATGCCGATGTCTTTCATGGATTGACCATAAACTTTGAGTAGAAAATCCGCTTGTGGTTTAAACATAGTCGGATCAACATGATATGTGCCTTCAATATGCTGTTCCGCTAAAATCGGTTCACCCGCGGCTACGCGCCCGATTAACGGTAATCCCGGTTCTTCTTGCCCATTATCTTCAAGCAATAAGCGAATACCACGGGATGTGCCGGAGACAATTTCAATCACGCCTTTCTTTGCCAATGCTTTTAAATGTTCTTCAGCCGCATTTGGAGAGCGAAATCCCAATTCTTTAGAGATCTCCGCCCGAGTTGGTGGCATGCCGGTTGTTTCAAGATGGTGTTTCAGAAAATCATAAACTTCCTGTTGCCGAGCTGTAAGTGGTTTCATAAAATCACCCTGTTATTTTATACATAATTAACTGGTATTATATACAGAAAAACTTGGGGCGCAACCTTTCTTTTGTTGAAATATAAATCGAATCAGAGGCTTATCCTAGAATTGTGTTGTTCGTCACTAATTCTATGAAGTTTTTATGCTAAACTAGCGCCAATTTTGCACAAAGTATGTGAAATAACGTTAATTATACAAGGACATTTATTATGGCTGGTTTTCTGAATGCTTACCGGAAATTACTTGAATTGCCATTGTCGATTTTAGTAAAAAATAATCCGATTCCTCATCATCCTATTGAAGAACTAGAACTAAATATTTCCCAACCTATCGTTTATGTGTTGCCTTATACATCACAAACCGATTTTGTGATTTTCCGTAAAAACTGTTTGAGTGTGGGCTTGCCGGATCCTTTAGAACAAAATGAAATTAATGGCAATTTATTACCTCGCTTTGTTTTTTTAGATGAAGGTCGCCGTTTTTTTAAATCGAAAGGCGCCAAAAAAGAAACGATCACTGTTTTCAATAAATATTTGGAATTGCACCGCACTTCACCGGATTTAGACGTGCAGTTAATTCCTGTTTCGGTGTTATGGGGAAGAGCTCCGGGGCGTGAAGATCAAACGGGCTTGCCAAACTTACGTTTGTTAAACGGGCTACAAAAAACAGTCGCGGCATTATGGTTTGGACGTGACACCTTTGTGCGTTTCTCTCAAGCGGTGTCTTTACGTTATATGACTCGTGAACATGGATTTGATCAGAAAATTGCACAAAAATTAGCTCGTGTAGCCAAAATGCATTTTGCTAAGCAGAGAATTTCGGCGACCGGTCCGCGCTTGCCAAATCGCCAAGCCATGTTCAATAAATTATTGCAACTGCCGGTGATTTTAGCGGCAATCGAAGACGAAGCGAAAAGTAAGAACATCAGTAAAGAGAAAGCGTATAAAGAAGCTGAAAAGATTCTGGATGAAATTGCGGCGAATGTGAGCTATGAAAGTTTACGTGTAGCGGATCGTTTCTTGCGTTGGTTGTGGAACAAATTGTATCAAGGAATTCAAGTAGAGAATGCGGATCGCGTGCGTAAACTGGCGTTAGAAGGCCATGAAATCGTGTACGTGCCTTGTCATCGTAGCCACATTGACTATTTATTGCTTTCCTATGTGTTATATCACCAAGGTTTGGTGACTCCGCATATTGCCGCAGGAATTAACCTTAATTTCTGGCCGGTTGGTGGGATGTTCCGCCGTGGTGGGGCATTTTTCATTCGTCGAACCTTTAAAGGTAACCGCTTATATTCTACGATTTTCCGTGAATATTTGTCGGAGTTGTTCCATCGTGGGTATGCGGTGGAATACTTTATTGAAGGTGGGCGTTCACGTACGGGGCGTTTACTTGCACCAAAAACCGGTATGATGTCCATGACATTACAGGCATTACAGCAACAACAGAGCCGACCGATTACGGTTGTGCCGGTGTATGTGGGGTATGAACACGTTTTAGAAGTGGACACTTACGCCAAAGAATTACGTGGTGCGGCGAAAGAAAAAGAAAATGCCGGCTTGGTATTACGTGTGATTAAAAAATTGCGTAATTTGGGCAAAGGCTATGTGAATTTTGGTGAGCCTATTACGTTAAATGCTTATTTAAATCAAAACTTCCCGGAATGGAAAGAGCCACCGGAAGATCGCCCGCAATGGTTTAACAAAGCTGTCGATGCGGTTTCTCATCAAGTAATGGTGAACATTAATAAAGCCGCAGCAGTGAATGCGATGAACTTAACCGGCACGGCATTATTGTCTTCCCGTCAACGTGCACTTTCTCGTGAGCAATTGTTAGAGCAACTTTCCAGTTATCAACAATTATTGCAAAACGTACCATATTCTGACGATATTGTTGTTCCGGCTGAAAAACCGGAAATTATGCTGGATCATGTGTTAAGTCTGGATCGAGTCGGTATTTTGGTGGAGAAAGACAACTTCGGTGAAATTGTCCGTTTGGAACGTTCTTCAGCCGTGTTAATGACCTACTACCGCAATAACATTCAACACTTATTTGTGTTGCCATCCTTGGTCGCAAGTATTGTGTTGCATTACGAAGGTATTCAAAAGGATTTAGTGTTAGATGCCGTGCTTAAGATTTACCCGTTCTTGCGTAGCGAATTATTCTTGCATTTTACGGAAGAAAATCAGATCGTACAGCGTGTAGAGCAAATCATTAACGAATTTCAACGCCAAAATATTATTAAGCACAGTGAGAATATGCTGACAATCAATAAGCCGAATATTCGGATGTTGCAACTTTGGTCTGCCGGTGTACGTGAAATCTTACAACGCTATTACATTACAGTGAATTTACTGCAAAATAATCCATTGATTTCCCGTGCAGATTTGGAAAAAGAAAGTCAGTCTGTGGCACAACGGTTGTCTGTCCTACATGGCATTAATGCACCTGAATTCTTTGATAAAGCGGTTTTCTCAGCCTTTACGAATAGTTTAAAAGACCAAGGCTATTTCAATGAAAGCGGCAGTGCAAATACCGAAAAATTGCATGTATTAGCAGAGATTCTAACCCATCTGATTTCAACGGAAATTTGCTTAACGATTAACGGTGCCGTGACAAAAGTAGAAGAGAAAGAACACAACGAAAGTTAAGAAACAGAATAATAAAAGTACGGTCATAAAAAACATTATTTTTCTCGACCGCACTTTGGTTTCTTAAATTATTTGTTAATAAAAAAGTCATCTTCCTTTAGATGGCTTTTTCTTTGCGTCTGAGTTAACGTCTAAACATTCCGCCTAATCCGCCGAGCCCGCCGCCCATTAAGCCTTGCATGCCACGCATCATTTTGGCCATACCGCCTTTACGCATTTTCTTCATCATGCGTTGCATTTCGTCAAATTGTTTGAGTAGCTTGTTTACATCTTGCACCTGCGTGCCGGAACCAAGAGCAATGCGACGACGGCGAGAGCCTTTGATGATGTCCGGATTCGCGCGTTCTTTTAAGGTCATGGAATTGATGATGGCTTCGAGTTTGTTGAACATTTTGTCGTCCACCTGATTTTTCACATGATCCGGCAGGTTTTTAGCGCCTGGTAATTTTTCCAACATGGACATCATGCCACCCATTTTTTTCATTTCGCGTAATTGTTCGCGGAAATCTTCTAAGGTGAAATCGTCGCCCTTTTTGAATTTTTGCGCCATTTTTTCCGCTTTTTCACGGTCAACGGAACGTTCTAAATCTTCAATTAAGGAAAGCACATCACCCATGCCAAGAATACGTGACGCCACACGATCCGGATGGAAGGGTTCTAATGCATCGGTTTTTTCACCCACCCCGAGGAATTTAATCGGCTTGCCGGTGATTTGACGAATCGATAGTGCGGCACCGCCACGAGCATCGCCATCCACTTTGGTGAGAATGACACCGGTAAGCGGTAAGGCTTCATTAAAGGCTTTTGCCGTATTCGCGGCATCTTGACCGGTCATAGCATCCACGGTGAAGAGTGTTTCAATTGGATTTAACACTGCGTGAATCTGCTTGATTTCATCCATCATTTCACTATCAACGTGCAAACGACCGGCGGTATCCACGATCAGCACATCGTAGAATTTTAATTTCGCGTCTGCCAACGCGGCTTTCGCAATATCTACCGGCTTTTGTTTCACATCTGACGGGAAGAAATCGACATTACCCCCTTGAGCGAGGGTTTCTAATTGCTTAATCGCCGCCGGACGATAGACGTCGGCAGAAACAACAAGCACTTTTTTCTTATGACGTTCACGCAGAAATTTGGCCAGTTTACCCACGCTGGTGGTTTTCCCTGCTCCTTGCAGACCCGCCATTAAAATCACGGCAGGCGGTTGGGTAGCCAGATTTAAACTTTCGTTGGCTTCACCCATCGCCGCTTCTAATTCGGCTTGGACGATTTTGACGAATTCTTGTCCCGGGGTAAGGCTTTTATTGACTTCCACCCCAATGGCACGTTCTTTTACATTGTTAATAAAATCGCGCACGACCGGCAACGCCACATCAGCTTCTAACAATGCCATGCGAACTTCGCGCAAGGTTTCTTTAATGTTATCTTCGGTTAAACGACCTCGACCGCTAATATTGCGTAAGGTTTTGGAAAGACGATCGGATAAATTCTCAAACATAATATTTCCTGTGGTTAAATCGGAAAGGTATCATCGGTAAAATGCCGTTCATTATACTGAAATTCCGCGCATTTTCACGTCAAATAAAGTCGTGGCGATTTTAGCTTGATCTCGTTAGAATAAAACGCCAACAAAACAAAGGAAGAACAATTATGTGGTTTGCTGTTTTATCAATTCTTTTTTACCTCATCAGTGTGTTACGCATTGCTCCCATTTTATTAACCTCGCAAGTGGCGGGAGCCGATGTTAAAACTAAAAAAACACAGTTTTTTTTGACCGCACTTTTGGCGGTGGTTTTTCACCTTATTAGCACTTTCCCGCTATTGGGAAACTTGGCAGAAGGGCAGAATTTCAGCATTATGGAAGTGGCTTCATTGATGAGTGTCATGATTGCTATACTTGCCACGTTAGCCATGTTGCGCGTCAACACCATGTGGTTTGTGTTACCGATTGTTTATTGTTTTTCCATTATTAATTTGATTTATGCCACTTTTCTTCCAAGCCACATTATTCAATTATTGAACCAAAATACGTCTATGCTTTTTCATATCGGCTTATCGATTTTTGCTTATGCCGTGTGCTGTATCGCGACTCTGTATGCGATTCAATTGGTCTGGCTTGATCGTCGTTTGAAAAGCAAAAAGATGACTTTTTCACCAATGGTGCCGCCGCTTATGACAGTAGAGCGTCATTTTTTCCGTTTATTGGTCAGTGGCGAAGTATTGATGACATTCACCCTCATCTCCGGCACCTTTCATTTGGTTAACGCCATGACGCCGGATAATATTCATAAAGGTTTATTTTCGTTATTCGGCTGGATTGTATTCGGCATTGCGATTTTAGGCTATAAGCACTACCGCTGGCGTGGAAAAAAGATGATTATTTATGCAATTTCAGGTATGATTTTGCTCACGATTGCTTATTTCGGTAGTCGTCTGATTGTGTAATATCAGTAAATGAGAAAAAAGTGCGGTGAGTTTTTCCCGCCTTTTTTATTTTTAAGTCAATATAAGGATTTCACTTTGGATAGTATTCCCCTTAGTACGTTATTTATCATTTTAATTGCCTGTTTAGTCCTTTCTGCCTATTTTTCCGGTTCTGAAACAGGTTTGCTTTCTTTAAATAAATATCGCCTGCGTTTTTTAGCAGAGCAGGGCAATAAAGGCGCCAAAAAAGCGGAGATGTTGCTTGCCAAACCGGACAAACTACTGAGTTTTATTCTTATCTTTAATAACCTTGTGAATATTAGTGCCTCGGCGATTGCGACCGTGATTGGGATGCGATTATATGGTGATGCCGGTGTGGCGATTGCCACCGGTGCATTAACGTTCGTGATGTTGATTTTCTCTGAAATTTTCCCCAAAACGGTGGCAGCGATGCACCCGGAAAAAGTGGGGTTGACCTCGAGCCATCTATTAACCCCATTACTCAAAGTTTTTGCTCCTTTAGTTTGGGTGATGAATGTATTAACCAAATTTTTAATGCGTTTGGTGGGCTTAAAACCGGATTTGAAAAAACAAGTCATTAGCCGCGAAGAATTGCGCAGCATCGTTTCCGAAGCGGGGGAAGCGACACCGGATGAGCAACATCCGCAAATGTTGTTGTCTATTTTGGATATGGAAACCGTTACCGTGGATGACATCATGGTGCCACGCAATGAAATCGGCGGCATTGATATTGATGATGACTGGAAATCTATTATGCGCCAGCTCAATCATGCGGCACATAACCGCGTGGTGTTGTATAAAGGCAGTATGGACGAAAACGTGCTCGGTATTTTGCGTGTGCGTGAAGCGTTTCGTTTGTTACTGGAAAAAAATGAATTTACCAAAGAAACCTTGATCCGTGCTGCCGATGAAGTGTATTTCATTCCTGAAGGCACGGCTTTGAAGACACAATTAGCTAATTTCCGTAATAAAAAAGAGCGTATCGGCTTGGTGGTGGATGAATATGGCGATATTAAAGGTTTGGTTACCTTGGAAGACATTTTGGAAGAAATCGTGGGAGATTTCACCACATCTAACGCGCCGACAATTGATGAAGAAGTTGTACAGCAATCTGATGGTTCGATGATTATTGAGGGTTCTGCCAATTTGCGCGATTTAAATAAAATGTTTAATTGGAATTTAGACACCGAAGATGCGCGTACATTTAACGGTTTGATTTTGGAGCATTTGGAAGAAATTCCTGAAGAAGGCACTGTTTGTGAAGTGAATGGATTGCGAGTGACTATTTTGGAAGTGAGTGACAACATGATTAAACAAGCGAAAGTAGTTAAGCTCTAAAATCTGACTTAAATCAAATTAAAGCGATGAAGTGTCTTCATCGCTTTTTTTATTGCTAAATTTTAATTTACAAACGATGGAAGATTCTTATAATTAATGCGATTCATTATCAGTTGTAAAAGGAGTGTGATTTATCTCCTTCTTTTTTATATTTTAAGCACCTCGTCTAAGGGAAAACAAATGCCACAAATTTTTGAATTTTTACACAATTACAGTGATTACATCATCATCGGTTTATTGTTATTTATGAGCATCTTAATGCTCGCCATGGTAATCGAGCGTTTCTTCTTTTTATCTCGTGTTAAAGTCAACCAATATTCTACGATTCACGCTCTTGAAATTGATTTAAATCGCAACCTTACTGTGATTTCCACCGTTGGTGCGAATGCGCCTTACGTGGGGTTATTGGGAACGGTAATTGGGATCCTTTTAACGTTCTACCAAATTGGTCAATCCGGTGGTGATGTCAATGCCGGCGAAATCATGATGCACTTATCTTTAGCGTTAAAAGCGACCGCACTTGGGATTCTTGTGGCAATTCCTTCCATGATTTTCTATAACGCCTTAGGTCGTAAAGTAGAAGTTAACCGTTTGAAATGGAAAGTATTACATTCTCAAAAGAATAAAGAAGATACCGAAGCATAAGGAATCACCGTGAAAAAGTTTGATGAAATCAACATTATCCCGTTCATTGATATTATGTTGGTGTTGCTTGCCATCGTATTGATTACGGCGTCTTTCATTTCTCAAGGGAAAATCCAAGTGAATGTGCCGAAAGCCAGTTCTTCTGTGGCATTTAAATCCAGTGAGTTGGCGAAATTATTGACGGTGACTGCTGAAGGGGAAGTATTCTTTAACGACAAACCGACCAGCTTGGAATCGTTAGAAACAGAAATTTCTGCTTGGGATAAAACCCAAAAAGTGACGTTGAAAATTGACGCTGGCGCTACTTTCCAAGATTTCGTGTCAGTAACTGATTTATTGGCAAAAAATGAGATTAAAGATGTTGCCATTGTGGCAACTAAAGGCGGCGAAAAATCAAAATCGACAGATGCTCCGTTGGCAACACCTGCCGCTCCACAAAAGGGCAATGCAGAAACAAAATCGGCAGCGCAGTAGGAGAGTCTGAATGCAGAATGCCAAACGTTCGCTGTTAAGTTTCCTGTTATCTGTTGTTATTCATGCCATTATTGTCCTTGTGTTGTTTTGGAGCCATTTAACGAAAACAGATACAACGGCAAATAGCGCAACCGGCGAAATTTCTACCAGTATTTCTATGGAGATGCTTATGGCGATGGTGGAAGCGGACACGCCACCGGTGGTGGAAAAAGCACCAGAGCCGGAAAAACAGGAAATGGTGGAAGACCCAACATTAAAACCGGAACCACCTAAGGTTGAAAAACCGAAAGAGCCTGAAAAGCCGAAAGAGAAACCAAAAGAAAAACCGAAAGAAAAACCAAAAGAGAAGCCAAAGGATAAACCGAAACCAAAAACTGATGCGGTGGTAGGTGATCGAACTGTTGAATCCAATGCGTCCGTTAACTCTAAGGCAACCACTACTGGTCCGGCAAATACGACCAATCCGAATTTGGTTGGTAATGGCGTGGGCGGCAGTGAGAGAGATGCTTATTTGTCAGCCGTTCGACGTGAGATTGAAAAACATAAACGTTATCCGGCACGTGCACAAATGATGCGTAAACAAGGTGTTGTCACCGTGTCCTTCTCAATTGCAGCCGATGGTAGTATCAGCGGTGCTAGTGTAGTGAAAAGCTCCGGTGTTGAGGATTTGGATAGTGCCGCATTAAAAGCTGTGGGCAGTGCTCGTTCTATCGGCCCTCGTCCTGCAGGTGTTTCTTCCAGTATTACGGTGCCGATCAGTTTCAATCTGAGATAATTTCTTTCTTACAAATAAAAGTGCGGTCAAAAAATAAATAAATTTTTGACCGTACTTTTTATTGCCTCTTAATGCAGAAAATTAGCTGTGTTTGCTTTTCTGATAGAGCGCCATTGCTTCCGGCATGAGGCGTAATAAGTTTTCTTGGCGATCTTTGTCGCTTGGGTGGGTGGAACTGAGTTTATCCAACACACTTTGTGAACCTTTAGACGCTTTTTGCATTTTGTCCCATAATCCCGGTGCTGCTTGTGGGTTGTAACCGGATTTGGCCATTAATAATAAACCGACTTCATCCGCTTCTGTTTCGGCACTACGGGAATAAGGTTTATCTAACGCCCAGTCTTTGGTTAAACCAACGACAATAGCGCTACCATCAGAACCGATCTGAGTTGATAATGCAACATGGGCGACGCCAGCAAGTACGTCAGTGAATTGCCCCATATTGGCTTTCTTTTTACCATGCTCTTTTAAGGCGTGAGCCATTTCATGCCCCATCACTGTCGCGATTTCATCATCCGTGAGGTTCAAGCTTTCTACTAAACCGGTATAAAATGCCATTTTGCCGCCCGGCATTGCCCAAGCATTAAGTTCTTTCGATTTAATCACTTCGATTTGCCAGTTAAACGGCTGACCGGTGTGGTTTTCCGCATTGGCATAAGGCACCATTTTGTTGAAAATCTTGTGCACTCGTTGAGCGGTGCGGGATTGGGTATCTAATTGCCCCTTTGCTTTTGCTTCGGAGATCATTTGACGATAGCCCATTGCCGCTTGTTGATTGATTGAAGCAGAATCGGCACAAGCACTTAAAATACCGATGATGGAGACCAATGCTAATGTTTTACCAAATTTGAACATAGATTTTCCCTCGTAGATTTGTGCGTAAAAAAGACCGCACTTTTTAAAGATGCGGCCTGTTTTTTGGGTGATTTTTGATTATTTTTTCGCACGTTCAAATGAATCAAGGATTTCTTTACGCGCTGCGTCAACGCCTTCCCATCCTTCAACTTTCACCCATTTACCTGCTTCTAACGCTTTGTAGCTTTCGAAGAAGTGTTTGATTTGTGCTTTTAATAATTCCGGTAAATCGCCCACGTCTTTGATGTGGTCGTATTCTTTACTTAATTTCGTGTGCGGTACTGCCACCACTTTTGCATCGCCACCGGCTTCATCGGTCATTTTCAACACGCCTACCGGACGGCAACGAATCACAGAGCCAGGTTGTAACGGATACGGTGTTGGCACTAGTACGTCAACCGGGTCGCCGTCAGAAGATAAGGTGTTGTTCACATAACCGTAGTTTGCCGGATAGAACATGGCGGTTGCCATGAAACGATCCACAAATAATGTGCCGGTTTCTTTGTCTACTTCGTATTTGATTGGATCAGAGTTTGCAGGGATTTCAATAACAACATAGATGTCATCTGGTAATTCTTTACCTGCCGGTACGCTTTCTAAGCCCATTTGTTATTCCTTCTTGTGAGTTAAATAAACGTCGCAATTATAGCGGTAATCGGCTTCATTTGTCGAGTTGAGGGAAAACGACATAATAAAATCCAGTTGTTTTTTATTATTGTACTATTATAATAGTCCAAAATTTTGAGAGAGGATTTTATAATGACAACACAAAAACGCCCTTCTTTACTCGGTGGCGCGATGATTATCGCAGGTACGGCAATCGGCGCCGGTATGCTTGCAAACCCGACATCCACTGCCGGCATTTGGTTTTTCGGTTCAATTTTGATTCTGATTTACACCTGGTTTTGTATGACCACGTCGGGCTTAATGATTTTGGAAGCCAATTTGCATTATCCGACCGGCGCGAGTTTCGATACGATTGTGACCGATTTATTAGGCAAAGGCTGGAACGTCATTAATGGCTTATCCGTCGCCTTTGTACTTTACATTCTTACTTATGCCTACATCACTTCCGGCGGCAGCATCACGGAAAGTTTCCTGAATCAGTTAGGTGAAAACGTGGAAGTGGGGCGCACTGCAGGCTCCTTGATTTTCTGTTTTGTGTTGGCGGCGTTTGTGTGGTTCTCTACCAAAGCGGTTGACCGTTTTAGTACGGTGTTAATTGCCGGTATGATCATTTCTTTCTTCCTTTCTACCTCCGGTTTGTTGAGTTCGGTGAAAGCCGATGTGTTGCTTAATACAGTGGCACAGGGCGAACAGCAATATTTACCTTATATTTTGACCGCACTTCCGGTGTGTTTGGTGTCATTTGGTTTCCACGGCAACGTCCCGAGTTTGGTGAAATACTATGATCGTGACGGCAAGCGCGTGATGAAATCCATTTTCCTTGGTACCGGTTTGGCGTTGATTATTTATATTTTATGGCAGCTTGCCGTTCAAGGTAACTTACCGCGAGCCGAGTTTGCACCGGTCATCGCCAAAGGCGGTGATGTAGCGGCCTTATTAGAAGCTTTGAACAAATACATCCAAACGGATTACATTGGGATTATTTTGAATTTCTTTGCCTACATGGCTATCGCCAGTTCTTTCCTTGGTGTCACCTTAGGCTTATTCGATTACATCGCTGACTTATGTAAATTCGATGACAGCCGCTTAGGACGCACGAAAACGACATTAGTCACTTTCCTGCCGCCGTTATTGCTGAGTTTGCAATTCCCGTTCGGCTTCGTTATTGCTATCGGTTACGCGGGTTTAGCCGCCACGATTTGGGCTGCCATTGTGCCGGCATTGTTGGCAAAAGCGAGCCGTAAAAAATTCCCGAATGCCACCTATCGCGTACATGGCGGTAACTTCATGGTGTATTTTGTGATTTTATTCGGTTTATTAAACATCTTTGCGCAAGTAGCATTGCAGCTCGGTTGGATTGCTGATTTCAAAGGATAATATGCAAGACAAGCAAAGCGTGTATGACAAGGACGGTTTTTTCGACCTGTACCAGAAACTGCGCAGTAACCCGAACAGCTTAAATGAAATCGTCGAAAAGCCCACCATGTTGGGCTTAGTCGGCGACGTGTCAGATAAGCGTATTTTAGATTTAGGCTGTGGTTGCGGAGAACATCTCAAGCGCTATTTAGAACGGGGTGCCGCATTTGTTGCCGGTATAGATTTGTCCCAAGCCATGTTGCAACAGGCAGCAAAAAATCTTGCAGAATTTCGACCGCACTTTTTACTGGAGCAAGCTCCCATGGAGCGTTTAGATCAGTTAAATGAGGGAGGTTTTGATTTAATCACCAGTTCTTTTGCTTTTCATTATGTGCAGGATTTTCCTGCCTTATTAGCAAAAATTCATGCCAAACTGAAACCAAACGGACAATTGGTTTTCTCTCAAGAGCATCCCATTGTGACCTGTTATCAAGGCGGTGAGCGTTGGGAAAAAGACGCACAAAAACGCCAACTCGCCTATCGTCTCAATTTCTATCGTGATGAAGGCGAACGCCAACGCAACTGGTTTAAACAGCCTTTCACTACCTATCACCGCACCACTGCGACCATCATCAACAATTTGATTTCTGCTGGTTTTCACATTGAGCAAATGGCGGAGCCAATGCTTGCAGACCAACCGCAATGGCAGGATGAGTTTAAAGATTTACAACATCGCCCGGTATTGTTGTTTGTTAAGGCGAGAAAAAACACATAAAGTGCGGTCGGTTTTTGACGTGTTTTTGAGAAAAAGAAGGCGGACAATTTGTCCGCCTTTTAGCGCAGAAAATATCTGCTTTCCGAGTGATAAAAAGTTAGCGTAAGAACGCCGGAATCTTGCTTTCGTATTCTGCGATTTTGTCTTCGTGTTGAAGGGTTAAACCGATATTATCCAAGCCGTTTAACAAACAATGGCGGCGGAATTCGTCCAGTTCAAAGTGATACACTTTGTCACCTACGGTCACGGTCATGGCTTCCAAGTCCACATGAATTGGCTTACCTTCATTCGCCCACACCCATTGGAAGATTTCTTCCACTTCCTCTTCGCTTAAACGAATCGGTAACATGTGGTTGTTTAAACTGTTGTTATAGAAAATATCTGCAAAGCTGGGTGCGATCATCACTTTGAAACCATAATCGGCTAATGCCCAAGGCGCGTGTTCACGCGAAGAACCACAGCCGAGGTTTTTGCGTGCTAATAAAATAGTCGCCCCCTGATATTGTGGGTAATTCAGCACAAATTTCGGATTCGATTTGGTGCCTTCTACATCCAAATAACGCCATTCATGGAATAAGTGTTTGCCGAAACCTACGCGGGTAATGGCTTGTAAAAATTGTTTTGGAATAATCGCATCTGTGTCCACATTCGCGGCATCCAATGGCACTACTAAGCCTGAAAGTTGTTTGAATCCTGCCATTTTTCTTTTTCCTCTTCTTTGGGCCTTAATTTGATGCCACTTCACGAATATCAACGAATTTACCGAACATTCCCGCTGCGGCTGCCATGGCTGGGCTCACCAAGTGGGTACGTCCGTTACGGCCTTGGCGACCTTCAAAGTTACGGTTTGAAGTGGAAGCACAACGTTCCCATTCGCCTAAACGGTCATCATTCATCCCTAAACACATGGAACAGCCCGGATTGCGCCATTCTGCTCCCGCTTCAATAAAGATTTTATCCAAACCTTCTTTTTCTGCTTGTTCTTTCACTAAGCCGGAACCCGGCACCACTAAAATCCGTTTTACGTTATCGGCTTTTTTGCGACCTTTCATCACAGCCGCTGCCGCACGTAAATCTTCGATACGCGCATTAGTACAAGAACCGATAAAGACTTGATCTACAGGGATATTTTTTAAATCAGTGTTAGCGTCTAAGCCAATATAATTCAATGCTTTTTCTGCTGAGGCACGAGTCACCGGATCGGTCATTTCTGCTGGGTTTGGCACTGGCTGATCGATACCGATTACTTGGCCTGGGTTTGTTCCCCAAGTTACCTGTGGCGCAATATCTTTCGCTTCTAATGTGATGACCGTGTCAAATTTCGCATCATCATCGGATTTTAAGGTTTCCCAATAAGCAACGGCATCATCCCAATCTTTCCCTTTCGGGGCATGTGGACGACCTTTTAAGTATTCGAAAGTAGTTTCATCCGGTGCGATTAAGCCCGCTTTCGCGCCCATTTCAATCGCCATATTACAAACGGTCATACGGCCTTCCATAGAAAGGTCACGAATCGCTTCGCCGCAGAATTCCACTACATGGCCTGTACCGCCCGCCATGGTGGTTTTACCGATAATGGCAAGAATAATGTCTTTTGCGGTAATGCCTGGCGCTACTTTGCCGCGCACTTCAATTTTCATATTTTTTGCGCGAGCTTGTTTTAAGGTTTGTGTGGCTAATACGTGTTCTACTTCAGATGTACCAATACCAAATGCCAAAGCACCGAATGCACCGTGAGTGGCGGTATGAGAGTCACCACAAACGATAGTCATACCCGGTAAAGTTAAGCCTTGTTCAGGCCCCATCACATGCACGATACCTTGTTCTTTGGTGGTCATGTCGAATAATTGAATACCGGTCGCTTTTGTGTTTTTTGCGAGCTCCAATACTTGAATTTTCGCTTGGCCTTCAAGTTTGTTCACATCACGTACTTGAGTGGAAATACTGTGATCCATGGTACCGAAAGTTTTGCTTACTTGGCGTACTTGACGACCCGCAACACGTAAACCGTCAAAAGCTTGCGGACTGGTCACTTCATGGATTAAATGACGGTTAATATACAAAATCGGCGTTTCGCCTTCCGCTTCGTACACCACGTGGGCATCGAATAATTTTTCGTAAAGTGTTTTTGCCATAATTTTTCTCAATTCATTAGAGTAGTAAGTGCGGTTAAATTTGACAGTGTTTTAAACCGCACTTTAATTGTTTTTGATTAGATTGCGTTAGCGATTAACGTACCCATTTCTGCCGTTGAAACAGGGGTGGAGTCATCGGCTAAATCGCCGGTACGGTGACCATTTGCTAAGACTTCTTGTACTGCATTTTCAATCGCATCCGCTGCTTCGTTTAAGTTGAAGCTGTAACGCAACATCATCGCGGCAGAAAGAATTTGTGCGATCGGGTTGGCAATGCCTTTGCCTGCGATATCAGGGGCAGAACCGCCAGCCGGTTCATATAAGCCGAAACCTTCTTCATTTAAGCTGGCAGATGGCAACATGCCCATAGAACCTGTGATCATCCCTGCTTCATCAGAGATAATATCGCCGAAAATATTAGAGCAGAGGAGTACATCAAAAGACTCCGGTGCTTTGATTAACTGCATGGTCGCATTGTCGATATAAATATGATCTAAGGTCACTTCAGGGTAGTCTTTCGCCACTTCGGTCACGGTTTCACGCCATAAAATCGACGCTTGTAATACGTTGGCTTTATCCACAGAAGTCACATGTTTCCGACGTTTCATTGCCGCATCAAAAGCCGCATGAGCAATGCGTGCAATTTCATATTTGTAATAAACTTCCGTATCGAATGCTTTGGTTTGTGCGCCTTCGCCTTCGCGACCTTTAGGCTGACCGAAATAAATCCCGCCCGTTAATTCGCGCACAACCACCATATCAAATCCTTTTGCCGCGATGTCTGCTCGTAACGGACAGAATTTTTCCAATCCTTTGTAAAGGATTGCCGGGCGAAGGTTACAGAATAATTTGAAATGTTTACGCAATGGCAACAATGCACCGCGTTCTGGTTGTTGATCCGGCGGTAAATTTGTCCATTTAGGGCCGCCCACAGAACCAAACAAAATTGCATCTGCGTCATCACAACCTTTTAAGGTTTCTGCCGGTAACGGACAACCGCAGTGATCAATTGCGGCACCACCCACATAAAACTCGTTGAAGTTAAGTTTAAAACCAAATTTTTCTTGGACTTTGTTTAATACTTTAATGGCTTCCGCCATGACTTCCGGGCCAATACCGTCTCCCGGTAGAACAGCGATGTTGTATGATTGCATATTGAATTATCCTTTATTTGTTATTTAGTTGTAGGGACAGGCTTTATGCCTGTCCGATTACTCATTAATATTGGACAGGCATAAAGCCTGTCCCTACGAAGGGATTAATGATGTTTATGATTTTTAATATCTGCCACCTTATGCGCCCTATAAATTGCATTGATGGCGTGCACTAAGGCAAGCGCAGAAGATTCAACGATATCCGTCGCTAAACCTACACCATGGAATTTACGGCCTTCGTGTTCTACCACAATATCCACCTGACCTAAGGCTTCAGCGCCTTCGCCTTTGGCGGTTAAGTTATAGTGAGACATTTTGATCTCTAAACCGGTTAAATTTAAGATGGCGTTGTAAACCGCATCGACCGGACCGTTACCGCCGATTGACGAAGTACTTAATTTCTCACCGTCTAATTGTAATTGAACAAAGGCAGTCGCCGGATATTCCTTGGTGGAGTGAGCGGAAAGTTTATCTAACACCAAACGATCTTCATCGCCTTGCTGCATATCAATGAACGCCAAGGCTTCCAAGTCATAATCGAACACTTGGCCTTTTTTGTCCGCCAATTTTAAGAAGGAATCGTACAATTTATCCAAATCGTAATCTTGTTCGGTGTAGCCCATGTCGGTCATGTGGCCTTTCACCGCCGCACGGCCGGAACGCGCGGTTAAGTTCAATTTCTCTTTCTTCAAACCGATGGTTTCCGGCGACATGATTTCGTAGGTGTTTTTGTTTTTCAACATACCGTCTTGGTGAATACCGGAAGAGTGTGCAAAAGCATTGGAACCCACAATAGCTTTGTTCGGTTGAATTGGCATATTGCAAAGTTGGCTCACCATTTGGCTGATACGATGAATTTCTTGGGTATTAATTCGCGTGTCCACGCCGAATAGTGCCTGGCGGGTTTTAATTGCCATGACCACTTCTTCCAAAGCAGTGTTGCCCGCGCGCTCACCGATGCCGTTGATGGTACATTCAATTTGGCGCGCGCCGTTTTGTACGGCGGTTAAAGAGTTGGCGGTCGCCATGCCTAAGTCGTTGTGGCAGTGCACGGAAATAATCGCTTTGTCGATGTTTGGTACGCGATTGCGCACTTGAGCGATGATGTTGCCGTACTCCATCGGTAAGCAGTAGCCCACAGTGTCCGGAATATTGACGGTAGTGGCGCCGGCGTTGATTGCTGCTTCGACAATGCGGCAGATATTGTCGATACCTGTGCGTCCTGCATCTTCGCAGGAAAATTCGACGTCGTCGGTGTAGTTACGCGCGCGTTTTACCGCGGCTACGGCCATTTCAACCACATCGTCAAATGTCCGTTTTAATTTGGCTTCCACGTGTAATGCGGAACTGGCAATAAAGGTGTGAATACGGAAAGCTTCCGCCACTTTTAAGGCTTCATACGCCGCGTCGATGTCTTTATCTACGGCGCGGGAAAGTGCCGCAACTCGACTATTTTTGATATGGCGTGCGATAGTTTGTACGGATTCAAAATCCCCTTGCGAGGAGACCGGAAAGCCCACTTCCATGACATCCACGCCTAAACGCTCTAAAGCAAGGGCAATTTGTAATTTTTCTTTTACGGTAAGGCTTGCTTTTAACGCTTGTTCCCCATCACGCAAGGTCGTATCAAAAATAATAACGCGATCTGTCATAACATTTTCCTTCTTTCAATCACTCAAAGTGCGGTCGCTTTTTCAGTTGTTTTTGCTCGTGTACAAACGAAAAAACCCGCAAATTAGAGTGCGGGTTTAAATCTTGAGGGTTTTACATTTGACTGTTTTTCATCCACAACTTAGCCGCACAAAGAATGTGAGAGCAGCAGGTTGAGGGATAAAGAAACAGTGATAAACATGAAAAATCCTAATGCATAAAATCTGTAAAAGTGCGTCACATATTACGGATTTAAATTCTTCTGTCAAACGTTTGCTTAGTGTTTTATATTGATTTTTGCGTTATTTTAGAAATAACTTTGGATTTATTGTCTGATATTTTTGAGTTTGTTGGATTTATGTTCTTTATTTGTTTTTTGCTGTGAATTTTTATTCTAGGAAAAATTTATTTGATAAATAGTTCTACTTTTTTTACAGGACAGAAAAGAAAAGTACGGTAAATTTTCTTAAATATTTAAAAAAACGTTATGAAAATCCACCGCACTTTCATGCGCAATAAGCTTAATGAGTACTTAATTCCCAATGCCCATCCGTCTTCAATTCTAAACGCTTTTCATGTAATGGCACTAAGGTTGAACGATGCCCGATGCTGATAATGGTGGTATTCGGCAATTCCCGACGAATTAACCGATACATGGCATCTTCAAGTCCTTCATCCAGGCTGGCGGTGGCTTCATCTAAAAAGGCGACTTGCGGTTTATGGAGCAAAAGCCGCGCGAAGGCGAGACGTTGCTGTTCGCCTAGGGATAAAATGCGGCTCCAGTCTTGTTCTTGTTCCAAACGTTCTTGTAAATGGGCAAGTTGTACTTGCTGTAATACGTCATTTACTTTCGTCAAATCAGCCTGCTCCGTGGTGTTGGGATAATACAGTGCGGTGAGCAAATCCCCTTGAGGTAAATAAGGGCGTTGTGAAAGGAAAAGGCTGTTTTGTTGCGGACAGAAGATTTCGCCGTGCGCATACGACCATAAACCGGCAACGGTGCGTAACAAGGTGGTTTTTCCCACTCCAGATTGACCTTGGATTAGCAAAGAATCCCCTTTCGGCAGCGTGAGATTGAGATCGTTAATCAGTGTTTTGCCAAGTGGCGATTTCACATTCAGATGTTGGAAAATAACATCGGTTGGGTGATCGGTGATCTGGGTTTTGCTTTCTTTCTGTGCGGCTTCTACGCTGTAATGGAAGCCGGTTAAACGGTCCAAAGTGGCTTTGTATTCGGCAAAGCTATCGTACGTGTTACGGAAGAAAGAAAGATTGGAATGCAATTTGCCAAAGACTTGCAAGGTTTGCATCAGATCGCCCAGTTTAATTTGTTTTTCAAAATAGCGTCCCACTTGAATGAGTAAAGGGAACACTACGGAAATTTGGCTGACCACTAAGTTAAAACCGGAGAATTTTAAGGCTCGGAAGACGATATCCCACATATTGTCGATAACAGCGCGAAATTGTTTATAAAGCTGGCTTTTTTCAACTTTTTCACCGGCATAGAAAGCAATACTTTCAGCGTATTCTTTTACACGGATTAAAGAATAACGGTAATTCGCGTTTAATTTTTCGTTGGTAAAATTGAGGCGAATTAACGGCTTACCAAGCCAAAAGGCGATAAGTGTGGTGAAGATCACATAAGCGAACACTAAAAAGACCATCATGTGTGGGATTTCGACGCCGAATAAACTCATTGACCCAGCTAATCCCCACAATAAAATCGTGTAAGAAATCATGGAGGTGACCGCATCAATGACGCCGGTACTCAAGGAAAGCGTTGTTTTGACATAGGATTGCACGTCTTGTTGAATCCGTTGATCGGGGTTGTCCAAATGTTGGGCGGTATATTGGCTTTTATAGTAGGCGCGGTGGCTCATCCATTTTTCCAACATTTCTTGGTTTAACCATTCAATCCAATTAATGGAAAAGCGCTGGCTGATGTAGTAGCTAATTAAGGCAGAAAGTACGGAAAATCCGGCGATAAAACAAAACAGGATCATTTGTTCCCAAAAGACCGGCTGATTGAACTCTTGTAGCGAGGTGTACATATTGTTATACCAAGTGGAATGTACCAGCCCAAGACGAACGCTAAACAAGGTTAAAGCGACAATCAGAACGAAAAATAACAATGGTTTAACGCTACGTTTCGGTGAAAGGTAGCCGCCGGCAAACATCCAAAATTGTTTTCCCCAGTGGGTGAAACGCACCAACAAAAAGATGCTGAGGCTAAAAACAACGGTTGTGATTGCTAAGGTTTTTGCAATCCAAAGTAGGGAGGTAATCGCTTCCTGAGAGTAGTCCATTATGTAATCCGCTAATAAAAAAGTGCGGTTCATTTTAAAAAGATTTCCCTATTAGGCAAGAAAAAATGTGATAGAGGTTTCACTTTTTGTGTTTGTTTTCCCTAAAAAAAATGAAGTTGCTATAATTTGCCACAGTTAATTTTATTTGAGGTAAATATGAGCGATATTGCTATTACGATTAGCCTACTCGCCCTGGTCGCCGTGATTGGTTTATGGATCGGTCATTGGAAGATCAAAGGTGTCGGTTTTGGTGTAGGCGGGGTGCTCTTTGGTGGGATCATTGTGGCGCATTTTACCAATCAATACGGATTGGCATTAGACACGCACACATTGCATTTCGTGCAAGAGTTTGGCTTGATTCTGTTTGTTTACACTATTGGGATCCAAGTGGGGCCGGGGTTCTTCTCTTCCTTGCGCCGTTCGGGGTTAAAACTTAACGGTTTTGCCTTTTTGATTGTGTTGCTTGGCGGGATTTCGGTGATTCTTATTCATAAGCTTGCCGATGTGCCGTTAGACATTATTCTGGGGATTTATTCCGGGGCGGTAACCAATACGCCATCGTTGGGGGCGGGGCAACAAATTTTAGCGGAGCTTGGGCTAAAAAGTGCCACTTCCACCATGGGGATGGCATATGCCATGGCCTATCCGTTTGGGATCTGCGGTATTTTACTTTCCATGTGGTTGGTGCGTTTGTTCTTTAAAATTAAGGTAGATGAAGAAGAACAACATTTCCAACATGAAAGCGGACAAGATAAAGAAACGTTAACCACCATGGACGTAAAAGTCACCAATAAAAACTTGGATGGTTTACGCCTAATCGATATCCCGGGCTTTGGTGAAGGGGATATTGTGTGTTCCCGTTTGAAAAGTGGCAACAATGTTTGTGTGCCAAAAGCCAGCTCAGAAATCCATTTGGATGATGTGTTGCATTTGGTCGGTGATGGCAGCGCATTGAAAAAAATGTGCTTAATTATTGGTGATGAGTTGGATGTGCCTGTTTCCACCAAAGGCGGAGAGATTCGTTCAGAACGTGTTGTGGTGACGAGTGAAAAAGTCTTAGGTAAAAAAATCAAATCGCTTGGTATCCATCAAAAATACGGCGTAGTGATTTCTCGCTTAAACCGTGCCGGTGTGGAATTGGTTCCGACAGCAAATACGACCTTACAATTCGGTGACGTACTGCACATGGTTGGTCGCACAGACATGATGAATAACGCTATTTCTGTGATCGGTAATGCCGAGCAAAAATTGCAACAAGTGCAAATGTTGCCGGTCTTTATCGGGATTGGTTTAGGTGTGCTATTCGGCTCCATTCCTTTTTATATTCCAAGTTTTCCCGTTGCCTTAAAATTAGGCTTAGCGGGTGGTCCGTTAGTGATTGCGTTGATTTTGGCGCGTATCGGTACGATCGGTAAGCTGTATTGGTTTATGCCACCAAGTGCTAACTTGGCGCTACGCGAGTTAGGGATTGTCTTGTTTTTGGCCGTGGTTGGGCTGAAATCCGGCGGTAGTTTTATGGACACCTTATTAAACGGAGGCGGGTTGGAATGGATGGGCTACGGTATCGTTATTACGTTAGTGCCTTTACTCATTACCGCAGTTATCGCACGTTTATACAGCAAATTGAATTACCTTTCACTTTGCGGTGTACTTGCTGGTTCAATGACCGATCCACCGGCATTGGCATTTGCTAATTCTATTAAAGAAGGCAGCGGTGCGGCTTCGTTATCTTATGCAACGGTGTACCCGCTGGCGATGTTTTTACGTATTGTTTCTCCACAATTGCTGGCGTTGCTCCTCTGGAGTTTCACATAGTAAGAAAAAACGCGTTTAAAAATGACCGCACTTCGTCTAAAAGTGCGGTCATTTTTTTCCTTATTTAAGGACGCGTTGACTTCACAGGGTAGATAAGATCTATTAAAATGAACCAATTTTTTGTGAAGACAAAAGGGAAATAAGATGAGCCAACCGATTTATAAAAGAATTTTGTTAAAACTAAGCGGAGAAGCCTTGCAAGGTGATGAAGGTTTCGGGATTGATGCGTCTATTCTTGATAGAGTGGCGTTAGAAATCAAAGAGTTGGTCGAAATGGACGTAGAAGTTGGCGTCGTATTAGGCGGTGGCAACTTATTCCGTGGTGCTAAATTAGCCAAAGCGGGAATGAACCGTGTGGTCGGCGACCATATGGGAATGTTAGCTACGGTCATGAACGGTTTGGCAATGCGTGATTCGCTTTTCCGTGCAGATGTGAATGCAAAATTAATGTCGGCATTTCAATTAAACGGCATTTGTGACACTTACAACTGGTCTGAAGCCATCAAAATGTTGCGTGAAAAACGTGTTGTGATTTTCTCCGGCGGTACAGGCAGTCCGTTTTTTACCACGGATTCCGCTGCGTGCTTACGCGGTATCGAAATTGAAGCGGACGTTGTGTTAAAAGCAACGAAAGTGGATGGTGTATATGATTGCGATCCGGCAAAAAATCCAAATGCCATGCTTTATCCGCACCTTACTTATGCCGAAGTGATTGATAAAGAATTACAAGTCATGGACTTAGCAGCCTTTACCCTAGCTCGCGATCACGGTATGCCGATTCGCGTATTCAATATGGGTAAACCGGGCGCGCTACGTCGCGTGATTACCGGCGAGCAAGAAGGCACACTCATTTGTGCAAAAGACTAGTTTAATGGTTTGATTTATTTAATAGAGAAGGAATTATTGTGATTAACGAAATTAAAAAAGATGCGCAAGACCGCATGGAAAAAAGCCTTGAAGCGTTAAAAGGCCATATTGCAAAAATTCGTACCGGCCGTGCGCAACCAAGTTTGTTGGATGCTATTCAAGTGGATTATTACGGCTCTGCGACACCATTACGTCAATTAGCCAACGTGGTGGCAGAAGATGCCCGTACTTTAGCGGTGACTGTGTTTGATCGTTCATTGATTCAAGCGGTAGAAAAAGCCATTTTAACCTCTGACTTAGGCTTGAATCCGTCTTCTGCAGGTACAACGATTCGCGTGCCACTTCCACCATTAACAGAAGAACGTCGCCGTGATTTGATTAAAATTGTGAAATCAGAAGGTGAGCAAGGTAAAGTCGCGATTCGTAACGTACGCCGCGACGCGAACGATAAAATCAAAGCTTTGCTAAAAGACAAAGAAATCAGTGAAAATGATCAGCACAAAGCTGAAACGGAAATTCAACAAATTACTGATAAATTCATCAAAAAAGTCGATGAAGTGTTAGCGGAAAAAGAAAAAGAATTACTCGATTTCTAATCATAAAAACAGGTTAACATCAGACGCAGTGCCTTACTGCGTCTTTTCTTATATGGGTGGATGAGGTTTTCATGTTGCCCGAAAATTGACAAAGTGCGGTCGAAATTTTATGCAAAAAAAACAAAAGGTCGTGATTCTTGGCGCGACAGGTTCCATCGGTAATAGCACCCTTTCGGTGATTGAACACAATCCGGAAAAGTATGAAGCGTTTGCTTTAGTCGGGGGGGGCAATGTGGATGCCATGTTTGAAAAATGCGTGAAATTTCGACCGCACTTTGTTGCTTTGGCAGATGAAAGCGCGGCAAAACAGTTGCGTGAGAAAGTAGTTACGCATCAGCTCCCGACGCAAGTATTTGCCGGTCAACAAGCGATTTGTGAATTAAGCGCGCATCCTGATGCGGATATGGTCATGGCAGCAATCGTTGGTGCAGCTGGATTGTTGCCAACGTTGTCAGCAGTGAAAGCAGGCAAAAAAGTTCTGCTGGCAAATAAAGAGGCATTGGTCACTTGCGGCCAGATTTTTATTGATGCGGTGAAACGCTATGGCGCGCAATTATTGCCGGTGGACAGTGAACATAACGCCATTTTCCAATCGTTGCCTCCGCAGGCTCAACAACAAATCGGATTTTGCACGTTGGCTGATTTAGGTATCAGTAAAATTGTGTTGACCGGTTCCGGTGGGCCTTTCCGTTATACGGATTTAAGTGAATTTGACGGCATTACGCCGGAACAGGCGGTAGCACATCCGAATTGGGCGATGGGTAAGAAAATCTCTGTGGATTCCGCAACAATGATGAACAAGGGGTTGGAGTATATTGAGGCCCGTTGGTTGTTTAATGCGACAGCCGATGAAATGGAAGTCATTATTCACCCGCAATCCATTATTCACTCCATGGTACGCTACATTGATGGTAGCGTTATTGCGCAAATGGGGAATCCTGATATGCGCACACCGATTGCAGAAACCATGGCGTATCCGCACCGCACTTTTTCCGGCGTAGCTCCGTTAGATTTTTACCAATTAAATGGACTGACTTTTTTAGCGCCGGATTACCAACGTTATCCTTGTTTGAAACTGGCGATAGAGGCTTTTGCGGCAGGACAGTATGCGACCACTGCCATGAATGCGGCGAATGAAGTGGCCGTACAAGCCTTTTTAGATCGCCAAATTAAATTTACGGATATTGCCAAACTGAATCAGGCTGTTGTGGAACAAATGCCGTTGCAACAAATCAAACAAATTGATGATGTGTTGGAGGTGGATCGTGCTGCTCGTGACTATGCGCGACAACAATTGACACATTGGTCACACTGATATTTTGTATTGAGAAGGGATAATGACTGAATTAGATCAGAGTAATATTCCGCAACACGTTGCGATTATCATGGACGGCAACGGGCGTTGGGCGAAGCAACAAGGAAAAATGCGCGTTTTTGGACATAAAAACGGCGTGGCGGCAGTACGTGAAGCCGTGTCTTATGCTCGCAAAATTGGGGTGAAATATTTAACCTTATATGCGTTTAGCAGCGAAAACTGGAACCGCCCCGAGCAGGAAGTGAGCGCATTGATGAGTTTATTTATGCAAGCGCTTGATTTTGAAGTGAAAAAACTGCATAAAAATGACATTCGTTTGAAGATTTTAGGCGACATTTCCCGCTTTAGTGCAGGCTTGCAGGAAAAAATCAAAAAAGCGGAAAAATTAACGGAAAATAACACCGCACTTACGTTAAATATTGCCGCAAATTATGGCGGGCGCTGGGATATCGTTCAGGCGGCACAGCAGTTGGCGGAACAGGTTCAAGCGCAACAGCTTAACATCGCAGACATTAATGAAGCTTTATTGCAACAACATTTGGTGACGAAAGATGAGCCTGAAGTGGATTTATTGATTCGTACCAGTGGTGAACAACGCATTAGTAATTTCTTATTGTGGCAAACAGCCTATGCGGAATTATATTTTTCTGATGTACTGTGGCCGGATTTTAATGAAGCCGAGTTTCATCAGGCGATTTTATCTTATCAACAACGTCATCGCCGTTTTGGCGGGACCGAATAATTGAGGAATATATTGTGCTTAAACAACGAGTTATTTCGGCAATTGTGTTAATTGCCCTTGTCTTTACCGCGTTATTTTTATTTTCACCTTATTATTTTGCTCTCGCCTTGGGTGTTGTCGTCGTGTTGGGCGTTTGGGAATGGACACAGTTCTTTAATTTCAAACAGCCCACTTTTTGGCGCTATGCCATCACCGGTTTAAGTGCTGCCTTTTTATTCCTTTGGATCTATGGGGAAGGCAATTATTTAGATGCCGGACGTGTATTTGAACTGTATGCTCAGCCGATTTTATTGGGCGCGGTTGTTTGGTGGCTGGTGGCGTTATTTTTTGTGGTGACTTACCCGAAAAGTAGTGTTATCTGGGGCAAACATTCTGTCTTACAATTCTTTTTTTGTTTCTTTACCCTTATCCCATTTTTAATCGGCGTATTATTGTTACGTTTAGATCATTATGTGACAGAGCCTTACCACGGCATTATGCTGTTGTTGTATGTGTTCATTTTGGTTTGGGTAGCGGATTCTGGCGCTTATTTTGTCGGTCGTAAATTTGGTAAGCACAAATTGGCACCGAAAGTTTCTCCGGGGAAATCTTGGCAGGGTGCGATTGGCGGTTTGGTCATGGCAGGTATTGTTGCAGCCATTTTTGTGAATGTGGCGCAACAAAGTTTGACCGCGAATGTTTCACCTGAAGCCTTTATTGGTTTGTCTGTGGCAACGGTTGCGATTTCTATTTTAGGCGATTTAACGGAAAGTATGTTTAAACGCCAAAGCGGTATTAAAGATAGCAGTCATTTAATTCCGGGGCATGGCGGTATTTTGGATCGTATTGACAGCTTAACGGCTGCTGTTCCATTCTTTGCTTACTTCTATTTCTTTGTACTATAGGATTGGCGATATGTCATTTTTGTGGTCAACCGTTTCATTTCTCATTGCGATTGCCGTTTTAGTAACGGTACATGAGTATGGTCATTTCTGGGCCGCACGAAAGTGCGGTGTGAAAGTACATCGTTTTTCTATTGGTTTTGGTAAAGTCATTTGGTCGCGTACCGATAAACAAGGGACGGAATTTGCCGTGTCGGCCATTCCGCTTGGGGGCTATGTCAAAATGCTGGATGGAAGAAACGAAGACATTTCTTCAGAGTTGGCACCTCAAGCCTTTGACAATAAAACGGTCGCCCAACGTGCTTTTATTATTGCTGCTGGTCCGCTAGCTAATTTCTTGTTTGCTATTTTTGCTTATTTTTTGATTTATACCATCGGTATTCCAAGCATTAAACCGGTTATTGATGATGTAAAACCCGATTCTATTGCCGCGATGGCACAGATTCAGCCCAAAACGCAGATCACTGAAATTGATGGTGTTACGACTCCCGATTGGGAGACCATCAATATGCTGTTGGCTACTAAAATTGGCGAAAGTAGAGTAGAGTTAACCTTAGTCGAATTTGGTTCTAATATTGAACAGCATAGAATCTTGGATTTATCGGGCTGGCATTTTAATCCTGAAAAAGAAACAGCTTTCGGCTCCCTTGGTATGTTGCCGGTTAGAACTAAAGTCGATATGACTTTGTCTAAAGTCGTCGAGAATTCTCCTGCACAAAAAGCGGGATTACAAGTTGGTGATAAATTATATTGGGGGGATGGTAAGGCGATACGTTGGCTGGATTTTATTGAGCAAGTGGAGTTAGGTAATCCATTATCTGTGAAGGTCGAGCGTAATGGCGCGTGGTTAATGAAGACTATTACGCCAGAACTGAATGACAAAAAGCGTTTAGTTGTAGGCATTTCACCGACTTTTTCCCCGGTGCCAGATGAATATCGTACTGAATTAAAGTATGATATGTTTGAATCCTTACAGAAAGGGACTGAAAAGACGTTTCAACTCTCTTGGTTAACTATAAAAGTAATCGGCAAGTTATTGGTTGGTGAGTTGTCTCTAAATAATTTAAGTGGTCCGATTTCTATTGCGCAAGGTGCAGGCGCATCATCTGAGTTAGGATTAGTTTATTACCTCAGTTTTCTTGCACTGATTAGTGTAAATTTAGGGATTATGAATCTCTTCCCATTGCCTGTGCTTGATGGAGGACATTTAGTCTTTTTAGGATTGGAAGCGCTTAAAGGAAAACCGGTTTCCGAACATGTTCAGAATATCAGTTATCGAATCGGTGTAATCTTATTATTAATGTTAATGGGATTTGGCCTGATTAATGATTTTTTACGTTTAAATTAGTATTTTTATACAGGATAGAAATTACGATGAAAAAACTTTTACTTGTAAGTTTGTTGTTTGGTTCTACCGCCGCTCTTGCGGGACCTTTTGTAGTTCAAGATATTCGTGTTGATGGTGTTCAGGCTGGTAGTGAAAGTCAGATTATTGCCTCGTTACCGATAAAAATCGGTCAAAAAATTAATGATGCCAATATTTCTAATATCGTCCGTAATTTGTTCCTAACCGGTCAGTATGATGATGTAAGGGCATCACAGCAAGGAAATACATTAGTGATTTCTGTTATGCCGAAGGCAATCATTTCTGATGTGGTGTTTGAAGGAAATAAGTCTGTTCCAAACGATGCGTTAAAACAAAACTTGGATACCAACGGTTTTCGTAAAGGCGATGTGTTGAATCGTGAAAAATTAGAAGAGTTTCGTAAAGGATTAGAAGAACACTATCATAGTGTTGGTCGTTATAACGCAAAAGTAGAAACGATTGTTAACCCATTACCAAATAACCGTGCGGAAGTTAAGATTCAAGTGACTGAAAATGATGTTGCTTTGCTGAAAGATGTCACTTTTGTCGGTAATCAAGCCTTTGATAGTGATCGCTTAGAAGATCAAATGGAGCTCCAACCGGATGCTTGGTGGAAGTTCTTTGGTAACAAATTTGATTCTACGCAATTCACTAAAGATCTTGAAACAATTAGAAATTATTACCTTGATCGTGGTTATGCAAAAGCCGGAATCGCCAATACTGATGTGAAACTAAACGATGAAAAGACGGAAGCTCGAGTAACAATTGATATTGTTGAAGGAGAGAAATATACCGTTAATAGTGCGCGTATTGTTGGCGATGTAGGCGGCATGGCGGAGCAATTATCACCATTATTAAAACAGATTCATGTTGGTGAAGAGTTCCGTCGTAGTGATGTGCAATTAGTCGAAGAAAGTATTAAAGCGACACTTGGTGAACGTGGTTATGGTAGTGCCCAAGTGAATGTACAGCCTGATTTTAATGATGAGAATAAAACGGTTGGCTTGAGTTTTGTTGTTGATGCCGGTAAACGTTATTCTGTGCGCCAAATTCGTTTTGAAGGTAACACCGTGAGCGCAGACAGCACTTTGCGCCAAGAAATGCGTCAGCAAGAGGGAAGTTGGTTATCTACCGATTTAGTTGAATTAGGTAAAGTGCGGTTAGATCGTACAGGCTTTTTTGAGACCGTTGAAAGTCGCACAGAAGCCGTTGAAGGGACCAATGACCAAGTTGACGTTATTTATAAGGTAAAAGAACGTAATACCGGTAGTATTAATTTTGGTATCGGTTATGGTACGGAAAGCGGTTTAAGTTACCAAGCCAGCATTAAACAAGATAACTTCTTGGGTATGGGGTCTTCTCTAAGTTTAGCTGGTTCCCGTAATGATTATGGTACAAGCGTTAATTTAGGTTATACAGAACCATACTTCACTAAAGATGGTGTAAGTTTGGGCGGAAATGTTTTCTTTGAAAGCTTTGATAACTCAAAAAATTCAACATCTGCAGCTTATGCCCGTACGACTTATGGTGGTAACCTAACCTTAGGTTTCCCGGTCAATGAAAACAATGCCTACTATCTTGGTGTTGGTTACGCCTATAATAAATTAAAAAATATTACACCTGAATATAATCGTGCCTTATATTTAGCCTCTATGAACTTTGATGACTGGGTGTTCAAATCTCACGATTATGATGTTTCATTCGGTTGGAACTACAACAGTTTGAACCGTGGCTTTTTACCAACTAAAGGGGTGAAAGCGTCTATTGGCGGCAAGGTAACAATTCCGGGCTCTGATAATAAATATTACAGACTCAATGCCGATGTACAAGGTTTCTATCCACTTAACCGTGATCAGACATGGGTATTGTCTGGACGTTTAGGGGCATCTTATGCGGATGGCTTTGGTGGTAAACGCTTGCCGTTCTATCAAACTTATACTGCAGGTGGTATTGGCAGTTTACGCGGCTTTTCTTATGGCGCTATTGGTCCACAAGCGATTTACGCTAAAACGCCAATCTCAGCAGCTTGTCGTGGCGTTAGTACAACCCCTAGCTGTTATAATGACGATAAGTTAAATGGTGATGTGGTTGGCGGTAACGCGATGGCCACAGCTAGCGTGGAATTAATTGTACCAACGCCGTTTGTTGCAGAGAAAAATCAAAATTCTGTTCGTACATCCTTCTTCGTTGATGCAGCGAGCGTATGGGATACACACTGGAAATCAGAGAAAGGCAAGTTTAATAGTAATTTACCTGATTATGGCGATCCTTCTCGTGTTCGAGCTTCTGCTGGTATTGCATTCCAATGGCAGTCTCCGATTGGCCCATTAGTGTTCTCTTATGCTAAACCAATCAAAAAATATGAAAATGATGATATTGAACAATTCCAGTTCAGTATTGGTGGATCGTTCTAAACAGAACAGTCTAATCCAATTGATATAAAGAGATATCTGTGCCAAGACATTGGCACAGAAGAGTTTAATGTTTAACTTACTAAAAGGAAAAATAAAAAAATGAAAAAAACTGTAAAATTAACCGCACTTTCTTTAGCTTTAGCATTCACTTCTTCTTTAGCAATGGCAGAAGAAAATATCGCTTTTGTAAGCGCAGATTACCTTTTCCAGAATCATCCGGATCGTAAAGTTGTTGCTGAAAAATTAGAGGCTGAATTCAAACCAACCGCAGATAAATTAGCAGAAAACAAAAAACAGATTGATGCAAAAATTGCGGATGTTCAAAAGAAAGTGGAAGCAAAAGTGACTGCTTTACAGAAAGAGGCGCCTAAATTACGTTCTGCAGACATCAAAAAACGCGAAGATGAAATTAATAAATTTGCTAATGATGAGCAAGACGCTATTAATAAATTGATTACTGAGCACGATCAAAAAGCAAAAGCTTTCCAAGAAAGTTATGCAAAACGTGAAAATGAAGAAACAACAAAAATGATTGCGAGCATTCAAACCGCCACTAATAATGTAGCGAAACAAAAAAATTACACTTTAGTGCTTGATGATCGTTCCGTTGTTTTTGCTGTTGACGGTAAAAACATCACTGAAGATGTATTAAAAGCAATTCCTACACAGGCTAAATAATGAAGACCTATTCCCTCTTGGAATTAGCACAACAAATCGGCGCTACCATTCGTGGTAACGCCGATGTTGTTGTGAGTAATATCGCTCCCTTAGATAAAGCAGATAAACATCAGCTAACATTTATTTCTAATGCCAAATTCCGTGAAAAACTGGCACAGTCAAAGGCGGGTATTTTGGTAGTATCCGAAGCGGATGTGGAATTTTGTTCACCGGAAAGTAATTTGCTTATCGTGAGAGATCCTTATGTTGCCTATGCAAAATTAGCACAATATATGGATACCACACCAAAAGCGGCAAGTGGAATTGCAAAAAGTGCGGTCATTTCTGACGACGTTTTGTTAGGTGAAAATGTCTCTATCGGTGCAAACAGTGTCATTGAATCCGGCGTTGTGCTTGGAGACAACGTGGTGATTGGCGCAAATTGCTTTATTGGTAAAAATACTAAAATTGGCGCGCACACCCAACTTTGGGCGAATGTATCCGTATATCATGAGGTCGAAATTGGCCAGCATTGCTTAATTCAATCCGGTGCAGTCATCGGTAGCGATGGTTTTGGTTATGCCAATGAGCGCGGTAAATGGATCAAAATCCCGCAAGTAGGACAAGTGATTATTGGTAATCACGTTGAAATTGGCGCTTGTACCTGTATTGACCGTGGCGCATTAGATGCAACCGTAATTGAAGATAACGTGATTATCGACAACCTTTGTCAGATTGCCCATAACGTGCATATCGGCACGGGTACCGCGGTTGCCGGCGGGGTGATTATGGCAGGCAGTTTAACCGTGGGACGTTATTGTTTAATTGGCGGCGCGAGCGTGATTAACGGGCATATGGAAATCTGTGATCAAGTGACCGTCACCGGCATGGGGATGGTGATGCGCCCGATTACCGAACCTGGTGTGTATTCTTCCGGTATTCCGCTCCAAACCAATAAAGAATGGCGCAAAACGGCGGCATTGACGCTTGGCATTGATGGTTTAAATAAACGCATTAAAGCCCTTGAGAAAAAACTGAAATCAGATGAGTGATGTTTCGTTCATTTTGTGTTGATGCGTTAAATAACGTATAATTTAATGCGTATTTTTTGTTTCTTATTTAATATTGAAAGGTAATCCCGTGACTGAACAAACCTCAAGAATTATCGAATCTCACGAAATCATGCAATTATTGCCACATCGCTATCCATTTTTGTTAGTGGATCGTGTGATCAATTTTGAAGAAGGAAAATGGTTGACCGCGATTAAAAATATCAGTGTGAATGAGCCTTGTTTTACCGGCCATTTCCCGGGAAATCCCATTTTACCGGGCGTGTTAATTCTTGAAGCCATGGCGCAGGCTATGGGTATCTTAGCTTTCAAAACCCATGAGTTAGCCGGTGGTGAGATTTTCTATTTCGCCGGTGTTGATGAAGCCCGCTTTAAGCGTCCGATTGTTCCGGGCGATCAAATGGTATTACACGTTGAAGTCATTAAAGAACGTCGTGGTATTACTGCCTTTACCGCTACAGCAACCGTTGACGGTGAAGTGGCCTGTGAAGCGAAACTAATGTGTGCTCGTCGTGCAGCATAATTCAGACAAGGGGATAAATATGATTCACCCAACAGCCAAAGTTCATCCGCAGGCCATTGTTGAAGAAGGTGCAAAAATTGGTGAAAACGTGGTTATCGGCCCGTTTACCATCATCGGTAAAGACGTTGAAATCGGCAAAGGTACTGTTGTTCACTCCCATGTTGTGATTAATGGGCATACACGAATCGGCGAAGATAATGAAATTTATCAATTTGCCAGCATTGGTGAGGTGAACCAAGATCTTAAATATCAAGGTGAGCCAACACGTGTTGTGATTGGTAACCGTAACCGCATTCGTGAAAGTGTGACTATTCACCGTGGTACCGTACAAGGTGGCGGAGTGACGAAAATCGGTGATGATAACTTATTCATGATTAACGTCCATGTCGCACATGACTGCGTGATTAAAAACCGCTGTATTTTAGCCAATAACGCCACCCTTGCCGGACACGTGGAATTGGACGATTTTGTGATTGTCGGCGGAATGTCTGCAATTCACCAATTCGTTGTTGTAGGCGCTCATGTGATGTTGGGCGGCGGGTCTATGGTCAGCCAAGATGTGCCTCCATATGTCATGGCGCAAGGCAATCATGCTCAACCGTTCGGGGTAAACATTGAAGGGTTAAAACGTCGCGGTTTTGATAAACCGACAATGCATGCGATTCGTAACGTTTACAAAATGATTTATCGTAGCGGTAAAACGCTAGATGAAGTGATGCCGGAAATTGAACAAATTGCTGCCACAGAGTCAGCGATCAGTTTCTTCTTGGATTTCTTTAAGCGTTCCACCCGCGGCATTATCCGTTAATCCTTTTAATAAATTCATCTATTGCCGACCGCTCTTTTCTATGACTAAAAGAGCGGTCGTTTTTTTCAGAGTTTTGACTATGCCAAATTCAATATCCCTCAATCATTCTCCAACCATTGCAATCATCGCAGGCGAAGTCTCCGGTGACATTCTCGGTGCGGGTTTAATTCACGCCCTGAAAGCGCGTTACCCGAACGCTAAATTTATCGGTATTGGCGGTGAACGCATGATTGCCGAAGGATTTGAAACTCTGTTTGATATGGAAGAGTTATCCGTGATGGGATTGGTGGAAGTGCTGAAACATCTACCACGCTTACTCAAAATTCGCCGCAGTATCATTGAGCAATTATCGGCCTTAAAACCGGATATTTTCATTGGCATTGATGCACCGGATTTCAATTTGGACGTAGAACTGAAACTCAAACAGCAGGGCATTAAGACCATTCATTATGTGAGTCCGTCCGTGTGGGCATGGCGTCAGAAACGCGTGTATAAAATCGCAGCGGCCACCAATTTAGTCCTTGCCTTTTTGCCTTTTGAAAAAGCCTTTTATGATCGTTTCAATGTGCCTTGTCGTTTTATTGGGCACACCATGGCGGATGCCATTCCGTTGAAACCGAATCGTGATGAAGCCTGCCAATTACTCAATTTAGATCCAACTCAATGTTATGTGGCGATGTTAGTGGGCAGTCGTGGTTCTGAAGTGGAATTTCTTAGCGAACCTTTCTTACAAACTGCGCAACTGCTACATGAACGCTATCCGGATGTTAAATTTCTTGTGCCGTTAATTAATCAAAAACGTCGTCAGCAATTTGAACAAATCAAACAACGCGTTGCGCCGGAATTGGACATGATTTTATTGGATGGCAATGCGCGTGCCGCAATGATTACGGCCGAGGCAACCTTGCTCGCTTCCGGCACAGCCGCGTTAGAGGCCATGTTATGTAAATCCCCGATGGTAGTGGGATATCGCATGAAACCTTTCACCTATTTCTTAGCCAAACGCTTGGTGAAAACTAAGTATGTTTCTTTGCCAAATTTGCTGGCAGACGAAATGTTAGTGCCGGAATTAATTCAAGAAGACTGCAACCCAACGAATTTGGCAGAAAAATTGTCCCTGTATTTAAGTGAGGACAAAAGTGCGGTGCAAAATCGCCACGTTTTATTACAGCGTTTTGCTGAGTTGCACCAAATGATTCAATGCAATGCCGATCAGCAAGCCGCACAAGCAGTGATTGATTTATTGGAGCCATCCCATGGATAAGTTTGTATACCCACAAGGCTATGAACTCATTGCCGGCGTGGATGAAGTGGGACGTGGGCCGTTAGTGGGGGCCGTGGTGACAGCTGCAGTGATTTTAGATCCGAATAAGCCCATTGAGGGACTTGCCGATTCTAAAAAACTGTCGGAAAAAAAACGTTTATTGTTGGCGGAAGAAATTAAGCAAAAAGCCTTGGCGTGGGCGCTTGGGCGAGCGGAACCACATGAGATTGACGAGTTAAATATTTTGCATGCCTCCATGCTTGCTATGGAACGGGCGATAAAACATTTGAAAATTCAACCGCACTTTGTGTTGGTGGATGGCAATCAGATTCCACCGAATTTGTCGATACCGGCCCAAGCGGTTGTTAAAGGGGATGCTTTAGTCGCGGAAATTAGCGCGGCGTCTATTTTGGCAAAAGTCGCACGAGACCAAGAAATGTTGGAATTGGATCAACAATATCCACAATATGCCTTTGCGCAACACAAAGGCTACCCAACGAAATTGCATTTGGAAAAAATCGCCGAATTTGGCCTTTTACCACAGTATCGCCGTAGTTTTGCGCCTGTTAAAAAATTATTAGAATCGCTATAATTTAACCTGCATTTGAACATTTTTAGCACGGAGGGCGCCATGAACCAATTCACCAGCTTACTTGATTCTTTCCGTCCAGAACCTTGGGTGTGGGTGCTGTTGTTGCTCATTGCTTCCGTGATTCTCTTCATTCGTAACCGCATTCGCATGGACGTCGTCGCTATTTTGGTGATGCTGGCGTTCAGCCTCAGTGGCATTTTAACCGTACAAGAAGTGTTTGCCGGTTTTAGTGACCCCAATATTATTCTGATTGCTTTATTGTTCATCGTCGGGGAAGGCTTGGTACGCACCGGTGTGGCGTATCAAGTGAGCGAATGGTTGTTAAAAGCTTCTCATAACAGTGAAGCACGTGTATTAGTTTTCATGATGTTAGCCGTGGCAGGTCTGGGGGCTTTCATGAGTTCCACGGGGGTCGTGGCTATTTTCATTCCTGTGGTGCTGATGATTTGTCGCCAAATGAATATCTCTCCGAAACGTTTGATGATGCCACTGAGCGTTGCCGGGCTTATCAGTGGCATGTTGACGTTGATTGCGACAGCGCCCAACTTAGTGGTGAATGCCGAGTTGGTACGCGAAACGGATATGCGTTTGAAATTCTTCGATTTTACGCCTATTGGTTTAGTGATTTTGTTTATGGGGATCGGCTATATGCTGGTTGCCCGTCGTTGGTTAAAGTCCGATAAAGAAAATGAAACCAACAGCATGGATAAACGTTCCATGAGTGATTTGATTCATGAATATGGTTTGCAACAACGCACGCAGCGTTTTGTGGTAAGAAAAGGCTCACCGCTTATTGGTAAAAATCTGGATGAATTACATTTACGTTCTAAATTTGGTTTGAACGTGTTGGCGATTGAACGTTGGAAACGTTTTCGCCCGATATTTATTGCTGCGCTTGGTTCCTCAGAAGTCCGAGAGAAAGACATTTTATTGATGGATAGCAGCGATCCTGAACTCAATTTGAAAGCATTTTGTCAGGAATATAATCTAGAACGGGCGGAAATTCGTGCGCAATCTTTTTCTGAACAAGCCAGTTCTATTGGTATGGCGGAATTGATTTTAGTGCCGGATTCCGACTGTATCGGAAAATCGACTGAAGAACTTGCTTTCCGTTCTAAATACGGCTTGAACGTTGTAGGCATTAAGCGTGACGGAGAAGTGCTTGGTGGGCATTTTGTCGAAACGCCGTATAAAGCCGGGGATTTATTGCTGGTGATTGGCGATTGGAAACTCATCCAGCAAATGCGTAGCCACAGCAAAGATTTCTTTGTGTTGAATTACCCGACTGAAATCACCCGTGCCGTGCCGGCGCAAAGCCAAGCGCCTTATGCCTTGTTGAGTATTTTAGTGATGGTGCTGTTAATGGTGACCCGTGTTGTGCCAAATGTGGTAGCCGCCCTCATTGCTTGCTTAATGCTAGGCTACTTCCGTTGTGTAGATAGCAAAAGTGCTTATGGTTCAATTCACTGGTCAAGCCTTGTCCTGATTGTGGGCATGATGCCATTTTCGTTGGCTTTACAGAAAACCGGTGGGGTGTCGGTGATTGTCGAGTTAATGCTGAATTTAGTAGGAGGCATGGGCAAACATTGGATTTTAATTAGCCTATTTATTCTCACTGCCGTTGTTGGTTTATTCATTTCTAACACGGCGACTGCAATTTTGATTGCCCCAATCGCCATTACGATGGCGCACCAACTCAATTTATCCCCGATGCCATTTGCAATGGTGGTGGCTATCGCCGCTTCTGCCGCGTTCATGACGCCGGTATCTTCACCGGTAAATACCATGGTTTTTGGCCCCGGTGGTTATAAATTTTCTGATTTTGTCAAAGTCGGTGTGCCGTTCACTCTTTTGGTTATGTTGGTGAGCGTGTTTCTTATTCCTTTACTCTTTCCTTTTTAAGGTTTAAGGAGAATGTGATGAGTATTTATGATCTGAAACCAAAATTCCAAAATCTATTACGTCCTCTCGTGATAAAGCTCGAACAACGTGGTGTGACTGCCAATCAGGTGACTTTAACGGCTTGTGCCATTTCTGTTATTTTAGGGCTAATTTTGACCGCACTTTCTGGTTATCACTGGCTTTTTATGCTGATTCCTATTTGGTTGTTTGTGCGTATGGCACTTAATGCCATTGATGGTATGTTAGCGCGCGAATTTAACCAAAAATCCCGTTTGGGCGGATACCTGAATGAAATCACTGATGTCGTGTCTGACGCCGCGTTATATCTGCCTTTTGCTTTTTTCCATCCTTTTGATGCGTTACAGATCGGCTTGATCATTTGGTTGTCGGCATTGACGGAATTTTGTGGTGTGCTCGGGCAAGTGCAAGGAAAAACGCGCCGTTATGATGGTCCGTTAGGTAAAAGCGACCGGGCGTTTTTGTTTGGCGTGTTAGGCTTGGTTTATGTTTTTGTCCCTACTTTACCGGATTTTCTCTATTGGCTGCTTTGGGTTGTCATCATTCTGTTAATTGTCACTTGTGTCAAACGTGTGAAGTCTGGCTTGGCCGAAGTGGGTAATGAATAGGAGCGTGATTATGTTAGCCAAATTGATTGATTTTCTCTTATGTCGTTTTACCTCCTTTATCACCGGTGTCCGTCCGCAAAAAAATGTGGAACAGCAATCCGCGGATAAACATCGTTTGTATTTTGCAAACCATAATAGCCACGGTGATTTTATTTTGTTGTGGGTATCGTTGCCGTATCAAGTGCGCAAAAACACCCGCCCAGTTGCCGGTGCGGATTACTGGACGAAAGGGCCGATTCGTCGTTTCTTGGCGCACAACGTGTTCAATATGTTGCTGATTGAGCGGGGAGGCGACAATCCACAAGCCATTACTCAACAAATTAGCGATGCCCTGCAACATCATTCTCTGATTATTTTCCCTGAAGGCACCCGTAAAATGGACGATGATGTGCCACTACAACCTTTCAAAAGCGGTTTGTATTACATCGCAAAGCAAAACCCGCAATTAGAACTTGTGCCGGTATGGATTAGTAATATGCATAATGTTTTGCCGAAGGGGTTTGTGGTGCCAATTCCGCTGTTGTGCGATTTATACATGGGAGAGCCGCTCTTCTACCGTGAAGCGGAAGACAAAACCGATTTCTTGAACCGAGCCGAACAGGCACTATTAAGTCTAAATTTAACCGAAAAAGGGAAAGCATAATGGAAATATGGCAACTGTTTGGTGGGTTAATCATCACCTTAATTATTGCGTCATCAATCGGTTATGGATTGAAATTCAAAGTCGGCTTTTCCACCCCTCATGCGGTAATTGATAATCTTAACGCACGCATTAATGCCTGGTGGGTCATGATTTTAATTATCTTTGCCGCCGCGGCATTGGGTTTTTATGGCGTGATCGGGTTATTTTTTGTGATTTCCTTCATGGCATTGCGTGAGTTTTTATCGTTGCTTTATATTCGTCGTGGCGATCATCTCGCACTTGCCACTTGTTTCTACGTCATTCTGCCTCTTCAATATTTTTTAGTGGCAATTGACTGGTTCAGTATGTTCACCATCTTCATTCCGGTGTATGGCTTTCTATTTTTGCCAATCCTCTCCGCCTTGTTGGGTGATGCGGCACATTTCTTAGATCGTTCCACCAAAGTGCAATGGGCATTGATGATCAGCGTCTTCTGTATTTCCCATATCCCGGCAATCCTGACATTAGACATTGAAGGTTTTGAAGATAAAAAACTGCTATTGATGATTTTCTTGATTTTAGTGGTGCAATCCAGTGATGTGTTGCAATACGTATGGGGCAAGTTGTTCGGCAAACACAAAATTGCGCCTAAACTTTCGCCATCCAAAACCGTAGAAGGGTTTTTAGGCGGTGTCGTCAGCGCCAGTGTGCTGGGCGGATTGCTCTATTGGCTTACCCCGTTTAACCCGGTACAAGCGGTGTTGATGAGCTTATTAATCTGCCTCATGGGCTTTTTAGGCGGCTTAGTGATGTCCGCCATGAAACGCAGCATGGGGGTAAAAGACTGGGGGAATATGATTAGTGGCCACGGCGGTATGCTAGATCGCATGGATTCCCTTTGCTTCGCTGCGCCGATTTTCTTCCATGTGGTGAGATATTATTGGGCTTAGTAGGATTTTTGTGAGAACGGCTTCTAGCCGGATTTATTGATTAACAAACCTTAAAAATGAGAGAAAAAATGACCGCACTTTTAAAGATTGGGTTAGTGTCCGTTTCTGATCGGGCATCGCAAGGCGTGTATCCGGATCAAGGCATTCCGGAACTTAAACATTGGTTGGAACAGGCGTTGGTGGAGCCTTTTGAGGTAGTCGAACGCCTCATTCCGGACGAGCAACCGGAAATTGAGCGCACGCTGTGCAACTTAGTGGATGAAGAACATTGTCATTTGGTGCTCACCACCGGCGGCACCGGGCCGGCAAAGCGGGATGTTACACCGGATGCGACACTTGCTGTTGCTGATCGTGAAATGCCGGGGTTTGGCGAGCAAATGCGTCAAGTCAGTTTGCATTTTGTGCCGACAGCCATTCTTTCTCGTCAAGTAGGTGTGATCCGCAAAGACAGTTTGATTTTAAATTTACCGGGGCAGCCGAAGGCTATTAAAGAAACGTTAGAAGGCGTAAAAGATGAAAGCGGCAATGTGTTGGTGAAGGGGATTTTTAGCGCCGTGCCGTACTGCTTGCAGCTCATCAACGGATTATATATTGATACCAAACCGGAAATTATTGCCAGTTTCCGCCCGAAATCGGCACGACGGAGTTAAACGTGGAGGAAAGTGCGGTCATTTTTGACGGCATTTTTACAGCGCACTAAAACAAAAACGGTATTCCCTTATTGTGATGGAATACCGTTTTTTGTTTACAGCACAATCATATCATCCCGATGAATGGCGACGGTGCCGTATTCATAACCAAGCAGTTGTTCAATATCATGAGACTGTTTGCCTTTGATTAATTCCAGTGCATCGCTGTTATAACGCGGCATGCCGAGAGCAATATCTTTGCCTTGAGAGTTACGAATGCGCACAACTTCACCACGGGAGAAACGCCCACTGACATCAACGATACCCGCCGGCAGTAAGGATTTGTGCTGAATTAACACCGCACTTTGCGCGCCATCATCAATCGTTAGCACGCCTGCAGAAGGCGCAGCGAAGAGCCATTGCTTGCGGCTTTCCAAGCGATCCGCTTGTACCTTGAATTTGGTGCCGATAGCTTGATCGTATGCTAAATCGATGATGATGTTAGGTTGATTACCCGGTGCAATAATAGTTTCGATGCCTGAACGAGTGGCAACATCTGCCGCAGTGATTTTGGTGGACATGCCACCGGTACCTAAATTCGTGCCGGTACCGCCCGCGATAGAACGAATATGATCGGTGATTTTCTCCACGACCGGAATCAATTTTGCTTGAGGATTTTTACGCGGGTCGCTGTCAAACAAGCCTTGTTGATCGGTCAATAAATAGAGCTGTTCCGCTTGCACTAAAATTGCCACTAAGGCGGATAAATTGTCGTTATCACCCACTTTAATTTCTGCTGTGGCGACAGCATCATTTTCATTGATAACGGGGATGATGTGATTATCTAATAGCGCATGCAATGTATCGCGTGCATTGAGAAAGCGTTCGCGATCTTCAATATCCGCACGGGTTAACAACATTTGTCCGATATGAATATCATAAATGGCAAAGAGTTTTTCCCACGTTTGAATCAGCTGGCTTTGACCCACTGCCGCCAATAATTGTTTGGATGCCACAGTGGGCGGTAATTGCGGGTGATTTAAATAATGTCGACCAGCGGCAATGGCGCCTGAAGTGACAATCACCAAACGAAAGCCGGCGCGATGTAATTGTGCTAACTGACGAACGATTTCCATCATGTACGCTAAATTTAATTTTGGTGCACCTTGGGTTAAGGTGCTGGTGCCGAATTTCACCACAATGGTTTTGTTATTCTGTTGCATACTGACTCCTTGTCAAAAATGCGTTTAAGTTAGCATTAAGCGTGGCAAAAAGCATTAAATTTATCGGGAAAATCCACCGCACTTTGATGTGGCAAGATGAAATACTGTTGTTCCTTTTAGAAAGTTTTATAATGGGCGGCACAGTTAATTTAGGTAAAAGTATAATGAAAGCTCAACAGATTACTCAGGAATACCAACGGGAGGTGACCCGTGTGTGCGTAGAAACGGCATTGTTGTTATTACAACATGGCATGGAAAGTGCGGTGGTCGTGCAAATGACGCAACGACTTGGTGTTGCACTTGGGGTTGCCAGCGTGGAATGCGCATTAACCGCCAACGCAGTGATTCTTACCACACTCACCAATGGACATTGCATTACGACGACCCGTAAAAGTGCCGACAAAGGCATTAATATGCAAATGGTCACGGATGTTCAACGCATTATTATTTCTGCGGAACATGGTATATACGATTTACACCTGGTGAAGAAAAAACTAGACCACCTCAAACCATTAAAATATAACCGTTATTTTGTTATATTGATGGTGGGGTTATCTTGTGCCTCCTTTGCGCATTTATCCGGAGGTGATGCATTAATTAGTCTCATCACTTTCTTGGCTTCCTCCGTAGCGATGTATGTGCGGCAGGAATTATCGAAACGCCATTACAACCCCATGATTGTTTTTTGTATTACGGCCTTTGTAGCGTCATTGATTGCGGGCATGAGCCTGAAATATCAAATCGGCAATGATCCGCAAATTGCTTTGGCGTCCAGCGCGTTGTTGCTGGTGCCGGGATTCCCGTTAATCAATTCACTGGCGGATATTTTAAAAGGCTACGTTAACATGGGTATTAGTCGTTGGGCGGTAGCGACGATTCTCACTTTTGGGGCCTGTTTGGGCATTGTCTTTACGCTCAGTGTGCTGAATATCACGACCTGGGGGAATTAAGATGGATTGGTTATTTTGGTTACTCGATGATATGTTCTTTGCAGCGATTCCTGCCGTGGGCTTTGCACTGTTGTTTAATGTGCCGGCTAAAGCACTGAAATATTGCGCGATGCTTGGCGCGTTAGGGCATGTAACCCGTACCTTGTTGCTCCATTGGGATATGCCGATTATTTTTGCCACGCTGGTTGGGGCAGCACTTATCGGCTTTATTGGTGTGCATCTTTCTCACCGTTATTTAGCCCATCCGAAAGTCTTCACCGTGGCGGCAATTATTCCAATGATTCCCGGCGTGCATGCTTACAAAGCCATGATTGCGATTGTGCAGATTCACCATTACGGTTTTTCTGATGAATTGTTTGCACAAATGATCAATTCCTTTATTAATACAACGTTTATTCTTGGCGCCTTGGTTTTCGGTTTGGCGTTACCGGGCTTATTGTTCTATCGCGGAAAACCTGTGGTATAGTAACCGTATGTTAAGCCATTAAATAACTTAGGAAAATACATGAATTTAAGCCTGATTGTCGCCATGACGAAAAATCACGTTATCGGTAAAGATAACCAAATGCCGTGGCATTTGCCCGCGGACCTGGCTTGGTTTCGTCAAAACACGACCGGCAAGCCGGTGATCATGGGGCGAAAAACCTTTGAAAGTATTGGTCGCCCGTTGCCGAAACGCACGAATATTGTGCTTTCACGTCAACCCTTCATGCATGAAGGTGTTGTGTGGAAAGCGAGTCTAGAAAGTGCGGTGGATTTTGTCCGTGATTCAGAGGAAATTATGTTGATTGGTGGCGGACAGCTTTTTAAGCAGTACCTAGCGCAGGCGAGTCGTCTTTATCTCACTGAAATTCAAACAGAATTAGACGGCGACACTTTCTTTCCTCCAATCGATTGGCATGACTGGTCGATTGAATTTGAACAATACCGTCCAGCCGATGAGCAGAATCCTTATGATTGCCGTTTTTTGATTTTGGTAAGAAAGTGATTTTTGCGTAAGTAAAAGTGCGGTGGGTTTTCCGTGCATTTTGATATTCTTCCTCCTTGATCTGATGTAGGGGGAGGAAGAATGCTTGGAATGGGGGTGGCGAGCGGGAGAAAAACGGAACGCTCGCCTACCCAAGTGAAAAGAATCCTTATTCCGCCAAGTCTTTTCTAAAAGACACCATCAACTGATCGATTTTAAAATTCTCGGTGTCAATGATTTCAAATTTATAGCGGTCGTATAGCACGAAATCGGTTTTCTTCGGGATTTTACGCAACATATACATCATAAAACCAGCGATGGTTTCATAATTTTCATCGTGCGGAAAACTTTCAATATCCAAGGCGCGTTTCACGTCTTCCAACGGTGTGGCGCCATCAATCAGCCAAGAATCTTCATCACGGCGAATAATTTGCTCTTCTTCACTGGAAACCAATTCGCCCATCACAATGCTCATCACATCGTTTAAGGTCACAATCCCTACGACTAACGCATATTCGTTGACGATAACGGCGAAATCTTCACCGGTGGATTTAAACAGCTCCAACACTTCATATAAAGACAACGTGTCCGGCACGTACAACAACTTGCGCAATAAGCGATTATCGGTTAATTGCACTTGTTCTTCTTTTAAAAACAAGGTCAACAAACTGTGGGACTCCACATACCCTAAAATATGATCCAAGCCCTGATCGCAAATCAATAATTTAGAATGGGAGTTTTTCGTTAACGTGTCTAGCACTTGTTGACGGGTAAAAGTGCGGTCTAAAAAAATGATGTTTTCACGCGTGGTCATGGTTGAGGTGACCGTGCGTTGCTGCATATCGAAGATATTTTCGATTAAATAATGTTCCTGTGCTTTTAACACACCGGCTTCTGCGCCCGCATCTACGACAGCGACAATATCTTCTGATGTCATGCTTTCAACCCGTACGGTGGAAATTCTGAACAGGCGGAACATCACATTCGCCAATGAATCAAAAATCCACACAATCGGTTTTAATAGGATAATGCACAGTTGCATAATGCGCACCGTGCGTAGTGCCACCGCTTCCGGATTGATTAATGCAAGGCGTTTTGGCATTAAATCTGCTAATAAAATGAACGAAGCGGTGACGATGATAAAGGCAAGCCAAGAGGCGGCACTGTCAACCCAAGGTGCATCGGTATATTGTTGCAGAAATGCTTGTAAATGCACGCTAATAGTCGCTTCGCCAATGACCCCGCCCAAGACGGCAACCATGTTTAAGCCGATTTGCACCACCGTAATAAAACGCCCCGGCTGCTCCTGTAATTTGAGCACCATGGCCGCTTTAGTATTCCCTTCGTTAGTCATGTTTTGTAACTTAATACGACGCGCGCCTGCCAATGAAATTTCGGCAGAGGACACGATGGCACTGACAATAATCAGTAAGATTAAAATTAAAATTGCGCTGAATAAACTCATAAGGTTCTCAATAACTTGATGTAAACGAGACATAAAGTGCGGTTAATTTTGACTGTGTTTTTAACCGCACAAAAGAAATGAAAAAAGAAACCTAATTTTCGCTATCAAACCAGCCGCGAATAAACTGCACGGCAAAGAAGAAGGTAAAGAATAAAAGTACGTAAAGAATATAGCTAAAAATCGGGTGGCTTGGGGTATTGGTTTCCGTTACTTCTTTTACGGATAACGCATTTGGAAACTCATCAAACATAGTCAGACGCCAGCCGTAATATTTGATTTCCACGGTTTTTTCTTCATTGCCCAAGGCTTGCGCCAATGCCTGTAAATTTGCTGAGCCGAATTTGAAATAGAACGGAAAACCCCAACGGGTATCTTCATTGCGATATACCATCACTTTGCCGTTTTCATGTTGCGTATTGATAAAATACACATCGCGGGTCGGGCCGTCTGCCGGATTGGCTTTTGTAATCGGTCCGTCTTTATCCACCCGTTTCACCTCAACGCCGGTCACTTTGGTGACATCATAGCTCGGCATGGAATAATTTATCGCCGCGGCAATACATAAATGAAAAATAAAAATGACGGAAATAAAAAAATATTTTAGAAATTTTCTCATCTTTTTGTCCTATTGAAATGAGATTGGTTAATTATTGTACCTGAATTTTAAATAAACGCTCGAAGTTTTGTGTGGTGATTTGTGCCATTTCCTCGGCTGACACGCCTTTCAACGCAGCAACATATTCACACACTTCGCGGGTATATGCCGGTTGATTTTGTTTACCGCGATAAGGCACCGGTGCCAAGTAAGGCGAATCGGTTTCCACCAACAGACGATCCAGCGGCAGTTTACGCACCACATCCCGAAGTTCTTCCGCATTTTTAAAGGTGATAATCCCTGAAATGGAAATGTAAAAACCCAAGTCTAACGCTTGTTTTGCCATATCATAGTTTTCGGTAAAACAATGCAAAACGCCACCGCACTTTTCTGCCTGATTGTCGCGCAATAGGCGAATCGTGTCTTCGCGTGCTTCACGCGTGTGAATGATCACCGGTTTATTGAGCTGGTTGGCCACGTCAATTTGGCTGGCAAACACGGCTTGTTGGGTGGCTTTGTTTTCTGCACTGTAATAATAATCTAAGCCGATTTCGCCGATGGCAACGACTTTCGGATCTTGCGCCAAGCGTAACAAACGCGCTGCATCATAAGGTTCTTCTTCAAAATCCAGCGGGTGTACGCCGCAGGCTAAAGAGACGTTATCGAATTTGGCTAATTCCGGATACACTTTTTCAAAACGGCTCAAGGTCACGCCAATCGCCAATAAATGTTTCACATCACTCGCTTTTGCCTTTGCCACAACATCGGCAATATTTTGATGTAATGTTTCGTAATCCAAGGCATCCAAATGGCAATGGGAATCAACAATAAACATATTTTATCCTTCAAATACTTCAGTAATTAAACGGGTCAGCCCGTCGAGTAAAATCAATTCTAAATTCAACGCCGAATTCGCCGATAAATCCGACCGCACTTTGCCAACAATTTGTGTCGCTTTTAATAATGCCGGGGCAGACAGTCCTTGGCTAAATTGAATGACGCCTTGTTCAATGTCTTGGCAAACCCAATCTTCGCGAATATTCAGTTTGTTTTTCAAACTGTCGCTTAAAAAAGCCGACAACCAATCCAGTTGCTGTAAGACAATTTCTTTATTAAAAAATGGCAGTAATTCCAAAGGCGAACAACGGCGATAAAACAACCAAAATTGACGTAAAAACTCCCGCCGTTGTGCCAGTAAATTTTGCTCTAACATGGCAAGCGCGAGCAGTGGTCGAGCATAATTCACCCGAAGTGCGGTCAATATATCGGATGTTTCAGCGGACGTTTGTGATTGCAACCACTGTAATGCCCTGTCGGTGTTCGGTGGTAAGAGGTTCCACACTTGGCAGCGACTGTAAATGGTTGGCAACAACGCCTTTTGCATATCGCACTGCAAAATGAAATAGGTGTTCGGACGAGGCTCTTCCAGTGTTTTTAAAATGGCGTTGGCAGCGGCTTCCGTCAAACGATGTGCCTGTTCGATATAAACGACTTTATTGCCGTTTTGCTGCGCATGTTGCGTCGCTTGTTCGTTCATGGCACGAATTTGATCCACGCCGATGTCTTTGTTCTCAATAGGCGAGATGGGCTGGAAATCCGGGTGGCTGTTGGCTTGCATTAAATGGCAGGCATGGCATTCGCCACAAGCCTCCGCCCCTTTGGGCGTTAAGCACATCAGACGTTTTGCCAACGCGGAACAAAGTTGCTCTACACCGAGACCGTCATCCGCGCGAATCAGCAGAGCGTGGTGCCCTAAAGCCTCATCAAAAGCCTGTGTGATTTTGTGATAAGTTGGCGTCAGCCAAGGGGTTAAAAGGCTCATTTTGACAGCGAAACCCACCAATTTTTGACCGCACTTTTAATGTCTGACTGCACTTGCTCAATGGATTGTTCCGCATTGATCATCACAGCTTTCGGATTGTCTTTTACCAGTTCTAAATAACGGGCACGAGTGCGGTGGAAAAAATCCAGATGTTGTTGTTCGATACGATCCAGCTCACCACGTCCTCGGGCGCGGGCTAAACCGACGGCTGGATCAATGTCTAAATACAATGTCAGATCCGGCTCAAAATCGCCCAAAACGGTTTGTTTTAAGTTAGTTAACAAAGCCTCTCCCAACTGGCGGCCACCGCCTTGGTAGGCTTGTGACGACATATCATGGCGATCACCAACGACCCATTTGCCTTGGGCGAGGGCGGGCTTAATGACATTATCCACTAATTGAATTCGGGCAGCATATAACATCAACAATTCGGCTTTGTCTGTGACTGGTTCTTCTGTTTCATGTTTAATGAGGTGGCGTAATTTTTCTGCTAACGGTGTACCACCGGGTTCACGGGTGAAGACGACATCATTAACCCCCAATTCCTTTAAGGTATCCACGACACATTGATGGGCGGTGCTTTTGCCTGCGCCTTCCAAGCCTTCAATCACGATAAATTTGCCTGCCATATTATTTCCCATTTTGTTGGCGGTACCAGCGTAAATATTCCTGCACCGCTTTATTGTGTTCATTTAAGTTTCGACTGAATTTGTGACCGCCCTTGCCGTCGGCAACGAAATAATAAAATTCCGTTTGCGCAGGATGGGCTACGGCTTGCAATGCATCTTCGCTTGGCATGGCAATCGGCGTTGGCGGTAAACCGTCAATCACATAGGTGTTATAAGGGGTTGGCGTTTCGAGATCTTTTTTACGAATATTGCCGTTGTAATCTTCACCCATGCCGTAAATCACCGTTGGATCGGTTTGGAGCTTCATTTTGGCTTTCAAACGATTGATAAATACTGAAGCCACTTGAGGACGTTCTGCGGCGATGCCGGTTTCTTTTTCTACGATAGACGCAAGAATCAACATCTCGTAAGGATCTTCTAAGGGTAAGTCCTTATCGCGCTCATTCCAGGCTTTGTCCAAGGCTTTTTTCATGCGTTCTGCTGCACGCTGCAACAGTTCTAAGTCGGTAGAGTTCGGCGTGTAATTATAGGTGTCCGGATACAACCAACCGTCGATTTTCATCCATTCATCAATCGCTTTTGAGACTTTTGGCAGTGCCAATAACTGGAAAATCTCTTGTTCGGATTTGTCTTTTAAGGTCTGCTTTAAGTGCGGTGCGTTTTCGAGACGTTTTCGCCAATTTTTAAAGGTGTTGCCTTCAATAAATTGCACGTTAAATTGTGCTTCTTTGCCGGAGTTGAGTAATTTCAGCAAATCTTCTACGGTTTTCACATCATCCAATAAATATGTGCCTGCTTTCACTTTGCTCAATTCAGGGTGTAATTTTAAGGCCCAAGGCAATAATGCGGCACTGTCCAAAATACCTTCTTGCTCTAGCAACGTGACTAATTTATTACCGGTTGTGCCACGTTCTATGGTCAATAATTGATCGTTTTGCACATTCACCGGTTGCTGCACGAATCGTTGTAGTTGTTGATATCCCCAAAAACCGGCGCCTGCCAATAAGACAACGAGGAACAAAAGAAGGAAGAAAAATTTTTTCATATGCGTGATCGTGGCGTCGTGAAAGACGTTGTAAAAATGATGATAAAAGTGGCGGGATTATAGCACGAAATTGTGTTTTTTATCGAAAAAGAGCCTTGTCGAAACAAGGCTCTGATACGCGGGATTATTTACTTTCATGGGCACTGTCGGAATCGCCGAGCAACAAGGCGTACTTCACGGTTGTTGGGCTGGCTTCTAAGGCAATTTTGAGTGCCATGGTGAGTGGCACAGACAGCAACATTCCTACTGTTCCTAGCAACCATCCCCAGAACAACAAAGACAGGAAGACCACCAGCGTGGAAAGCCCCAATTTTTTACCCATTAATCGAGGTTCAAGCACATTGCCGATAATCATGTTGATGGCAATGACACCGATAATGACTTCCAAGCCCACCACAAAACCGTTGAGTAATAATGCCTGCACGATAATCGGAACAGCAGCGATAATTGAGCCGATATTGGGAATGTAATTGAGCAGGAAACTCAGTGTTGCCCACAAAATCGCATATTGCACACCGACAATTTCCAATAAAAGCCAAATGCAAATAGCAGTTAATAAACTCATCATGGTTTTTACACCAAGGTAGCTGATAACACCTTGTAGAATACGATCTAAATAACGTTCTTGTTGGCTGATTTCCTTCGAATCACTGCTAAATACCACGGCAAATTTGTGTTTAGCATAAGGCGCTTCTAAGAGCATGAAAATAACGACTAACACCAACACGAAAATATTGGTGACTACGCCGGAAAAGCTGAGAAAAACACGACGCACAAAATTCATGATCACGCTTGGATCGAAATGCTCCATGATGCTTTTCTCGGAAATATCCAACGGGATTTTCAGACTTTGTGAAAGTGCCACTAGACTATTAACGCGTTCGCCCAATAATTGGCGATATTGCGGGATAGATTGGCTAAACTCTTGGATTGTGCTGTTAATTAAGCCGAACAGAAAGAAAAAGACGATTAAAATCAATGCTAACAACAAACCAATGGAGAGACCGTAGGGCACTTTTTTCTTGGTTAAGTAATTGAGTGACGGCGAGCAAATAATCGCAATAAACAGCGACAGTAAAAATGGCACGACAATTTCTGAAGCTGCCTTAATGCCGGCTAAAATAATCACGATAGCAGCACAGGCGACCAGTGCTTTTACTAAAGAAGCGTGTTTTTCCATTAACTAAATCGCATCCTCGTTTTCTTCGCCGGTACGGATACGAATCACCCGTTCCACTTCATACACAAAAATTTTGCCGTCTCCGATTTTGCCGGTTTGTGCCGTATCGACGATAGCGTCCAAACATTGTTCTAATAAATCATCAGGTACCACAATTTCCATTTTCACTTTCGGCAGAAAATCCACCATGTATTCGGCACCACGATACAATTCCGTATGCCCTTTTTGGCGTCCAAAACCACGGACTTCGGTGACGGTCATGCCGGTAATGCCAATGTCGGATAAGGCTTCGCGCACATCATCCAATTTAAACGGTTTAATGATTGCTTCGATTTTTTTCATTCTTGTTGCTCCTGAAAATGGTCATTAAAAATTAGCCTGTTGTGAGCGCAGACTTTATCAGATCTTGAGAGTGAAAAACACTGGAACGCATGAAAAAACATCCTAGAAAACGACCGCACTTTTATGCACTTTTCTTGCTGAGGAAATTAAATAGCATGGAGATTTTTATATAAAAAAACGGCGCTATGATTAACGCCGTTTTGGGTGAGATAAGTTATCCGATTAAAGAATTTCTAGTAATTCTACTTCAAAGACTAATGGACTAAATGGCGGGATGGCTGCGCCTGCGCCACGTTCGCCATAGGCTAATTCGTGTGGAATTGCCAAACGCCATTTAGAACCGACCGGCATCATGGAAAGCGCTTCGATCCAACCTTTGATCACGCCGTTAACCGGAAATTCAGCCGGTTGACCGCGTGCGACGGAACTGTCGAATACGGTACCGTCCGGTAATGTGCCGGTGTAGTGAACACGTACTTTATCGGTTGTGGATGGCACGTTGCCGTTACCTTCAACTAACACTTCATATTGTAAGCCGGAATCAGTGACTTTCACGCCGTCTTTTTGTTTGTTCGCCTCTAAGAAGGCTTTGCCTGCGGCTTCAATTTCTTTGAATTGCGCTTGTTGGGCTTCCGCAGCTTGTTGTTGCAATTGTTGCAACGCTTGGCTGATTTCATTGAAATCTAATGCCGGTGCATGTTGATTTAACACATCGTAAATCCCTTTTGCTACCGCTTCTGCTTTCACCGCCAATTGGCTATCCAATAATTGTTGACCGATTTGCAAACCGATACCGTAACTGCCTTTGGCTTCGGTATCGTCTAATGTCACTTGATTGAAAAATTCTGCTGTCATGTTGTTTTCCTTTCTGTTGATAAAACTATTTCATCGTGGCTAAGATTTCACCCATTCTTACCGGAACGTCCACCTCTAAATGTTCAGCTAAGGTCACGGAATTCGCCGGGAATAAGTTAATGACGGTTGAACCTAATTGGAATGCGCCCATCTCTTGGCCTTTAGTTAATTTAATGGCGTTGTCTCCTTGATATGTCCAGACTTTGATTTCACCGGTGCGCGGTGGATTAATGACGCCAGCCCAAACCGTACTCATGCTAGCAGTGATGGTCGCGCCCACGAGGATTTGTACCATTGGGCCGAACGCTGTATCAAAAACACAAATAACACGTTCATTGCGAGCGAATAAGTTTGGTACGTGTTCCGCTAAGAACGGGTTGACCGAGAATAAATCGCCCGGCACATAAATCATTTTGCGCAAGGTCGCATCGCACGGCATGTGGACGCGGTGATAATCACGCGGAGATAAATAAATCGTGGCAAATTCGCCGTTTTTAAAGGTGTTAACTAATTCTTCATCGCCGGCTAATAAATCAGATAGGCTGAAAAAATGTCCTTTGGCTTGCAATAAACGTTCATCGTCAATATGCCCGATTTGGCTCACACGACCGTCAGCAGGTAAGCAAAGTGCGGTCGGATTTTCATTGATTTTTCTCGCGTCGTCTTTTAACTCGCGAATAAAAAATTGGTTGAAGCTTTCATAATCGCTAAAGTTCTCTTTTTTTGCTTCGCTCATGTCCACGTTGTATTTCTTTGCGAAAACCTTGATCACGAAATGTGTTACCGCACCCCATTTTTGTTGGGCAAACCAACCGGCTAATTGGGTTAAATACAGTTGCGGTATAATGTATTGAAAAGCAACTTTCGCACGTTGCCAATAAGTGAATTTATTCATAATGGTTATTTTTTCTACAGTGTCAAAAAGAAGTCGGTGATTATAACAACTTATTCGGCTTGTGCAATGTATCGGCGGATTCGCCGCTTTATTCCGCGGTGAAAATCATCAAAATTGTGGCAAATGCCTCAAAAAACACAAAAAATCGGATGGGGAAGTGCAAAGCTTTAGAATTGCCTTATTTTCTAAGGTAAAATTACGACTTCTTAATTTTTGAAGCTAACCCTATGAACCAACAACAGTTATTGCAATTTGATCGTGAACATATTTGGCATCCTTATGCCGCTCTTCCACCGACCACACCGATTTATGCCGTTGAGCGTGCCGACGGTGTGATGATTACGCTTAAAGATGGTCGCCAACTGATTGACGGCATGTCCTCTTGGTGGGCAGCGTTGCATGGCTACAATCATCCGCGGTTGAATGCGGCCGCGACAAAACAGTTGGAACACATGAGCCACATTATGTTTGGCGGTTTAACGCACGAACCTGCTGTCAAATTGGCGCAAAAATTATTGCCTTTATTGCCGCAAGATTTGGAGCAAATTTTCTTTGCCGATAGTGGATCCATCGCCGTAGAAGTGGCGATGAAAATGGCGATTCAATATCAACACGCGAAAGGCGAAACCCAACGGCATAAATTCGCCACCATTCGTTCCGGTTATCATGGCGACACTTGGCATGCGATGTCGGTGTGCGATCCGGTGACCGGCATGCACGGGCTGTTTGCGAAAAGTTTGCCGGTGCAATATTTTCTCCCGCAGCCGCAAACGCCTTTTGGGCAGCCTTGGAACGAAGACGATATAAAACCCTTAGCAGATTTATTAGAAAAAAAAGGCGCAGAACTGACCGCACTTATTTTGGAACCGGTGGTGCAAGGGGCGGGGGGAATGTATTTCTATTCGCCGATGTATTTGATCCGAGCCAAGCAGCTGTGCGAACAATACGGCATCTTGCTGATTTTTGATGAAATTGCCACCGGTTTTGGGCGCACGGGAAAATTGTTTGCCGCTGAATATGCCGGCATTTCGCCGGATATTATGTGTATCGGCAAAGCACTTACAGGTGGTTATTTAACCCTGTCCGCCACTATTACCACACGCGCTATTGCACAAACCATTTGTCAGGGTGAAGCGCATTGTTTTATGCACGGCCCGACCTTTATGGCGAATCCGTTGGCTTGTGCCATTGCCGCCGAATCCATTGATGTGTTGTTGGAAAGTGATTGGCTGGGTAATGTCCAACGGATCGAAGCCCAACTGAAAGCCGAGTTACAGGTCGCAGAAAGTTTTAAATCCGTCAAAGAAGTGCGTGTTCTTGGCGCCATCGGCGTATTGGAAATGCACGAACCGGTAGATTTGGCGAGTTTGCAGGCACGTCTGGTGGCGCACGGTGTTTGGGTGCGCCCTTTCGGCAAGCTTGTCTATATCATGCCACCGTTTATTATCAGTTCAGCCCAATTATCCGCATTAACCGCTGGTATGCTGGCGGCAATTAAAGAGGAATACCATGAGTAAGTCAGATTATTTTGCCGCGCAGTTGGAAAAACTCCGTCAAAAAGAACAATATCGTCGTTTTCCGCAAATTGTGCATAAGGGAAAGTTCGTAGAGCAGAACGGGCTTTCAATGCTAAATCTGGCGTCTAATGATTATTTAGGTTTGGCGAATGACGACACCTTGCAGCAAGCGTTTCTTGAAAAACTCGCGGAAAAACGACCGCACTTTACCTCATCCTCCTCCCGTTTATTAACCGGGAATTTTCCTGAATACGAAAGCCTTGAGCAACGAATGGCGGAGGCATTTCAGCGTGAGGCCAGTTTGTTGTTTAACAGCGGTTATCACGCCAATATCGGTATTTTGCCTGCGGTAGCCAATAAACAGACGTTGATCGTGGCGGATAAACTGGTGCATGCCAGTATTATTGACGGCATCCGTTTGAGCGATGCGCCGTTTGTGCGTTATCGCCACAATGATTACGCCCATTTGTACGAGATTTTGCAAAAACAGCATCTCAACTACAAACGCATTATTGTGGTGACGGAAAGTCTGTTTAGCATGGACGGCGATTTTGCTGATTTGCCTCAATTAGTGGCATTTAAACAGCAATTCGACAATGTTATGTTGTATGTGGATGAAGCGCACGGCATTGGGGTTTACGGCGAACAGGGTTTAGGCGTTGCCGAGCAGATGAATTGCCTTCCGTACATTGATTTCTTGGTCGGCACATTCGGCAAAGCACTGGCGTCGATGGGAGCTTATGTGGTTTGCGATCAAGTGATCAAAGATTATTTAATTAACACCATGCGCCCGTTGATTTTTAGCACCGCATTACCCCCGTTTAATGTGGCGTGGACAGAATTTCTTTTTGAAAAACGACCGCACTTTCAGGCGAAACGGCAACATCTTATGCAATTAAGTGCGCGCTTACGGCAAGTCGTGGCTGAACAGTTAAATATGCCCATGCCAAGCGAAAGTCATATCGTGCCGTTGATTCTGGGCGACAACCAACGTACCGTGCAAACGGCGCAATGTCTGCAACAGCAAGGATATTACTGCTTGCCGATTCGCCCGCCAACAGTGCCTGTCGGCACCTCGCGCATTCGTTTGTCTCTCACCGCCGACATTACGCATGATGAACTTGAGCAATTTATAGAACAGTTATTTTTATGCAATATCAATTAATTAGCCAAAATCCACCAAGCCGGAATTTGATCGTTTATTTTGCCGGTTGGGGCACACCGCCTTCTGTCGTGCAACATTTAGCTATTCCACCGGCGTATGATCTATTGCTGTGTTATGACTATCGGGATTTTTCGTTGGAGTTTGATTTTTCCCGTTATGAAAATGTGCGTTTGGTGGCGTGGTCGATGGGCGTTTGGGTAGCTGAACGTGTGATGAGACAAATCCCTTTGCTTTCTGCAACCGCAATAAATGGCACAGGCTTGCCCATGCATGATGACTACGGTATTCCATGCGCCGTTTTTCAAGGCACGTTGGATACGCTAGATGAAATCAATCAAGGCAAATTCGAGCGTCGTATGTGTGGTGACAAACAGTTGTTGCAGCAATATCAATCCTTGGAAGGACGGCGTTCAATTGAAGAAATACACGTAGAATTGACCGCACTTTATGATGCGTTATCGGCAGAACATCAACATACGGCGTTACCTTGGACGAAAGCGATTATTGGTACACAAGATCGTATTTTCCCTACACAAAATCAACGAAATTATTGGCATGAACGCTGTGAGGTGAGTGAAATGGGTGGTGGACATTATCTATTCCCATTGCTACAAACTTGGGAACAGCTATGGCAATAACGCAACAACGGGTGATGCAATGTTTCAGCGCCGCCTTACCAACCTATGAACAAAATGCCATTGCTCAAAAGCAAATCACCGAAGATTTATTACAGTTGCTATTGGAGAAAGGCGGAAATCAATTTCAACGAGTGCTGGACATTGGTTGTGGTACGGGCGGCTTTACCCGTTTGCTCATGCAACATATCAACGCAACGCATTGGGATTGCAACGATTTATGCGATGTCGTCAACCACTTGGCATGTAATTTGCCACAGAAAAATTATCGTTTTTATCAAGGTTGTGGCGAGCGTCTTGATTTTGCGCATCAATATGATTTGATTGCTTCTGCCTCGACCATTCAATGGTTTGCTGATCCGCTGGCGTTTCTTCAACGTTGTTCAAATTATTTAACGCCTCACGGCATGATTTTATTTGGTACGTTTGCCCCGACCAATTTACACGAAGTTAGAGCATTAACGGGCGTCGGTTTGGATTACCCCGATTTAGCACAATGGCAGGAGACATTAACGTCAGATTTTTCCGTATTGCATTTAGAGCAAAAAGAAATTCAGTTGAAATTTGATTCGCCGTTATCGGTACTTAAACATTTGAAAGAGACCGGTGTGACGGCCACCAATAATCAAATTTGGAATTACAAGAAAGTTGCCCAATTTTGTGAGCAATATCGACAACAGTATGCTGACGAGCAAGGCTATGTCTCGTTAACTTATGTGCCGATTTTAATGTTGGCGCAGAAAAAAGAGGAAAGATGATGGGAAAGGTATTATTCGTTTCGGGAATTGATACGGACATCGGTAAATCTATCGCGACAGGGTATTACGCTAAGCATTTAATGCAGCAAGGATATTCGGTGATTACACAGAAAATGGTGCAAACGGGCTGTCAGGAGATATCGGCAGATATTGTCGTGCACCGAAAAATTCAAGGCATTGCGTTAACTGAGGAAGATCGTCAGGGCATCACATGTCCTTATTTGTTTGATTATCCCTGCTCGCCTCACATGGCCGCACGTTTGCAACAGACGTGTATTGATGAAAAAATCATTGAAAAATCCACCGCACTTTTGGCGCAAAACTATGATTATGTTTTGCTGGAGGGCGCGGGCGGCTTGATGGTGCCTTATTCCGAGGAGAAAACCACGTTGGATTACCTTGCGGCGCATGGGTATCCGTTAATTCTGGTGACTTCCGGCAGACTGGGGAGTATTAATCACACTTTGCTCAGCCTTGAGGCGTGCGCTCAGCGAAAAATTAGCGTAGAGGCATTGATTTATAATCTGTATCCGCCGGCTGACGAATTGATTACTCAAGATACACAACAATATCTGCGCAGTTACTTAGCCAAACGCTTTCCGGAGACAAAATTTATGTTGATGGAGAAAATCGATTTTTAGCGCTGATTTTCACGCTTGGAACGATAATTTCCTTTGACTATTTTTTTTTCAAAGGGTAATATGCGCTCCCTATGCAAAAGGTAAAACTACCCCTAACTGTTGATCCGGTAAAGGACGCGCAACGAAGATTGGATTATCAGGGTTATTACTCCGCTAATCAATTAAGTCGTCTTGCCGAATCGGTCAGTAAAGTGCTCAGCGATGCACAGGTTACATTATCGTTCTTTGTTGATCCGCAAAAATTGGTTGTCATGAAAGGTCATGCCAAGGTTGATGTTGAATTAAATTGTCAGCGTTGTGGCGAACCTTTCGTTCAAACCGTTGATTGTGCGTTTTGTTACAGTCCGGTGGCTAATTTGGATCAAATTGATGTATTGCCGGAAATCTATGAGCCAGTTGAATTCAATGAATTCGGTGAAATAGATTTACTTGGAACAATTGAAGATGAACTCATTTTGAGTTTGCCGATTGTGCCAATGCATTCATCTGAACACTGTGAAGTGTCCGTGGCTGAACAGGTTTTTGGCGAATTGCCGGAAGAATTGGCAAAAAAACCGAACCCGTTCGCTGTATTAGCTAATTTAAAGCAAAAATAATTTAGGAGTATAGCCAATGGCTGTTCAACAAAATAAAAAATCCCGTTCACGTCGTGATATGCGTCGTTCTCACGATGCGTTAACAACTGCTGCAGTATCCGTTGATAAAGCAAGTGGTGAAACTCATTTGCGTCACCATGTAACCGCTGACGGTTACTATCGTGGTCGTAAAGTGATTAACAAGTAATTATCTCAATTACATAAAGGTAATCACTTGAGTCGTCTAACCCTTGCGTTAGATGCGATGGGCGGGGACATTGGTCCCCGTATTACTATCCCAGCATCCATTTTAGCCTTGGAACGAGATCCAACGCTTTCTCTCTTATTGTTTGGCGATCGCCAACAAATTCTTCCGCTTTTATCCTCTGCTCCCAACAGTATTCGTCAACGTTGTGACATTGTTCATTGTGCTCGTGTGATTGATAGTCGTCAGGGTATTTCCTACGCCTTGCGCCATAGCAAAGAGACCTCTATGCGTTTGGCAATTGAAGCAGTACAAAAAGGGGATGCGCAGGCCTGTGTGAGTGCCGGTGATACAGCAGCTTTGATGGGCTTATCGAAAATCTTATTGCAACCTCTGGAAGGTATCCATCGTCCGGCACTGATTTCTACGATCCCAACAGTGACAGGTGAGCGTTCGATTATGTTGGATCTGGGGGCGAATGTTGAGTGCGATGCCGAAAACTTGTATCAATTTGCCTTGATGGGTGCCATTTTTGCAGAAAATACCCTCAATTTAGTTTATCCGCGTATTGCGTTATTGAATATTGGTATTGAGGCAGTGAAAGGATACAAATCCATCCGGGATGCGGCAGATTTACTGAAAAAAGACACCGCACTTAATTACATTGGATTCCTTGAAGGCAATTTTTTACTCAATGGCAAGGCGGATGTGATTGTGACAGATGGCTTTGCCGGCAATGTTGCGCTGAAAACCTTGGAAGGCGCGGCAAAGAACGTGATTTCTCTACTGAAAAGTGATAAGAAAAAGAGTATATTAAGTCACGTTTTTGGGTATTTAATTAAATATCTTTTCAAAGATAAATACCAACGATTAAAGCAAATCAACCCTGATCAATATAATGGCGCATCGCTTATCGGTTTGACTTCTGTTGTGGTGAAAAGTCACGGAAGTGCAAATATAGAGGCATTTGCTTATGCTATTGCCGATGCGGCATTACAAGCTCGACGTCAAATTCCACAAAAAATTTTGGCGGGCTTAAATAAAAATGAAATATTAATGAAGTAGTGAGTTCCCTCGCTATTATTTTTAACGAGATGACTATGTTTAGCAAAATTTTATCGACAGGTAGCTATTTACCCCAACATATTCGTACCAATGCCGATTTAGAAAAAATGGTAGATACTTCAGATGAGTGGATTGTTACCCGTTCCGGTATTCGTGAACGTCGCATTGCAGCACCGGATGAAACCGTCTCTACCATGGGATTTGAAGCAGCCCAAAAAGCCATTGAAGCGGCAAACATCAATCCACAGGAAATTGATCTTATTTTAGTGGCGACAACCAGCAACTCTCATGCTTATCCAAGCGCAGCTTGCCAAATTCAAGGTATGTTGGAGATTGATGATGCCATTGCGTTTGATTTAGCGGCGGCTTGTACCGGCTTTGTGTATGCGTTAGGAGTCGCTGATCAATTTATTCGTACCGGCAAAGTGAAAAAAGCGCTCGTGATCGGTTCTGATTTAAATTCCCGTAAGTTAGATGAAACAGATCGTAGCACTGTCGTGTTATTTGGTGATGGTGCAGGTGCGGTTATTTTGGAAGCATCGGAACAAGAAGGGATCATTTCTACCCATTTACACGCCTCAGCAGATAAAAATGCCGCATTGTTACTTCCTCAGCCTGAGCGTGGCGTGGCAAAATCCGGTTATATCGAAATGCAAGGCAATGAAACCTTTAAATTGGCTGTGCGTGAACTTTCTAATGTGGTGGAAGAAACCCTTGCTGCCAATAATTTAGATAAAAAAGACATTGATTGGTTGGTACCTCACCAAGCTAATTTACGTATTATTTCGGCGACCGCGAAAAAATTAGATATGGATATGTCGCAAGTGGTGGTCACGCTGGATCGTTATGCCAATAACAGTGCGGCAACCGTGCCTGTCGCATTGGATGAAGCGGTGCGTGATGGACGTATTCAGCGTGGTCAGTTGCTCCTCCTTGAAGCCTTTGGCGGTGGTTGGACTTGGGGTTCGGCTTTAGTGAGATTTTAGATAATCTGTTATCATTCAGAAAAAAGTGCGGTTATTTTTGACCGCACTTTTCGACTGTAACGCATATCGGAATAAATTGATTTATTTTTTAATATAGGTAAGACACATGAAAAAATTTGCAATGGTTTTCCCAGGACAAGGTTCACAAACGGTGGGAATGTTAGCGGAATTAGCCGGCGACTACCCAATTGTACAAGAAACTTTTAAACAAGCTTCAGAAGTATTGGGATATGATTTGTGGCAATTAGTGCAGGAAGGCCCTGCGGAAGAATTAAACAAAACATGGCAAACGCAGCCAGCGTTATTAACCGCATCTGTGGCTGTTTATCGTGTATGGCAACAAAAATACCCGGCATTAAAACCAGAGGTGATGGCTGGTCATAGCTTAGGTGAATATTCTGCGTTGGTGTGTGCCGGTGTGTTAGATTTCCAAGATGCAGTTAAATTGGTGGAGTTGCGTGGTAAGCTTATGCAACAAGCCGTGCCGGAAGGTACTGGGGCGATGTACGCGATCATTGGTTTAGACAATGACGCGATTATTAACGCCTGCAAACAAGCAGAACAAGGCGAAGTGGTTTCCGCCGTGAACTTCAATTCACCGGGACAAGTCGTGATTGCCGGTGCGAAAGCGGCGGTAGAACGTGCGGCTGCATTATGTAAAGAAGCCGGGGCTAAACGTGCATTACCGCTAGCGGTGAGCGTGCCTTCACATTGTGCTTTAATGAAACCGGCAGCAGATCAATTATCCGTTTCCTTAGAAAGTATCACATTAAAAGAAGCCAGCGTTTCTGTTTTAAATAACGTAGATGTAAAAAATGAAATTGAAGCCGATGCGATTCGAAATGCCTTAGTTCGCCAACTTTATAGCCCGGTACGTTGGACAGAAACCGTAGAAAAAATGGCACAAAACGGCGTCGAAGTGTTAGTGGAAGTGGGTCCGGGTAAAGTGTTAAACGGGTTAACGAAACGCATCGTGGATTCCTTACAAGCGATTTCTGTAAATGATGTGAAATCCCTCGATTCCGTCGAAGAAGTATTAGCATAGTAGTGAAAAGGAGAGAAAGTTATGCAAGGTAAAATTGCATTAGTGACAGGTGCAACCCGTGGTATTGGTCGTGCAGTAGCCGAAGAATTAGTATCAAAAGGCGCTTTTGTTATCGGTACGGCGACGTCAGAGAAAGGCGCTGAAAGTATTTCTGCCTATTTAGGTGAGAAAGGAAAAGGATTGGTATTAAATGTTGCCGATCAAGCTTCCATTGATGCGGTATTGGAACAGATCAAACAAGAGTTTGGCGACATTGATATTTTAGTGAATAATGCCGGTATTACCCGTGATAATTTGTTAATGCGCATGAAAGATGAAGAATGGTTTGATATTTTACAAACTAACTTGAGTTCTGTTTATCATCTTTCTAAAGCGATGCTTCGCACCATGATGAAAAAACGTTTCGGGCGTATCATCAACATTGGTTCTGTCGTGGGCTCCATGGGGAATGCCGGTCAGACGAATTATTGTGCAGCAAAAGCCGGTTTAATCGGTTTCAGTAAAGCGTTGGCAAAAGAAGTGGCTTCCCGTGGTATTACGGTAAACGTTGTGGCACCAGGCTTTATTGCGACCGATATGACAGACGTATTAAGTGAAGAGTTAAAAAATAACTTATTAACTCAAATCCCCGCAGGCCGTTTAGGTGAGCCGAAAGATATCGCCAAAGCCGTGGCATTCCTAGCCTCTGAGGATGCGTCTTATATTAACGGTACAACGTTGCATGTTAATGGCGGCATGTACATGAGCTAACCGCTATTTAGCAAAAGGTTACTCGCAGCAAAGCGGATAAAAGCAATAGCCAAACGTGTGGCTTAGTGTTAAAATCCCCTCGCAATGTAACTTGGTTAGGTCATTCAAGGGTTCGTGGAAGACGTAACTATTTTTTCACTGTATGGTTTTGTGAAAATTCAATGTTTTTGAGGTTTGACCTCTCACCGGAAATATTGCAAATTTTTTACAAATACATACACTACTTAACTTATCGCAATGAGCGTAAACTTAAACATAGGAAGAAACAAATGAGCATTGAAGAACGCGTAAAAAAAATCATCGTTGAACAATTAGGCGTGAAAGAAGAAGATGTAAAATCTGAAGCGTCTTTCGTTGAAGATTTAGGTGCGGATTCTTTAGATACTGTTGAATTAGTTATGGCTTTAGAAGAAGAATTCGATATCGAAATTCCAGATGAAGAAGCTGAAAAAATCACAACAGTTCAATCAGCAATTGATTACGTTCAAAACAATCAATAATTGATTTTCTAAATTTAGGCGGTTTTTATAACCGCCTAAATTTTATCTCGCGTTACCTTATCCCCCTCATAAAAGACTCCGTAAAAACTTACCGCACTTTATTGAAATTTTTCTTGAAATCAGTAAACTAGCGCACAATTTTTTGGCCTTATTTTATGCAAGCTAAAAAATCACTTCTTTATAAACTTTAAATGTTACCTGTGAGTAACAGAAGGACAATTCAACATGACTACAAAAGTAAATAGCTATGGCTGGAAGGCCTTGCTAGGCTCTGCCGTCGGCTATGCGATGGACGGTTTCGATCTTCTTATTCTCGGTTTTATGTTAAGTGCCATCTCTGCCGATTTGGGGTTAACCCCGGCGCAAGGCGGTTCTTTAGTAACTTGGACATTGATTGGTGCTGTTTTTGGTGGCATCGTTTTCGGTGCATTAAGTGATAAATATGGCCGTGTGCGCGTGTTAACCTGGACGATCATTCTTTTTGCCGTATTCACCGGTTTATGTGCATTGGCGCAAGGTTATTGGGATTTGCTGATTTATCGCACCATTGCCGGTATCGGTTTAGGCGGAGAATTTGGGATCGGCATGGCATTAGCGGCGGAGGCTTGGCCTGCGCGCCATCGTGCCAAGGCTGCTTCCTATGTGGCGCTTGGTTGGCAGGTCGGCGTGTTGGGGGCAGCATTGTTAACTCCGTTACTATTGCCGCAAATTGGTTGGCGTGGCATGTTTGTGGTGGGCATCTTCCCGGCATTTGTGGCGTGGTATTTACGCGCCCGTTTGCATGAACCTGAAATTTTTGTGCAAAAACAGACCGAACTTCCAAAACCAACAAATCGTTGGGCATCTAAATTGGAGTCATTCAAGTTATTAGTGAAAGATAAAGCCACAGCCAAAGTCAGTTTGGGTGTGGTTATCTTGACCTCCGTACAAAACTTTGGTTATTACGGCATTATGATTTGGATGCCGAATTTTCTCTCCAAACAACTTGGTTTTAGCTTGACGAAATCAGGCGTATGGACGGCAGTGACCGTTTGCGGCATGATGGCGGGCATTTGGATTTTCGGGCGTTTGGCCGATCATATTGGACGTAAACCGAGTTTCTTATTGTTCCAAGCTGGGGCTGTGGTCAGTATCATCGCCTATTCTCAATTAACAGATCCGAATACCATGTTAATTGCTGGTGCGTTCTTAGGGATGTTTGTAAACGGCATGATGGGCGGCTACGGTGCTTTAATGGCAGAAGCTTATCCAACTCAAGCACGCGCTACTGCGCAAAACGTGTTGTTTAACTTGGGGCGTGCGGTGGGCGGCTTTGGCCCGGTAGCGGTGGGTGCCGTGGTTTCCGCGTATTCTTTCCAAACTGCTATTGCCTTTTTAGCGGTGATTTATGTCATCGATATGTTAGCAACAGTGTGTTTAGTGCCGGAATTAAAAGGCAAAGAATTGCATTAATGTGATGAAAGTGCGGTTGAAAAATGAAATATTTTTTCATCGCATTTTTTAGATTCATAAAATGGTTGTAAACAAAAAGCCGCTTTTGATTATGTCAAAAGCGGCTTTTTCGTTGAAAGTGCGGTGAGAATTATGAGCGTTTCATGATCTCAAAGAATTCTTCGTTGGTTTTCGCCACGGCGAGTTTATCGATAAGGAATTCCATCGCTTCCACTTCTCCCATTGGGTTAAGGATTTTGCGGAGGATCCACATTTTTTGTAGCTCGTCAGGGGTGGTCAGCAAGTCTTCTTTTCGGGTACCTGAACGGTTAAAGTCAATAGCCGGGAACACACGTTTTTCCGCGATTTTACGGGAAAGATGTAATTCCATGTTACCTGTGCCCTTAAATTCTTCGAAGATCACTTCGTCCATTTTGGAGCCGGTATCGACTAATGCGGTGGCGATAATCGTTAAGCTGCCGCCTTCTTCCACGTTACGCGCTGCGCCGAAGAAACGTTTGGGGCGGTGTAATGCGTTGGCGTCCACACCACCGGATAAAATCTTACCGGATGCCGGTGTGACGGTGTTATAAGCGCGCGCTAAACGGGTGATAGAGTCGAGTAAAATCACCACATCTTTTTTGTGTTCTACAGAACGTTTGGCTTTTTCGATCACCATTTCAGCCACTTGAACGTGACGGGTTGCCGGTTCATCGAAAGTAGAGGCAATGACTTCGCCTTTGACGGAACGTTGCATTTCCGTAACCTCTTCCGGGCGCTCATCGATCAGTAACACGATAAGTTCTACATCAGGGTAGTTGTGGGTAATGCTTTGCGCAATATTTTGCAACAACATGGTTTTACCCGCTTTCGGTGGCGCGACGATCAAACCACGTTGGCCTTTCCCGATAGGGGCGGCTAAATCTAAAATTCGGGCGGTTAAATCTTCGGTAGAGCCGTTGCCACGTTCCATTCTTAAACGGGAATTGGCATGTAATGGCGTTAAGTTTTCGAAAAGGATTTTGCTGCGGGAGACTTCCGGTTTGTCGTCATTGACTTGGTCAACTTTAAGGAGGGCAAAGTAGCGTTCGCCTTCTTTTGGCGGTCGAATTTTCCCTTCGATTTTATCCCCGGTTTGCAAATTGAAACGACGAATTTGGCTTGGGCTGACGTAAATATCATCGGGACCGGCTAAATAGGAACTGTCTGCTGAACGTAGAAAACCGAAACCGTCCGGCAAAATTTCTAAAACGCCACCACCGAAAATATCTTCTCCGCCTTTCGCGTGTTGTTTCAAAATGGCAAAAACAATGTCTTGTTTGCGTAAACGGGCTAAATTTTCTAAACCCATTTGGTCTTCGCCGAGTTTCACGAGATCGGAAACGGGCATATTTTTAAGTTCTGTAAGATGCATAATTAATTTGAAAGTTATTTAGATTAGATGAATTAGAAATAAATGAATGGGGTATTTGAAATTGGCGCGTAAATTAGCATTAAATTCAAGCACTGTCTAGTTTTTAGCTGAGTTTTTCTTGTTTTGGTTGATTGGTTTCAAACCGTATAGCAAAAGTGCGGCGGTTTTTCACAGTGTTTTTAGCGCGGACTTTAATTTTTCCTGTTTTATTTTCTGTAATTCATGCGGATGAATTTTTGGTGGATTTGCTTGGTTCGTGCTATTCTTAGCGGCAATTTTTTATAATGAATTTGAGATTATGCAACAGAATTATTTGAGTTCGGCACGTTTTGCCGATTTTCCGCTACATCCCTTGGTGTTACAGGCGTTGAACGATAAAGGATTTGAGTTTTGTACACCGATTCAGGCGCTTTCATTGCCGGTGACTTTACGAGGAAAAGATGTCGCAGGGCAAGCCCAAACCGGCACGGGAAAAACAATCGCATTTTTGACCGCACTTTTTCACCATTTATTAACTCACCCAACTGAGACGGCTAAGAATCAACCGCGTGCGTTGATTTTGGCGCCGACCCGTGAATTGGCGGTGCAAATTGAACATGATGCGCAGGTTTTCTTAAAAACAACGAAATTTAAGACCGCACTTGCTTATGGTGGGGATGGCTATGATAAGCAATTAAAAGCCATCGAAAATGGCGTGGATGTGCTTATTGGCACAACCGGACGGGTCATTGATTATGTGAAGCAGGGCATTATCCGCTTGGATCAGATTCAAACGGTGGTGTTGGATGAAGCGGACCGGATGTTTGATTTAGGTTTTATTCGCGATATTCGTTATTTACTGCGCAAATGTCCTCCAGCGCAACAACGTCTGACAATGCTATTTTCCGCCACGCTGTCTTACAAAGTGCGCGAACTTGCCTTTGAAGATATGAATGACCCGGAATACGTGGAAATTGAGCCGGAACAAAAAACCGGGCAGCAAATTAAAGAAGAATTATTTTACCCGTCTAACCAAGATAAAATTCCGCTATTGCTCACGTTGTTAGAAGAAGAATGGCCGGAGCGTTGCATTATTTTTGCTAACACGAAACATCAATGTGAGGCGATTTGGGGCTATTTAGCCGCGGATGGACACCGTGTTGGTTTGTTAACCGGCGATGTGGCGCAGAAAAAACGTCTTTCTTTGTTGAAACAATTTACCGATGGCGATTTGGATATTTTAGTGGCCACTGATGTGGCAGCGCGTGGCTTGCACATTGCAGAGGTGACACATGTGTTTAACTATGATTTGCCGGATGATCGGGAAGATTATGTGCACCGTATAGGGCGTACCGGACGCGCGGGCGAAAGCGGGATTTCCATTAGCTTTGCTTGTGAGCAATACGCTATGAATTTACCGGCAATTGAAGAATATATCGGGCATAGTATTCCGGTGAGTCAATATGATCCGAATGCATTGTTACAGGATATTCCGAAGCCTTATCGGTTAAAACGGGAAGGTAATTTTAGCGCGCCGAACAATCAACGTCGTAAGCCGTTTCGCGCGAAACGCTAGTCAAAAGATTGGCGGGTATTTTATTCAGTGTTAAAATTCGCGCCTTTTGTCAATTGAGGAAAAATAATGTTATTAGTCGATTTCGTGGTGAATAAGTTAGATGATTTAAAAGCCACTGATATTCTGCCTTTAAACGTGAAAGGAAAATCGTCCATCACCGATACCATGATTCTTTGCACCGGTACTTCTTCTCGTCACGTGTCTTCTTTGGCGCAGAAATTAATCACCGAATGTAAACTTGCCGGCATTGACGTGTTTGGCGATGAAGGCAAAGAAACAGCGGATTGGGTGGTTGTCGATTTGGGCGAGGCTATCGTGCATATCATGCAGGCGGAAAGTCGTGAAATATATCAACTGGAAAAACTTTGGGCATAGGGCACATAAAGTGCGGTCGTTTTTCACGATGTTTTTTGAGGCGCGAGAATGAAAATTCAGTTAATTGCCGTTGGAACCAAAATGCCGGCGTGGGTGACCACGGGATTTGAGGAATACCAACGTCGTTTTCCAAAAGACATGCCTTTTGAATTAATCGAAATTCCTGCCGGTAAACGGGGCAAGAATGCCGATATTAAACGGATTTTAGAACAGGAAGGCAAAGCTATGTTGGCGGCGGCCGGAAAGGGGAAAATTGTGACATTGGATATTCCTGGTAAACCGTGGACGACCGAACAATTAGCGCAACAGCTGGAAGGTTGGAAAAATGACGGTCGTGATGTCTGTTTACTTATCGGCGGACCGGAAGGGCTTTCACCTGAATGTAAGATGGCCGCTGAACAAAGTTGGTCGCTATCGCCTTTAACCTTGCCACATCCGTTAGTACGCGTGGTGGTGGCAGAAAGCTTGTATCGTGCCTGGTCATTAACCACCAATCATCCTTATCATCGAGAATAAATGAACTTAAAAAAATTACTGTCTCAGCCACAATACGATCCGATTCGTGATAAAAAAGCCGAGCGCAATTTATTTGCTCGTCGCGCTTTGGTGTCATTTATCGGCGTTTTGGCTTTGTCGGCAATTTTAGTGTTGAATCTCTATGGTTTACAGGTGGTCAATTACGACAGCTATCAAACCCGATCTAACGGAAACCGCATTAAATTGTTGCCGTTGCCGCCTACACGCGGGTTGATTTACGATCGTAACGGTCACTTATTGGCAGAAAATTTGACCTTCTTTGGGTTATATATTGTGCCGGAAAAAGTGGAAAATTTAGACCGCACTTTTGAGGAATTGAAAGTATTGGTCGGTTTAACGGATACGGATATTGAGAATTTCAAAAAAGAGCGTCAACGTTCTTCGCGCTATACGCCAATTTTGTTGAAACCAAATCTAACAGAAGAACAAATCGCCCGTTTTTCGGTGAATCAATACAATTTCCCCAGCTTGGATGTGAAGCCTTATTTTAAACGACATTATCTATATGGCGAGCCGTTGACCCATATTTTGGGCTATGTGTCGAAGATTAATGATCGTGATGTAGAGCGTTTAAAGAAAGAGGAAAAGTTGGCTAACTATGCCGGCACTCATGATTTAGGCAAGTTAGGCATTGAACGCTATTATGAGGAAGCATTACACGGCACCACCGGTTTTGAAGAAGTAGAAGTAAATAGCCGTGGCAAAGTGATTCGTAAATTACGCGAACAGCCGGCAGTGGCAGGAAAAAGTATCCATTTAACCATTGATTTGAATTTGCAACTTTATGTCACTGATCTATTGGCTGGGCAAAAAGGCGCCGTTGTGGTGATGGATCCGAGAGACAGTAGCATTTTAGCCATGGTGTCCGTACCGAGTTATGACAATAATCTGTTTGTAGATGGCATTTCCGGTGAGGATTATCGTCGTTTGTTAAACGATCCGAACCGTCCCTTATACAGCCGTGTGACACAAGGGGCTTATCCACCGGCATCGACGGTGAAACCGTTTATTGCGGTTTCTGCGTTGCAGGAAAATGTGATCACACCGGAAATGACGATTTCTGATCCCGGTTATTGGGTTTTGCCGAATACCACGAAACGTTTTCGAGATTGGCGTAAAGGCGGGCATGGCATGACGGATTTAAATAAAGCCATTACCGAATCTTCCGATACCTATTTTTATCAAACCGCCTATAACATGGGGATTGATCGCTTGTCTGATTGGATGAAACGCTTTGGGTTTGGTGTGCCGACCGGTATTGATATTCAGGAAGAAACTGCTGCGAATATGCCGACCCGAGAGTGGAAACAAAAACGCTACAAAAAACCGTGGGTACAAGGCGATACGGTTTCTGTGGGCATCGGGCAAGGCTACTGGACGGCAACCCCTTTACAATTAGCAAAAGCGACGAGCGTGTTAGTGAATAACGGTAAAGTTAATACACCGCATTTAATGAAAAATATTGAGGGGGCGGTAGTCGAACCTTATAAAGATCCGTTGCTATATGAAGATATTACCGAACCAAAACAATACTATTGGGATGTGGCCAAGCGCGGTATGTATAACGTGGTGAATTCTGCAGCGGGAACCGGGCGTAAGGCATTTGCCGGAACGCCTTATCGTGTGGCGGGTAAATCAGGAACAGCTCAGGTATTCAGTTTAAAAGAGAATCAGAGTTACAATGCTGGAGCATTAAAAAAAGAATTGCATGACCATGCTTGGTTTACCGCTTTTGCTCCCTATGATAAGCCACAAATTGTGGTGGCGATGATTTTGGAAAATGCGGGCGGTGGTTCCAGTAATGCCGCGCCTGTCGTTAGAAAAATTATGGACTATTATTTTAAGCAAAGTAACGGACAAACAACAGAAGAAATGCTGACACCAACAATGTCGGGAGCGCCAAATGAAAATGAATGATCGTAATATTTGGTTGGAATTATGGCGTCGTTTGCATATTGATTTGTGGTTGTTTATCGGACTCGTCGTCATTACCGGTTATGGTATGTTGGTATTGTATAGTGCATCCGGTGCAAATGAGGCGATGTTTCATAACCGTATTGTACAGGTCGGGCTTGGTTTTGCTGTTATGTTGCTGATGGCACAATTTCCGCCTAAATTTTATCAGCGAATTGCACCCTATTTATTTATGCTCGGCATTGTTATGCTTGTTTTAGTGGATCTTATCGGAACAACCAGTAAAGGGGCGCAACGTTGGCTGGATTTGGGCGTTGTGCGCTTTCAGCCCTCTGAAATCGTCAAACTGGCCGTGCCGTTGATGGTGGCGGTGTATTTAGGGAATCGACCGCAACCGATTAAGATAAAGGAAACCATGATTGCGTTGGTGATTATTCTTCTTCCAACGCTGTTGGTGGCGATTCAACCTGATTTAGGCACATCAATTTTGGTTAGCGGCTCAGGCCTATTTGTGGTATTTTTAGCCGGCGTGAGTTGGTGGTTGATTTTAGCGGCAGTTCTCGCCTTGGCAGCATTTTTGCCGATTATGTGGTTTTATTTAATGCACGATTATCAACGTACCCGAGTCTTAACCTTGTTTGATCCGGAAAAGGACTTATTGGGTGCAGGGTATCATATTTGGCAATCTAAGATTGCTATCGGTTCCGGCGGCATGTGGGGAAAAGGCTGGATGCAAGGCACGCAATCCCAATTGGAATTTTTACCTGAACCTCATACGGATTTTATCTTCGCCGTATTAAGCGAAGAATATGGCATGATCGGTTTCTTGATTTTATTAGCCATTTATTTATTTATTATTGCTCGCGGTTTAATGATTGGCGTCAGCGCACCGACCGCATTTGGGCGTATTTTAGTTGGGGCATTAACGTTAATTTTCTTCGTTTATGTCTTTGTTAATATTGGAATGGTGAGTGGTATTTTGCCTGTGGTGGGTGTGCCTTTGCCATTGGTGAGTTATGGCGGCACATCTTATGTAGCAATTATGGCGGGCTTTGGCTTGATCATGTCGGTCCATACTCACAAAGAACACTTTCTGAAGGGAACTAATTAAGTTTTCAGTTTTCTTAATTGTCATCTCTACAGAGAGGGGGAAATTTAATGAATTTAAAGCAAACTGTAAAATATGTTTTTATTTTATTTTCATTTTTAACCGCACTTTCCGTGCAAGCAGAAACGAAAAAGCTTTATGGTGTAGAAGGGCCAAAGTTGACGTATCGTCCTCTTTCTAACGCAACGCAAACCTACCAAGTGAAAGGGGAGGTTTACACAACAAGAACGCATCAGGATGCAAAGGATTATAGCAAAGAAGGTATTGCCAGTTATTACCATAGTAAATTTAATGGACGTCGCACTTCCAGTGGAGAGCTTTATAACTCCACTTTGTACACCGCTGCGCATAAAACCTTACCACTGAATTCCTATGCGGTTGTGACAAATATGAATAACCAACGTAAAGTGATTGTTCGTATTAATGACCGCGGTCCTTTTTCTAAAGGTCGTATTATTGATTTGTCTCATGCGGCAGCAAAAGAAATTGGTATTATCGGCAGCGGCATGGGCATGGTAAAGATTGAAGCGTTACATGTCGATTCAAAAGGCGAACTTTCTGGTGCAGGCGCTTCTACGTTGGTGAAAACCAGTAACAATGAAGAGGGCTTAAAGCGTTTGCCGGTGGACGATCTTGATATTGATAAGGAAGCATTACAAAACGTTAAAGTACCTCATATTCAAGATGAAAGTTACGAGTTGAGAATGATTAATTTAGCCAGTAAAAAACATGCTGAAGAGGTGATTAATCAACTTGCACTAAAGAATATTAAAGCGGAAATTGCTGCAAATGGGCAAAAGTATAATATTCATTTGGGGCCGTTAAACTCGAAGGCTCAAGTGGCTGATTTGAAAACACAATTAAAGCGATTAAATCATTCCGAACCGCTAGTTGTGTATTCTTATAATAAATAACCGTTACATGATGTTAGGATATTCAATCTTATGTTTAATAAAGTAGTAAAACACACAAAAATGGCATTTATTGCCGGTGCCTTAACTGCATCATTTGGTGCAGTGGCAGACGATATTCAATTTAATATTGCCGTACCGGAAATTAATGCCCAAACCTATATTTTAATGGACTATAACTCAGGCACTGTATTGGCAGCGTTAAATCCGGATCAGCGCCAATATCCGGCGTCATTAACGAAAATGATGACCAGTTATGTCACAGGACAAGCATTAAAACAAGGTAAAATTCATGATACGGATGTGGTCACGATCGGTGAAAGTGCCTGGGGGCAAAACTTCCCTGGCTCATCTAAAATGTTTTTAAACTTAAACCAACAAGTTTCTGTTGCTGATTTGAATAGAGGGATTGTCATCGTATCTGGCAATGATGCTTGTGTGGCGATGGCGGAACATGTTTCCGGTACGGTGACGAACTTCGTTGCGACCATGAACAAATATGTAGAACAATTTGGTTTAAAGAACACTCATTTCACAACTGTTCATGGCTTGGATGATGAAAACCAATATTCTTCTGCTCGGGATATGGCAATTATTGGTGCGCATATTATTCGTGATTTACCAGAAGAATATAAAATTTATGCAGAAAAAGATTTTACCTTTAATAAAATCAAGCAACCGAACCGTAACGGCTTATTGTGGGATAAAACCATTCATGTGGATGGCATGAAAACCGGTCACACAGATAAAGCGGGTTATAACCTTGTCGCCTCTGCTACCAATCCAAATAATATGCGTTTGATTTCCGTCGTGATGGGGGTGCCAACCTACAAAGGCCGCGAAGTGGAAAGCAAAAAATTATTACAATGGGGCTTTGCTAATTTTGAAACCTTTAAAACCTTTGAAGCGGGCAAAGCGATTTCCGAACAACGAGTTTATTACGGTGATGAAAGCAACATTCAGTTAGGCGTGTTACAGGATGCCTTTATTACCATTCCGAAAGGTAAAAGTAGTGAGCTAAAAGCCCGTTATGAATTAGAGAAAAAATACCTCGAAGCACCATTAGCAAAAGGTCAAGTCGTTGGCAAAGTGGTCTATCAACTTGATGGTAAAGACATTGCCAGCGTGAATTTGCAAGTTATGCAAGAAGTCAAAGAGGGCGGTATTTTCGGTAAAATCTGGGACTGGTTAGTACTCACGGTTAAAAGCCTCTTTAGTTAATCTTTAAAAAACATTTCGAAAACCGACCGCACTTTTTATGAAAGTGCGGTTAAATTTTTTAGGAAAAGACAAATGAACGATAAAAAAACGGTAAATTTAACCGATCTTGCACATGATAAAAAATTAAAAGATCTTCTTGAGTTTCCTTGTGATTTTACTTTTAAAGTGGTGGGAGCTGCTCGCCCGGATTTAGTGGATGATGTGGTTCAAACGGTTCATAAAACCATTAAAGGCGATTACACGCCAAGCACCAAAGAAAGTGGTAAAGGCACTTATCATTCGGTATCCATCAACGTGCGTGCCGAAAATATTGAGCAAATCGAGAAACTCTACAAAGAGTTGGCAGAAATCAACGGCGTGAGAATGGTGTTGTAATCACCCAAGTGCGGTTATTTTTTATAGCGTTTTTAGGAAATCATCATGCAACCCGAATTAATTGTACGTCAGCTTGGCATTCGTGATTACGAGAGCGTTTGGCACGAGATGCAGTCGTTTACCGATAATCGTACGGAAGATACCACTGATGAAATTTGGTTGGTACAACATCCGTCGGTATTTACTCAAGGTCAGGCCGGCAAACCGGAGCATTTGTTGCAGCAAAGCACTATTCCTGTGGTGCAATCGGATCGTGGTGGGCAGATTACCTATCACGGTTTAGGCCAGCAAATTATGTATGTGCTGATTGATGTGAAGCGCCATGAAAATTTAAATGTTCGCCAATTAGTCACCGCACTTGAGCAATCCGTGGTGAAAACGCTAGCGGATTATGGTATTGAAGGTTATCCAAAACCGGATGCGCCCGGTGTGTATATTGATGGTAGAAAAATTTGTTCTCTCGGTTTGCGCATTCGGCATGGGCGCTCATTTCACGGTTTAGCGTTTAATATCAACATGGATTTGAGCCCTTTTCATCAAATTAACCCTTGTGGCTATGCCGGGTTAGAAATGTGCCAGCTGGCGGACTTTATTCCGGCTCAAGACGCCGATTGCGACAAGGTTTCACCACAATTAGTTAAGCATTTCGCCGATCAGTTAGGGTATAATGTAACAACTTGTTAACATCAATAAACAGCATTTCATCTCATTATCTTCATAAAAAATTAAGGAATATCAATGGGAACACCTTTTAAAATGGAGCGCGGTGTTAAATATCGCGATGCCGCTAAAACCTCCATTATCCCGGTGAAAAATATCGATCCTGAGCAAGAGCTACTGAAAAAACCGGAATGGATGAAAATCAAAATTCCGGCAAACGGAGCCCGTATTCAAAGCATTAAATCCGGTATGCGTCGTCATGGCTTACATTCCGTATGCGAAGAAGCCTCTTGCCCTAACTTACATGAATGTTTCAATCACGGCACGGCAACCTTTATGATTCTTGGGGCAATTTGTACCCGTCGTTGTCCGTTCTGCGATGTCGCGCACGGCAAACCATTACCACCGGATCCTGAAGAACCGCGTAAATTGGCAGAAACTATTCAGGACATGAAATTACGGTATGTAGTGATTACTTCCGTTGACCGTGACGACTTGCCTGATCGCGGTGCCGGGCATTTTGCCGATTGCGTACGCGAAATTCGTGCGTTAAATCCGAATATTAAAATTGAAATTTTGGTGCCGGATTTCCGTGGACGCATTGAATTGGCGTTGGAAAAATTAAAAGCGAATCCGCCGGATGTGTTTAACCACAACCTAGAAAACGTGCCACGTTTGTACCGTGAAATCCGCCCAGGCGCCGATTACGAATGGTCTTTGCGTTTACTGAAAGACTTTAAAGCCATGTTCCCACATATTCCGACCAAATCCGGTTTAATGGTGGGGTTAGGCGAAACAAACGAAGAAATTTTAGAGGTCATGCAGGATTTACGCGACCATGGTGTAACCATGTTGACTCTCGGGCAGTATTTGCAGCCGAGCCGTCACCATTTACCGGTAGCGCGTTATGTACCGCCCGCAGAATTTGATATGTTCCGCGAAAAAGCACAAGCCATGGGCTTTGAACATGCGGCTTGTGGCCCGTTCGTACGTTCTTCTTACCACGCTGATTTGCAAGCAAGCGGTGGGGTGGTGAAATAATCTGAAAAGTGCGGTGGTTTTTACTGGTCTTTTTCAAGGTGAGAAACGTTGCTAGAAACAACCGCATTTTATGGCTCTTAATAAGAAAAAAGGAAAGTGAGCGATTCACTTTCCTTTTTGTTTTTTAACTTGTGTTCTTATTGTTTTCGCCAAGTGGTTCCGTTCGGGCCGTCTTCTAACACAATGCCCATTTGGGTTAAGGCGTTGCGTGCCGCATCCGCAGCAGGCCAGTTTTTTGCCGCACGGGCTTCGTTGCGTTGTTTGATGAGACCTTCGATTTTGGCGACTTCGTCATCATCAGAACCGGCTTGTAGGAATTGTTCCGGATCGAGTTGGAGCAAACCGAGAATGCCGGCAAGTTCGCGTAAGCGTGTGGCAAGTCCATTGGCTTTGCCCATGTCTTCGGTTTTCAGTTTGTTCAATTCGCGCGCCATTTCAAATAGTACGGAAAGGGCGTTTGGCGTATTGAAGTCGTCGTCCATCGCCTCGCGGAACGTGTCCACAAAATTTTCACCGCCAAAAGCCACCGCACTTTTATCGGTGCCGCGCAACGCGGTGTAGAGGCGTTCCAAGGCACCGCGGGCGAGATTGAGGTTTTCTTCGCTGTAATTTAATTGGCTGCGGTAGTGGGCACTGAGTAGGAAGTAACGTACGCTTTCCGCATCATAGTGGCTTAGCACATCGCGAATTGTGAAGAAGTTGCCGAGGGATTTCGACATTTTTTCTTTATCCACCATGATCATGCCGGAATGCAGCCAGTAGTTCACATATTGGTTACCGTGAGCGCAGCAAGATTGAGCGATTTCGTTTTCGTGGTGCGGGAACATCAGATCAGAGCCGCCACCGTGAATGTCAAAATGCTCGCCAAGTTGTTTGCTGTTCATGGCGGAGCATTCGATGTGCCAGCCTGGACGGCCTTTGCCCCAAGGCGAATCCCAACTTGGTTCGTTTGGTTTGGACATTTTCCACAACACGAAATCCATTGGATTTTTCTTGATTTCATTGATTTCAATACGCGCGCCCGCTTGTAATTGTTCTAAATCTTGGCGGGACAATTTGCCATATTCTTTGAAACTTTCTACGTCAAACATCACATCGCCGTTGTCTGCCACATAAGCATGTCCGCGTTGAATCAGTTTTTTAACAAGAGCAATAATTTCTGGAATGTGGTGTGTCGCGCGAGGTTCAAAATCCGGACGCAAAATGTTCAGGGCATCAAAATCCTTGTACATTTCCACGACCATGCGATCGACTAATTGATCGCAGGTTTCTTTGTTTTCCAATGCCCGTTTAATGATTTTGTCGTCTACGTCAGTAATGTTGCGCACATAGGTCAACTCGTAGCCTAAATAGCGTAAGTAACGCGCAACCACATCGAAACAGACAAAGGTGCGGCCGTGCCCGATATGGCAGAGATCGTAAACGGTCACGCCGCAAACATACATGCCGATTTTGCCGGCATGAATCGGTTTAAAAATTTCTTTTTCGCGAGTAAGAGTATTGAAAAGTTTTAACATATTGGGATCCAAATCTTTTTGAAAACGCACCGCACTTTATGGCGATTTGGGGCGGATTATGGAATAATGACGCTCTTTAATTCGTATAGGAAAAGCACAATGATTACACTACACACTAATTTCGGCGACATTAAAATTGCCTTAAATCATGAAAAAGCACCGGTAACGGCAGAAAACTTCTTAACTTATTGTAAAAATGGGTTTTATGATAACACAATTTTCCACCGCGTGATTGACGGTTTTATGATTCAAGGCGGCGGCATGGAAAGCGGTATGCGCGAGAAAGCGACTAACGCACCGATTAAAAACGAAGCCAACAATCGTTTAAGCAACAAGCGTGGCACCATCGCCATGGCGCGTACTTCCGATCCGCATTCTGCCACGGCACAATTCTTCATTAACGTGGCGGATAACACCTTCTTGGATTATCGTTCAAAAGAAATGTTTGGCAAAGAAGTGGTACAAGAGTGGGGCTATGCGGTATTCGGAGAAGTGGTTGAAGGCATGGATGTTGTGGACAAAATCAAAGGTGTGAAAACCGGCAACAAAGGTTTCCACCAAGACGTACCGAACGAAGATGTGGTGATTACCTCTGTTTCTGTTGATGAATAATAATATAGGCAACTCATTGAGTTGCCTGATTTTTTAGATTGATATGTATTCCTTTTTTGACACCCATACTCATCTCGATTATTTACAGCAGTTCACCGGTGAGCCGTTGGCGCAGCTTATGCAAAATGCGCAGGCGGCTGGTGTGCAAAAGGTCTTGATCGTCGCCGTGTTACAGCGGGATTTCAAAACAATTGAAAAAATGACCGCACTTTATCCGCAACAGTTGTATTACGGCTTGGGGTTACATCCCTTGTACATTAAAGAACACCAAGCGCAGGATTTAGATTTATTGGAACAGGCGTTAGCAACGCGTTCGCCAAATTGTACCGCCGTGGCGGAAATCGGTTTGGAACGTGCCGTGCCGGAATTATTAACCGATGAACTATGGCGCAAGCAATGCGATTTTTTTGAAGCGCAACTGTATTTGGCGAAAAAGCACGATTTGCCGGTGAACATGCATTCCCGTAAGTCGCACGATCAACTGTTTTCTTTTCTTAAACGCATTGAGGTGCCGAAACGTGGCGTCGTACATGGTTTTGCAGGCAGCTACGATCAGGCAAAACGTTTTGTGGATTTGGGCTATTCTATTGGTGTAGGCGGCACGATTACCTATGAACGAGCCAATAAAACCCGTCAAACTATCGCGAAATTGCCACTTGATGCTTTATTACTCGAAACGGATTCGCCCGATATGCCGATATTCGGTTTTCAAGGTCAACCGAATCGCCCGGAAAGAGTGCAACAGGTTTTTAAGGTGTTGTGTGAATTAAGACGTGAAACGCCGGAGATGATTGCCGAGACAATTTGGCAAAATAGTCTGAGTAAATTTGCCTAAAAAAAGCACCGCACTTTTATGCAGGCATTAAATCTTAAAACGATGAATGATCTGATTCGCCGAACCGCGCCAAACCAAGCTTGGGTCTGCCTGTTCTTGAATAAACTTACCATCAATGAGCACATCAATGTAGGGCAACATTTGCCGTTGATATGCGTCCAATTCCTCTAATTTGTAACCCGTCCAGACCCAAATGTCTTTATCGGGACATTCTCGTTTTACTCGTTGAACCAAAGGCAACAGAGCTTCTATGTTTCTCGGATGCAAAGGGTCACCACCGGAGAGGGTCAAACCTTGGCGTTTAATACGCGTGTCTTTGAGATCCTTGAGAATTTGTTCTTCCATCTCAATACCAAAGGGCACCCCGGCGCTAAACGACCAGCTTTTTTGGTTGTAGCACCCCTTACAGCCGTGAGTACAGCCGCTGACAAAAAGCGTACAACGCGTGCCTTCACCGTTGACGATATCAACGGGGTAGTATTGGAGGTAGTTCATTTTCGTTTTGTTTAAATCAAATTCGCTTTTTTAAATATCGGGTTTCGCCGATGGCGACTCACTTTCTTTTGCTTGCACAAAAGAAAGTAAGCAAAGAAAAGTGCACCCGGATAAGCCGCTGTTCTTCGCTTGATTGCCATTTTCTTTACGGCAATTTTCGAACTCGCTACGCTCAAACAGACGAAAATTGCCTAAAAATGGCAAGTCGCTCAGGCGTCTTATACGGGATCCCATTTTATTTGAGCGTTGCAAAAGTGCGGTCAGATTTTTTCATGTTTTTGACTGAATATCTCCCCAAAAAATAACCGCACTTTATCGTGATAATGCGCCTAAAATCCCCCTCTTTAGCAAAGAGGGGGCAGGGGAGATTTGGCAACGCCTTAAGATTACATGTGTTTAACCCGACGCTTCACTTCTTCCTGTTTCCCAGCATTAAACGGACGGGCATCCGGGCTGCCGAGGTAGCCACAGACGCGGCGGGTGACGGAGACTTTTTCGCTGTCGTGGTTACCGCATTTCGGACAGGTGAAGCCTTTGCTGGTGCATTCAAATTCGCCGGTGAAACCGCATTCGTAGCATTCGTCGATTGGCGTGTTGGTGCCGTAGTAAGGCACGCGGTCGTAACTGTAATTCCACACGTCTTCCAACGCTTTCAAGTTATGTTGAATGTTCGGGTATTCGCCGTAGCAAATAAAACCACCGTTAGCCAATGGTGGGTACACCATTTCAAAATCTAACTTGTCGTACGGGTTCACTTTTTTCTCAACATCCAAGTGATAGCTGTTGGTGTAGTAGCCTTTATCGGTCACGCCGTCGATGACGCCAAACTGTTTGGTATCAAGGCGGCAGAAACGGTCGCACAGATTTTCACTTGGTGTGGAGTATAAACTGAAGGCATAACCCGTTTCGGCACGCCATTGTTTAACCGCGTTGCTTAAGTGTTCCACGATAGCACGGCCTTTTTCACGTAGCATTTCGTCATCATAAATATGCCCTTGGTGATACAACGCATTGATGGTTTCATGAATGCCGATGTAACCAAGCGAGATGGAGGCGCGGCCATTTTTGAAGATGTGCGCCACGTTATCGTCTGCTTTCAAACGCACGCCACAGGCGCCTTCCATGTAGAGAATTGGCGCTACGCGGGCTTTGGTGTGTTCCAAGCGGGCAATACGGGTCATTAAGGCTTTTTTCGCCAAAGCCAAGCGTTGATCCAATATGTCATAGAAATGTTTTTCATCGCCTTTGGCTTCAATGGCGATACGTGGCAAATTGAGGCTCACCACACCGAGGTTGTTGCGTCCGTCATGGATTTGCTCGCCATCCTCTTCGAATGCGCCTAAGAAACTGCGGCAGCCCATTGGTGCTTTAAAGGAGCCGGTGACTTTGACGACTTGGTCGTAATTCAGAATATCCGGATACATCCGTTTGCTGGCGCATTCCAACGCAAGCTGTTTGATGTCGTAATTCGGATCGTTTGGCTCTAAATTCACCCCTTTACGTTGAGTAAAGACCAGTTTCGGGAACACCGGTGTTTTGTGATTTTTGCCTAAACCGCGAATTCGATTTTGTAAAATGGATTTTTGAATTAAACGTGCTTGCCAAGTTGTGCCTAAGCCAAAACCAAAGGTAACAAACGGTGTTTGTCCATTGGCAGTATGCAGCGTGTTTACTTCATATTCCAAAGACTGGAAGGCATCGAAACATTCTTTTTCAATCAAGGCTTGCGCATATCCTTGCGCATCGGGAATGTTCCATTGTTCTGCGTTTTTGAGGTGTTTTTCATAGCTTAACTGCACATAAGGCGAAAGCACTTCATCAATGCGGTTAATGGTGGTGCCGCCGTAAATATGGCTGGCCACTTGAGCAATGATTTGGGCAGTGACAGCGGTTGCGGTACAGATCGATTTTGGTGGTTCGATTTCTGCATTTCCCATTTTAAAACCATGGGTCAACATGCCTTTTAAATCGACTAACATACAGTTAAACATCGGGAAGAAAGGTGAATAATCCAAATCATGATAGTGAATTTCACCTTTTTCATGAGCTTCTACGACATCGCGCGGTAAAATGTAACGCTTAGCATAATGTTTCGCCACGATACCGGCCAATAAATCCCGCTGAGTAGGGATCACTTTGGCATCTTTATTGGCATTTTCATTGAGCAATTCTACGTTGCTTTGTTCAATCAGCCCCTCGATTTCTTTGGTTAATTGACTACGTTTCTCGCGCGCCATATCACGCTCATGACGATACTCAATATAAGCGCGCGCAATTTGTGGATATTGGCTTGCCATCAGGTGATTTTCGACAATCTTTTGAATGTGGCTAATATCAATTTCTTGTTGATGATGCGCAAAAATGTCATTGCTGACTTTTTGTGCAATATCATGACAAAAACGTTCATCTTGAATACTCACCGCTTGGGCTGCCTTTTTAATGGCATTAATAATGCGTTGAATTTCAAACCCGATGCGTGAACCATCACGCTTAATGACGAAAAATGTACCCATGTTAGCCACCTATATTTAGTGTGTTATCAAAGTGGCGATACTATATATAGATATTTTTTTAAATTCAACACACAATATGTAGTGTTTTTGTGTGTTTGGACTGTATTAAATGTCGTGAGGCAAGTTAGTCATTGGTTTTGTTGAAAATTTAGCAGAAAAGAAAAATAAAAGAATTTTATTGTTTTGTGAGTTTGATCACGAATTGGACGTTTTGTGTTCAAAATAAAAAAGTGCGGTCAAAATTTATTGTCAATTTTGACCGCACTTATTATGTAAAAAACTTAACTATACATCGCTTCAATCTGCTCTTTATAGCGTTGCAGAATGACTTTTCGACGTAATTTTAGCGTGGGGGTAATTTCTTCCAGCTGCGTGCTGAATGCCTGAGGCAACAAGGTAAACCGTTTGATTTGCTCCCAACCGGCAAGCTCTTTTTGTAATTCATTGATTCGCTGTTCTAGCATTTGCAAAATCTCGGAATGTTTGAGTAACTCTAAACGATCCTGATATTTGATATTGACCTGTTTGGCGTACTCCTCAAGGGCAGCGTAGCAAGGCACGATAAGGGCGGAAACGTATTTTTTGGCATCAGCAATGACCGCGATTTGTTCGATGAATTTATCTTTGCCGATTTTACTTTCCAACACTTGTGGGGCGATGTATTTGCCGTTGGACGTTTTCATTAATTCTTTAATGCGGTCGGTGATGTATAAATTGCCCTCGGCATCAAATTTGCCTGCATCACCGGTTTTTAAAAAACCGTCTGCAGTGAAAGCATCGGCGGTTTCCTGTGGTTTTTTGTAATAACCTTTCATCACCATGCCACCGCGTACGAGAATCTCGTTATTTTCGCCAATTTTGACTTCTGCGCCCGGCATTAAACTGCCGATGGAATTGGCGTTAAAGTGAAAATTATCCCAACAGGAAACCGTCGCGGTGGTTTCTGTCATGCCGTAACCCAGCTTAATGTTCAAGCCGATGCTGTGGAAAAATAAGCCGATCGTCGGTTCTAATTTAGCACCACCGCAAGGCATCATGCGAATGCGTCCACCGAGTAGCGCACGTAATTTGCCAAGTACCAGTTTGTTGGCGAGGGCATACTGTTGTTTTAATAAAAAGCCGATCTTTTGTCCTTTGGCAAGGGCATCGAAATGCTGATGTCCAACGTCCATCGCCCAATGAAAAATACGTTGGCGAAGTTTTGGCGCATGATGAACTTTGTCTAAAATGGCCGTATAAATCTTTTCGTAAAACCGTGGCACGGCACACATTAAGGTTGGACGAATCTCCGTCAAAGCCGACCGCACTTGATTGGTGTCTTCAATGTAACAGTTGGTCGCGCCGCGATGAAGCACATAAGCCACCCAAGCGCGCTCAAAAATATGAGATAACGGCAAGAAGGAAAGAGATACATCGGTATCATCGACTTTCAGCTCCTGATCGTGTGCGTTGAGTTGGTGCGCTAAATTCGCGTAATCCAACATCACGCCTTTCGGCTCACCGGTCGTGCCGGAGGTGTAAATTAATGTGAACAAATCTTCCAAGCATTTGCTATCCAACCGTTGTTGTAATTCCGCCTGATATTGCTCATCTGCCATCTCAATAAAGTCTTGCCAGTGGCAGGCTTTGGCGTGTTCATGCAAATGGATCGTACTTTTCATCGCCACGATTTTTTCCAGTTTCGGGCATTCATCGACGATTTCCAATACCTGATCATATTGTTCTTGGTCGCCCACAAAAATGATCTTCATATCTGCATTGTTAATAATAAATTGGGCTTGTTTGGCGGTATTCGTGGCATAAATCGGCACGGTGACGGCACGCACTTGCAATGCACCGATATCGGTGATCGTCCAACGCGGCATATTATGCGAGAAAATACCAATTTTATCTTGAATATCAATATGATTTGCTAATAACGCTAATGAAATTTGGTCAATTTGTTGTTGAAACTCTGACCAAGAAATAGACAACCAGTTGTTGTCTTTGAAGTAACGAAGTGCGGTGCGATTTGCCAACGTTTTTGCTTGACTACGCACACGGTGAATAAAATGAAAATTGAGATCCATGGTTAAATCCAAAGTCAGCTAACAGTTGTGCGCTAATATAGCGGATTGAGGCTCAAAACTCTAGCAATAAAACTGCGTTTTGTGGGGATTTATTGTGTTGATGCCACTAGACAAATTATCCCTATAATTCTCGGCAAAATACCGCTAAAATTACCCACTATGGCTTCGCCACTGTTGCTCAAGCCAACGCTCAAAATCCATTGGATTTTTTGACCGCACTTTTTGTTATTTTAAGGATTTTTATGTCACCGCCACGTTTTGTTCATTTACAGGTTCACAGTGATTTTTCCATGATTGACGGTATCGCCAAGGTGAAACCGTTGGTGAAAGCCTGCGTGGAAAACAACATGGTGGCGATGGCGTTGACGGATTTCACCAACTTTTGTGGTTTGGTGCGGTTTTATGGTGAGGCATTGTCTTCGGGCGTGAAACCGATTATCGGTGCCGATGTGCTGGTGCAAAGCGATCTGTGTGGCGAGGAAAGATTCCGTTTAACCTTATTGGCAAAAAATAACGAAGGCTACAAAAATATCACCTTGTTGCTTTCCAAAGCCTATGAGCGCGGTTATTCGGATGTGCCGTATATTGATCAGCAGTGGCTAGTAGAACATCGTGCCGGGGTGATTGTTTTATCCGGCGGCGTCAATGGCGATGTAGGTAAAAAATTACTGCGTAGCAATACTGATGAACTCAAAAGTGCGGTGGATTTTTACCACGAATTTTTCCCTGACCATTTTTATCTGATGCTTACTCGTACCGGTCGTCCCGATGAAGAACGTTACATCCAAGCCGCGTTAGAACTGGCTGAGCGGGAACAATTGCCGGTGGTAGCGACCAATGATGTATGCTTTTTACAGGCAGAAGATTTTGAAGCCCATGAAATTCGTGTAGCGATTCATGACGGTTTCACATTGGACGATCCGAAACGTCCAAAACTTTATACCCATCAACAATATTTTTGCTCCGAGCAAGAAATGTGCGAGCTTTTTGCCGACGTACCAAGTGCCTTGGAGAATACCCTGTTAATTGCTCAGCGTTGTAACGTGACCATTCGATTGGGCGAATATTTCTTACCGCAATTTCCAACCGGGGATTTAAGCACCGAAGATTACCTTGTGAAACGCGCCAAAGAGGGCTTGGAAGAACGCCTCAAGGTGCTGTTTCCTGATGAAAAACTGCGTGCAGAGCGCCGCCCAGAATATGATGAACGCTTGCAGGTGGAACTGGATGTAATCAACCAAATGGGCTTCCCGGGCTACTTTTTGATCGTGATGGAATTTATCCAATGGTCAAAAGATAACGATATTCCGGTGGGGCCGGGGCGAGGTTCCGGTGCGGGATCTTTGGTGGCTTATGCGTTAAAAATTACCGATTTGGATCCGTTGGAATTCGATTTGCTTTTTGAGCGTTTCCTCAATCCGGAACGGGTTTCCATGCCTGATTTTGACGTGGATTTCTGTATGGACGGGCGCGACCGCGTGATTGAACACGTCGCTGAAATGTATGGGCGCGGCGCGGTATCGCAAATTATTACCTTCGGAACCATGGCGGCAAAAGCGGTGATTCGAGATGTTGGGCGCGTACTGGGACAACCTTATGGCTTTGTGGATCGCATTTCTAAGTTGGTGCCGCCGGATCCCGGTATGACGCTCGCGAAAGCGTTTGAAGCCGAGCCAAAACTGCAAGAAATTTACGATGCCGATGAAGAAGTCCGAGCCATTATTGACATGGCACGCAAGCTGGAAGGCGTTACGCGTAATGCCGGTAAGCATGCCGGTGGGGTGGTGATTTCGCCGACGTTAATTACAGATTTCTCGCCGTTGTATTGTGATTCGGAAGGGAAACATCCGGTCACTCACTTCGATAAAAATGATGTGGAATATGCGGGTTTAGTGAAGTTTGACTTCTTAGGCTTACGTACTTTAACCATCATAAAATGGGCGTTGGACATGATTAACGCGCGCATGGAAAAAGAAGGCAAACCGTTAGTGGATATCAATGCCATTCCATTGGATGATCATCAATCTTTTGAAGTGTTGCTCAATGCCGAAACCACGGCAGTGTTCCAGTTGGAATCACGCGGCATGAAAGATTTGATTAAGCGTCTTAAGCCAGACTGTTTTGAAGATATTATCGCGTTGGTAGCCTTGTTCCGTCCCGGCCCGTTGCAATCGGGTATGGTGGATAACTTTATCGACCGTAAACACGGGCGAGAAGAAGTGTCTTACCCGGATGCTAACTATCAACATGAATCCCTTAAGCCGATTTTAGAACCAACCTACGGCATTATTTTGTATCAAGAGCAGGTCATGCAAATTGCCCAAGTGTTGGCGGGTTATACGTTGGGTGGCGCGGACTTATTGCGTCGTGCGATGGGTAAGAAAAAACCGGAAGAAATGGCGAAGCAGCGTTCCGTATTTGAAGAGGGGGCCATCAAAAATGGCATCGACGGGGATCTTTCCATGAAAATCTTCGATTTGGTGGAAAAATTTGCGGGTTATGGCTTTAACAAATCCCACTCAGCTGCTTATGCTTTGGTGTCCTATCAGACCCTGTGGTTGAAAGCCCATTATCCGGCAGAGTTCATGGCCGCAGTAATGACTTCGGAAATGGATAACACCGACAAAATCGTTGGCTTGTATGACGAATGTATGCGCATGGGCTTGAAAGTCGTTCCGCCTGACATTAACACCGGGAAACATCATTTTAGCGTGAATGAAAACGGCGAAATTGTGTATGGTATCGGTGCCATTAAAGGCGTGGGTGAAGGGCCGATTGCCGCCTTGGTAGAAGCTCGTGAGAAAGACGGTATTTTCAAAAACTTATTTGATTTATGTGCCCGCGTGGATTTAAAGAAAATCAATCGACGCACGTTTGAAAGCCTGATTAAATCCGGTGCTTTCGATAAACTTGGACCACATCGTGCGGCGTTACAACAAAATCTGGAAGATGCGCTACGTGCCTCCGATCAACACGCTAAAGACGAGGCTTTAGGGCAGACGGATATGTTCGGCGTGTTGACAGAAACCAACGAGGAAGTGGAACATTCTTATGCCAACATTGCGCCTTGGACGGAAAAAACGATTTTAGACGGTGAACGGGAAACTCTCGGATTGTATTTGAGTAGCCATCCTGTGAGTCGTTATTTAAAAGAATTATCCCATTACAGCCCAATGCGTCTAAAAGAATTAACGCCGAATTATCGCGGACAAATGAGCACCGCCAGCGGTTTGGTGGTTAATACGCGCATTGCCATGACCAAAAAAGGTAACCATATCGGCATTGCCACCATTGATGATCGATCCGGTCGTTTAGATTTAACGTTGTTTGGCGAAGCGCTAGATAAATTCGGTGAGAAACTGCAAAAAGACACAGTGATCGTGGTGTCAGGGCAGGTCAGTTTTGACGACTTTTCACAAGGCTTGCGTATGTCTGTGCGGGATTTGATGACGATTGATGAAGCGCGTGCACGTTATGCGAAAAGCCTTGCGATTTGCCTGTCTCAAGAACAAATTACACCGCAATTCATTAAGCAATTTAAACGGATTTTACAGCCTTACAGCGGCAATTCCCTGCCGGTACATATTTATTACCAAAGCCCAGAAGGCAGAGCCTTAGTCAAAATGGGCGTGCAATGGTCGGTCAACCCAACCGATGAATTGCTGACCGAACTTGTGACATTGCTCGGTGAAAGTGCGGTGGAATTGGAGTTTGAATAGATAATAGAGATAAAAAAGTGCGGTCAGAAAAAAATTATTTTTTTCGACCGCACTTTTTGTATGGGCTGGGTTAGGCTACTTTAGCCGTGCCTAACGTCCCATCATCAATCACTTCTGTTCTCGGCGTGCCGATAATTTCCCACACTTTCTCCCCGTTTTTGAAGAAAACAAATCCACCGTTTTCCATTTTTCTCCAGACTTCGTCTTTGGTGAGCGGTACGGTGGTAATGATCGTGACTTTATCGCCCTCTTTGGCGTATTCATTGAAGTCGATGACACCGTCATCATCAACACGTTGTGCTTTGCCAAATGGGGCTTTACGGGTGAGATAGTGCAAATTGGTGGAACAACGGGCAATCATCCATTCGCCGTTAGACAGGATAAAATTGAAGGTGCCATGTTCTGCGAGTTTATTGCTGATATCTTGAACGGCTTGAAAAATTTCTTCTTCACTTGGCTTTTTGCTAAAGCGGTTTTTTAATTGTTCTGCCATGTAACAGAAAGCAGTCTCTGAATCTGTGCTGCCGATAGGTTGACAGAAAGATTCGCTCATGTCGGGCAGTTCGGTTAAGTTACCATTATGGGCAAACACCCAATTTTCTCCCCAGATCTCACGGATAAAGGGGTGGGTATTTTCAAGATTTACATCGCCTTGCGTCGCTTTGCGAATATGGGAAATGACGTTGAGGGATTTGATGTGGTATTGTTTTACACAATCCGCGATAGGGGAAATATGCCCCGGTTTATTGTCGCGGAAAATCCGCACGCCTTTGCCTTCAAAAAAAGCGATACCAAATCCGTCAGAATGGGAATCAGTAAGTCCGGCGCGATGACGAAATCCTTCAAATGAAAACACAATATCCGTCGGCGTATTGCAGTTCATTCCCAATAATTGGCACATAAATTTGTTTTAACCCTTGTGTAGAATAACCATAGAATAAGTGCAGATTTAACACTATAATTTCGCTAATTTCAATATTCCACCGACCTCATTTTTAGAACAAAATGTGCTGTCTCATAACAAAATTAGCTTAAAAAATACCGCACTTTTTGTTGCTATCAAAAGTGCGGTCGTTTTTCGAGGTGTTTTTTCGTGTCGATTAATACACGCCTTGTGCCAACATGGCATCGGCCACTTTAACGAAACCGGCGACATTCGCACCCACGACATAGTTGATGTTACCTTGCGCATCACTGCCGTATTTTTTACAGTTAGCATGAATGTCTAACATAATGCGATGCAATTTTGCATCGACTTCTTCTCTTGTCCAACTTAAGCGTTGTGCGTTTTGTGACATTTCCAAACCGGAAGTGGCGACGCCGCCTGCATTTGCTGCTTTGCCTGGTCCAAATAATATGCCAGCTTCAATAAAGGCGTTGGTCGCTTCAATGGTGGTTGGCATATTGGCACCTTCGGCTACGACTTGCACGCCATTGGCAATCAAGGCTTGTGCATCGCTTAATGCTAATTCGTTTTGAGTGGCACATGGGAGTGCAATATCGACTTTTAAATGCCACGGCCGAGCACCGGCGACATATTTCAATCCAAAGAGATCGGCGTAATCTTTTACACGACCGCGTTTGACATTTTTGATGTCCATTAAAGCGGCTAATTTTTCTTGAGTGAAGCCTTCTTCATCCACAACGGTGCCGGATGAGTCGGAACAGCTAATGACTTTTGCACCTAGTTGCAGGGCTTTTTCAATCGCATATTGTGCCACGTTGCCGGAGCCGGAAACTGCGACGGTTTTGCCTTTCAAATCTTGACCTTTTTCTGCCAGCATGGCTTGGACGAAATAGACCAAACCATAACCGGTAGCTTCCGGACGAATTAAGCTGCCGCCGAAACTCAAGCCTTTGCCGGTAAAGACACAGCCGGTTTGATTGGAAAGTTTTTTCATCATGCCGGTTAAATAACCTACTTCACGTGCGCCGACACCAATATCACCTGCCGGCACATCTGTATCCGGGCCGATGTGGCGATAAAGTTCAGTCATTAAGGCTTGGCAGAAGCGCATGACTTCCGCATCACTTTTACCTTTTGGATCAAAGTCTGAACCGCCTTTGGCACCGCCCATTGGCAAGGTGGTTAAGGCATTTTTGAAGATTTGTTCAAAGCCTAAGAATTTTAAAATGGATTGGTTGACGGACGGGTGAAAGCGCATACCGCCTTTGAAAGGGCCGATAGCGCTGTTAAATTGAATGCGGAAAGCGCGGTTGACTTGCACTTTGCCTTTGTCATCGGTCCATGCTACGCGGAATTGAATAATGCGTTCCGGCTCAACTAAACGTTCTAATAAGGCTTCAGAGCAGTATTTCGGATTCTTCTCAAGGAATGACCAAATAGACGTGAAAACTTCGCGTATCGCTTGTAAAAATTCCGGTTGGTTTCCGTCACGTTGTTCGACTTTTGCTAAGAATTCTTCGAGTGAGGCAACTGCGTGAGACATAAGAATTTCTCCTGTGGATAGTATGTTGGTGTTTGCTTTATTTATTTTCGCTTGGCTATATTGCTAAGTCGGAATTACTATGCAACAGGAAATCATATGTTTTCAAATATTTTTACGAAAAATAATTAAATTGTTTTGTGTTTTTAACTTATTTTATTTTTTATCTAAAAAATAGATTTGTTTGTTAGATTGGATTTATTTTTTTCGGGAGGGTGATGGCAAAAGTGCGGTCATAAAAATAAGATTTTTTATGACCGCACTTTAGAAGAGATGTTAGGCAAATCTTGCTTTTGCTTCTGCAATGGCTTCTGCGATACGCAACGGTGATACTCCACCTTTGGCGGCGCGTTTGTCTAAGCAGGATTGTAAAGAAAGAATGTCATACACATCGTCCGATACTTTTTCACAAAATTGACGAAATTCAGGAATCGTCAGATCTTCTAAGGCCTTGTGTTGCTTGATGGCATACACCACGGTTTCGCCCACAATGTGATGGGAATCACGGAACGGTACGCCTTTGGCAACCAAATAATCGGCCAGTTCGGTGGCGTTGGAGTAGCCTTTAAGAGCCGATTCGCGGGTGCGTTTCACGTTCACTTTGATGTCGTCTAATACTAATGACGCCATGTCTAAGCAATCTTGCCAAGTGTCCAATGCATCGAAAATGCCTTCTTTGTCTTCCTGCATATCTTTGTTATACGCCAACGGTAATCCCTTTAATGTCATTAACATCCCATTTAATGCACCGATAACACGTCCTGCTTTGCCGCGGATTAATTCGCAGGCATCAGGGTTTTTCTTCTGTGGCATGAGGGAGGAACCGGAGGTTACGCGATCGGAGAGTTCCACAAAGTTAGATTCGCCGCTGTTGAAAATAATCATATCTTCGGCGAAACGGGATAAATGCACCATGCTCAGCGAGGCGGCAGAAAGTAGTTCGACGATATGATCGCGATCGGAGACGCTGTCCAAACTGTTACGGGTTGCAAATGCGAAATCTAAATCTTTGGCAAGCTGTTCGCGATCGATAGGATACGCTGTGCCGGCTAGGGCACCACTGCCTAGTGGGCAGCTATTCATACGGCGGTAAGCATCGGCTAAACGGGAATAATCGCGATCCAACATTTCCACGTAAGCCATGCACCAATGGGCAAAGGTAATTGGTTGGGCACGTTGTAGGTGGGTGTAGCCAGGCATCACAGCATCTTGGTTATTTTCTGCGGTAAACACCAATTTGCGTTGTAACTCGCGAATGGAATGTTGCAATTCGGCTACACGCTCTTTACACCACATTTTGATGTCGAGCGCTACTTGGTCGTTACGGCTGCGACCGGTGTGCAGTTTTTTACCTAAATTGCCCACTTTGTCGATCAGTTTACTTTCCACCCAACTGTGAATGTCTTCGGCATCGTCTTGCAAAATCGCTTGCGGATTTGACTGCACTTCAATCAATAATTCGTTCAATGCTTGTTCTAATTGTTGCTGTTCTTGTACGCTTAAAATATTGACGGAAACCAAAGCCTTCGACCAGCCGATGGAGCCCTCAATATCTTGCTCGGCAAGACGATAGTCAAAGCGTAATGAATCGTTAAAATTTTTAAAACGCTTGTCCGCCGCCTGCGTAAAGCGTCCACCCCAAAGTGCCATAGAATCCTCTAATTTGTGATTGATGTCATTGGTTAAAAAATATATCACAGAAACAAAAAAGGCGATCAACAAAAAATTTGCTTTTTGTGACCGCACTTTTTGTGTCATTGACCGTTATTTTAATAAATCTTCGTTTTTTGCGTGAATCCATTTACCACGTTTTTTATCCATGTATTGAAAATACTCGTTAGCGAACGTGCCTTGGGCACAGGTAAATTTATCACGGCGCGTATTTACGTCTTTGTTTTCCAGTGCTTTGTTTAATGTTTCCGGGCCGGTAAGAACAAATACGCCGCCGTCAACGCGACGATGTTCAATGTTGTCTACGATAATATCCAACGTTTCCTTTAAAAATGGGTTGCCTTTGCGGCTGGCTAAGAAGAAGTTAGTGTAACGTCCACGACGGGTGATGAGGACTTCGTCATCCTCCGGGTCAATCATCGCATCTAAGCAGCCGACAAGATGACCATCAATATCCATATAAATACCGCCGTCTTGGTAGAGTGTGAATAAGCGCCAAAAATCCGCTTGTGCGGCACCGTCAGTCAGTTGGCTGTAAGCGGCAAACGTGCGTGGATCAGCATATTTTTCAATATACTCGCTACGTGCTTCAGTGCTGACATAGCGGTAATCGTAACTTAACGAAAATAAACGGTTGACCAAATAGTTGCAGTAAATTGGCAACGTCACTTTATTGCTGTAGTTGGTTTGCCAAATCACGCGATTAATTTTGCTTGGTTTGCCGGATTGGCGTTTAGCCGGACTGAATTCGGGGATCGTAAAGCGTTTTTTCGGAAAAAGCGCATGGAAAGGGTAGCTTAGGATTTTGACAATGTTCCCGGTTAAGCGTAATAGACCGTTTGAAATTAAAAGTGCGGTCTGATTTTTTATTGTTTTTTGCATTAAATGAATCCGTTTATTCTGTTGAAAAACAGGCTGTACTTTATCACTTTACACAAAAAGAATAAACGTCAGGAAGGCTTTGAAAGAGAAAACATTACATGAAAAGTAGAGTGGTGGGCGATACTGGTCTCGAACCAGTGACCCCCTCCTTGTAAGGGAGGTGCTCTCCCAACTGAGCTAATCGCCCGACGAATCGGTATTTTAAGATTTTAAGTGGTGGGCGATACCGGTCTCGAACCAGTGACCCCCTCCTTGTAAGGGAGGTGCTCTCCCAACTGAGCTAATCGCCCACGTTAGAATCTTAAAATAGGGAAGTATGTAAAGAAGTGGTGGGCGATACCGGTCTCGAACCAGTGACCCCCTCCTTGTAAGGGAGGTGCTCTCCCAACTGAGCTAATCGCCCACGTCGTTACATTGACAACATTGAGAAACCTTGAAAGTGGTGGGCGATACCGGTCTCGAACCAGTGACCCCCTCCTTGTAAGGGAGGTGCTCTCCCAACTGAGCTAATCGCCCTCAATGTTGTGAGCGTGCATTATAATTGCTCAATGATTTCAGTCAACAAATTTTTGCCAAAAATCCGTTGGTTGTTTTAAAAATAGGCATAAAAACAGATTTTTCCTTATGAATTCAAACAACTCGTAGTACAATACCGCATAATTATTTGCACAGAAAAAGGTTATAAAATGAAATTAGAAGCATTGTTTAATTTAGATCCAAACGTTAAGGTGCGTACCCGTTTTGCACCAAGCCCAACCGGTTATTTGCACGTTGGCGGCGCGCGTACCGCACTTTATTCCTGGTTATACGCTAAACACAATCACGGCGAATTTGTGTTGCGTATTGAAGATACCGATTTGGAGCGCTCCACACCGGAAGCCACGCAAGCCATTTTAGAAGCGATGGAATGGTTAGATTTGGCTTGGGAGCATGGCCCTTATTATCAAACTAAGCGTTTTGACCGTTATAACCAAGTTATCGATCAAATGATTGAGCAAGGTTTGGCATACCGTTGTTACTGTACCAAAGAACGTTTGGAAACATTACGTCATACACAAGAACAAAATAAAGAAAAACCGCGTTATGACCGCCATTGTTTACATGATCACGCTGAACATTCTGCCGATGAACCGCATGTTGTGCGTTTTAAAAATCCAACTGAGGGTTCTGTGGTATTTGATGATGCGGTGCGTGGACGCATTGAAATCAGCAACAGCGAATTGGATGACTTGATTATCCGCCGTACCGACGGCTCACCGACCTATAACTTCTGCGTGGTGGTAGATGACTGGGATATGGGTATTACCCACGTTGTACGCGGTGAAGACCATATTAATAACACCCCGCGTCAAATTAACATTTTAAAAGCCCTTGGCGCACCGATTCCGGTATATGCACACGTTTCCATGATTAACGGGGACGATGGTCAAAAACTGTCTAAACGTCACGGCGCAGTGAGCGTGATGCAATATCGTGATGAAGGCTATTTGCCGGAAGCGCTCATTAACTATTTAGTGCGTTTAGGCTGGGGCCATGGTGATCAGGAAATTTTCACCCGCCAAGAAATGATTGATTTATTTGATTTACACTCCGTGAGTAAATCTGCCAGTGCCTTTAATACCGAAAAATTATTGTGGTTGAACCATCACTATATTCGTGAATTGCCAGCGGACTACGTCGCGAAACATTTAGCATGGCAATATCAGGATTTAGGCATTGACACGTCCAACGGCCCGGCATTAACGGAAATCATCACCATGCTGGCGGATCGTTGTAAAACGTTACGTGAAATGGCGCTTGCCAGCCGTTATTTCTTTGAAGAGTTTGACGATTTTGATGAAGCCGCGGTGAAAAAACATTTCAAAGCGGGTGCGGCAGAAGCTCTTAAAAAAGTAAAAGAAAAACTGACCGCACTTTCCACTTGGGATTTGCATTCTACTCATGAAGCCATTGAACAAACTGCTGCCGAATTAGAGGTTGGCATGGGTAAAGTGGGGATGCCGTTGCGTGTGGCCGTGACTGGCGCGGGGCAATCGCCGTCTATGGACGTCACCCTTGTGGGTATCGGGCGTGATCGCGTATTAAATCGTATTCAACGAGCCATTGATTTTATTCACGCACAAAACGTTTAATATTTAATCTGATGGCAATGAATTAAAAATTTAATATTGACAGACCAAGGGGCGGAATTTATCATAGCCGCCACTATACGGGGATATAGCTCAGTTGGGAGAGCGCTTGAATGGCATTCAAGAGGTCGTCGGTTCGATCCCGATTATCTCCACCAAATTTTACAACCTTATCAATTAGTTATTAGTTGGTAAGGTTTTTTTATTTTTTAGCGTTGTGCTTCATGCGTTATCAACGCAAATGCTATTAAGTTCTTGCCTCTAAAGTTATCTCATCTAATGTGAAATTTATGCTTAAAAAGAGCATTTAAACATTTCTTAAATGTTCTATAGCTCCCTGTTTCTTGCTAAATGAGTTGCCCGAAGGGGGAGTTTATGAAACAATTTGTCGCTATTCCAATTTAAAAAAATTAACTGAATTTTAAGGATACGATAGTGATCGATTTCGATGGCTACCGTCCGAATGTAGGCATTGTTATTTGCAACGACAAAGGGCAAGTGCTGTGGGCGAAAAGATACGGACAGAATTCCTGGCAATTTCCGCAAGGCGGGATTAATGATAATGAAACGCCAGAACAAGCGATGTACCGAGAATTGTTTGAGGAAGTCGGATTAACACGCAAAGATGTGCGAGTGCTCTATGCCTCTAAGCATTGGCTGCGTTATAAATTGCCAAAACGGCTGTTACGTTATGATTCCAAACCTATTTGTATCGGACAGAAACAACGCTGGTTTTTATTGCAGTTAGTCAGCGACACCAAAAACATCAATATGCAATGCAGTAAAACACCGGAGTTTGATGGTTGGCGTTGGGTGAGTTTCTGGTATCCGGTGCGTCAAGTGGTTTCTTTCAAAAGAGATGTCTATCGTAAAGCGATGAAAGAGTTTGCTACGGTGTTATTTGATGAAAATAACAAAGACTTGTTATTGCGGGCAGACTCTAGCGCAGTAGAAGAGAAAAAGAATACCTTTTCAACGCCAAAACAGACCCATTCAAAGCATTCTAAACATTCATCACAAAAGTATAAGAGATAATTATGTTAACCTTTTTCCTCTTTTGTTTGCTTGCCGGTTGTGTCGCCGGCTTTTTAGCCGGTTTATTCGGCATTGGTGGCGGCATGGTGATTGTGCCGATGATGGTTTATTTATTGCCAATTGTCGGCGTACCGGATTCGCTCTTAATGTCCACTGCACTTGGCACCTCCTTCGCGACTATCGTAGTTACCGCTTTTTCTTCCGCACAACGACACCACAAACTTGGCAATGTTGTTTGGTCCACCTTGAAGTATTTTGCCCCCGCATTAATGATCAGTGCCTTCATTTCAGGACAATACATCAGTAAATTGCCTCATGACATTTCCAGCAAGTTGTTTGCCTGCTTAGTTGTTTATTTAGCCGCTAAAATGATTTTGTCTATTAAGCCGAAAAACATCGACCCGAATAAAAAAATTACACCGTTATCCTCGGTTATTGGCGGTGCCTTGATTGGTATGGCATCAAGCGTTGCCGGTATTGGTGGTGGTGGATTTATTGTGCCGTTTTTAAATTCTCGCAACGTAGATATTAAAAAAGCTATCGGTACTTCCGCTTTCTGCGGCATGTTGATGGGGATTGCAGGAATGTTAAGTTTTATGGTGAGCGGTTGGAATGCGCAAGGTATGCCGCCTTATTCGATCGGTTTCGTATATTTTCCGGCTGTATTGGGCATCACGGTCACCTCATTTTTCACTTCTAAACTTGGTGCCAACGCAACGAATAAACTCCCGGTGCCGACCTTGAAGAAAGCCTTTGCCGCCTTTTTAATTGTGGTGGCGATTAATATGTTATTGAAATAAGGAACGTTATGAATTCAGATTACCTTGTATTACCGCATTTCGATCCGGCAATTTTTGAATTTGGTCCCATCGGTTTGCGCTGGTATGGATTAATGTATTTGCTCGGTTTTATTTTTGCTCGTTGGTTAGGTGTGCGCCGAGTTCAGCAAGCAAACAGCGGTTGGACGGTAGATCAAGTCGATTCTTTACTCTTTAATGGTTTCATGGGCGTCTTTTTAGGCGGTCGAATTGGTGATGTCTTCTTTTATAATTTTGATCGTTTTTTACAGGACCCGCTGTATTTATTACGCGTTTGGGAAGGCGGTATGTCTTTTCATGGTGGCTTAATTGGCGTGATTATTGCCATGGTCATTACTTCTAAAATACAAAAACGCAGCTTTTGGGCGACGGCAGATTTTGTTGCACCTCTCATTCCTTTCGGTTTAGGAATGGGGCGTCTTGGTAACTTCATCAATTTAGAATTATGGGGACGTGCAACGGACGTGCCTTGGGCAATGATTTTTCCGACAGATCCGCTATTATTACCACGCCATCCATCTCAATTATATGAAGCTGTGTTAGAAGGTTTGGTATTGTTCCTTATTTTGAATTGGTTTATTCGTAAACCACGTCCAATGGGATCGGTTGCCGGCCTCTTCCTCATTGGTTATGGCGTTTTCCGTTTTATGATTGAATATGTGCGCGAACCTGATGTAGAACTGTTTCTTGATGTGATCACAAGAGGCCAACTTCTTTGTCTGCCAATGATGCTTGGCGGTGTTTTCATTATGCTTTGGGCATACAACAAAAGTGCGGTGAAAAAATGAAACAATATTTAGATTTGTGCCAACGTATTGTTAACGAAGGCGTTTGGGTAGAAAACGAACGTACCGGCAAACGTTGTTTGACCGTGATTAACGCCGGTTTGACTTACGATGTGGCAAATAACCAATTTCCGTTGATTACCACCCGTAAAAGTTATTGGAAAGCAGCGATTGCAGAATTTTTAGGCTATATTCGCGGTTATGACAATGCAGCAGACTTCCGCAATCTTGGCACCAAAACGTGGGATGCCAATGCCAATGAAAATCAGGCTTGGCTGAATAATCCGCACCGCAAAGGCACGGATGACATGGGACGCGTGTATGGTGTGCAGGGCAGAAGCTGGCGCAAGCCAAATGGTGAACATCTCGATCAGTTGCGTAAAATCGTCAATAACCTCAGCAAAGGCATTGATGACCGCGGTGAGATTCTGACGTTCTATAATCCGGGTGAATTTGATTTGGGTTGTTTGCGTCCTTGCATGCATACGCATACTTTTTCTTTATTGGGTGATACGTTATATCTCACCAGTTACCAACGCTCTTGCGATGTGCCGCTTGGTTTGAATTTCAACCAAATCCAAGTATTCACTTTCTTAGCATTAATGGCACAAATTACCGGTAAAAAAGCAGGGCAGGTATTCCATCACATTGTGAATGCACATATTTATGAAGACCAGTTGGAACTCATGCGTGATGTGCAATTAAAACGTGAGCCTTTCCCTTCACCGCAGTTGGAAATTAACCCGGACATTAAATCTTTAGAAGACCTGGAAACCTGGGTCACCATGGATGATTTCAAAGTCACGGGTTATCAATGCCACGAACCGATTAAATATCCGTTTTCCGTCTAACAAAGTGCGGTCGGTTTTAAAAACGTTTTTTAAATCCACCGCACTTTTTATCTGAATAGCCTCATGACTGAATCTCAACAGCAACTGGATGAACAATTTATGCGCCACGCCTTAATGTTGGCGGACAAAGCAGAAGCCTTGGGTGAAATTCCTGTGGGTGCCGTGTTAGTGAGCGAAGAGGGTGAAATTATTGGTGAGGGATGGAATTTATCGATCATTGATTCTGATCCCACTGCGCACGCTGAAATTGTCGCGTTGCGTCAAGGCGGACAAACCTTACAAAATTATCGCTTGTTGAATGCAACCTTATACGTCACGTTGGAACCTTGCACTATGTGCGCCGGTGCGATTTTGCACAGCCGTATTAACCGCTTGGTGTTTGGCGCGGCAGACTATAAAACCGGTGCGGTAGGTTCTCGTTTTCATTTTTTTGATGATTATAAAATGAACCATGCCATCGAAATCACCGCTGGCGTGTTGCAACAGGAATGCAGTGAAAAACTCAGTGCGTTTTTTCAAAAACGCCGCGCGCAGCAGAAAGAAGCGAAATTAGCGCAACAGTTGATGACTGAAGCGAAGTCTGATGATTAAAAGTGCGGTCATTTTTTTCAGCATTTTTTAATATCCCTCGTTAAATTTCCTGCGGAGTGATACAATCGCCGCTCAATTTTATTAGTCAAGAGATAAGTTATGTCCCGTCAGAAAAAGACTCGCCGCCTTACAGATATCATGCCGGCCCGCAAATCCGATAAAAAACCGGAACAACCCCTTTCCGGCCGCAAAGCGACACGTTATGAACTGGATGCGAAAGCCCGTGAAGAGAAGAAAAAACGTAAGCATAAAGGATTGGATTCCGGTTCTCGTCATAGTGCGCCGGAAAATAGAGCCGCGAATCAAGTAAAAGAAATTCAGGATCCACGAATCGGTAGCCGTAAAAAAGTGCCGTTGATGGTGGAATTTGTGAATAAACCGCAAAAAGCGCAAGCAGTATCAGCTGCAAAATCTGAGCCAAAAGCAACCTTGGATCCGATGGTAGAATTAGAACAGTTAGAAAATAACGAATGTTTGAATCAGTTGTTGGATCAATTGGATGAAGGTAAAAAATTGTCTGCCGAAGATCAAAAATTTGTGGATACCTGTTTGGCGCGTGTCGCGCAATTAATGGACGAGTTAGGCATTGTGGATGATGAAGAAAACGATGAAGATTTATACCGCACTTTTGAACGAATCGACATCAACCAATTTAAATAAGTATCTTTAAATTATGTGGAAAACGTTTTTACTCATTGCAGCTGTCATCATCATTGCCGGTATGGTCGGTTATGCCGCGTATTTGTTGCTGGCGTTGCAAAAGCAGAAAAAAGCACTGTTGCAAGCACGCCGAAACCGTATTCATCGCATTAAAGAAAGCCTTGAGATTATTGCGAAAGCCATGTTGAACGGTGATTGCAATTTATCAGAAGGTGTATTGCGTTTGAAAATGCTACTCGAACCGGTGGGCATGAGCCTAAAACATTATTCTGCCATGTGGCGATTGTATGAAACGGTCGAAGATATGCCGACCCATGAGGCTCGCAGAGAATTAAAAAAGAACGAAAGAATGCGTTTGGATTTACAGCGTGAAAGCACAGAAGCCGAGCTTGAAAGTAAGATTAAGTTAGAACTAAACCGACTTCTAACGGATATCCAAACATTATAAACGTGGGGGAAATTGAATGTCTGAGATCATTTGGGATTTAGCATTAATTCAAAAATATAATCAATCCGGTCCGCGCTACACATCCTATCCGACAGCGCTTGAGTTTAACGAACAGTATACGAATGAGGACTTTATTGCCGCGGCACAACGTTATCCAACACGTCCGTTGTCATTATATGTTCACATTCCGTTTTGCCATAAACTTTGTTATTTCTGCGCCTGTAATAAAGTCATTACGCGCCATCAGCACAAAGCCGACATTTACTTGGATTTTCTGGAACGAGAAATAAAAGAGCGGTCGAAATTATTTACAAATCGTGTGGCAACGCAAGTGCATTGGGGCGGTGGCACGCCAACGTATTTAACGGAAGCACAATCTGCCCGTTTAATGCAAATGTTGCGCGACCATTTTAATATCGCCGATAACGCAGAAATCAGTATTGAAATGGATCCTCGTGAAATTGAGCTTTCGATGTTAGAACATTTGCATAACATCGGGTTTAACCGCATCAGTATGGGCGTACAAGATTTCAATAAAGACGTACAAAAAGCGGTGAATCGCGAACAGGATGAGGCATTTGTCAATGCGCTGTTGATGCGCGCTCGTGAGCTGGGTTTTCAATCGACTAACCTAGATTTGATTTATGGTTTGCCATTCCAGAGTGTTGAGAGCTTTATGTTCACCTTGAAAAAAGTCATTGAACTCAACCCTGATCGATTGAGCGTATTTAACTATGCCCATTTGCCAAGCCGTTTCGCCGGACAAGCAAAAATAAAAGATTGGCAGTTACCGAAACCGGAGACGAAGCTGGAAATTTTACAAAAAACCATCGAAACACTGGGCAGTGCAGGTTATAAGTTTATTGGTATGGATCATTTTGCCAAACCGGACGATGAACTTGCTATTGCACAGCAAAATGGCGTGTTGCACCGTAATTTCCAAGGCTATACGACGCAGGAAGAATGTGATTTGTTGGGGCTGGGTGTGTCGGCAATCAGCTTATTGGGGGATACCTATGCGCAAAATCAGAAAGATTTGAAGGAATATTATACCGCGGTGGATACCAACGGCATTGCCTTGCATAAAGGTTTAGCCATGTCAGAAGAAGATTGTTTGCGTCGGGATGTCATTAAGCAATTGATTTGTAATTTTAAATTAGCGTATGCCCCATTAGAAAAACAGTACAATATTGATTTTAAACAACACTTTGCTGAAGATTTGGCCTTGCTCGCACCTTTGGCTGCCGATGGTTTATTGGATATCGGTGAGGCGCAAATCACGGTTTCCGCAAAAGGACGTTTGTTGATTCGTAATATTTGTTTGTGTTTCGACACGTATTCACGCGCACAAGCAAAACAACAGCAATTTTCGCGGATTATTTAATTTGAAATGTCTGGGTAGGTTTTATGCCTATCTCTGCGCCTGTTTTCTAAAATAAAAAGTGCGGTTGAAATTCATCGGAAATTTCAACCGCACTTTTCGTTTATCATTACCCCACTAAATTCAATTCAAACACAGATTTTTTCGGGTTTAAGCGGAAACCTTCTTGTTCCAGTAAATGATGTTGCTGTCGATCTTGTTCTACCACTAATCGCGTGGATTGCGTGTAGCTGACGAATTCTTTGGCTTTGGCAATAAGTGCGGTGTAAATATCGTTTGATTGATTGCCTTGGCGCACGAAAATGTCTGTTAATTGCCAGTAGCGCTGTAATTGTAGCGAAGAAAGACGAGGATAAAGTTGAATGAAACCGAGCGCTTGTTGGGATTGGTCGAGCGCAAGGAAAAAAATGCTTTCGCTAAAACGAATACGGTTGGAAAGAAAGGTGAGCGTACGTTCCGGATTTTCTGTCATGCCCTGAGAAAGACGATATTCTTCAAATAGCGGTAGGAGTGTTTCTAGGTTCCATTGTTCAGCTTTAAAAATTTTAATCATGAGGCAATCGGTCATTTTTTGTTAAATTTATACAGTAGATTGTATCTTTTTAGCCCAAAAGAATCATCTGTTACAAAGAAAATTTTTTAGAACTGTGATTTTTTACCAAAAAAAGCAGGCGTTTTTTGTTATAGTAAGCGCAGTTTTTATTCAATCATATTAAGGAGAAATAAAATGGCTCGTCGTCCTTTAGTTATGGGTAACTGGAAATTAAACGGTAGCAAAGCTTTCACCCGTGAATTAATCACCGGCTTAAAAGAAGAGTTGCACGGTGTCACCGGTTGTGACGTGGCAATTGCCCCACCGGTCATGTATTTGGGGGAAGCTGAAAAATTATTATCCGGTTGCGGCTGCAGCTGTGGCGGTCAAAATATCATCCAATTAGGCGCACAAAACGTGGATGTGAATGTGAAAGGTGCTTTCACCGGTGATATCTCCACTGAAATGTTGAAAGATTTTGGCGCGAAATACATTATTATTGGTCACTCCGAGCGTCGTACTTATCACAAAGAAAGCGATGAATTCGTGGCGAAAAAATTTGGAGCGTTAAAAGAAGCTGGCTTGGTGCCTGTGTTATGTATTGGTGAATCCGAAGCGGAAAATGAAGCGGGTAAAACTGAAGAAGTCTGCGCACGCCAAATTGATGCGGTCATCAACCTGTTAGGCGTAGAAGCCTTCAACGGTGCGGTGATTGCGTATGAACCAATTTGGGCAATCGGAACCGGCAAATCTGCGACTCCGGCACAAGCGCAAGCCGTACACGCATTCATTCGTGGTCATATTGCGAAAAAATCTCAAGCGGTTGCTGATCAAGTGATCATTCAATACGGCGGTTCTGTTAACGATGCTAACGCGGCAGAATTGTTCACCCAACCGGATATTGACGGTGCATTAGTGGGTGGCGCTTCCTTAAAAGCTCCTGCCTTTGCGGTGATCGTGAAAGCTGCGGCAAAAGCGAAAAACTAATTTCATTTTGTCCTTGAGGGTCGGTGAATACCGACCCTTTTCGTTTTCAGATTTCAGAAACTTCCGCTATAATGACCGCACTTTTTTAACCTTAAATTAAAGGAATTCCTCATGCAAAATCCAAAAGATGATGTTTTATATGCACCGGTTGAGTGGGTTGACCACAGCGCGGGTTATACCGACATTCGTTATCACAAATCCACCGACGGCATTGCCAAAATCACCATTAATCGTCCGGAAGTGCGCAATGCTTTCCGTCCGCAAACTGTGAAAGAAATGATCACCGCTTTTGCCGATGCCCGTTTTGATGAAAAAATCGGTGTTATCGTGCTAACCGGTGAAGGCGAAAAAGCGTTCTGTTCCGGCGGTGACCAAAAAGTACGTGGGGATTACGGCGGCTATAAAGACGACAGCGGCGTACATCATCTTAACGTGTTGGATTTCCAACGTGATATTCGTACTTGCCCAAAACCGGTGGTGGCGATGGTGGCAGGTTATGCCATTGGCGGCGGTCATGTGTTACACATGATGTGTGACCTGACCATTTCCGCAGATAACGCCATTTACGGCCAAACCGGCCCGAAAGTAGGTTCTTTTGATGGCGGTTGGGGCGCAAGCTACATGGCGCGTATCGTTGGTCAGAAAAAAGCGCGCGAAATTTGGTTCTTATGCCGTCAATATAATGCACAAGAGGCGTTAGATATGGGCTTAGTGAACACGGTGGTGCCTTACGCTGAGTTAGAAAAAGAAACCGTACGTTGGTGCCGTGAAATGCTACGCAACAGCCCAATTGCCTTGCGTTGCTTGAAAGCGGCATTGAATGCTGACTGCGACGGACAATCCGGTCTTCAAGAACTTGCCGGTAACGCCACCATGTTGTTCTACATGACAGAAGAAGGCCAAGAAGGTCGCAACGCCTTCAATGAAAAACGCGCGCCGGACTTTGGTAAATTTAAGCGCAATCCTTAAGATAAAAAGTGCGGTCGTTTTTAAAAATGTTTTTTAAATCGACCGCACTTTCGTTATTTCGCACACAGCAATTTCTTCTCTGCAATTGATATAGGTAAAGATAATGGATTTCGGTTTAACAGAAACAATCATTAAAAACATCGGTTGGAATTTGCGCCATTTCCCTCAGGTTGAAACAGCAATTTTATTTGGCTCGCGTGGGAAGGGGAATTTTCGTGAAGACTCGGACATTGATTTAGCCTTAAAAGGCGATGGCATTACTGACGCCATGTTGCACGACATTCAGCAAACCCTGTCGCAAACTACCATTCCGTATAAATTCGATGTAGTCATTTATGACAAGATTACCGAACCGGCTTTACTGGCACATATTCAACAGGTGGGCAAAATTTTCTATGAAAAGAAAAATTGCGCCATTCAACATCGTCGTTACCAACTTTTCCGTTATTCCATTCCGGTGGATTCTCAACTGATTTTGCGCAATCGCTTTTTGAAAAAGCGTGAAGGTCTTTTAGTGAAAGTGTGCTGTGGGCAAAATGAAGGTTGGGGCGAAATTGCGCCGTTGCCGGAGTTTAGTCATGAAACCTTAGACCAAGCCCAAGCCCAAGCCATCGAATGGCTGGAAAAATGGGATCAATCCCGCAGTTGTAACGTAAAACTGGATTTAACGGATGATTTGTATCCTTCTGTGGCGTTCGGGCTCAGTTGTGCGTTGATGGAAATGAAAGGACGTTTGGGTGACGAAGGCAACTATCAAACCGCGCCTTTATGTTATGGCGACCCGGATGAGCTTTATGAACCGCTGGATCAAATGCAGGGTGAAAAAGTGGCGAAAGTGAAAGTGGGCATGTATGAAGCCAATCGTGATGGCCTTATTGCCGATATGTTGTTAGAAGCCATTCCGGATTTGCAATTACGGCTAGATGCTAACCGCAGCTGGACGCCTGCTAAAGCGCAAATGTTCGCCAAATATGTGAAACCGGAACACCGTGCGCGCATTCAATTTATTGAAGAACCTTGCAAAACCCGTGAGGAAAGTCGTCAATTTGCGGCAGAAACCGGCATTAACATTGCCTGGGATGAAAGTGTACGTGAACCTGATTTTCGTGTGGAAAAAGAACCGCACTTGGCGGCGATTGTAATTAAACCGACCTTGGTGGGATCTATTGAACGTTGTGCCGAGTTGATTGCTCAGGTGCATGCGTTAGGTATGAAAGCGGTTATCAGTTCCAGCATTGAAAGTAGCTTCGGTTTAACCCAACTGGCACGCATGGCGCAACAATATACGCCAAATGTCACGCCGGGCTTAGACACACTGGATTTAATGGATTATCAAGTCGTCAGAGCCTGGCCGGGGTCGGAATTACCTGTCGTTGGCTTGGATTCGGAATTCATTACCGAAGTTATTTTAGATTAAAAGTGCGGTCGTTTTTTTCCGCTATTTTTTACTGGGACGTTTTTACAGATTAGACCAGCAAAAAGCGAAAAATCATTATAATGCGCGCAATAAAAAGGAATGTGATATGTCATCAAAATACAACATTTTGCTGTTAAATGGCCCGAACTTGAATATGTTAGGCGTGCGTGAGCCAGGTCATTACGGGCATTTATCCTTAGCGGAAATTGAACGGCATTTGCAACAACAAGCGGTAAAACAGCAAGTGGCACTGGATTGTTTTCAAGCCAATAGCGAAGAAAAATTAATTGAGAAAATTCACCAAAGCTTTCAAAAAGTGGATTTTATTATTATCAATCCCGCGGCCTATACCCACACCAGTGTGGCGTTGCGTGATGCGTTACTTGCCGTTGGCATTCCTTTCGTTGAAGTGCATTTATCCAATATTCATAAACGAGAACCATTTCGTCATCATTCCTATTTTAGTGATGTGGCGGAAAGTGTGATTTGTGGCTGTGGTGCGCAGGGGTATGATTTCGCATTGCAGTTTGCCGTAAATTATCTTTCAAAAAAGTGAAGATCGGCGAAATTTAGCAAAAAATCGCAGAATTTTATCGCCAAAATAATGATTTTGAGGTAATCTCTCGGGCGAAAATTTATCTTAATCCATACCGTGCTTTTTTCAAAAGTGCGGTGAAAATCTAGCATATTTTAGGAAAAAACTATGGACATTCGTAAAATTAAAAAACTGATTGAATTAGTGGAAGAATCCGGTATTACGGAACTCGAAGTTTCAGAAGAAGAGGGTTCTGTACGTATTAGTCGTGCCACTGTTGCCGCGCCGGCAAATGTTCAGTATTCCATTCCAGCAGCTGCGCCGGCTCCGGTTGCGGCTCCTGCTGCACCAGCTGCCGCGCCGGCAGCCCCTGCTGCAGCACCTGAAGAAGTTTCTGGTCATAAGATCCGTTCTCCGATGGTAGGAACGTTCTATCGTAGTCCAAGCCCTGAAGCGAAAGCGTTTGTTGAAGTGGGGCAAACCGTAAAAGTAGGTGATGCACTTTGCATCGTTGAAGCGATGAAAATGATGAACCGTATTGAAGCGGATAAAGCAGGTGTAGTAAAAGCTATTTTGGTAAATGATGGTGAGCCTGTCGAATTTGATGAGCCGTTGATTATTATCGAATAATTAACATAGCACACCATAATTTAAACAAGAATGGATTTATTATGTTAGAAAAAGTTGTTATCGCCAATCGTGGTGAAATTGCACTGCGAATTTTGCGCGCCTGCAAAGAATTGGGCATTAAAACCGTTGCGGTTCATTCCACCGCCGACCGTGAGTTAAAACACGTTCTGCTTGCGGATGAAACCGTGTGTATCGGTCCTGCTCAATCTGCAAAAAGTTATTTAAATATTCCGGCAATTATTGCTGCAGCTGAAGTGACCGGGGCTGATGCTATTCACCCGGGCTATGGTTTTCTTTCCGAAAATGCGGATTTCGCCGAACAGGTAGAAAGCTCCGGTTTCACGTTTATCGGACCAACTGCCGATGTGATTCGTTTGATGGGCGACAAAGTGTCCGCGATTAACGCCATGAAAAAAGCCGGTGTGCCTTGCGTACCGGGTTCTGATGGCCCATTAACCTCTGACATCGCGAAAAACAAAGAAATCGCGAAACGTATTGGCTATCCGATCATTATCAAAGCCTCCGGTGGCGGCGGTGGTCGTGGTATGCGTGTAGTCCGTAGCGAAGAGGCGTTGGAAGAGTCTATTGCCATGACGAAAGCAGAAGCGAAAGCGGCTTTCAACAACGACATGGTTTACATGGAAAAATATTTGGAAAACCCACGCCACGTGGAAATCCAAGTATTAGCGGACACCCACGGCAATGCGGTTTACTTGGCAGAGCGTGACTGTTCTATGCAACGTCGCCACCAAAAAGTGGTGGAAGAAGCACCTGCACCGGGTATCACCGAAGAAGTTCGTCGTGATATCGGTTCTCGTTGTGCTAAGGCTTGTGTGGAAATTGGCTATCGTGGTGCAGGTACATTTGAATTTTTATATGAAAACGGTGAGTTCTATTTCATTGAAATGAATACCCGTATTCAAGTGGAACATCCTGTGACGGAAATGATTACCGGTGTGGACTTGGTGAAAGAGCAATTGCGTATTGCTGCAGGCTTGCCGATTTCTTTCAAACAAGAAGACATTAAAGTGAAAGGCCATGCGATGGAATGTCGTATCAACGCGGAAGATCCAAAAACCTTCTTGCCTTCACCGGGCAAAGTTGATCATTTGCATTCTCCGGGCGGTTTAGGCGTGCGTTGGGATTCTCATGTTTACGCAGGTTACACCGTTCCTCCGCATTATGATTCCATGATTGCGAAATTGATTACTTACGGCGATACCCGTGAAGTCGCGATCCGTCGTATGCAAAATGCGTTATCAGAAACCATCATTGACGGTATTAAAACGAACATTCCGTTGCATGATCTGATTTTAGCAGACGAAAACTTCCAAAAAGGTGGCACAAATATCCACTATTTGGAGAAAAAATTAGGTATGCACGAATAAAACGTAGCATTAATAGAAAAAGTGGATCTCAGTCCACTTTTTTTATTTAGGATTGCGGAATATTCATGATGGAAATGGAATGTGCGTGTTAGCTTCACAAGGCGACTTTACCCGAGGAAATTCAGGAGGCCAAAGCACAGTGGCGGTAGTCATAGTAATTTAAGCGGTCAAGTTGAAAATCATGTAGGCAATCGTGGATTTGATTATGAAGAACAAGCTAAAAAAATGGGGATAAAAACAGATCCTATTGAACATATTAATCCTAATGACAATAGAAATCAAAATGTCAGAAACTCTTATGATATACAAGCCGGAAAAAATCGGATTATGTCTGATTCAGCAGAGAAATTTGCTAACAACAGAGAAAAGGCAAACGAAGATAAATATAAAGATAAGTATTAGGAGGATACATTATGAAATTATTTTTTAATTTATTAAAAAAAATTAAAGACAAAATTGGATTTAGAATTATGACTAAAGAAGAATATGCGCTTTTTTTAAGAAAAAAAAGAATGGTTCATAATTCAAATTTTTCAATGGATGATATAAATACTAATAATTCATCATTCTTTAACTCAAACTTTTCAATGAATGGTGTAAACACTAATAATTCATCATTTATTCATAATGAAATTAATCCGGCTACTGGGTTGACAACATCTAATGGAATTGATGTAGGAGGGAATCCTTATGGAGTAGATTTAAGCGGTTCTTTTGATTCAATTAATCCGGCTACTGGGTTGCCAACATCTAATGGAATTGATGTAGGAGGGAATCCTTATGGAGTAGATTTAAGCGGTTCTTTTGAACACTCATTTCAAGACTTAGGCAATTCTTATCACAATGATTCTCATCACAACTAAATAAGGAGAAATTATGTTTGGGGTAAACAAAGTTACGATTGTTGGTTACTTAGGCAATCCACCGGAAATTCGCACTATGCCAAATGGTGATACCGTTGCTAACCTTAGCGTGGCAACAAGTGAAAGTTGGACAGATAAAGAAAAATGATATATGAACTTACAACAACGTTATAAACAAGCGACCAAAGAAGCCCGTTGGGCATTGGGCTTAACTTTGCTTTATGTGATTGGTTGGTGCTTATGTGCTTACTTGCCAAAAGGTACACAAGGCCCAATTGGTTTTCCTCTGTGGTTTGAACTGGCCTGCATTTACCTGCCGATTCTGTTTATTGTGGTAGCGTATTGGCTGATTAAAATTGTGTTTCAAGATATTCCGCTGGATGTGGAAGAGAAAAAACAATATTCGACAACGGAGCGTCACCAATGAACCTAGGGATTATTTTTCCGCTCGTCATTTATTTAGCCTTTGTCTTCGGGGCGGCGATTTATGCTTATGTGAAACGTCAAAAAGGCGGGGATTTTCTTTCTGAATATTATGTCGGCAACCGTTCTATGACGGGTTTTGTGCTCGCCATGACGACTGCCTCTACTTATGCCAGCGCCAGTTCCTTTATTGGTGGCCCCGGTGCGGCGTATAAATACGGATTAGGCTGGGTTTTGCTTGCCATGATCCAAGTACCTGCCGTGTGGTTGGCGCTTGGTGCGCTGGGGAAAAAATTTGCCTTGCTTTCACGAGAAACTAACGCCTTGACGATCAATGATTTATTGCTTTATCGCTATAAAAATAAATATTTGGTATGGATTGCCTGTGTTGCGTTGTTGATCGCGTTCTTTGCGGCGATGACCGTGCAATTTATCGGTGGTGCCCGTTTATTGGAAACTACCATCGGCATTCCTTACACCCAAGCCTTGTTAATTTTCGCTTTAACCGTGGGAATTTATACCTTCATTGGCGGTTTCCGTGCCGTGGTGTTGACGGATACAATCCAAGGTACCGTGATGATTCTCGGCACGATTGTGTTGTTAGTCGGCGTGATTTATCAGGTAGGCGGCGTGGAAAGTGCGGTCAAAAAATTAACTGAAATTGACCCAAGCCTCGTCAGCCCGTACGGACCAAATGAGATGTTAGATTTCCAATTTATGGCGTCTTTCTGGATTTTGGTTTGCTTCGGTGTGGTCGGCTTGCCGCACACGGCAGTGCGTTGCATGGCGTTTAAAGACAGCAAAGCCCTGCACAATGGTATGTTGATCGGCACGATCGTGTTGACGATTATCATGTTTGGTATGCATTTGGCGGGCGCATTGGGGCGCGCCATCGTACCGGATTTAACGGTGTCGGATAAAGTGATTCCGAGCCTGATGTTGCAAGTGTTGCCACCGATTGTGGCGGGGATTTTCCTTGCGGCACCAATGTCGGCGATTATGTCCACGGTGGATGCGCAGCTGATTCAATCGTCTTCTATTTTTGTGAAAGACCTGTATTTGGCGGCAAAACCGCAGGCAGTGCAAAATCAAAAACGGATTGGCCTAATCTCCTCAATCATTACGTTAATTTTGACCGCACTTTTAATTTTTGCGTCTCTGAATCCGCCGGATATGATTATTTGGCTGAATCTGTTTGCCTTTGGTGGACTTGAAGCCGCATTTTTGTGGGTTATCGTTCTTGGACTTTACTGGGACAAAGCCAATGCTTACGGTGCGGTTAGCTCCATGTTGGTCGGCTTGGTTTCATTTATTTTATTTACCCAATTTGGCATTAAACTCTTTGGCTTCAACCCGATTGTGCCATCTCTCGTCTTTGGCTTGGTGGCATTTTTGATTGGGAATAAAATCGGCGAGAAGCGCCATTCATCATAAAACATATAGGAATAAACATGGCTTGGATTCAAATTCGCCTAAACAGTACTAATGAAAAGGCTGAGCAAATCAGTGATTTTTTAGAAGAAATCGGCTCGGTGTCCGTTACTTTTATGGACAGCCAAGATACCCCGATTTTTGAGCCTTTGCCGGGAGAAACCCGCTTGTGGGGCAACACCGATGTGATTGCTTTATTTGATGCAGAAACCGATATGAATGTGGTGGTGGAGGCACTTAAACAGGCGAACCATGTAAATGAACATACTGCCTATAAAATCGAACAAATCGAAGACAAAGACTGGGAGCGCGAGTGGATGGATAATTTTCATCCAATGCAATTTGGTCAGCGCTTGTGGATTTGCCCAAGCTGGCGTGATGTGCCGGATCCGAATGCCGTGAACGTGATGCTTGATCCGGGCTTGGCGTTTGGTACGGGGACGCACCCGACTACGGCACTTTGTTTGGAATGGCTTGATAGTTTAGATTTGAAAGATAAAACGGTGATCGACTTTGGTTGTGGTTCCGGCATTTTGGCCATTGCGGCATTGAAGTTGGGCGCAAAAAGTGCGGTCGGTATTGATATCGATCCACAAGCGATTTTAGCCAGCCGCAACAATGCGGAACAAAATGGTGTGGCAGATCGCTTGCAACTGTTTTTATCTGATGCAAAACCGTCGGACTTGAAAGCCGATGTGGTGGTGGCGAATATTTTGGCGGGGCCGTTAAAAGAGCTTTACCCGGTGATTAGCCAGTTAGTGAAACCAAACGGGGATTTAGGTTTATCAGGCATTTTGGCGACACAAGCACAATCCGTGTGTGATGCTTATGCAGAGCGCTTTGTGTTGGCGCCGGTGGCAGAGCGCGAAGAATGGTGTCGAATTACCGGTAAGCTAAAGGCATAACGCACAATAAGCCTCAAAGTATAATAGAAAAGTGCGGTGGAGAAATATCACGTTTTTTCACCGCACTTTTTGTTTTACGGCGCTCAATGAACGAGACAATTTCCCCATCAAAGTCAATTCTTTTATAGCAAATTTCTGCAGAAATTTGGCAAATTGAATTGGATCTAAAAAAATTATAATTTGTATAAAAATTACCCTTTGCAAACGCATTAAAAGTGCGTATGATAGCGCACCTTGTCGGTTGGCAGCCGAGTTTGGTCAAGTTGTTGGAAAGTCGCGGAGTCATAATGCGCATTGGTCATTATCAATTAAAAAATCGCATTTTATTGGCACCCATGGCGGGAATTACCGATCAACCTTTCCGTAAAATCTGCGCCCATTACGGGGCGGGTTTAACCTTTTCAGAAATGATGTCAACCAATCCGCAAGTGTGGCATACCGAAAAATCGAAATTGCGCTTAGCGCACCACCAAGATGCCGGTATCAATGCCGTACAAATTGCGGGTTCCGATCCCGACGAAATGGCGCAAGCCGCTCAAGTGAACGTGGAATACGGCGCTCAAATTATTGATATTAATATGGGCTGTCCAGCGAAAAAGGTGAATCGTAAAATGGCGGGCTCCGCTCTTTTGCAATATCCCGACTTAGTTCAACAGATTCTTGAGGCCGTCGTGAAATCGGTCAACGTTCCGGTAACGTTGAAGATTCGCACCGGTTGGGATACGGAAAATCGAAATTGTGTCGAGATTGCTAAAATCGCAGAGCAAAGTGGCATTCAAGCGTTAACCGTGCATGGTCGCACGCGCGCCTGTAAATTTGAGGGCGTCGCGGAATATGACTCGATTAAAGCGGTAAAACAAGCTGTTTCCATTCCGGTGATTGCCAATGGCGATATGATTTCCCCACAACAAGCCAAATTTGTGCTCGATTATACGGGGGCAGATGGCGTAATGATCGGCCGAGGGGCATTAGGCCGACCTTGGGTGTTTCAAACCATGGTGGGGTTGGTGGAACACAATTCGATCGTGACCGAACCAAGTTTAGAAGAAAAGTGCGGTGTAATTTTGCAACATATCCGTGAGCTGCATCAGTTTTACGGTGATGAAAAAGGTTACCGAATCGCACGTAAGCATATCGCTTGGTATTTACAGGATATTCAACCTCATTCTGTTTTCAAACAAGATTTTAATGCGCTCACTTCCGCTTCGGCGCAGTTAGACGCATTAGAACAATTTTTTCGTTTAATTTGATTTAATTAATGGATAGAACAATGTTAGAACAACGTAATCCGGCGGAAGCATTAACTGTTTCTGTGCTGAATTCTCAATCTCAAGTAACCAACAAGCCATTACGCGATTCTGTGAAACAGGCTTTAAAAAATTACTTATCCCAATTAGACGGTCAAGATGTCAACGATCTTTATGAGTTGGTATTGGCAGAAGTTGAACATCCGATGTTGGATATGGTTATGCAATATACCCGTGGTAACCAAACCCGCGCGGCGACAATGCTTGGCATTAACCGCGGTACATTGCGTAAAAAATTAAAAAAATACGGTATGGGTTAGTTTTTAGCTCATTTTTCATTCTTGCCCTTGTCCTTTTGACAAGGGCTTTTTTTATTGTTTCTTCCCGTTTGTTTTTCTTGCGCAAACGTTTTCGTTTATCCCAATTTCCTTTATAATAGCCCGCAATTTTTGTTTCAATTCAACCTTAAAGGTAATCCTCATGTTTCAAACTTTCCGTGGCTCACCTGCCCTTTCCGAATTCCGTATTCATGGCTTAATGCAAAAATTCCAACAGCAACAATTACCGGTGAAATCCGTGTATGCGGAGTATGTGCATTTTGTGGCATTAAACTCCACTCTTTCTGCTGAACAGGAAGCCAAACTAAAAGCCTTGTTGCATTACGGACCGACCCTTGCCGAACATGAAGCCAAAGGGGAAAGTTTTATTGTGATTCCGCGGGTCGGCACCATTTCCTCTTGGTCGTCTAAAGCCACCGATATTGCCCATAACTGCGGCTTAAATGAAGTGGAACGTATTGAGCGTGGTTTGGTGTATTACTTTGAATTGACACAGTCGTTAGATGAAAAAACGACGGAAAAACTGACCGCACTTTTACATGACCGTATGATGGAAACTGTGGTGCGCAAGGCTGATGAGGCGGAAGTGTTGTTCCGCCAACAAGAACCGAAGCCGTTAAAAATCGTGGATATTTTAAACGGCGGGCGCAGCGCTTTAGAAAGTGCCAACGTGGAACTTGGCTTGGCATTGGCGGAAGATGAAATCGATTATTTGATGGAAAATTTCACCGCACTTGGACGCAACCCGCACGACATTGAGCTGTATATGTTTGCACAAGCCAACTCGGAACACTGCCGCCACAAAATTTTCAATGCTGACTGGATTATCGACGGTAAAAAACAGGATAAATCCCTGTTCAAAATGATCAAAAATACCTTTGAGAAAACCCCAGATTTTGTGCTTTCCGCGTATAAAGACAACGCCGCAGTGATGGAAGGCTCCAAAGCGGGACGTTTCTTCCCGGATCAAGACGGCATTTACCGTTATCACAATGAAGACACCCACATTTTAATGAAAGTGGAAACCCACAACCACCCGACCGCCATTTCCCCGTTCCCGGGGGCGGCAACCGGTTCCGGTGGTGAAATCCGTGACGAAGGGGCTACCGGTCGCGGCGCAAAACCGAAAGCGGGTTTGGTGGGCTTTTCTGTGTCCAACTTATGCATTCCAAACTTTGAACAACCTTGGGAAGCGCCGCTTTCTAAACCAAACCGTATTGCTTCCGCCTTAGATATTATGTTGGAAGGCCCGTTAGGTGGCGCGGCGTTTAACAACGAATTCGGTCGTCCTGCATTGCTTGGCTATTTCCGTACTTACGAACAAAAAGTGAATAGTTTCAATGGCGAAGAAGTGCGTGGCTACCACAAACCGATCATGTTGGCGGGCGGTATCGGTAACATTCGTGCCGAACACGTGCAAAAAGGCGACATTCCGGTGGGCGCAAAACTGGTTGTGCTTGGTGGCCCGGCCATGAACATCGGCTTGGGCGGTGGTGCCGCCTCTTCTATGGCGTCCGGTAAATCGAAAGAAAACTTGGATTTCGCCTCCGTACAACGGGATAACCCTGAAATGGAACGTCGTTGCCAAGAAGTGATCGACCGTTGCTGGCAACTGGGTGATGACAACCCGATTGCCTTTATTCATGACGTGGGCGCGGGCGGTTTATCCAACGCCATGCCTGAATTGGTGCATGACGGCGGCCGTGGCGGTAAATTTGAACTCCGTAAAATCCTAAGTGACGAGCGCGAAATGAGCCCATTGGAAATTTGGTGTAACGAATCACAAGAACGTTATGTGCTTGCCATTCATCCGGAAAAACTACCGCACTTTGAGGAACTTTGCCGTCGTGAACGCGCGCCTTATGCGGTGATCGGTGAAGCCACGGAAGAAGAACACTTAACCTTACACGATGAGCATTTCAACAACAATCCGATTGATTTACCAATGGGCGTGTTGCTCGGTAAAACCCCGAAAATGACCCGCGATGTGCAAACCGCTAGCGTTAACGGCGAACAGCTTGAACAAAGCCAGATTCAATTAAAAGAAGCGTTACATCGCGTACTTCGTTTGCCTGCGGTGGCGGAAAAAACCTTCTTAATTACTATCGGTGATCGCACGGTGACCGGCATGGTGGCGCGTGATCAAATGGTCGGCCCGTGGCAAGTGCCGGTGGCAGACTGCGCGGTGACCACAGCGACCTTAGATAGCTACTACGGCGAAGCTATGTCCATGGGTGAACGCACGCCGGTAGCATTACTCGATTTCGCTGCGTCTGCCCGTTTAGCCGTGGCAGAATCCCTCACCAACATTGCCGCCACGAATATCGGCGACATTAAACGCATTAAATTGTCTGCCAACTGGATGTCCGCCGCAGGCCACAAAGGCGAAGACGCAGGCTTATACGCTGCGGTGAAAGCCGTGGGCGAAGAGCTTTGCCCGCAATTAGGCTTAACCATTCCGGTGGGTAAAGATTCCATGTCCATGAAAACCACTTGGCAGGAAAATGGCGAGCAAAAAAGCGTGACTTCGCCGCTTTCTTTGATTATCAGCGCCTTCGCCCGCGTGGAAGATGTGCGAAAAACCGTCACCCCACAATTACGCACTGACAAAGGGCAATCCCGCTTGTTGTTGGTGGATTTGGGCGAAGGCAACAACCGCTTGGGTGCTACGGCGTTAGCGCAGGTGTATGCGCAACTTGGTGACAAACCGGCGGATGTGGTTAATGCCGACACATTGAAAAACTTCTTTAACGCCATGCAAGAATTGGTGGCGCAAGAAAAATTATTGGCATATCACGACCGCTCCGATGGCGGGCTAATCGTCACCTTGGCTGAAATGGCATTTGCCGGACATTGTGGCGTGGCTGTGGATATCAGCGCCTTGGGCGACAACGATTTAGCGGTGTTATTTAACGAAGAATTGGGCGCGGTGATTCAAGTGCGCGACAGCGATTTGAGTCTCGTGCGCGATGTCTTTGCCAAACACAATGTGTTGCACTTAGTGAAAGAATTAGGCGCCGTGACTGAAAACGACGAAATCGAAATCACCCGCGGCAACAAAGTGCTACTTAATGAAAAACGTTCCGAATTACGCGGCATTTGGGCGGAATTGACCCATCAAATGCAACGTTTACGCGACAACCCGGAATGTGCCGACCAAGAATTTGCCGCGAAGAAAAATCCGCAGGACAAAGGCTTCTCCGCCCGTTTAACCTACGACCCAAGCGAAGACATTGCAGCACCTTATATTGCCACCGGCAAGCGCCCGAAAGTGGCGGTGTTGCGCGAACAAGGCGTCAACAGTCATGTTGAAATGGCGGCGGCATTTGACCGCGCCGGCTTTGAGGCTATCGATGTTCACATGAGCGACTTACACAATCGCCGTTATGACTTGCAACACTTCAATGCGTTAGTGGCGTGCGGCGGCTTCTCTTACGGCGACGTGCTCGGCGCCGGTGGCGGTTGGGCAAAATCCATTTTATTTAACCCGCACTTACGGGATCAATTCAGCCAATTCTTTGAACGTGAAGACACGCTCGCACTTGGCATTTGTAACGGCTGTCAAATGCTTTCCACCTTGGCGGAAATCATCCCGGGTACAGAAAATTGGCCGCGTTTCGTGCGCAATAAATCCGAACGTTTTGAAGCCCGCGCCGCCTTGGTTCGCATTAACGAAAGCAACTCCCTGTGGTTCCAAGGCATGGCAGGCTCTCACATGCCAATTGCCGTTTCCCACGGCGAGGGCAGAGTGGAATTCAAAACGCCTGAAAATTTAACCGCACTTCAAGCGCAAAACTTGATCGTGGCGCAATACATCGACAACAACCTCAACCCGACAGAAGTGTACCCGGCGAACCCGAACGGCTCCGCCCTCGGCATCACCGCCCTTTCCAACACCAACGGCCGCGTCGCCATCATGATGCCACACCCGGAACGCGTCTTCCGCACCGTGAGCAACTCATGGCATCCGGAAGAGTGGGGAGAAGATGGGGCTTGGATGCGGGTGTTTAGGAATGCGAGGGTGGTGTTTGCCTAATTACTTTATATTGGATATGATTGGCTTAGTTTTCAAAATATTATATTAACTTAAGGAGATTTTATGGAAAATTATATATCTGAATTGTGTGATGAAAGCGATTCTTATTCTAATGATGATCTATTTAATATTACTTCATGGGGAGCTGATTTATCATTTAGGGAATTAGTTACTATGTATGAAGAGGGGGATTTATTAAAACCTGAATTGCAAAGAAAGTATGTTTGGAACAAGAAAGAAGCTAGTCGATTTATAGATTCAATTTTACTAGGACTTCCTGTTCCAAGTATTTTTCTTGCAAAAAAAGAAGATGAAACTATGTTAATAATAGATGGATATCAGAGAATAATGACTATTTATGATTTTATAAAAGGTAATAAGTTCCAGTCTACTGATAAAACATTTAACCTTGTAAAATCAGATATAATTAATTCAAGGTGGAGAGGAAAGTCATTTTTAGAATTAACTCAAGATGAACAACGAAAAATTCGATCAACAACAATTCATGCTATTATTTTTGAGCAGAAATCCCCACAAGATGATACAGGAATGTACCAAATCTTTGAAAGAATTAATACTAGCGGAGTTGCATTAAAACCTCAGGAAATAAGAAATTGTGTATATCAAGGAAGTTTTAATTCATTATTATTCAAACTAAATAATAATGATTTGTGGAGAAAATCATTTGGCAGGGAATCAGATGATCCTAGAATGTTTGATCTTGAGCTGATTTTAAGATATTTCGCTATAAATGACTTTAGAAAATCGAAAGAGAAAGAACAACAATCAATAAATCTTGTAAAATACCTTAATAATTATATGGGGAATAATAAAAGTATTGATGCTAATACTTGTGATAAGTTAAATAATCAATTTATTAGCATGTTAAAGATATTAGATGATATTTTAGGTGATGCAGCCTTTAAACGATATGATAATAAAAAAGATACATTTATTGGGAGAATAACTCCTCCTGTATTTGATGCTATTTGTACAGCAGCAACATTTGCAAATGAATCTGGTTTTGTTAAGTCTAGATCTATTGATTATGTGACTAGATATAAAGATTTACTACATAATGAAAGTTTTATATCTTCAACATCAGTGAGAACTACTAATGTAGAGAATATAAAGAATAGAATAATTTTAGCTACGAAGATTTTATTTGGATTAGACTATGCATTCTGATTTTATTACTGATATAGAAGAAGTAAGAAATGAGCTGCTGGATATAAAAAAAGAGATTAATAGTGGCAAGCATAAGCTATCCAAAATATCAAAGCACTTAACTTACTATTCTGTGGTTAGAGCCTCTGGGCGAATTGAAGTTTTATTTAAGAAGATTTTATGTGATAGATTAAAATTAGATTGTGGAACTTCACATAATAGAATTAAGGATTTTATTTTAAAAGAAATAATGGATAGTTCAAGCAATCCTAAAACAGGAATTATAGAAAGTTATTTGTATAAATTTGATCCTGGCTGGAAAAATTCTTTTAGTGAAAAATTAAATGGTCATGAGCACAATATAAAATCTGATCTCAATTCATTAGTGCAATTAAGAAATGATGTTGCTCATGGTAATAATTGTACAGCCACAATAGATACAATTCTTTCTTATTATGAGTCAGGAGTATTAGTATTAGATATCTTAGATAATGTTTTATCTGATGGTCTCTCATGATAGCTCTCTCCCCCCATGATGGCCCCCCATGATGGCGCACGTTTCCTAACGTGTGCCTTTTTCTTTTTTACTCAGTGATAAGCACACGCTGTGAAGCGTGCGCTATCGATTTGATGATTCGTTTAGTTTTTTTAAGTGATTAGATTGCACTTTTGTGAGTTAGATCGAGAAAATAAGCAGTCTTTATAGGTTTTAAAATAAAGTTTATATAGTTTCAGGATTTTATTATTTTTAGATGATTACGCGAATGAGTAGAAAATATAAATTCTATAATCCTGAAGGTGTTTATTTTGTTAGTTTTGCTACGGTTTTTTGGATTGATGTCTTTATCAGAGAAGTTTATTTCGAAAAGGTTACAGAGGCATTGGAATATTGTCGAAAGAATAGAGGGATGAAAATTTATGGTTATTGCATTATGCCGAGCCATATTCATTTACTCTTTAAAGCTGAACAGTCTGATCCCGCAGAACTGATTCGAGACTTAAAGCATTTTACTTCGACTTCATTAATTCGATTAATCAAAGATAACCAACAAGAAAGTCGTAAGGAATGGCTACTTTGGATGTTTGAACGAGCAGGGAAACGTAGTTCTAAAGTTACTAAATACCAATTCTGGCAACACCACAACCAACCCATCGAAATTCATTCCGATAAATTTTTTGACGAAAAGCTAGACTATATTCATCAAAATCCGGTGGTGAGCGGGTTTGTGTCTGAGCCGCAGGATTGGAAATATAGCAGTGCGAAAAACTATTGGCAGGCGGTTGATCCTGTTTTAGACATCGATGTACTCCGCTAAAAGTGCGGTCAAAAATTTCTTTGTTTTTAGTTAAACAAAAAGGATAAGCCTTTCGACTTATCCTTTTTTCATTTCGATTCGAGATTATTTCAATCCGGCAGCTGCGCGTAACTCTGCTGCGCGATCGATTTTTTCCCAAGGGAATTGTTCGCGACCGAAGTGGCCGTAAGCGGCGGTTTGGCGGTAAATCGGTTGGATTAAATCTAACATTTTAATTAAGCCGTACGGACGCAAATCAAAGAATTCGCGCACGAGGCTGACCAATAATTCATTGGTGACTTTGCCTGTGCCGAAGGTTTCGATCATGATGGACGTCGGTTCGGCAACGCCGATAGCGTAGGAAAGTTGGATTTCACAACGATCGGCAAGGCCTGCAGCAACGATGTTTTTCGCTACATAACGGGCAGCATAGGCAGCAGAACGGTCAACTTTCGATGGGTCTTTACCGGAGAATGCGCCACCACCGTGACGCGCTGCGCCGCCGTAAGTATCCACGATAATTTTACGACCCGTTAAACCACAGTCACCCATTGGGCCACCAATCACAAAACGTCCGGTTGGGTTAATGAAATATTTGGTGTCTTTGGATAACCATTGCGCCGGCAATACCGGTTTGATGATTTCTTCCATCACGCCTTCATGCAAATCTTTTTGGCTGACGGTTTCAGCATGTTGGGTGGAAAGCACGACGGCATCAATGCCGACGATCTTGTGATCTTCATATTTGAAGGTTAATTGGCTTTTCGCATCCGGACGTAACCAATCTAATTTGCCACTTTTACGCACTTGTGCTTGGCGTTCCATCAAACGGTGGGCATAAGTGATGGCAGCCGGCATGAATACATCGGTTTCATTAGTGGCGTAACCGAACATAATGCCTTGGTCGCCCGCGCCTTGATCTAATGGATTTTCACGATCCACTCCTTGGTTGATATCGGCAGATTGTTTGCCAATCGCATTCAATACGGCACAAGAACGGCCATCAAAGCCCATTTCGGAGCTGGTGTAACCGATGTCGCAAATCACTTCACGAGCTAAGTTTTCAATATCGACCCAAGCAGAAGTGGTGATTTCACCGCCTACTAATGCCATTCCGGTTTTCACATAGGTTTCACAGGCAACGCGGGCTTTTGGGTCTTGTTTAAGAATTTCATCTAATACCGCATCAGAAATTTGATCGGCAATTTTATCCGGATGTCCTTCGGAAACGGATTCGGATGTAAATAAATATTGGCTCATTGTTTCTCCGGCATAATTTTATACAGAATAAATGTAAGGGTATTTGGAAGTATTTCCATCTGGACGGCTATAATACGCTTTTAGGCTAAAAATGCAACTTGTCAGAGGGATTTTGTCCATTTGCTATTAATAATGGCATCGGTAAAAAAGAAAAAACCCTCAACAAACGCTGAGGGTTTTCGATTAACACAACTAAAAAGATTAGCGACGTAAACCTAAACGAGCGATTAAGCTGCTGTAAAGTTCAAGATTAGTACGTTTTAAGTAATCTAAAAGTTTACGACGACGGGAAACCATGCGTAATAAACCGCGACGACCGTGGTGGTCTTTTTTGTGTTCAGCAAAGTGTGCTTGTAAGTGGTTGATTTGTGCGGTTAATAAAGCGATTTGAACTTCGGAAGAACCGGTGTCTTTACCATCGCGACCAAATTCAGCAACGATTTTTGCTTTTTGTTCAGTACTTAGAGACATAATAACTCCTAATATGAAGTGGTTAATGATACATCGTTCGCCGATCTCTAATTCAGCGACGACAAAGGAGTGCAGATTTTAGCCATTGCGCGGCGAAAAAGCAATGAATTTATCTTGTAATAAAGTATTTAATTGCTTGGAAAATGCCGTTGGATTTTCTTGATGCGCATTATGTCCTGCGTGCGGAATCAATGTCAGGTTCAACTGATTGTCTAATGCCATTTGTTTGAATTTATGATCCCGTTCGCCGCAGAAATACTCGATCGGATAAGGACTGTTTTTGACGTAAGGGCGTAAATCCGGTTGTTTAGCAAGGGAGGTCGCCAACAGCATTTGGGCGATATTATCGCCGCAGTTGGCTTGGCGTTTTTCAATCAATCCCTTGCGTTGGTCTTCCGTTAAATGGGCGAAGACAGGTTGTTGATACCAATCATTCAGTACGGAAGTCGCGGTTTCATGGTGAAAACGTTGCGCCCAAAACACATCATTTTCCCACCGCACTTTTTTGTCAGCCTCATTCGTCAATCCAAGATTGCCGCCTTCAATAATCAGCCCTTGTAGGTTGTATTTGTCCAGTTGGCTACAGAGGGCGTAATACAGCGCAATTCTGCCACCGAGGGAATAGCCCACTAAAAAATAAGGGTGATTTTCTACCGCACTTTGGATGTGTTGTGCCACGTAAGCGCAGGTGTCATCAAAATCCCGTACAGGGTGATTTTTTGCGCTGCCGTGGAAAGGTAAATCAAAGGCAACGCAATGAAAGTGCGGTAAATTTTCTGTGAGTTTTTGCCAGTCGGCTTGGGTGCCGAGTAAGCCGTGTAAAAAAATGAGGTAAGGTTTCATCACATGAAAAAAGCAAACTAACGTGAGATAGTTTGCTTTTGATCTTTCCGTTTATTCGCCAACAACCGCATAGCTGATTTGGTCGATGAGGCGTTTGTAAATGGTGCTGCCGTCATTCGGCGCGACTTTAATTTCGATGATAGTGGTTTCGCGACGTGAATAGGCTTGTTTCAGCACGGAGCTTAAATCCGCCCAGGTATAAGGACGGGCATATTTTAAATCGAACATGGACGCTACTTGGGAAAACTCGGTGTGGTGCGGCATGCGATAGAACTTATCTTTCACTTCGGCATCCACGGGCAGCATATCAAAAATTGCTCCGCCGTTGTTATTGATAATAAACAAAATGGTCGGTTGGGTAAGTTTTTTGAACAATGCCAATGAGTTTAAATCATAAAGCGCAGAGGTATCACCCACTAAGGCAACGACTGGCTGATTAGAACCAATACCAATGCCGGCAACAGTGGCAAGTAAACCGTCAATGCCACTTGCACCGCGATTAGTGTGAATCGGGTAACCTTCCGGCAATTTAGTGAGCGCATCGACCAAACGCACAAATAAACTGTTGCCGAGGAAAAGGGTGCCATTGTTCGGCAGTAAACGTTCGATGTGGTGCGCTAACGAAGCTTCATTTAAATTGCCACCCACTTGCTGCTCAATAAAGGTGGCACAGAATTTGGATAACGCCAATGCTTCCAGTAACCACGGTTTTTGTCTTAACGGTGGATGGGCGCGTAACCAATGGTGAATTTTAGCGACAAAACGGGTGTGGGAATGATGGTAAGGATCCACCGCTTGCGGGTTTTCATCCACAATCCAATATTCGTTTTTAAATTCGGCTAAAAACTGGTTAATGCGTTTACTGATAAAACGGTTGCCAAGCTGAATGACAATATCTGCCTGCAACATTTTTTGTTTCACCGTTTGATTCGCAAGCCAAATATCCGCATAAGGTAAACTGGCTTCCACGCCGGATTGAATATCGGTCAGTAACACCCAGCCCATGGTATTTGCCCAAGAAGCAATGCCCATGGCTTGTTCTGCCGGCATTCTTCCTGCCACAATAATCCCGCGTTTGGTGCGCCATTGATCCCAGTGTTCGTGAATTAAGACTTCTTGATGTGGCGCAGGGTAGGTTGTCCAACTTTTATTTTGGCTTAACCAACGCTGAACGGGTGCTAACCAAGGATGAACATCAATTTCTTCCGCATTGGCATCATATAACGGCTCGGCGAAAGGCACATTAATGTGAATCACACCGGCTTCTTCCGCTTGTTTATGACAGGCGTGCTCAATTTTTGAAATCAACCAGCTTGCTGCGTAATCTTGGCTTGGGCGCGGAAGATTCAAATTGGCAAGGGGATAATCGGCAAACATATTTTCTTGCAAAATCGCCTGATTTGCACCGCACTCTAAGAGTTCCGGTGGGCGATCCGCAGTCAGCACAATCAGATTGACATGGCTTTGACGGGCTTCAATGATTGCCGGGTATAAATTGGCGGCAGCCGTGCCGGACGTCACGATAACGGCAACAGGTTTTTTGGTGGATTTTGCGATGCCAAGGGCAAAAAAACCTAAACCGCGTTCATCAAAATGCGTATGGCAAAGGGCACGATTGGCATTTTGTAAACGCACGGCTTCCAATGTCAGTGGGGTCGAACGCGAACCGGGCGCGATACAAAAGTGGGTTACGCCTTGACGCACAAGGGTTTCCAAGATCACTTTTGACCAACAACGATTAAAGACGCTTACTGACATTTTTGCTCTCCGTTTTCAGATTTCGTTATTTTTAATAATGAGATTAATCCCGCGGCTTTTCGCTCGATTTCTTGCCATTCTAGCAAGGGAACTGAGCCCTCAACAATACCGGCGCCGGCAAATACATGAATTTTGTCTGCTTCAATAAAGGCCGAACGAATCGCCACACAAAACTCCGCTTGTTGTTGATTAAAAAAGCCTAATGTGCCCGCGTACCAACTGCGATCGTAATGTTCAATTTGCTGTAACAATGCTTTGGCTTTTTGTTGCGGTAATCCGGCAACCGCGGCCGTTGGATGAATAGCTTGTAAACAGTCTAAATCGGTATAACTTTCGGTTAAAAGTGCGGTGATTTCTCGGCGTAAATGTTGTACTTGACGCAGCTGTTTGATGCCGAGCTTGCCGACTTCAATGTGTTGAGTAAAAGGGGCTAAATTGGCGCAAATCCCATCCGCCACCAATTGGTTTTCATGAATGTTTTTCTTGTCGTTAAGTAACCAATCGGCTTGTTGATGATTGGCTTCATGATCCTCGCTCATGGGCGCAGTGCCTGCGAGAGCCTCTGTTTTTAAATGACGCTCATGACGTGCATACAAACGTTCTGGCGAAGAGCCAAGGAAACTGGCTTTGTCATCTTGCGCGAAAAGAAAGTGGTAGCAGCCTTTATTGTAAATTTCACTTTGCGCTAAAAAATCCTTGGCATTGAGTGGTTGATTGAGGGCAAAGGTGCTTTTATTGGCTAACACTAATTTGGTGACCGCTTTTTCATGAATTTGCGCTAGAGCCTTTTCTACCCAATTTGCCCATTGCGTCGGATTCGCTTGCTGCTCAATCAAATCCGCTCGAGTTTGAAGCGGTAAAAGTGCGGTCGTTTTTTCAAATGTTTTTAAAACCTGTAACGCCTTGTCTTTATTGTGAATAAAATTATCTTGGTCAATAAAAACGGTGACTTGAATCTGATTGTCGCGCTGTTCTAACATTAACTGTGGCAGAAAAAAAGTGGTTTGTCCGTAAAATTGAATGCCACCAAAAAGAGGCAAATTGTGTTGATTCACGAAATCTTGCGCTGCGTCTAATTGTTGAAATGTACGAATGGCGCCAAGCGTGGCAAAACATTGTGTTGTTTGTTGTAATTGAAAATAGAATTGCGGATAGTGCGGTTGTGCTTTTAGCCAACTTAATAAATCAACATCGCATTCGGCTTGTACTGAACAGACCGCAATGTGATGAGGTTGATTTAATTGTAATGCATTAATTTGATTGATTAATTGCGTTTTAAGTGATTGCAAACTATCCATTTTGAAAAAGCATTGTCTTTAACAGGAAAATAAGTTAAAAATGAACCGCAATTCTACCGCACTTTACGGGAATTTTTCACAAAATATTTCATTTCTTAATTACTCAAGGGCAAAACTATGGAACGCTTTCCCAAATCAGATAAATTAGAGCACGTTTGTTACGATATTCGCGGACCCGTGCACAAAGAGGCACTACGCCTTGAAGAAGAAGGGCATAAAATTTTAAAACTGAATATCGGTAACCCCGCGCCTTTTGGTTTTGAAGCGCCTGATGAAATTCTCGTTGATGTCTTACGCAATCTTCCTTCTGCCCAAGGTTATTGTGATTCCAAAGGGCTTTATTCTGCCCGCAAAGCCATTGTGCAATATTATCAATCGAAAGATATTCGTAGCGTCACAGTAAATGATGTTTACATCGGAAACGGTGTGTCAGAGTTGATTACAATGGCGATGCAAGCACTGTTGAATGACGGTGATGAAGTGTTAATTCCTATGCCGGATTACCCATTATGGACTGCCGCAGCAACGTTGGCAGGCGGTAAAGCGGTACATTATTTGTGTGATGAACAGGCGGATTGGTTCCCGGATGTGGAAGACATTAAAAGCAAAGTCACCTCACGCACGAAAGCGATTGTGGTAATCAACCCGAACAACCCGACCGGTGCGGTTTACAGCAAAGAATTGCTGTTAGAAATCGCTGAAGTGGCACGTCAGAATAATTTAATCATTTTTGCCGATGAGATTTACGACAAAATTTTATACGATGGTGCGGTACATCACCATATTGCCGCATTAGCGCCGGATTTATTGACGGTCACATTTAACGGCTTATCCAAAGCTTATCGTGTAGCCGGTTTCCGCCAAGGTTGGATGATTTTAAATGGGCCGAAAAAACACGCTAAAGGTTACATTGAAGGCTTGGATATGTTGGCGTCTATGCGTTTGTGTGCCAATGTGCCAATGCAACATGCGATTCAGACCGCACTTGGTGGCTATCAAAGCATTAACGAATTCATTTTGCCGGGCGGACGCTTGTTAGAACAACGCAATAAAGCCTATGAATTGCTCAACCAAATTCCGGGAATTAGTTGTACGAAGCCGATGGGGGCGTTGTATATGTTCCCAAAAATCGACATCAAAAAATTTAATATGTATGACGATGAAAAAATGGTGTTTGATTTATTGGCTCAGGAAAAAGTGTTATTGGTGCACGGTCGTGGTTTTAACTGGCATTCACCGGATCACTTCCGCATTGTAACATTGCCGTATGTTCATCAAATTGAAGAAGCTTTAGGCAAATTTGCGCGGTTCTTATCCCATTATCATCAATAATGTCTTCCCGAAGAAAAAGCCCCGAATATCTATTCGGGGCTTTTTATTTAGCATAAAGTGCGGTCATTTTTTCGGAAGATTTTTAATTCAGTATTATTCACTAAAATTTTCCGGTAAAAATGCCTGCATATTGGACCACATGACACCACTTTCTTTTCCGTATTGCAAAACACAAGGGACTACTTCATCAATAGCCTCCCGTTGGCAAATATCTTGAAGTTTGACGTAAAAGCGTTTGGCAAGTGCACGAGCTTCCGGATTTTGGAAATAAAATAAGCCGATGCGGGAATATAAACTTTTGAAGCTATTTAAAATTAAGCCATAAACCGGATTGTCTGAGGCAAATGCCAAATTACGGAATACATCGTAGTCAAATTTTGTGTAATCTTCAGCCGTATCTTGCAAGTTATTGAGCGGTTGCAAAATACGGAGTGATTGTTCCTTTGCGCGTTTAAAGGCTTTGGGAATGTAAATCATTGAAATATCAGTACGCGCTGAGCGCATGTTGGCAATAAGTGAAGGCAATCTTGTGCCATCGAGCTGAATCATGGTTTCGAGAATATTAAGACCGGAGGTTTCCCAAATATCATTGACTTTTGTTGGTTTACCATGTTGGATGCTGAGCCAACCATCACGAGCTAAGCGTTGTAATACTTCACGCAACGTTGTTCTGGTTACGCCGATTTTATCGGCAAGTTCACGTTCGGCAGGTAAATCAGAACCTGGGGGAAAATAATTATTCCAAATGCTTTTTACAATATATTCTTCAGCTAAAGCGGCAGGACTTTGTGCCTTCAGAAGAGTCGAGTCATTATGCATAATTGTTCAGTATAAATAGAGGGTAAATTCGTCGTTATTATCGTAGAAACGCCTATACATTACAATTAGATAATTATTTTTTAAATTCATTGACAATATTTGCGATTTTTGACAGAGTTGAACGCGGAATTGCCTCCAATAGCGTAGGTTAAAATATTGTTAATTAAAAGAATTAAGGTCAATTTGTATGGACAATTATCAACAGGCGTTTCTAAAAAACTTTTTGGGCTCGAGCCCGGATTGGTACAAAATAACGATTGTCGCCTTTCTTGTTATTAACCCTATCTTATTTTCAACTTCTCCTTTCTGGGCTGGGTGGTTATTAGTCATTGAATTCATTTTCACCTTGGCGATGGCACTAAAATGCTATCCACTACAACCCGGCGGGTTACTTGCTATTGAAGCGATTTTTATTGGCATGACAACACCAGAGCACATTAAAGCAGAAGTGTTGGCTAACTTTGAAGTGATTTTGCTATTGATGTTTATGGTGGCGGGTATTTACTTCATGAAACAATTATTGTTGTTTGTGTTCACTAAACTGCTTCTTAACATCCATTCTAAATTAGTGCTTTCCTTGGCGTTTTGCTTCAGTGCTGCTTTTTTATCGGCATTTTTGGATGCGTTAACTGTGGTTGCGGTAATCATCAGCGTTGCAATGGGATTTTATGGCGTATACCACAAAGTCGCTTCCGGTGGCACATTCTATGATTCTACCGATATTACGAATGACGAGAAAATCGGCACTCACCATGAAACCCTAGAAGAATTCCGCGCCTTTTTACGTAGCTTAATGATGCATGCCGGGGTTGGTACTGCATTGGGTGGCGTAATGACGATGGTTGGTGAACCGCAGAACTTGATTATCGCGGACCAAGCTGGTTGGAATTTTGTTGAGTTTTTCCTTCGCATGGCGCCGGTGACTGTTCCAGTCTTTGTTTTGGGCTTGCTAACTTGTGTTGCGTTAGAGAAATTTCATTTGTTCGGATACGGTGCAAAATTACCGCAAAAGGTATGGGAAGTATTGGCCGATTTTGATCGCGACAATATGAAAAAAATGAGTAAACAAGAACGTCTGAAACTCATCGTGCAAGCAATAGTTGGTATTTGGTTGATTATCGGTTTAGCATTTCATTTAGCTTCCGTAGGGTTGATCGGGTTAAGTATTATCATTTTATGTACTGCATTTTGTGGTATCACAAGTGAGCATACCTTAGGCAAGGCTTTCCAAGAGTCTTTGCCATTTACCGCACTTTTAGTGGTGTTCTTTACGATTGTTGCAGTGATTATTGACCAAAAACTTTTTGCACCGATCGTGCACTATGTTTTGTCTGCGGAAGAAAGTACTCAACTCACGTTATTCTACGCTTTCAACGGTATCCTTTCTGCTATTTCTGATAATGTATTTGTGGCGACAGTCTATATTAACGAAGCAAAAAATGCGTTGGCAGCGAATATTATTCCTCCGCATCAGTTTGAATTATTAGCTGTGGCGATTAATACGGGGACTAACTTGCCTTCCGTCGCAACACCAAACGGACAAGCGGCTTTCTTATTCCTATTAACATCATCGCTTGCGCCGCTTATTAACCTTTCCTATGGTAGAATGGTTTACATGGCGTTGCCTTACACCATTGTGTTATCGTTGGTAGGTTTCTTGGCTGTGGAATATATTTTACCGCGAATGACAATTTGGTTGGCGAATTTAGGCCTAATCATGCCGATTTAACATTTTTTAGGGAGAAAGAGCGCTATGCTAAAATTTTTCAAAACACTTTCCGTACAACGTAGCGGTTGGTTGTTATTGATAATCTCAGCATTGGTGTTGGAAGGAATTGCACTTTATTTCCAATATGGCATGGAATTGCAACCTTGCGTAATGTGCGTTTATGAACGAGTCGCATTGTTTGGATTAGCCTTTGCAGGACTTTTCGGTTTAATCGCACCTCGTTTTTTAATAGTCCGTTTATTGGCGCTATTAATTGGTTTTGTCAGTGTGGTTAAAGGACTATTGCTTTCTCTCAAACATGTAGACTATCAACTTCATCCGGCGCCTTGGAACCAGTGTTCTTATTTGCCGGAATTTCCACAAACTCTACCGTTGGATAAATGGTTTCCAGTGCTATTTCAACCTACAGGCTCTTGTGAGGATGTGGCTTGGTCATTCCTTGGCTTTTCAATGGCGCAATGGATTGTAGCCATGTTTGCCGTTTATTTACTTGTGTTGTTAGTTGTTTTAATTAGCCAATTTAAACGTCTTGATACGAGAGGGAGAAGACGTTTATTCAAGTAACGTTTTCTATCGAAAGATGTAAAAAATGGTGTTGTATAAAACAACACCATTTTTTTATTTTATATATCTTGCACCACGAATTGTAACGCATGGCGGGCAAACAATTTCGCTTTACGTTGTTTTAAATGCTTTAAACGCAAAGTACGTGCTTGTTGTTGATGAATGAATTTTTTCTTAGTTGGTTTGAGAAATCTTTTCTTGTTCATTGATATTTTCCTCTGTTTGTCGATTTTCATGTTGTTTATTTTCATTCAAATCGGAATGTTTTTTCTCTGCATTTTTGATCTCATTATCAGATTCTTGCGTTAATTTCTCGCTTTGATTTTGCTGAACGCGATAATAATTCACAATACTATTCATGTAACGACGAATATTTTCGATATATTGAAATGCTTCATAGCCTCGTGCATAGCCGTATTTAAGGTTTGAATAGTAACGTTTTTCGGCTAATAAAGGTAAATTCTTTTTGACATCAAGCCAGTTATCCGGGTTGCCCCCTAAATTTTTGGTGAGACGGCGGGCATCCAGCAAATGGCCTAGCCCCATGTTATAAGCGGCAAGGGCAAACCAAATTCTTTCTTCATCATTGATACTGGTAGGCATCTGTTCAAGCAACCAATGTAAATATTCTGAACCGGCTTTGATACTTTGCTCGGGATCGGTTCGATCCTGAATTTTCATATGTTCCGCGGTATCTTTCGTTAGCATCATGATACCTCGAACGCCTGTTGGTGAGGTAGCATCAGGATTCCAATGGGATTCCTGATAGGCGATTGCTGCTAATAAGCGCCAGTCTAAGTCTCCTTTATGCTTAGTAAAGAGCGGCTCGAATTTTGGAAGAATTGTTTCTATCGCATTTAAATAAGATTTTGCGTCAACATAGTCAAAGTCACGAAAATGACTAAAATATTTTTCTTCAATCTTGGCAATTAACCCGGAATCAATAGAACGATTCATAAAATCTAATAACGCTGATTGCAATTCATTGGATGCGTTATTCGCTAAATACCAATGCACGCTCATTTCATCGGTTAAGTCAAAAGCCACAGCAATTTGTGGCTTAATATGTTGTGCAGCTGAAATATCCAAAGAATTAGCAATCGTATAATCAATTTTGCCATCAGCAACTTGTAACAACAGTTCTTCTTGCGTTTGTTTTTTATCGACCGTCCAGGTTAGATGGGGGTTTTTTAGTTTGGCCTCTTTCAGAATATGTTCCAATTCTGCATTATCCGGAATGACGAGCTGGCTATTAATTTGCGCTAGTGAACGTGGCCGATTTTCACCTTTTCGATAAGCAATTTGCCAAGAAGCAGAATAATATGACGGTCCTAGCTGAAAATGTTCGATTTTATTGGGCTGATAAAAAAGATTCGCCGCGGCAATATCAATATCATGCACATTTAAGGCAGTGAAAAGTTCTTCACTGTTGTTTAAAGGTTTGATTTCCAGTTCGACATTCAAATAATCTGCAAACGCTTTACTGAGTTCATATTCTAAACCGGATTGCCCTTCTGCATTGATAAAGTAAGAAATAGGATTGTTAATAGTACCTACAATTAATTTGCCACGACTTTGAATGGCGTGATAAGGGTTTTCTTCTGATGACATGACTTGCCGCCATGGAAATACCATATCTAGTGCCCATAAGAGCAAGCATATACCTGCAATAATGCGTAAAAATAAACCTTTCAAATGATCTCTTTCTCTAAAAAATATTAGCGATTCCGCTCAATAATGACACCAACGTTATTGGCCTGTGCAACGGCTTTAGGTTTGCTCAATTTGAGTCGAAGTCGGCTAATGTTAAATTGACGTTGTAATTGATCTGCCACTTCATTGGCAACCCGTTCAATTAACAAGAATGGCTTGGATTGCACATAATCAATGATAAATTGGCTGATTTCGGCATAATTTAACGTGTATTGAACATCATCAGTTATCGCAGCCTGACGCGTATCCCAAGCCATTTCGACATCAAAGATCAATTTTTGTTTAATTTGTTGTTCCCAATCATAAACGCCAATTTGCGCAAATACGCTCAATCCTTCAATAAAAATGAGATCTTTCATGATGTTCCTATCGTTATCGCTTAAATTTTTGTGGGCTTATACTATCAACTTTGGGTACAATAGACGAACAATTTTTCCATTCCAAGGAAGTCCTATGAGCCTTTTCGCCCTTTTCTATATGTTATTGAGCTATTTACTGGGTTCCATTTCTAGCGCAATTTTATTATGCCGTATTGCCGGCTTACCGGATCCAAGAAAAACAGGGTCGAATAATCCTGGTGCGACAAATGTATTGCGTATTGGTGGGCGTTGGATTGCGCTTGGCGTTTTAATTTGCGACATCTTAAAAGGCATGCTGCCGGTTTGGCTCGGTTACTCTTTAGGTTTAACCCAATTTGAATTAGGCATGGTGGCGTTAGGGGCATGTTTAGGGCATATTTTTCCTATTTTCTTCAAGTTTAAAGGAGGAAAGGGAGTAGCAACGGCTTTCGGAGCCATTGCACCAATTGGTTGGGGGGTGTTATTTTCAACTTTGGGAACTTGGGTTTTCGTTTTCCTCATTAGCGGTTATTCCTCCCTTAGCGCAGTAATTAGCGCATTGTTGGTGCCACTCTATGTTTGGTGGTTTAAACCGGAGTTTACCTTCCCTGTTGCTTTAGTTTGTTGTCTTCTCATTTACCGTCACCATGAGAACATTCAACGTTTATGGCGCGGAGAAGAAGATAAAATGTGGAATAAGTTTAAAAAGTAGCAGTGAAAAGCAAGAATAAAAAAGTGCGGTCATTTTTGACCGCACTTTTTCTTTTTATAAGCCTTAATTAGTGGTGAACACCGGCTAATGCTTTTTCAAAACGTTCGTTAGCAAAATCCCAGTTCAAGACATTCCAGAATTCTTTGATGTAGTCTGGACGACGGTTTTGGAATTTCAAATAGTAAGCGTGCTCCCAAACGTCTAAACCGAAGATTGGTGTGCCTGAACAGCCGGCAAATTCTTTACCCATAATTGGGTTATCTTGGTTTGCTGTAGAAACCACAGCAAGTTTGCCGTTTTCTAATACTAACCATGCCCAACCGGAACCGAAACGAGTCGCCGCCGCTTTTTCAAATTCCGCTTTGAAATTTTCAACTGAACCAAAGTCACGTTCGATAGCGTCTTTTAATGCGCCTTGTAACGTGGTGCCTTTTTTCAAACTTTTCCAGAATAAGCTGTGGTTTAAGTGACCGCCTGCATTGTTGCGTAACGCCGGGCGTTTTTCAGGTGCAACTTCATGTAAGTGCGCCAATAATTTACCTGGGCAACCGCTGGCAAGCTCTTGTAATTCTGGGGAGTTTTCTAACACAGCGTTCGCGTTGTTAACATAGGCTTGGTGGTGTTTAGTATGGTGGATTTCCATGGTTTGCGCATCGAAATGAGGTTCTAATGCGTCATAGGCATAACCTAATTCAGGTAAAGTGTAAGCCATAATTTTTTCCTTTTGTTAGAGTAGATTCATGTTTAAAAAACGACCCGAATCATAGCACAAAAATTGATTAAGATCATTAAATGCTAGGGTTGGCGCATAAAAAAGAAGATGACAACTGGTCATCTTCTTTCTTTTTTGTTAGGCAATTATTGCGCTTTTACTGCGGCAATCGCCACCATATTAATAATACGGCGAACTGAAGCGACAGACGTTAAAATATGCGCTGATTTTTTCAAGCCCATTAAGATTGGCCCAACGGTTGTCGGTGTTGCCGTGCCTTGTAATAGATTTAAGCTGATACGCGCAGCTTCCATATTTGGCATCACCAATACGTTTGCCGCGCCTTTGAGTGGGCTGTCCGGCATCACGTTATCACGGAGCTGTTGTGATAAGGCAACGTCACAGTGCATTTCGCCGTCAATGGAGAGTTCCGGCGCTCTTTCTCTCACTAAACGTAAAACGTTACGCATTTTGACCGCACTTGGGGTGTTATTGCTACCGTAATTGGAATGTGAAATTAAGGCAATTTGCGGTTCGATACCAAACAGGCTTACTTCTTTCGCTGTCATGAGCGTAATTTCCGCTAATTCTTCCGCTGTCGGATCGTTGTTCACGAAGGTATCGGCAAGGAATAAGTTGCCTCCCGGTAACACCAAACCGTTAACGGTAGCGGCAGTATGGACGCCGTCTTGCAAACCAATGACGTTTTTGAGGGTTTTTAAATGATCAGCATAATGTCCAACTAAGCCACACAACATAGCGTCAGCATGGCCTAAATGTAACAACACGGCACCGATGGCGGTTGGGTTGTTAAACATTTCACGTTTGGCAATGCTTGGTGTGACGCCTGAGCGTTTGAGCATATCATAGTAAGTTTTACAGCATTCTTGATAACGTGCGTCATTTTCAATGTTAATTAACTCGAAATCACGTCCCGCCTGAATATGTAAACCGAGTTTTTTAATGCGTTGTTCAATCACGCTTGGGCGACCGAGTAAAATCGGATAAGCGATGCCTAAAGTCGAGATTTCTTGTACGGCGTGTAAAATTCGGGTTTCTTCACCGTCGGTTAATAACACACGTTTCTTGTCTTGTTTCGCTTGCGCAAACACCGGTTTCATAAACAAGTTAGTTTTATAAACGAACTGGGTAAGTTGTTCGATGTAAGCATCAAAATCTTCGATCGGACGGGTTGCTACGCCGGAATCCATTGCGGCTTTCGCCACGGCTGGCGCGATACGCACGATTAAACGTGGATCAAATGGTTTCGGAATAATATATTCCGGCCCGAAACACAATTCGCTGTCACCGTAAGCGGAGGTAACCACATCGCTTTGCTCTGCCAAGGCTAAGTCGGCAATGGCGCGCACTGCGGCAAGTTTCATTTCTTCGTTAATGGTGGTGGCGCTGACATCCAATGCACCACGGAAAATGAATGGGAAACAAAGTACGTTGTTAACTTGGTTCGGATAGTCGGAGCGACCGGTACACACAATGGCATCCGGACGGGCTTCTTTTGCCAATGGCGGTAAGATTTCCGGTTCAGGGTTGGCGAGTGCCAAAATCAACGGATGTGCCGCCATGGTTTTAACCATGTCTTGTGTTAACGTGCCGGCAGCAGAACAACCTAAGAAAATATCCGCGTTCGGAATGACTTCCGCTAACGTACGCTTGCCGTTATCATCGATCGCATAAAGTTTTTTGGTTTCATCCATGCGATCATCACGATTTTTATAGATCACGCCTTTGGAGTCGCATACGATGATATTTTCCCGCTTCATGCCGAGAGAAACTAATAAGTTCAAGCACGCAATCGATGCCGCACCGGCACCGGAAGCAACGAGTTTCACGTTTTCAATTTTTTTATCAACAATGCGTAAGCCGTTTAGCACCGCGGCGGCAGAAATAATCGCGGTGCCGTGTTGGTCATCGTGGAAGACGGGGATTTTCATTCTTTCACGTAATTTACGTTCAATATAAAAACACTCCGGTGCTTTAATATCTTCTAAGTTAATGCCGCCGAATGTTGGTTCAAGAGACGCAATAATGTCAATGAGTTTGTCTGGGTCGTGTTCATTTACTTCAATATCGAATACGTTGACGCCGGCGAATTTTTTAAACAATACGCCTTTCCCTTCCATCACAGGTTTACCTGCTAAAGCCCCGATATTGCCTAAACCAAGCACTGCCGTACCGTTCGAAATTACCGCCACCAAGTTGCCACGCGAGGTATATTTATAGGAATCTGCCGGGTCTACCTGTATGGCTAAACAAGGCGCCGCAACACCGGGTGAATAAGCCAAGGCTAAGTCGCGTTGGGTGGCAAGCGATTTGGTTGGTGTCACTTCAATTTTTCCCGGAATTGGAAATTCGTGGAAATCTAATGCTGCTTTTTTTAGTTGTTCATCCATAAAAATATCCTCTTTTGAATAAATTCAGTTAGAAAAAAGTACCCCGCATTATAATTAAAATAGAAAAGAATTCTGTGACATTTCACACATTATTAACAATTTTTCGGAAGTATGAAATGTTGGTCTATGGTGTTTTAATAAAGTGCGGTTATTTCTTGTGGTGTTTTTCCGTGGGCGAAGGGCGAAAATTAGCGCTATAATGCGCGAGGATTTTTATAAGGAATTTCTATGCGCTTAGATAAATTTTTAGCGGAAACAACCGGTTTAACCCGTTCACAGGCGGCAAAAGTGTTGCGTCAAAGTGCGGTCACGATTAACGGTAAAATTGAAAAGAGCGGGGCGGCGAAAGTGAGTCCTGATGATGAGATTTATTATGATGGTGAGCGTTTAACGTGGGTAGAAAACGGGCAATACATTATGTTGCACAAACCACAAGGTTACATTTGCTCCCATGAAGATGGCGATCATCCGACGATTTATCAATTTTTTGATTATCCTTTATCTACCCGTTTGCACAGTGCCGGGCGGTTGGATGTGGATACCACAGGTTTGGTGCTGTTGACAGATGACGGTCAGTGGTCTCATCGTATTACGTCACCAAAGCACCATTACCCAAAAACCTATCTAGTGACCTTGGCAGATCCCGTTGAAGCGAATTATGCACAGGCTTGTGCCGAGGGCATTTTATTACGTGGAGAAAAGGAGCCAACCAAACCGGCTGAGTTAGAAATTTTAGATGATTACAACGTGAATTTGACGATCAGCGAAGGCCGTTATCATCAAGTAAAACGGATGTTTGCCGCCTTGGGAAATAAGGTTGTCGGGTTACATCGCTGGAAAATCGGCAATTTGACTCTAGATGATGATTTAGGCGAAGGGGAATTTCGTCATCTCACCGAGGAAGAAATTGCTTATTTTATGGGGGAAGCATAGTTTGAGTTCAAGCAAAGTCGTTAAAACAAATTTTATTTTCGTTATTACTTTAGGCATTTTGTCTATGTTGCCGCCGCTGGGCGTAGATATGTATTTGCCGGCATTTTTAACTATTGCGCAAGATTTTGGTGTGACCAATGATCAAGTGCAACATACGTTAACGTCTTTTGCTTATGGTTTAGCGCTTGGGCAATTATTCTGGGGGCCGTTCGGTGATAGCTTCGGGCGTAAGCCGATTATTTTGTTAGGCGTGATGGTTGCCTCCGTTGCCGCATTGATTCTGACCCAGATACATTCTATTGGAAATTTCACCGCACTTCGTTTTGAGCAAGGCTTCTTTGGTGCTGCACCGGTCGTGTTGGTGGGTGCCTTATTACGGGATTTATTTGATAAAAATGAATTATCCAAAATGATGTCAACCATCAGCTTGGTATTTATGGTCGCGCCGTTATTAGCACCGATTATTGGTGGTTATATTGTGTACTTTTTCCACTGGCATGCCATTTTTTATGTTATTGCCTTTATGGGGTTCTTGAGCATTTTATTGGTTTTCTTCGTGATTCCCGAAACACATCATCACGATAAGCGTATTCCTTTACGCTTGAATGTTATTGCTCGAAACTTCATGGCATTATGGAAACAAAAACAAGTATTGGGCTACATGTTTACCACCTCTTTTGCTTTCGGTGGTTTGTTTGCTTTCGTGACAGCAGGCTCCATTGTCTATATCGGCATTTATGGCATTAAACCGGAAAACGTTGGTTATTTTTTCATGTTGAATATTGCCATTATGGCATCGAGTTCTTTTCTGAACAGGCGTTTAGTTGGTAAATTCGGGGCGGAAACCATGTTGCGTTATGGGCTTGGTGTTCAATTTCTCGCCGGTATTTGGTTAATGGGCGTTATCCTATTTGATTTAGGGTTTTGGCCAATGGCATTAGGTATTGCCGTATTTGTTGGGCAAAATCCGTTGATCTCTTCCAATTCCATGGCGTCTATTTTAGAAAAATTCCCTAATGCGGCAGGTTCGGCAAATTCGATGGTGGGCAGCGTTCGTTTTGGTATTGGTGCTTGTATTGGCTCGTTAATTGCGTTAATGCCGACCGACAGTGCATTGCCCATGTTATTGACGATGGGGGGCTGTTCGCTTGTGTCTGTTCTTTTCTATGTTTTTTTAACGGCAAAAAACCTTAAATAATCACCTGGCCACATTCGGTCGAATGTGGCTTAAATTCATTGATGACACCTATTCTCATTCTTGATAAAGACGTAAACTTGTTCTAAGTCAAAAAGTAGTTAAACTACCACTAAATAGTTATGTGGTTTAACCCTGCCATTTCATTCCCTTGTGATAGAATGCCCCGCAAAAATAAGTCTGTGAAACAATCTGTTATGGTAAATCAATTAATTCTCGAAAATCTCGCTTGCCAACGTGGTGATAAAGTCCTTTTTCAACACTTGAATTTACAAATTCAGGCAGGCGATTTCGTGCAAATTGAAGGGCATAACGGCATCGGTAAAACCAGTTTGCTGCGCATTATCGCCGGTCTTGCTTCACCACTGGAAGGCAAAGTGCGGTGGAATTCTGAAGAGATTATTAAACAGCGTGAAGCTTTCCATTATGATTTGTTGTATTTAGGACACCAGAGTGGCATTAAGCCTGAATTGACAGCTTGGGAAAATTTACGCTTTTATCAACAAATCGGGCATTGCCGTCAGGGGGATGATTTGTTGTGGGAGGTATTACAAACGGTCGGTTTGCTCGGTCGAGAAGATATTCCTGCAGCACAACTTTCTGCCGGACAGCAAAAACGTATTGCATTGGCACGTTTGTGGTTATCAAAAGCGCCGTTATGGATTTTAGATGAGCCATTTAACGCTATCGATAAAAAAGGTGTGGTAGTTTTGACCGCACTTTTTGAGCAACACGCACAAAATGGCGGTATTGTGATATTAACCAGCCATCAAGAAGTGCCGAGTGCTCGGTTGAAAAAAATCAATTTAGAACAGTTTAAATGTACAGAGTGACGGCATGATCTTTTGGAATATTATTAAACGCGAATTACAAATTGCCATGCGCAAACAGGCGGAGATTCTTAATCCGTTGTGGTTTTTTCTTATTGTAATTACTTTGTTTCCATTGGTTATTGGGCCTGATCCGAAACTGCTTTCTCGTATTGCGCCCGGTGTGGCTTGGGTGGCGGCGTTGTTGTCCGCGTTGTTGTCTTTTGAACGTTTATTTCGTGATGATTTTATTGACGGTTCTTTAGAACAGGTCATGTTGACGTCTCAGCCATTGGTATTAACGGCGTTGGCGAAAGTGCTGGCGCATTGGTTGTTAACAGGCTTGCCGTTAATTTTATTGTCGCCTATTGCAGCATTATTGCTGTCATTGGAAATATCAATTTGGTGGGCGCTAGTTCTGACACTATTATTAGGCACACCGGTATTGAGCTGTCTCGGTGCTATTGGTGTGGCGCTTACGGTGGGATTACGCAAAGGCGGCGTGCTGTTGAGTTTACTGGTTGTGCCGTTGTTTATTCCTGTGCTTATTTTTTCTGCGTCGGTGTTAGATGCCGCCGGATTAAATTTACCTTACGGCGGACAATTAGCCATTCTTGGTGCGATTTTAGCCGCTGTAGTAACATTATCTCCTTTTGCCATAGCAACGGCATTACGGATTAGTTTAGATCAATAGAGGATAGTTTATGTGGAAGTGGTTGCATCCTTATGCAAAATCGGAAACGCAATATCAATTATGTGGTAAGTTCAGCCCTTATCTTGCAATCCTGACCGCGCTGTTATTGAGTGTTGGTATCGTGTGGGGCATCGCATTTGCACCGGCAGATTATCAACAGGGCAATAGCTTCCGCATTATGTATGTACATGTGCCGACAGCGATTTGGTCGATGGGGGTTTATGGCTCCATGGCAGTTGCAGCATTAGTGGCACTTGTGTGGCAAATTAAGCAGGCACAATTGGCAATGATTGCCATGGCGCCTATTGGTGCATTATTTACTTTCTTGGCGTTGGTGACAGGTGCCATCTGGGGAAAACCAATGTGGGGTGCTTGGTGGGTATGGGATGCCCGTTTAACCGCTGAATTAATTCTGTTTTTCTTATATTTAGGCGTGTTGGCATTGTATTCCGCCTTTCAAGATCGCAATGTGGGTGCAAAAGCCGCTTGTGTTTTATGTCTTGTTGGCGTGGTGAATTTACCGATCATTCACTTTTCGGTGGAATGGTGGAATACCTTACATCAAGGTGCGAGTATCACGAAATTTGAACGACCATCTATCGCGACACCAATGTTGCTGCCGCTGATTTTATGTATCTTTGGTTTCATGACGTTATCTGTTTGGTTGACGTTGGTGCGTTATCGCAATGAATTATTGAAAGAAGATGCTAAACGCCCATGGGTAAAAGCATTGGCTGAAAAATTTTAGTTTGAACCGGGGGAACTATGTTTTTTGAATCTTGGAGTGAATTACTGGATATGGGAGGCTACGGTTTTTATGTGTGGCTTTCTTATGGTCTGAGCTTATTGGCGATTGTGGTGCTTATCGTGCAAAGCCTTGCAGGCAAAAGTGCGGTGCTAAAATCCATCAAACGTGAACAACAACGTGAAGCCCGTTTACAACAAATGAAACAAAAAGGAGATACGCTATGAACCCGAGACGTAAATCTCGTTTATCCGTGGTCTTATTCGTACTGTTAGGTGTGGCTGTGGCTTCCGCTTTAGTGTTATACGCGTTACGCCAAAATATCGATCTGTTCTATACACCATCAGAAGTGATTTACGGTAAAAACGATGATGCTGATCAAAAACCGGAAGTTGGACAACGTATTCGTGTCGGTGGCATGGTTGTTGCCGGTACGGTAGAACGTGATCCGAAAAGCTTAAAAGTTCGTTTCGATTTGAACGACATTGGTCCATCTATCAGTGTTGAATATGAAGGGATTCTTCCCGATTTATTCCGTGAGGGTCAAGGCATTGTTGCACAAGGTATTTTAAAAGAACCAACTTTGTTAGAAGCGAGTGAAGTATTGGCAAAACACGATGAAAACTACGTGCCGCCGGATTTAGAAAAACAAATGCAAAAAGTGCATAAACCGATGGGTGTTTCTGATCTGAAAGGTGAGAGTGAACGCGATCGTCAAGAAAAAATGAAAGAAGGTCAGTAATGATTGCAGAATTAGGAAATTATGCTTTAGCGCTAAGCTTAGCAATCGCCATTTTATTGGCGATTTTCCCTTTATGGGGTGCGGAAAAAGGAAGCGTACAAATGATGTCCTTGGCCCGTCCAATGACATATGGTTTGTTTGTTGTATTAACTTTTTCGTTTGGTGCCTTATTTTATTTGTTCGCCATCAATGATTTCAGCGTGCAATACGTCGTGAATAACTCCAACACGACATTGCCGATTTACTATCGTTTGTCTGCGGTATGGGGTTCCCACGAAGGCTCGTTATTATTATGGATTTGGTTGCTGTCTTTGTGGAGCGCGGCAGTAGCATTGTTTAGCAAACACTTACCACAAGAAGCCACCGCTCGCGTGCTTGGTATTATGGGGATTATCAGTATCGGTTTCTTGCTTTTCATGTTATTTACCTCCAATCCATTTAACCGCACTTTCCCTGAATTTCCGGTGGACGGCAAAGAACTTAACCCGTTATTGCAGGATGTAGGATTGATTTTCCATCCGCCATTGTTATACATGGGATATGTAGGTTTTTCTGTCGCCTTTGCTTTTGCCATCGCGTCTTTGATGACCGGTAAACTTGATACCGCTTGGGCTCGTTGGTCACGTCCTTGGACGATGGCCGCTTGGGTGTTCTTAACACTTGGTATCGTGCTTGGTTCTTGGTGGGCATATTATGAACTTGGCTGGGGCGGCTGGTGGTTCTGGGACCCGGTAGAAAATGCCTCCTTCATGCCTTGGTTGGCGGGAACGGCGTTATTGCACTCTTTAGCAGTAACGGAAAAACGCGGTTCTTTTAAAGCCTGGACGGTGTTACTCGCAATTTCTGCGTTCTCTTTGTGTTTGCTTGGCACATTCTTGGTTCGTTCCGGTATTTTGGTTTCCGTACATGCCTTTGCATCTGATCCAACCCGTGGTTTATATGTCTTAGCCTATTTAATCGTGGTGATTGGCGGCTCACTGACCTTGTATGCTTACAAAGGAAGCCAAATTCGTTCACGTGATAATGCGGAGCGTTATTCCCGTGAAAGTCTGTTGTTGTTAAATAATATTTTATTAATGACCGCACTTTGTGTCGTATTGTTGGGAACATTGTTGCCTCTCATACACAAACAGTTAGGCTTAGGCTCCATTTCTATTGGTGCGCCGTTCTTTGATCAAATGTTCCTGATTATTATGACACCGTTTGCTTTGCTGTTAGGTATTGGTCCGCTTGTGAAGTGGCGTCGTGACCAATTCTCTGCAATTCGCACGCCGGTGATTGTGAGTTTGATTATCATGCTGATTGCCGGTTTTGCACTGCCTTACTTATTGCAAGACAAACTTACCGTCAGTGCTGTGTTAGGCACCATGATGGCAGTGATTATCGTATTGCTTAGTCTTTATGAAATGCATCAACGGGCTACCCATCGGGAAAGTTTCTTGAAAGGAGTTACAAAATTATCCCGTTCCCACTGGGGCATGGTGTTGGCGCATTTAGGGGTGGCGATGACCGTTTGGGGAATTGCGTTCAGCCAAAACTACAGTGTTGAACGTGATGTCCGCATGAGTGTGGGAGATACCGTACAAATTGCTGACTATGATTTCACCTTCAAGGGCATTAGCGATGCTAACGGGCCTAACTATATCGGTGGAAAAGCACAAATTGATATCACCTATCATGGTAAAACGGAAGCGACATTATTCGCTGAAAAACGTCTTTATACCGTAAGCAAAATGCCGATGACTGAAGCAGCTATCGACTGGGGCTTTACCCGTGATTTATATGTGGCATTAGGTGAAAAATTAGAGAATAACGCCTGGGCATTACGCTTATATTATAAACCGTTTATTCGTTGGATTTGGTTAGGCGGATTGTTTATGGCGCTGGGCGGTTTATTGTGTATGTTTGACCGTCGTTATCGCTTTAGCAAAATTTTAAGCAGTGAAAATGCGCAATAAATCTTCATTGGCGTAATAGAGTATTGATAATGAATAAAAAATTATATTTACCTTTAATCATTTTTTTAGGTTTAGCGGCGGCATTTCTGGTGCAGTTGCAACGCAATTCACAAGGCGATGATCCGAAAACATTAGAATCTGCGCTAGTGGGTAAACCTGTTCCGGCAAAAACGTTACCGGATTTGCTTTCAGAGAAAACCTATGATGAATCCTTGTTTAAGCAAGGCAAACCGGTTTTACTCAATGTATGGGCGACCTGGTGTCCTACTTGTTATGCCGAACACCAATATCTGAACCAATTGGCGAAACAAGGCGTCACGATAATTGGTTTGGACTATAAAGATAACAACGCGAAAGCGATGAAATGGCTGAAGGATCTTGGTAATCCTTATCAGGTCGTGTTGAAAGATGAAAAAGGGTCTTTTGCTTTAGATTTAGGGGTGTATGGCGCGCCGGAAACCTTTATTGTTGATGGCAATGGCGTGATTCATTATCGCTATGCCGGTGATGTAAACGAAAAAGTTTGGCAGGAAACCTTGCAGCCGATTTATCAAAAATTAGGCGGAGGGAAAGAGTAATGATAAAAACGCTTTTATTTTCCACCGCACTTTTGTTTAGCGTTAGTGCTTCTGCAGCGATTGATGCATTGAATTTCAGTTCACCGCAACAGGAAGATGATTATCACGCGTTAACGCAGGAATTACGCTGTCCGCAATGTCAGAATAACAACATTGCCGATTCCAACGCAGTGATCGCGGTGGATATGCGCGGCAAAGTGTTTGAGTTATTGCAAGAAGGCAAATCTAAACAAGATGTTGTGCAGTACATGGTGGATCGCTACGGTAATTTTGTCACTTATGATCCGCCGTTAACTCCCGTTACTATGATTCTTTGGTGTGCGCCGATTCTTTTCATTTTGCTTGGCGTTTTGGTACTTTTCCGTCGCAAACGTTCGCAAAGTGAGCAAGTGAGCCATGCAACGGAAAGTGCTACTAATGTGTTAACTGAAGAACAACAAAACCGTTTGAATACTTTATTAAACAAGGAGAATGATAGATGAATTTATGGTTAAGCATTCTCATCTTAACGTTGGTTGCCGCGTTAATTTGTTTTTTCCCGTTGTTATTAGAATCCAAAAAAAGTACGTCAGTAAAACGCGATGATCTCAATAAAGCCTTTTATTTCGAGCGCTTAAAAGAGCTGGAAATAGATGAAAATCAAGGATTATTAGAAAATACCGAACAGCTTAAATTAGAGCTGCAACAATCCCTTTTGGAAGATATTCCTCAGCAGGTAGAAAGTGCTGTTCTTACTGAGAAAAATTACGGCAAGTTATGGTTTGTCTCAGGTTTCTTAGCATTAGCAATTTTGTCGGGTGCCGCATATTTTGCAGTGGGTTCTTGGCAATCGGAAATCATGTTAGAAAAAACGGCAGAAAAACTACCGTACTTTTATGAGCGCATAAAAAGTGAGAGCAGCAACCCGCTAGATGAAGCTGAAATGCAACAGTTTGCGACCGCACTTCGAGTTGATTTACAGAAAAATCCAAATAATGCGAAAAACTGGTGGTTGTTAGGGCAACTTGGTATGAATTTACAACAACCAAGAATGGCGTTGGATAGTTTTGCTCGTGCGAATAAGTTAGAACCTGATAATAACCAGTATAAGCTCGGGTATGCTCGTGTTTTGATGTTTTCAGAAGACACGACGGACAAGTTAAAAGGTAATAATTTATTACGCGAAGTGATTCGTGAGGATCACAGCAATATTGAAGCCTTAAGCTTGCTGGCGTTTAGTTATTTTGAAACGGAAGATTACAAAATGGCAGCCGTCACATGGGCAATGATGTTAAAACTGTTACCGAAAGATGACCCTAGAGCGCCAATTATTGAGCGTAGCATTCGTTCTGCGCGTGATGCATTAGAAGGTCAGGAAAAAGAGAAACATCAGCAAGTGACACCAAATAAGGAAAATTAAATTGATTTAATTTTTAGAAAAAATAGCGCTGTTTTTGACCGCACTTATTTTTTAAAAGGCTAAATTCTTTTTGGAATTTAGCCTTTTTGTTTCGTTCAAGTAAATGTAGCATAGGGTATTAAATTTAATACCTCTTTATGGTTATGTGCAAAGTGGCGGTTTTAGAGTGGGTATTTGATTGAATACCTATAAATAAGTATCTTTGAGGTTTGAATATATCGATAATGATGCTACAAAAATAAACAAAATTAAGTCCTAAATTTTAAAAATTGATCAAGAACAAGAAAAGTGCAAATATCCATAGAAAAAACATTGTTATTTCGCTATTTTACCGCTGATTTTAAGTCGTTATGTCTTCTATCATATTGTTATTAATGATAAAAATTCTCATTACTAATGAGCTGATAACAGATGTTTTTGTAACCTTCTATTAATTCTAGTAGAAGCCATTTTATAACCTTATTGGAGTGATTATCGTGAACGCATTGAGAAAAAGCCTGATTGTGGCAGCTTCTTTCGCAGCTTTTGGCGTGTTTAATTCAGCCATGGCAGAATTGGTTTACAAACCGCTGGAGCAACCTGTAGAAGCCCCTAACCCTAATTTAAAAATCGAAGCAGTGAATGAAAAATTTGCTGAAAAATATCCTAGCCAATTCAATTCGTGGAAAGCGACTGAAAAAGGTGACAAAATTATCTACGCCGACGAACAAGATCCTCGTTTAATCGTGTTATGGGGCGGCTATTCTTTTGCAAAAGAATATAACGCACCTCGTGGTCACGTTTATGCAGTAGAAGATGTACGTAATATTTTACGTACTGGTGCGCCCAAAAATGCAAATGATGGCCCACAACCAATGGCATGTTGGACTTGTAAAGGTCCAGACGTTCCTCGTTTAATTGCAGAATGGGGTGAAGATGGTTACTTTGGTGCCAAATGGGCTAAAGGTGGACCAGAAATTGTCAACTCGATCGGTTGTGCTGACTGTCACGATACGACCTCTAAAGACTTTGCTGAAGGCAAACCTGCATTACGTATTGCTCGTCCACACGTTCTTCGTGCATTAGATCACTTAAATAATGCACTTCAAGCAAAAGCAAAAGCTGAAGGTAAAGAACAAGCTAACTTAAGCTTTAACACAGCTGCTCGCACTGAAAAACGTGCTGAAATCTGTGCAAACTGTCACGTTGAATACTACTTCGCAGGCGACTTAAAACAAGTAACCTTCCCGTGGAACAACGGTCAAACTGTTGATGACATCGAAAAATACTACGATGATATCGGCTTCAGTGACTGGACTCACTCGCTTTCTAAAGCACCAATGTTAAAAGCGCAACACCCTGACTTTGAAATTTGGTCTTTAGGTATGCACGGTAAAAACGGCGTAACTTGTATCGACTGTCACATGCCTAAAGTACAAGGTAAAGATGGTAAAGTTTACACCGACCACCAAATCCAAAACCCATTCGATGCATTTGATACCACATGTGCAAACTGTCACGATCAAAGCAAAGAAAAACTTAAAGACATCGTTGCTTCACGTAAAAAAGAAGTGAAAGATGTAATGGGTCGTTTAGAAGATCAAGTTGTTCGTGCTCACTTTGAAGCGAAAGCAGCATGGGATGCTGGTGCAACTAAAGAAGAAATGGAACCTGCTTTAATGGATATCCGTCACGCTCAATGGCGTTGGGACTACGCAGCAGCAAGTCACGGTGGTCACATGCACGCACCTGATGTAATGCTTCGCGTATTAGGTTCTGGTTTAGACAAAGCTGCTGATGCTCGTACTAAACTTGCCGCAATCTTAACTAAACATGGCGTGAAAACTCCGGTTGAAGTACCCGATATTTCTACTGCAGAAAAAGCATGGAAAGTCATGGGTATTGACATCGAGAAAGAACGTAAAGCGAAAAAAGAATTCTTAGAAACTGTTGTACCTCAATGGGTCAAAGAAGCTAAAGCCAATGGCAAATTAGCTGAAGATTCCGCAACAAAACAATAGAAAAACGTACCGCACTTTTGTGCACTTTATAAAAGTGCGGTCATTTTCAAAAACAAATTTGAGGTAATCAGAATGAATTTAACGTCTCTACTCCGCAAACCGGCAAAAGCCCTTGCATTGCTTGCAGTATTGGTCGCCGCACCGATGCTCGCACAAGCAGAAGGTCAGCCGTCTGCTGCGGACAAGTTTACTTACGAACCGCAATTGGATAATCAACGCGATCCAAACCAATACTGTGCCAAATGCCATAAATTCGACAAAGTCGATAAAAACCAAACCTTGGATCAATCCGGTGGTGAATTACACTTCGGTAAGTTTCATGGTGCGCACTTAAATCAGAAAAACCCGAATAACGGTAAACCAATTAATTGTGTGAACTGCCATGGCAATATTTCTGAAGATCACCGTCGTGGTGCAAAAGACGTGATGCGTTTTGACGGCGATATTTTCGGTGAGAAAAAACCGATGTATAGCGCACAAGAACAAAACCAAGTCTGTTTCTCTTGCCACCAACCGGACAAACTTCGTGAAAAACTTTGGGCGCATGATGTTCATGCAATGAAATTGCCTTGTGCAAGTTGCCACACATTACACCCGAAAGATGATGCGATGAAAGGTATTCAACCGAAAAATCGTGTGAAACTTTGTGTGGATTGCCACGGTGAACAACAAAAACGTAAAGCGCAAAAAGAACAAACTCAATCAACCGAACAAAAGGATAAACAATGACAACTTGCTCACGCCGAAACTTTGTTTCCGGCATGGGGGCGTTGATCCTTATGACGGGAACATCAGTGACCTCTTTAGCGAAAGAGGAAAAGGCGGATAAACCGAAACGCTACGCGATGGTGCACGATGAAACCGCGTGCATTGGCTGTACTGCGTGTATGGATGCTTGTCGTGAAACTAACCACGTGCCTGAAGGCGTTTCACGTTTGGAAATCCTACGTAGCGAACCTTATGGGGAATTCCCGAATCAAGAGTACGAGTTTTTCCGTCAATCTTGCCAACATTGTACGAATGCACCTTGTGTGGCGGTTTGTCCAACCGGGGCATCATTCATCGATCATGAAACCGGTATCGTGGATGTGAATAAAGATCTTTGCGTCGGTTGCCAATATTGCATTGCCGTCTGTCCATATCGCGTACGTTTCATTCATCCGGTACACCGTACTGCAGATAAATGTAACTTCTGTCGTGATACAAACTTAGCAGCTGGTAAACAACCGGCTTGTGTCGAAGCTTGTCCAACCAAAGCATTAACCTTTGGTGATATGAATGATCCGACAAGCGCAGTGGCACGCAAGGTAAAACAAAGTCCTGTTTACCGCACGAAAGTGGAATTAGGTACACAACCGAATCTTTACCACATTCCATTCCAACATGGAGAACCAAGAAGATGACATTAGATTATCCTGTTCCGTTTCACACACCTAATCTGGTGTGGGATTCAACAATTGCTATCTATCTGTTCTTGCTTGGTATTTCCTCTGGTGCAGTACAACTAGCAATCGCTTATAAACGTAGTAACAAACTTGAAAATCCAAGCAAAAACTGGATTATTCGTGCCGCTGCCGTATTGGGGAGTGTGCCGACATTAATCGGTTTAACCTTGTTGATTTTCCATTTGGCGCGTCCTTGGACATTCTGGAAATTGATGTTTAACTATCAATTTAATTCCGTGATGTCTATGGGGGTTATGTTATTCCAAGTGTATATGCTGTTTTTGGTTTGTTGGTGTGTCGTTATCTTCAAAGAAGAGATTATGGCATTGATCCAACGTTTTATGCCAAAACTCCGTTTTATTGGTAGCATTATCAATGTATTAGAACGCGTAACCTCCCCTGTTGAAGTCATTCTCTTCATCTTAGCCGCGGTGCTAGGGGCTTATACCGGTTTCTTACTTTCTGCGTTGATTAGCTATCCGATGTTGAATAATCCGGTCTTACCGGCACTCTTCTTAGCCTCCGGTACCTCTTCCGGTATCGCCGCGACTTTCTTATTTATCCTGATTGCAGGTAAATTAAAAGGCGATTCCCACGAATCACACTTCATTCATAAATTTGAAGTGCCGATTATGGTAACCGAGCTTGGTCTATTAGTGTGTTTCTTCGTTGGACTCTACTTCGGTGGCGGACAAAAAGTGGTGGCATTACATAATGCATTATCCGGCTTCTGGGGCGCAGTCTTCTGGATTGGGGTATTCTTTATCGGTATTTTAATTCCATTGATTGCCAATATGTTTGTTAGCGATCGTTTGAAATTCAATAAGAATTTTATCATCCTTGTGTCGATTTTCGACTTGATTGGGGTGTTATGCTTGCGTTACTTTATCTTGTACGCAGGACAGCTTACAATCGCATGATAAGGTTTTTGTTTGTATCAAAAGGCGTAGTAAAATACGCCTTTTTGTTTGGTGTTATTTTCTTTGGCAAAGAAAAATAAAAAAGAAAGGCGGCTCAAAGAAGGAAATCTGATTTGTTTTTTCTACGAGTAAAGTGCGGTTAAAATTTTAAATGTTTTTATCTCACTTTCCCCTCTTTAGCAAAGAGGAAAAGGGGAGGTTTGGCAGAAGTGATTTCAACCTTATGGGTTGTTTAATATCGTCAATATCTCCTCTTAACTTCTTCTTTATTAAAGAGGCAGTATAAAATGCAAGCGAAACCTGAAGTGCTCATCCACAAAACCAACATGACAATCTAAAACACGAGATTATTTTATGATCCCCGAACTTGGCTTTATCTCTCTTCTTCTCGCTATGATGAGCGCGCTTCTTCTCGCGGTCGTTCCACAACTCGGGCTTTGGCTGCGTAAGCCTGCACTTACCCAATTAGCTTGGGGATTAAGCTATTGCTTCGGCTTATTTACGTTAGCTGCTATTTCTATTTTGGCGTATTCCTTTGCGACCGATGATTTTACCTTGGAATATGTCGCAGCCCATTCGAATTCTCAATTGCCGACGTTCTTTAAAATTGCGGCGACTTGGGGAGGGCATGAAGGCTCGATGTTATTCTGGTTATTTTCACTTTCAGTTTGGGTTGTGCTGTTTGCATTATTTAATCGAAAAAATGACCGCACTTTTGTGGCACAGAGCCTGGTGATTTTAGGTTTAATTTGTTTTAGCTTTGCGGTTTTTATCGTCTTTTTCTCTAATCCGTATGGACGCCTATTTCCAGCACCGTTGGAAGGACGAGATCTGAATCCGATGTTGCAGGATGTGGGGCTGATTTTTCATCCGCCATTGTTGTATCTCGGTTATGTTGGCTTTGCAGTGAATTTTGCGTTGAGTATTACTGCATTGTTGCATCAACATTTAGAAAGCCAAATTGCCCGCGTGATGCGGGTTTGGGTATTGGTCTCTTGGTTGTTTTTAACGTTAGGTATTGTGCTAGGGGCGTGGTGGGCATATTACGAGCTTGGCTGGGGCGGTTGGTGGTTCTGGGACCCGGTAGAAAACGCGTCATTAATGCCTTGGTTATTAGGTTTAGCGCTGTTACATAGTTTAATTGTCAGTGAAAAACGGGGCATCTTTAATTATTGGACAACGCTTTTCTCACTGTTAGCGTTCGCTTTCAGTGTTCTCGGCACCTTTATCGTGCGCTCAGGTGCATTGACTTCTGTACATGCTTTCGCAGTCGATAGCCAGCGAGGCACCGCATTGCTTGTGATTTTCTTCCTGTTGACTGTCGGGGCACTCGGTCTGTTTGCTTTCAAAGCGAATATGCAGCAACAAGCTGTGAAATTAAAGTTGCTTTCTAAAGAAAGTGCGGTGCTTTTTTTGAATGTTTTATTGAGCATCGCTACTGTCAGCACGTTTCTCGGCACTTTCTATCCAATGTTATTCCAAGCCATGAATTGGGGCTCTATTTCTGTTGGTGCGCCTTACTTCAACAGTATTTTCCTGCCGCTGATTGTGTTGGTGTTAATTGCCATGGTGATCTCGCTAGGCTTGCATTGGGCGAAAGCGGATAAACGCATTTTATTAAAACGTACGGCGTTATTGTTGCCCTCTTTGTTGCTTGCCTATTTAGCCATTCACCACGTTATGCAAAATGACAGTGCATTACAGTTCAAATGGACAGCCTATTTCCTACTCACCTTAGCGATTTGGCTATTATTGGCGACGTTGTGGCAAAACTGGCGAAAGTTAGGTCTTTCTCACTATGCGATGATTTTTGCGCATAGCGGTGTGGCCATTGCCACAATGGGCGCCGTCATGAGCAGTTATTTCGGTAGTGAAATCGGTGTACGTTTATCGCCGCAACAAAGCCAACAACTCGGTGCATTTAATTTTCACTATGAACGATTTTCCAATGAAATCGGCCCGAATTTTACGGCTGAAGTGGCAACGTTTAGCGTGACAGAAAAGGGCAAGCCGTATGCCGAATTGCAGCCGGAACGCCGTTATTATGATGTACGCACCATGACCATGAGTGAAGTAGGGTTGTCTGGCGGTTTTTGGGGCGATTTATATATTGTTATGGGCGATCCGCTCGGAAAGGGGGAGTTTACGTTCCGTCTTCATTACAAACCGCTGATTCATTGGTTATGGTTTGGCGGTATATTGATGGCATTGGGTGCATTGTGTTCTGTATTGACCACGAAGCGAAGAGGAAAACGTGATGAATAGAAAAGTGATTTTCTTCCTGCCGTTAGTATTGTTACTTGGCGTATGTGTTTTATTGTTAGCGGGTTTGCATCAAGATCCGAAAAAAATCGCCTCTGCGTTAATTGATAAACCCGTGCCTGAGTTTTATCAGGCAAACTTATTGGATAATCGTCAAACACTTAGCCCAAAAGATTTTCCGAAACGCCCATTTTTACTCAATATTTGGGGAAGCTGGTGCGGTTATTGTCAGCAAGAACACCCATTATTGCTTGAGTTAGCAAAAGAGATTCCTATCGTGGGCGTGGACTATCGCGACAAACCACAAAATGGTATTGCGATGTTACAACATATGGGTAATCCTTACACCTTAGTCATTGATGACAGCCGTGGCGAATTGGCGTTAAAACTCGGTGTAGATGGTGCGCCGGAAACCTATCTAGTCGATGCCAACGGCATTATCCGTTATCGTCATTCCGGCTTATTAGATCGGGAAACTTGGCAAAAAACTTTCGTGCCTCAACTTAACCAGCTATTACAACCATGAAACGATTTTTAGCGTTAATTTTTTTATTGTTTAGTGTGAATGCCATTGCTGAAATGGTGGATACCTTCGAATTTCAGAATCAGGCAGATCGCACCCGTGCCGTGGAATTGGCGAAGTCGTTGCGTTGTCCGCAATGTCAAAACCAAAACTTAGTCGAATCGAATTCACCCATTGCCTATGATTTGCGCATTGAGGTGTATAACATGGTAAATGAAGGCAAAACGAACCAGCAAATTATTGATGCCATGACATCGCGTTTCGGTAACTTCGTCAATTATAAGCCGCCGTTCCAATGGAATACTGCATTACTTTGGTTATTGCCGATAGGCTTGTTGCTCGCAGCATTTGGGTTGATTTGGTATTCCAGTCGCAGTTCATCACCGCTTGAACCGGAAAAACAGGCGGAAAATCTACCGCACTTTCAATCCTTAAAAGAGAAAAGTGCGGTCAAATTTGAGCTTAAATCGACGCTCCTGGTTTTCGCTTTATTGCTTGTTATTCCTTTAGCCTATTATTTTTCTTTGGAACGTTTTTCCCGCGCACAGCAAGGTGAGCAGGAACAAATTGCACAACATAATCAGCAACTTGAAACGCCGGAAGAAAATAAAACCGAGGTGATTATCGGCAAAATTCAGGATAAATTGCGCCAAGATCCGAATAGCGCGGAAAACTGGATTAAGCTGGGTGACGCCTATATGCAGAATAACGATTTTGACAGCGCCCTTGTTTGTTATGGCAATGCAGAAAGAATTAGTGGCCGTCAGCCGACCACGCAAGGCTTGATGGCGATGGCATTATATCTTCAAGCAAATCAACAGATTACGCCAAAGGTGCAACAATTCTTGAATGAAGCGTTGGCACAAGATCCGAAGGAAGTCTCCGCATTATCTTTGTTGGCGGCAGAAGCCTTAAAAACACGCGATTATTCCACCGCACTTGATTATTGGCAGCAAATTTTGGATTCAGGTAACTCCGCGGTGGATCGTCGTGCCACTATTCAGAAAATGAAAATGGTCGGTTTCATGCAAAAGGGAGAGTTGCAGTGAGCAACCATGCCATTGAAACACTCATTATCGGTGCCGGGGCGGCAGGCTTATTTTGTGCGTCGCAATTGGCAAAGTGCGGTGGCAAAGTCAGAATTTTAGATAACGGCAAAAAAGTCGGGCGGAAAATTTTAATGTCCGGTGGTGGTTTTTGTAATTTCACCAATATGGAACTTTCTTCAGGTCGTTATCTCAGCCAAAATCCACATTTTGTGAAATCTGCCTTAAAACGTTTTACCCAATGGGATTTTATCGGTTTAGTGGCGGAGTATGGCATTCCTTATCATGAAAAAGAGCTTGGTCAGCTGTTTTGTGATAACGGTGCGGAAGATATCGTCAATATGCTACTGGCGGAATGTAAAAAATACGGCGTGGAGATTGCCTTACGACAAAGCATTTCTGCTATGGCAAAAACGGAAAACGGATTTTCTGTCGTGGCAAATGGTGAGACATTGTATTGTACTCATTTAGTCGTTGCTACCGGCGGTTTATCTATGCCGGGCTTGGGCGCAACGCCTTTGGGTTATCAAATCGCCGAGCAATTTGGCATTCATGTGATTGCACCTCGGGCAAGTTTAGTGCCTTTTACTTGGCGTGAATGCGATAAGTTTTATGCGACGTTATCCGGTATTTCCTTGGATGTCGCCGCGACCAATCAACACAAAACCTTTACCCACCAAATGCTGTTTACCCATCGTGGTTTATCCGGTCCGGCGATTTTGCAAATTTCCAACTATTGGCAACCGGGCGAAAGTATTCATCTTGATTTATTGCCTTATAACGATATTCGTCATCATTTAAACGAACTGCGCCAATCTTCACCGAAATTACAGTTAAAAACTGTATTAAGCCGTTTATTACCCAAAAAATTGGTGGAATTATGGCTTGCTCAGGGGTTTATACAAGACGAAGCCATTGCCCAATTAAGCAAAGTGCGGTTAGAAAATTTGGTGAATTTAATCCACAACTGGCAGTTTGTACCGAATGGCACGGAAGGCTATCGCACCGCAGAAGTGACCATGGGCGGCGTGGATACCCATGAAATTTCCTCCAAAACCATGGAAAGCAATAAAGTACAAGGCTTGTATTTTATCGGGGAAGTGTTAGACGTTGCCGGCTGGCTTGGCGGCTACAACTTCCAGTGGGCATGGAGTTCCGCTTATGCTTGTGCGCAGGGGATTGCGGCAAAATTAACAGAATAAGCTTGTGCCATTTCAAGTGCGGTCACAAAAAATAATGTTTTTGAATTTCGCAACATTCATCATCAGCGTTTCTGAATAGGTTTGAATGTTTATTTACGGATAAATTTTCACCTCAGTTTCTCTCATCAAAAATAATCTTAGATTGCATTGAGCTTCTTCCTGAAATTCATTAGTATAGCTTTCGTTCACTTCGGTAGATTTATGTTAAGTTTAACTTCCAATCTAATTTAGAGAGTCTTCTGGATGAAGCATCTTATCGCAACTGCGGTGCTTTCTTGCAGCGCAATGACTTATGCCAACACCTCTTTACCTAATTACAATACCGATTCCCATCTGTATGAATTTACCCAAACTTACGACTTAATTGCGCTGAAAGGTTCGCAAGGTCAGGCTAATTTATGGGTGCCGTTGCCGTTTAACGGGGAATATCAACAAGTTAAATCTATTCGCTTTGTTGGATGCCTATGTGACGGAAAACAACAAATACGGTGCAAAAACCTTGTTTGCTACATGGGATAAAGACGCGCAAAAACGTGATTTGAAAGTCACCATGGTGATTGAAACCAAAGATCGCGAACCGATGGCAAAAGGTGCATTGGATAACTACATGCCACCGAAAGACATTCAGTATTCCGTCGATGTACACATAAATTAAATTACACGGCAGAAGTCGTTCGATAAAAATAAAGGGCTATTTTAAATAGCCCTTTTTGTTCTTGTTATTTCTATAAGCCGCGAGTTAATTCACTGTGAATTACAACCGCTCTTTTTCTCTACCGAAATCGTGCAATAGATTTTCTGTAAGTTGACTTAAAATGCCGGTCATTAATACAAAATCCGCATCGAAACGTTGGGCATAGTCTTCTTTCAAAATATCGTTATTTTTCTCTCGAATCTGATCGGCAAATTTTAAGCGTTTCAGGCTGCAATCTTCGTTTAATACAAATGACAGACGCGCTTCCCATTCCAGTGCTAGTTTGGTGACGAACTTCGAATGGACTAAAGAGAGAATCTCTTCACTATCTAACGCTTGCTGTTTGCAACGAATGACACCGTTCGTTTGGCTATCGCGTAATTCGGCTTCTTCCAATGGCACAAGCCATTCCGGCGTATTTTCTTGGGCGATCCAGTTTTGCATGATAAGTGCCGGCTCATTGGCAAAAGTCAGTGGCACCACAGGCAGCGAACCCAATGATTTACGTAACAGCGCCAGCACCTCTTCTGCACGTTTTGCTGAGGCAGCGTCCACATAAATCAAATTATTTTCTGTATCAATCCAAATCGCGGTTTGTTGATATTTACTGAATGCGCGAGGTAATAAGGTTGCAATCACATCGTCTTTTAAGGTTTGTTTTTCTACTTTTTTCAGCTTGCGATTTTCCGCCTGTTCGAGTTTTTCTACACGTGCGTCTAATTCACGTTTTACCACATGAGAGGGTAAAATTTTCTCTTCTTTTTGGGCGAGCAATAAAATCTGCTTCCCGACAGCAAAATATAAAAGCTCGCTGCCTTTGAGTGGTTCAGACCAACCAAATTTGCTTTGTTCCGATTGGTGGCAAGGGTGATATTGATTGTTTCCAAGGGCAGTGGAGAGTGACTGTGCCGACCAATCAAGGGATTTAGTCAGGCGGTAAATCATGGCGTTTTTGAACCAAAACATGGTAGATCCTTATGCTTAATCAGGTAAAATGTGCGCTATTGTAACTTACTTAAAGGTGAAATATGCAACATAAATTGGTGTGCTTTATCGGTGGCGGCAATATGGCGCAAGCCATCGTGTTCGGCTTATTAAAACAAGCTTATCCTGCCGATAAAATCATTGTGTGCGATCCCAATGAAGAAAAACGTGCTTTATTTGCGCAAAAAGGGGTACGCACTTCAATGGATAATGTCGCAGCCGTCGCGCAAGCAGAGGTCGTATTGTTGGCCGTCAAACCGCAAGTATTAGCCGACGTTTGTGCGCCTTTAAGTGCGGTGGATTTTTCCGATAAATTACTCATTTCGATTGCTGCGGGCATTTCCGTGGCAAGATTAATTGCGCTTTTACCGACCGCTCAAGCTGTTGTGCGTGTGATGCCAAATACGCCGGCCTTAGTGGGCGAGGGCATGGCGGGGCTATTTGCCGCTAAAAACACTTCAGAAAACGACCGCACTTTTGCTCAGGATTTATTGTCCGCCGTAGGCAAAACCCTTTGGGTAGCCTCAGAAGAACAGATGCATGCCGTCACAGCCGCGTCTGGCAGTAGCCCGGCGTATTTCTTCCAATTTTTAGAAGCCATGCAACAAGGCTTAATTGAAATGGGGTTATCCGCTGAAAACGCGCGAGAATTGGTGCAACAGGCAATGTTAGGTTCGGCTAAAATGGTGGTGGAAAATCCGCAGGTAGATTTATCGACATTGCGCCAAAATGTAACGTCCAAAGGCGGTACAACGGCAGCTGCGCTAAATGTGTTGAATCAACATCAATTTAATGACATCGTGCAACAAGCCATGGAAGCTTGCGTGGCACGTTCAAAAGAAATGGAAACGTTATTTTAATGCTTGTTCGTCCTTTTACTTGGCTCGCGTTGAGCTTTTTTGGCTACTACTGCGCCTATGGTGTATTCGTGCCGTTTTTCCCGGTTTGGTTGAAGTCGCAACATTATGGCGAAGAGCTGATCGGCATGGTGTTGGCAAGTGCTTATGTCTTTCGTTTTGTAGGCGGTTTGTTTTTTTCCGGTTTAATTAAACGTGCTTCACAGTTGATCAATTCTTTGCGTGCCTTGGCGCCTGCCAGTGCATTGATTATGGCCGGTCTAAGTGTTGTCGCGGAGAATTTTTGGTTGCTGTTTTCTGCTATCGGCTTATTTGCCATGGTCAATGCGGCAGGCATGCCGATTACGGATTCTTTGGCAAGCACTTGGCAGCGGCAAATTCAGTTGGATTACGGTAAGGCTCGGCTCATTGGATCCCTTGCCTTTGTGGTTGGCGTAACCTTATTTGGCAATGTGATTGGCTTTTTCGGTGAGCAAAATATCGTTTGGATTTTGACCGCACTTTTATTAGCGTATTCGGTGATGCAGTGCGTCACACCCACAATTCCCCCGCAAGATGAACTCTCGGAACAGGCAACCACGAATGTAGGTTATTGGGATTTATTAAAAAACAACACAACCTTGCGAATTTTGTTGGCTTCGTCTTTAATTCAGGGCTCACATGCCGCCTATTATGTTTATAGCGTGTTATATTGGACAAGTCTGGGAATTTCCGTTTCGCAGGCCAGCTTGCTATGGGGCTTAGGTGTGATTGCCGAAATTTTGCTGTTTTTCTTTTCTCGCCGTTTACTGCAAAACTGGAAGGTCAGCACGATTTTTCATTTGGCAACGTTGGCGTGTATTGTGCGTTGGGGCGGGCTTGCTGCCACAAGCGAGGTTTGGCTTATTGCGCTTTTGCAATTACTTCACAGTCTAACGTATGCGGTGGCGCATTACGGCATGGTGCGCTATATCACAACCCAACCGCAGTCCCATATTTCCAAACTACAAGCTTTGTATAACGGCATATCAAACAGCGCGATGGTGGCAATTTTGACCGCACTTGGTGGTGTGATTTACCCGTATTCACCATCAATGACGTTCGTCTTAATGGCCATCATTGCGGCGTTGGCGTTCGTGGTGACGCCACGTAAAGTTGAAGCCTTTTTACTTCATCGAGGCTAAACATGAATGATCTTACTTTGCTCGATTTATTTCTAAATGAATTATGGATAGGCAAAGGTTTGTCACCCAATACCGTGCAATCTTATCGTTTGGATCTCACCGCACTTTGCGATTGGCTTGGTGAGCGCAAACTGTCATTGCTCGATTTGGACTCGGTCGATCTTCAAACTTTTCTTGGTGAGCGGGTAGAGCAAGGGTATAAAGCCACCAGTACGGCAAGATTATTGAGTGCTATTCGAAAGCTTTTCCAATATTTATATCAAGAAAAATACCGCACCGACGATCCAAGTGCGGTGTTAAGTTCGCCTAAATTACCCAGCCGTTTGCCGAAGTATTTAACCGAACAGCAAGTCACGGATTTGCTCAATGTGCAAAGTTTGGAACAGCCGATTGAACTGCGCGACAAAGCGATGTTGGAGTTGTTGTATGCCACGGGATTGCGGGTGACGGAATTGGTTTCACTGCATACCGACAGCATTAGTTTGAATCAAGGCGTGGTGCGGGTCATCGGCAAAGGCAATAAAGAACGTATTGTGCCGATGGGAGAGGAGGCCACCCATTGGGTGAAACAATTTATGCTGTTTGCCCGCCCGATTTTATTGGATGGACAAAGTTCTGATGTGCTATTTCCGAGCCGTCGGGGTACGCAAATGACACGCCAAACATTTTGGCATCGGATTAAACATTATGCGGTGCTGGCGGAAATTGATAGCAATATGTTGTCACCACACGTTTTGCGTCACGCTTTTGCGACACATTTGGTAAATCATGGTGCGGATTTACGGGTGGTGCAAATGTTGTTAGGACACAGTGATTTATCGACAACGCAAATTTATACCCATGTGGCGAAAGAACGCTTAAAACGTTTGCACGAACGTTATCATCCACGCGGTTAATTTTGCTCAGATAAATCGAGTGTTTTTTAATCAATTATGCGCTTTTATCGTGCATTTCCTCGACGGAAAGCCTTTGTCTCGTTATAATTCATCATCTTATTTTCTATTAATAACGTGTTCGGTGTGAGCATTCGCCGAGTGCATCAATTTGAGGTAACATCATAATGTCATTAAATATTGAAACGACTCAAGGTTTAGAGCGTCGTGTAACCATCACCGTTCCGGCTGAAACCGTTGTTCAGGCTATCCGCGAAGAATTAAAACGCGTTGCTAAAAACGCACGTGTTGACGGCTTCCGTAAAGGCAAAGTCCCTCCACACATTATTGAAAAACGTTTCGGCGCCTCTGTTCGTCAAGACATTTTAGGCGATTTATTACAAAACCACTTCTTCCAAGCGGTTATCGAAAACAAAATTAACCTAGCAGGTCGTCCAAGTTTTACTGTGGAACAATTTGAAGAAGGCAAAGAATTAAAATTCAGCGCAACTTTTGAAGTGTACCCTGAAGTTGAGTTAAAAGGCTTAGAAAATATCAAAGTGGAAAAACCGGTTGTTGAAATCTCTGAAGCAGATGTTGACAAGATGGTTGAGGTGTTACGTAAACAACAAGCAACTTGGACTGAAAGTCAAGACGCAGCGAAAGCTGAAGATCGCGTAACTATTGACTTCGTCGGTTCTGTTGACGGCGAAGAATTTGAAGGCGGCAAAGCATCCGATTTCGTTTTATTCATGGGTCAAGGTCGTATGATCCCAGGCTTTGAAGAGGGCATCGTTGGCCACAAAGCGGGCGACAAATTCACTATTGATGTGACTTTCCCGGAAGAATATCACGCTGAGAACTTAAAAGGTAAAGCAGCGAAATTTGACATTACGTTGAAGAAAGTCGAAGTGATGGTATTACCGGAATTAACCGATGAATTTGTTGCGAAATTTGGTCCGAACACAAAATCTGTTGCAGATTTACGCAATGAAATTCGTAAAAACATGCAACGTGAATTGAAAAACGCATTAACCACTCGTGTGAAAACTCAAGTGATTGACGGTTTAGTAGAACAAAACCAAATTGATGTACCAAGTTCTGCGGTTGAACAAGAAATTGATGTATTGCGTCAACAAGCAGCACAACGTTTTGGTGGCAATGCGCAACAAGCAGCACAATTGCCACGCGAATTGTTTGAAGAACAAGCTAAACGTCGCGTATTAGTAGGTCTATTGTTAGCGCAAGTTATCTCTTCTAACGAATTAAAAGCAGATGAAGAACGCGCTAAAGCGATGATCGAAGAAATCGCGTCTGCTTATGAACAACCGGAGGAAGTGGTTGAATACTACAGTAAAAACAACGAATTAATGAATAACATTCGTAACGTAGTATTAGAAGAGCAAGCGGTTGATGCCGTGTTAGCGAAAGCACAAGTGACCGAAAAAGCGGCGACTTTCGATGAGATCATGAATCCACAAGCTTAATGATTCTCCGCAAAGTGCGGTTAATCTTTTAAGTGTTTTTTATCTGAATACCTCGATGAAAATCGGGGTATTTTTTTGCCTTGTGAATATTAGCATGAGGCTTTGCGAGGCAATAAAAAAGGGTATCTTCAGATACCCTTTTTTCTATTAGAACGTTACTTACTTGGTGATTGCATGAAACGGAAGAAATCACTGTCCGGTTTTAAAATCAACAAGTTATCAGAATTAGAGAAGCTGCTTTCATAGGCTTTAAGACTACGAATGAAGCTATAAAATTCCGGTTCTTTACCAAAGGCATCTGCAAAGATTTTGGCTGCAGTAGCATCGCCCTCACCGCGTAATTCTTGCGCTGTTTTTTCTGCGTTGGCAATGATCAATGTGACTTTACGATCTACATCAGCTTGGATAAAGGCTGCTTTTTCTTTACCTTGTGAACGGTGTTCGCGAGCAACTGCATCACGTTCTGCACGCATACGTTGGTAAATAGAAGAAGACACTTCATCCGGCAAGTTAATTTGCTTGATACGTACGTCTAGTACTTCAATTCCCAATTCAGCAGTGCTGTCTTGTCCACTATTGAGCGCATTTTTAGCTCCCGCCATGAGTTCACCACGTGTACCTGAAACGATGTCTTTAATGGTGCGGGAACCGATTTCAGAACGCAAACGATCGTTAACTTTACGGCGTAATAAATTGGCTGCTTGTGCGTAGTCGCCACCACCGGTGGTGGTAAAGAAACGACCGAAATCGTTAATACGCCATTTCACGTAGGAATCCACCAAAAGGTCTTTTTTCTCTACGGTGACAAAACGATCCGCTTGTCCGTCTAGGGTTTGAATACGGGCATCTAGCGCTTTCAAATTATCAATAAAAGGGATTTTGAAATGTAATCCCGGTGTATAAATAGCCACTTTATTATCGGCATCGCGTTGCACTTTGCCAAAGCGTAACATAATGCCACGCGTACCTTCACTGACAACCACAATGCTGGAATAAAGCACCGCGATAAGCACGAAAATGACAGGTAATAAAAATTTACGCATTAGTTAATTCTCCCTTGGCGACCATTGTCGGTACGCGATTCCATTGGTCTAAGTGGTGCTGTTTGCTCATGCGTGCGTGAAACAGGTACAGAAGTTACCGCACTTTGTTGTGTTTCATTGGATTCACTTACATTAGCACTACCGTTCGAGCCAGTGGACTTTTTACCTTTTAACAATTGTTCTAAAGGTAATACGGTTAAGTTATCTCCATTGCCGGAATCCAACATGACTTTTGGTGTATTTGCCATGACTTTTTCCATGGATTGAATATATAAGCGTTCGCGGAAGACGGTTGGTGCCGCTTTAAACTCAGGTAAGAGCGGTTGGAAACGTTCCACTTCCCCTTTAGCATCTAGCACCACGCGGTCTTTATAGGCTGTCGCTTCTTCTAAAATGCGTTGTGCATTACCACGAGCAATTGGCTCTTTCTCACGCGCATAGGCTTCTGCTTCACGAATATAACGTTGTTCGTCTTCTTGTGCTTTAATCGCATCATCAAAGGCTTCTTTCACTTCTTCCGGTGGACGTGCAGATTGGAAGTTCACATCAATCACTTCTAAACCCATATCATATGGTTCAATAATTTGATTTAACGCTTTCCAAGTATTTTCACGTACGACGGAACGACCTGTTGTCAAAATATCGTTCATTGTCATATGGCCGATAACATAGCGTAATGCACTGTCGGTTGCCTGATTCAAACTGTCGTTGGCATTGATTGCACTGAACAGGTATTTTTCAGGATTTTGGATGCGATACTGCACTGTCATTTCCACTTTCACCATGTTTTCATCTTGGGTGAGCATGGAACCTTGTGTTCTTAATTCAAGCACACGTTCTACGTTGACCGGAATCACTCGATCAATAAAAGTCGGTTTCCAGTTTAAACCAGGTTGCTGAATGGAGTGGAATTGCCCTAAACGTAGCACGACGCCACGTTCTGCTTCTTTGATGGTATAGAAACCGCTGGCGCCCCATATAATCATGCCGGCTGCAATTGCAATCGGTAATAATTTCCCTAAGCCGGAAGGTAGGTTAGACCCATCGGAATGATTGTTTTTAGTCCCCTTACCGCCCATTTTTTTCAATAAGTTATTGAAAATCTCTTCTAAATCCGGTGGTGATTGTTCGTTCTTTTTTTGTGAGTTGGAAGAACGATCCCAGTTAGACTGACCTTCGTTTTTACCGGAATCCTGATTGCCCGAGGATTGTCCGTTTTGCTTTGGTTTGCCCCAAGGATCTTGATCTGAACCATTTAAAGACATTGCTTTCTCCATTTGTCAAAAAATTGTTGCAAGTCTAAACAAAATCGCGTGTTAAGTCTAACGATTAATGGGAAAGTCTATCGATTTTAAAGGGTTAGTTATTCACGTCGTAGTGAATTTTATGCACAAGCCTTTGAGGTTGAAGATGGTCGCCGTTCCACGCCCAAAAACAGGGCGATTTTATAGGTGTTTGGTTAACAAAATAGGCGAGATAAAAAGGCAGTTCATCGGTAAAACACAGCTGTCCACGGGGGCAGTGGGCCGAGAAAATGTGTAAGGTTTCGGGATGATGTGTCACTTCTGATAATTTTGCGATACCTACGCCTTGGGATTTCAACACGGCTTCGCGTAAACACCAAATACGATAAAAAGCGGATTGGGATTCAGTTTGTTGTTGAAACCAGTCGATTTCTTCTGCGCTTGCAAAGTGTTCCAACAGGGCTAAATAAGGACGTTCTTTGCTAGGCGATTCAATATCAATTCCTACCGCACTTTTTTCGCCTGGTTGGCTGGTGTGCAAAATCACTGCCACCCAATCACTGGAATGGCTGATATTGAAATCGAGCTCAGAAAAGGGAAATTGCGGTCGGTCAGTTTCTGTTCGCGAAATTTGCCCTAAAAGTGCGGTTGGTTTTTCTGCTGTTTTGAGTAATTGCCACAGCAAGAAATGCGCTAAACGACGACATTGCCAACGTTGTTCCATACGCGGGTTGCCGTGGCTTAACGTCAGCAAATTAGCCGGAATCAGGTCGGCTGGGATGTCATGAAAAGCGAAGGGGGTGTGAATATTTCCCCAAGCGATTAGCGTTGTCATCGTGATAAGAAAAGTGCGGTCAAAATCCGTTGAATTTTGTCACCGCACTTTTTCGCCTTATTTCAATAAGTAAGCTCTTAACTGCGCAAAATCGTTTTCCATTTCATCGGATAACAACGGCAGTTTGTTGTGTTTATCTAACGCTTCCGGCAACGGCAGCGTTAAATCCAGAATACGTTCGACGGATTCTTTAAATTTTGCCGGATGCGCAGTGCACAGGAATAAGCCGGTTTCGCCTGGTTGTAAATCCTGTTTTAACACTTCATAGGCCACAGCGCCATGCGGTTCGCATAAATAACCCAGTTGATTCATGGCGCGTAAGGTATCTTCTGTTTGTGCATCGGAAATCGCCGCAGAATGTAACTCAGTCAATGCCCAACCGTTACGTTTGAACAATTCTTCCACGCGAGGCCAGTTGTTCGGGCGAGAAACGTCCATGGCGTTGGAAAGGGTGGCCACGGTTGCATTTGGTGACCAGTTTCCGCTGTGTAAATAACGCGGCACAGTGTCGTTGGCGTTGGTGGCAGCGATAAAACGTTTAATCGGTAAGCCGAGGGTTTTGGCGATTAATCCGGCTGTGAGGTTGCCGAAGTTGCCGCTTGGCACGGAAACCACCAAGTTTTCACGTTGTTCTTTTGGTAATTGTGCCGCCGCTTCAAAGTAATAGCACACTTGCGCCAATAAACGGCTGATATTGATGGAGTTTGCCGAGTTTAAGCCGATGGCTTGGCGTAGTTCTGCATCATCAAAGGCTTGTTTGACTAAAGCTTGGCAGGCATCGAAATCGGCATTGATCGCGATGGTGCGAATATTGCCGCCGAGGGTGCAGAAGAGTTTTTCCTGTAACGGGCTGATTTTATCTTTCGGGTATAAAATCACCACCTCGATATTTTCTAAACCATAGAATGCATGGGCGACCGCTGCACCGGTGTCACCGGAGGTCGCAGTGAGAATCGTGATTTTGCCGTCACCGCGTACAGTCGCAAGTGCTTGTGCCATGAAACGTCCGCCGAAGTCTTTAAAGGCAAGGGTTGGACCATGGAACAATTCCAATGCATAAATATTGTCTTCCACGTTGGCAACTGGTGCAGGGAAGGTGAAGGCGTTGCGTACCATTTGCTCAAGCTGTGCTTGAGGGATTTCCTCACCGATTAAGGCACCAAGAATTTTTTGGCTGCGCTCAACTAGTGGCAATGCCAATAGCTCATCGATATTGTTTAAGTGCGGTATGTTTTCAGGGAAAAATAAGCCCTGATCTTTGCCTAACCCTTGGCGTACGGCTTGGGCAAAATTGACCTGTTCTTCGGGGTGTTTGATGTTGTATAAATTCATGTGAAACCTGTTCTTTTGTTTGGCACCTTTAAGACAAAAGTGCGGTGATTTTTTCCGGTGTTTTAATCAAGCTCTCTTGCACCGGCATTATCGACTTTGCAAATGTGCACAAAGCCTTCGTTGTTTTGTAAATAATGGTTTTCAAGGTAAGTGGCAAGTTTGCCGGCAATATGTAAATCCGGTGCGATGGAAAAGATTGTCGGACCGGAGCCTGAAATCCCGGTAGCTAACGCGCCTAAATCACGGGTTGCTTGTTTTACTTCGGCGTAATTTGGTAGCAACGCCTCCCGATAAGGTTCGGCAATGACGTCTTTCATCATCATGGCGGCTAAATTTTCCTGCTGGGTATGACAAGCGTGTACAAAACCGCCGAGATGACGACCATGTGCGATAACATCTTGACGTGTATAGCTTTTCGGTAAAATTGCTCGGGCTTCCGCAGTGGACACTTCAATCCCCGGGTACGCCAAGACCCAATACCAATGGTCAAAAAACGGCAAGGTTTGGCAAATGTTGCCGAGAGACTGCACCATAAATTGCACGCCGCCCAAGTAGCAAGGTGCCACATTGTCGTAATGAATGGAGCCGGAAATGCGTCCTTCCAATTCGCCCATCATTTCTAACAATTCCATTTTAGAAAAAGGTTCGTCATGGAATTTATTCAGCGCGACCAAGGCGGCAACAATAGAGCAGGCGCTAGAACCCAAGCCTGAACCGATAGGCATATTTTTCTCTAAGGTTAAGCGTAGCGGTTTGACTTTTGTGTTACGTAGTTTGAGCTGTTCGCTAAATAACACATAGGCTTGATAAACGATGTTCTTTTGCGGCTCCTTTGGTAATTTACGCACAAAATAACCCGCACTTTCTAACTCAAAGCCGGCGGCGATAGGTTCGATTTGTACCACATCGCCTAATAATGAACCGTTAATCGGGGAAATTGCCGCACCTAAGGTATCAAAACCGACGCTGATATTGGCACTGGAGGCCGGCGCATAGACTCTTAGCATAACATTCTCCGTTTAGTGCTTTAAGGTTCTTAAAATATCGGCAAAAATGCCGGCAGCAGTGACAGCATTGCCTGCACCGTAACCGCGTAATAATAGCGGAATCGGCTGGTAATAACGAGTGTAAAATGCCAGCGCATTCTCACCGTTTTTTACTTTGTATAGCGGGTCATCTTTGCCTACGGCAATGATAGACACTTTGCATTTGCCGTTTTCAATTTGTCCAACATAACGTAAAACTTTTTCTTCCACTTCGGCTTTTTCGACACGTGCAGCAAATTCGGCATCTAATTGTGGCAACATCGCCATAAATTCTTCAGTAGATTTTCCCTCGGCAAAACCTTTTGGAAGAACGCCTTCGACTTCGACATCTGACAACTCTAGTTCTAAGCCGCTTTCTCGAGCAAGAATTAACAATTTGCGGGCAACGTCCTGACCGGATAAGTCATCGCGCGGATCCGGTTCGGTGAAGCCTTTTTCGCGGGCAAGTGCGGTTGCTTGGGAAAGGCTCAAATCTTCTTCCAATTTACCGAAAATAAAAGAAAGGGAACCGGATAAAATTCCGTCAAAACGTTCCACTTCATCGCCGGCGGCTAATAAGTTTTGTAAGTTTTCAATGACCGGTAAGCCTGCACCTACGTTGGTTTCGTATAAGAATTTACGTTGGTTTTTATGGGCCAGTTCGCGCAGTTTGTGGTAGTAAGTTAAGTCACGGGTATTGGCTTTTTTATTCGGAGTAACCACATGGAAACCTTCTGCCAATGCGCGTTCATACAAGCTGGCTAAAGATTCTGCCGATGTACAATCTACAAATACCGGGTTCACAACGTGATGTAATTTAATGAAAGATAACAACACGTCAAAATCAGATGGCTGAGTGGCATTTTCCAAATTGGTTTTCCAATGGTCTAAGTTTAAGCCGTTTTCATTCAGCAACATTTTATTGGAGTTGGCTAATGCACAGACACGGATTTCAATGTCCTTCTTTGCTAAATACTCTTTTTGGTGTTTGATTTGCTCGATTAATTCGCCGCCGACACCGCCGACGCCAACGAGAAATACTTCCACGATTTTTTTATTATTAAATAACGCTTGGTGGGTCGCTTTTACGGCTTCAATGGCTTTATTTTGTGGTACCACAGCGGAGATGGAACGCTCGGAAGAGCCTTGCGCAATGGCATTAATACTGATATTCGCTTGAGCTAAAGCTGAGAAGAAACGCGCGGCAATGCCTTTGGCTTTTCGCATACCGTCCCCAACCACAGAAATAATGGAGAGATCTTTAATCACATCAATTTTATCTAATTGGTGTGTAGCTAATTCTTGTGCAAATTCGTTTTCTAATACTTTTAATGCCACATCCACCGATTTAATCGGTACACAGAAACTGATGCTGTATTCGGAAGAGGATTGGGTAATTAAGATCACTGACACATTGGCTTGTGACATCGCAGAAAAGACACGCGCCGCCATACCAACCATGCCTTGCATGCCCGGGCCGGAGATGTTGAACATAGCAACATTATCTAAATTAGTGATACCTTTAACTTGCAACTCTTCGGATTTGATATTGCCGGCAATAATGGAACCCGGCGCAGTTGGATTGCCGGTATTTTTTATTAAGCATGGAATGTTCGGACGCATCAACGGGCCAATCGTGCGTGGGTGAATTACTTTAGCACCAAAATAAGAAAGCTCCATGGCTTCACGATAAGACAGGCTTGGCAATAAACGAGCATCCGGCACTAAACGTGGGTCACAGGTATAAACGCCGTCAACGTCTGTCCAAATTTCGCAGACGCTGGCACCTAAACAGGCGGCTAAACAAGCGGCGGAGTAGTCAGAACCATTACGGCCCAATAAAACCAATTCGCCTTTACTATTACAAGCTGTAAAGCCTGCCATTAACACTACACAATCTTTTTCAATAGCTTTGGCATTCACACGTTTGGTGGATTCTTCAATATCTACGGAGGATTCTAAATAACTGCCTTGCGCTAATAATTGTTTCACCGGATCGATCACATGTACGCGATAACCGTTGGCTTCAAACCAGGCTTTCATCATCGCAATAGAGAGTTTTTCACCTCGGCAATCAATGGTGGCTTTTACCGCATCTTCTACTTTACCAGCTTGACGAATTTGTTCCAATAAAGAGGCAATTTGTTGGAATTCTTGATCGATAAGTTGTTTGGTGCCGGCAAGATCAAACTTATTGTTTTTGGCATGTAAGCCGTTAATGATGGTATAGAAAATATCTAATGCTTCGTTGAAATGGGAATCGGTAGGTTGGTTTAAACTGGCTTTTTCAGAAAGGGCGACAAGGTGATTGGTGATTTTAGCTGGTGCGGATAAAACACCTGCGGCTTGTTCTTCCAAATGAGCTTTTTCGATAAGCCCAGCCGCTCGTAAAAAACGTTCCGGGTTGGCTAATGATGTGCCGCCAAATTTTAATACGCGCATGATATTCTCCTGAGTATGATCTTTAAAATAGTTGCATAAAAAAACCCGCTTTATAGAGGAAGCGGGTTCATTCATCTTATTCTTAACGCACTAGCCCGCCCCATTAATCATCGTAATGGTAATCATGGTGGTTGACATAATAATAGTGCGGTTAAGTTGACGCATAATTTATTTTACATGGTGAAAAATTGGATATAGAAATACCGAAATTTCATATTCTTGTCAAACGGAAATCGGAGAATTTTGCATTATTTTCTAACTTTTTTAGTTGGTGTAAAATAAATCACCACTTTTATTACAAGGACGCCTTATGATTGCGCAAAATCTTGCTTATATTCGGGAACAAATTACACAATGCGAATGCCATTCTGAGACTCAAAGTGCGGTCAAATTGCTTGCCGTTTCTAAAACGAAACCAATTGAGGATGTTTTAACCGCGTACGAAGCGGGGCAAACGGCATTCGGCGAAAACTATGTGCAAGAGGGCGTTGAAAAAATTCAATTTTGCCAACAACAGCAGATTGAATTGGAATGGCATTTTATTGGACCATTACAATCTAACAAAACCCGCTTAGTGGCGGAATACTTTGACTGGATGCAAACTCTTGAGCGTGCAAAAATCGCTGACCGTTTAAATGAGCAACGCCCACCGCACAAGGCACCATTAAATGTGTTAATTCAAGTTAATATCAGCAATGAAGCCAGTAAATCCGGCATACAACCCGATGATATTTTACCTTTAGCAAAACATGTGGAAAATCTACCGCACTTACGTCTGCGTGGGTTAATGACGATTCCTGAACCCACAAACGATGTGGCACAACAGGAACAAACGTTTCGTCAAATGCGTACCTTGTTTGAAAGCTTGCAACAGGCACTGCCTCATGCCCAAATTGATACTTTATCTATGGGCATGACCGATGATATGCAAAGCGCCATTAAATGCGGTTCTACGATGGTGCGCGTAGGCACGGCGATTTTTGGCAAGCGAGTGTAATTTGCATAAAAGTGCGGTCGTTTTTGATCGCGTTTTTTATACCAATGTTTAGGGCTAGAAAAACGCCACTTTCAATAGAAAGTGGCGTTTTGTATGGGGTAGTTAATTATTTTGCTAAGACGTTTTGTAACGCTTGATAAATAATCTGCGCTTGTTTTCCGGAAAGTGCGGTTTTCTTTTCATCAGAAATAACTACCGCACTTTGTTTGCCGGCGGCGGCAAGTTGCATTTGGTAATCCCCTTTTTCTAATTCAGGAAGTTGTGTACCGATTCGCAACCATTCTTCCTGAGATAACGGTTTATAAGCCAATTCCCGAATGCCACGCGCGCCTTGTTCTTCGCTGATTTCAAATCCTAAGGTTGGTAATGCAGAAGCTAAACGGTGCCATGCTTTTTCAAACGGTGCATTTAAAACCAAAGCGATACGACCATTAGAATCCGTTGCAATGGCGGATTGAATTGGTGAGGATTGTACCCCTCTTAGTTCTTGCTGTTGTTTTTGATATGTGCTGTTAAGCTCTCCAACGAATTGATTTAATCGGTCAGAAGCATAACGTTGTTTATCCGCAAGGCTTGGTGTGAAAACCGTGCCATCGCGTTTCATTTGCAGCACTGAAACCATTAATGCATTGGCTTGTCGGGCATTCACTTCTTCAATTTGATAGCGTATTTGGGTATTTTTTAAGTCATCCACGCGCCCGGTCTCTGTCCAATCAGTCACTAATTTCTTACCTTCTAAGTGATAACCGATCTCTTGTTCTTTCAGTAAACGTTCAATTTGTTTTAAGTTATACACCTGTTTTTTATTGGATTCATAAACAATTAATGCACGTTCACCGTCAAATTGGGTGATAGAACCGTTGATAATGGCTAATGGAATTGATGGTGGGCGAATATCCACGTTTTCTGTTTTCGCAATTTTGACTTGAGGTAATTGATATTCTACGCTTTGTGTCGGTAAATTGACACCGCCACTGGCGAGTGGAGCGAAAAATGGCAATTCGGGATTTGATTTTTGGTAGTTATCGCCCGCTTGTTGCTTACTTTCATTGCTGGCAGAACAGGCACTTAATAGGGCAACCATTGCTGCAGTTAGTAACCATTTTTTCATAACATATCCTTTTGGCGTGTAATCAAGAGTGAGAAAGTCTGCTTTCGACAGAAGAGAAAGAGAAAAGTTCGGGATCTATGTGTAGATCCCGATATCAATTTAAAGTAGCCCGGCAAATTTTAAGGCTTCTAATACAGCCGGTTGGGCTTTTTCACTGAGTACTGTAAGAGGCAAACGAAGAGTAGGTTCTTGAATAAGTCTGAGCTTATAGCAGGCCCATTTCACGGGGATTGGGTTAGATTCGATAAAGAGATTTTTGTGTAACGGCATTAAACGTTGGTTAATTTTTTCGGCCTCTTCAAATTTACCTTCACGAGCTAAATGACACATTTTCGCCATCTCTGCAGGTGCGATGTTATTTGTGACTGAAATGACTCCTTCCGCACCCAGTTTCATTGCTTCCAAACTGGTCGCATCATCGCCACTTAATACAATGAAATCATTCCCGGCAAGTTGTTTGATTTTTTGCACTCGGGAAACATCACCGGTGGCTTCTTTAATACCCACGATATTTTTGATTTTAGCTAAACGGCCAACAGTTTCCGGTTGTAAATCGCTTCCGGTACGTCCTGGTACGTTATACAGGATTTGCGGAATATCGGTACATTCAGCAATGGCTTTAAAGTGTTGATACATGCCTTCTTGCGTAGGTTTGTTGTAATAAGGTACAACAGATAAACAACCGGAAATACCACTATTATTTAATAATTTTGTCATGGTAATGGCTTCGCTGGTGGCATTGGCGCCGGTACCGGCAATAACCGGGATTCTGCCGGCGGCAAACTCAACGGTCTTTAAGATGGCTTTTACATTTTCATCAATGCTGAGGGTGGCGGATTCACCGGTTGTCCCAACGGAAACAATCGCATCCGTGCCGGCATTAATGTGAAATTCAACCAGCTTTTTCAAATTTTCAAAATCCACTTCGCCATGGCTATCCATTGGTGTCACTAATGCAACGATGCTTCCCTGAAATAAAGGATGATTTGACATAAAAGCCTCCATTTTTTGTTATTGGATTCCGGTTTAAATAAGAAATTACATTGCCGGAAAAAGAGTTGTGTTTGCTTGCTAATAGTTGTTTAAGATCGCTAAAATACCCTGAATTTGCAAGAAATTTTTTATTTTTTTAAGAGGATTTTTTAAATGAATACATTAAAAGTCGGCGAAAACGCACCGCACTTTTCTTTACTGAATCAAAATGGCGAATTAGTTTCTTTGGAACAGTTTAAAGGTAAAAAAGTGTTGGTTTATTTTTACCCAAAAGCGTTAACCCCTGGCTGCTCGACACAAGCCTGCGGTTTACGGGATAGTAAATCAGAATTGGAAAACCTGGGCGTAGTGATTTTAGGAATCAGTCCGGATAGCCCGAAAAAATTGGCACAGTTTATTGAAAAGAAAGCGCTAAATTTCACATTGTTATCCGATGAAGAGCATCAAGTGGCTGAGCAATTTGGCGTGTGGGGAGAAAAGAAATTTATGGGGCGTACTTTTGATGGTATTCACCGTATCAGTTTTCTTGTTGATGAACAGGGTAAAATTGAACAGGTTTTTGATAAATTTAAAACCACAGATCATCATCAGGTGGTGTTGGATTATTTGAAAAAGTGATTTTTCATAACGTTAAAATAAAACGACCGCATAAAAGTGCGGTCGTTTTTTTAAGTGTTTTACCAACTATAGTTGAGTTTTACCCCAAATTGGTTTTGTTTCTCTTTGTTTTTACCTCGGGTATTGCCAGCATACATCGAGACTTTCCAAGGTTTATAACCAAAGCTGAGGTTTGCCTCATGGTAAGTATAATGACCAAATGTTTGCTCAAATTCTTGCTCATTAATACGTTGGCTATAAGATTTATTTCCTGTAGAAACGTAGTAAGTTGAGATCTCCGGCGTAATTTCCCAACCGTTGACGTTAAAGTGATAGCCTACTTTTACACCTGTGTGGTAGGTCGGCAACTTGATTACTGGGTTTTTCACAATAACGCCATTTAACTCGCCTTCGCTTGAACTGATTTGATGATAACGAACGCCGAGCATTGGTGTAATTTGCAGACCATTTATCATGACATCATAAGCCATATTAAGACCAACATTTACGATATTGCGATCAAATTTGTGCTCTCCATCAATTTTACTGCGCGACCAACCATAGCTTGTATCAATAGCCCAACTAAATTGATCAATTTGTTGTTTAGCGTATAGGGTTGCTAAGGAGAGGGTGTTTTTACCACTTAATGATGAAAACTCATTATTAGTTTGAGCGTGAGTTACCATCGCACCTAATACAACACCATTTGCCATTTCTGGTGTTTCAGCCCCTAACGCAACTTGATTACTTTTACTGTGGAAGTTTTTGTAATCATCAGAATGATATTTATGCTCGCTATTGTTATGAGAAAGCCACATACCGGAACGTTGAGTCAGAATTGTACGATCTAAACGTGAGGCTAACTCAAGATTAAGTGCGGTCAACATCGCTGTATCAGATAGCACAGCATTGGTATTTGCACTAATGATCTCTTTTTGTTTGTATGTTACCGGTTTTGTTGTTGCATTACGTTGGCGAGCTTCTTCCGCTAAACGAGCATCCTCTTTTTCTTTTGCGATACGTTCTGCTTCAAGACGAGCTTGTTCCTCTTTCTCTTTAGCAATACGTTCTGCTTCGAGACGAGCTTGTTCTTCTTTCTCTTTCGCAATGCGTTCCGCTTCGAGACGAGCTTGCTCTTCTTTTTCTTTCGCAATACGTTCTTCTTCAAGGCGCGCTTGCTCTTCTTTCTCTTTAGCAATGCGTTCCGCTTCGAGACGGGCTTGCTCTGCTTTTTCTTTCGCAATACGTTCCGCTTCAAGGCGCGCTTGTTCTGCTTTTTCTTTGGCGATGCGTTCTGCTTCGAGACGAGCTTGCTCTTCTTTCTCTTTCGCAATACGCTCCGCTTCAAGACACGCTAATTCACGTTGGCGAGCTTCTTCCGCTAAACGAGCTTCCTCTTTTTCTTTCGCGATACGTTCCGCTTCAAGGCGTGCTTGTTCTGCTTTCTCTTTAGCAATGCGCTCCGCTTCTAAACGTGCCAATTCACGTTGACGAGCTTCTTCGGCTAAACGAACTTCTTCTTTTGCTTTCGCAATCCGTTCTGCTTCGAGACGAGCTTGTTCTGCTTTCTCTTTCGCAATACGCTCCGCTTCAAGACGCGCTAATTCACGTTGGCGAGCTTCTTCCGCTAAACGGGCTTCCTCTTTTTCTTTCGCGATACGTTCTGCTTCGAGACGAGCTTGTTCTGCTTTCTCTTTGGCAATACGCTCTGCTTCTAAACGTGCCAATTCACGTTGACGAGCTTCTTCCGCTAAACGAGCCTCTTCTTTTTCTTTCGCGATACGTTCTGCTTCAATTTTTTCGTTTTCTAACTTGGCATTGTAAAGACGGAAAATACCATCTTGTTCAATCAAACTATAAACGTAGGCACCAAGATCTACATGATTTCTAGCTAATGATACTTTTAATGCCGGATCTCTGGTTGCTTTAGATGCATCCAGTAAATCAAGTTTTTCATATTTAGCTTCGCCACCACTGTCTTTAACATCTAGCACAAAATTGCCGCTTGCCTGATTTGTTACAGTCACTTTATCGCCGCGTTGATTGGTAAGTGCAGAAGCATAATGAAATGTTCCTTCTCCGTTTAACGCATTAATTGTTAAGTGATTATAGACTGTAGGGTTTTCTTGGCTATTTAAGAAAATATGGCTTTTCTCTAAATTTAAGCGGGCAGTTTGGCTATCACCTGTCAGTGTCCAATTCGCATTTTCTGTCAATCTTACTAGGCTATTGCCTGTACCGTTAATTGTACCGAATAAATGTGCTTTACCTAAGATCAGTTGGGCATGGTCAGTGAGTTGGGTATTGCCACGGATTTCAGTTGCCGTAAAGCTATTTAACGCTTTGGCTGAAATAACCTCATTGCTACAAGTGACTTTTCCTGTGTAATCAGAGCGAATACAAACAGGATCACCGCTTTTATAGCCTAAATGTATTTGACCATTCTGACTTGCATTGAAGTTGGCATTAACTTGTGCAACGTTACGGCTACTATAAAAGACAGAATTATTGTTTACATTAATGTTGTTGGCATTAAAAGTGCGGTTAATCCATTCATCATCAAAGACGACATCTTTTCCTTTGTTACCATTTAAATAATCATTGGCGTGAGGAACAGGTCTGCCGGAGAACATCGCGATCCCCTGATTTAATGTGACGTCACCATTAAGTTGACTACCACCGGTAAACAGGAAAGTTGATTGGTTGTTTACGGCATTGATATTAACGTTCAATTTCCCGTTATGGAGAGCGGCATTTGTTTCGCCTAAATAACCATCGAAAGCATTAATCGTCACATCTTTTCGTTGTATTTCACGTTGGGTAACAATATTGATTGCTTCTTCACGATCCGTTGCTACGATTTCCCAATCGTCTGTACTACCTTGTCCAGGTTTACAAGGGAATGAAGCTTTCATATTGTCGTGCTTAGAGACAAAGTAACGATTTTCACATCCATTTTGCCAATGATATAAGTGATATCCTGCGGGGCGATTTGAATTATGAACTTCACGGATCGTAACTTGTTCCGGTAAAAATAAGTTTTGACCTGTTAGTGTAAGCGTTGATGCTTGATTCGCATTATGATTGACAATCATTGCACCTTCATCAACATTACGAATGCGCTTAAACGTTAAGTTATTGCCGTTAAGATCTAAACGACCACCGCGGAAACCAAAATAGATACGATCCGGATTGACTTGTTCGGCATCATTTAAAATAACCGTTGGGCGACCACTCACAATACCGACTTCTTTAAATGCCTGTTTATTGCCATTTTCGTCTGCTGTTTGGTTTAAAATCACGGTGCCGTCACCAACGCTGATTTTACCGTCATTTTTCCCGGTTCCATTAACATGCAATGTACCGCTGCCAATTTTAGATAAAATGTCGTTATTGCGAATTTGCCAATTAACTTGTTTTTCCTCAGCAACGGATATTCCTGCACCAGTCCATGTGGTGTTTGCATTTTTTCCGCTGACGGTATAATTTCCGTTAAAATAAAGCCCACCAGCGCCTTGATTGATGTCGCCTTGGAGTTTTAATAAACCATTATTTCCGTTTAAATAAGCGGTTTTACCATAGTTAAGTTGTTCTTCTGCTGTTTTTAAAGAAGCATCAATTAAATCAACGACTAAGGTTTTATTGTTATTTCTTGTACTACGAATCGTACTGGTTTTATCTGTTGCTTCCCAAATGAACTCTTCATTGTCATCAGCAGTAATTTGACCCGCAATATCTTCAGCATATCGCTGTTGGTTAAAATCATTGCGATAAATAATGTATTCTTGCCAAGTGGTGTTTGTATACCCGCCCCAATAGGTATAAGTGCCTAAAAAGACCCATTTATTTTGTTGCTTATCAAAGGTAAAAATCGGTGAGCCGCTGTCTCCTGGAACAGCATAGTTTGTTAGTGGTTTATCAAATAAGTTGCCGTATAAATCGAGGAAACCTTGTTTTTTAGGTTGTAAGTCATAGGATTGTCCACCGATGGCGTAGTTATAAGCGCCTTGTAATTCTTCACGGTCTTTATTGGCGCTTTCACGGAATTGTGTTCCTGCACCGACACGAAGAATATAAGGGAAACGTGCTGTATCCATGTAGGTATTCGGATCTGTTCCTGCTGTTGTCGTAGGCATTGGAACAACTTCAGTGACAAAACGGTGTAAGCGAGGCGAATGGTAGTCTTCATGACGACGATCGTATTTCCACCAAATATCTGGAGGACCGTCATTATTTCTGTCCACTAATCTGTAAGTGTCATCTGGAATGTCGCTATGACCGGTTTTTATACCAAAGCGAACATTTTTGTAACCGCTGTTATGTTTTACGCTTACGACATACTGCGGATCAACGAGAGTTGCGACACGCATTTGTACATCAACAGGGCTAAAGTCGATCATCGGTAAATTCGGTAAAAGGGTACCCAACGCATTGCCGTTTTTATCCCGGATTTCCACATTCGTTGCGCCGACATGGAATTTACCTTTATTTTCGGCAAAATCACGAAAGATTTGGTAATCCACATCGCTGCGTACAATGGCAGCAAAGGCGGATGGGTGTAATGCCAGAGCAATAGATGATGCAGTAAGAGTGCGACAAAGCGGTTTTAATAATTTTTTCATAAAAGCCTTAGATATAAGTTTAATAATGGTCGTTATACGTTTTTATATGAGAAAAATTTAGGGAGTTACATATAAAAGTGCGGTGCGTTTTACAAAACTTTTGAAAAACGCACCGCACTTTTTAGATTTTAAACGAATTAATGTGTGCTCGTACTGGTTGTTGTTCTGTTAGCACGTTTACGATCCGTTTCCGTTAATAATTTTTTACGGATGCGGATAGATTGCGGAGTAATTTCCACCAATTCGTCATCATCAATAAATTCAATGGCTTGTTCAAGGCTGAATTTAATTGGTGTGGTTAACGCAATGGCGTCATCCTTACCGGAAGCACGCATATTGGTGAGTTTTTTCCCTTGTAAACAGTTCACGGTTAAGTCGTTGGAACGGCTGTGAATACCGATAATTTGCCCTTCGTACACTTCGGCACCGTGATCGATCATCAGTTTACCACGCTCTTGCAAGCCCCATAAGGCATAAGCCAAGGCTTTACCGGTGGCATTGGAAATCAATACGCCATTTTTACGCTGACCGATTTCACCCGGTTTCACATCATCGTAATGACTGAAACTGGAGTAGAGCAATCCGGTACCGGAAGTCATGGTCATGAATTCATTACGGAAACCGATTAAGCCACGGCTTGGGATCACATATTCTAAACGTGTACGTCCTTTACCATCCGGCACCATGTCTTTCACTTCACCTTTGCGGATACCTAAGGCTTCCATTACCGCGCCTTGGTGTTGTTCTTCAATGTCGATGGTGACTTGTTCAAACGGTTCTTGTTTGTGTCCATCCACTTCTTTAAAGATGACTTTTGGGCGGGAGACGGCTAATTCGTAGCCTTCGCGGCGCATATTTTCGATTAACACGGATAAATGCAATTCACCACGGCCTGAAACGCGGAATTCATCCGGGTTTGGGGTTTCTTCCACACGTAATGCCACGTTATGTACAAGCTCTTTGTTTAAGCGTTCCAAAATCTGACGGGATGTTACATATTTGCCTTCTTTACCGCAGAATGGTGAGGTGTTAACACAGAAGAACATCGTCACGGTTGGTTCATCAACGCTTAATGCCGGCAAGGCTTCTACGTTGTTGATGTCGCAAATGGTATCAGAAATGTTGAGTTCGCCAAGGCCGGTAATCGCCACGATGTCGCCTGCGCTGGCAATGTCTTCTTCGTAGCGTTGTAATCCAAGGTGACCTAACACTTGCCCGATTTTACCGTTGCGGGCTTTTCCGAAACTGTCGATGATAGTCACGCTTTGGTTTGGTTTTACCGTACCACGTTTAATACGGCCAACACCGATAACACCCACATAGCTGTTGTAGTCTAATTGGGAAATTTGCATTTGGAACGGTGCGTTAAGTTCCACTTTTGGTGGTTCAACGTGTTTAACGATGGCTTCAAATAATGGGGTCATATCAGCAGCTAAATCGTCGTGTTCCAAGCCGGCAACTCCATTTAAGGCGGAGGCGTAAATAATCGGGAAGTCTAATTGTTCATCAGTGGCACCAAGGTTTACGAATAAATCGAACACTTGATCCACGACCCAGTCAGGGCGTGCGCCCGGGCGGTCAACTTTGTTGATGACCACGATCGGTTTTAAGCCGTGGGCAAACGCTTTTTGCGTTACGAAACGGGTTTGTGGCATCGGGCCGTCAAAGGCATCCACTACTAATAATACGCAGTCCACCATGGATAAGACGCGTTCTACTTCGCCGCCGAAGTCCGCGTGTCCCGGGGTGTCTACAATGTTAATACGGTAGCCGTTCCAATTGATGGCGGTATTTTTTGCCAAAATGGTAATGCCGCGTTCTTTTTCGATATCGTTAGAGTCCATAACGCGTTCATCCGCATCACCGCGGGTGGCATCGAAAGTACCGGATTGTTGTAATAATTTATCGACTAATGTGGTTTTGCCATGGTCAACGTGGGCAATGATTGCGATATTACGCAATTTGTTAATGTCTATTTGATCTGTCATTGAGAATTCTTAAGCCTAAACTAATAATAAAAAATAGGTGATTTTCTGACCGCACTTTTAGTGCCAAAAATGCGAAAGGCGCAGATTATACAACTTTTTATGAGGGTCTGCTATGAATAAATGGGAGAAAATTTGAACAATAAAAACGGTGGTTTAATGAAAAATAAAAAAGGCGTTTGATGAAGGAAATTCAAGTGAATAAATGAAATACTTTTATGAAATCAGGCTAGAATATGTTATTTTTATACGCATTCTTTTTCCCCATTTTATCTTAATTAACCCACGTTTTAGAGGATTTACTAGTATGTCTAACGCGATTGACAATGTGTTTAAACTCATTGAAGAAAATGACATCAAATTTGTGTTACTTCGTTTTACCGATATTCAAGGAAAAGAGCATGGTGTTTCTTTACCGGTGAGTTTGGTTGACGAGGATTTATTTGAAGACGGCAAAATGTTTGACGGTTCTTCCGTGGAAGGTTGGAAAGCGGTCAATAAAGCAGATATGCTTTTAATGCCGATTGCCGAAACTGCCGTAGTAGATCCTTTTGCACAAATCCCAACCCTTTCTTTGCGTTGTAGCATTTTTGAACCGACCACCATGCAAAGCTATGATCGTGACCCGCGTTCAATCGCACTTCGCGCAGAAAATTATATGCGTTCCACCGGTGTGGCAGATGAAGCTTTCTTCGGACCGGAACCGGAATTTTTCCTCTTTGATGATGTGCGTTTTGACGTATCGATGAATGGCAACACTTACCAAGTGGATGACGTTGAAGCGGCGTGGAACACCAACAAGCGTTATGAAAACGGCAATAATGCCTATCGCCCGCTGAAAAAAGGCGGCTATTGTGCGGTGGCACCGATTGATACGGCACATGATATTCGTTCCGAGATGTGTTTGTTAATGGAAGAAATGGGCTTGGTGATTGAAGCGCACCACCACGAAGTCGCTACTGCCGGACAAAATGAAATTGCCACTAAGTTCAATACGTTAACGTTGAAAGCGGATGAAACCCAAATTTATAAATATATCGTGCATAACGTGGCAAAAGAATACGGCAAAACCGCCTGTTTCATGCCGAAACCGATTACCGGTGATAACGGTTCGGGTATGCACTGTAATATGTCCTTGAGCAAAGACGGCAAAAATATTTTTCAAGGGGATAAATATGCGGGCCTTTCAGAGACCGCACTTTATTACATCGGCGGTATCATCAAACATGCGAAAGCGTTAAACGCCTTTACCAACCCGAGTACTAACTCTTATAAACGTTTGGTACCGGGCTTTGAAGCGCCGGTATTATTGGCATATTCCGCAAGCAATCGTTCGGCGTCCATTCGTATTCCTGCCGTGACCAGTCCGAAAGCCATTCGTGTGGAAGCCCGTTTCCCGGATCCGTTAGCTAACCCGTATTTAGCGTTTGCAGCGTTATTAATGGCGGGCTTGGATGGTGTGGTGAATAAAATTCATCCGGGCGATGCGATGGACAAAAACCTCTATGATTTACCACCGGAAGAATTGAAAGATATTCCTTCTGTCGCCGGTTCTTTAGAAGAAGCGTTAAACGCCTTAGAAAACGATTTTGAATTCTTAACACAAGGCAATGTGTTTACCAAAGAATTTGTACAGGCATTTATTAGCGTAAAACGAAAAGAAGTGACACGTTTAAACATGACACCGCATCCGGTGGAATTTGAAATGTATTACTAATAGCGAGAGCAAAGAAAAGGCGGTTTGATACCGCCTTTATTTTTACTTAAAAAGTGCGGTCAAAAAAACGAATGAATTTTTGACCGCACTTAGGTTATTTAGAGTTTCATGCCTAATCGTTTACGCATTTTTGTATTCAGCACTTCCACAAAGACAGAGAAGCCCATAGCGAAGTAAATATAAGCTTTCGGTACATGGAAACCGAAGCTTTCGATAATCAACGTGATACCGATAAGAATCAAAAAGGCGAGTGCTAGAATTTTGAACATCGGGTGGCTTTCTACAAAATCGCCAATCGGTTTCGCAGCGAACATCATCATGCCGACGGCAATAATAATTGCTGTGACCATAATTTCAATTTGATTGACCATGCCCACCGCCGTAATCACAGAATCCAGTGAGAACACGATATCAAGCAAGGCAATTTGAATTAGCACACCGATAAAACTCACTTTTTTGCTGATTTCATGGTGTTCTTCTTCTGTATGCGGTGTCATGGCTTCACGAATTTCATTGGTGCTTTTAACAATTAAGAACAAACCGCCAAAAAACAGAATTAAATCTCGGCCGGAAACACCTTTACCAAAGAGCTCAAACAGAGGCTCTGTCAGGTGCATCATCCAAGAAAGGGTCAATAGAAGTAAAATTCGAGTCCCCATGGCAAGGCTTAAGCCGATAATACGTCCCGGTTGTCGTTGTTTGTGAGGCAACTTGGCAACGAGAATGCTGATTAAAATAATATTGTCGATACCCAACACAATTTCCAGAGCAGTGAGGGTAAATAAGGCGACTAACGCCTCAGGGCTTAATAGCCATTCAAACATAATGTTTCCTTAAAGTACAAATGGGTGCGCGATCATATAGCTTTGACGATGAAATGAAAAGAGGCTAAATGCTCTGCTGCACAAATTGTTGCAGAATTTCGTGGGTAAATGCTTTACGCAAGTAAAAACCGAGAGGAAGGGTATCGATAATTTCGCCATTTTTGCCGATGCCTTTGGTTAAGGACTTACTATTCGCGCCTTTCGGGCGGAGTTGCAAGACTTCGCCTAATCGTGCATTGATTTTATCCAGTTGACCTAGCACGATGTAATCCATGAGTTCTTCCCAGTCTCGTTGCAGTTGGCGTTCTTGCTGTTCGCTAGGTTGCCAGAGAATCGGCGTACCGATGTGTCGTTCTGCCAAGGGAATAGAACGGCTTCCCTCAATAGGAATCCAAAGCACGCGGGACAACTTATGGCGCACATGGGAATTTTGCCAATTTACGCCACTATTTTGAATGAGAGGGGCAAGGCTCACGAACGTAGTTTCCAAAGGATAGCCTTGCGCGTTAATGGGGATCGTTTTTAACTCAATACCTAAATGGTGGAAGTCCTGTTCAGCTTTGCTGCCTGCCGTTGCCCCCAGTGCTGTTTCAAGTAGCATACCCACCCAGCCTTTATCACGTTTTAAATCCGGTGGCACGGGAGTGCCAAGTTGTGTCGCTAAGTCGCCAAAACTCAGTCCGGCAATGGCTTGCGCACGGGAAAGAAGTTCTTCAGTCGTTTTTGGGGTCATTGGTGATATTTCTTGAAAAAACGAGGTTTAACCGTTTCTTTGCCTTTATCAATATAAGGGATATTTTCCAGCTGGAGCAGAAAACGTTTAGCGACTAAGCCGCCACCGAATCCGGTCAGTGTTCCGTCTTTGCCTAGAATGCGGTGGCAAGGAATGATAATACTGATCGGGTTGCTCCCGACTGCACCACCCACCGCACGCACCGCATTGGGGTTCTCAATGCGTTTGGCCAACTCGCCATAACTTGTCGTTTCGCCATAGTCGATTTGGCGTAGCGCTTGCCAAATGCGTTGCTGAAACGGCGTGCCTTGCGGTGCTAGCGGAATGTCATCAAAACGTTCCGCTTCTCCGTTGAAATACCGCTCAAGAGCGGAACACACCTGCGTAAACAGGGGTAAATCATTGTTTTCCTGCCATTTTGGATTGGGCGCAAATTGTTCCTGCTCAAAATCCAAATGCGTCAAATACTTGCCATCGGATAGCATCAGCAATTTGCCGATAGGCGAGGGATAATAACGGTAAAAAAGTGCGGTCATATTTTTCTCTGTTTCACAAAAATAAAAGCGTACCGAAGTACGCTTATATTATGCGGAATTTTTATTCTGATTAGAAACGGTAATTAAGGTTTAAACCGTAAAGGTTGGCTGATGCTTTTGTTGTGTAATCGGCTTCAACAACGAGCAAGCCTTTAATATTTTGTGTTTCAACAAAGTGTTTTTTCTTGCCTCGTAAATGAGAAAAACCTACATCAACAGATAAATCCGGTGTGAATTTATAGGTTGCACCTAAGCTATACCACATACGATCCGTGTCAGGAATTGACGCAGATAAATGTTTTTTGCTTGCTGCTTGATCGTATGCTAAACCGGCACGTAAGGTGAGCGCATCACTGAAGTTATAGGTTGTACCAACAGCAAAGCGAGAATTGTTTTTGTATTCTTCTTTCTTCGCAAAAGCTTCATAACCGGAACCATCTTGGTATGTACCACGTAATTCTTTGAAACGGCTCCATTCCGTATATTTATAGCTATAGTGAACCGCCCAGTGATCGGTTAGTTGATGGAAACCGGAGAATTCCCAGTAGGCTGGTAATTTCAAGGTTAAGCTACCTTCAGCGACATAAGGCGTTAATGCACCTTGATGCTGTTGTAAGCTAAGCGCATTGCGATCGGTAAAGTCAATATCGATTTTGGAATGATAAGCTAAACCAAGGCGGTTATCTTGGTTAAATTCATACATTAAACCGGCATTCCAACCAAATCCCCAAGCATTATCTTTTAAATGTACGAGGGAGTCCTGTTTATCTAAGCTTTTTAAGTTATTGATGGTTTTTTGGGCTAAAGCATCGGCTACTGCTTGTGGAACAGTTGGATTTTTAGCTCGAATTGCCCCACTTAATCGGCTTCTTACATTGCTTTCGCCCATGACTGCGAGCATATTTTTAACACCGGTAATGGCAATCCCTGCGGTACGTTCAACTTCAGCTTTGGCATAAACACTATTAATTCCTAGACCGGCAGTTAAATTATCGGTGATTTTATATGAACCGCTTAGGTTTAAGTTAATTGTTGTTAAATCGGTTACGCCACCGAAAATGCCGGCATCGTAGTCACGAGAATATTCACTTTTTAAACCAAAGTTAACATTCATTCCCGCGCCTAAAGCAAATTTGTCATTGATCGGAGAAACAAAATACATATTAGGGATAAAGGCACCTGGAACAACGCTATTTGCATTTGCGTTTCCGGTCGCAAGCTTTAATCCGCTTGCGGTGGTAGCCGTTACCGGGCCATACATATGAATGCGTGAGTCTACATAAACACCGCCTGCAGAAAATTCTTTTTGTTTGAAGAGGCTCATTAATGCCGGGTTGGTGGCGACCACAGAGGCGTTATCAGCGATCGCCGCTTCACCTGCATAAGCGCGGCCTAAACCGGAGGTAGAAACCTCCGCTAATTGGAATGCGGCAGCGGATGCACCGGTTGCAGCACCAAGAAGAAGAGTCGAGAGGAGTGTTTTTGTCAATTTGCTCGTTGTCATTTTGTTACCTTTTTCTGCGCCAGCCCGAAGGTGACGTCTGGTCAAAGTTTATTGATTGTTATTCAAAAGTTGGTCATTCTAAGAAAGGCAGGGAGGCGGAGCAACGTTCTTTTCGGTTTTTGTAAAGTGTTCAGACCAGTCAGACAGGAAAAGTGCGGTCAAATTTTGTATTGTATTTTAATAATGCTAAAATAATTGAAAGTTTCAACTGATTTTATAAAGGAGAGAATATGAGTTCGTTAAAATGCCAAGCTGAAGAAGCTAAAGTGTGTTGTTGTGTTGATGTCGGCACAGTCATTGACGGCTCCGATTGCACCATTGATTTTGAACAGGTTTATGCAACGGAAGCGCAGGCAAAAGAAGCATTAGTGTATTTAACTGAAAAAGCGAGAGCTGCTGAAAGCGAACCGTGCAATATTAACAGTGAAATAAGTGCGGTCGAAAATGGCTTTAAATTAAAAGCAACATTTGAATTTAGCTGCCAAGCAGAATCGATGATTTTCCAACTTTCTACTCGTTAATCTATCGTATAAAAATAAAAAGGCTTAAGTTCACAAACTTAAGCCTTTTTACTTGGAGTCTTAATTACGCTTCTTCGCTTTGTTCTGAGAAACGCTCAATTCGTGCGCCTAAGCCGCGCAGTTTTTCCTCAATACGTTCATAACCACGATCGATGTGATAGATACGATCCACGATTGTTTCACCTGTGGCGATACAACCAGCAAGAACAAGGCTAATGGAGGCACGTAAATCGGTTGCCATGACTTCGGCACCGGACAAGTGAGCAACACCGTGGCAAATCGCCGTATTGCCTTCAATTTCTGCTTTTCCTCCCATACGAATCAATTCAGGGATGTGCATGAAACGATTTTCAAAAATAGTTTCGGTGATGATGCTCGTACCGTTTGCCACCATGTTTAATAAGGTGAACTGTGCTTGCATATCCGTTGGAAAACCAGGATAAGGTGCGGTGCGAATATTGACCGCTTTTGGACGATTACCAAGCATATCTAGGGTGATTGTGTCTTCAGTGACATCAACTTGGGCACCGGCTTCACGTAATTTATCGATCACAGCATCTAAGGTGTTGGCTTTGGTGTTTTTACAAACGATACGTCCACCGGAAATAGCTGCAGCGACTAAGAATGTTCCGGTTTCAATACGATCCGGCACAACACTGTGCTCACAACCGGTTAAGCGATCTACACCTTCGATAGTAATGGCGTCTGAACCTGCACCGCTGATTTTTGCACCCATTTTATTTAGGAATTCTGCCGTATCCGCAATTTCAGGCTCACGTGCAGCATTTTCAATAACGGTTGTACCTTTAGCTAAGGTCGCGGCAATCATGATGGAAAGAGTTGCACCCACGCTGACTTTTTCCATAACGATATGAGTCCCGATTAAACGGCTATCGACATAGGCTTTTACATAGCCGTCTTCAAGCACAATTTTGGCGCCAAGGCGTTCCAAGCCACTGATGTGTAAATCTACCGGACGAGCGCCAATGGAACAGCCACCCGGCAAAGACACTTGGCCTTGATTGAAACGTGCAACTAATGGCGCTAACGCCCAAATTGAGGCACGCATAGTTTTTACCAATTCGTATGGCGCAATGAAATGATTGATTTTGGAGGCATCTAAATGTACGACACCTTGTGCGTTACGCTCAACCTCTACACCTAATTGGCGTAATATTTTTAGTGTTGTTTCAATGTCTTTAAGATCCGGTACGTTGGTTAACGTCACAGGCTCGGTAGCCAGAATTGCAGCAAAAAGAATAGGTAATGCAGCATTTTTAGCACCAGAAATATCAACGGTGCCTTTCAAACATGATTGTCCATAAACACGAAATTTTTGCATGAGAATATCCTGTGGAAATTAAGCCGGTTGATTAAGTAAGCGTTCACGTTTCCATTTTTCAACAGTATAAGTGCGGATAGAAAGCGCGTGAATTTCATTGCTAGAAATGTGATTTATAAGTGGTGCGTAAATCATTTGTTGCTGTTTGACTTTGGAGAGCCCTTCAAATTGATCGCTGACTGCGATGACACCATAATGTGCGTTTTCACCTTGCACATAGACTTCGTCAAGATTAAGCGCTTCTTTTAAAATTCTTTCAATTTCTTGAGTTTCCATTAAATATTTCCATCTTGTGGGATAAATTGAGTAAGCCAATCGGATAGGCCGAAAAGATCTGCCAATGTCAGTAATTCCAAAGGTGGGCACTGTAAAACTTGTACACGACCTTTAAGCAATCGGGTTTGGTTGTGTTGTAAAAAGTCACACAATAAAGCAAAACCGGCAGAATCTATGCGAGTAACCTGGCTTAAGTCCCAATAGATGTCTTGCTCTGCCGATGGTTTTCCCAATAAAAAAGAAGCACGTTGCTGCCATAATGGCAACAACGTGTTACGAGATAACTCTCCTGATAATTGGAGCGTCATTCTATCATTATTTACTTGTGATGCCCAACGTAAACTTTGTGTCTGTTGCATGGCTTATTTGCTCAGTGTAATTGGCGTATCAGCAGCTTTTTGTAGTTGTGCGCTGAGGGCATCCAATCCTTGTTTACGAATGATCGGGCTCCATTCTTGTTGCTTAGTATTTACCATGCTCGCACCGCCTGCGGTCATGTCATACACCTGCCATTGTCCTGTTTTGCTGTTTTTATACCAATAGAAATCAACATTTAACGGTGGTTGATTATTCGGCTGTGCTACTTTGACATTCACAATCGCAAGGCTACCGGATTCTTCTTTCATTTTGCCGATTTGAATACTTTGATCGCTATACAGGGTTAATACTTGCGCATAAACCTGTTCAATGTATTTGTCTAATACGGCGAAATAACGATCACGCTGTTCTTGCGTAACGGTTTGATAGTTTTGTCCCAAAATTTTAGATCCGGCATATTTTACATGAACGTAAGGCATTAAGTCTTGACGTACGATGGTTTTTAAATAGTTCGGATCTTGTTTAATTTTGTTTTGATTGCTTTTGATGTCGTTAAACAGCTTGTCGGACACTTTCTGTGTTAAATCATAGGGCGTATCTTCCGCGATGGCTTGTTGTACAGCAAAAAGTGCGGTGAAAATGACTAGCGTTTTTGCTAACCAGTATTTTACATTTTTCAACATTGAGAGTTTCTCCTATCACGTTATTTATTCGTCGCTTCCGAGGTTTCGGCTGCTTCTTTTTTCTCTTTATCGCCATATAAGAATTGACCAATCAAATCTTCTAATACCATGGCAGACTTCGTATCGACAATTTTATCGCCGTCTTTCAACATTGCAATTTCCCCATCATCAAAGCCAATGCTGAGGGCAATATATTGCTCACCCAATAAGCCGGCTGTTTTAATGGATAACGAGCTGGTTTCTGGGATCTTATTGTATTCTTGGTTAATAGCAATGGTCACTTTGGGCAAATAGCTTTGCGGATCTAATTCAATTTCGGAAACACGCCCCACAACAACACCACCTACTTTAAGCGGAGCGCGGACTTTAAGACCACCGATATTATCAAAAGTCGCATATATACGATACGATTTGGTTTCGCTAAACCCTTGCACATTGGCTACTTTTAAGCCTAAAAAAATCAGTGAACCGATACCGAGCAGTAAAAATAAACCCACCCAGAATTCATATTTAATAGTTTGTCGCATAAGATTTCCTTACAAACAGAGATTAATTTGCGCCGAACATAATGGCGGTCAGCACAAAGTCTAAACCGAGGACGACTAATGAAGCATGCACTACCGTTCTGGTGGTGGCTTTGCTGATGCCTTCGGAGGTTGGAATACAATCGTAGCCGTTAAATAACGCAATCCAAACGACCGCAATGGCGAAAAATACACTTTTGATCGTACCGTTTAAAATATCATGGCTCCAGGTTACGGAGCTTTGCATCACGGACCAGAAGCTACCGGCATCCACGCCTTTCCAATCAACACCGACTAAAGAACCGCCCCAAATACCGATGGCGATAAAAATGATAGAAAGAATCGGCATGGCAATAATTCCCGCCCAAAAACGTGGTGCAATGACGCGACGCAACGGATCGACCGCCATCATTTCCAAGCTAGATAATTGTTCCGTGGCTTTCATTAAACCAATTTCAGCGGTTAATGCTGAGCCTGCGCGTCCGGCGAATAAAAGTGCGGTCACAACCGGGCCTAATTCTCGAAGCAGGGATAAGGCGACCAATTGCCCTAAACTGGTTTCCGCGGAGAAATCCACTAATACCACATACCCTTGTAAACCAAGGACCATACCGATAAATAAACCGGAAAGCATGATGATTAATAAAGACTGTACGCCAAGCACATGTAATTGTTTAATAAACAAAGGAAAATGCTTGCGAACTTGCGGTTTGCCAATTAATGCGCCGAACAGTAAAAAACCGGCACGTCCAAGTGCTCGTCCAAAATTAATGGCATGACGGCCAAACGTTGAAATTAAATTTCCTAACATTTGAACAGCTCCTCAAGGTAATTCGGTGCCGGATAATGAAAATGCACCGGGCCATCAGCATGTCCTTGCAAGAATTGGGTAACTTGCGGATCTTGGCTTGCCAGTAATTGGGCAGATGTTCCTTCGGCAATCACATGTTTATCCGCAATGATGTAGGCATAATCCGCAATGCTCAAAAGCTCTTGCACATCATGAGAAACCACGATAGACGTGAGATTTAAGGCCTCGTTCAAGCGTTTGATTAAACTAATAATGACGCCCATGCTAATTGGGTCTTGTCCGGTAAACGGTTCATCAAACATGATTAAATCCGGATCTAATGCAATCGCGCGGGCAAGTGCGGCTCGGCGAGCCATCCCTCCGGAAAGTTCGGACGGCATTAAATCGGCTGCACCGCGTAATCCCACCGCTTCTAATTTCATTAATACTATTTGACGAATTAATGAGGGCGGCAGATTCGTGTGTTCACGAATGGCAAAGGCCACATTATCGAAGGTGGAAATATCTGTGAATAACGCACCGGATTGGAATAGCATGCCCATGCGTTTACGCACTTCATAAAGTTCGCTGTTAGACAGTTTGCAAATATCTTGCCCGTCAAACAGGATTTCCCCTTCATCAGGGATGAGTTGTCCACCAATCAGTTTTAATAACGTGGTTTTACCAATGCCGGAAGGGCCCATAATGGCTGTGATTTTACCGCGTGGTACACGTAAATTGAGATCGCGATAAATCACACGTTCGCCACGTTTAAACGTCAGGTGTTTAACTTCAATTAAAGCGTCGTTCATAAAACCTTAATTATGAGAAGGCTTGAGCGCCTTGAGTGAATAAAAATGAGTTGCGATAGTCTATGAAATCCACGTGAATGTCAAATAGAATTACGTAGCATTCATGCCCCGCCTTGGACTCCGTTTTAGCAAAAATGTTCCCATTAAAACGTGCTGAAATCTGACCGCACTTTTAGATTTTTTCAATAAAGTTGTGCTATTATTGCACCTTATTATTAATTGTTATGGCTTAAAATAGAGTTATGAATATTCGTTGGAATATTGTGTTGGCGGTAATCGCATTGGGATTATTAGCTTGGTTTTATAGCTTGAATCAAGAAGATGACGGGCTGAATGCGCTTGTTAAGGTGGCAGACGCGCCGGAATATGTCGGGCAGAAAATGAATACGGTGGTGTACGCACCGACCGGCAAAAAACAGTATTTGGCCACATCCGACAAAGTAGAGTATTACACCTCAGACGGGCATACGAATTTTATGAATCCGACGGTGCGTTTATTGGAGCTCGAAATTCCGGGTTCTGGTACGGATAATGCTGGTACGGAAAGTTGGGAGTTAAGTGCGAATAAGGCCACCTTAACGAAGAACAACATGTTGTATTTAGAGGGCAATGTCGTGGCACAAAGCCTTTCTGCACAATCTCGTTTACAACGTATTGAAACCGAGAGTGCGCTAGTGAATCTAACCACGCAAGACATTACTTCCGATAACATGGTGAAATTAAACGGACAAGATTTTAGTTCGACAGGTTTAAAATTGACAGGCAACTTACAACAACAAGTGGCTACTTTAAAAGAACAGGTAAAAACACATTATGAAATTAATAAGCAGTAAAATTGTGCTTGCTTCCACATTGGTTTTGATGTCTTTTTCCGCCTTGGCGTTAAAAGAAGATACCAATCAACCGATTAACATCGTGTCCGATAATCAATCTTTGGATATGAATAATCGTGTCGTTACTTTCACGGGTAACGTGGTGATCACTCAGGGTTCAATCATTGTCAAAGCAAGCAAAGTGGTGATTACCCGCCCGGACGAGAATTCTAAACAAAAAGATAAAGTAGAGGCGTTTGGCAACCCGGTGACCTTTCATCAAGTCATGGATGACGGCAAACCGGTGGATGGTAAAGCAAATAAAGTGGTTTATGACCTCGGCACTGAATTTTTAACGTTGAGCGGTGATGCAGAATTAAAACAATTAGATAGCAAAATTAACGGCAGTGTTATTACTTATGATGTAGCCAAACAGCAGCTGAAAGCGAATGCCAATTCCGGTGCGCGCGTAAAAACCGTATTAATTCCCACCCAATTAAATCGTGCCAGTGGCAAATAGGATAAAAGATGCCGATTCTGTATGCTGAAAATTTAGCGAAAAGCTATAAAAACCGCCAAGTGGTTTCTGATGTCAGTTTAACGGTGCATTCAGGCGAAATCGTTGGCTTATTAGGTCCGAATGGTGCCGGTAAAACCACAACTTTCTATATGGTGGTGGGATTGGTGAATCATGATCAAGGCAAGATTCGCATTGATGATGAGGATATCAGTCTGTTGCCAATGCATAACCGCGCACAAAAAGGTGTTGGTTACTTGCCGCAAGAAGCCTCTATTTTTCGCCGTTTAAGCGTGTATGAAAATTTGATGGCGGTATTGGAAATACGTAAAGATTTGACCGCACTTCAACGCCAAGAAAAAGCAGATGAGCTGATTGAAGAATTTAACATCGGACATATTCGCGATAGTTTGGGGCAATCTTTATCCGGTGGTGAACGTCGCCGCGTAGAAATCGCACGTGCTTTAGCCGCCAATCCTAAATTCATTTTGTTAGATGAGCCTTTTGCCGGCGTCGATCCAATTTCCGTGATTGATATTAAGAAAATTATTAAAGATTTACGCGATCGTGGTCTTGGCGTGTTGATTACCGATCATAACGTACGTGAAACCTTAGATGTGTGCGAACGTGCTTATATTGTGAGTGCTGGCAAGATGATTGCAACCGGCACACCAACTGAAATTATGAATAACAAATTGGTGAAAGACGTTTATTTAGGCGCCGATTTCCAGCTGTAACCTATGAAATTTACTGAGTTATTAACGCCAGAAACCATTCGTCAAGGAATGATTTCTTCCAGCAAAAAACGGGTTTTTGAGTCTATTGCGCGTATCGTGGAAGAACAATTACACATGGAAAATGGCGAGCAATGCTGTTTTGATTGTTTGTTTACCCGTGAGAAATTAGGTAATTCCGGTTTAGGTGGTGGGGTTGCCATGCCGAAAGGGAGACTCCCTAATAGTGGCAAACCCATAGGTGTATTTATTCAATTAGAAAGTCCCGTTGACTATGACGCTGCAGACAAACGTGAAGTGGATTTAATTTTCGCAGTGTTGGTCCCTGAAAATATGTGTGGCGATTACATTCAGCATTTGCCGACATTGGCCGAGAATTTAGTGGACAAATCCTTATGTAAACAGCTTCGGGCTGCTAAAAGTGCGGATGAAATTTGGGGCGTTTTTTCACATTATGATCAATGCGAGTCGGAAGAAATAGAGGCTGATGAGGAAGATTCTGCTTCATTAGCACCGGAATCCGGTTCTGAAGAATAAAGAAAAATGGTTTAACGAGGAAATTATGGAAATTATCATTATTAGCGGTCGTTCCGGTGGTGGAAAATCCGTTGCATTAAGAGCCTTAGAGGACATGGGGTATTATTGCGTAGATAATTTACCATTAGATTTGGTTCCGCAATTAATCAATATTCTTTCTGTTAATCAACACGCTGTTGCGATTAGTTTGGATATTCGTAATTTGCCAACGTCACCTGCAGTATTGGAAAAGACGATTGCGCATATTCAACAAGAACATAACGTTAAAATCATTTTTTTGGATTCCGATAAAACGACATTGGTTCGCCGTTATAGCGATTCTCGCCGTTTACACCCCTTATCCACGCAAGATCTTTCTCTGGAAGCCGCTATCGACGAAGAAAGTAAACATCTTGAACCACTGATTCAACAGGCAAATATCATCATTGATACAGGATCATTGTCCACACATGAATTGGCCGAGCGTTTACGCGAATTTTTGCGTGGGCATTCCGATACCGAATTGAAAATTGTAGTGGAGTCCTTTGGTTTTAAATACGGCATTCCGTTGGATGCGGATTATGTTTTTGATGTCCGTTTTTTACCTAATCCCCATTGGAATCATGCACTAAGACCAATGACAGGTTTGGATCAGCCGGTGGCGGAATTTCTCGAAAAACACAATGAAGTGCATCAATTTATCTATTTAACCCGTTCTTATATTGAAACTTGGTTGCCGATGTTGGAGCAAAATAACCGCAGTTATTTGACCATTGCAATTGGTTGCACCGGCGGTAAACATCGTTCTGTTTATGTTGCCGAGCAATTAGGTAAGTATTTCCAAGATAAAGGCAAAAACGTCAGTATTTTGCACCGCTCTTTGGAAAAACATAAAAAACAATAAATTATTTTTTTTCGATTTGGCTGATTTGACTGATGATTTCACCATCAGTCAAACGTGTTCTTATTTGCTCCCCAATCTTGACCTCATTAATCGATTTAACTGTGCCATACTTAGCGTTTTGCGTGATCGAGTAGCCACGCGCCAATACTTTTAACGGACTTAAACTATCTAGCTTGCCGCATAAATGTGCCAGTTGTTTTTGCTGAAGTCCCAGCTTCAAATTCATTTCAGAATTTAACCGCACTTTGAGTTGTGCCAATTGTTGTTCGTGCTGTTGTATCCGTAGTGGCAGCGGATTTTTATATAATCTGGTAGAAAGTGCGGTCAGATTTTCCGCCGTTTTTTGCCAACGATGGTACAAACTTTGTTGTAAACGATGGCGTAATTGTGTGATTAATTGTTGTTGAATACGGAGCTGTGATTGCGGATGACGATGCTGTAAACGCAAGGAGAGGTGTTGTAATTGTTGCTTCTTCTCGGCAAAGATTCGATCTAAAGCAATTTCAATTCGTTGCTGACGATATTGTAATTGTTGCATCAATTCGGTTTGGTTGCGACTGACGAGTTCTGCCGCTGCAGAAGGGGTTGGCGCGCGTAAATCGGCAACAAAATCAGCGATAGTCACATCAGTTTCATGCCCTACTGCACTGATGATGGGAATGGCAGAATGGAAAATGGCGCGCGCCACTTTTTCTTCGTTGAAACACCATAAATCCTCTAAGGAGCCACCACCACGCCCAACAATGAGTACATCGACTTCTTGCCGTTGATTAGCAAGTTGAATCATCTGCGTAATTTCAGTTGCTGCACCTTTACCTTGTACCGCCGTTGGGTAAATGATGACTTTCAAGCTTGGGTCGCGACGTTGCAAAATATGTAAGATATCTTGCAGCGCCGCACCGGTTTGAGAGGTAATAATACCTACCGCTTTACTAAAGTGCGGTAGGTTTTTTTTGTGATTTTGAGCGAATAATCCTTCTGCCGCCAGCTTTACTTTCAAGGCTTCAAACTGCTGCATAAGCAGGCCATCGCCGGCGAGGTGCATGCTTTCGATAATCAGTTGATAATCACCGCGTGGCTCATACAAACTGACGGAAGCACGAACCAACACTTGCATGCCATTGGTTGGACGAAAGCTCACGCGAAGATTTTTCATGCGGAACATGGCGCAACGCACTTGGGCATTTTCGTCTTTTAAACTCAAATACCAATGACCGGAAACCGGCTGGGTAAAATTAGAAATTTCCCCGGTAAGCCAAACCTGCCCAAGTTGATTTTCTAACATCAAGCGAACGGATTGGTTTAGCTGACTGACGGAATAAATATTATCGCTCATTCTCTTTATCGTTTTTTAGTGCTCGTGCAATAGTGCCCAGCCATCATCCAGCCAGTTACAAATGCTGTCAAAGAGCGCATGAAGAGAAAGCTCTCCGTCTTTTTCAATCAATTGAGTTAAGAAAGTGTAATCAACGTTTTCGCCATCGGCTAATTTTTTCAGTATTTCAGCCTCAGCCTGATTTAACTCATCAAGCCATTCGCCATTGGCGTAAATACGCAACGGGTTTTCCGTATAAACTAATTTGCAGTTGTTATCTTGTTGCAATTTGCCGCCGAGTTTAAAGATTTCAGCCACATCATCAAGATCGGTGAATTCACCTACATCCAGTAATTCATAACGTCTTTGACTTACTGTGGTTGCCAAAGCATGCTGGAACAGTTGATCAAATTGTTTCGATTGAGACAGTTGTTGCAAGAATTGGTGTTTTAATTCCTGCACTGTTGCTGTGTCGAGTTTACCGGTATTTTGGATTTCAGGTGTTAAACGGAATGGGATATTCAGCTCACTCACGTCTAGATTTGGATGACAAAGGTTACGTTCTAAGTTGTCAATTAATTCGCTCGTGTTTGGGTAACGTAAACCGAAAGAAACCGTTAAACAATCATCTTGTGCCACACCGTAATGGGAGAGTCTGGAAGGCACATAAAGTACATCTCCCGGCGCCATTACTTCATCTAAAATTAATTCACCCATATCATCAAAAATACGAATAGGTTGATTAGGTTTAAATTCAGTTGTTGGTTCGCACCATTTACCTAATTGCCAGCGGCGATGCCCGTAAGCCTGCACAAGGAAAACATCGTATTCATCGTAATGTTTCCCAACGGATCCGCCTTGCGGCGCAAAGGAAACCATAATGTCATCGCGCTGCCATTGTGGGATAAAACCGAATTTATTCCATAAATTGCCAAGTTGCGGTGACCATTGCTCCAAGTTTTGGACTAAAACGGACCATTTCTCCGGCATGTTTTTAAAGTCTTCATCGGATAACGGACTGGTAAACAGTTCCCAATTATCTTCGCTATGTTGCTTGATTAAACGAGCAACGACCTCTTCTGTTTGGGCGAGTTCTAAAATGTCATCAGGTTCTAATTGACCGACAATTTCTGGCAATCCGCCACGAATTAAGAGTGGTTTTTTTTGCCAGTAATCACGTAAGAAAATTTCTGGGGTAATATCTTGGGGTAAGCAGAATTTGCTCATATACATTCCTTCTTTGTGTTGTGCTATTTTTTCTTGGCCTGTTCTTCTGCACGTTTGCGCCGAATTTCTTTTGGATCAGCTAAAAGCGGACGATAGATTTCAATGCGATCGCCCTCTTTTAATTGATCGTTTAGTTTTACAGGTCGGCTAAAAATACCAATTTTATTGGTGCGTAAATCAATGTCATTGAATTGCTGCAAAATGCCGGATTGCACAATTGCTGTTTGTACCATTGTGCCCTCATCGACGCTAAAGGTTTTTAGATAATGATGATCGGGGAAGGCATAGGTAATTTGAATATTAATTTTATTAGCCATAAATTTATTTTGCTCTTGGTTTTAAGATATCAATCATTATAGATAAATGGGTGAAAATTTGACCGAAAGAAAATGTTACTGATGGAGTTGAAAATTCGATCATGTGGAAATTAATTTTTTCATTCTATGTTGCTGGGGCTTTTTGCTTTATGGCAAATTCAAATGATGGTCAATTCACTGCATTTTATTGATTGATTTCCCCCCATTGTATTACAGGTCGTAAACTTTTGTCGAATGTCTACGGTGTCTATTTCCAATTCACTGCCAAATTTCACCGCACTTTAATATGACATGTGTTCGTTGATGTTATTGAAGCAATAATTTGAGAAGATATCAATTGTCTATAACTCAATAAATTTCTTGTGTTATGAATGCCTAGAAATTAACAAGAATTATTAGGAAAATTGGTATATAAAAAAAGACACTATATTATAGGCAGAGTGTTGAGAAAACATGAGGAGATTGAAATGAATTGGATTTGGTTTGCGATAGGCTCCGCATTTTTTGCAGGATTAACCGCGATTTTAGGAAAGTTAGGTGTTGAAGGATTAAACAGTAATTTAGCCACATTTATTCGTACCGTAGTAATTTTATTTGTTGTCATAACAATTATTTCAATACGAAATGAATGGCAATTACCTCAACATATTGCTACTAAACCGGTAATTTTTCTCGTGTTGTCCGGTGTTGCTACCGGGCTTTCTTGGCTTCTATATTATCGAGCTTTACAACTTGCGCCGGCTTCTTGGGTTGCGCCTATTGATAAATTAAGCGTGGTAATTGCGATTATATTAGGGGTAACTCTTTTAGGTGAACCACTTAGTATGAAATTGCTTGTTGGCGCAGGGTTAATTCTTTCCGGTGTGTTGGTGTTAGCATTGTAAAACGCCCTGAAAAACGACCGCACTTTTAGCATGATTCATAAAAAAATAGCTCCCATTGGGAGCTATTTTTATGTTGAGTGTAAAGGATTAGCCTTTGTAGTTGTAAATGTGGGCAACTAAGTCTAATACTTTGTGTGAATAACCGGTTTCGTTATCGTACCAAGAGACAAGTTTTACGAAAGTGTCGGTTAATGCGATACCTGCAGCGGCGTCAAACACAGAAGTGAATGAACAACCGTTGAAGTCGGTAGAAACAACCGCATCTTCCGTGTAGCCTAAAACGCCTTTCATTTCGTTTTCAGAAGCACGTTTTAACTCTGCGCAGATTTCTGCGTAAGTTGCCGGTTTTTCAAGGTTAACGGTTAAGTCAACAACAGATACGTTTGGAGTTGGAACACGGAACGCCATACCGGTTAATTTGCCGTTTAATGCAGGAATAACTTTACCTACAGCTTTTGCTGCACCGGTAGAAGATGGGATGATGTTTTGTGCCGCACCACGACCACCGCGCCAGTCTTTTGCAGACGGACCGTCAACAGTTTTTTGTGTTGCTGTGGTTGCGTGAACAGTGGTCATTAAACCGTCTTTGATACCGAATTTGTCGTTGATAACTTTTGCTAATGGCGCTAAACAGTTCGTTGTACAAGACGCGTTAGAAACGATGTCTTGGCCTTTATAAGCATCAAAGTTTACACCACGTACGAACATTGGTGTGCTGTCTTTGGATGGACCGGTTAACACCACTTTTTTCGCACCTGCAGTGATATGTTTACGAGCAGTTTCATCTGTTAAGAATAAACCGGTTGCTTCAACTGCAACATCAACACCGATTGCGCCCCAGTTAAGGTTTGCCGGATCACGTTCAGCTGTGACACGGATAGTTTTGCCGTTTACCACTAGGTTGCCGTCTTTCACTTCGACAGTGCCATCGAAACGACCATGAGTTGAATCGTATTTCAACATGTAAGCCATGTATTCAACGTCGATTAAGTCGTTGATACCTACAACTTCGATGTCATCACGATGTTGTGCTGCGCGGAATACGATACGGCCGATACGACCGAAACCATTGATACCAATTTTAATAGCCATAAGATTTCACCTTATATTTTTAAGTTAAACGAAAAGGTTAAATTCGGTAGAAATGAAAATATCCGCCTACCAATTTTGTGTGAGATTATAGCACGCTTTCCCAACCTTGAGAAAGTATCTGTTCTCAGATAAATAGAAAAACACGCTCAAAAATTCTGTAAAAAATGACCGCACTTTTGCTGATTTTTTATTGGGTTAGAGGCATAATAAACAAAATTATTGACGAGAGAATCATTATGTTACAAGGCAATTTATATATTATCTCCGCGCCGAGTGGTGCCGGAAAATCATCGTTAATCGCAGCGCTATTGAAACAAAACAATCTGCATCAAATGATGGTGTCCGTTTCTCATACTACCAGACAACCCCGTCCGGGTGAGGAGGAGGGCGTACACTATTATTTTGTTTCTCATGATGAGTTCGAAAATTTAATCGAACAAAATGCATTCTTAGAATATGCCAAAGTTTTTGGTGGCAATTATTACGGCACTTCTTTGTTTGCGATTGAAGAAAATTTAGCCAAAGGGATTGATGTGTTTCTTGACATCGATTGGCAAGGGGCTCAACAAATCCGTGAAAAAGTTCCTAATGTAAAAAGTATTTTTATTTTGCCTCCATCATTAAACGAACTAGAAAAACGTTTAATTGGGCGCGGACAAGACAGTGCGGAAGTGATTGCTGACAGAATGGCAAAAGCCATCAGTGAAATTTCCCACTACAATGAATTCGATTACGTCATCGTGAACGATAGTTTTGAGCAGGCGCTGGCTGACTTACAGGCAATCTTGCGCGCAGAGCGATTAACCTTGACGCATCAGCAGCAAGAAAATCAAGGCTTGATCGAACAATTGCTGGAAAAATAAGGCATGTTTTAGTATCATGTCCGCCCTTTAGATTCATATTAGATTTAGCAAACTGGAGTAATTTATGGCTCGTGTAACCGTGCAAGATGCAGTAGAAAAAATTGGTAACCGTTTTGATTTAATTTTAACCGCTGCTCGTCGTGCAAGACAATTACAGCTACATGCGCGCGAACCGTTGGTGCCGGAAGATAACGACAAACCAACCGTAATTGCGTTGCGTGAAATTGAAAAAGGCTTGATTAATAACGAAATTTTAGATGCTCAAGAACGCCAAGAACATTTGGCGATGGAAAGAGCTGAAGTGAACGCCGTTTCTTTATTATCCGAATAAAGTGCGGTCAAAATTAACCACGTTTTTTTAATTAGGCGGGTGTGTTTTGTATTTATTCGAAGGTTTACATCATATTATTCAGGGGTATTTGCCACCTGAGCAAATTGAATTGGTTAAACGTGCATTTGTGATTGCTCGCGATGCACACGAAGGACAAGCACGCTCTAGCGGTGAGCCCTATATCACCCATCCTGTCGCCGTGGCGTCTATCATTGCTGAAATGCGATTAGATCATGAAGCTGTTATGGCGGCTTTGTTACATGATGTCATTGAAGATACGCCTTATACCGAAGAACAGTTGAAAGATGAATTCGGCGCTAGTGTGGCCGAAATTGTTGAAGGTGTATCAAAGCTCGACAAACTCAAATTCAGAACGCGTCAAGAAGCGGAAGTGGCGAACTTCCGCAAAATGATCCTGGCAATGACCAAGGATATTCGCGTTGTTCTTATCAAACTTGCCGACCGTACCCATAATATGCGCACGCTTGGCGCATTGCGTCCTGATAAACGTCGTCGTATCGCTAAAGAAACGTTAGAAATTTACGCCCCTCTAGCGCATCGTTTGGGTATCGAACACATCAAAAATGAACTGGAAGATCTTGGCTTTGAAGCCATGCATCCGCAGCGTTATGCCGTTCTGCAAAAAGTTGTGCAAATCGCACGCGGTAATCGCAAAGATATGATTGAGCGTATTTCGGCAGAAATTAAAGGCCGATTAGACGATGTGGGCATTCAAGCACGCGTGTTTGGACGTGAGAAACATCTCTATGCCATTTACCAAAAAATGCGCTTAAAAGATCAGCAGTTTCATTCCATTATGGATATTTATGCGTTCCGTACCGTCGTAGATAATTTGGATACTTGCTATCGCGTCTTGGGGCAAATGCACAGTCTTTATAAACCACGTCCTGGGCGGGTAAAAGATTACATTGCTGTGCCAAAAGCGAATGGCTATCAGTCGTTGCATACGTCAATGATTGGTCCACACGGTGTACCCGTGGAAGTGCAAATTCGTACCGAAGAAATGGACCAAATGGCTGAAATGGGCGTGGCGGCACATTGGGCTTATAAACAAGGTGGACGCAACGACAGCACAACGGCACAAATTAAAGCGCAACGCTGGCTACAAAGTTTAATCGAGCTACAACAAAGTGCGGGTAACTCGTTTGAATTCATTGAAAGTGTAAAATCCGAATTCTTCCCGAAAGAAATTTATGTTTTTACCCCGAAAGGGCGGATTGTTGAATTGCCAAAAGGCGCAACACCGGTCGATTTTGCCTACGCGGTGCATACGGATATAGGCAAAAACTGTGTGGCCGCAAATGTGGATCGCAAACCGTATCCGTTATCCCAAGCGCTGGAATCCGGGCAAACCATTGATATTGTCACTTCACCGAATGCTAAGCCGAATGCCGCATGGCTGAATTTTGTGGTTACCGCCAAAGCCCGTTCAAGTATCCGTCATGCATTGAAAAATTTACGTCATGATGAAGCCGTTGAATCCGGTAAACGTCAACTCGTACATGCTTTGAGTCCAATTAAATTAGATGATCTCACCCCTGAATATGTACGAAATGTATTGATCGATCTTAAATTAGCCGATTTGGATGATTTATTTATGGAAATCGGTTTAGGTAACCAAATGAGCAGCGTGATCGCGCACCGCTTGTTAGGGGAATCTATCGAAATTGATACAGATGGCAATCCGGACAACAATAGCAGTCCATTAGAAATCAATGCGAATGGCGGTTTATTGACCACGTTTGCACAGTGTTGTCATCCGGTGCCGGGTGACCCGATTATTGCTTACGCCAGTCCGGGTAAAGGCTTGGTTATTCATCATGAAGCTTGCTCAAACCTGAAAGATCGCAAAGATAATCCAAAACATTATATGTCTGTTGATTGGGAAAAAAGTAGCGCTCAACTTGAATTTGAAGCGGAACTGCGTATTGAAATGCTCAACCAACAAGGCACATTACCGCATCTGATGTCCGCTATTTCGTCTATGGACAGTAATATTCAAAGTATTTGGACGGAAGAGCAGGAAGGGCGTTTGTATCAAATCGTCGTGCTTTTGACGGTTAAAGATAAAAAACATCTCGAACAAATTATTCGTAAAATTAAAGCTATTCCTGAATTAATCAGCATTGAACGTAACATTAATCAATAAATGAATACCCAATTATTAGACGCGATTCCGCTTACAGCCATTTCCGGTGTTGGTGCCGCGATAGCGGAAAAGTTAGGCAAATTGGGTATTTTTAATTTACAGGATTTGCTATTTCACCTTCCCCTTCGTTACGAAGATCGCACCCGAATCACGCCTATTGCCGATTTACAGGCTGACCAGTACGCCACGATTGAAGGCGTAGTCCAAAGCGCAGAGGTGCAATTTGGCCGTCGCCCCATGCTTATGGTTTACCTTTCTGATGGCACATCCAAATTAGCATTACGTTTTTTTAACTTTAATGCCGGCATGAAAAATAGCCTACAGCCCGGCGCTCGGGTGAAAGCTTTTGGCGAAGTACGCCGTGGGCGTTTTATGGCAGAGATTCATCATCCTGAATATCAAATTATTCATGATAATAAGCCTCTCATTTTGGCGGAAACGCTAACGCCTATTTATCCTGCCACAGAAGGATTAAAACAAACGTCATTGCGTAAATTAATTGCGCAAGCTTTGTTAGTATTAGAGAAAACGCCTTTAGCTGAGTTACTGCCTGCAGGGTTTAATCCCCATCCTTTTGATTTGAAATCGGCGATTCAATTTTTGCATAATCCGCCGCCGGATATTTCGTTGGCCACCTTAGAAGAAGGCAAACACCCAGCACAACAGCGCCTGATTTTTGAAGAATTGTTGGCATATAATCTTGCGATGCAAAAAGTGCGGTCAGGAATTCAAGCAAATTTAGCCGAGTCTTTAACTCCTCGATCCAATTTAAAACAACGTTTTTTAGCTCAGTTGCCTTTCCAACCAACGAAGGCACAGCTGCGGGTGACGGAAGACATTGAGCAAGATATCGCTCAGACTTACCCGATGATGCGGTTGGTGCAGGGGGATGTAGGATCCGGTAAAACTTTGGTCGCGGCACTGGCGGCGTTGACGGCAATCGATAATGGCAAACAAGTGGCGTTAATGGCACCAACGGAGATTTTGGCGGAACAGCATGCTACGAATTTCCGCTGTTGGTTTGAGCCGCTTGGTATTCAAGTCGGTTGGTTGGCAGGAAAAGTCAAAGGGAAGCAGCGCACTGCCGAGCTGGAAAAAATAAAAAACGGTACGGTTCAAATGGTGGTGGGGACACACGCCCTATTCCAATATGAAGTCGCATTTCATAATCTGAGTTTGGTGATTGTGGATGAGCAACACCGTTTTGGTGTACACCAACGTTTAATGCTGCGTGAAAAAGGTAATCAAGCAGGCGTTTATCCTCACCAACTTATTATGACCGCTACACCGATTCCACGCACGCTTGCCATGACCGTGTATGCTGATTTAGACACCTCAATTATTGATGAACTGCCACCCGGACGAACACCGATTACGACCATTGCCATTTCTGAAGAGCGTCGTGCGGAAATTATCGAGCGGGTCAATGTGGCCTGCACACAGGAAAAGCGGCAGGCTTATTGGGTTTGTACCCTGATTGATGAATCGGAAGTGCTGGAAGCTCAGGCTGCGGAGGCGGTAGCAGAAGATCTTCATAAAATCTTACCGCACTTGCGTATTGGCTTAGTCCATGGGCGGATGAAACCAAGTGAAAAACAAGCCGTCATGGAGCAATTCAAGCTTGCCGAGCTAGATTTGTTAGTTGCCACCACAGTGATTGAAGTAGGCGTGGATGTGCCAAATGCCAGTTTAATGATCATTGAAAATGCTGAGCGTTTAGGACTCTCCCAGCTTCATCAGCTTCGCGGGCGAGTGGGGCGAGGAAGTACAGCCTCTTTTTGTGTCTTGATGTATAAACCGCCACTTGGCAAAATTTCGCAGAAACGCCTGCAAGTCATGCGGGATACGCAAGATGGCTTTGTTATTTCGGAAAAAGATCTCGAAATTCGTGGTCCGGGCGAAGTGCTTGGTACGAAACAAACCGGCATAACCGAATTCAAAGTGGCAAACCTTATGCGTGATCGTAAAATGCTCCCAACCGTCCAATTTTATGCTAAACAATTGGTACTCAAATATCCGCAAACAGCAGAATTGCTCATTCGCCGATGGCTTAATAATCGAGAGATTTATAGCAATGCCTGATTCGATTTTTGCTCGTTTTACTTGGCAACCCGAAGAGGCGCCAGAGGTTCAGAACATTCCCCTTTACGTTCAGCATTGGTTATTTGAAAAAGGCTCGCTGACTGCTAAGTTGAAGCAACATTGCCATCAATTTGAGGTGAAAGTGCGGTCGGAAAAATGGATAGAAAAAACATTTGAAAATGAGACCGTACTTTTGTCCGAGGGAGTTTACTGGTGTCGTGAAGTGGTATTGCATGGTGATGGAAAACCTTGGGTGGCAGCGCGTACGTTAATTTCTAAAGGGTTATTTACCCATTATCAATCACTGTCCACATTAGGCGATAAGCCGATTGGGGAATGGCTTTTTGCATTGTCGCCGCAACGGTTGGGGACTCAATGGGCACAAGATTCGGCAGGTGGTTTATATGCACGCCGTTCGCTATTCTTAGTGCAAGAAATGCCGTTGCTCATTAGCGAGCTTTTCCTTGAGAACAGCTTGATAAGCGAATAAAATTACGCAAATTTTTATATAAAATGACCCATGAATATTCAATCCAAACCCACCATTCTTTTTTTTGATTCAGGCGTTGGAGGCTTGAGCGTATATCAGGAAGTTAAACAGCTTCTGCCAGATTATCATTATTTATATTGTTTTGATAACGCTTATTTTCCTTATTCTGAAAAGCCTGAAGACGGTATTGTTGAGCGTACGCTAAAGATTTGCCAACGTATCGACAATATGCACCCTTTAGATCTTATTGTTATCGCCTGTAATACAGCAAGTACGGTGGTTTTGCCGGTATTGCGTAAACATTTTTCCATTCCTATTGTTGGTACGGTACCGGCGATTAAACCTGCGGCAGAACAAACGCAAAGCAAGCATATTGGATTGCTTGCTACTAAGGGAACGGTAAAACGTCAATATTTATCGGATTTAATTGATAAATATGCCTCTTTTTGTCAGGTCGAGAAAATTGGCAGTACAAAATTAGTGGAGTTGGCAGAGCTCAAGTTGCATGGATATCCTATTGATTTAAATGAGATAAAAGCAGAATTGAGCGAATGGGAAAATATACCTGATTTGGATGCTGTCGTACTGGGATGTACGCATTTCCCGCTGATTAAATCTGAAATTCAGCAATGTTTACCGCAAGTTAAGTATTTTATTGATTCCGGCGCGGCAATTGCGAAACGGGTGAAATCTTTACTTAAAGACGTAAAAGTGCGGTCAAAAAATCAAATAAATTCTCAAGTGTTTTGTACTAAGCCGCTTGTAAAAGAAGATAGCCTATTAGAGCTTATTCATTCATTGGGCTTTGAAAAATTAACTTTATTGGATTTTGATAGCGAAATTTTGTTCGAATTTAACAAAAAATAATCAGTTAAAAAATATTTTGCAAAAAATCGCAAAAAGGGGTTGCAAGGTCGTGATAAATGCCTATAATACGCCCCCACAACGACGCGCCGTTGTAAAGCATAAAACCGCGCGTCGTTTTTTGTTCTTTAACAATCAATCAGACAAACTGTGTGGGCACTTGAAGATTCGTTTTTATCATTAAAGATTTTAAAATTGAACTGAATAGTGCTACGAAAAACGTTTATTTATTTATAGATAGATTACTTGGCTAGCAGTATTGAGCGATTAAACTTTTTGAACTGAAGAGTTTGATCATGGCTCAGATTGAACGCTGGCGGCAGGCTTAACACATGCAAGTCGAACGGTAACAGGAGAAAGCTTGCTTTCTTGCTGACGAGTGGCGGACGGGTGAGTAATGCTTGGGAATCTGGCTTATGGAGGGGGATAACGACGGGAAACTGTCGCTAATACCGCGTAGAGTCGAGAGACGAAAGTGCGGGACCGCAAGGCCGCATGCCATAGGATGAGCCCAAGTGGGATTAGGTAGTTGGTGGGGTAATAGCCTACCAAGCCGACGATCTCTAGCTGGTCTGAGAGGATGACCAGCCACACCGGGACTGAGACACGGCCCGGACTCCTACGGGAGGCAGCAGTGGGGAATATTGCGCAATGGGGGCAACCCTGACGCAGCCATGCCGCGTGAATGAAGAAGGCCTTCGGGTTGTAAAGTTCTTTCGGTATTGAGGAAGGTTGTTGTGTTAATAGCACGACAAATTGACGTTAAATACAGAAGAAGCACCGGCTAACTCCGTGCCAGCAGCCGCGGTAATACGGAGGGTGCGAGCGTTAATCGGAATAACTGGGCGTAAAGGGCACGCAGGCGGACTTTTAAGTGAGGTGTGAAATCCCCGGGCTTAACCTGGGAATTGCATTTCAGACTGGGAGTCTAGAGTACTTTAGGGAGGGGTAGAATTCCACGTGTAGCGGTGAAATGCGTAGAGATGTGGAGGAATACCGAAGGCGAAGGCAGCCCCTTGGGAATGTACTGACGCTCATGTGCGAAAGCGTGGGGAGCAAACAGGATTAGATACCCTGGTAGTCCACGCTGTAAACGCTGTCGATTTGGGGATTGGGCTTTAAGCTTGGTGCCCGAAGCTAACGTGATAAATCGACCGCCTGGGGAGTACGGCCGCAAGGTTAAAACTCAAATGAATTGACGGGGGCCCGCACAAGCGGTGGAGCATGTGGTTTAATTCGATGCAACGCGAAGAACCTTACCTACTCTTGACATCCATGGAATCTTGTAGAGATATGAGAGTGCCTTCGGGAACCATGAGACAGGTGCTGCATGGCTGTCGTCAGCTCGTGTTGTGAAATGTTGGGTTAAGTCCCGCAACGAGCGCAACCCTTATCCTTTGTTGCCAGCGATTTGGTCGGGAACTCAAAGGAGACTGCCGGTGATAAACCGGAGGAAGGTGGGGATGACGTCAAGTCATCATGGCCCTTACGAGTAGGGCTACACACGTGCTACAATGGCGTATACAGAGGGCGACGAAGCCGCGAGGTGGAGTGAATCTCACAAAGTACGTCTAAGTCCGGATTGGAGTCTGCAACTCGACTCCATGAAGTCGGAATCGCTAGTAATCGCGAATCAGAATGTCGCGGTGAATACGTTCCCGGGCCTTGTACACACCGCCCGTCACACCATGGGAGTGGGTTGTACCAGAAGTAGATAGCTTAACCTTCGGGGGGGCGTTTACCACGGTATGATTCATGACTGGGGTGAAGTCGTAACAAGGTAACCGTAGGGGAACCTGCGGTTGGATCACCTCCTTACCAAAGATAGACTCGACTTTAAGTGTTCACACAGTTTGTTTGATGGTTGTAGACAAGGAAAGAACAACAATATCAAAGAGAAGAGAGCATCTTTACATGCTGTCCCCATCGTCTAGAGGCCTAGGACATCGCCCTTTCACGGCGGTAACCGGGGTTCGAATCCCCGTGGGGACGCCATTTAAAGATGATTTTTCATCTTTACTGTTCTTTAAAAATCTGGAAACAAGCTGAAAACGAGACTTTCAAGAAAGTCTGAGTGAGAGTGATTGATAAAAGGCGATTGCTCTTAATTAACTGTTATTAATCGTAGCTGAAGTGTTTGAAAGTTGTTGTTTAATATTATTTAAATAATAAGGTAAGAATACTTGAGGTTGTATGGTTAAGTGACAAAGCGTACAAGGTGGATGCCTTGGCAATCAGAGGCGAAGAAGGACGTGCTAATCTGCGAAAAGCTTGGATGAGTCGATAAGAGGCGTTTAATCCAAGATGTCCGAATGGGGAAACCCAGTGGGTGAAGAACCTACTATCATTATCTGAATCCATAGGATAATGAGGCGAACCGGGAGAACTGAAACATCTAAGTACCCCGAGGAAAAGAAATCAACCGAGATTTTGTGAGTAGCGGCGAGCGAAAGCGAAGGAGCCTGTTAGTGATAGCGGAAGTATTAGAGGAATTGGCTGGGAAGCCGAATCGTAGAGGGTGATAATCCCGTACTCGAAAATACTTTTGTGGTACTGAGCTAACGACAAGTAGGGCGGGACACGTGATATCCTGTTTGAAGATGGGGGGACCATCCTCCAAGGCTAAATACTCCTGATTGACCGATAGTGAACCAGTACTGTGAAGGAAAGGCGAAAAGAACCCCGGTGAGGGGAGTGAAATAGAACCTGAAACCTTGTACGTACAAGCAGTGGGAGCCCGAAAGGGTGACTGCGTACCTTTTGTATAATGGGTCAGCGACTTATATTTTGTAGCGAGGTTAACCGAATAGGGGAGCCGAAGGGAAACCGAGTCTTAACTGGGCGGCTAGTTGCAAGGTATAGACCCGAAACCCGGTGATCTAGCCATGGGCAGGTTGAAGGTTGGGTAACACTAACTGGAGGACCGAACCGACTAATGTTGAAAAATTAGCGGATGACTTGTGGCTGGGGGTGAAAGGCCAATCAAACCGGGAGATAGCTGGTTCTCCCCGAAATCTATTTAGGTAGAGCCTTGAGCGGACACCTTTGGGGGTAGAGCACTGTTTCGGCTAGGGGTCCATCCCGGATTACCAACCCGATGCAAACTACGAATACCAAAGAGTGATACTCAGGAGACACACGGCGGGTGCTAACGTCCGTCGTGGAGAGGGAAACAACCCAGACCGCCAGCTAAGGTCCCAAAGTCTATATTAAGTGGGAAACGAAGTGGGAAGGCTTAGACAGCTAGGATGTTGGCTTAGAAGCAGCCATCATTTAAAGAAAGCGTAATAGCTCACTAGTCGAGTCGGCCTGCGCGGAAGATGTAACGGGGCTCAAATATAGCACCGAAGCTGCGGCATCAGACGTAAGTCTGTTGGGTAGGGGAGCGTTGTGTAAGCGGATGAAGATGGTTCGAGAGGGCTGTTGGACGTATCACAAGTGCGAATGCTGACATAAGTAACGATAAAACGGGTGAAAAACCCGTTCGCCGGAAGACCAAGGGTTCCTGTCCAACGTTAATCGGGGCAGGGTGAGTCGGCCCCTAAGGCGAGGCTGAAAAGCGTAGTCGATGGGAAACGGGTTAATATTCCCGTACTTGGATAAACTGCGATGTGGGGACGGAGTAGGTTAGGTTAGCGTGCTGTTGGATATGCACGTTTAAGTTGGTAGGTGGGAAGTTTAGGCAAATCCGGACTTCCTTAACACTGAGAGATGATGACGAGGCTCTACGGAGCTGAAGTAACTGATACCACACTTCCAGGAAAAGCCACTAAGCTTCAGGTTTATCTAAACCGTACTGAAAACCGACACAGGTGGTCAGGTAGAGAATACTCAGGCGCTTGAGAGAACTCGGGTGAAGGAACTAGGCAAAATAGCACCGTAACTTCGGGAGAAGGTGCGCCGGCGTAGATTGTAGTCCCTCGCGGGCGAAGGTTGAACCGGTCGAAGATACCAGCTGGCTGCAACTGTTTATTAAAAACACAGCACTCTGCAAACACGAAAGTGGACGTATAGGGTGTGATGCCTGCCCGGTGCTGGAAGGTTAATTGATGGTGTAATCGAAAGAGAAGCTCCTGATCGAAGCCCCAGTAAACGGCGGCCGTAACTATAACGGTCCTAAGGTAGCGAAATTCCTTGTCGGGTAAGTTCCGACCTGCACGAATGGCATAATGATGGCCAGGCTGTCTCCACCCGAGACTCAGTGAAATTGAAATCGCCGTGAAGATGCGGTGTACCCGCGGCTAGACGGAAAGACCCCGTGAACCTTTACTATAGCTTGACACTGAACATTGAATTTTGATGTGTAGGATAGGTGGGAGACTTTGAAGTAGTCACGCCAGTGATTATGGAGTCGTCCTTGAAATACCACCCTTTAACGTTTGATGTTCTAACGAAGATTACGAAACGTGGTCTCGGACAGTGTCTGGTGGGTAGTTTGACTGGGGCGGTCTCCTCCCAAAGAGTAACGGAGGAGCACGAAGGTTTGCTAATCACGGTCGGACATCGTGAGGTTAGTGCAATGGTATAAGCAAGCTTAACTGCGAGACAGACAAGTCGAGCAGGTACGAAAGTAGGTCATAGTGATCCGGTGGTTCTGCATGGAAGGGCCATCGCTCAACGGATAAAAGGTACTCCGGGGATAACAGGCTGATACCGCCCAAGAGTTCATATCGACGGCGGTGTTTGGCACCTCGATGTCGGCTCATCACATCCTGGGGCTGAAGTAGGTCCCAAGGGTATGGCTGTTCGCCATTTAAAGTGGTACGCGAGCTGGGTTTAGAACGTCGTGAGACAGTTCGGTCCCTATCTGCCGTGGGCGTTGGAGAATTGATTGGGGCTGCTCCTAGTACGAGAGGACCGGAGTGGACGCATCACTGGTGTTCCAGTTGTCTCGCCAGAGGCATTGCTGGGTAGCTACATGCGGAAGAGATAAGTGCTGAAAGCATCTAAGCACGAAACTTGCCAAGAGATGAGTTCTCCCTGTCTTTAAGACAGTAAGGGTTGTTTAAGACTAAGACGTAGATAGGTGCGGTGTATAAGTGTAGTGATACATTGAGCTAACGCATACTAATTGCCCGAGAGGCTTAGCCATACAACGCTCAAGTGTTTTTGGGGTTACCCTGGACATGAGCGAGTTGGAAGGATAACAGTTAAGAGAATGGACGTAGAAGAGAGAGTTGAGAGAAGGCTTGTTTTTAGATTAAGAAGACGCGAATAAGAAGAGATAGAAATCATAAAGAATATTGGCGGCGATAGTGCGGTGGGCCCACCTGATTCCATACCGAACTCAGAAGTGAAACGCCGTAATGCCGATGGTAGTGTGGGGCATCCCCATGTGAGAGTAGGTCACCGCCAAGCCTGATACGAACCCCTGATGTGAGTGCATCGGGGGTTTTTGCTTTTGGGGGTATTGGAAAATAGAAAGTAAAGCGGAATATTTTAAATTAGAACCTAATTTACGTTGAGAGATCTTGTGTTTTTTCATACAATCTAGCGAATTTTACTTTAAAGGAGAAGCAGATGTACTTTGATAAAATTAAAGCTGAACTTACTGAAGCGGCTGATGTATTAAATAAATTTTTATCTGATGAGAATAATATCAAATTAATCCAAAAAGCAGCGTTATTGATTTCAGAGAGTTTTAAACAAGGTGGTAAAGTGCTGTCTTGTGGTAATGGCGGTTCTCATTGTGATGCGATGCATTTTGCTGAAGAATTAACAGGGCGTTATCGTGAAAATCGCCCTGGTTACCCGGCAATTGCTATTTCCGATGTTAGCCATTTAAGCTGTGTGAGTAATGATTTTGGTTATGATTATGTGTTTTCTCGTTATGTAGAGGCAGTAGGGCAAAAAGGTGATGTATTGTTTGGTTTATCCACCTCTGGAAATTCCAAAAACGTGCTTAATGCTATTGAAGCAGCAAAAGTGAAAGGAATGAAAGTCATTGCCATGACTGGTAAGGATGGCGGTAAAATGGCAGGAATTGCAGATGTAGAAATTCGAGTGCCTCATTTTGGTTATGCAGATCGCATTCAGGAAATTCACATTAAAGTTATTCATATTTTGATGATGTTAATTGAATTTGAAATGGCAAAAGCGGAATAAGGTATTCACGTATAAAGTGCGGTCAAAAAACAAGAGGATTTTTGACTGCACTTTTTTCTTAAAGGGGTATTATGCGTAGATTATTGTTGGTTGTCTTGTTATGTTCTTTTGCCGGTTCGGCATTAGCATTGTTTCCGATACTGACAGATTGGGAGCAAAATCATTTATAGGGTAAGGTAAAATCGGTGGAGTCTTATTCGGAAGATAATCCCGAAGCCATAGAAGAAGGCGATCCGCTTACGAATTATAAAAAGTCTTTTTATAATGCGCAGGGGTTTTTAGTCAAAGAGGAAGAGCGGGATACTGAAGAGAGTTATAACCAAAGTACGCGGTTTCATACGTATCACTATGATGATAAAAATCGTTTGATAGAGCGGAATAGCGAAGAGGTGGTGCTCTCTACCGAGAACAAAGATGATACTGCTCCATCTTATTTTGTAGCGCTCTATCAATATCAGGAAAATGACGATGGGACGGGGATACAGAAAGAGCTGGTTTATGTTTATAAAAAACCGACGTTACCGGATTGGGAAGATGGACATCATCAAATGATTTATGATGCGAAAGGCAATTTGTTGAAAGATCAAATGTATTATCCTAAAACCAATAATGCCAATCAGGTTTTGACCTATTTTTATGATGATGCGCGATTAAGCAAAGTTTGCGACATAAGTGAGAAAGAGAAAATTGAAGATTGCGAGACGTATCGTTATTTTGATGATGATTCTTTTGTTAAAAATGGTTCATTTAATGATCTTAGGGTAGAAATCACCTATGATAAAAATCATCATGAAATCAAGCGTCAGTTTATTGATAAGGATGGTCGTGTGTCTAATGAGAGCTACAAGACTAAACACCGATTCGATGAACAGGGCAATGTGATTGAAAGTGTCATGTATAATGAGAAAGGTGAGTGGGTAACCAAGACGACCTATAAATATGAGTATTATTAACTTAACGCGCGGTCATTTTTTTATATGTTTTTTAAAATCCCAATGTTATTTGGGATTTTTTAATACTTTGAGTTGCATAATTATTCATAAAAGCATAATATATTTTCATCTTAACCGTAATTTGATGTAAGAGTATAAGTAACAATGACAATTAGTGTTAAAAATTTAAATTTTTTTTATGGCTCAAGCCAGGCCTTGTTTGATATTAATTTAGTTGCTGATGATGGTGATGTATTGGTATTACTGGGGCCTAGTGGTGCGGGCAAAAGTACGTTGATTCGAACATTAAATTTATTAGAAGTGCCACAATCGGGCGAATTGAGTATTGCCAATAATCAATTTGATTTGTCTGCCAATACTGATCCGAAACAAATTCGCCAATTGCGTCGTGATGTGGGTATGGTGTTTCAACAGTATCATTTATGGCCGCACATGACGGTGTTGGAAAACCTCATTGAAGCACCGATGAAAATTCTCGGTGTGGGCGAGACAGAAGCCAAACAACAGGCGATGGAATTATTGCAACGTTTGCGTTTGGAAGAACACGCGGAGCGTTTCCCGCTACATTTATCCGGCGGTCAACAACAGCGGGTGGCGATTGCTCGCGCGTTAATGATGAAACCGCAAGTATTGTTATTTGACGAACCAACTGCTGCATTAGATCCGGAAATTACTGCTCAGATCGTTTCTATTATTGAAGAATTGCAACAAACCGGAATTACTCAGGTTATTGTTACTCACGAAGTGAATGTGGCGAAGAAAGTAGCGACCAAAGTGGTGTATATGGAACAGGGGCATATTATCGAAACCGGTGACAGCACCTGCTTTGAACAACCACAAACAGAACGTTTTAAACAATATCTCTCACACAACATTTAATCTGAAAGGAGAAAATAGAATGAAAAAATTACTTTTAAGCGCAATTTTATTAGGCTCCGCCATGGCGGCTAATGCACAAGACTTAACTTTTGCTATGGAGCCAAGTTATCCGCCTTTTGAATCCACCAATGAAAAAGGTGAAATCATCGGTTTTGATGTGGATATTGCCAACGCTATCTGTAAAGAAATTCAAGCTACCTGCCATTTTAAAGGCGAGGCATTTGATTCTTTGATTACTAATTTAAGATCAAAACGTTTTGATGCGGTTATTTCTGCGATGGATATTACTGAGGCTCGTGGTAAACAAGTATTATTCTCTGACCCATACTACGACAGCACAGCCAGCTATGTTGCATTAAAAGGCAAAGCTACTTTAGAAAATGCGAAAAATGTTGGTGTACAAAATGGGACGACCTATCAGCAATATACAGTAGCGGAAACAAAACAATACAGCGTGAAATCCTATGCCAGCTTACAAGATGCGGTACTGGATCTAAAAAATGGGCGTATTGATATTATCTTTGGTGATACAGCAGTGCTTGCGGATATGATTTCCAAAGAAGATAACGTCCAGTTTATTGGCGATAAGGTGAATAATAAAAAATATTTTGGTAATGGCTTTGGTATTGCATTGAATAAATCTAGCAAAGAATTAGCAGAAAGCTTCAATAAAGGTTTAGCGGCAATTAAAGCCAATGGCGAATATCAAAAAATCTACGATAAATGGATGACCAAATAATCCTATGTTTTCTGATTATTTTTCTTTAATGTTGACCGCGGCCCTGATGACCTTAGGGCTTGCGGTTTGTTCGTTAGTGTTAGGGCTTTTTTTAGGCATGCTATTTGCCGTGTTAGAAGCTAATCGTTTCGTTGGTAAACCTACAGCGGTATTTATTGCTTTATTGCGAGGCTTACCGGAAATTCTGGTCGTGTTGTTGGTTTATTTTGGTTCTAGCGAATTGGTTGAATTGCTCACCGGCGAATACGTCGAATTCGGTGCATTCGGTTGCGGTGTATTCGCATTGTCCTTAATTTTTGCAGCCTATGCTTCACAAACACTCCGTGGCGCTATTCAGGCGATTGCTAAAGGTCAGTGGGAGTCTGGAACAGCATTAGGATTGAGTAAAGGCTACACTTTCCTTCATATTATCATGCCACAAGTGTGGCGCCATGCATTGCCGGGGTTGAGCAATCAATGGTTGGTATTGTTGAAAGACACAGCGTTGATTTCTTTAATTGGTGTAGATGATCTGATGCGTCAAGCACAGCTGATTAATACGAATACACACCAACCTTTCACTTGGTATGGTATTGCCGCGTTGATTTATCTTTTAGTGACATTAGTGAGTCAAGTCGGTATTCGTAAATTAGAACTGCGTTTTACTCGTTTTGAAAGGGAAGTGTAATTATGTTTCAAGAATATTTAAGCGTGATTGCACAAGGTATTCCTACCAGCTTGCTATTAACGGTTGTTTCATTGGCAATTGCTTTTACGTTGGCACTGTTGTTTACCATACTACTTTCTATTGGTAATAAAGTGGTGAAAAGTGCGGTCAATTTATATCTTACTTTATTTACCGGCACACCTTTATTGGTGCAGTTTTTCCTCATTTATGCTGGTCCGGGCCAATTTCAGTGGATTGTGGACAGCCCGTTGTGGTTGCTGTTTTCGAATGCTTGGTTCTGTGCTGCGTTAGCATTGGCGTTAAATAGTGCGGCCTATTCTACCCAATTATTCCATGGCGCGGTTAAAGCGATTTCTAAAGGCCAATGGGAAAGTTGTGAAGCACTTGGGCTAAGCCGTTTGCAAACCTTGAAAATTTTACTTCCATATGCATTAAAACGGGCCTTGCCTTCATACTCTAATGAGATCATTTTAGTGTTTAAAGGAACGGCTCTCGCTTCCACGATTACTATTATGGACATCATGGGTTACGCTCGTCAGCTTTACGGCACAGAATATGATGCGCTCACCATTTATGGCATTGCAGGTGGTATTTATCTCGTGATTACCGGTATTGCGACGTTGTTATTGCGTAAGCTGGAAAACCAAGTGCTTGCTTTTGAACGGTTGGATATGCGCAGCTAGAATTAAGTGCGGTTATTTTTTCGAATGTTTTGAAATCCCAAATTTATTTGGGATTTTTTATGCATGGTTTGTTATCCAGCTTGCTACGAGTAAAACCACCGCAAAAATTGCGGCCCAAACTAAGTGTAGCTTCACGCTCTTGCGATTAATTTCTTCATTCTGCAAACGGCGTTCTTCCAGTTTTTTCTTGTAAGTTTCAAGATTCTCCGGTTTAAAGGAAAAACCGCAGTTTGGGCAGGATTCTGCACTTTCGCTGATTTTTTTACGGCATTCCGGGCAACGGTGTAACATGACTTCTCCGATGAGATCAAATTTTAAGAAAAGCACAATGTAGTGATTTTTGTTTAAAACGCAAGAAATTTATACAGCACTTTTTAGTTCAATTTAAAAACGTGACTGATATCACATTTTGCAAAGATATTCTGAATCGATAGATTGTCGTTTATTTACTTCATTGTAGCAGAAGCCTAAAATAGCGCGGCTTTACTCATATAGGAGTAATAGTTAAATATTAACCCGAACACGTTATGTGTTCTTTCCATAGGATTTTCATATGTTGTGGTTCTTCTTCTGTGTTCTGGTGTTGATTTTAGGTTATGCAGTTTATGGCAAAATTATTGAAAAAATCTTTGTCATTAACCCTAAACGTCAAACACCTGCCTACCAAGTCAATGACGGTGTGGACTACATGCCGATGTCTAAAACCAAAATTTGGTTAATTCAATTATTAAACATTGCCGGTACCGGTCCGATTTTTGGTCCGATTCTTGGTGCCTTATACGGACCTGTGGCGATGTTGTGGATTGTTATCGGATGTATTTTTGCCGGTGCGGTACATGACTATTTCTGCGGTATGTTAAGTATTCGTCATGGTGGTGCAACCATGCCTTACTTAGCCGGTAAATTCTTAGGTCGTCCAGTAAAAGTCTTTATCAACGTTTTAGCGCTTGTTCTTCTTTTATTAGTTGGCGTTGTTTTCGTTGCAAGCCCGGCTCAATTAATGGGTACGATCACTATGGACGTCATGGGTGCATCTCAAGGCGCATTGCAATTAGGTGATGCCGAAGCGGTTCATAAAGCTGTTGAAGCCGGTGGTTTAACCGTATGGGGAATGGATAAAGCAACAGTGGTTTCCGTATGGACTGCGATTATTTTTGCTTACTATATTCTTGCAACCTTGTTACCAATTGACAAAATTATCGGCCGTATTTACCCACTCTTTGGTGCGTTATTACTCTTTATGTCTGTAGGTATGGTGTACGGTTTAGTATCCGCGCATTTCAGTGCGGTAGATCCTATCGAATTCTTCCGTACGGTTGATGCAGACGGTCAAGGTTTAACATTAGAGAAATTCACTCAAAACTTCCAAGTGAAAGGTGATGTGCCAATTTGGCCATTATTGTTCTTAACCATTTCTTGTGGTGCATTATCCGGTTTCCACGCAACACAAACCCCATTAATGGCGCGTTGTGCTGAAAATGAAAAAGAAGGTCGTTTCATTTTCTACGGAGCGATGATTACTGAAGGTATTATTGCATTAATATGGTGTATGGTAGGTCTTGCATTCTATGAGAACCCGCAAGCGTTACAAGATGCGATCGCCGCAGGTTCACCATCTAAAGTAGTATATGACAGCTCATTACACTTCTTAGGTTTCATTGGTGGTATCTTTGCGGTATTAGGTGTTGTTGTACTTCCAATTACTTCTGGGGATACGGCATTCCGTGCAGCACGTTTACAATTAGCGGAAATTTTCAAAATTGATCAACGTTCACTTCCTAAACGTTTATTAATTGCAGTGCCATTGTTCGTATTAGGTTATTTTGTTTCAACCATCGACTTCAGCGTATTATGGCGTTACTTCACTTGGGCAAACCAAATGACTGCAATGGTAATGTTATGGACAGCGGCAGCTTATTTATACCGCTATCATAAATTCCACTGGGTGGCATCTATCCCTGCATGGTTTATTACTACTGTCTGTGCAACCTATTTGTATTACAACAAAATCGGTTTCGGTTTAGACTATCAATTGTCAGTTTACCTAGGCTTTGCGACAACAATTGTTTGTGTCGCGTTGTTCTTCGCTTTAGTTAAACGTTCTAATGAAGCTGACCCGGAATCTTTAGTAGATAGCCTTGCGAAATAGCAAAAATATTGACCGCACTTTTAGCGGTAAAGACTAAAAATAAAATACCCTGTTGATGAAGATTAACAGGGTATTTTTTATCTGATGATTCCTTCATATCTAAATGTATATTCAACTTAAAAATAGATAAAACTTTCCTGATACATCTCATTAAATTGCTTGCAACTTATACACACAAATAATAAAATTAATCAAAAGTGGTAAAAAGTGTTTTTTTGTGGAAAATTTTGGGGTTGAACTCCCAAATTGAAATAAACAGAACAACTAAGGTGAGAAAAAATGTTTCGTGGTGCGGCAACGATTAATTTGGATGTGAAGGGAAGAATTTCTATTCCTACCCGTTATCGTGCCGAGCTTTTGGAACAGAACCAGGGACAAATGGTTTGTACCGTAGATATTCGTCAACCTTGCTTATTGCTTTATCCGTTAAAAGAATGGGAAACTATTGAGCAAAAATTGCTCGGGCTTTCTAATTTTGATCCATTACAACGTACCTTACAACGAGTGATGCTGGGTTATGCCACTGAGTGTGAATTGGACAGTGCTGGACGAATTTTAATTAGTAGTCCTTTACGCCAGCACGCTAAATTAGAAAAATCCATCATGCTTGTTGGACAATTAAATAAATTTGAAATTTGGAGCGAGGCCGAGTGGCAGGCTCAAATTGAAAAAGACATGGCATTAGGTGCAACAGATAGCTTTGCACTGTCAGAAGAATTAAAAACGCTGTCATTATAAGAGTAAAACTCACCGAACAGCGGCACTAGCAAAAGATAAGCGGCAATTATGCCGCTCTATCTTATCTTTAAATTATATTTTTATTTTTAAATATCACCGGTAATAATTTATGAGTCATTTAAATGCATTTTCATCAGTTGAACATGCGACGGTTTTGTTACATGAAACCGTTGATGGCTTGGCTTTAAAAGAAAACGGCATTTATATTGACGGTACGTTTGGTCGCGGGGGGCATTCCCGATTAATCCTTTCTAAGTTATCGGCTAACGGTAGATTAATTGCCATTGACCGAGACCCTAAAGCTGTGGCTGAAGCCCAAAAAATTCAAGATTCACGATTTCATATCGAACACAGCGCATTTTCAGATATTTTACCTATTTGTGAGAAGTTAAATTTAGTCGGCAAGATTGATGGTATTTTACTTGATCTTGGTGTGTCATCTCCGCAATTGGATGATGCTGAGCGCGGTTTTAGTTTTATGAAAGACGGCCCGTTGGATATGCGAATGGATGATAGTAAAGGCATGTCCGCAGCGGAATGGTTACAATATGTTTCTGAACAAGATTTGGCGTGGGTTTTAAAAACGTTTGGTGAAGAGCGTTTTGCAAAGAAAATTGCCTCGGCCATCGTGAATTATAATAAAAGTGCGGTGCAAAATGGCGGCGAATGTTTAACACGTACGTTACAACTCGCTGAATTAATTGCACAGACTGTGCCATTTAAAGATAAACATAAACATCCTGCTACACGAAGCTTTCAGGCCATTCGTATTTTTATTAATTCAGAGTTAGATGAGCTGGAAAAAGTCTTGCAGTCCGCATTAACTGTGTTAGCCCCGGGCGGGCGTTTATCAATTATCAGTTTCCATTCATTGGAAGATCGCATGGTGAAGCATTTTATGCGTAAGCAAAGCCAAGGCGAAGATATTCCTAAAGGTTTGCCACTGCGCGAAGACCAAATTCAACGTAATCAAACCTTAAAAGTGATTGGCAAAGCGATTATGCCAAGTGATGAGGAAATTGCCCAAAACCCAAGAGCACGTAGTGCCGTCTTAAGAATTGCGGAGAGATTAAGCTAATGTTAGAAAATAACGATAGATTCCCTTTGCGAAACATTATTCTCGAAGATTTATTTACATCAAACAAATTGGTGTTGATTTTATTACTGGCGATTACGCTAAGTGCATTAGGAACGGTTTGGCTTACTCATCAAACGCGTGGATTAGTGGCAGAGAAAGGTGATTTGGTTTTACAACATCAAGCGCTTGAAAATGAATATCTTAATTTAAGATTAGAAGAAGCAACCCTCAGCGATAATACACGCATAGAAGCTATTGCCAAGCAATTCGGCATGCAACGAGCAACCCCAGAACAAGAAGTTGTTATTCTTGAATAAACGCGGAAATCACAAATATGGTTAAATTTAATAAATCAATTAAGCCGATACAAGCGAAAAAGAATAACCCTAAACCGTCGGCACAAAATACTTCTTCGGTAAAACCGAATAAGCCTAAAATGGTTTATGAAAGAAGTTTCTTAAAAGGGCGTTATTTGTGGGCGTTAACCAGTGTTTTCTTGGGCTTGATGGCATTGGTTGCTCAAGCGGCTTATATGCAAATTATCAATGCTGACTCTTTGATGGGGGAGGCGGATAAACGTTCTTTACGCACACAAGAAATTCAATTTGTTCGCGGTTCTATTCTAGATCGTAATGGCCAACTGTTATCGGTGAGTGTGCCGATGTATTCTGTGGTAGCGGATCCAAAATTTATTTTTGATGAAAATTCGTTAAAAGACAAAGAACGTTGGCAAAAATTGGCGGAAGCGTTAGGGATTTCTTATAGCAATTTGGTTAAGCGCGTTGAAAAAGATCCGAAATCCCGTTTTGTCTATTTATCTCGTCAAATTTCACCAACGCTTGCACAGTATGTTAAAGAATTAAAAATTACCGGCATTATCCTAAAAATGGAAGCGCGCCGCTTTTATCCTCGCGTGGAAGAAACAGCCCATTTGATTGGTTATACCAATATTGATGGCGCAGGTATTGAAGGCATTGAAAAAAGCTTTGATTCCATGTTAGTGGGTAAATCCGGTTCCATGACATATCGTAAAGACCGATTCGGTAACATTGTTGAAAATATTTCTGATGTGAAGAAATATGATGCACAAGACGTGACATTGAGCATTGATGAAAAATTACAATCCATGGTTTACCGTGAAATTAAGAAAGCGGTTGCCGAGAATAAAGCGGAATCCGGCACGGCCGTATTAGTGGATGTGCGTACCGGTGAAGTATTAGCAATGGCCAATGCTCCTTCTTATAACCCAAATAATCGAGTGGGAGTAAAATCCGAGTTAATGCGTAACCGCGCGATTACCGATACCTTTGAGCCGGGTTCTACTGTAAAACCGTTCGTGGTTTTGACCGCACTTCAACGTGGGGCAGTACGTCGTGATGAAATTATTAATACTGGCCCGCTCATCTTGAACGGCCATGAAGTAAAAGACGTCGCACCACGTGATCAGTTAAGTTTAGATGGCATTTTAGAAAACTCCAGTAACCGCGGTGTGAGCCGTTTAGCGTTACGTATGCCGCCGAGTGCTTTAATGGAAACCTATCAAAATGCCGGTTTAGGCAAACCGACAGATTTAGGTTTGATTGGGGAGCAATCCGGTTTGTTGAATGCTAACCGTGCTCGTTGGTCTGATATTGAGCGTGCTAACGTCGCTTATGGTTACGGTTTGAATGCAACGCCATTACAAATTGCTCGTGCTTATGTCACTTTAGGCAGCTTTGGTATTTATCGCCCGCTTTCTATTACTAAAGTGGATCCACCGGTCGTGGGACAACGTGTGTTCTCTGAAAAAATCACGCGTGAAGTCGTCAACATGATGGAAAAAGTTGCGATTAAAAATGGCCGTGCGATGGTCGAAGGCTATCGTGTAGGCATCAAAACCGGTACAGCGAAGAAATTGGAAAATGGTCGCTATGTAGATAAATATGTGGCTTATACCGCAGGTATCGCACCCATTACCGACCCACGTTATGCTTTGGTGGTGCTGATTAATGATCCGAAAGCAGGGCAGTACTATGGTGGTGCAATTTCCGCACCGGTATTTTCCAGCATCATGAGCTATGCGTTGCGTAGCAATAATGTACCGCCGGATGGCGTTGAAACGGATAAAACAACAAAACGCACTGTTCGTTTGAGTAGCAAAAAATCAAGTGAAGTCAACTAAATTAGACATAAAGTGCGGTGCGTAAATAAAGCGTTTTTCACTCATTCATTGAGAAAACATTATGTATCGATTAACTCATCTTCTCGGGATTCACATGCCAGAAAATGTGAATCTCACCGAAATGACATTAGACAGTCGAACTGCAAAGGCCGGCTGTCTTTTTGTTGCAATTAAAGGGCATCAAACCGACGGTCGTCAATATATTCCGCAAGCGTTGCAAAATGGCGTAAGTGCGGTCATTTTTGAGGCTGATTCTGAGGCGCAACATCTTCAGGTGCGCTACGAACAACAGGTTCCGCTGATTGCTTTTTACCGCTTAAGCGAACATCTATCACATCTTGCCGATGTGTTTTATGAGCAGCCTTCCAAGCGTTTAACCTTGGTTGGGGTTACCGGTACGAATGGCAAAACAACAACCGCGCAATTATTGGCACAGTGGACACAGATTTTAGGGCATACCAGCGCCGTGATGGGCACCATCGGTAATGGATTATTCGGCCGAGTCAAAGAAGCAACGAATACCACAGGTTCTGCGGTGGAAATCCAAGCATCACTAGCGGAGTTTATAGCACAAGGCGCAGATTTTGCGGCGATTGAAGTGTCATCTCACGGCTTGGTACAACATCGCGTAGAGTCTGTGCATTTCAGTGCGGCGGTATTTACTAATTTAAGTCGTGATCATTTGGATTATCATCATACGATGGAAAATTATGCCGCAGCAAAAAAACGTTTATTCAGCGAATTGGATAGCCGCCATCACATCATTGATGCGGATGATCTTGTTGGGGCAGCATGGTTAAGTGAGATGCCGGAGGCGGTTGCGGTCAGTAGCAAGGCAGATTTTGTTCCACAACAAGCCAAATGGTTGAAGGCGGTAAACGTCTCCTTTAATCACAAAGGCGCTAGTATTCAATTTGAATCCTCTTGGGGCAACGGTGAATTACAAAGCGCACTTATCGGTGCATTCAACGTCAGTAATTTATTGTTGGTCATGGCAACCTTGTTGGCACTTGGTTATGACTTAGCCAAACTCATTCGTAGTGCACATAAATTAACTGGCGTATGCGGTCGGATGGAAATGCTGCATGCTCCGCATAAACCGACCGTTATCGTGGATTACGCTCATACACCGGATGCGTTGGAAAAAGCGTTACAGGCAGCACGGTTACATTGCCATGGTAAGCTTTGGTGTATTTTCGGCTGCGGTGGCGATCGCGATAGTGGTAAACGTCCACTTATGGCGAAAATTGCCGAACAGTTGGCGGATAAGGTCATTGCTACGGATGATAATCCCCGTACAGAAGATCATACGCAAATTATGGCGGATATTTTAAAAGGGTTTATTCATCCGCAAGCCGTGCAAGTGATACACCAACGTGAAGAGGCCATTGCCACTGCGATTCAAAGTGCAGTGGAAAATGACGTGATTTTAATTGCCGGAAAAGGGCATGAAGACTACCAAATTATTGGCAAAACGAAGCATCATTTTTCCGATCAGGAAGTTGCCCGTCATTATTTATCTCAGTAACAAAAAATATGATTACATTATCTCTCTCTCAAATCGCCTCCATTTTAGAGGCACAGCTTATCGGTGATGGCAACTTGATTGTTGAAAACGTGAGTACGGACAGCCGCAAAAACGTGAGCAATGGCTTGTTTTTTGCGCTGAAAGGGGAAAATTTTGACGCTCACGGCTACGTTGTTAAAGCGGCTGAGCAAGGCTGTGTTGCCGCCGTGGTTGAACATCCGACAGAGGGCAATATTGCCCAATTAATTGTGAAAGACAGCCGTCTTGCCTTAGGGCAGCTTGCCAAATGGTTGCGTGAGAAAATTAATCCGAAAGTGGTGGCGATGACAGGGTCATCGGGCAAAACCACGGTAAAAGAAATGACGGCCTCTATCTTGCAACAAAGTGCGGTCGATTTTGACGACGTTTTATTTACCCAAGGTAATTTTAATAACGACATCGGTGTTCCGCTGACGTTATTACGTTTAACCGAAAAACATAAATTTGCAGTGATTGAACTTGGTGCCAATCATATTGGTGAAATTGCCTATACCACCGCCTTGGCGCAGCCTGATGTGGCGTTAGTCAATAATGTCATGGCCGCACATTTAGAAGGTTTTGGTTCTCTTGACGGCGTTGCAACAGCGAAAGGCGAAATTTTCCGCGGATTAACTCATCATGGCGTTGCCATCATCAACCAAGCGCATAACTATCAACAAAAATGGCAAAAAGAGATTGGGCAACATGCCGTTCAATATTTTGCCTATGACAATCCACAAGCTGATTTTTATGCGGATGCTATTCACTTCTCCGAACAAGGGGCGTCTTTTGTATTGCACACGCCACAAGGCAATGTGCAGATTGATTCACCGTATTTAGGCGAACATAACGTATCTAATGCCTTAGCCGCGACTGCGCTGGCAATGAATGTGGGCGCAACGTTAGCGCAGGTAAAAAAAGGATTGGAAACGCCATCCTTGGTGAAAGGGCGTTTATTCCCAATTCATCCTTGCGACAATCTTTTATTACTAGACGACACCTATAATGCCAATGTAGGCTCCATGAAATCCGCGATTTCCGTGTTGCAAAAATATCCGGCTTTTCGCGTCTTTATTGTTGGTGATATGGGCGAATTAGGCGATAATACACCGCTTTGTCATCAAGAGGTGGGTGAGTTTGCCCAGGCAGCCAAATTGGATTTGGTGATTTCGTTTGGACATTCCAGCTCCGTGATAAGTGCGGTCAATTTTGGACGCCATTTTACTGATAAAACAGAACTTGTCGCTTATTTAACGCCAATTATTAAACAACAATTAACACAACAAAAAGTCGTTGTTTTGGTGAAGGGGTCACGCAGTATGAAAATGGAAGACGTGATCGATTTATTAAAGGGTAATTTTTTATGTTAGTTTGGATTGCTGAGTTTCTCACCAAATACAATTCTGATTTCCATGTGATTTCCTATATTACCGTGCGTGCTATTTTAGCGTTGCTCACGGCACTTTTATTGTCCTTATGGATTGGACCGAAAGTCATTCGTCGTTTACAACTATTGAAGTTTGGCCAAGTCGTACGCAATGACGGCCCTGAAAGTCACTTCGCCAAAAAAGGTACACCGACGATGGGCGGTGTCATGATTCTTTTCGCCATCGGTGTGAGCACATTATTATGGGCGGATTTAACCAATCCATATGTTTGGTTTAGCTTGTTCGTTTTATTCGGCTACGGCGCTGTTGGCTTCGTGGACGATTACCGCAAAATTACCCGTAAAAGTACAGACGGTTTAATTGCCCGCTGGAAATATTTTTGGCTTTCCGTTATTGCCTTAGTGGCGATTTTCGGTATGTATGCGATCGGTAAAGACACCGATGCAACCCGCTTGGTTGTGCCATTCTTTAAGGAATTTATGCCGCAACTGGGCATTTTTTATATTGTATTGGCTTACTTTGTTATTGTCGGTTCCAGTAATGCCGTGAATTTAACGGACGGTTTAGATGGGCTGGCGATTGTGCCGACCGTGATGGTGGCCGGTGCATTTGCATTGGTGGCATGGGCGACAGGTAACATCAATTTTGCAGAATACTTGCACATTCCATACCTGAAATTCAGCGCGGAACTGACTGTGTTCTGTACGGCGATTGTCGGCGCGGGTCTTGGTTTCTTGTGGTTTAACACTTACCCTGCGCAAGTGTTTATGGGCGATGTCGGCTCATTAGCGTTGGGCGGCGCGTTAGGTGTGATTGCCGTATTGGTGCGCCAAGAATTTTTATTACTGATCATGGGCGGCGTGTTCGTCATGGAAACCCTGTCCGTGATCTTACAAGTGGGTTCCTACAAATTGCGTAACAAACAACGCATTTTCCTGATGGCACCGATTCATCACCATTTCGAGAAAAAAGGCTGGCCGGAGCCTCGTGTTATTGTGCGTTTCTGGATCATTTCCTTAATGCTGGTATTAATTGGTTTAGTGACCTTAAAACTACGTTAATCACCCCAAAAAGAGCGGTCATTTTTGAGAGAGAATTTCATGCAATATCAAGATAAAAAAGTCACTGTTATCGGACTTGGCAAAACAGGGTTATCCTGTGTTGATTTTCTGCGTGCTAAACATGCTGATGTTCGTGTCATTGATACGCGTAACGCACCGGCAGGGGCAGAACAACTTGATAAAGCCATTCCTCTGCATACCGGCGGTTTAAACCAGCAATGGCTCTTAGAAAGTGATTTGATTGTGATTAGCCCGGGGCTTGCGGTAAAAACGCCAGAAATTCAGACCGCACTTCAAGCCGGTGTCGAAGTCGTCGGCGATATTGAGCTGTTCTGTCGAGAAGCGGATAAACCGATTGTGGCCATTACCGGTTCTAATGGGAAAAGTACTGTGACCACATTGGTTGCAGAAATGGCAAAAGCCGCCGGTTTGAGCGTTGGCATGGGCGGTAATATCGGTATTCCTGCGCTTTCTCTATTAAATCAATCACATGATATTTACGTTTTGGAGCTTTCTAGCTTCCAGTTAGAAACCACCTATTCGCTAAAAACCGTGGCGGCAACGGTGTTGAATGTCACCGAAGATCATATGAATCGTTACGTGGATTTACAGGATTATCGCCATGCGAAATTAAAAATCTACGACAATTGCCAAACGGCCGTGGTTAACGGAGAAGACCCGCTCACTCTGCCAACCACTCAACACCCGGAAAAACAAGTGAGTTTTGCGGAACATCATGCGGATTATTGGCTGAAAAACGAAAACCAGAAAACCTATTTAATGGCGCGTGATGAGGCGATTTTAGCTTGTGATGAAATGAAATTAACCGGTCGTCATAATTACATGAATGCCTTGGCTGCAATTGCCTTAGCACAAGCCGCCGGTATTAATTTGTTGGGAATTCAGACCGCACTTCGCGAGTTCGGTGGCTTGGAACACCGTTTCCAAGTGGCGTATATGGCGCACGGCGTGCGTTGGATTAATGATTCAAAAGCAACCAATGTCGGTAGTACGGTTGCTGCATTAACCGGTTTACAGGTCGCCGGGAAACTCTATTTATTACTCGGTGGTGATGGCAAAGGCGCAGATTTTTCTGAATTGGCGACATTAATTAATCAACCGCATATTTTTTGTTATTGCTTTGGGCAGGATGGTAAACAGTTAGCTGCACTTTCGTCACAAAGTCAATTATTCGACACCATGGAGCAGGCCATTGCAGCAATTCGTCCGCAGTTACAAGCGGGGGACATGGTATTGTTATCCCCGGCCTGTGCAAGCTTGGACCAATTCCCTTGTTTTGAAGCACGTGGCGATGAGTTCACGCGTTTGGCTCGTTTAAGTTAAAGACGGATTTTATTCATGGAATTTTGGGCTAAACTGAAAACAACTTGGCAACAAACAACGACGATTACACCGGCGAGTTTATTATATGATCGTGCGTTATTGTGGTTGTATCTCGTGCTATTGCTTATTGGTTTACTGGCGGTGTCTTCCGCTTCCATTCCGGTAGGAACACGTTTACATGGCGATCCGTTTTATTTTGCCAAGCGGGATATGATTTATATTTTTCTTTCCTGCGTAACCTGTTATTTCACTTTGCAAATTTCCATGGATAAATGGGAAAAATGGCATGTTAGATTGTTTGGCATTGCGTTGGTTTTGCTTTTCCTTGTGATGATCCCTGGTATTGGGCGAGAGGTGAATGGTGCCCGTCGTTGGATCCCAATGGTTTTATTCAATTTTCAACCGGCGGAATTTGCCAAGTTAGCCTTAACTTGTTTCCTCGCCAGTTATTTTACCCGTCGTTATGATGAGGTGCGTAGTCGCAAGTTAAGTGCGGTTAAGCCATTTTTGGTGATGGGATTGTTAGGTTGTTTCTTATTGATGCAACCAGACTTAGGTAGCACCGTCGTTTTATTTGTCATTACCTTCGGTTTGCTATTTATTATCGGTGCAAAATTTGGACAATTCCTTCTTTTATTTGGTTTTGCTGCATTGATGTTCGTGTGGCTGGTACTTTCTTCTGCTTATCGTCTTAAACGTATCACCGGCTTTATGGACCCCTTCAAAGACCCTTATGGCACCGGTTTCCAATTATCCAACTCTTTAATGGCATTCGGTCGAGGCGGATTTTTCGGAGAAGGGTTAGGCAATTCCGTACTGAAACTAGAATATTTACCGGAAGCGCACACTGACTTTGTTATGGCAATCGTGGGTGAAGAATTTGGCTTTTTCGGCATTTTAGTGATTATTATTTTGCTTGGTTTATTGGTTTTCCGCGCCATGAAAATTGGACGAGAATCCCTAATATTAGAGCAACGTTTTAAAGGCTTTTTGGCTTTCGGTATTAGCTTTTGGATTTTCTTCCAAGGTTTTGTAAACCTTGGTATGGCTCTCGGCATGTTGCCAACGAAAGGCTTAACCTTCCCGCTGATCAGTTACGGTGGTTCGAGTATTATCATTATGTCGGTCACTGTCGGCATATTATTGCGCATTGACCATGAAAATCGTTTAATGCGTGGTGGTCAAGCGAGATTGCGAGACGATTAAAGCCTAAAGTGCGGTCGGTTTTTTGAGTATTTTTAGAGAAAAGATATGGGTAAAAAATTATTAGTGATGGCAGGTGGAACAGGCGGACATGTTTTTCCTGCCATTGCCGTTGCACAAGAATTACAACAGCAAGGTTGGGAAATTCGCTGGCTGGGCACCAAAGATCGTATGGAAGCCCAACTCGTACCAAAACATGGCATTCCCATTGAATTTATCCAAATCTCAGGTTTACGTGGCAAGGGCATCAAGAGTTTATTATTGGCGCCTTTTGCTATTTTGCGCGCGGTGTGTCAGGCGCGTAAAATTATTCAACAATACCAACCTAATGCGGTATTAGGCATGGGGGGCTATGTTTCGGGCCCGGGTGGTATCGCGGCAAAACTTTGCGGCGTGCCGGTGGTATTGCATGAACAAAATGCCATTGCGGGGTTAACCAATAATTGGTTATCTAAAATTGCTGCGCGGGTGTTGCAAGCCTTTCCAAATGCCTTTTCTCATGCTGAAGTGGTAGGAAATCCCGTACGTCGTGATTTATTCCAAACCGAATCCCCAGAAACACGTTTTGCCACGCGTGATAAAACCTTGCGTATTTTAGTGGTCGGCGGTAGCCAAGGGGCGCGCGTGTTAAATCAAACTGTGCCAAAAGTTGCAGAGAAACTCAGTGTCCAAGGTTTGGAGATTTATGTGCGTCACCAAGTAGGTAAGGGCAATTTAGCCGGCATTGAGGAAATCTATCAGGCAAATCAAAATGGCGTGGCGACTGAATTTATTGATGACATGGCAGAAGCTTATGCTTGGGCGGACATTGTGATTTGTCGCTCGGGCGCATTGACGGTGTGCGAGTTGGCGGCAGTAGGTGTACCGGCCATCTTCGTGCCTTTCCAACATAAAGACCGTCAGCAATTTTTGAATGCCAAATATTTAGCGGATGCGGGGGCTGCGCTGATCATTGAACAGCCGGAATTTACGGAAGAGCGTCTGTTGAATGCGTTAACCCCGCTGTTGGCAGATCGTGAAACATTATTAGCCATGGCGTTAAAGGCAAAAAGTAAGGCAACACCGTTAGCGGCTAAGCGGGTCGCTGACGTGATTGAAGACGTGGCAAATTAAATTATAAGTGCGGTCGTTTTTTCAACTGTTTTGAACGACTGAGTAAAAAGGACATATTCATGGATAACTATCATCAACAGATTAGAGACATCATTCCGGAAATGCGCCGAGTGAAGCAAATTCATTTTATCGGTATCGGTGGCGCGGGGATGTGTGGTATTGCCGAAATTTTATTGAATGAGGGATATCATATTTCCGGTTCTGATATTGCGGAAAGTGCGGTGACTCAGCGTTTAGCTTGTGCCGGCGCCAAAGTTTTTATTGGGCATAAAGCAGAAAATATTACCGGTGCCAGTGTGGTGGTGATTTCTTCTGCGATTCGTGATGATAACCCTGAAGTGGTGGCGGCAAAAGAAGCGCGTATTCCGGTGATTCAACGTGCGCAAATGTTGGCGGAATTAATGCGTTTTCGTCATGGCATTGCGGTTGCCGGTACGCACGGTAAAACGACGACCACCGCGATGGTTTCTATGATTTATGCGGAAGCAGGTTTGGATCCGACTTTTGTGAATGGTGGTTTGGTGAAATCGGCCGGGACGAATGCACATTTAGGGCGTAGCCGTTATTTGATTGCCGAAGCTGATGAAAGTGATGCCTCTTTCTTGCATTTGCAACCGATGATTTCTATCGTGACGAATATTGAGCCGGATCATATGGATACCTATCACGGTGATTTTGATGAAATGAAGCAAACCTATGTGAATTTCTTACATAATTTGCCATTTTATGGGCTAGCCGTGTTATGTGCCGATGATGCCGATTTAATGAGCTTGGTGTCACAAGTTGGGCGTCAGGTGATTACTTACGGTTTCAGTGAGAATGCCGATTATCGTATTGAAGATTATCAACAAACCGGTTTCCAAGGTCATTACACGGTGATTTGCCCGAGTGGTGAACGGATTGATGTATTGCTGAATGTGCCGGGACGCCATAATGCCTTAAATGCAACGGCAGCATTGGTTGTAGCCAAAGAAGAAGGTATTACAAATGAAGCGATTTTAGCTGCGTTAGCCGATTTCCAAGGTGCAGGGCGTCGTTTCGATCAGTTAGGACAATTTATTCGCCCGAACGGTAAAGTGATGTTGGTGGACGATTATGGTCACCATCCGACAGAAGTGGGCGTCACTATTCAAGCTGCTCGTCAGGGCTGGGAAAATAAGCGGATTGTGATGATTTTCCAACCACACCGCTATTCCCGCACCCGTGATTTATTTGATGATTTTGTGCAAGTATTGTCTCAAGTCGATGCCTTGATTATGTTGGATGTGTATCCCGCCGGTGAGGCGCCTATTGTGGGTGCTGATAGTAAAGCATTATGTCGTTCTATTCGCAATCTTGGCAAAGTGGACCCGGTTTTGGTGTCTGATACAGCGCAGTTAGGTGAGGTGCTTGATCATCTCATTCAAGATGGAGATTTAATTTTGGCGCAAGGCGCCGGCAGCGTGAGTAAGCTTTCACGCCAGTTAGTCGAACGTTGGACAAAAGAATAAGTGGATAGCAAGATGAGTAAAACATTAAAACAAGAAAAAATCGCCGTATTATTGGGCGGAACCTCAGCCGAACGTGAGGTGTCTTTAAATTCAGGAACTGCAGTATTAAATGCATTGCGTAAACAAGGGTATGACGCTCACCCAATTGATCCGAAAGAATTTCCGGTGGCGACATTAAAAGAGCAAGGGTTTGATCGTGTCTTTAATATTTTGCATGGCCGCGGTGGTGAAGACGGCACGATGCAAGGGTTGCTGGAGCAAATCGGCATTCCTTATACCGGCTGTGGCGTGATGACTTCTGCGCTTACCATGGACAAAATGCGTACCAAAATGTTGTGGAAAGCCTTTGGTTTGCCGGTTGCTGAAATGGAAATTGTTACCGTGGAAAATAGAGCAAACTTAACCCCTGAGTCAGTGGTCAAAAAACTCGGCTTACCGTTGATGGTGAAACCCTCTTTAGAAGGGTCTAGTGTGGGGTTAACCAAAGTGAAAGCGATTGAAGAGTTGGAAAGTGCGGTGGATTTTGCACTTAAATTTGATCGCACCGTACTCATTGAAGAATGGCTTGCCGGTGATGAATTCACTGTGCCGGTACTGGATAACGAAGTGTTACCTTCCATTAAAATCGTGCCTGAAGGTGAGTTCTATGATTATGATGCAAAATACATTTCTGATAATACACAGTATTTTTGTCCGGCTGGGTTAAGTGATGAACGTGAGCAAGAGCTTCGCCATTTAGTTAAGCAGGCCTATGATGTGGTGGGGTGCCGTGGTTGGAGCCGTATTGATGTGATTGCGGATGCGGAAGGAAACTTCCGTTTAGTGGAAGTCAACACGAATCCTGGTATGACTAGCCATAGTTTATTCCCAAAATCAGCGGCAACAGTCGGTTACTCTTTTGAGCAGTTGGTTGAGAGAATTTTAGAGTTGAGTGCGGAATGAATTTACTAAAACGCAAAACCACACAAAATATAAGATATGGTGAGCCGAAACCCAAAGTTTTTGTGCAAATTAAATTATTACTTGTGCTATTATGCGTTGGGATATTGTTCTATTCTTATTCAAATTGGCAAAATTTCCTAGAAAAATTAGATAGTAAGCCTATCAGTGCTTTTGCGTTGGTTGGCTCGCCCAATTTCACGACAGATGCCGATGTGCGTGATGCTTTATTAAAAATGGGCGATTTAAAAGGCTTTTTTGGTCAAGATATTGATGCCATTCGTGAACAAATTGAAACAATGCCTTGGGTAAAAGGGGCGGTTGTTCGCAAAATGTGGCCGAACAGATTGAGCATTTGGGTGACCGAATATAAACCGATTGCTATTTGGAATGAAAGCGACTTTTTGTCCGAGGATGGTGCAGTTTTCCAATTGCCAATGAGTAAGTTAAAAGAAACTCATTTACCTCGTTTAGCCGGCCCTGACTTCCAAAGTGAAAAAGTGTTGGATGCATGGAATAGAATTTATGCTGATTTAAAACAGAAAGGTTTAACGCTTAAAGCGGTAGCCATTGATGCACGTGGTGCTTGGCAAGTCGTGCTGGATAATGATGTGGTGCTGAAGTTGGGGCGTGGTGAATGGAAAACAAAACTGGATCGTTTTGTCACAATTTATCCCCAAATTGAAGTGCCTGAAAATAAGAAAATCTCCTATGTCGATTTGCGTTATGCCTCCGGTGCTACAGTGGGTATGGTTGATTTAAATTAATTATTAAGTGTGAAGTTAGAATATGTCTAAAATTGTGGAATCAAAGACCATTGTTGGTTTAGAAGTGGGCACTTCTAAAGTTGTTGCAGTCGTTGGTGAGGTATTGCCTGACGGTGTGGTAAATGTCCTTGGCGTCGGCAGTTGTCCTTCAAAGGGGATTGATAAAGGAAGTATTACTGATTTAAATGCGGTAGTTACCTCTATTCAACGTGCAATTGAAGCAGCAGAGTCAGTCGCTGACTGTCGCATTATGAGCGTGACCTTAGCCATTACTGGAGAGCATATTCAGAGCCTTAATGAAAATGGTTTTGTGCCTATTGCAGAAGGCGAAGTGACGCAAGATGAAATTGATTCTGCGATTCATACGGCAAGTTCGGTTAAAATGCCGGAAGGGTTGTCTTTGTTGCATATTATTCCGCAAGAATTTGCCGTTGATAAACAAATGAATATTAAAAATCCATTGGGATTACAAGGTGTTCGTTTGAAAGCACAAACTCATTTGATTGCTTGTCATCAGGATTGGTTGAATAACCTGAAAAAAGCGGTAGAACGCTGTAAATTAAAAGTCGATAAAATTGTGTTCTCCGGTTTGGCTTCAAGTTATTCTGTATTAACAGAGGATGAAAAAGACTTAGGGGTTTGTTTAGTCGATTTTGGTGCGGGTACGATGGATATCATGGTGTATATCAATGGTGCTTTGCGCTTTAGCAAGGTGATTCCTTACGCTGGAAATCGCGTTACCGATGATATTGCCTATGCTTGTGCTGCTTCCAGAATGGAAGCGGAAAGTATTAAAGTTAACCATGGTAGTGCATTAATGCCACCAAAATATCATGCAGATAAGAAAATTGAAGTTTCAGGCATTGGTGGTCGCGGGCCTCGCGTATTAACAAAAGAACAACTGTCATTTGTAACATCAGCGCGTTATAAAGAATTGCTTGGTTTAGTTAAAAATGAATGGTTGCGTTTAAAAGCAGATTTAGAATCCAAAAATATGAAATGTGAGCTTATCGCAGGAGTTGTTATTACTGGTGGTGGTGCTCAAATTGAAGACTTAAAAGAATGTGCCGAAGAGGTTTTTGGTTCTAATCATCAAGTAAGAATAGGTAGTCCGTTAAATATTACCGGTTTGACGGATTATGTAAATAAACCGCAATATTCAACTGTTATTGGTTTGCTTCAGTATGAACATAGCAATGAAGATGATGGATTGATTCATGAGGAAAATTCTGGAAGTAATTTCCTAAATTCCTGCGGTAATGTACTGAAAAAAATCTTTAATAAAGTGCGGTCAGAATTTTGAGAATTTTGATTTTTCATCTACAATATGCAAAATTTGGGCTTTAATTTATGCTGATGGTATGTCGGCATTAACGGAGAATAGATAATTATGTTTGAGCCAGTAGAGTACGATCTTGGTGAAATGAGTGGCGCGCTGATTAAAGTTGTCGGTGTTGGTGGTGGCGGTGGTAATGCTATTAACCACATGGTCGCCAGTGTTTTAGAAAAAGAAGTTGGCGGTACTCTAATTGATGAATCCATCATAAATACGGATGAACATGGCAAGATTGAATTTTATTCAGTAAATACTGATGCTCAAGCTCTTCGTAAAAGCCAAGCCCAGCAAACAGTTCAGATTGGAGCAGAAACGACAAAAGGGCTGGGGGCAGGTGCAAACCCTAATGTTGGACGTAAAGCGGCTGAAGATGACCAAGATGCTATTCGTAAGATGCTAGAGGGTGCCGACATGGTATTTATCGCTGCCGGTATGGGTGGTGGTACAGGTACTGGTGCCGCTCCAATTGTTGCTCAAATTGCAAAAGAATTAGGTATTCTTACTGTTGCAGTCGTAACAAAACCGTTTTCCTTTGAAGGTAAAAAACGAATGATGTTCGCTGAAATGGGAATTAAAGAATTATCAAAACATGTAGACTCCTTGATTATCATTCCGAATGAGCAGTTAGCTAAGGTTATGCCTAAAAATGCAACGCTCATGCAAGCCTTTTCTGCTGCAAATGATGTTCTACGCAATTCCGTTACTGGCATCTCAGATATGATTACTTCCCCGGGGTTAATTAACGTGGACTTTGCTGACGTGCGAACCGTCATGTCTGAGATGGGACAGGCTATGATTGGTTTCGGTTCCGCCAAAAGTGCGCCTGGAGAAGGTCGTGCAGAAGATGCAGCTAAGATTGCTGTGAAAAGTGATTTATTAGAACGCGTTGACTTGTCCGGGGCAAGAGGCGTATTAGTAAATATTACCGCTGGAATGGATTTAGGATTATCTGAGTTTTACGCTGTTGGTGATACGGTTAAAGCGTTTGCATCTGAAGAGGCGACGGTTGTTATTGGTACAACGCTCGTACCGGATATGGTCGATGAAATTCGAGTAACTATTGTAGCAACTGGTATTGGTGAGCCTGATGCACCTGAAATTCAAATTTCACCACGACCACAAGTTGTACAAAATTCACAACCAGGACTTCAACCGGTAAATACTTCTTTTGGTGGTTTAGGAACTCGACCGCAAAGTTATAGTCAAAACTCCCAAGATGAAAATCATCAACAGAATGTTCAAAATCATCGTAGAGATGATTTAGATACCCCAATTACTGAACGCTTGAAAGATACGAATTTATTTAACGTTCAAGGATTTATGCGTAATAACGACAAATAATGACAATTATTTTGTTGTGTAACAATACGTTAAGAGACAGATTATGATTAAGCAAAGAACCTTAAAACAAAGCATAAAAGTAACAGGTGTGGGATTACACAGTGGCAATAAGGTGACATTGATTTTACGTCCTGCAATGCCAAATACTGGTGTTGTTTATTGCCGTACTGATTTGAATCCGCCTGTTACATTCCCTGCGAATGCTAATTCGGTGCGCGATACTATGCTTTGCACTTGCTTAGTGAATGAACAAGGTGTGCGCATTTCAACAGTTGAACACCTAAACGCGGCATTAGCAGGTTTGGGTATTGATAATGTAATTATTGAGGTTGATGCACCTGAAATTCCAATTATGGATGGTAGTGCAAGTCCATTTATTTATTTATTGCTTGATGCCGGCATTGAAGAACAGAATGTACCGAAGAAATTCATTCGTATTAAGCAAAAAGTGCGTGTAGAAGACGGTGATAAATGGGCTGAGTTCTCCCCTTATAACGGTTTCCGTTTAGATTTCACTATTGATTTCAACCATCCGGCAATTAGTAAAAATGTACGTAACTATGTGATGGATTTTTCTGCGCAGGCTTTTGTTCAACAAATTAGTCGTGCTAGAACCTTTGGTTTCATGAAGGATATCGAATATCTTCAATCACAAGGTTTGGCGTTGGGCGGAAGTTTAGATAATGCCATCGTGCTTGATGATTACCGCATTTTGAATGAAGATGGTTTACGTTTTAAAGATGAATTGGTTCGTCACAAAATGTTAGATGCTATCGGCGATTTATATATGTGTGGTTATAACATCATTGGTGATTTCAAAGCCTATAAATCAGGTCATGGTTTGAATAATAAATTATTAAGAGCGGTATTAGATAATCAAGAGGCTTGGGAATTTGTCACCTTTGAAGACAAACAACAAGTTCCGCAAGGTTATGTTGCTCCTGCTCAAGTTTTGATTTAAAAAATATTTTCTTAAAAGCTATATTTCAATGAAATATAGCTTTTTTTTATCCTTTAAAAGGCATTTTATTAGTGTGGCTTATAAAAAGTGCGGTCAGAAATTAAAATGTTTTTATTTGTCTTTTGATTTAATGAATACCAATAATCCATAACCTAACAGAGAAATCCAAATGAAAAAATTCTTCTTTCTATTTCTATTAAGCTTATCCAATGTGACTTTTGCAGCAAGTGATGTGATTGTTGATGCCGTTACTTGCAGGACATTTGAGGGGAAGGATTTAAAACTTATTTTTGCTCCGGAAAGTCAGTTGTTTAGTTTATCTCTTGATAATGCCGTAGTGGTTGAAACAACAATAGATAAGATTTACCTTCAACCCTATGCAACGCAAAGTACAATATATTTTCCTCCTAAGTCCGGTGATAATCGTTGGTTTCTGGTTAGGGAAGATGCTTCGGATAAAACAGGCTATACCAACGTTTCTTTGGATATTCGTCAAGATCAGAGTGGAAAATTGATTAAACGTTATCAATGTAAAAAAGAAACGATTTCTTCCATGTTGATGGAGTTTTCCGCAGATGGTAGGGACGTGCCTGAAAATATTGAGAGCCTAATGCATCAATAACAGGCTTAAAGTGCGGTTAAAAATAGCAATGTTTCCTATGCCCATTTCAGAATAAATAAGTCGTTTATGAATGAATACGGGCTTTATTGACATCACTAAATGTGAATAGAGAAAGATGTCTTAGTATTTAAATAAAGGAAAGCTTATGTCATTGGATTTAAGTGAAATTCGACAACAAATTACCCAAATTGATCGCCGTTTGTTAAAGCTTCTTTCTGAGCGTCATCGTTTAGCATTTGATGTTGTTCGTAGCAAGGAACTTACCCAGAAACCGTTGCGTGATGCAGAGCGTGAGGAGCAATTACTACAAGAGTTGGTGCAATTTGCCGAAAATGAAAATTACCAATTAGAACCGCAATACATCACCTCAATTTTCCAAAAAATTATTGAAGATTCGGTGCTGACGCAACAAGTGTATTTGCAGAAAAAACTGAATGCGCAACGTGAACAGAATATTCATATCGCCTTTTTAGGTAAGCGAGGATCTTATTCTCATTTGGCAGCGCGTAATTATGCCACTCGATACCAAGAAGAATTAGTGGAAATAAGTTGTGCCAGTTTTGATGAGGTTTTTGCTAAAGTACAAAACGCGGAAGCCGATTATGGGGTTCTTCCATTAGAAAATACGACATCCGGTGCCATAAACGAAGTTTATGACCTATTGCAGCACACCGATTTGTTTTTGGTAGGTGAATTGGCTTACCCCATTCAACATTGTGTCTTGGTGAATGGGCAAGATGATTTAAGTAAAATCGATACGTTATACAGTCATCCCCAAGTGATTCAGCAATGCAGCCACTTTATTCACGGCTTAGAACGTGTGCATATTGAATATTGCAAAAGTAGCTCGCACGCCATGCAATTAGTTGCAGGCTTGAATAAACCGAATATTGCCGCTTTGGGCAATGAGGATGGTGGCAAGTTATATGGTTTGAACGTGCTGAAGCGTAATGTTGCCAATCAGGAAAATAATATTACACGCTTTATTGTCATTGCCAAAAAGCCGCACAGTGTTTCACCGCAGATCCATACAAAAACCCTATTGTTAATGAGTACGGGGCAACAGGCGGGCGCTTTGGTCGATGCGTTGTTGGTATTTAAAAAACACCATATCAACATGACAAAATTGGAATCACGTCCGATTTATGGCAAGCCTTGGGAGGAGATGTTTTATTTGGAAATTGAAGCCAATATTCATCATCCTGATACGCAATCGGCGTTGGAAGAATTAAAACAATTTAGTCATTATCTCAAAATTCTTGGCTGTTACCCCAGCGAAATTGTGAAGCCAACAGCTTTGCCGAAATAAATATCTAAAGAAAGTGCGGTGGAAAAACAGATAAATTTTCCACCGCACTTTTCTTCTTTCCTGCTCTTGAAATTTCACCTTCCGCACTTATATCCATAACGTTTTCAATTTATTCAATATAAGTAGGAAGAGTATGAGTACAAATCAAGAAACCCGTGGCTTCCAATCGGAAGTCAAACAACTTCTCCAATTAATGATCCATTCTTTATATTCTAATAAAGAAATTTTCTTGCGTGAGCTGATTTCAAATGCCTCCGATGCGGCAGATAAACTGCGTTTCAAAGCCCTTTCTAATCCGGCTTTATATGAAGGTGACGGCGAATTGCGTGTGCGCGTCAGTTTTGATGCGGATAAAGGCACTCTCACCATCAGCGATAACGGGATTGGGATGACTCGTGAACAAGTGATCGATCATTTAGGTACGATTGCCAAATCTGGAACAAAAGAATTTTTGACCGCACTTGGACAAGATCAAGCGAAAGATAGTCAGCTCATCGGTCAATTCGGTGTGGGCTTCTATTCGGCGTTTATCGTTGCCGATAAAGTGACGGTGAAAACCCGTGCGGCAGGTGAGGCGCCTGATAAAGGCGTGCTTTGGGAATCTGCCGGGGAAGGCGAGTATTCCGTGGCGGATATTGAGAAAAAATCCCGTGGCACTGACGTGATTTTACATTTACGTGAGGATGAAAAAGAATACTTAAACGAATGGCGTTTGCGTGAAATTATCGGAAAATATTCCGATCATATTGGTTTGCCGGTGGAAATGCTCACCAAAGAATATGATGACGAAGGCAAAGAAATTGGTGAAAAATGGGAAAAAATCAATAAATCGGATGCCCTTTGGACACGTTCTAAAAACGACATCTCCGATGAGGAATACAAAGAGTTTTATAAACATTTAAGCCATGATTTTGGGGATCCGTTATTGTGGGCGCACAACAAAGTGGAAGGTAACCAAGAGTACACCAGTTTGCTTTATGTGCCGTCGAAAGCGCCTTGGGATTTATTCAACCGTGAACACAAACACGGCTTGAAACTCTATGTACAACGCGTGTTTATTATGGATGATGCGGAGCAATTCATGCCGAATTATCTGCGTTTTATGCGTGGGTTAATTGATAGCAATGATTTGCCGTTAAACGTATCCCGTGAAATTTTGCAGGATAACAAAACTACAGCAGCGCTACGCAAAGCTTTAACCAAACGTTCGTTGCAAATGTTAGAGAAATTGGCGAAAGAGGATGCCGACAAATATCAGCAGTTCTGGAAAGAATTTGGCTTAGTGTTAAAAGAAGGTCCGGCAGAAGATTTTGGCAATAAAGAAGCCATTGCGAAATTATTGCGTTTTGCCTCTACCCACAATGACAGCAGTGAACAAACCGTGTCATTAGAAGACTATGTTGCCCGCATGAAAGAAGGGCAAAAAGCCATCTATTACATCACAGCAGACAGCTATGTGGCGGCGAAAAACAGCCCACACTTGGAATTGTTCAATAAAAAAGGCATTGAAGTCTTATTGCTTTCCGATCGTATTGATGAATGGATGTTAAGTTACTTAACGGAATTTGATGGCAAAGCGCTCCAAACTATTACGAAAGCGGATTTGGATTTAGGCGATTTGGCGGACAAAGAAGAAACCGAAGCGCAAAAAGAACAAGATAAAGCCTTTGATAGTTTTATTGAGCGCGTAAAAAACTTGCTGGGCGAACGCGTGAAAGAGGTACGTTTAACTCACCGTTTAACGGATACACCGGCAGTAGTTTCTACCGGTAATGACCAAATGACCACACAAATGGCAAAACTTTTTGCTGCGGCAGGTCAACCTGTGCCGGAAGTGAAATACACCTTTGAACTTAACCCGGAACATCATTTGGTGAAAAAAGCTGCTGATATTGCCGATGAAGCGGAATTTGCCGATTGGGTGGAATTGTTGCTAGAGCAAGCCATGCTTGCAGAGCGCGGTTCATTAGAAAATCCGGCGGCGTTTATTAAGCGCATCAATAAGTTATTGGGTTAATCTATTTGTGATTGATTAATGTAATGGTTAAAATCCTCAGTCTGAATAAGATTGAGGATTTTTTTATTTTTTTGAGGTGAAAATATGATTACCGTTTACGGCATTAAAAACTGTGACACCGTGAAAAAAGCCTTGAAATGGCTTGCGGATCACAACATCGAACATAAACTCCATGATTATCGAGTGGACGGTTTAGATACCGCTTTTTTACAGCAAGCCGAAGCGCAATTCGGTTGGGAAAATTTAGTCAATAAACGTAGCACGACTTGGCGCAATCTCGATGAAAACGTCAAAAAAACATTGTCAAAAGCCACCGCACTTTCTGTGTTAGCAGACAATCCGACCTTAATTAAACGCCCGATTATTTTGCAGGACGGCAAAACGTTAATTGGTTTTGATGCAAAAGAGTATGAATCCGCGTTTAAATAATGTGACCCGAAGAAAATCTATTTTTAACCGTTTATAGCTGTTGTAATTATTACTTTGATTGTGGCATTGTCGCCCACTTTTTTTGTGGTAGGGATTTGCTTGGCCGAAAGTGCGGTTATTTTTGCAGGCGTTTTATCACCTTGCTTTTTGTTATTAATGGGAATAAGATTTATTATCATATTGTTGCAAATGTTAATTACTGGTGTGATAAATGTTTCATGTGGCTTAGTTGTTTGGAATATTTAATATGCTTGGATTTTGGAATCCATTTTCGTGAATTAAAGAAACAAAGGATTGCTTATGAATAACAAATCTTATTTTGCCCTTCTTCCTCTTCCGTTCTTTTTATCCAATGCGTTTGCGGAGGAGCCTCAATCTACCACCTCACTTGCTCCGATTGTAGTGACCGGCGTGTCGCAAAAGAGTGCGAATACGGTAAAACTTAACCCTAAAACGACGCTTCAACCGTTGCCGGCCGGTGATGGGGCCGATTTATTGCAATCCGTTGCAAATATGAGTGTGATTCGTAAAGGCGGGAGTTCAGGCGATCCTTTATTTCGTGGATTGGGTGGCTCCCGTTTGAGTATTCAGGCGGATGATCAATTTATTCATGGCGGTTGTAGCAACCGAATGGATCCACCTACAGCATATATTTTCCCATCGGCTTACGACGAAGTGGTGGTGACTAAAGGACCACAAACGGTGACGCAAGGTACGGGGTTGGTTGCCGGCGCGGTGCGTTTTGTGCGAAAAGAGCCTGAATTTGATACACAAAACACGTATTTAAACGGCAGCCTAACGCTTGGCGGAAATAAACGTCATGATGCTTATTTTGATGCGATGGCCGGCGGTAAATACGGTTATTTACGTACTAGTGTGTCACATAATGAAGCCGGCAATTACAAAGATGGCGACGGTAATCGCATTCATTCTTCGTTTGAACGCCGTAACCAAATGTTACAACTTGGCCTTACTCCGACAGAAAATACATTGCTGACAGGAACCTATGAGCGTAGCCGTGGTGAGGCGGCTTATGCGGATCGTATGATGGACGGTAGGAAGTTTGACCGCGATGCATGGAATGTGCGTTTTGTGCAACGTAATATTGCGCCATGGTTTACCGAGCTTGAGTTGCGCTACGGTCAAAGCAAGATCGATCATGTGATGGATACTTATAGCCTGCGCTATTTGCGTATGATGGGAAATCAAGTCAAAAAAGCAATGAATCCAAAACGTGAAACAGACACCGGACACCTAAAAGCGACCTTTGATTGGGCGGATATTAATTTGCAGACCGGAATTGATTATATGCGTGACAAACACCTTGCTCGTATGGAAATGCGCGGTGAAGGCTATACGCATAAACCTTATCAGCCGCAACAAAACTTTACCCAATGGGGCGGATTTGCAGAAGGGGCATGGACGGTTAATGATAGCCGTAAGTTCATAGCAGGTTATCGTTATGATGAAGTGAAGGCGGAATACGACACCTTGATGGTAAATCATCCGAATAAAAAACGCACCTATGATTTACATGCGGGTTTCTTCCGTTGGGAAGAAGAAATCAATGGCATTAAATATTATGCCGGTTTAGGCGTTGCCGAGCGTGCGCCGGATTATTGGGAGCGTCGTGTAAGCCAAGTGTTGAATAAAGAACAGAACCGTCAAATTGATACGGGACTGATTTGGAAAAATGATGTTTTTGATCTTTCCCTCTCGTTTTTTGGCAGTGATGTGCATAATTTTATTATGTTAGAAAGCATAAATAACAATGCGACAGCCCGCAATGTGAAAGCGACCCGTTTAGGCGGTGAGGTTGAAGGTAAATGGAAATTTGCCGAACACTGGGAAATTGGCAGCAGCCTGGCCTACACCTACGGTAAAAACCGTACTGATGATCGCCCGCTGGCTCAAACGCCTCCGTTAGAATGGAAAAACTCATTAACTTGGGATAACGATACCTTGAGCGCAGGTTTGTTATGGCGCTTGGTTTCTGCCCAAAAACGTTATGCCGAAGGACAAGGTAATATTGTCGGGCAAGACATTGGCCCATCAGCCGGATTTGGCACATTGTCCTTAAACGCAGGATGGAAGATTAACAAATATGTGACTTTACAGGGTGGTATTGATAATCTCTTTGATAAATCCTATGCCGAATTCGTCAGCAAAGGTGCCGATCCTTCTGCAGGGGTACAAACCACGCGGGTAAATGAACCTGGTCGCCAATATTGGATGCGATTACAAGTGCAATTTTGATGTTGCAAAAATAACAAAATGGATAGCCAAGCTATCCATTTTTTGTTCAATAAGATTTAAATAAAAAAGAAATTTTGTTAAATTACACCGCACTTTTACTTATTCTGCCAATTTCCTCAATACTATGAAACACCATATTATTCAATTATCTCAATCGCTTATCCGCCGTCCTTCCATCAGTCCGAGTGACGAAGGCTGTCAGCAACTCATTGCCGAACGTTTAGAAAAATTAGGCTTTCAAATTGAATGGATGCCTTTTAACGACACCTTAAATTTATGGGCAAAGCATGGTTCTGGTGAGCCTGTGATTGTCTTTGCCGGGCATACGGATGTGGTGCCAACAGGGGATGAAAGCCAATGGGCTTATCCGCCGTTTTCTGCAGAAATTGTAGATGATATGCTTTATGGTCGCGGTGCTGCCGATATGAAAGGATCGCTGGCAGCGATGATTGTAGCAGCGGAAGAATATGTGAAAGCCAATCCAAATCACGACGGTACGATTGCCTTATTGATTACCTCCGATGAGGAGGCTACAGCGAAAGATGGCACGGTACGTGTGGTAGAAAGCTTAATGGCGCGCGGTGAGAAAATCACGTATTGCATGGTGGGCGAACCGTCCAGTTCGAAAACTTTGGGCGATGTGGTCAAAAATGGTCGTCGCGGTTCGATTACAGGCAACCTCTATATTCAAGGCGTTCAAGGCCATGTGGCATATCCGCATTTAGCGGAAAATCCGATTCATAAAGCCGCGCCATTCCTACAAGAGTTGACAACCTATCAGTGGGATAACGGCAATGAATTTTTCCCGCCAACCAGCTTGCAAATCGCCAATATTCATGCCGGTACGGGCAGTAATAACGTGATTCCGGGCGAGCTTTACGTGCAATTTAATTTGCGTTATTGCACGGAAGTTACCGATGAAATCATCAAACAGAAAGTCGCTGAAATGCTGGAAAAACAGGGATTGAAATATCGCATTGAGTGGAATCTTTCCGGCAAACCGTTTTTAACCAAACCGGGTAAATTATTAGATGCGTTAACCGCAGCTATCGAGCAAACCACAGGCATTACGCCAGAAACGGAAACCGGTGGTGGCACCTCTGATGGGCGCTTTATTGCGTTGATGGGCGCAGAAGTGGTGGAGTTTGGGCCGCTTAACGCGACCATTCATAAAGTCAATGAGTGTGTGAACGTAGAGGATCTCGCCAAGTGCGGTCAGATTTATCATCAAATGTTAGTCAATTTATTGGGCAAATAAGATGAAATTAACCCCTGACATCTTGACCGGCAAATCGCGAGAACATTTGGTGAATTTGCCGACACCGCATTCGCCTCATCATTTTTTGCAGGCGCAGGCAATGAACGCCTTTCAAGGGCTGCAACAAAGTGCGGCCAAAAATGGCTTTAATTTACAACCCGCCAGCAGCTTTCGTGATTTTGCGCGCCAACAACTTATCTGGAACGGCAAATTTAACGGTGAACGTAAAGTGCATGATGATGCAGGCAATGCGTTAGATTTGACCCACTTGGACGATTGGCAAAAAGCGCGAGCTATTTTACGTTGGTCGGCGCTACCGGGGGCAAGTCGCCATCATTGGGGCACGGAAATTGACATTTTCGATCCTGATCTTTTGCCTCAAGGTCAATCCTTGCAGCTTGAGCCTTGGGAATATGAAAAAGGCGGTTATTTCTTTGAACTGAGTGAATTTCTCACTGAAAATCTACCGCACTTTGATTTTAGTTTGCCTTTTATGCAAATGCCGGCAGAGAAAAAAATCGGGCGTGAACCTTGGCATATCAGCTACATACCATTGGCGGAGAAAGCAAAACAACTTTTTTCCGCAGAGTTGTTGCTACAGGCATGGGAAAAAGAAGAAATTGCTGGCAAGGCTACATTACAGCAGCATTTTCCTCAAATTTTTGAACAGTATTTTGTATAGATTGATTAAAAAGTACGGTGTGTTTTTAGTGAACTTTTCAGCAGTGAAAAATACGTTAAAAACACACCGCACTTTTTGGATTTATGTGTTGTTACATTTCTATCACATCTCTTTTCTTCTCTTTTCTTCTCTTTTCTTCTCTTTTCTTCTCTTTTCTTCTCTTTTCTTCTCTTAGACTTTTGTGAGCTACTTCAAAAATCCGGAAATTTTACAAAGAATTACATTTTTTTTTGCACTGAATGAAAGTATCCTACTCGCTAGCTGTAATTTAGGGAGATAAAGATGTATCAGTTTCAGCAGTTTACTCAAAAAGATATTGAAATTTTGAAGAATGAAACGATTTATCAAGGTTTTTTTAAGCTAAATAAAGTTCAATTCAAACATAAACTTTTTGCCGGCGGTTGGAGCGGTACGGTGACCCGTGAGTTGCTCATCAAAGGTGCTGCATCTGCCATGGTGGCCTACGACCCCGTGTTAGATAACGTGGTGTTGGTAGAGCAGGTGCGTATCGGTGCTTATGATCCAACGTCAACTCAATCACCTTGGCTTTTAGAACTTATTGCCGGCATGGTGGAGGAAGGTGAAACCCCGGAATCTGTGGCATTACGAGAAAGTGAAGAAGAAGCCGGCGCGAAAATTTCTCATATGCAACATTGTTTGAGCGTATGGGATAGCCCGGGTGGCGTGCTTGAGCGTATTCACGTTTTTGTCGGTAAAGTGGATAGCACCACAGTCGGCGGATTACACGGTTTGGCAGAAGAGAATGAAGATATTCGTGTTCATGTCGTGAGTAGGGAAACAGCATATCAATGGCTTTGTGAGGGTAAGATTGATAATGGCATTGCGGTAATCGGATTACAATGGCTAGAGTTAAATTACCGAAAATTGAAAGAGCAATGGCTGTAAGCATTTTATTATCTGACGACATAGGTAATTTAGACTAAGTTTCATATTAAGTAGTAGGAGTTTACTTTGTTAAATACCTATCAATATAACACCCAACAAGACGTGTTCCGTATTGTTCAAATTACGGATCCGCATCTTTTTAAAGACACTAATGGTGAATTGTTGGGCATCAATACGCAAGCAAGTTTTTCCCAAGTTTTAAGTGAAATTCAACAACAGCAATACGACTATGATCTTGTGTTAGCAACAGGCGATTTAGTACAGGATAATAGTGATGAGGGCTACTTGCGTTTTCGTCAAGACGTGAAAGCGCTCAACAACAAAATGGTCTTTTGGATCCCCGGGAATCATGATTTTCAGCCGAAAATGTTTGAAATTCTAAAGGAAGAGACTGTCAGCGCGAAAAAACATATTTTGTTAGGGGATAAGTGGCAAATTTTGCTTTTGGATAGCCAAGTGCAGGGCGTGCCACACGGACAATTAGAAGCGGAAGAGCTGGATTGGTTAAAGCTAAAATTGCAGGAATATCCTGAACGCTATTCTTTGGTTGTATTGCATCATCATCTTCTTTCCACCGGTTCTGCTTGGTTGGATCAACATAACTTACGTAATGCCAATGAATTGGTGGAAGTATTAGCGCCATTTAAGCATGTCAAAGCCTTACTATACGGACACATTCACCAACAAGTGGATAGTGAATGGCTTGGTTATCAAGTGATGGCAACGCCTTCTACGTGTATCCAATTTAAAGCGGACAGCAACACTTTTGCACTGGATGTTGCACAACCCGGCTGGCGCGAAATTGATTTACATGCTGACGGGCATATTGAAACCCGTGTAAAACGTATTCAACAGGCATCCTTTTTACCGAATATGCAGGTTGAAGGTTATTAATTGTTGAAAAGTGCGGTCATTTTTTAAAGGGGATTTTTTATCCCCTTTATTTTTTATTAGAATCCACCGCACTTCAACGCACTTGGTCGTTTAAAACTGCTATAATTCCCGCCAATTTTTTCCAACCATTGAGACCTTATGAAACAACTTTTTGCCACGACAGCCCGTGGGTTTGAAGAGCTTTTGAAATCCGAATTGACCGAATTAGGCGCACAGGATGCTAAAGTCGCGCAAGGCGGCGTGCATTATTGGGCGGATGACGAAACCCTATATCGCACTTTGCTTTGGAGCCGTTTGAGTTCACGCATTTTATTGCCTATCGTGCAAGCGAAAGTCTTTAGCGATTTGGATTTATATTCTGCTGTGGTGGGTGTGAATTGGTTGGATTATTTTGATGAAAAAGTCCATTTTTTCGTGGATTTTAATGGTACGAACCAAGAAATTCGCCATACCCAATTTGGCGCGATGCGTGTGAAAGACGGTATTGTGGATTATTTTGAGCGTCATGGTCGCGCCCGTCCTAACGTGGATAAAGAGCAACCGGATATTCGTATTCATGCGTATTTGAATCGTGATGATGTGGTGCTGTCGCTTGATTTGAGCGGCGATGCGTTGCACATGCGAGGCTATCGTGAAGACACGGGCAAAGCGCCGTTGCGTGAAACCTTGGCTGCCGCGATTGTGTTGCGTTCCGGTTGGCAAAAAGGTACGCCGTTGGTGGATCCGATGTGTGGTTCGGGTACACTATTGATTGAAGCCGCACAGATGGAAGCGCAAATTGCACCGCAATTATATCGTCTGCATTGGGGCTTTGATTTTTGGCAAGGGCATAATCAGGCAGCGTGGGAAAAGGTGAAAGAAGAGGCTTTAGCCTTGGCGGAAGCCGAAAAACAACGTGAAAACCCACCGCACTTTTATGGTTTCGATTTGGATCATCGTGTATTGCAAAAAGCCAAACAAAACGCCAAAAATGCGGGCGTGGCGCATCTGATGCAATGGCAACAGGGCGATGTGGCGGCGATAAAAAATCCAAGTCCGAACGTAGCAGGCACGGTGATTTGTAACCCGCCGTACGGCGAACGTTTAGGCACAACACCGGCGCTGATTGCCTTATATTCTGTGTTTGGGCAACGCTTGAAACAACAATTTGCCGGCTGGAATGCGTCCATTTTTAGCGGTGAACCAAGTCTATTAGATTGCTTGCGTTTACGTTCTCACCGTCAGTTTAAAGCGAAAAACGGCCCGTTAGATTGTGTCCAGAAAAATTATCAAATTGCCGAGCGCACAGAGCAAAGTGCGGTAGAAAATGCCCTAGAATTTGATCGCACTTCTTCGGTAACGTCTGAAGTCGCGGTGGATTTCGCTAATCGCCTGCAAAAAAATATCAAGAAAATTGAGAAATGGGCGAAGCAGCAAGGGCTAGACGCTTATCGCTTATATGATGCGGATTTGCCGGAATACAATTTGGCAGTGGATCGTTATGCCGATCACATTGTGGTGCAGGAATATGCCGCGCCGAAAAATATTGATGAAAATAAAGCCCGCCAACGGTTGTTGGATGCGGTGAATGCTACCTTGCAAGTGACCGGCATTGAAACCAATAAGTTGATTCTGAAAGTGCGCCAAAAACAAAAAGGCACTAATCAATATGAAAAATTGGCAAACAAAGGCGAGTATTTTTATGTGAACGAATACGGCGCGAAGTTGTGGGTGAATTTAACGGATTATTTGGATACCGGCTTGTTTTTGGATCACCGCCTGACCCGTAAAATGTTGGGTGAAATGGCGCAAGGTAAGGATTTCCTCAATTTGTTTGCTTACACCGGTTCGGCAACGGTACATGCAGCGTTGGGTAAGGCAAAATCTACCACTACCGTGGATATGTCAAATACCTATCTCAACTGGGCGGAACAGAATTTGTTGTTGAACGACATTGAAGGCAAACAACATAAACTGATTCAAGCAGATTGCCTGCAGTGGTTAGAAAAATGCGATCGGCAGTTTGATTTGATTTTTGTTGATCCGCCGACATTCTCTAACTCCAAACGTATGGAAGACAGTTGGGACGTACAGCGGGATCATATTAAGTTAATGACGAATTTAAAACGCATTCTGCGCCCGAACAGCACCATTGTGTTCTCTAACAACAAACGCGGTTTCAAAATGGATTTTGCTAAGTTGGAAGAATTAGGTTTAAGTGCGGTGGAAATTTCTCACAAAACCTTGCCGTTGGACTTTGAACGCAATAAGCAAATTCATAATTGTTGGCTGGTGACGTTGAAATAAGAAAACAAAACAGGGCGGAAATTTCGCCCTGTTTTTGTATATCTTTATATGAAAAGCTGCTGATTTAAAATCAGCAGCTTTGTTTTTTGCTCAATTTACTTAATTGGCAATATGTTTTGGTTTGAAGAAAACCATGGTGAAAATTTGCCAGAAGAATGCAAGCGCACCAAAGATGAATACAACGTCACCGACTAAACGCACCCAGCGTAAGGTGTCGAATAACGGTTGTTGCATGAATTCTTCGCTGCGGGCATACCATAAGCCTTCAGAGATACTCGCGTAACCTTGAATGATACCGATTGGTAATAGGCTGGAGGCAATCATTAAGACCAACCCGCCGTTAAGCAACCAGAAGCCCCATTTCATCAATTTGTCGTTGAATGGTGTGTTTGGTCGTAAGTAACGTGCAATTAAGAACACGAAACCTAATGCCAAGAAACCATATACCCCGAACAATGCTGCGTGGGCGTGTACTGCGGTGGTATTTAGTCCTTGGATGTAGTAGAGGGAAATCGGTGGGTTGATTAAGAAACCAAACACACCCGCACCCAACATATTCCAGAAGGCAACGGCAACGAAGCAGTAAATAGGCCATTTTAAGCGATCCATCCACGGCGCTTTTTGTTTCATTTCCCAGTGTTCCCAGGCTTCATGACCAAGTAAAACTAATGGCACAACTTCAAGCGCGGAGAAGGATGCACCCACAGCGATAATTGGGGTTGTCGCACCGGCGAAGTATAGGTGGTGGAAGGTTCCCGGAATACCGCCGATTAAGAACAATGCCGCTTCGGTGATGGTCGCCACAGTCGCTGTGCGACGGGAAACTAAACCTAAACTTACGAAGATGAAGGATAGTGCCGCCACGGAGAATACTTCAAAGAAGCCTTCTACCCAAAGGTGAACTACCCACCAACGCCAGTACTCCATCACGGATAAGTGTGTATGTTCGCCGTAGAATAATGCCGGACCATAGAATAAGCCGATGGCGATAACGGAGGCGAAGAACAAGGCAAGTAAGTTTTTGTCGCCCGGTTGTTTGAACGCATTCACGGTGCCGCGTAGCATTAATACCAACCAGAACAAGATACCGGCGAATTTAACTGCTTGCCAGAAACGACCTAAGTCGATGAATTCATAACCTTGGTGACCGAACAAGAAGCTCCATTCTTCAGGGATGATATGCGCGATGGCCAAATAGCTACCGGTGAAGGAGCCAACAACCAAGACGACTAACGCCCAGAAGAGAACATCTACGCCAAGTTTTTGGTATTTCGGATCTTTACCACCGTTGATAATCGGTGCAAGGAATAAACCACCGGCCAAGAATGCCATGGCGATCCAGAATAATGCCGCTTGAATGTGCCATGTACGTACTAAAGAATATGGAAGATATTGGGAAATATCCAAACCATAAAATTCCTGACCTTCAACCGTGTAGTGCGCCACAACGGCACCTAAGTTCACTTGCACGAAGAAAAGCGCAAGTACGGTAAATAAATATTTACCTAAGGCTTTTTGTGATGGCGTTAATTGCAATTTGGTTAGCGGATCAACTTCCGGGGAAATCGGATCTTTTTCATCTTCACGATGTTTAAATGACCAAATCCACACCACGAAACCAATACCGGCAATGAGGAAGACGATACTGGCGATAGACCACATGACGTTTTCCGGTGTCGGGACGTTATTGATTAACGGCTCATGCGGCCAGTTGTTAGTGTAAGTGGCATGGGTATTCGGACGCTCTGCGGAGGCAGTCCATGCTGTCCAGAAGAAGAATTTTGCTAAATCTTGACGGGCTTCTAAGCTCGGCAAGGTATTGTCTTTCATGGCGAAGTGTTCACGCGTTGCTTTGCTCGCCGGATCATCACCATATAAAGAAATATAGTATTGTGCTGTTTTATCGATTGCCGCTAAACGGTTGGCGGAAAGCACTACTGTGCCGTTTTCGTCAACTTTACTGCCGCGGTATTCTTTGGTTAAACGGCTTTTTAAGATGGTTTGTTGGTCATCATTTAAATCGACGAAGTTTTTGCCGTATTCTTGATTTGCAACAATGTCTAACCAGTTGGTTAATTCGCGGTGTAACCAGTCGGCGGTCCAGTCCGGTGCTTGATATGCGCCATGGCCCCAGACGGAACCTAACTGCATACCACCAGTAGTTTGCCAAGCGGTTTGACCGTGTAAAATATTGTCATGTGTGATAACAGGTTCGCCTTTTTCCGTCACGTATTGTTTTGGAATTGGCGGTGCTTCACGATAGATTTCAAAGCCATAGTAGCCGAGAATAGAGAACGCCCCTATTAATACGGCGACTAATAGGTACCAGAACTTCTTATATTGTCCCATTTGATCACTCCTTGAGAAAATTAGAGGTAGATAACTTAATTATTTGTGTCAAACACATTCAGATTTTACGATTGAAAGTAAAATACCCGACTAATTATATCGGATTTAAAGAGGCAGTATATTACCGAATAGTGAGTAAATATAAAGGGGAAAATGATGGCTATAAATTAAGCAATGCTATTTAGATAGGAATAACCTAAAGAGAATAGAAAAAGATAAGGGCGGAAATTCCGCCCTATTTTACATTTAAAAATGACCGCACTTTTTTAGCGTCTTGCTTCAAATTCAGCTAAAGCAGCATCGAATTGTTCCATCACTTTCGGATGTACCGGTGCGAACACGGAAGAGGTAATGGTGATGAAAGAACATACCAAGAAACCTGGGACGATTTCATAGAGGTGAGACAAATCTTCCCAGCCCAAGTATTTCATTAGTGGACTCCAGACCACCACGGTGATAGCGCCGGATAACATTCCCCATAATGCCGCTTTGGAGCTAATATTGCGGTTGAATAAAGAGAGGATAACAACCGGACCGAATGCGGCACCAAAGCCCGCCCATGCATAGGAAACCAAGCCCATTACTTTAGAGTTTGGATCTTGTGCGATAGCGATGGCAACCACCGAGATTAACAATACCATTAAACGACCGACCCAGACCAATTCAAGGCTGGAAGCGCCTTTACGGAAGAAACCTTTATAGAAATCTTCTGTAATTGCTGCGGAACACATTAATAATTGGGCGGACAAGGTACTCATCACCGCTGCTAAGATCGCGGATAAAACGATACCGACAATCCAAGGGTTAAACATTGCTTTACTTAACTCAATGAAAACCGCTTCTGCATTGTATAGTTGAATATTTTGGGTGGTGAAATAGGCCAATCCGAAATACCCTACTGCAACGGCGCCGCCAAGACAGAGGAACATCCAAGAAATTCCGATTTGACGGGCTTTTTCGAGAGAGGCGACAGAGTCTGCTGCCATGAAACGGGCAAGAATGTGTGGCTGTCCGAAATAACCCAAGCCCCAAGCCAACGCAGAGACAACGCCGATACCGGAAACATTGTGCAGCCAGTTGCTGTAAGGAATGCCGGTGACAGCAGATTTGGCTTCCAAAGACATCGTGATTTCATCCCAGCTGATGTTGAGCAATACCATGACCGGTGCCAAAATCAAGGCGAAAATCATTAATGAGGCTTGGATGGTGTCGCTCCATGAAACCGCTAAATAGCCACCGATAAAGGTATACGTAATGGTCGCTAATGCCCCTAACCAAAGTGCGGTGGAATATTCTAAGCCCAATAAGCTTTGGAATAACTTCGCTCCCGCTACCACGCCGGAAGCGCAGTAAATGGTAAAGAAGAAGAGAATAATGCCTGAAGAAATAATCTTTAACGCTTTTTTCTGACGCGGAAAACGTTGTGCAAAAAATTCAGGTAAGGTCAGCGCATTGCTATATTTCTCAGTGAAAATCCGCAAGCGTCCTGCCACAACGCGATAGTTCAGATAGGCGCCAACGGTTAAGCCGACAGCAATCCATGCTTCGGAAAGGCCTGATAAGAAAATCGCGCCGGGTAACCCCATTAATAGCCAACCGGACATGTCGGAAGCACCGGCTGACATGGCGGTCACGAAACTTCCCATTTTTCGTCCACCCAAAATGTAATCATCAAAATTTTTGGTGGAACGATAGGCGTATAACCCAATGCCTAAAATAATTGCCAAATAGAGGCCAAAGGTGATGTAGATTTGCATAAAACACTCCTTTTATTCTTCTTGAGAGGACATTAATGAGGTGTTTCCACCTGCCGCAGTGGTGTTATAACTGCGAGAAAACTCATCATACAATGGCAGTAAATCTTGGGTATCTTGCCAGTCGTAACATTTGAAAATAGCTTGACTGTTTTCAGCCAACCATTGACGTTTAGCTTTATCAAGTGCGGTCAAATAAATGCCTTTTTGACAATAACCTAACTTCGTATCCACACGAATGCCCGGTTTGGCTTTGGCGGCTAATGGATGCTGTGGTTCCACCAAAATGCTAAAACCTTTGGCAAGCAATTTTTCTGCCGCTTTTTCTGCTGCCGCTAAGTCGCCGTTGAGAATGGCTACTTCACAAGGCAGATAAGCTAAGGAGTTGTGTTCACCGGTGATACTTTCTAATACCGGTTTGGTTGTGCCTAGCGTATTTTCATCGCCAAATTGGCTGTAATAGCGAGGCGTACGGGTTAAACGTTGCAAATAGAACTCACCGCCGGCTTTCGGCCCTGTGCCGGATAATCCATGTCCGCCGAACGGTTGAACACCAACTACCGCGCCTACAATATTACGGTTGATATAGAAGTTGCCGCAGTTTAAGTGGCGTTCCACAATATCCATATGTTTGCGGATACGGGTATGGCAACCACCGGTCAGCGCATAACCTTTTTCATTTACCGCTTTGAGGACATTGAGTAAGTTATCTTTTTTATAACGTACGATGTGTAGAATCGGACCGAAGACTTCACGCTGTACTTGATCGAGGTTATCCAACAGATACACACTTGGTGCCACAAAATGCCCTTGAGTCGGCGTGTCGATTTCCGCATAAGCGCGGGCGACTTTGCGCATGGCTGCCTTGTGGTTTTCTAGATTTTGTTTAGCTTCTTCATCAATCACAGGACCGATGTCGGTAGCCAATAGACGTGGGTCGCCTAAACTTAATTCTTTAATGGCTTCCGTGATCATTTTGTAATAATGATCTGCCACATCTTCTTGTAATAATAAGATGCGTAATGCGGAACAACGTTGACCTGCCGAGTCAAAGGCGGAGCTGAGAACATCAGCAACGACTTGTTCCGGTAAGGCTGAAGAATCAACAACAAGCACGTTTTGACCGCCAGTTTCCGCAATCAACACAGGATCGTTATCTGCTAATGTCAGACGTTGCTCAATGAGTTTGGCCACTTCGGTTGAGCCGGTAAATACGACGCCATCAAAAGCTTGTTGGACTAACGCTGCTCCTAAATCTCCGGCACCTAACACCAGTTGTAGGGTTTCTTTCGGGATACCGGCTTGGTGTAAGAGTTTCACTGCGGCATACGCAATTAATGAGGTTTGTTCAGCCGGTTTTGCAATCACAGCATTGCCAGCCGCTAAAGAGGCGGCAATTTGGCCGGTAAAGATGGCTAATGGGAAGTTCCATGGAGAAATACAAAGCACTTTTCCACGGGGCTCGGCAAGGTGATTTTGTGTTGCCAGTTGTTCTAATTGAACGGCGTAATAACGTAAGAAATCCACGGCTTCACGCAATTCGGCAATGGCGTTTGGCAAGGTTTTACCCGCTTCAACCACAGCGAGTTTCATCAATAAGCCGAAATGTTCTTCATATAAGTCGGCAGCATTGCGTAAAACATTGGCTTTTTCCACCGCACTTTTAGCTTTCCATTGGGTATTGTCGGCAGCGGTAAACGCTTTTTCCGCTTGATTTACGGCTAAAAAGGCGACTTCTGCGACAGTTTCATTGAGATTGGCCGGATTGGTGACTTGATGTGCAGGCGCATTTTCAGCATTGTCAAATGCGACTAAAGAGGTAGCGTTTTCGATGGTTGCCGCATTCAGCGCTTGTTCTAATTTTGCTAATTCCAATTCATTACTCAGATCGAAACCGGCAGAGTTTTTACGGTTTTTAAATAATTCTAACGGTTTGAGAACCGACTTATTCGGCTCGCCATGAGATTTGGCATAAAGCTTCCATGGTGGTGTCACAAGTTGTTCGACCGGAATGTTTTCATCAACCAGCTGGTGAACGAAAGAGGAGTTTGCACCGTTTTCTAAGAGGCGGCGGACTAAATAGGCTAACAAGGTAGCGTGTGTACCCACCGGTGCATAGACACGCACTTGTCGATTCAGATTGTCTTTCCCCACAATATTGTCATAAAGGGATTCTCCCATGCCGTGTAAACATTGGAATTCAAAGTTTTTACCTTGTCCTAATTCGTGAATCGTGCACATGGTTTGCACGTTATGGGTGGCAAATTGCGGATAAATGACATCTTGCGCGGCAAATAATTTTTTTGCACAAGCAATATAAGAAATATCGGTGTGATTTTTACGTGTGTAAAGTGGGAAACCGTCCAAACCATCTGCTTGTGCCCATTTGATTTCGCTGTCCCAATAAGCCCCTTTAACAAGACGAATCATCAAATAGCCTTGTTTTTCTCGAGCTAAATTAATCAAATAATCCAACACAAATGGACAACGTTTGGAGTAAGCCTGTACTACGAAACCAATGCCTTTGTAGCCTTGTAATTCCGGTTCATCTAATAATTTTTCCACAAGATCGAGGGAAAGCTCTAAACGATTGGCCTCTTCCGCATCAATATTGATACTGATGTTGTATTTTTTCGCTAATAAGAAGAGTTCTTTTAAGCGAGGGTAAAGTTCATTGATGGTGCGATCGTATTTGGAACGGCTATATTTTGGATGAATCGCAGAAAGTTTAACGGAAACACTGTTGCCGTTATAAATGGTTCTGCCGGCTGCGTCTTTGCCCACTTCTTCAATGGCGTGTAAATAGTCATTAAAATAGCGTTGTGCATCGGCTTCTGTCATGGCAGCTTCGCCCAACATATCAAAAGAGAAGGTAAACCCTTTTTCGTAGCGTGGTTTGATGTTTTGTAGCGCCTCTTGCATGGTCACGCCGGTGACGAATTGTTTACCCAAAATCTGCATAGATTTGATAATTGCCATACGCATAATGGGCGCAGACAAACGGGAGAAACTACGGGTGAGCGCATTCGATAAACTGTTTTCATCCAGGCTTTCGCTAATTTTTTTACCAAACAGTAGGCCATAACTGGCTGCATTGATGAAGAATGAATTGGAATTGCCAATGTGAGATTTCCAGTTCCCTTCCTGTAATTTCTCATAAATCAAATCATCACGAGTTTGTGCATCAGGAATACGTAACAAGGCTTCTGCCAAACACATTAACGCCACTCCCTCTTCACTGCTTAATGAAAACTCTTGCATTAAGGCATCTGCGCCATATTGTTTTTGTTTAAGTTGGCGTAATTTTTTAATTAACTTAATAGCATTGTCTGTGATGCGTTGTTCTTGTTCTGGAGAAAAATCTAATGTTTTCACTAAAGAATCGACCGCACTTTTCTCATCTAAACGATAGTTTGCAGTGATCGCTTGGCGAATAGGACTATATTGTTTTGATAGTGTGAATTGCATGATAAAACCTCCTTTTGTTATATAATTGTTAACAAAATATAGATGGAGTGTTTATTAGTAAATGATTTTTTTGATGAACTGTGATTGAAGTCACATAAAAAATAAGGTTTTGTTGTTCGTAATATGTACGAATTGAATGTTTTATATACTGAAAGAGAAGCTGGAAATAAAAAAACTCCCTACAGTGAGGGAGTTTTTTATTCGTGATGGGAGATTATAGATTGCACACGGCAAATAACACGATAATGCTATAAAGTGTTGCCAAACCGTAGAAAATAAATCCGCCGGCCGGTACATGAACTTTAATATCATGCATACCGTGATGAACGCGGTGTAAGCCTCCCCACATTGGAAAAATTGTGAGAACGAGAATAACTAATTTCCCTAGCCAATGGTGTGCAAAGGCAATGATATTCTCCGGACTAATGATACCGAAAGGCAATAGGAAGCCGAGAATAAGAATTAACACAGGGAAAGCCAAAGCACTTACCATGCCGCCTGCACTGAACATTAACCAGACAGGTGGTTCGTTTGAACGTTTTGGATTTTGATTAACCATAACTTCCCCCTAGATAAAGACTAACACTAAAGCCAATACGGTGACGGCGACAAATGCGCCACGTAAAGCATTTTTAATGAGTTTTGCCGGCAAACCGGTGGTGCCTGACATCACTTCGCCTGTCATGTCGAATAATGTGACAGCGTGGAGCAATAAAGCGGCCAGTGAGATAATGTTAAGAATCACGACAATTGGATTTTGTAGGAACGGAATGAAATTCATGACAAATCCCTCTGCCTTGCCTAAACAAATCACACCGTAAAGCAATACTAAGCTGAACCAAACCGTTGGCACGGCTGTGGCTTCACGTAGCATATAGAATTTGTAGAAATCCCAACTTTTCCACCAAGTCGGCGTAATTTCACGAACGTATTTTTTACGTTTACTTACTGTTGTAGTCATAATCTTTCCCCTTACGCCTTCGGTTTAAGCATGGAAATGAGGTAATCTTTGGCGCTTTCTAATTTGCCCTGGTTAATGGCGGTGGCAGGGCCTACGTGTTTTGGACATACTTCAGAGCAGGCACCTACGAAGGTACAAGACCAAACCCCATTTTTGCCATTCATGATTTTCATTCGTTCTGCTTTACCGTGATCGCGGTTATCTAAGTTATAACGATGACCTAAAGTTAATACGGCCGGGCCAACGAATTCCGGGTTTAAACCGAATTGTGGGCAGGCGGCATAGCATAGGCCACAGTTGATACACATAGAGAACTGGCGGTATTTTTCCAATTGCGCCGGTGTTTGTTTGGTACGGCTTTTCGCTAATTCTTTAGACGGATGTGGCTTGCCATCTAACTCAGGTGCTTGGTTGCCGATAACATAAGGTTTGATGGCTTCTAAGCTTTCGATGAAATGGCTTAAGTCCACAATTAAATCCCGTTCAATCGGGAAGTTGGCTAAGGCTTCAATACGCATGTGGCCACTGTAGTCACGTAAGAAAGTTTTGCACGCCAATTTTGGAATGTTGTTTACCATCATGCCGCAAGAACCGCAGATTGCCATACGGCATGACCAACGATAAGAAAGTTCCGGTTCAAGCTTGTCTTTAATGTAACCTAACGCATCAAGTAAGGAGGTTTGGCTGTCATAAGGCACTTGATAAGTTTTCAAGTGTGGCTCTTTGTCAACTTCCGGATTGTAACGTAGAATTTCAACGTTCATGATTGATTGTTCGGCCATATAATTACTCCTTACCCGCTTGTTCTTTTGCCTTTGCGGCGGCTTCTGCAGCTTCTGCTTCTGCACCGTAAACACGTTTTGCCGGTTGTGATTTAGTGATTTTCACCGGGCTGTATTCAATGCGTGGTGCACCGTTTTCATTATAGAACGCCAAGGTATGTTTCAAGTAGTTCACATCATCACGTTCGGTGTAATCTAAACGTTGGTGCGCACCACGAGACTCTTTACGTTCAATCGCAGAGTTCGCAATAGACTGTGCTACATCTAAAATGTAACCCAATTCAACGGTATATAATAAGTTTGTATTAAATACGCTAGAGCGGTCAGTAATACGAATGTGTTTGTAGCGCTCTTTAAGTTCTGCAATTTTATCAACGGCTTGTTGCATACTTTCTTGGGTACGATAGATACCGCAACCTTCTTCCATAGCTTGCCCCATCTCGTCGCGAATTTCAGACCAAGACTCAGTACCTTCCTGGCTATAGAGGTCAGTCAAACGTTTTACAACATCTTGTGCCTGAGCATCAAGCGCAGTTTGGTTAGCCGGGGGGGCTTCAAGTGCACGTTGTGCAGCATATTCACCCGCAACTCGGCCTAATACGACTAATTCAGCCAAGGAGTTGGAACCTAAGCGGTTCGCGCCATGTAAACCGGAAGAAGCGCATTCGCCTACCGCAAATAAACCTTTAATACGAGTTTCACTGTTGAAGTCAACTTCAATTCCTCCCATGGTGTAGTGAACTACCGGGCGTACGGGAATTGGCGCTTTCGCCGGATCGACACCTTCATAGGCTTTCGCTAATTCACAAATGAATGGTAAACGTTCGTGTAAGTATTTTTCACCAAGGTGACGTAAGTCTAGGTGCACGACATCAACGCCTTTAGCTGTTTTTAATGTATTGCCTTTACGCCATTCTTGCCAGAATGCTTGTGATACTTTATCACGAGGGCCTAATTCCATGTATTTGTTTTCCGGTTTGCCGATTGGTGTTTCCGGTCCCAAACCGTAGTCTTGTAAATAGCGATAGCCATCTTTATTGACTAAAATGCCACCTTCACCACGGCAACCTTCGGTCATTAAGATACCGGTGTTTGGTAAACCGGTTGGGTGATATTGCACGAATTCCATATCACGCAATGGCACACCATGACGATACGCCATTGATAAACCGTCTCCGGTTACAATGCCACCATTCGTGTTAAAACGGAAAGCGCGGCAACCACCACCAGTTGCGATAACAACGGCATTAGCGTTAATTTGTATTAAAGAACCTTCCATCATGTTCATGGCAACCATACCACGTGCATGACCATCATCTACTAAAATATCTAATACAAAGTGTTCATCGAAACGAATGATTTGTGGGTATTGAATGGAGGTTTGGAATAACGTGTGAAGTAAGTGGAAACCGGTTTTATCGGCAGCGAACCAAGTACGTTCGATTTTCATCCCACCGAAACGACGTACGTTTACATCGCCATCAGTTTTACGACTCCAAGGGCAACCCCAGCGTTCAAGTTGAGTCATTTCCACCGGAGAGTGTTCCACGAAATATTCCACGACATCTTGCTCACACAACCAGTCGCCACCGGCAACGGTATCGTGGAAGTGTTTATCGTAGGAGTCTTCTTCTTTAATCACTGCCGCAGCACCACCTTCAGCCGCAACAGTATGACTGCGCATTGGATAAACTTTTGATACTAAAGCAATTTTAAGATTTGGATTAGCTTGGGCTGCAGCAATCGCCGCACGTAAACCACCGCCACCTGCGCCAACAATAGCGATATCGACGTTAACAGTTTGCACGATATTCCTCCAAGTAAAGGGATGATAATAAAAACACCAAATAGACTTTTGGTACTGTTAGGGTGAAGTCATTTTGCCATTATTTTTTGTGATTAGAACCTTTTTTCTCAAACTTTGTCGCGATTTCGTGATCTACCTCAAAAAAGTTAACAAACAGAACCAGTTGTTTACATTTTGTCTTATTGTTAACAAGTCATTAACGTTGAATTAACTAAAAAGTGCATAAAAGTGCGGTGGAAAAAGGATTCATTTATGAATTTTGATTCACTTGTTTTAGAATAAGTCGCAAATTTTTCAAATTATCTTCAGAAAAGGCATATTTATGTTTGAACAAGAAGCATGGCAACCAACGGCATCCATCAAAAACTTACTTGACCGAGCGAAATTAATTGCAGAAATTCGTCGATTTTTTACTGATCGCGGTTTGTTGGAAGTGGAAACGCCGGTGTTAAGCGAATTTGGCGTGACAGATCTTCATCTTGCCACATTCAGCACTGAATTTGTTTCTCCTTTCGGAGAGCAATCTAAAACATTGTGGCTTTCCACCAGTCCGGAATATCACATGAAGCGTTTATTGGCCGCCGGCAGTGGTCCGATATTTCAAATTGGCAAAGTGTTTCGTAACGAAGAAGCGGGTAATCGCCATAATCCGGAGTTTACGATGTTGGAGTGGTATCGACCACACTTTGATATGTACCGCTTAATCAATGAAGTAGATGATTTATTACAACAAATATTGGAATGTCCGCCGGCAGAAAGCATGAGTTATCAGTTCGCTTTTCAACAATATGTCGGATTGGATCCGTTGTCGGCGGAATTATCCGAACTTGTGGAAAAAGCGAAAAAATATCAGTTGGTTGATGCTGAAAAAGAGAATCGCGATACGTTGTTGCAATTTCTTTTTAGTGCGGTGGTGGAACCACAAATTGGGCATGACAGCCCAGTCGTGGTATATCATTTCCCGGCAAGCCAAGCAGCGTTGGCACAAATTAGCTCGGAGGATCTGCGCGTTGCAGAGCGTTTTGAGTTTTATTACAAAGGGCTAGAGCTTGCTAATGGTTTCCATGAATTGGCGGATGTGCGGGAACAATTACATCGCTTCGAGTTGGATAATCGTCAACGGGAAAAAGCCGGTCTGCCGGTGCGTGATATTGATAAACGTTTGTTGGGAGCGTTACAAGCTGGAATCCCGGATTGTTCGGGCGTCGCTCTCGGTGTGGATCGCTTGCTCATGATTGCCATGGATGCGGAGAGTATTAAAGAGGTGATTTCCTTTGCGATAGACAATGCGTAAAGTGCGGTCATAAATGGCGATATTTTTTAAATGCTAAAAGTGCGGTCGAAAAATAAAATGTTTTTTATGACCGCACTTTTTGTTTACTTCAAAATAAACATTGGTGTTTGGCTAATCGGATCGCGGTGAATCACCACCTCTAAATCAAACACCTCTTTTAACAGCCGCTCTGTCATCACTTCGTCAGGGGTCCCTTGGGCCATAAGGTTGCCGTCTTTGAGAACGATTAAATAATCACAATAACGACAAGCCTGATTTAAATCATGGAGTACCGTAATGACGGTTTTGCCGTTTTGTTGCATTTGACGCATCATGCCCATGAGTTCCGCCTGTCGGTTGAGATCCAAATAAGTGGTTGGCTCATCTAACAGAACAAGCTCTGCATCTTGCGCTAATGTCATGGCTAGGAAAACCCGTTGTTGTTGCCCGCCGGATAAATCCGATACCAAATGTTCCGCTAATTCTGTGGTGTGGGTTTGTTCCATAGCCCAAGCCACTAATTGCTCATCTTTATCACTTAATTTACCCCACAAATTCAAATAAGGCGAACGGCCGTAAGCAATTAATTCGCGTACTTTAATGCCTTCCGGCACCAAATGTTGTTGTGGCAAGAACGCTAATTGTTTGGCGTATTCTTTTGGGGTGCTTTGCCAAATATCTTTGCCTTTGTGAGTAATTGTTCCTAGGCGAGGCTTGAGCAAACGAGCCACGGCTTTCAGTGTTGTGGATTTGCCACATCCGTTCGGGCCAATTAAGGCAATAATTTGATTGCTCGGAAAGGTGAGAGATAAATCCCGTACGATAGTTTTATCTTGATAGCCTAATTGTAACTTATTGATTTCAATGCTCATTATTTCGTTCTCATCAATAAATAGAAGAAGTAAGGGGCGCCGATAATGGCGGTGATAATACCGGCGGGCAGTTCTGTCGGGGGATCGATAACCCGCGCTAAAATATCGGAAATTTGTAACAACAGCGTGCCGATTAGCATGGCCGCCGGCAATAATGTGCGGTGACGTCCACCGACCAATTTGCGTGCTAAGTGCGGTGCAACTAAACCGAGAAATGCGATGGGGCCACAAATGGCGACAGCTGTGGTGGAAAGCGCAACAGCCAACACTAATACCAAGATCTGCGTTTTATTTACGCTTACTCCCAAGGTGGCTGCTTTGTTTTCACCTAAACCTAAAGTGTCCAAATCTCGACAGAAAATAAACGGTAACGGCAATAACACCAACAACCAAGGCAAAACGACATCGACATAAGCCCAACTTCTGCCCCACAAACTTCCGGTGAGCCAAAGCATAGCCGTGTTGATTTCTACCGGATTGGTTAGCATTAAATAATGGCTGATTGCCGCCCATAGGGCAGAAAGCGCTACGCCGATAATGGCCATTTTGATTGGGCGGAAGTTAAAACCACATATCACCCATAACAAAATGAAAGACAGGACACCGCCGATAAAGGCGAAAATCGGTAGCCAGTAAAAGGCTAAATTCGGTAGGAAGATTAATACGGTGACGGCGACTAAACCGGCGGCGTTATTGATTCCTAAAATATCAGGAGAGGCCAACGGATTACGCACGACACTTTGCACCAATACCCCAGAAATGGCCAATGCACCGCCGATAATAATGGCGAGTAGCGCGCGTGGCAGACGGTATTCCATTAAAGTGAAATAGTTTTTATCGTCAGGGTGAAAAGCCTGGCTAATTTCACCAATGGATAGCGTGTAAGTGCCGTAACGAATGCTTAATACAAATAATAGCGCGACCGTACAGAGTGCCGATAAGTAAAAGCCGATTGCACGGAATCCTGAATGAGAACGGCGCATTAGTGTTTTCCTCTGGCAAATAATACAAAGATTGGCGCACCGATTAAGGCCAAAATGGCACCGGCAGGCACTTCACTTGGGAAATCAACAGCACGGGCAACGGTATCCGCCGCCAACATTAAAATAGCGCCTAATAACATGGACATGGGTAATGATTTTCGTAGATCATAGCCTATCCAATAACGCGCTAAGTGTGGAATTAACAAACCGATAAAGGCGACCGGGCCGGCTACGCTAACGGCTGAACCCACAATTAATAATGCTATGATATTGGCATACCAACGCAGACGGAACAGGTTAATTCCCAAGGATTGAGCGGATTCGTCGCTCAAATTGAGTAAATTTAAACGGCTGGCAAAGAAGAGGCAAAAGAGCGCGCTCGATAGCAGAAACGGCCAAATAGCGTGCCATTCGTTCCAACGGGCGTGAGAAATGCCGCCGGCAAGCCAACTCATTACGCCAAAGGCATGATCTTCCGACATAATTAACACTAACTTGGTGAGAGCAGTACACAATAACGACACGGCAATCCCCGCCAAAATCACGCGACTGCGATCGCCACTACTGTCTTTCCACGCGTTGCTGATCAACATTACAACCAACCAACTGATTCCACCACCGATACTTGCCACCAAGGCAATGCTGTAGCCTGATAATAAGGCAGGGCTAATGGCACTCGCCGTTACCATGGCCAAACTTGCGCCGGAATTAACGCTTAATAGCGTTGGTGAGGCCAGTGGGTTGCGGGTGATGGTCTGTAATAATGCCCCGGCTACCGCCAAATTGGCGCCTAATGCGATCGCCACTAATGCCCGCGGAAAGCGTAAATCGACCACGGTGATCTTGGCTAATTCATCGCCATTAGGGAAAAAGGCGTTTAGCGCATCTAATGGTGAAATTTCAATAGGGTAGTATAAAAACAGGCTTCCCCATAACAGGAAAGCCAGTCCTAGCAGGGGAAAACCCCAACGAAAAGCTGTGCCAAACATTATTTTTGATTAACGAATTGTTCAACTTGTTTTGCCATGATCTCACTAGCCGTAATGCCGCGTCCGCGCGCCCACATATCGGCATTGACGCTAAATACATGCTTGGCTTTTACGGCAGGAATGGCTTGCCATAAAGGTTCTGCCTCCCATTTGCGGGCGATACTTTCTTGACGATAGTGGGCGATAAACATATAGTCCGGTTTTTCCATCACGAGTTGCTCAAGATTGATTTCAGCAAAGGCTTGAGTGGCGTTGGGTAATTTTGGCGAGTTAAACCCCAGAACACCAAGGAAGCTGGCAACATAACCACTGTCATTTTGTAAATTGAATTTATCTTCGCGAGAGGTGCCGAAAATCCCTTTTTTGCCTTTCACATTGATATTTTGCGCAATGCTTTCGATAATTTTATTGTGTTTATCAATTTGCAATTTCATTTCACTGCCTTTACCGACAACATCGCCGATTTTTTGTGCCGTATCAAGATTCTCCTGATAGCTTTCATGGCGGGAGTCAAACATCATGGTCGGGGCGATTTTTTTTAATTCTTCATACACTGCTGTGTGACGAGAAGGATCCGCGATAATTAAATCGGGTTTTAATGCGGCAATCGCTTCAAGACTTGGTTGCGAACGGGTACCGACAGATTCCCAAGGTTGAATCTTATCGCGCACTTCCTGCAAAATACGGGTTTTATCGTTGTCATCGGCAACGCCGACCGGGCTAACACCAACTTGAGCAAGGGCATCAACGAAAGAATATTCTAACGCGACAATACGACTTGGGGTTTTATCTATAGTGAATTCACCTTTAGCATCTTTGACGGTCACAGCACTTGCCGTCACAGAAGTCATAAGAAAAAGAGAAGTAAGGGTTGCTTTGACTAATTTTTTCATTTTCGAGTCCTCTGTCATCATAAAAACATAAGTGTAATGGGGTAAATTATACACAGGGATCGGTATTGAGAATAGTTCTTTTTTAATGTCCGACCAGGTCGATAATCATCACTTCCGATTGCGACCCTAATCGCATCGGCACGCCCCAAAAGCCATAACCTGATGTGACAAAAAAATGCCCTTGATTGATTTTTTCATAGCCGTAACTTAAGCGATAAATCAGTTTTACAACAAAATTTGCCGGGAAAATTTGTCCATTATGGGCATGACCGGAAAGCTGAATATCAATCGGCAAATTGGCGTGTTGTTCAATCTCTGTTGGACGATGATCCATTAGAATCACTGGTAATGCAGTGTTGACGCCTTTCAGTAACTGCGCCGTCGTTGGTCTGTTTTTCACGAGGTCGTCATTGCGCCCAATGAGGGTAAAACGTCCATCAATCACGACACTTTCATCCATCACGGGAATGATCCCCGCTTTGCGCATTTCCGCTTCAATGCGTTGTTGATCGCCAAAGAAATCGTGGTTTCCCAGTGTGGCATACACGCCAAGTGGGGCTTGCAGTTTGGCAAAGTGCGGTTGCATTTTTTCTGCTAAATAGGCGTTGACGTTATCATCCATAATGTCGCCGGGGAGCAAAATAATATCCACTTTTTCCTGCCGCATGATGTCAGCTAACGTATCTAACTGTGTTGAGCCAAACAAACGCCCTAAATGCAAATCGCTTGCCATGCCAATGCGTAAAGGTTGCATTGGTTTATCTAATTTCACCTGAAAATGGTGAATGGTAGGCACATAAGCGTTGTAACAGGCGGTAGCGATGAAACTGAGAAAAATCACAGGATAAAGCCATTTTATTTGATTACGCCATTGTTTGCGAAGCAGATAAAGAAAAGCCACAATCAGGCTGCTAAATGTTGAAAATAACAATAGAGTAAGAAGCAAGGCGCTTACTCGAAAACTTTCGGCATAAAGACGCAATGGCGCGGTAGAAACCAAAATATTGAAGAGCAAAAAGAGGATGATGCTCAGCTTGGTGCGTGTTTTTTGGTTGAGATTAAAAAGCCAGCCGAGCGTACGACTAAAACCGAATAACATGAATTGTAAGGCTAGCACGGCAACGGTCATGGTGATGTAGTGTCGGGTTTCCATAATTTTTCTGTTAAAAGTGCGGTTGTTTTATTGTGCGTTCATCTTCAAAAAGCAGTGCTTTTTTATCAGAAGAGGAGAGGGCTCGGATAATAATATGGATAAAGGCGCCGCGCAACGGCACGGTAAATTGATCGTTCCCAATCGGCAATTTTTTCGCTAAAATGCCCACACTTTTTTTACTCAACTTTTTAATAACGGAAGAAAATTTATGTTCGGAAAAGGCGGTTTGGGCAACTTGATGAAACAAGCCCAGCAAATGCAAGATCGTATGCAAAAAATGCAAGAAGAAATTGCACAATTAGAAGTGACCGGCGAGTCAGGCGCAGGGCTGGTGAAAATCACGATTAACGGTGCGCATAACTGCCGTCGTATTGACATTGATCCTTCTTTAATGGAAGACGACAAAGAAATGCTGGAAGACTTAATCGCCGCGGCATTTAATGATGCAGTACGCCGTGCTGAAGAATTACAAAAAGAAAAAATGGCGTCTGTTACCGCCGGCATGCCATTGCCGCCGGGCTTCAAAATGCCATTCTAAAAAAACATCCGTAAAACTTACCGCACTTTATGACTAAAGTGCGGTTTATTTTTTCAGTCAATTCACCGAGAACCTTATGCAAACCAGTCCCTTGTTAGAAAATTTGATCGAAAGCTTACGTGTATTACCGGGCGTTGGCCCTAAATCTGCACAACGTATGGCGTATCATTTATTGCAACGTAACCGTAGTGGTGGTATGCGTTTGGCACAAGGGCTGACTGAAGCAATGTCGAAAATAGGCCATTGCGAACATTGCCGTACGTTCACGGAAGAAGAGGTTTGCCATATTTGCAACAATCCTCGCCGTCAAAATTCGGGGTTGCTTTGTGTGGTGGAAATGCCGGCAGATATTCTTGCCATTGAGCAAACCGGGCAATTTTCCGGGCGTTATTTTGTGCTTATGGGGCATTTGTCGCCATTGGACGGCATTGGCCCACGGGAGATCGGCTTGGATTTATTGCAAAAACGCTTACAAACAGAATCCTTCAAGGAAGTGATTTTGGCGACCAATCCCACTGTTGAAGGCGATGCCACGGCGAATTACATTGCAGAATTGTGTTTGCAACAAAACGTCAAAGTCAGCCGTATTGCCCACGGCATTCCGGTAGGCGGCGAGTTGGAAATGGTGGATGGCACCACACTGACCCATTCTTTCTTAGGCCGCCGCGAAATCGGCTAATCTTTTCTCTTCTGCATTTTCTTGTTTATGCGACTTTTTATAGCAGAAAAACCGAGCCTTGGGCGTGCGATTGCGGATGTTTTGCCGAAACCGCACCAACGTGGTGATGGCTTTATCAAATGTGGCGATAATGATTGCGTAACATGGTGCGTGGGGCATTTGCTGGAACAGGTAGAACCCGATGCCTATGATGCGCGTTTCAAACAATGGCGCTTAGAGGATTTGCCTATCGTGCCGCAAAAGTGGCAGTTGATCCCGAAAAAAGAAACCTATAAACAGCTAAAAACCGTTGAAAAGTTGGTGCAACAAGCGGACATCCTCGTTAACGCAGGTGACCCGGATCGTGAAGGGCAGTTGCTGGTGGACGAAGTATTCAGTTATCTCAATTTACCAGCAGAAAAGCGCAATGCGATTCAGCGTTGTTTAATCAGCGACTTGAACCCAAGTGCGGTAGAAAAAGCCATCAAAAAATTGCAACCGAATCGTGATTTTGTGCCACTTGCCACCTCCGCGTTGGCACGTGCGCGCGCCGATTGGCTCTATGGCATTAACATGACACGGGCTTATACCATTCGAGGCAGACAGGCTGGTTATAACGGCGTGCTTTCCGTTGGGCGGGTACAAACGCCCGTACTTGGCCTTATCGTACGCCGTGATTTGGAAATTGAACATTTCCAACCAAAGGATTTCTTTGAGGTGTTGGCTTGGTTGCGTGACCCAAAAGAGGAAAAAACACCGAAGAAATCGACCGCACTTTTTTCTGCGTTGTGGCAGCCGAGCAAAGCCTGTGAAGATTATCTGGACGAGGATGGGCGCGTATTATCTCATGCACTGGCAGAAAATGTGGTGAAGCGCATTACCGACCAACCGGCGGAAGTGACGGATTATTCGGATAAACAGGAAAAAGAAACAGCACCGTTGCCCTATTCCTTGTCAGCGTTGCAAATTGATGCTGCCAAGCGGTTCGGGATGTCCGCACAGGAAGTGCTGGATACCTGTCAACGTTTGTATGAAACCCATAAATTGATCACTTACCCACGTTCTGATTGTCGTTATTTGCCAAAAGAACATTTTACGGATCGCATGGCGGTGATGAATGCTATTTCTACCCATTTAACGCAATTTCAACCTTTGCCGGAAATTATTGATCCTGAACAAAAAAATCGTTGTTGGAATGATAAAAAAGTCGAAGCGCACCATGCCATCATCCCGACGGCAAAGAACCGCCCGGTGAGTTTGACTCCGGCGGAACAAAATATTTATTTTCTGATTGCTCGACAATACCTCATGCAGTTCTGCCCGGATGCAGAATACCGTAAATGTAAAATCACCTTGAATATTGCCGGAGGAACTTTTATCGCGCAGGCGCGTAATTTGCAAATTGCCGGTTGGAAACAGCTTTGGGGTAAAGAAGACAGCGACGATGAACAGCAAGATACGCTGCTGCCGGTCGTCAAAAAAGGGCAAATGTTGCATTGCGAAAAGGGTGAAATTATCAGTAAAAAAACGCAACCGCCAAAACCTTTTACAGATGCGACCTTGCTTTCTGCAATGACAGGCATTGCTCGTTTCGTGCAAGACAAAGAATTGAAAAAAATTTTGCGTGAAACCGATGGGTTAGGCACGGAAGCGACGCGTGCAGGAATTATTGAATTATTGTTTAAGCGTGGTTTTCTCTATAAAAAAGGCCGTAATATTCACAGCACCGAGGCGGGACGAATTTTAATTAACGCCTTACCAGATATGGCAACGCAGCCTGACATGACGGCACATTGGGAGTCACAGCTTGATGGCATTAGCCGTAAACAAGCAAGTTATCAGCAATTCATGCAAAACCTCACCCAGCTTTTGCCTGAATTATTGCACTACATTAATTTTTCCGCTTTACGCGAGTTGAGTCGGCATAATCCAGGTGTGAACAAGACCGTACCGAGGGCAAAGAAAAGTTAATGAGGCCTAAAAGTGCGGTCGTTTTTCAAAATGTTTTTTTACTGATCGAATTTGCACCAAACAGCGTAAAAATACATAAAACAACTTGCGGAGCGCCGAGATATCCGCTAATATCTGCGCCGTTATTTTTCATTAGAATTTGCTAAATCAGAGAAGATAAAATGTACTCAGCGTTGTTAATCATTTATTTGGTCGTTTCCATTGCCCTTATCGCTTTTATCCTGTTACAACAAGGTAAAGGTGCGGATGCCGGTGCATCTTTCGGTGGTGGCGCATCCGGTACCGTTTTTGGTTCTGCCGGTGCAGGTAACTTCCTTTCTAGAACAACAGCTGTTTTAGCGATTATTTTCTTTGTTATTAGTATCGTTATCGGTAACATCAATTCGCACAAAAACAATGCAAAACAGGGCGCATTTGATGACTTATCCGGAACTGCTGAACAAATTCAGCAACAACAGCAAAAAGCACCTGCTGTGTTAGACACAAAAAATAGCGATATTCCTCAACAATAAAATTTATCAAATTAAGCTCTGGTGGTGGAATTGGTAGACACGCTATCTTGAGGGGGTAGTGACCGTAGGTCGTGCGAGTTCAAGTCTCGCTCAGAGCACCAAAAACAGAACCTAGCAGAAATGCTAGGTTTTCTTTTTTCTCCTTTTCTAAAATTTCCTTTCTGAAGTGATTTACCTATAATTGTGCTTGCAGTCACTGATTTTAATTGAGTCTGTATTCTGATTTCATCTTAAAATCCTAATAAAGGAATTTATTATGCAGAAGATATTTTTCATTTTTGTTGCACTTGGTCTGGTACAGTTTGCCGTTGCGAAATCAAATCATCATGAGGAGTTCAGTTGTGATGAGCGGAAGTATTGCAAAGAAATGCGTTCTTGTGCTGAAGCGAAATACCACTTTAATGTCTGTGGTGAGGGGCGTCTTGATCGGGATAATGATGGGATTCCTTGTGAAAATGTTTGTCGCAGATAGTTCATCGATATAAAAAAGCCTTGCTGATTAGCAAGGCTTTCTTTTTGCCGCTTAAGCTTGAGCGGTTGTTTTTCTTAATAAAACATAGCCAACAACAGCGGACACACCTGATCCCAATAAAATCCCTAATCGAGATAGCGTATCAAAGCTGTTATATGCCGCTTCACCGAAAGCAAGACCTGCTAGGAACATCGACATGGTAAAACCGATGCCGCAGAGTATTGCAATAGCAAAAATTTGAGCGAAATTAACCCCTTGTGGTAACTGGGCAAGACGTAATTTGACCGATAGGTAACTAAATAGAAATACGCCTAATGGTTTTCCAACGATTAATCCGAGTGCGATACCAAGAGTAAGAGGCGAATTAAGGCTGGATAAGCCCACGTTTTCTAAAGGAACTCCCGCGTTAGAAAAAGCAAATAACGGTAGAATTAAATAAGAGCACCAAGGCGCCAGAATATGTTCAAATTGGTGTAATGGGCTTGAACCGTTACGACCTTCCATTGGAATGCAAAAACCAATAATGACGCCAGCGAGAGTCGCGTGTACGCCGGATTTTAATACGGATGCCCATAAAATCAAGCCGACGACCATATAAGCGCAAAGAGCGCTGACTTTAAAGCGATTCATGGTGACTAAAATACTGATGGTTACCACAGCGATAATCAGTGCCGGGGTACTGAGTTCATGTGAGTAGAAGATCGCAATGACGATAATAGCACCAAGGTCGTCAATAATGGCAAGTGCCAATAAAAATACTTTGAGTGGTAAAGGGACGCGCTTACCTAAAAGAGCAACGATCCCAATGGCAAAGGCAATATCTGTGGCCATAGGAATTGCCCAGCCGGAATAGATTTCCGGTGTACCTTGGGCAACCATAAAATAGATTAATGCCGGTACCACCATCCCACCAATTGCCGCAATAGCAGGGAAAATCGCTTGTTGATAGCTTGATAGTGAACCTTCCAACATTTCACGCTTGACTTCCATACCAACCAAAACGAAAAAGACTGCCATAAAGCCGTCGTTGACCCACATTAATAAAGGTTTAGCAATGCTGAAAGCACCGAATTGAACGCTGACCGGTGTATCGAGGAAACCGAAGTAATGTTGATTAAAAGAGGTGTTGGCAAGCAGGATAGCCATTGAGGCAAAAAGTAATAATAGTATGCCGCCTGCTGCTTCTGATTGGAAAAATGTTTGAATACGCCTAATCAATGTGAATACTCCCCAAAATAGATAAATAATTTAAAAATAAAATATAGATAAGGATTAAGGAAGTTACCTTAATTTGATATTTTTTTCAAGAAAATGGCGAATTTATTAATCAAAAAGTATTTAATTAAGGTTTTTTGAGTAATTTATTTATTTTTGATTTTGAAATAAATCGGAACTAATTGAGCGTTTCTAAGTATGATTTACCCAATTGTTCCATTTGACGTTGAATCCAAAGCTGTCTGCGCTTGGTATAAGCACTCGGGGCATTGGCTTTATAAATGAGCGGATTGGGCAGCGTGGCGGCTAAAAGTGCGGCTTCATTTTGCGATAAATTTTTGGCCGGTTTTTTGAAGTAAAAACGGCTGGCAGCCTCTACGCCATAAATGCCTTCGCCAAATTCCGCGATGTTTAAATACACTTCGAGAATACGCTTTTTGGACCACAAGGTTTCTAACATTAAGGTTGCCGGCACTTCGATTGCTTTGCGTAACCAACTTTGTCCATGCCATAAATAGAGATTTTTGGTAGTTTGTTGAGAAATGGTGGAGGCACCACGGATTCGATTGCTTTTTTGATTATGCAGAAAAGCCCGTTTAATTGCGGTGAAATCAAAGCCGTAGTGTTCGGGGAAATTCTGATCTTCAGCCGCAATCACCGCCAGTTGCATTTGCCAAGAAATATCCTCTAAGCTCACCCAATCGTAGCGTGTTTGATAAGTAAAATCACCGGACAAAATATGAGATACTTTTTGTTCCAGCATATAACTTGAATAAGGAATGGGAATAAAACGAAAGGCAAAGGTGACTACTAAAGTAGCAAGTAAAAAACGATATAAAAAACGTACCGCACTTTGAGTGGGAAATTTCCTGAAAAGCGGTAATCTGCGCAAGGATAGATTGCGCAGGTTACTTAGTTTGAATGGAAATTTAATGGTTTTTTTCTTGCGCATTGAGTTGCGTTTTTATCCAATCAATAAAAACAGGATCCATGGTTTTTAACATATTAGATCCCCGAGTGATGGTTGCCGCACTGGTATTCAGATTTTGTTGAATTTCACGCTGAGGCAGCTCTTTATTGAGTAGTTGAGCGATGATTTGTAGGCGAAGCCCTAATGCATCACGCTCATCAGGGGTAAGCAATAAGGTTAATACTTCTTGAGCCTTACCTTGTTCAAAAGCGGTTTGCAACATATTGAGGAAGGCATTCCATTGTTCTAAATCGCGACTAATATACATATCAACAATCCTATACTATTAAACTAGTCTGGCTAGTATAGCCGATCAAATTCTTCTTTGCTAAAGGTTTGTGGTTCTTCTTTTTCTTGCAATATTTGATAGTAAAAATCGTAAGTTAGCACATTTTGAACATAACCACGGGTTTCATAGAACGGAATAGATGCCACAAATTCATCCATTTCCAACTTGCCATTGGCACGCGCCAACCATTTTTCCACACGATGAGCACCTGCATTATAAGCGGAAGCAATCAAAATGCGATTATTCGGATATTTGGCGTTTAGCTCCGCTAAATGTGCCGTGCCTAACAAAATATTATTGAGCGGCTTAAATAAGTCCGCCTCGCCTGCATAAGGCAATTTGGCATTGTCTGCTGTTGCTTTGGCAGTACTTGGTAGCAATTGCATTAATCCGCGTGCATTGGCGGAAGATTGTGCTTGTGGGTTCCACGCGCTTTCCTGACGAGAAATCGCCATGGCGAAACTTTTACTGACATTGGTATTTAGCGCGGCTTGCGGTTTGGTTTTGCTTAACGCCGAGCGGCTTTTGAGTGCAATATCATAATAATCGCTATAAGCAATTGGTAAGCGCAACTGAATGTAATCAAACGCTTTAGCAATAATGGAGCCATCCACACCTAAATCAAACCAGTTTTGTTGGTTGGCATATTGACTAAGCGCCATTTGTTTCTCTTTTTTGGCATCACCGGACAGATTTTCCAACAAGAAACGCCAACGCTGTTTAGCCGGGCCAAATCTTTCGAGTTGACGTAGTTCGGCAATTTCTTCCAATGCCGGTTTTACTTTTTTGAATTCATCAGCCCAATAAGGATCGGAGATACTCGGGGCAATAAGTAATTCTGGTTGGCCGAAATCATAACCGTTGCCACGGGTTTTCGGATGTAATTTGGCGGCTGCCAACATTGGATAAAAACCGCGTTCGTCAGAAAGTGCGGTCAATATTTCTTTTGTTTTTTTGCTATCGCGTTTTGCTATTGTTTTGGCTTGCCAATAACGCCATTCCTGTTTTTGCTGACCTTCTTCTGAAAGTGCGTTGAGCCATGGGGTTAAATCGGTCTTTTGCCAAATGGCCATACGCAAACGGCGTTCGGTAAGGTTATCTGCTTTTAATTTGAGAATTTCTGCATCCCGCCATTGTTGGAAATTCGGGCTTTCATTGTCAAAAAAACGACCAAGAAAAGCAATTTCCCACTCACGAATTTGCGCATCTGTTAATTGCCAATTTTTTGCCCATTGTTGATAGGGGGCAAAGTTAGGCTCTTTCATTGTTTCCGATAGAGTGCGTAAATAACGCGGAAAGGTCTGCACCACTGCAAATTTTGTGACGATTTTATTATTTTCTTCAATGAGTGGTAGTCTATCGGCCAATTCAGGCAGGGTTGCCGGATTTTTTAATAGGGATTCAAAGCGTTTTAAATTTGCCAAAACCATTTCGTCTTCTTTCGCACTATCAATTTTATTTAATTCCGATGATAGCAACGCCATCCCGTTCGCATCATTTTGGGCAAAGAGTTCCTCGGCTTTTTGGTAGATTTTATCTTGTGTCCGTTTGCCATCGGAATACCATTTTGCCCAGAGTTGCGCGTCATTAGGAAGTTTGCTGTTGGCTAACCAAAGTTGTTCATAGCGGGAAATAATGTTTGAGTCGCTGTTGGAGTTTTGTTTTTTATTTGTTTCGTTTTTTGTGCGTTCAAGCTGAAGTTCGGCATTTAATACGGCTATTTGCATCTCCAAGGAACTTGGCTTAACACGTTGTGCATAATGGACTAATCCTTCCGTATCATCAGCATTTATTAATAGTGTGAAAATGCCTTGTTCCCATCGATTACGTAAAAAATGCGTAGGATTTTGCGTGATAACTTGTTCGATTTCGTGTTTTAATGCCTTTACCTCTTCAGGTAGCGTATCTTTACTAACGCTTTTAATGCGGGCATCAATGTAGGTGGTTGTCGCATCCATTTGCAATGGATAGCCTTTTAAAGACTCAATGAGGTTAAGATATAACTCAGCATTATCAGAAACGTTGTTATTTTTCACCGCACTTTTAAGCAGATTTTCCAATTGAAGGAACGTTGAACGTTGCTTAATCAAAAGCAATTCCGAATCATGTTGCTGTTGTGCCCACTTTGCTTGTTCTTGCGCTAAATTGATTTCGTGGGGTACGGCGCTTTCGGTTTTTGCTGCCAAGGCAGAGAAAGAAAGTGCGGTTAAAATTAACAGAGAAATTGAGGTTCGTTGCAAGTATCGCATGGCTATTTTCCATTAGTCATAAATCAAAGGCGGATACTTAGATCCGCCTTTGTTATCATTAGTTCAACATGTTTCCGTGATGACCGTTTGAAAATTAAAATACTTTTTTAAACGGCTTAATGATGACATCGCCATACACGCCGGCTTCTACATAAGGATCTTGAGCTGCCCAGTCTTTTGCTGCTTGCAAGCTATCAAACTTGGCAATGACGGTCGAACCGGTGAAACCGGCCTCACCCGGATTTTCATCATCAATAGCTGGGTTTGGGCCTGCGGTTAATAAACGCTCTTCCGCTTGGAGTTGTTTCAAACGAGCAAGGTGTTGTTCACGCACTGCTAAGCGTTGAGCCAACGTGTTCGGTTTGTCTTGAGCAAAAATGACGTAGTACATTTTGAGTCCTCTTTTTAGTTTATGGCGTTTTCATGTGTGCCAAAGCGGCATCTAATTCGTGATTATTTTCGCGTGGAATAGCACGAGGTTTGCCTTCCTGATCGACAGCAACAAATGTAAATTGCGCTTCTGTCACGCAATAGCGTTCACCGATAGGTTCGCTTGCAACTTTTTTAACCCACACTTCCACTTTGATTTTAATTGAGCTACGTCCAACGTGTAAACATTGTCCATAGCAACAAACTACATCTCCAACAGAAACCGGTTGAATGAAATTCATGCTTTCAACGGCGACAGTCACAACGCGTCCATGAGCGATTTCTTTTGCTAAGATAGCACCGCCAATGTCCATTTGAGACATAATCCAACCACCAAAAATATCACCGTTAGCGTTGGTGTTTGAGGGCATCGCTAACGTTCTGAGCAGAAGGGTGCCGTGAGATTGTTGTCCGGTTTTGCTATCAATTAATTGAGGTGACATTGATTATTCCTTGTTTTTTTCTTGTTGTGTTTGAGGTAAATAGCGATAAATATAAATTCCGGTAATGAGCGTGGCGGCAAAGGTCATGCCGATGATGCCGAAGGATTTAAAATCGACCCAAATATCATCGGATAAATATTGGCTGATATAAATGTTGATTAACATACATAAAATAAAAAAGCCGCTCCAACCTAGATTTAGGTTTTTCCAAACATGTTCCGGCAATTGGATTTCTTTTCCAAGGAGTTGTTTAATCAACATTTTTTTGAAACCAAATTGAGCAATAAGCAAAACCAGCGCAAAAACCGCATAAATAATCGTGACTTTCCATTTTAAAAATTCAAGATCGTTAAAATAGGCGGTTAACGTACCAAAGAAAATAACAGCACCCGCAACAATTTTTTGTTGCGTTTCAACTTTGCCGTATTTCACTTTCAAAATAATAAATTGCACGATGGTGGCAATGACCAATGTCATTGCCGCTTCACGAATCCCAACTAATTTATATACTGCAAAGAAAAGAACTAAGGGAATAAACTCAAGTAATTGTTTCATATTGATGTTATGCCTTTGCAATGAATAACGTATAAAAACGGTAAGTGACAACCAATGCAAACACGTTGATTAATGCCGCAATGATACCGGTAATGACAGCCATGATGGCATTGCTTGAAAAACTGATCAGAAAACTTTCAGCCAAAGGCACAAGAACATAAATCAGTAAGCTGAAGATAAATAAGGATGAAACACGTCCCATCGCAGCGCGCCAAGTAATTTTAGCGGAAGTACTTATGCCGGCATCAGTTAATAAATAATGCACCGGCGCCAAACAAAGACGAATATATAAGCCGATACCGATAATAATCGCAAATAACGAAATAATAGAAGGCTGTACTTTTTGTTGAATGGCGATCATGGCTTCTGTAAGTCCCACAAGAATTGGGGTAAAAATCAAGAAGCTTAGTAAAAGGGCGCCCCAAATACGCTTCAATGTTGAGGCGAAACTCTGCAGAACGGTATTGAACTGTCGCAAACTAATTTGATGAATGGTGACTAAACACCATGCACTGATAAAAATATAAATAAACTGTTTAAGAAAAAAGAATGTCACCAAATTGATGCCTTGTTCTTCTGAGATAGCGGAAGAAATTTGGTTGTTTGACAGAGAAACAACGATTTCATTTGGCAACATCGCTGATTGCAACAACACCATGATGATGTCGGCAAAAAAGTAAAGTGCGCACAAGACGATAATATTTCGCTTTTCATTTTGCATGAAATGAAAGCTATCTTTAATGATTTGGGTAAAGTTTATTGGCATTTCATTTACTTAATTAAGAGTGAAAGAAAGAGCCTAATTATACTGGCCTTTCAGGATAAAAACATAAAAAAAAGAAATTTGTATCAAAACGATTTTATTGTTTTTTCCATATAAAAATTGGGCGTTATTTTCGCCCAATTTTTTTGTCTTCTTCACTTATGCTGCAGCATCTAGCATTTCTTGTGCATTGGCTAAGACGGCATCCGTAATTTTGCTTCCGCCTAATAATTTGGCTAATGCCTTGACGCGTTGCTGAGGAGAAAGTGCGGTCATTTTTGTTTCCGTTTTTTGATCGACGGTCGATTTCTCAACAGAAAAATGATGTGTTCCGTGGCAGGCGACTTGCGGCAAGTGAGTAACACAAATGACTTGGCATTTTTCGCTGAGTTTTCTTAATAATTTACCGACCACATTTGCAGTGGCACCGCTAATACCGACATCAATTTCATCAAAAATTAATGTTGGGATGGCGGTTTGGTTAGATCCTTGTACCTGAATGGCTAAGGCAATGCGGGAAAGCTCACCGCCGGAAGCAATTTTAGCGAGTGGTTGAGCGCTTTGGCCTAAGTTACTTTGTAGGGTAAAAATCGCATTATCTGCGCCATTTGCACTTATCTTGTCATAGTCACTATGCAATTCAATAAAGAATTCTGCGTGTTCCATCGCTAATTGTTTGATGGATTTGGTTACTTGCTGTGCCAGCTTTTGTGCACCCAATTGACGGCTTTGATGAAGTGCGGTCGCGGTGGCAAGCATTTTTTCGTGAGCTGCTTGCTCTTGTTGAATGAGCATTTCTTCACTGCCGGAAAAATCTTCCAATTCATTCAATTCCGCTTTGAGACGACGGTGTAATGCCACTAAATCTTGTGGTTTTACATTGTGCTTGCGCGCTAATTGCACAGTTTGTCCTAGGCGTTGTTCAATGTCTGCCAATAACGTTGGATCTTGCTCAATATTGCTGCTTAACGACTGAATTTCATTGGTGGCTTCTTGCACTTGAATCAATGCTTCATTTAATAGATTTTGCACATTAGTATAACGATTATCTAACTCGCAGAGTTCACTTAAATGTTGCACAGCGCGATAAAGTAGCGAATCTACGCTGACCGTTTCATTTTCACTTAATAATTGCAAAACTGATTGGGAAAGCTGCGTTAGTTCTTCACTGTTGGAGAGACGAAGATGATCCGCTTCTAATTCCTCGTATTCATTTTCTTTTAAATTAAACTCATCCAGTTCACTTACTTGATATTGTAAAAGCTGTTTTCTCGCTTCGTTTTCCGCGCATTTTTGTTGGAAGGTTTTGACTTGATGTTGCAAATTGCGCCATGTTTGATAATCAAGGCTCATTTGTTGTAAAAGTGCGGTATGTTGACAGAAATTATCGACTAACTGCAGTTGGTAGTCGTTTTTCAGTAAACGTTGCGAGGCGTGTTGCCCATTAATTTGAATGAGATGTTGCCCGATCTCTTTTAATTGGGCGGCCGACACAGGAATGCCATTAATGAATGCTTTAGAGCGTCCGTCATGATTAATAATGCGGCGTAAAATGCAGTCTTCAGGATTGTCAGGATCCTGCAATTCGTTTTCTTGTAGAAATTGGAAAGCCGGGTTGTTACTGTTTAGATGAAACGTCGCGCAAATATCGGCGCGTTCTTGACCCTCCCGTAACATGGAGGCTTCTGTTCGTTGTCCGAGACAAACACCTAGTGCATCAATGGCAATGGATTTTCCCGCGCCGGTTTCCCCGGTGATGACGGACATTCCTTGTAATAATTCAATATTTAACTGACGAACGATAGCAAAATTATTAATAGTGAGTTGGGTCAACATAAGCAAATCCTCTTTACTGTATGTTTATCAGTATATTACTGTTTTAATATACAGTAAAGAGGGTTTGTTAATCTTTAAGAAAAGTTACGTAGCCAACCTAATTTGGAGCTTAATACTTTGTAATAATTGTAGCTTTTGAGGTGCAGTAAACGGAGAGGATAGTCACATTTTTGAATGTGGATAATATCATCAGGTCCGAATTGGAGGGCAACTTGACTGTCACAACCTAACTCTAATTGAGAGGTGTTGTATTCCGCAAAGCGAATAGAAATTTTGCTGTTGCCATCCACTACGAGCGGGCGTGAAGACAGGGTGTGCGGGAACATCGGCACCAATGCGATGGCATTTAATTGCGGGGTTAAAATCGGGCCACCGGCGGAAAGAGAATAGGCGGTTGAACCGGTAGGCGTTGAAATAATTAAACCATCGGAACGTTGTGAAAACGCAAATTGATCGTTGATATGCACATGAAAATCAATCATATGCGCAATTTTTGCCGGGTGAATCACCGCCTCGTTGACGGCAATACTACTGACAATGATTTCATTGTCGCGTTCCACGCAGGCTTTCAAGAGGAAGCGCTCTTCCACAAAAAACTCGCCGTTTTCCAAGCAAGCTTGTAATTGGGAATAGGCGTTTTTGGGGTCAATGTCCGTTAAAAAACCTAAATTGCCACGGTTGATGCCAATAAGCGGAATATGATATTCGGCTAAAATGCGGGCACGCCCCAACATATTGCCATCGCCACCAATCACAATGGCAAGTTGGGCGGATTGGCCGATTTCCTCTAGGCTAGCTAAATGTTTTGGCGGAAGGTCAATTTTTTTACCGATGTCTTGCTCAACCAACACGTGATAACCGCGTTCAATTAGCCAAAAAAACAGGTTTTTATGCATTTGTAGGTTGATATCATTTCTCGGTTTACCAACTAATGCAATGGTTTGAAACGAGGTATGCAACGTTTGCGGTTTTGCCGAATTTAACGTGTCCATATTGTTTTTACACTAACTTGAATTCAATGAATTGGGCATTATATTACAACAGAAAGCCTTTTACTCAAGTGGTAAATGCAGCATTTTTTGTTATAATCGCCCAACTTTTATTAATCGGAGAATGACAATGGCAGACGAGCAAAAACAAGAACAAAACGAAGAATTAGAACAAGATCTTCAATCGCAAGAAGTGGATGTTGAAGAACAAAAACAAACGGAAGATCCTTTGGAAGAAGCGATTGCACGCGTACAAGAATTAGAAGCGCAATTAGCGGAAACTGCAAAAAAAGAACAAGATTTATTGTTACGTACTCGTGCTGAAATCGACAATATTCGTCGTCGTACAGAACAAGATGTTGAAAAAGCGCATAAATTTGCGTTAGAAAAATTTGCCAAAGACATTTTAAACACCATTGATAACTTAGAACGCGCTCTAGCCACGCCGGCAAACATGGAAGACGAATCCGTTAAAGCTTTATTTAACGGCGTAGAGTTAACGTTAAAAGAATTATTGGCAACGGTTGCCCGTTTCGGCGTTGAGCCTGTAGGCGTTGTCGGTGAGATTTTCAATCCGGATCTCCACCAAGCTATTTCCATGCAACCGATGGAAGGCTTTGAAACTAACCAAATCACCACTGTGTTACAAAAAGGCTACTTGCTTAACGGTCGCGTGATTCGCCCGGCAATGGTGATGGTCGCGGCGTAAGTTAATTACAGATAAAAGAGCGGTCAGTTTCTAAAACGTTTTGAAATCCGACCGCACTTTAGAAGAAAGAAAAAGGAGAAGCTTGAAACTTCTCCTTTTTTGTTGGGTTAAAAGGTAAGTTCTGCATTGAAGCGGAAGTTTCTACCTGGAGCATAGAAGCGCTTGATTCCAGCGCCGGTATTTTGATCGATTAAGTTAAGCGTTCCGATTGCGCGAATAGAACGTGCAGAATCCCAAGTGATGTATTTGCGATCAGTGATGTTATATACACCCGCCGTTAAGGTGAGATTCTTAATTGGTCGAGCGTAAACGATGGCATCTAAGATAGTGTAGTGTCCACTTCGCCAAGCTAATGTACTGTCAGTAACCCGTTTACCTTGAACGAGTCTATTTGGGTCTTCACTTTGTGTTTTCCAATACATATTGTAGGTATCGCTGCGTTTTTTCGGTGCAACATCCGTGATAAATAAATCGATCCCATATTGATCACCTTCAGTAGAGTAGCCTAGATTATATACAGATGTGGTTGGCTGAATAGCATTCATTGGAATATTGCCGTTAACTTTACCTTTTTGGTGAGTCAACTTATAGCCTATTCTAAATCCTTGTAAAATTGGTGTTAGATCGCCTAGTTCAACATGTGAATTTACTTCAACACCGGTTACTTTTGCGCCGTCGCGGTTCTGGTTTTGATAGAACGGATAAGTTAATGCGCTGCCTTGCTCAATGGCTCTTTCTCCCATAAAGACTAAATCAATAAAGTGATCATAATCGGTTCTAAATGCACTGAGTGTGAAATAACTACGATCTTTATAAAATGTAAACGCGACTTCCTTAGTTTTAGCAATTTCTGCTTTCAACTTGGTGTTTGGGGTAATTGAAAAGCTTGGATGCTTAAAGGTCATATACACTTCGTCTGAGGTTGGTACACGGAACCCGTTGGAATACTTAAATTGTACCCGCATCCAATCAAGTGGATCTAAGTTGAGTCCAATGTTATAAGAATGGTGTTTATAGGATGTAGTACGCAAGAGTTGCTCTAGATTTTGAGCAAAATTTTTGTTCATACAGTCTGTGTTATAACCGCAGTTTGCACCAGGGCCGTAAGGAATCGCACCGTCAGGGAAAGGAACAAAAATCCCGGCAATAAGACCTTTTGGTACAGGAATATTTGGATTATAGCTTGGAAGATGTTTGATCTGGTCATAGCGATAATTTAAATCAAGCCCCACCCAATCAGTAAATTTAATATTATCACCTAAATAGAACGCATGGTTTTTGGTGGTGACCGGGATTAAGTAACTGGATAAGTTTCCTGTTTTGGCTCGGTAATTACCTGTACATGAACCGGAAGGCCATTTATCTGGTGCAGGTTTGCGTTCAACCGGATAAGTTCCCTCAATTGCTTCATTACAGAAGAAATTATCAGCCCACCATTGCACGTTTCCACCCTGATAGCCGTCTTTGTTAACCATGCTTTTTTCAGTTTTGGAATATAACCCACCATATTTCAAACTATGGTTAGTTTTGCCAAGCTCAAATTCTTTATCAAAATCTAAATTGATTTGGTTGGTATCTGTATTTAAATCACGATCGTTATAGTCATTACGGCTATAGCCTGCGGAGCGTGGGAATAAATAAGACAGTTCTTCCTCTTGTAATCCTCCCCAAGCATTTGGGATAGATTTTAATGGGATATAACCATATTTTTTTCCATTTGGTAATGTTTTAGTTTCGATTTGACGATCTTCAAAATGGTATTTACTTTCATACTTCTCATTGTTTTTAACAAATACTCTGTATTTTTTAGAGCAATCTAATTTTTCACAGTCAATCAATGTCGATTCCACAGATTGTTCTTTATAATCAAACCCGGAGAGTTTTTCACCTTTGGCATTTCGATATTCACTTTCTGTGCTCCAACCGCTTTCAATTCCTTTTCCTGTGATTTCTCCACCGGTTTTATCAACGACTTTGTAAACACCATTGCTATCGTCTAAATGCAATCCTTGTTTATTTTCGACTTGAATACATTTTGACGTATAACAATACTCATCTGTTCTTGCGTTATTTGTAATTTTTTGTGAGGAATAGGAAATCTTAAAATGATCCCAAAGTGGTGTTTGGGTAAAGTTTTCATAGGTAAATTGGGTATTTTTGCGTTGGGATTTATCGTTGGTTAAACGTTCTCCATAGCGTTCAGTATCTGTTCTGGAGTGCGCTCTTAAGCTATAAGACAGGTCAGCGCCTTTGGATTTTAATTTGGAATCATCTAATGCCACGCTGAAACGATGTTCATCGTTTGGTTGAAAGCCAATTTTGATCAAATTGCTATTACGGGTAATACGGTAGGGATCCGCTTTTTCACGAGTACGCCCAACCGCCGCATGATCGGCTTCCTCATTTGGATAAATATCGTAATAATAGTTTTCTATTTCATGACCTTTTCGTTCGGTATTAATGAATAGCACATCAAACCATTTATATTTTCCAGCGAGAGTGACGGAAGTTAGGTTTTGATTATTCATAGTTTGATAACCACGTTTAATACCAATGTGATAATTTTTATTCAGCAAAAAATCACGCGCATCTTTTGTTTCAAAGGCTACAGAACCACCTAACGCCCCGCTACCGGATTTCATGGAATCGGCGCCTTTAGTGATGGTTGCCATTTTAACGTTTTCGATTTCAACATCATTTCTGGTGTTATTAAAGTTACCATAACCTTCAAAGAGTTCTTTAAATCCTTGAGAGCTTAATGTTTCAGCTTGGCGAAGGCCATCAACCATAATGCCCACACGGTTTTCATCAACACCTCGCACGGCATAGCCACTTGAACCGGTTCTTCCTGTTTCAACAACAGTGATACCTGTTTCGTAACGAACTAAATCTCGGCTATCCGCAGCTTGTCGTTTACTTAGTTTATGAGAAGTAATTTGTGTTTCACCCACTTTTTTCTCTTGTACATTGGGCTCGGAGGCATTGCCTGAAACGACAATTTCATTGAGCTGATCTTGAGTTGTACTGTTTTCAGCATAGGCAGTAGATATAGTGAGAGTAGCGAGAATGGAATAGGTGAGATAGTTTGGTTTAAATTTATGCATAAATTTATGGCTCCTGGTAAATAAAAATATAATTTATACAAATAAAAATAATTTTTATTATTATACAAAGAAAGGGATGGACGTAAAATAGGTGTATGAGAATTTTGTGATTTATTTGATGTATATCACCAAATTTTTTCTGTTTGTAACCTTTAAAATAGGTCACTAAGAAAGAATTTAGCCCATAGGAAGCATGGATAAAATTTGTGATAAAAAGCGACCGCACTTTAGAAGAAAAAAGGAGAAGTTTCAAACTTCTCCTTTTTTGTTGGTTAAAATTCTAATTGCATAGAGAGTCGATAGTTTCTACCCGGTGCATAGAAGCGGTTAATACCTAATCCGGTATTTTGATTGATCATATTACTTGTTCCAAATGGACGTATTGATCTCGCCGAATCCCAAGTGATGTATTTACGATTGGTTAGGTTATAGACACCCGCTCTTAATGTGAGATTTTTAATTGGTTTAACATAGCCCAATAAATCGAGGGTTGTGTAAGAATCACTTCTCCATTTAAGCGTTGTTTCTTTCTTACCTTCTTCTTTGTGATACATATTATAAGTATCTTCCGCATTTTTGGCGGATACGTGAGAAACATATAAATCTAATCCAAATTTTTCATCAGGATGAGCATAGCTAATTCCATAGATTGCTGTTTTCGGTTGAATTGGATTCATTGGAATATTGCCATCCATTCTTCCTTTTTGCTGACTATATTTATAACTTAGGCTAAATCCATTGAGGAATTTAGTAAGATAGCTTAATTCCAGATGAGATGAGATTTCAAAACCGGTTACTTTCGCATTTGGGCGATTTATATTTTGATAAACGCTAAATGGCAATAATTTAGAATGCCCTTTAAAGTTGTAATTTCCTTTATAGGATAAATCAATAAAGTTATGATATCTGGTATCAAAAACAGACCCTGTGATGTACCCCATGTCATTATGGAAAGTTAAAGAGAGTTCTTTTGTTTTTGCTGTTTCCGGTTGAAGATTTTTATTTGGTAAAATAGAAAAATCCGGATGTTTAAAGGTGAAATAAATTTCATCACTTGTCGGTGCACGGAATGCCTTACTGTATTTAACTTGTAGGCGTAACCAGTCTAACGGATCAATTGTTGTGCCAAAGGAATAAGAACTCGCTGAGAATTTTTTAGGTTGCGCAATTTCTTTAATATTGGCAATTGCGTTGGCTTCTTTCTTAGCTAATTCCGTCATATCCGTATCGGCGCGATTTGGATCAAACTTAGGTTCTGTGATATAGAGGTTTGTCACCATATCATCAGGGATTTTCGGTGTGACACCCGGAATGTATTCAGGTTGATATTTTACGCGGTCATAACGATAGCCCGCATTGAAGGCAAAATAATCGTTCACACGGAAGTCATCAATAAAATACAATGCGCCGCTTTTGGTTTTAACCGGAATTAAGAAAGAAAATACATTTTGTTTGTTACAGAGAGTATGTGATCTGTCCGGATTTAATTCTGTCGGACTTAAGAAGGTATCGCAGTTTGCAGGATATTCTGCCCACCATTTCAGGTTACGCGGGCTGGCTCCTGACGTATTTACCATGGATTTTTCCATCTCTGCCCACAATGCACCATAGGATAGCTCGTGTTGAGTCTTACCTAATTCGATATGTTTGGTCAGATCGAGATTAACTTGTTTGGTTTTGCTGACTAGATCGCGTTGTGACCATAAATTGTCTTGATAGCCTTTTTTATTTGGCATGAAAAACATCGGCCCGCTCAATTGGTTATTACTCATGATGGCTGTTTTGGCATATTTTTTGCCATCTTTTTCGAACACTTCAATAGGAATATCGACTGGTGTTCCGTCTTTTTGAAAGCCGGTAATGTTTGGTTTATTACAATTAAATGCCTCACAGCTAAAGATATGAGAAACATTGGTTGGAACAAGCTGTTCATCGCCGATTAAACCTTTATCGGCACCCAAGAGATCATAGCTTTTGCCATTTATATTTAACTTGCTTTCTGCTGGGGTAGTGCTTCCTTTTTTGGATAGTGTAGCTTTACAGGTTGATACATCTCCCACTTTTGGTGAGTCCCAAGAGCTGAAATCATTATCACAAGACTTATTGCCTGGTTTTACATAATAATCTTCATAGCCACTAGGAAGTTTATCCCAGTTAACTCGTTGCCATTTGTATTTTTTGGTTTTTCCATTATATGGTTCTACTGGCAGATCAACTGTTGTATCTGAATCAGGTTGAGACATCGCCGGTTTATTGTAATAAGACGCTAATTTACCATCTTTGCCGACAAGTTTGTTTTCGTCGTTATATTTCATCCCAAGTGGGTTACCGGCCAAGGCACATTTGTCATTTCCATCACAATAGTCATCGGTTCTCGCACGAGTGGTGATTTTTTGTTGGGAGTAGGTAATTTTTAATGTGTCCCAAAACGGTGTTGAGGAAAAGTTTTCATACGTAAAGGCAACATTTTTACGTTCGACTTTATCGTCTGTATGACGTAACTCGGCTTCATCATAACTTTGATACTGCGTATTTGCTTTCAACGTATAAGAGAAGTCGTGGCCTTTAGAGGTTTGTTTATATAAATCGGCCATTACCGAGAAACGATGATTGTCTGTCGGTTGGAAAGCGAATTTCATTAATGTACTGTCTAGCGTACGACGATAAGGGTCTGCTTTTTCTCTTTCTTTACCTTGGATATTGTCTTTAAAGTCTTTATAGCCAAAGTTTTCGAGTTCATTCCCTTTACGAGACGTTGCCACAACAATGGCATCAAACCATTTATAGCGTCCTGCCAATGTTAACGTGTTTAGATTTTGATTATCCGCAGTGTTGTAACCGCGCTTGTAAGAGGCGTAGTAATTTTTCTCGATTAAATAATCGCGCGCGTCTTTGGTTTCAAAACTGACTGAGCCACCCAATGCACCGCTACCGGATTTAAGAGAATCTGCACCTTTACGAATCGTTGCTTGTTTAAGCGTTTCTATTTCTGCGCTGTTACGTGTGTTATTAAAATTGCCATAGCCTTCAAACAGTTCTTTAAACCCCTGTGAGGAAATTGTTTGTGCCTGTGCTAATCCATCAATTTGAATGGCAACTCGGTTTTCTTCTACACCACGAACGGCAAAGCCACTGTTCCCAAATCGACCAGCTTCAACAACGGTGATACCAGTGTCATAACGTACAAGATCTTTCACATCTTGGGCTTGTTCTTTTTCTAATTTTTTTGCTGTTTTAACGGTTTCCGCAATTTTAGGTGGGGTTTTGTCTGCAGCATTTCCGTTACCATTTGAATCGCCCGACACTACGATTTCATTGAGTTGTTCTGTCGGTTGATTGCTTGTCTCTGCAGAAGTCACAGAAGAAATACTTAGTGCTGTAAGAATGGAAAGGGAAAGATAGCTTGGTTTAAATTTACGCATAAATTTATGGCTCCTAGTAAATCAAAAATAATTATCATGTAAATAATAATGGTTCGCATTATTTTATGTGGACTTTTATTTTGTGCAAAGCATTAAAAACAATATGTTTTTAATTTTTTTGATATACATCACATTTCATTTTATGGAATGACGAAAAAAAGACCTATTTTTTCAAATAGGTCTTGGGAAGGTGGGCTTAAAGATCTGCGACAGAAGTGCCTTTCAACAATTTTCTTATCCAACTACGGTTTGCTGATAAATGGTGTATAAGGTCTTCGCTGAGCGGAAGTGGTTCGTTGTAGATTAACGAAGCGAGTATTTCGCCCAATATCGGGGCTGAGGTTAAACCGCGTGAGCCGAGGGCGCCGATGAGATATAAATTAGGGTGTACGGTAGCAGGTGAAACGGCCTGTTTACGGCGAAGCAAGTTAAACAGATTTTTATAATCTATACATTGTTGCTCAAAATTCGGCACATTGCCGACCATTGGGATACGATCCCGCACGGCGCAACGCACGCCGATTCGCGCCAGATTGGCAGAGGTATCCACCTCTTTCACCCAAGGCATACCCTCTAAGTTCTTTTGGATTTTTTCCTGATTTTCCCGCTGTTCCTGCTCGCTAAAAGTGCGGTCAGCGCAATCACGCACATGGCTGGCGCCAATGCAATGGCTGGTTTTAGCCTGATCGGCAGGCGTGATGTAGCCGTCATAACAGAGCACGGATTTCAGTTTCAGCAGATGCTCTGACATGGGAATTTGGCTGACTTGCCCACGCACGGCATAAAGCGGTAGCGACTGCGTTTGAGGAAATTCATGCAGTTGATGCCCGTTGGCGAGAACGACAATTTGATGATGGAACCTGTCGTTTTCAGCATTCGTCACCAGCCAGCCGTTTCTTTGTGGGGAAAGTGCGGTCATTTTTTGCGATGTTTTTATGCTGAGCCCACGCTGTTGCAAATAAGCAAACAGATTCTGCACAAATTGCTGTGGCGCAAGCCATCCACCCAGTGGAATAAATCCGCCGTCACAAGGCAATGGGAGACCGACTTTAGCGCTTAATTCTGCTTGGCTTAGGCTTTGATAAAGGCTTTCAGGCAGCTGAAGTTGCGAAACTTTCTGTAATTTGACCGCACTTTTTTCGTTATAGCCGCACAGTGCCACACCACAAAATTCATGTTCAAATTTAATGAGGTTTTCGGCGTTACGTAATTGTTGTAAGCCGTAAGCGAAAGCCTGTATGTAAAAGCGAATGTTGCGTTCGTCATCGTCACTCAGTTGCGGATAAAATGCGCCTTGTTTGTTACCGGAGGCGTTCATCGCCGGCTGTGGATCCACGCAATAAAGGGTGACGTTCGCGCCTCGTTGCATTAAGGCGAATGCGGTAAATAAGGAGGCGATGCCGCCACCCACAATGGCAACATCCGCCACACTCTCAAACTGGGCGGGTTGTGGCAGGTACCATGGGGTGAAAAGTGCGGTGGGTTTTTCAAGTGTTTTTTCACCCGCCAAGCATTCACGTTTTTTACCGTAACCTTTGCGCTTTTGCACGCTGAAACCGGCATTTTCTAAACCTTTACGCACCGCGCTTGCGGCAGTGAAGGTGGCGAACGTGCCTTGCGGTTTGGTGTAACGGTACATTTGCGTATAAAGCGCGTCATTCCACATATCAGGATTTTTGCTGGGGGCAAATCCATCTAAAAACCACGCATCGATTTTGTTGTGCATATAATCGCCGAGCTGTGGCAAATTGTCGTGAATATCACCAAACCAAAGATCGAGCGTGGTTTCCTCAAAATGAAAACGATAGCAACCTTCAATGGGATCTAACCAATGCTGTTGTAATTGTGCGGAGAGAGAGGCAAATTGCGGATAATGTTGATGAGCACGCGATAGGGCTTCTACGGTTAGCGGATATTTTTCAAAGGAAATAAAAAATAGGCGTTGTAATGTTGCCTGTGGAAATTGTTGGCGAAAATCACGAAAAAGTGTGGTGACGGCGAAAAAATTCAACCCTGTGCCGAAGCCTGTTTCTGCAATGACGAAGTGCCTTTGTTGGTGTTGTTGCCAACGTTGCCACAGTTGATTGCCTTGTTGAAAAACGTAACGACTTTCTTCCAAACCGTCTTGGTTAGAAAAATAAACATCGTCAAATTGATTGGAAACAGGCGTGTTTTCTTGGTTAAAACTGATGTCGACATGGCTAATAACGCGCATTGATTTCATTCCTTGGCTAATTTCGTTTGGGCTATATCATACGCTGATTTGGCCTAACTGGTCGAACGTTATAATTAATGCTTGCAATATTTTGGTTTCATAGTAAATTGCGCTCAGCTAACAAATGTAAGTCGAAATGATTTTCCCAACTCATAAGGAAGAACGAATGAAAAGAGCAGTAATCACCGGATTTGGTATTATTTCCAGTATTGGTAACAACAAAGAAGAAGTATTGGCTTCATTAAAAGCCGGTAAATCCGGTATTGAAATCGTACCTGAATTTATTGAAATGAAAATGCGCAGCCATGTGGCCGGTACCATTAAATTGGACCCGAGCGAGTTAATCGATCGTAAAGTGTATCGCTTCATGGGCGATGCGGCGGCATACGCTTATCTTTCTATGAAAGAAGCGATTGAAGATGCGGGTTTAACCGAAGAGCAAGTGTCTAACGAACGTACCGGCTTGGTGATCGGCGCTGGCACAGGCTCTGCCCACAACCAGTTGGTGGCTTGTGATGCTGTGCGTGGTCCGCGCGGCGTGAAAGCCATCGGCCCTTATGCCGTCACTAAAACTATGGCATCCAGCGTATCCGCTTGCTTAGCGACTCCATACAAAATCAAGGGTGTGAGTTACAGTATCAGTTCCGCTTGTGCCACTTCAGCACACTGTATTGGTAACGCATTAGAACTTATTCAATTAGGTAAACAAGACATCGTTTTCGCCGGTGGTGCAGAAGAATTATCTTGGGAATGTGCGACTGAATTTGACGCAATGGGCGCAGTGTCCACCAAATATAATGAAACCCCAACCAAAGCGTCTCGTGCGTATGATGCAAACCGTGATGGTTTTGTCATTGCCGGTGGTGGTGCCGTGGTGGTTGTGGAAGAATTGGAACACGCGCTTGCCCGCGGCGCGAAAATTTATGCGGAAATCGTCGGTTATGGTGCAACCTCTGACGGTTATGACATGGTGGCGCCAAGCGGTGAAGGTGCAGAACGTTGTATGAAACAAGCCATGGCAAACATTGACACACCAATCGACTACATCAACGTGCACGGTACATCAACGCCAGTTGGTGATGTGAAAGAATTGGGTGCGATTAAAAACGTATTCGGCGATAAAATCCCGGCGATTTCTTCCACCAAATCTATGACAGGTCACTCTTTAGGGGCCGCGGGTGCGCATGAAGCGATTTACACTTTGTTAATGTTAGATAACGATTTCATTGCACCAAGCATTAACATCGAAACCTTAGATGAACAAGCTGTAGGTTGCAACATCGTCACTGAAATTAAAGAAAACGCCGGTTTACAAACTGTAATGTCAAATAGCTTTGGTTTTGGTGGCACGAACGCCACACTCGTGTTTAAACGTTATAACGGTTAATCCGTCGAGTTATTTCTCTTAAAAGTGCGGTCGAAATTCAATATGTTTTTCGACCGCACTTTTTTGTCTTTAAAACGCCTCAACATCCTTTGTACAGTTAAGGTACAATATTTATTATTTCTCTCTTTCCATGGAATCCTATGAAGAATATCAAACAGTTCGGTAGTTTTGCGCGTCGTTATGTGGATTGGGTCGTCCGCCTGGGGAAAATCCGTTTTTCTATTTTAGGTGTGTTAATTCTGGCCATCTTGGCGTTATGTACACAAATGGTATTAAGCCTGATTTTTGTTGGCACAATCTATTGGCAAGATCTTTTACGTTCCATTGTATTCGGGATGATTTCTGCGCCTTTTGTGATTTATTTCTTTACCTTATTGGTGGAAAAATTAGAACGTTCTCGCCAAGCATTGTCTCGTTCGGTGGTGAAACTACAAAATGAAGTGCAAGAGCGACTGTTAGCGGAAAAACGCTTATCGGCGGCATTGGATAAAGTGGAAAAAATCAGCCGAGATAAAACCACATTAATGACCACAATTAGCCATGAATTACGTACGCCGTTAAATGGCATTATTGGGTTAAGTCGCATTTTATTGGAAGAACAGCCGACAGCACGCCAGAGTAGTTATTTACGAACCATCAACAGCAGTGCAATTTCCCTTTCTCATATCTTCAGCGATATTATCGATTTAGAAAAAATTGATGCGCGTCGTATTGAGTTAAATCGTAAAGAAACGGATTTGTATGCGTTGCTGAATGATATCAGTAATTTTGCTGTGCTCATTGCGGGAGAAAAACACTTAGAATTTCGCTTAATTTGTCCACCGACATTACCGAATTGGTTGATGTTGGATGGGGTGCGATTAAGCCAGATTTTATGGAATTTGATTACGAATGCGGTGAAATTTACTCCGCAGGGAAGTGTGACCTTATCTATTGAGCAAACTGCTGAAGATGAATTTGCTATTCGTGTGACGGATACCGGCATCGGTATTGCGGAAGCGGATTTAGAAAAAGTCTTTGAACTGTATTATCAAGTAGATTCTCATCACTACAAATCTTTGGGCAGTGGGATTGGTTTATCAATTTCTAAAACTATAGCACAGCTAATGGAGGGCGATTTGACGGTAAGTAGTGAATTAGGAAAAGGCTCAACCTTCTTACTGACCTTTAAAGCTAAAGAGGCTCAACAGCCGGTAGAAAGTGGTAATAAAGTGCCGTTAAAATTGCGCATTTTGTTGGTGGAAGACATTGAAGTGAATATCGTTGTCGCAAAATCTATGTTGCAAAAACTCGGTTACCAAATTGATGTGGCTATGACTGGGGCGGAAGCCATTCAAAAATTTGAGGAGAACTATTACGACCTCGTCTTCTTGGATATTCAGTTACCGGATATGTCAGGTTTTGATATTGCCCATCATCTGCGTGAAAACTATGAAAATGGCATTTATGATTTTCTTCCGCCATTGATTGCGTTGACAGCGAATGTGGTGCAAAAGAAAGAAGCGTATTTGGAACAAGGCATGGATGATGTCATTCATAAGCCGTTATCTCTCGATGAATTAAATCAATGTTTGTTGGATTATTTTGGCGAAGAAATCAAACATTTTGATGTGGTGGAAAAGAAACCATTGCAGGAATCTACAGACTTTGACACGAAAATGCTGGGCGAGTTAATTGAAATGCTGGGGGTGAAGTTTGTGCAGGATAATCTCACTTTATTTGAACAGGCAATGAGCGGTTATGTGATTGAATTACAACAGGCTTACCAAGCGTATGAGAAGGCGCCGGAACAGCAAGCTGAGTTGCTTTCAACCTCGCATAAAATAAAAGGCGCTTTAGCTTCGGTGGGGTTAAAACGCTTGCAACAAATTGCTGCGTTGGCACAGAACGGTGACGCGGAAAATTGGCAGGAGAATATTGCGCATTGGGTGGATATTTTGGCGCAAGAGTGGCAGTTAGATGTTAATAAATTACGCCTCAAGCTCAGTGAAATGTAGTTAAAATACAAAAAATAACGACCGCACTTTGGTAAGTGCGGTCGTTTTTTATGGCGTTTTTCAATGTTTCATGAATCGGAAGATTATTTTTTCTTCGCGTATTTCAAGGAGTCGATAGCTACCGCGAGGATGATGATGCTACCTTTGATGATGTATTGCCAGTAAGGGTTCACACCGATATACGTTAAACCATAGTTAATGACGGTGAAGATGATTACCCCGGTAATAACACCGATAACCGTACCCACACCACCGGCGAAAGACACGCCACCCACCACGCAGGCTGCGATAGCATCCAATTCATACATGAAACCGAGGTTATTGGTTGCAGAACCGATACGACCGGCCTCTAACATACCACCGAATGCATAGAACATACCGGCAATCATGTAGATGACAACAAGGTTACGAGCAACGTTTACACCGGAAACTTTTGCCGCTTCAGGGTTACCACCGATAGCAAAAATGTTTTTACCAAAGCGTGTTTTATTCCACATCACCCACACACAGAAAGCACAAATAGCGGCATAAATAGTGATATAGGAGAGCTTAAACGAACCTAGACGGATGAAGCCTTGAGCAAAAACAGAGAAGTTTTCGCTGAAACCGGCGATAGGGGAGCCGCCTACAGCATCGTAATAAAGGGAGTTGAAACCGTAAACGATGATCATGGTACCCATGGTGGCGATAAACGGCGTTACGTTTAAGTAAGCGATAACTAAACCATTGACTAAACCGATGACTGCACCCACAGCACAAACGGCAAGGATAACTACCGGAATTGGAATTTCACCGAGGTCAGGGAAAACACGATTCATGTTTTCCATGGATTGCAACATGGTCGCAGAGATTACCGCGGCGAGACCAACCTGACGACCGGCGGACAAGTCGGTACCTTGTGTCACCAATAAGCCGGCAACCCCAAGAGCGATGATTAAACGCACGGAGGATTGGGTCAGAATGTTACTGAAGTTGACCAAGTTAAGAAATGTTGGATCTTGTGCGATGATGATGCCAAGTAAAATCAACAACACAAAATAAATCGCATTTTGTTTTAGGAAATCGAATGATTTATTTTTTTCTAAGGCACTCATAATTTGTTCCTTTGTTATTTATAAATATTTTGCGGCAAGTTGCAAAATTTCTTCTTGAGAGGTTTTTGCAGTTTCAACGATACCGGCAACTTTACCGTTACTCATGACGAGAATGCGGTCGGTTACCCCAAGGAGTTCAGGCATTTCGGAAGAAATCATGATGATGCCTTTATCCTTTTTCGCCAGTTCCTGAATTAATTGATAAATTTCAAATTTTGCACCGATATCGATCCCGCGGGTCGGTTCGTCCAACATCAGAATCTCAGGTTGGGTTAATAACCAACGACCGATGATGACTTTTTGTTGGTTACCGCCGGAAAGTGAGCCAATCGTTGTTTTGTGTGATGGCGTTTTGACATTCATGGAATCAATTACCCATTGGGTGTCACTGCTCATTTTCTTATTACTGAGCAATTTCCAAGGGGTTAAATAGGATTTCATGTTGGAAATCAGAGAGTTGAACTCAATGCTTAAGTTAGAGTAAATCCCTGTTGAACGGCGTTCTTCGGTCACGAGCGCAAAACCGTGGTTAATTGCCTCAAGTGCGGTATGATTTTTTACTGTTTTTCCATTGAGCTTAATGGTGCCGCTTTTCAGTTCGCGCACGCCGAAAATGGCTTCAACAATATCTGTACGTTTCGCGCCGACGAGACCTGCAATCCCTAAAATTTCCCCTTTACGCAAATTGAAAGATACATCTTGAATAGAAGGTTGGTTTAATGCCGTCAGATTTTCTACTTCTAAGGTGATTTCTTTTGGTACGTTAGTTTTTTCCGGGAAGCGTTGGGTGAGTTCACGGCCTACCATCATGGAGACGATTTCTTCCATGGAGGAGGTTTTTACCGGCACGGTATTAATCCATTTTCCATCACGCAGAATGGTGATTTCATCACAAATTTTGAAGATTTCGTCCATTTTGTGAGAAATATAAATAATACCGCAACCGCGATCTTTTAATTTTTGAATGATTTTAAACAGATGTTCCACTTCTTTTTCGGAAAGTGAGGATGTCGGTTCATCCATAATCACAATTTTTGCGTTATAAGAAAACGCTTTCGCAATTTCGATCATCTGCATTTGTGAAACGGAAAGTTTGGCTACTTTTTCTTTTGGATCAACATCAATGTCCAATTCATCAAAAATAGCTTTGGTATCACGGTACATTTTCGCGTGATCTACAAAAGGCCCTTTAAGCGGGTAACGACCTAGCCATAGGTTATCCATTACGCTGGTTTGACGCACAAGGTTAAGTTCTTGGTGCACCATGGAAATGCCGTTTTCTAAGGCTTCTTTTGAGGTTTTAAAATTCACGGGTTTGCCTAAAAACAAGATTTCACCTTCGTCTTTAGCGTAAATGCCGAACAAGCATTTTAACAACGTGGATTTACCCGCACCGTTTTCCCCCATCAATGCGTGTACAGAATGCGAACGGACGCTTAAGTTTGCGTGATCTAAGGCTTTTACGCCCGGAAAGGACTTGCTGACATTAGTCATGGTAAGCAGGACTTCGCCATTTTGGCTTCCGCTTTGACTTTGAATTTGTTCTGTCATATCCAACCTCATAAATAAAGGGGAAGGGACATAAGTGTTGTCCTACGCTTCCCCTTACATTAATAAAACAAATTTATTTTAAGAATTCTGATAAGTTATCTTTATCTACACCAACATAAGGAACGCGTACAACACGATCTTTAAGTTCCCATTTAGTGCCTTCGGTCGCCGGTTTGCCATTTGCTAAGTTATTAGATAACTCAACAACGGCTTTACCTTGGTTTACACCGTCATTTAACACAGTACCAGCAAGTTCACCTTTTTTGATCAGTTGTAATGCTTCAGGTAGGGCGTCAACACCGAAGATTGGTAATTTTTTACCGTGAGCTTTGGTTGCTTCTAATGCACCTAATGCCATACCGTCATTGTTAGAAATGATCACTTCGATGTCATTTGCTTTAGAGCTGGATAACCATGCATCTACTTTGTCTTTTGCTAATGCGGCATCCCACATACCGGTATCAATGAAGAGTTGTTCAGTTTGAATACCTTGAGCATGTAGTTGTTCTACTACATATTTTGTACGTGCTTCAGCATCTGGGTGACCCGGTTCACCTTTTAATAAAACAAATTGGATTTTACCGTCTTTGTTTAAGTCTAATGCCGGCATTGCTTTCCATTGTTTTGCAATTAAGTCACCTTGGATAATGCCTGATTCTTTCGGATCTGTACCTACAAAGTAAGCGTTATCATAAGAAGCGATTGCTTTTGCACCCGGGTCTTTATTGAAGAACACAACAGGAATATTGTCCGGTTTTGCTTTACCGATGATGGTTGGTGCCGCAGATGGGTCAACTAAGTTGATCGCTAACGCTTTTACGCCTTTTGAAAGTAATACGTCAACTTGGTCGTTTTGAATAGACTGTGCGTTTTGAGAGTCATTCATTAATAATTTCACGTCTTTTAATTGATCTGCGTCTTTTTGGATTTCTTTACGCATTAAAGACATAAAGTTGTCGTCATATTTATAGATTGTCACACCGATACGGGTTTCTGCTTGTGCTGCACTGATGCCGGCACCGAAAGCTACTGCTAAAGCAACTGCACTTAATACTGTTTTTTTCATAATGCATGTTCTCCATTAATTGTTCATATAAAGAATAAAGAGGGGTTTATTTCAGTGATAATTCATTAAAGCATTATTATCAAAATCTTACCTTTTTACACTGCAATCGCTACTCGGGTAATTGGCAGTAAGGATACCTTGTTTTTTGGGGAAAGAATGTGATCATATTCACATTTATGAAAACGATTACATCTCTCGCTCAAAAATAATGCAATTTTAACGTTTTTCCTCCTTTGGATAGGCGCTTTCCACTGAAAAACGTCTGACTAATGTCGGATTAAATTGCGGATTAATAGGTAAAGAAAGGCTTTTATCAACCAAGCTTAGTGCCAGTTTTGCGGCATAATTTGCCATAAGATCAATAGGATAACGAATTGTTGTAAGTTTAGGCACCAAATAACGGGCAATTGGCATATCGTCAAAACCAATAATAGAGAACTGTTTCGGTACTTTGATATTATTTTCATTGAGTACGGATAACGCACCCGCAGCCATGGAATCATTGTAGGCAACAACGGCTGTTAAATTATCGTTATAACTCAATAGGTTAATCATGGCTTCTTCACCACCTTCGAAATCCGGTGTGCTATGTACGATGGCATTTTCGACAACGGGAATACCATGTTCTGTAAGCGCATTCAAATAACCTTGTTTGCGCTCAGCTTCGTCGTTAATTCTATGGTTTGAGCCGATATAACCGATATGGCGATGTCCTGCGTTAATTAGTGTATTGGTAGCAATATAAGTGCCTTTTTGGTTATCCAATCCGACACAGCGGGATTCATAACCTTTAATACAACGGTTGATAATCACCATTCCCGGCACACTTTCTAAATAATCCGCTAAAGTTTGATCATCTAATGCCTTGGAATGCACGACTAAACAATTACAACGTTTACGCAGTAGGGTATCAATGGCTTCTTTTTCTTTTTCCGCTTGGTGATACCCCATACCGATCAAAATATTTTTGCCATGTTCCATGGCGACGTGATCGACTGCTTTCACTAAAATTGCAAAAAAAGCGTCCGTTACATCGGTCACCACGACGCCTAATGTATCAGAACTTTGCGAAGCCAAGGCTTGCGCATTGGCATTTGGACGGTAGCCTAATTGTTCAATGGCGTTCAATACAGCGGCACGTGTGTGTTCTTTCGCACAAGGGTGATTATTTAACACCCTAGATACTGTCGCGACAGAAACGCCAGCCTGTTTAGCAACATCTCGAATAGTAACCATAGATATCCCTTCATTATGTGTGACTAAAACCTAAGGAATCATAATCGGAAAAAAGACTTTTTGGAAACGCTTACTTTTAAAAGTGTCGTTTCTGTCACAGTTTTTCTCATCGCTTTATGGCTTAAACAAATAGAAATTCATTTTTGTGATCTTGCTAACAGTTTAATTTGTTAAATATGCTATTTTATGCCATATTTTTGTAATCGTTTTCATAAATTAAATACAACCGAACATAGGTACATTATGACAACTGTTTTTGAACCTACCGATCATCCGCACCGCAGATATAATCCGTTAACCGACCAATGGGTTTTAGTTTCTCCTCATCGCGCTAAACGTCCATGGCAAGGACAACAAGAGAAAGTCAATGAAGAACAAAAGCCAAGTCACGATCCGAATTGCTATCTTTGCCCGCGTAATAAACGCATTACCGGTGAACCGAATCCCGATTATCACAAACCTTATGTGTTTAAAAACGACTTCTCCGCGCTGTTAGAAGACACGCCTGCACCGCAGCAGAATGACAATCCGTTATTCCAAAGTTCACAAGCTCGAGGTGAAAGTCGCGTCATTTGTTTTTCGCCGGATCACAGTAAAACGTTGCCATTATTGACCGCACTTGAGATCGAAGAGGTCATTAAAGTCTGGCAGGAACAGCTCCGTGAGCTCGGACAAAAATACCAATGGGTACAAATCTTTGAAAACAAAGGGGCGGCAATGGGCTGTTCTAACCCACATCCACACGGACAAATCTGGGCCAACAGCTTCCTGCCGAACGAAGTGGCAAGAGAAGATAAAGCACAACGCCAATATTACGAGAAACACGGTTCCGTGCTGTTAGTGGATTATGCTCAACAAGAATTGGAACGCAAAGAACGCATCGTTGTGGAGACAGAACATTGGGTTGCTGTGGTGCCGTATTGGGCAGTTTGGCCGTTTGAAACGTTGTTGTTACCAAAAGTGCACGTTAAACGTTTGACGGAATTAAGTGATGCGCAAGCGAAAGATTTGGCGGTGATATTGAAAAAACTCACGACCAAATACGACAACCTATTTGAAACCTCTTTCCCGTATTCCATGGGGTTCCACGCTGCACCGTTTAATGGCGAGGAAAACGACCATTGGCAATTGCACGCCCATTTCTACCCGCCGCTTTTACGCTCTGCTACCGTGCGCAAGTTTATGGTGGGCTATGAAATGCTCGGCGAAAGCCAACGTGATTTAACGGCGGAACAGGCAGCAGAAAGACTGCGTGCGTTGAGTGAAATTCACTATAAACTGAAATAATGTACCTAATTCCCCTCTTTAGCAAAGAGGGGTTAGGGGAGATTTGGCTGAATAAAATTCAACTTCATGCGTAAAGTTATACGTCGAAATCTCCCCCCGCCCCTCTTTATAAAAGAGGGGAGCTGATTGAGCAATACTTGAATATAAAGGATACAAACATGACCCCAATCCAAAAATCCCAACACATTTTCAGCCAAAAATACAACAAACAGCCTGAATTGACCGTGTATGCGCCGGGTCGAGTCAATATCATCGGCGAACATACCGACTACAACGATGGCTTTGTGATGCCATGCGCCATTAACTACGGTACGGCGATTGCCGGCGCGAAACGCAACGATCATGTTTGGAATGTGTATGCCGCCGATTTGGATTTGTCTGATGAGTTTTCACTAGATAAAGAAATCCCACAAAGTGAACAAAAATGGGCGAATTATGTGCGTGGTGTGGTGAAATTCATTCAGGAACGTTGCCCTGATTTTAAACAAGGAGCGGATTTGGTGATTTCCGGTAACGTGCCGCATTCTTCCGGCTTGAGTTCTTCAGCCGCGTTGGAAGTGGCAACAGGAAAATTCTGTCAGCAGCTGAGCGATTTGCCTTTAAGCCATACAGACATTGCGCTTATCGGGCAAAAAGCAGAAAACAAATTTGTTGGTGCCAACTGTGGCAATATGGATCAGCTGATTTCTGCGCTCGGACAACAAGATCATTTATTGATGATTGACTGCCGTAGTCTTGAAACGCAACCAACGCCCGTGCCGCAGGATGTGGCGGTAATTATCGTGAACTCTAATGTGCCGCATGATTTAGTTACCGGCGAATACAACACCCGTCGTCAGCAATGTGAATGCGCAGCGGCATTTTTCGGCGTGAAAGCCTTGCGTGATGTGTCTGTGGCACAGTTTAAAGAAAAAGAAGCAGAATTGACCGCACTTGATCCGCTGGTGGCAAAACGCGCCCGCCATGTGGTCACGGAAAATCAACGGGTGTTAGATGCGGTAGAGGCCTTGAAACATAACGACTTAACCCGTCTTGGCGAATTAATGGGACAGTCGCACGATTCCATGCGAGACGATTTTGAAATCACCGTGCCACAAATTGACTATTTAGTGGAATTGGCACAATTGGTCATCGGTAAGCAGGGTGGTGCACGCATGACCGGAGGTGGTTTCGGCGGTTGTATCGTTGCTCTTGCACCACACGATAAAGTGGAAGCCGTACGCAAAATCGTGGCAGACAATTACGAAAAACAAACAGGTTTGAAAGAAGACTTTTATGTTTGCACGGCTTCACAAGGAGTACGTGTATGCTAGAACAACACGCGCAATGCACTGCGCCGGACGGCTTGCCGTTTCAGCTTTTCACGTTGCAAAATGCACAGGGAATGCGTGTGCAATTTACTGATTGGGGCGCAACTTGGACGTCTTGCTGCGTGCCGGTCAACGGAGAATTGCGTGAAGTCTTGCTGGGCTGCAAGTTGGAAGCGTATCCGGTTCAGCAAGCCTATTTGGGGACGAGTGTCGGGCGTTATGCCAACCGTATTGCCAATGCCCAATTTACGCTTAATGATAAAACCGTGACCTTAACCGCCAACCAAGGAAAGCATCAACTTCACGGTGGTGTAAACGGCTTTGATAAACGCCGTTGGGCATTAGAAAAGTGCGGTGAAAATTTCGTGTGTTTTTCCTTGCATTCTGCCGACGGCGATCAAGGCTTTCCCGGCAATGTGGATGTGACGGTGACTTATACCTTAACGGAAGAGAATTCGGTAAAAATCGAGTATGCAGGGAAAAGCGATCAGGATACGGCATTGAATTTAACCAACCACGCTTATTTCAATTTAGAAAACGCTGAGCAGGGGACAGATGTTCGCCATCACCGCTTGCGCCTGAATGCGGATTTCTATTTGCCGGTAGATAGCGAAGGCATTCCAAATTCGCCGTTAAAACACGTGGTAGGCACAAGTTTTGATTTTCGCGTTGCCAAGCCGATTCAACAGGATTTTATGCAAGGCGAACAGCTTGCTACCAAGGGCTACGATCATTCTTTTGTCGTCAATAAAGCCTGGCAAAAACCTTGCGTTTTGCTGAGTTCACCAAATGACGATTTGCATTTGGAAGTGTTGACTTCACAAGCGACATTGCAGGTTTATACTGGAAATTATCTTTCAGGTACACCAACTCGACATGGCACGCAATACGCGGATTACAGCGGTGTTGCGTTGGAAACTCAATGTTTGCCCGACACGCCAAATCACCCCGAATGGCAAAATTATGGCGGCATTGTGAAAGCAGGTGAAGCGTATTACCAATGGACGGAATATCGCTTTAAAGGGAATGATTAAACCAAAAGTGCGGTGAATATTCGCCGCATTTTTTTGTTTGAAATATCTCATGGCACTTCATTAAGCGATTAATAATTTTGTGATATGCCACAAAATTTAAGAGAAAAACAGACCGCACTTCCGTTCTTCCTTTTGCGCTTTCGTGGCAAATATGGTACTTTCTCCGCTGTCAATCCGACGGCAACTTTTTTTATTTTTATGAACGAAGAACACTCGACCAACCAATCTGAAGTTACTAAAAAATCTTTTTTCCAATCTCTTTTCGGACGTTTCTTTCAAGGCGAACTTAAAAATCGCGATGAGTTAGTAGAAGTGATCCGAGATTCTGAACAAAACGATCTCATCGACCAAAATACCCGTGAAATGATTGAGGGCGTGATGGAAATCGCTGAATTGCGTGTGCGCGATATTATGATTCCGCGTTCTCAAATCGTTTTCATTGAAACCGATCAGGATTTAGATTCTTGTTTGGACACCATCATTGAATCTGCTCACTCCCGTTTCCCGGTGATTGCCGATGCAGACGACCGCGACAATATCGTGGGGATTTTGCATGCGAAGGATTTGCTGAAATACCTGCGTGCGAATGCGGAAGAATTTAATCTGTTACATATGATTCGTCCGACCATGATCGTGCCGGAAAGTAAACGTGTGGACAGAATGCTAAAAGATTTCCGTTCCGAGCGCTTCCACATGGCGATTGTGGTAGATGAATTTGGTGCTGTGTCCGGTTTGGTGACTATTGAAGATGTATTGGAGCAAATCGTCGGAGACATTGAAGACGAATTTGATGAAGAGGATGTGGCGGATATTCGCCAACTTTCTCGCCATGCTTACGCGGTGCGTGCCTTAACGGATATTGAAGATTTTAATCAACAATTTAACACCCAATTTAATGACGAAGAGGTGGACACTGTTGGTGGTTTGATTATGCAGGCATTCGGTTATTTACCAAAACGTGGTGAAGAAATTACACTGGAAAATCTGCACTTTAAAGTGACCTCTGCAGACAGCCGTCGCATTATTCAACTTCGCGTTACCGTGCCGGACGAGTATTTGCCTGAAATGGAGAACGTTGAGAACGTGGCTGAGTAGCTTTTCCATTTAAAACCGTTAAGTTGCTTCTTTTGGCAATGTGCGGAATGGAATACCAATATTTAAAAGGATAAAAAGCAGGCATTTTGCCTGCTTCACTATTTTATGATGAACAAATATTTAACTTACCTTATTGCGCTTATTTCGGGTGCCATCGGTGTATTCGCCTTTGCGCCTTTTCATTACTGGGTCTTGTCCTATGTCTCTTTATTTGGCTTGATTTGGGTGGTAAAAACACCGCAAAAATCCACCGCACTTTTATCTGCTTTTTTATGGGGCTTGAGTTTCTTTACGTTTGGAGTGAACTGGCTGCATGTTAGTATTCATCAATTTGGAGATGCGCCTTTACTGGTGAGTTATTTCTTAGTGGTGCTGTTGGCGGCATACTTATCGCTATATCCGCTCTTATTTGCATATTTGGTACGCCGTTTACAGGTGCAGCGAGCCGTCATGTATCCGGTACTGTGGACGTTTACCGAATTCCTGCGCGGTTGGGTTTTTACCGGTTTTCCTTGGTTACAATTCGGTTATACGCAAATTGATAGCCCGTTTGCTGGGATTACGCCGATTTTTGGCGTTACCGGTTTAACCTTCTTGGCTATGTTCTTAAGTGCGGTCGTTTTTAACATCGTTTCTGCGTTATGGAATTCACCGAAAAAATGGAATGTTATCTTGGCAAATAGTCTCATTTTAGTGATTATTGGTGGGGCGGCAAGTTACACATCGCAGATCAATTATGTAAAAGAAAATCCTGAAAAAGCGCTGAATGTTTCTTTAGTGCAGGGCAATATTGAACAAAATTTGAAATGGGATCCAAATTATTTGTATCAAACCATGGAAAATTATGGGCGATTAATTGGCGATAATCTAGGAAAAACGGATTTAATCATTTTGCCGGAAGCGGCGTTTCCTACCTATGAAAATAGCATTCAACCGTTTTTTCAAATGTTGCAATCCTTGGCGGAAAAAGCCAATACGGAAGTGATGGTCGGTACGATTTATCAAGATGAAACATTAGGCAAATTGTTCAATTCTATTGTGGTGGTGGGGAATCAAACGGCACCTTATCAGATGCAAACGGCAAACCGTTATAACAAACATCATTTAGTACCGTTTGGTGAATATGTTCCGTTAGAGAGTATTTTACGCCCGCTTGGTTCGGTGTTTAATTTACCTATGTCAGCTTTTCAAAGCGGAGCGCCTGTACAGCAAGCATTACAAGCCAAGAACCTGAATTTCACCGCGGCAATTTGTTATGAAATTATTCTCGGTGCGCAGTTGCAGAAAAATCTCACGGCAAATAGCGATTTTATTCTCACGGTTTCTAATGATGCCTGGTTCGGTAATTCCATCGGCCCGTGGCAACATTTACAAATGGCACAAATGCGTGCGTTGGAACTCGGCAAACCGGTGATTCGGGCAACGAATACAGGCGTGACGGCATTTATTGATGCGCAAGGTAAAATTGTGGCGCAAGCCCCGCAATTTGTGGAAACGGTGTTGACGCATCGTATTGCGCCGACACAAGGTAAAACCCCTTACAGCGTTTTTGGTGATATGCCGTTATATGTCTTAAGTGCGGTCTTTTTCTTGTTGCATTTGTTAGGCATGTGGCTTCAGCGCCTGATCTTGAAACGGGTAAGAAAAGATTGATGCTAAAAACAAAAACACCGGACATTATCCGGTGTTTTTGTTTATGCAATAAAGCGAAATTAACGGCTACGGAATACGATGCGGCCTTTGCTTAAATCGTATGGTGTCATTTCTACGGTTACTTTGTCGCCGGTTAAAATACGAATGTAGTTTTTACGCATTTTGCCGGAAATGTGTGCAGTTACCACGTGGCCGTTTTCCAACTCAACGCGAAACATGGTGTTTGGCAAGGTTTCTAAGATAGTGCCTTGCATTTCAATGGAATCTTCTTTTGCCATTTGATCCTCTAAAATAATTAATCGGTTTTTCCGCCGGCTACTTTGGGCGGAATCTCATACAAAAAGTCGGTGCGGATTATACCGTTTTTGTCGGTGGCAAGAAAGTTTTTTAACGCAGATGCCCGTAGGAAGCGCTTTTTTATTGGATTCATGATGAGAAAGCCCAATAAAACTGATATATTACAAGCCGTTATTCTCAATATTTAAAGGAGAAATTATGTCTATGCAGGTTTTGCTTTCAAACCAACCGGCCTCGGCAGTTTGGGGTGAAAAGGCACTCGTCAGTTTTAATGAAGATAAAGCGACCCTTCATTTAACTGATTTTTCCGACCGCACTTCCATACAAAAAGCGGCGCGGAAGTTACAAAATCAGGGAATTTCTGATGTTTCGTTAAGCGGAGAAGGGTGGCAGTTGGAAAATTGCTGGGCGTTTTATCAAGGTTTTTACAATGCGAAGAAACAGTTTAAATTGCAGTTTCCGACATTATCTGCGGAGCAACAACAAGAACTGAATCACCGTATTCAATGTGGCAATTTCGTGCGTGAAATCATTAATCTGCCGGCAGCCATTTTAACGCCGGAAGAGCTTGCCCAACGCGCCGCGAAGTTTATCGGGCAGACGGCAGAGCAAGCCGCTAAACAAAGTGCGGTCAGTTTTTCCATCGTTTCTCGAGAAGCATTGCTAGAACGTGGTTACCACGGTTTATGGCAGGTGGGGAAAGGCTCGCAAAATCTGCCGGCGATGTTGCAGTTGGATTTCAACCCGACAGGTAATTCGGACGCGCCGGTGTTGGCCTGTTTGGTGGGCAAAGGCATTACCTTTGACAGTGGCGGTTACAGTATTAAACCGAGCGATGGCATGAGTACTATGCGCACTGATATGGGTGGCGCAGCATTATTGACGGGAGCGTTAGGCTTGGCGATTTTGCGTGGTTTAAATCAACGGGTGAAATTATTCCTTTGCTGTGCAGAAAACTTGGTGAGTAGTCGCGCCTTTAAATTGGGTGACATTATCCAATATCGTAACGGTGTCAGCGTAGAAATTCTTAATACGGATGCCGAAGGGCGATTGGTGTTGGCGGATGGCTTAATTGATGCGGACGCACAACAACCTCAATTTATCGTGGATTGTGCGACCTTAACCGGTGCGGCAAAAGTCGCGGTGGGCAATGATTATCATAGCGTGCTATCCATGGATGATCAGTTGGTCGCCGATTTATTCCGTTCTGCCGAGCAAGAACAAGAGCCATTTTGGCGTTTGCCGTTTGCGGAATTACATCGCGGACAAATTAAAACAGCGTTCGCTGACATTGCCAATACCGGCACGGTTCCCGTGGGCGCAGGTGCCAGCACGGCAACCGCGTTTTTATCTTATTTCGTGAAAAATTATCAACAACATTGGTTACACATTGATTGTTCCGCCACGTATCGCAAAACCCCAAGCGACTTATGGGCGACCGGTGCGACCGGTATCGGTGTGCAAACCCTTGCCAATTTATTATTAGCTAAAGCAAAACAACAGTAAGAGGATGTGAAATGAGCTTACAACGAACGTTATCTATTATTAAACCGGATGCCGTAAAGCGTCATTTAATCGGCGCGATTTTGGCACGCTTTGAGCAACAAGGCTTCAAAGTGATTGCCGCTAAGATGGTGCACTTCACCCAAGAACAAGCGGAAGGTTTTTATGCGGAACACCAAGGCAAACCCTTTTTTGCACCTTTGGTGGAATACATGATTTCTGCACCGGTATTCGTGAGTGTGTTAGAAAAAGAAAACGCGGTGCAAGACTACCGCACTTTAATCGGTACGACGAATCCTGAAACGGCGGCAGAAGGCACGATTCGTCGTGATTTTGCATTAAGTCAACGGGAAAACTCCGTGCATGGTTCCGATAGCCCGGAAAGCGCGGCACGAGAGATTGCTTATTTCTTCGTTGATGATGAGATTTGCGATTATTAAGATTGCGATTTAAACAAAAAGCCATTTTGTCAAAACAACGTGGCTTTTTTATTACGATAAGCAAAAAGTGCGGTGGATTTTTCGGATGTTTTAAAACATCTTGGAAATCCACCGCACTTCTATTTTATACGGGATAATTTAAGTAACGCCGTTACTTCACTTCGCGGAACATAATTTCGCTCGGAATCACAGAACCTTGCCAGTAAAGTTCGGTCGCAACTTTTTCCGCTAATTTTAAGAAACCTTGTGCAATTTCGCTGTCCGGTGCCGCAACCACAGTCGGTTCGCCGCGATCCAAATCTTGACGAAGGCGAATGTGTAACGGTTGTTGACCTAATACTTTGATGTTGTATTTGTCTGCAATGCGCTCTGCACCACCGGTACCAAAAATCGCTTCTTGGTGACCACAGTTGCTGCAAATGTGCATGGACATATTTTCCACAATACCTAACACCGGCACGGAAACACGCTCAAACATGGAAATCCCTTTCACAGCATCCAATAGGGCGATGTCTTGTGGTGTTGTAACAACCACGGCGCCTGTCACCGGAATTTGTTGGGACAGGGTAAGTTGGATATCACCGGTGCCCGGAGGCATGTCGATCACAAGATAATCTAAGTCAGGCCATAGGGTTTCTTGTAATAGTTGGCTTAATGCGCTGCTTGCCATTGGACCACGCCAAATGGTGGCGTTGTCTTCGTCCATTAAGAAACCGATGGAGTTAGCATACAAGCCGTGCGCTTCAATTGGCGTGATGTGTTGATTATCCGGTGATGTCGGGCGTTGATGCGGTGCACCGAGCATGTGTGGAATGGAGGGGCCGTAAATATCCGCATCTAAAATCCCTACGCGGGCGCCTTGTTGGTGTAACGCGATGGCAAGGTTAACAGAAACGGTAGATTTACCCACCCCGCCTTTACCAGAACTCACCGCAATAATATTTTTAACGCCTTTCACCGCAGGATGATTGTTGGCACGTTTAAGGGTCGCGATTTGGTAGTTAAGCTGCCATTTGATATTTTCCACTTCTGCTGCGTCTTTTAATGGTGCAGTTAACGCATCTTTTAATTCGGCAAACGCGGTGTTCCAGGCAAAAGGCATGGATAATTCCACGCGTAAAGTGTTTCCGCCTTTTTCGACTTTTTTCAATGTATTAAGAGAAATGAGATCTTTTTGCAGAGTAGGATGTTGAAAGTTTTTGAATAGCTGAACAATCTGTTCCTTTTGTTGTTCCGTTAAATTCTCGGAAAATAATGTCGCCATAATGCTTCCTTTTTAATGTAGTAAATTCGTCGGGCTCTATTTAATCATGAGCGCCTTTATCTGTTAAGTTAAAAATGCCTAAATCATGATTAAACTAGAAAAAATACCCTCAATAAGGTAACATAACCCCCAATTTTTTTCTGTTTTTCAAGTCTTTTAAAGGTCAATAATATGTCGAATTCCAAGCGTAAAATTTTAGTTACTTGTGCCTTGCCGTATGCCAACGGCCCGATTCATTTAGGCCACATGTTGGAGCATATTCAAGCGGATATTTGGGTGCGTTTTCAACGGATGCGCGGCAATGACATTCACTTTGTGTGTGCTGATGATGCTCACGGTACGCCGATTATGCTAAAAGCGGATCAAATGGGCATTACGCCGGAACAGCTTATTGACGATGTACGCCAAAAACACATGGCGGATTTTGCCGGTTTTAACATCAGTTTTGATAACTACCATTCCACACACAGCGAAGAAAATCGCGAGTTTTCAGAATTCATTTACAACCGTTTAAAAGAAAACGGTTTTATTAAAAGCCGTACCATTTCCCAACTATACGATCCTGAAAAAGGCATGTTCTTACCGGATCGTTTTGTGAAAGGCACTTGCCCAAAATGTAAATCGCCGGATCAATATGGCGACAACTGCGAAGTGTGTGCAGCAACCTATAGCCCGACAGAACTCATTAACCCGCGTTCTGTGGTGTCAGGCGCAACGCCGGTCATGAAAGATTCCGAGCACTTCTTCTTTGATTTGCCAAGTTTTGAAGCCATGTTGAAAAACTGGTTGGGTTCCGGATCTTTGCAGCCGGAAGTGGTGAATAAAATGCAGGAATGGTTTGAAGCGGGTCTTCAACAATGGGATATTTCCCGCGATGCGCCGTATTTCGGTTTCCAAATTCCGAATACGGAAGGCAAATATTTCTACGTTTGGTTGGATGCGCCTATCGGTTACATGGCCTCTTTCAAAAATCTGTGCAAACGCGAAAGCCATATTGATTTCGACAGTTTCTGGCGCAAAGACAGCGATGCCGAGCTTTATCACTTCATTGGCAAAGACATCATGTATTTCCACAGCCTGTTCTGGCCTGCCATGTTAGAAGGTGCCGGTTTCCGCAAACCGAGCAATATTTTTGTGCACGGCTATGTGACGGTGAACGGCGAGAAGATGTCAAAATCCCGCGGTACATTCATTCAAGCGGCAACCTATTTGAAACACTTGGATCCGGAATGTTTGCGTTATTACTACGCGGCGAAATTAAGTAATCGCATTGACGATTTGGATTTGAATTTAGAAGATTTCGTTCAGCGCGTGAACACGGATTTGGTGAATAAATTGGTGAATTTGGCTTCCCGTAACGCCGGTTTTATCCAAAAACGTTTTGATGGCAAGTTGGCGGCAGCATTAGATGATCAGGCTTTATTTAATGAATTTATCGCACAATCTGAGCAAATCGCTACGTATTACGAAAATCGCGAATTTGGCAAAGCCATTCGTGAAATCATGGCATTAACCGATAAAGCCAATAAATATATCGACGATAAAGCCCCTTGGGTGATTGCGAAAGAAGAGGGCAAAGACGCAGAGTTGCAAGCGGTGTGTTCTATGGGGATTCAATTATTCCGCGTGCTGATGGGCTATTTGAAACCGGTGTTACCAAAACTGGCAGAACGTGCAGAGGCCTTCTTGCTGGCGGAATTAACGTGGGAAAATTTAGCGCAGCCTTTATTAAATCATCAAATTGCACCGTTTAAAGCCTTGTTCTCTCGCTTGGATGGTAAACAAATTGAAGCAATGATTGAGGCGTCTAAAGCGGAAAATGCGCAAGTGAATGCCGCACCTGCTGCGAAAAGTGCGCTTCAAAATGCCAATGAATCTGCGGGAGTTATTGAGCCGATTGCGGAGACGATCACGATTGATGATTTCGCTAAGTTAGATATGCGTGTGGCGAAAGTGTTGAAATGCGAAGCCATGCCGGAATCTAATAAATTATTGCGCTTTGAACTGGATTTGGGCGATCACAAACGCCAAGTTTTTTCCGGTATCAAGGCGGCTTACGATAAGCCGGAAGAGCTGGAAGGTCGCTTTGTGATTATGGTGGCAAATCTTGCGCCACGCAAAATGAAATTCGGTGTGTCCGAAGGCATGATTTTAAGTGCGGGCACTGGCGGCGCTGATTTGTTCCTGTTGTCTGCGGATGCGGGGGTGAAAGCGGGAATGCAGGTGCAGTAAGCATCATTCCACATTTATAGGGACAGACTTTATGTCTGTCCGACAATCTGATGATACGAACAGGACAGGCATAAAGCCTGTCCCTACGATTAAAGTGCGGTTGTTTTTCTGAGAGAATTTCTACTCGTACTCTTCCAACCACTTCAGCAAAATAGCTTCTAAAATCCCTTCGTTTGATTTTTGCGGATCATCGTCGAAACCCTCTAACTCACAAATCCAGCGGTGCAAATCGGTAAAACGCACAGTTTTTGGATCTAGCTCCGGATTGTTGTCATACAACGCTTCGGCAATGAGTTGGGCGTCCGTCCATTTCATGAGTGCGCCGCCTCATTTGCGTGGTTAATGTTGTATTTCGGGATTTCAACGACCAAGTCTTCATCACCGACAATACATTGACAAGATAAGCGGCTGTCCATTTCTAAGCCCCACGCTTTATCTAACATATCTTCTTCTTGATCGCTTGGTTCATTTAAAGAATCGCCTCCTTCACGCACCACCACATGGCATGTGGTGCAAGCGCAAGAGCCATCGCAAGCATGGTGAATTTCTACGCCGGCGTTGTGGGCCACTTCAAGCAAATTGTCGCCGGCAGCGGCATCAACCACCATGCCTTCCGGGCAAAATTCTTCATTGGGTAAAAAAATCACTTTTGGCATTTTAACATCCTTACTTTCCTACAATATCATCAACGGAGTGACCTGCTAATGCGCTGCGAATGGATTTATCCATACGACGAGCCGCAAATTCCTGCGTTGCTAAATCCAGCGCTTTGATACCTTGTTTGATGGCAAGGGAATCATCCTGCTGTTTTAATTGTTCCAACGAAATAATCGCGTTTTTGACCGCACTTAATTCGTCGTCATCTAATAAATCATAATCTTGTGCGAGAGCTGAGCGCACACTTTCCAGTACACGTTCCGCTTCTACGCGTTGTTCCGCCAATAAACGTGCTTGAATATCCTCTTTGGCATTTTCCATGGAGGCTTTCAGCATGTTGGCGATTTCATCGTCTGTTAAACCGTAAGATGGCTTCACCTGAATTGAGGATTGCACACCGGTGGTTTTTTCCATGGCGGTGACGCTGAGCAATCCATCGGCATCTACTTGGTAGGTGACGCGAATATGTGCCGCACCCGCCGCCATCGGTGGAATGCCGCGCAGGGTGAAGCGGGCGAGAGAACGACAATCGTTAACTAGTTCCCGTTCACCTTGTACAATATGCACCGACATCGCGGTTTGTCCGTCTTTGAAGGTAGTGAATTCTTGCGCTCGCGCCACAGGAATGGTGGTGTTGCGCGGAATGATTTTTTCCACCAAACCACCCATGGTCTCAATGCCCAGTGAAAGCGGAATGACGTCCAATAACAATAGCTCGGAATCCGGTTTGTTGCCGGCGAGAATATCGGCTTGAATGGCCGCGCCAAGAGCGACCACTTTATCGGGATCGATAGAGGTCAGTGGTTGTTTTTGGAAAAATTCACCCACTTGTTCGCGCACATAAGGCACGCGGGTAGAACCGCCCACCATCACCACTTCATTCACGTCTTCCGCTTCTACGCCGGCATCTTTTAAGGCGCGGCGACAAGCAAGTAAAGAACGTTTAACTAACGGTTGAATCAGTTCGTTAAATTGTTCTCGGCTGATGTTGCCAAGCCAATTGCGATACTGAATTTTAGCTTCCGTTACGTTAGTTAATTCCACTTTAACGTGATTGGCTAATTCAATAAGTTCACGATATTGGCTGTCATTTTCCGGTTTTACCGCAGATTGTTCGATAATCCAATCGGCTAAGACCAAATCGAAATCATCACCGCCTAGCGCCGTGTCGCCACCGGTCGCCAACACTTCAAACACACCACGGGAGAGGCGCAAAATAGAAATATCAAAGGTGCCGCCGCCTAAATCATACACGGCAATCACGCCTTCTTGTCCGCTATCCAAACCGTACGCAATGGCTGCCGCAGTTGGTTCGTTTAATAAACGTAGCACATTAAGGCCGGCTAATTTCGCTGCGTCTTTAGTGCTTTGGCGTTGAGCATCATCAAAATAGGCAGGCACGGTGATCACTGCGCCTACAAGATCGCCGCCCAAGCGTTGTTCACCAAGTGCGGTCAATTTTTTCAGTATTTCTGCGGAGATTTCAATCGGGCTACGCACACCTTGGCGTGTTGCTAATAAAGGCAAACCGTTTTCACTGGCGACAAATTGATAAGGCAAATTCGGATAACGTTGTTGAATATCTGCAAGACTGCGACCGATTAAACGTTTGACGGAAACCACCGTATTTTGCGGATCTTGCGTGGCAAGTTCGGCGGCTTCGTAACCGACAATCACGTTTTCATCTTTGCCAAAATGCACAACAGAAGGTAATAACGGATGATTTTGTTCGTCTAATAAAATGTCGCTGTGGCCGTTGCGTACGGTAGCAATTAGGGAGTTGGTGGTGCCGAGATCGATGCCCACGGCAAGTTTTTGTTGATGGGGTGCGGCACTTTGTCCCGGCTCTGCAATTTGAAGTAACGCCATGTTGTCTCTCGATATGCTTTACATTAAAAATCTAAAAGAGTTTCTTCAACTCGCTCAATTTCTGCTTGAAGTTTTTTAATAAAACGTAATTTATCTGTTATTGCCCGTGCGATATCCCATTGTTGCTCACCAAGTGCGGTGGATAATTCGCTTAAAATGGCATGACGGATTTGGTCAATTTCTTTGGTAAATGCGGTTAATTCATCCGTGTCTTTACGGTTTTCGATATTTTCTAAGGTTTCACGCCATTCCATTTGCTGCATCAGAAAACCAATGTCTTTGTTGCTTTTTTCTTCTGGGTTTTCTTGTTCGCCGGTATTGAGGGCAATGATGCTGTCGGCGCGTGCAATCGGATCTTTTAAAATACGAAGAGCATCATTAATTTCCGCTGATTTTTGCATAGCAAGGCGTTGTTCTTGCGCAGAGGCTGCTGAAAAATTATCCGGGTGAAGAGACTTTTGCAGCGCTAAATAACGCTCATTTAATAACGCGCTGTCTACCTGAAAGGCTACGGGCAAATCAAATAATGCAAAGGGATTGTTCATCATCGTCTCAATTATACGTTAAAACTTTCACCGCAACCGCATTCGTCTTTGACGTTCGGGTTGGTGAATTTGAAGCCTTCATTTAGGCCTTCTTTGACAAAGTCTAATTGGGTGCCGTCTAAATACACCAGGCTTTTTGTGTCCACGATCACTTTCACGCCATGTTGTTCAAACACGTGATCGTCTTCGTTTAATGTATCCACGAATTCCAGCATGTAAGACAAGCCGGAGCAACCGGAGGTTTTAATGCCTAAACGTAAACCGATTCCTTTTCCGCGTTTTTCTAAAAATGTTTTGACGCGATCAGCTGCGCTTTCGGTGAGTGTGATTGACATGTTTTATTTCTCCAAAATCAAATAGCTACTTAGGTATTTCGCAGTGTTATAAAGTAGAAAGAAGTAACACTCGGGATATCAAAAATAATATGATGAATATATTAATAATTATCACCTTTACTCAGCGAGGAAAAGGCAAAGTGCGGTCCGTTTTCTCTGCGTTTAAAAACGCTTAGAAAAACGACCGCACTTTTATGACATTAAGAACCTTTTTTCGCTTTGTAATCGGCAATCGCCGCTTTAATGGCATCTTCTGCCAAAATAGAGCAGTGTACTTTTACCGGCGGTAATTCAAGTTCTTCAGCAATTTGGCTGTTTTTAATCGCGCCCGCTTCTTCCAAGGATTTACCTTTCACCCATTCGGTGATTAAAGAGCTGGAGGCAATAGCAGAGCCACAACCGTAGGTTTTGAATTTTGCATCTTCAATAATGCCTTCATCGTTCACACGGATTTGTAATTGCATCACGTCACCGCACGCCGGTGCGCCCACCATGCCGGTGCCGACTGAGCTGTCTTTTTTGTCCATAGAACCCACGTTACGTGGATTTTCGTAATGATCGATAACTTTTTCGCTGTATGCCATTTTTTGTTCCTTTCCTAAAATAATGTACTGATTGGGCGATTTGCACCGCCCGTCAAAATTAGTGGGCAGCCCACTCAATGGTGTTTAAATCGATACCTTCTTTGAACATATCCCAAAGCGGAGACAATGCGCGTAATTTTTCCACCGCACCTTTCATCAAATTGATGGTGTAGTCGATTTCTTCTTCCGTGGTGAAACGACCTAGGCTGAAGCGGATGGAGCTGTGTGCCAATTCATCGTTACGGCCGAGTGCACGTAGAACATAAGATGGCTCAAGGCTCGCGGAAGTACAAGCAGAACCGGAAGAAACCGCGATGTCGCGTAATGCCATCATTAAGGATTCGCCTTCCACGTAGTTAAAACTGATGTTGAGGTTGTTGGCAACACGGTGTTCCATGGAGCCGTTAACATAGGTTTCTTCGATGTCTTTTAAACCGTTGTATAAACGATCACGAAGGGCTTTAATGCGTGGAATTTCTGTTGCCATTTCTTCTTTCGCAATACGATAGGCTTCACCCATACCAACGATTTGGTGGACAGGTAATGTACCGGAACGCATACCGCGCTCATGGCCGCCACCGTGAATAATCGCTTCTAAACGAATACGTGGCTTGCGGCGAACGTACAATGCACCGATGCCTTTTGGTCCGTATAATTTGTGGCTGGACATAGACATTAAATCGACCGGTAATTCAGCAAGATTGATTTCCACTTTACCGACACTTTGGGTGGCGTCCACATGGAAAATGGTTTTGTTTGCACGGCATAATTCGCCAATCGCTTGAATGTCTTGAATCACACCGATTTCATTGTTCACGTGCATAATAGAGACGACGATAGTGTCAGGGCGAAGTGCCGCTTTGAATTTTTCTAAATCCACTAAACCATCGGATTCCGGTTCTAAATAAGTAACTTCAAAACCTTCGCGTTCTAACTGACGGCACGTATCCAACACCGCTTTGTGCTCGGTTTTACAAGTGATAATGTGCTTGCCTTTGGTTTGATAAAAATGCGCAGCACCTTTGATAGCAAGGTTGTCCGATTCTGTTGCGCCGGAAGTGAAAACAATTTCACGGGAATCGGCACCGATAAGATCGGCAATTTGATTACGCGCAATATCAACCGCTTCTTCGGCTTGCCAACCGAATTTATGGGAACGCGATGCCGGGTTGCCGAAAACGCCATCGATGGTCAAGTATTCCATCATTTTTTTCGCGACGCGTTCGTCCACCGGGCAAGTTGCCGCATAATCTAAATAAATAGGTAATTTCATCATTCACTCCTAAATAGTTTTATTTTAAACCGCACTTTTAGCTATGTTGTGCGTTATTCGTTTTTATCACGAGAAGATTTTCTAAATCTTGATGTTTGTGCTGGGATGGCTTGTTTTGTTTGTGTTGAGAAACCAACTCAGCCAATGTGATTTCATTTAAGAAATCTGCAATACGTTGGCTCAGCTTGTCCCATAAGGTATGCGTTAAGCATTCCTGTCCGTTTAGGCAATTGCCTTTCCCTAAACATTTTGTCGTATCAATATTTTCATTTACTGCAGCAATGATCATACCGATGGAAATGTCTTCCGGCATATGACCTAATTTATAGCCGCCGCCCGGTCCGCGCACACTTTTGACTAAATTATTGCGGCGCAGTTTTGCAAACAGTTGTTCCAAATAAGAAAGGGAAATGTGTTGTCGCTCGGAAATATCGGACAAACTTACGGGACCATTATCGGCATGAATAGCAATATCTAAGATTGCGGTGACTGCATAACGACCTTTCGAGGTTAATTTCATCTTTTATGTTCCTAAATAAAAAAATAATCAATTAAGCGAAGAAATCTTACATTGTTGACTTTTACAGTCAACTATTATTCTTTTACGATTTAAGTTTTTTTTCAACCGCACTTAACATGCCGAGTAAAATGTGAAGTTCTGTTTTTTCGACTTCAGCACGACCATATAAGCGTCGGAGTTTTTGCATGACACCTTGATTTTGAATAAAGCCAAGGGATTGATAAAGCTGCTCGGTACGCGTAAAAAAATACTCTAATTCTTGCATTTTGGGATACATATCAGGCTGCGTTTGTGTCATTGTCTGATTTTCTTCACGCTGTGTTGCCAAGTAAGCCATACGTATTTCGTAACTGATTAATTGTACCGCCATGGCTAAATTTAACGAGGCATAATCGGGATTTGTAGGAATCGTCACATGATAGTGGCATTTGAGCAATTCTTCATTGGTTAAGCCGACACGCTCACGTCCAAATACAATCGCCACTTTTCCACTCATCGCATGATTAATGGCTTTTTCCCCACATTCGCGTGGCTCAATGAGTGAGTTTTGCAAATGACGTAATCTTGCACTGGTACCAATCACTAACGAGCAATCGGCAACGGCTTGGGAAAAGTTTTCTACAATAACCGCACTTTTCGCCACATCTTCTGCACCGGCAGCAAGGGCAATCGCTTGATCATCCACACCTTGTTTCGGCGCCACTAACACTAAATCTGTTAATCCCATTGTTTTCATTGCTCGTGCGGTAGAACCGATGTTGCCACTGTGCGAGGTTTCAATTAAAACAATTCGAATATTTTTCAACATGCTCATTTTTATCTTATTCAATAGCGGGGTGTATTCTATCACAAATACCCCTTGTTTTTAGTCAACAATTCTAAAAATTTTTCTGATAGCTATTTTCTTTTAAATCTCTTATAATTTCGCACCTAAATTGTTCTTTAAAATCCGGTGGAATCTATGAATCCTATGTTAAATATCGCGATTCGTGCAGCACGAAAAGCAGGCAATATTATTGCTAAAAACTACGAACGTCGTGACGACATCGTCACCATGGAAAAAAGCAAAAATGACTATGTAACCAATGTGGATAAAGCGTCAGAAGAAGCGATTATCGAAGTCATTAAAAAATCTTACCCTGACCACACCATCATCACCGAAGAAAGCGGTGCATTAGAAGGCAGTGATAACGATGTTCAATGGGTGATTGATCCACTGGATGGCACCACAAACTTTGTAAAAGGTTTGCCTCATTTCTCCGTTTCTATTGCTATTCGTGTTAAAGGCCGCACCGAAGTGGGCGTGGTTTACGATCCTATTCGCAATGAATTATTTACTGCTGTACGTGGTGAAGGCGCAAAATTAAACGAACAGCGTTTACGCGTTGAAAACAAACGTGATTTATCCGGCGCAGTACTTGCTACCGGTTTCCCATTCAAACAAGCGAAATACATGCCAATGCAATTCAATATGATGCAAAGCTTAATTGAAGAGGCGGCTGATTTCCGCCGCACCGGTTCTGCTGCGTTGGATCTTTGCTATGTGGCATCTGGTCGTTTAGACGGTTATTTTGAATACGGTATCAAAGCTTGGGATGTGGCGGCAGGCGATTTAATCGTTCGTGAAGCTGGCGGTATCGTGACTGACTACAATGCCGGTCATAGCTACTTAAAAGCCGGTCATATTGTTGCCGCAGCACCACGCGTGTTAAAAGAAATGTTGAATAAAATTCAGCCTTGCTTAGCCGAAGATTTAAAATAAGACGAAAATCGACCGCACTTTTGTATTGAGTTTTAAAGGTTGTCGAATTTCAGAAACACAAAACGCCCGTTTATTACGGGCGTTTTTTTATCTCGCTATGGAGGATTTAGGCTTTTGATTTATTGGTTACGCCAATGTAAACACAGGCGGCAAAGCCAAGTACTAAAACATGCGGCGTATAAGCGGTAACACCGGCAGGCGAAGCCGCTAAACCGAAGTTATGTGCCGCAGCTGCACCTAATAGCATGCCTAATACAAACAATGCTGCGTCATTGTTTCCTTCCCCGATATTCACCAATTGTTTACCTGGGCAACCGCCACCAAGGGCGAAACACAATCCGCATAACGCCATGGCAAAGAAGTTCCAAATGTATTGGTTATGTGCGATAGGTTGTTGTTCAAATCCCACATGGAATTGTCCGAGCAAGCTGTTAGTGATTGCAGCGAAGACAACAAGAGCAATGACTCCATTTAATAGCTGTGTATCGCGGAATAATACGAAGTTACGGAATGCGCCAATCGTACAGAAGCGGGATTTTTGCATTAACACACCAAGCAATGCACCGCCGGCAAGCGACATCCAAACGGCTGGGTGTTGTGCACCCGGGCCTTTCTCGGAGAAGTAAATCGCCAGATTTTCGCCAAATTTAAATTGAGTTAAAAGCAAGATGAGCAATGCCAAAGTAAACAGCACGCCAATGAGCCCAGACGATTTGCTTTGTTCACTTGATTTTCCTAGGGAAAAACCGCGATTTGCAAAGAAAATGCCACCCAATATGCCGGCGAATAATCCAACGATTCCTGTAATGGCAGTGAGATCGCCACCGCCTAGACGCAAATAAGCACGCCACGGACAGCCTAAGAAAATCAGTGCGCCGATCATGGCAAAGAACCCAAGGATGATACGAGCCAATGGTGCGGAGCCGCCACGAGGTCGGAATTCCTTGGAAAAATAGGCACTGGCAAGCGCACCTAAAACTAAGCCGATAAGTTCGGGACGAATATATTGTAGCGGAGCGGCGCGATGGAGTCCTAATGCACCAGCGGTATCGCGTAAGAAACACGCCGCACAGAAACCCATATTGCCGGGATTGCCATTGTAGGTTAGAAGTGGAGCAACGATACCAAGTGCAGCACCTGCAACCACAGGCCAAGTTAAAATTTTCATAATGAGACCTTTGTGATATCTGAAGTTAAATTGAATTGTGTGTTTTTAATCGCTAAAAACGGCCCCATTGTAGAGAAGTTGCCAACATAAAAGAACCGACTTTTTCTCAGTTCGTGAGCCGGATCAAGGATTTGCAAAAACAAGGCAAAATGCACCGCACTTTCTAGTCTAAATGGATTCACAGCCAACGTGTTAAATGCAATTCCACAATATCCACGATGTGTTTTAAGAATGTAGTGTCTTGCCCATTATGGAAACGGGCGGTATCTCTAGAGGTAAATAATAAAAGTGCGGTCGGTTTATGACTTGTTTTTGCGCCGAGCAAGCAAATTGCCACGGAGCCAATGGGAAATTCTTCCGGCAGAAACATCAGATGTTTTTCTTTGTTGCTTAAATCGCCCAAGTAAAATTGGCGCAAGCCGAGACGTTCTAAACGAATCAGTTCAAACGCCTTGCGATCAATCCAATATTGTTCGGGAATGGTTTCATTTTTTGGCCACGCATCTCGAAACAGCAATATTTTTGCACCGTCTAGCTCGTAGGATTGCGCCCATTGTTTCAGTTTTTCATCACCGTGTTGGAAATTTTCCGCTTGAAACAATTTCTTTTGTAAGGGCATAAGCGCATAGAAAATATCTGCCTCTTGATAGGCAAGCTGATGAAATTTTTCTAAGAACGCTGTGAGAGTTTTGATTTGTTGGCGTTGCTGTTCTAGCTGTGCTTCTACTAAAGATAGCGTGCCTTTTTGCGGATGAACCACGGACAGTTTGGCGAGCAATTCAGGGTGGGTAGTGAAAAAATCAGGGTGTTCGGTTAGGTATTCGACGACGTTTTTTTCCTGTTCATTCATAAAAAAAACTCTCCAAAAAAGAACCGCACTTTGATGGCTCAAAAGTGCGGTCATTTTTCTATGCATTTTTACGCAGCAAACGGATCTTGTAAAATCATGGTTTGTACGCGATCCGGTCCGGTTGATAGGATAGAAACCGGTACGCCGGTGACTTCTTCGATGCGTTTGATGTAATTACGGCAAGTTTGTGGTAATTGATTCACATCGGTGACGCCGAAGGTGTTTTCTTTCCAACCCGGCATGGTTTCATAAATCGGCTCAACACCTTCCCAGTCTTTCGCCGCAAGCGGTGCGTATTCTACAATGTTGCCGTTTGGCATTTTGTAGCCCACGCAGATTTTCACTTCATCGAAACCGTCTAACACGTCTAATTTCGTCATGCAGAAACCGGAAATAGAGTTTAATTGAATCGCGCGACGAATGGCTACCGCGTCAAACCAACCACAACGACGAGGACGCCCGGTGACCGCACCAAATTCGTTCCCTTTACGGGCAATTTCTGCGCCAACTTCATCGAATAATTCTGTCGTGAACGGGCCGCCACCCACGCGGGTGCAATAGGCTTTGATGATACCCAACACATAATCCAAATTACGTGGACCAAAACCGGAACCGGTAGCAACGCCACCGGCAGTGGTGTTGGAGCTGGTCACATACGGATAGGTACCGTGGTCAATGTCCAACATGGTGCCTTGTGCGCCTTCGAATAAAATGTTGTCGCCATTTTTGCGGGCAGTATCCAAGATAGAGGTAATGTCAGCAACCATGCCGGTGATAATATCGGCAACGGCGAACACATCATCTAAGGTTTTTTGATAATCAACCGGTTCGACTTTGTAGTAGTTCACCAATTGGAAGTTGTAGTAATCAAGGATGTTTTTGAGTTTTTCGGCAAAGGCTTCACGATTAAATAAGTCACCTACGCGTAAACCACGACGAGCGACTTTGTCTTCATAAGCCGGGCCGATACCACGACCGGTGGTACCGATGGCTTTTTTGCCAAGTGCCGCTTCACGGGCGTGGTCCATCGCAACGTGGTAAGGCAGAATTAATGGGCAAGCTTCGGAGATCAATAAACGGTCACGTACGTTCACGCCACGGTTTTCTAATTCGCCCATTTCTTGCATGAGGGCAGTTGGGGAAAGTACAACGCCATTACCGATTAAACAGGTGACGTTATCGCGTAAGATACCTGATGGAATTAAACGTAAAACGGTTTTTTCACCATTGATGATTAAGGTGTGACCGGCATTATGACCGCCCTGATAACGAACCACATATTTGACGCGGTCGGTGAGCAAATCAACGATTTTTCCTTTTCCTTCATCGCCCCATTGCGCGCCGAGAACAACAACACTTTTACCCATAATTTTCCGCCTTTTTTAAGCTAGTTTATAAAAATCAACGGTTGCTTACTTTACTCTTTTTAACCTTTGATCTCAATGAGATTTATGACTATTTGTTGGCTAAAATAACCGCTCTTTTCGGTGCAGGATAGCCTTCGATGGTTTTGCTGTGATCCGCCGGATCGAGAAAATCAATTAAGGATTCATTTTCTAACCAATCGGTTTTACGCTGTTCTTCTAATGAGGTAACGGCGACATCCACGCAACGCACATTTTTAAAGCCGGTTTTTTGTAACCAATGAATCAAAGCAGCGACAGATGGAATGAAATACACATTTTTCATTTTGGCGTAGCGATCCATCGGCACCAACACCGTATTTTCGTCACCGTCCACCACTAAGGTTTCGAGCACCAATTCACCGCCATTAACCAGTTGCGCACGCAGTTGGGAAAGGTGATCGAGCGGCGATTTTCGGTGATATAACACGCCCATAGAAAACACCGTATCAAACGCGGCAAGGGGTTGCATTTGCTCGATGCCGAGAGGAATCAGATTAGCTCTGCGATCGTCATTTAAGAGTTTGCGAACCGCTTCAAATTGGCATAAGAACAATTCTGTCGGGTCGATGCCCACCACCATTTTTGCGCCTTCGCCCACCATGCGCCACATATGATACCCACTGCCGCAACCCACATCTAAAATCGTGCGGTCTTGCAATGGCGCTAAATGCGGTAGCACGCGATCCCATTTGAAATCAGAGCGCCACTCGCAATCCACATGAATGCCAAGTAAATGATAAGGCCCTTTGCGCCATGGCATGAGTTGTTTTAAATGGTGAGTAATACGCTGGCGTTCACCATCAGAAAGCGCAGAATCGCACTCAGATTTGACCGCACTTTTAAGATCAATACGAGAAGCCGGCAAGTGCGGTAGAAATTCCACGACTTTTGCCCATTTGGCATATTCCCCGTGGGTTTGCTGTTGCCATTGTTTCATTTGTAATGGCAAGGTTTCCAACCAAGGGGAAAGATGGGTCGTAGCAATTTGTTGATAAAAAGGACGAAAATCGATCATATCGTTATCTCGGTGAATTAAGGTTACAGCGCATCATGATACGCTTTTTGGGCTTTTTCAAAGGTGTCAGTAATGGTCGCGTCCGGTTTTGTGGATAACAGCGACACAATAATAATGGCGATGGCGGCGAACACAAAGCCCGGAATCATTTCATACACTTGCGCCCATTCGCTTTCTTGCGGTAAACACTCTTTCCAAGCAAATACCGTTATTGCGCCGGTGAGCATGCCTGCCATGGCGCCGGAGGACGTCATGCGTTTCCAAAAGAGTGAAAGTAAAACTACCGGACCAAAGGCACTGCCAAACCCAGCCCAAGCAAATTCTACAAGTTTCAACACCTTACTGTTTTGATCTTGCGCAATCCAAATGGCAATGGCGGCAATCACCAATACCATGATGCGACCTAACCAAACTAATTCTTTTTCTGATGCTTTCGGGCGGATAAAGCCTTTGTAAAAGTCTTCCGTAATGGCACTGGAAGAAATTAACAACTGGCAACTTAAGGTACTCATCACCGCGGCAAGAATGGCGGAAAGTAAAATACCGGCAATCCACGGATTAAATAATAGTCGGGATAATTCAATAAAAACTTGTTCCGGCTCATGGTTTACCAAAGCGGCAGAAGCGGTGTTTGCATTTGCATAGAAATAGGCCATACCAAAGAAACCGATGGCAACGGCACCTACTAAGCAAAGCACCATCCAGGTCATGCTGATTTTGCGGGCTTTATTGAGAGAGCGCACAGAGTCTGCCGCCATGAAACGAGCGAGAATATGCGGTTGTCCGAAATAGCCTAACCCCCAGGCTGCAAGGCTTAACAAGCCCATAATGGTGGTGCCACGGAATAAGTCGGTAAATTCTTTTTGTGCGCTTATTTCTGCTTGTTGTACGATATTTTGTAGATCATCAACGCCGCCGATAGAAATCACCACAAAAACAGGGGTAAGCAATAAGGCGAAAATCATCAGCGTGGCTTGAATCGTATCCGTCCAACTCACCGCAAGGAAACCGCCGATAAAGGTGTAGGCGATGGTGGCGAGCGCGCCATACCAAAGTGCGGTGGAATAATCGATTGAAAAAAGATTTTGGAATAATTTTGCCCCAGCCACCACACCTGAGGCGCAATAAATGGTGAAGAACACCAAAATAATGGAGGCGGAAACGATTTTTAACGCATTGTGACGCGTGCCAAAACGATGATGAAAATATTCGGGCAGGGTTAAGGCATTATGATTGAATTCGGTGTAAACCCGTAAACGTCCGGCAACGAAGAGCCAGTTTAAATAGGCACCCAAGGTTAGGCCGATGGCAATCCAGCCCTCGACCAAACCGGATAAATACACGGCGCCCGGCAATCCCATTAACAACCAACCGGACATGTCGGAGGCACCGGCAGACATCGCTGTGACGAAACTGCCTAAGCGACGCCCACCCAAAATGTAATCGGATAAATCTTTGGTGTAATAATAGGCGGCAACCCCAATGCCAATCATGCCGAAAATATAAATAGTAAATGTAACAATTGTCGGATCTAAACCAAACATCCTATCAACCCTAAAAATAGTTCTTATATTCAAAAAAAGGGGAGCATTTTACCTTATTTGCCCCTGTTATTCTATTTTCCTTTTCGTTAGACTAATCGGCAAAATCAATAACAACGACATTTTGGATAAGATATTTTATGGATTCTGTTGAATTATTGGTCAATGTGACACCAAATGAAACGCGCATTGCCTTAGTGGAAACCGGTTTGCTGAAAGAAGTGCATATTGAACGCCAAGGTAAACGCGGTATTGTCGGAAATATTTATAAAGGTCGCGTCACCCGTGTATTACCGGGAATGCAATCGGCATTTGTGGACATAGGCCTGGAAAAAGCCGCCTTTTTACACGCTTCAGACATTGTATCGCACACCGAATGTGTGGAAGAAAGTGAACAAAAGCAATTTGTGGTGAAAGACATTTCCCAGCTGGTACACGAAGGACAAGACATTGTGGTGCAAGTGGTAAAAGATCCGCTTGGCACGAAAGGTGCGCGACTCACCACAGATATTACCTTGCCTTCCCGTTATTTAGTATTCATGCCGGAAAACAGCCATGTGGGCGTGTCACAACGCATTGAAAGTGAGGAAGAACGTAATCGCTTGAAAGAGCTCACCTTGCCTTTATGCGATGAATTGGGCGGTTTTATTATCCGTACTGCGGCCGAAGGGGCGACTGAACTGGATTTACAACAAGATGCCGATTTCTTAAAACGCTTGTGGCGAAAAGTGCTAGAACGCCGTGCGAAATACCCAACCCGTTCTATGCTTTACGGCGAATTGGCGCTGACACAGCGCATTCTGCGCGACTTTATCGGTGGCAAATTGGATCGCATTCACATTGACTCCCGACTCTGTTTTAATGAAGTGAAACAATTCACCGAAGAATTCATCCCCAACCTTACCGACAAACTGATTTTATACACGGGAAATCAACCGCTCTTTGATGTGTACAGTGTGGAAAAGGGGATTCATCATGCTTTAGATAGACGAGTGAATCTCAAATCCGGTGGTTATTTAATCATTGAGCAAACAGAAGCCATGACCACGATCGACATCAACACCGGTGCATTCGTGGGGCATCGTAATTTGGAAGAAACCATTTTCAACACCAATATTGAAGCCACCAAAACCATCGCGCAACAACTTCAACTGCGCAATCTTGGCGGCATGATTATCATTGATTTCATTGATATGCAAAGTGAAGAACACCGTAATCGTGTGTTGGAGTCCTTGCAAGATGCCTTATCGCGTGATCCGGTGAAAACAAACGTTAATGGCTTTACACAATTAGGTTTGGTGGAAATGACACGCAAGCGTACTAGGGAAAGTTTGGAACATGTATTGTGTTGCGAATGCCCAACCTGCCAAGGTCGCGGACGAGTGAAAACAGTGGAAACCGTATGCTACGAAATCATGCGCGAAATTATCCGCGTGCACCATTTATTCGCCAGCGAACAATTTGTGGTTTACGCCTCCCACGCGGTTGCCGACTACTTAATCAACGAAGAATCCCACGGTTTGTTAGCTGAGTTGGAAGTCTTTATTGGCAAACGAATCCAAGTAAAAACCGAACCGTTTTACACCCAAGAGCAGTTTGATGTGGTGGTAATGTAAAAAGTGCGGTGGGAAAACAATCTATTTTTTGAACGTTTTAGCTTTTACGTCATCGAATGTTGTTTTTTCCCTCACTACAATAACCGTCCTGAGCAACGTATTGTTGTATTGGGATAACGCAATTTAATTCTCATCCCCGACAATATGTTGGGGATTTTTATATAACAACGCTGAGAAATAATATGGCAAAAGAATCCAATTCCCTATATTTACAATTAGAAATTTTACGTTTAATTCCAAAACGTAGTTACATCAGCACGCATGAAATCCAACAGAAGTTAGAGGACATTGGTTTTTTTCGAGATATTCGTAGTATTCAACGCCAGTTAAAAAGCCTGTCAGAACAGTTTGATATTGAATGTAATACCCTCAGCAAGCCTTACAGTTATCGCTGGAAAGAAAATGCTAAAGGGCTCGATTTGCCGATTTTAAATGAGCAACAATCCTTGGTTCTGATGTTGGCGAAGCAATATTTAAAAGGCATTTTGCCTGCGAATATCCTGAATTCGATGGAATCCTTTTTTAAGCAGGCAGAATATAACTTGGTCTATGATGCCAATAAAAAATCCGGTTCCGAATGGCTAAACAAAGTGGCGATTGCGCCAACCAGCCAACCGTTATTGCCCGCCAAAATTGAGCCCGAAATTTTTGCTCAAATTAGCACCGCACTTTATCAAAACCGATTTTTACAGGTGCATTATCGAAGTATTCACGGCAAAGAGCATAAAGCACAAGTTAAGCCACTTGCTTTGGTACAACAAGGCCCGAGTAGCTATTTAGTGGCACAATATGAACATGGCGATATTTTGCATCTTGCTTTGCATCGTTTGCTTGAGGTTACCGTGAGTACCATGCAATTTGAGCGCCCGGATTTTAATTTGAAAGCGTATGTTGAAAGCCAAAAGTTCGGCTTTAGTTATGGCAGAAAAATTCGATTAACGTTCAGAGTAGATAAAGCGATTGGTGGATTTTTGACAGAAACGCCGTTATAGGTTGATCAAACAGTGAAAGATTGTGGCAGTGAATATGAAATTTCAGCTACGGTCATTGAGAGTGAAATGTTGAACTGGTGGATTGTGCATTTTGGCGAAAATTATCAAGAAATTGATCGTGTATATCTCGAGGACATTTCCTAACGACACACATTGTCGCTTTATGTTTTATGATGAAGCCATCAACAGAGAGGGCATTAAGATGAATCCTTATCAATCACCTGATCAAGCAGAAATATTTTCGGGCATGATGGGAAGAGATAGAGCGATTGATGAGATTCTAAAAGTGAGAGGAAAGAAAAAACATGGCAGCGAAAAATAAACCAATTTGCGTGGTATTAACCGGTGCGGGGATTAGTGCCGAAAGTGGCATTCCTACCTTCAGAGCGGAAGACGGTTTGTGGGCAGGGCATAAAGTCGAAGAAGTTTGTACACCGGAAGCCTTACAAAAGAACCGTGCGAAAGTGTTAGATTTTTACAACCAACGCCGTAAAAATGCCGCCGCAGCTAAGCCAAACGCTGCGCATCTTGCCTTAGTTGAATTGGAAAAAGCCTATGATGTGAGAATCATTACGCAAAATGTGGATGATTTACATGAGCGAGCAGGAAGCTCAAATGTGTTGCATTTACACGGTGAATTAAATAAAGCTCGCAGTAGCTTTGATGAAAGTTATATCGTGGATTGTTTTGGTGATCAGAAATTAGACGATAAAGATCCAAACGGACATCCGATGCGCCCTTATATCGTCTTTTTCGGCGAAATGGTGCCGATGCTAGAACGAGCCATTGAGATTGTAGAACAAGCGGATGTAGTATTAGTGATTGGCACCTCTTTGCAGGTGTATCCAGCGAATGGTTTGGTTAATGAAGCTCCACGCAATACGCCGATTTACTTAATTGATCCGAATCCCAATACAGGCTTTGTACGCAAGCAAGTGATTGCAATAAAAGAAAAGGCAGGAGAGGGAGTGCCGAAAGTGGTGGCAGAGTTATTAGAGAACACTAAAAACTCATAGAAAAATGACCGCACTTTTCACATAAATAGCGAGTTTTATATCACTATACTGTATGACTGATGAATCAACGAGAAACGTATGCATCCAGTAATTGAATTTTATTTAGAACAAAGAAAAAGCCAACATAATTTATCTTTGCAAGATATGTGGGCAATGCCAAAAAGAATGATTGGCGATGCTTATTTTTATATTCCTTGGCTTTTACCTGTTACTGAAAGTTCCAAATGGAATCGTTCAGTATCGGTTTTTAACGAAGAAGACTTGGCTATTTTTATTGGAGATGAAGCAATTCAAAATAAATATTTACATTCTATTGATATTATTCTGGATTACTTCTGTTTATATCGTGAAGATAATAAAATATTCTCAAAAACAGAATTGAGTGAACGTAAAGTTTGGCTACGTAATATCGGGCATGAAAGTAAGAAGATTTCCCGCATCATTCGTAGTTTAAATTATTGCGGTCATTCTGAGTTGGCTAAAAGTTTACAGCAACTGGCAATAAAATTAGGTCAAGAAAAAGGCGTAATTCAAGAAGAAACAATGGAAATTTGGACAAATCTACTTAAACAATAAGGATAAAATGATAGTAACAGAAGATTTTAAAAAAGTGGCAATATCCTTCGCTGGAGGAGATGGCGGAAATCCTAACTCAGATGTTTGGTTTTGTGGGTTAGAATGGGGAATTGGTGATGAAGCTTCTCCTGATGATTTTTATAAGAAATTTAGTTTAAGCCCTAAATTAATACCGCACTCTTGGTTAGAGGACGATTTTGATGGTAGTTGGACTACGCAATATAATCAAAAATTATGTTGGTTTTTGTGGTACTACTATAATTTAGATTGGAAAAGTGGTGAAAGCTATGAGTATTTTGTTAGTACTTATAATGTGCTTTATCCACAGGGTATTGGTTTTAAACTAAATATGCTACCAATCAATTTCAAAAATAGAGCATCAATTCAATGGAATGAACAATTCATTAAGATGACAGGATTTGAAACATTCGATGAATATAGAGAATGGTGTGTTGAAAATCGTGGTGCTTTTTATCGTCAACTTATAGATGAATGTAATCCTAAAGTTATTATTTGTACGGGAGTCACTGAAAAAGATAACTTCTTTAAGTTTTTTACTGGAGAAGCCGTATATGAAACTAAAGCGTTGAAAGAATTTAATATCTTCTATCGCAAGTACAATGATACTTTAATTTGTGTTTGCCCATTTTTTGGTGGCCCAAGTGGCATTAATTCTTACGACAAAATGGAAGCATTAGTAGAGTCAGTAAAAGAATTATGTAAATAATTTTTTTATTAAGTTTAACGTTGATATATAAATAGCGACTTCGGTCGCTATTTATCATTACTTATCTTGCTTATATTTAAGCATGTGCATAATAAGCCTAATAAGCGTTTCTTTTTGTTTCGGATTGATGGTTGCCGTGGCATTCTCGAGCAATTCGGTTTGCCCGCGTTTTAAGGAAATATTATTAAATACAATCATTTTTTCGAATACATCTGAATTTGTGCCTATTTTGCAATATTTTTCCTTTTCTCGGAACTGTCTATTCCAATTTTATTGATTTACCAGTCAGAAAAACCTCGTATAATAAGGGACAATAAAGACCTATTTATCGAGAAACCCCTATGAAAATGCAACAAATTAATATGAAAACAACAGGCACGCCCGATGTGCTTTTTATCGAAGAAACGGAAATTCCCTAACCACAAGCGGGAGAGATTTTAGTGAAAGTGGCATATGCGGGCGCATTAATCGACCCGACATTATGCAACGCCAAGGCTTATACCCAATGCCGAAAGGGGTTACACCCATTATGGGCTTAGAACTTTCAGGAACGGTTGCTGCTATCGGAGAAGGTGTAACGGCATTTAAACCGGGCGATGAAGTCTGTGTCTTAACCGATGGTGGTGCTTATGCTGAATATTGCATCGTGCCTGCTACGCAAGCCCTGCCGATTCCAAAAGGCTATTCTTTGCTTGAAGCTGCAGCATTGCCCTAAACCTTGTTCACCGTGTGGGTGAATTTATTTATGCACCAACAAGTTAAATCAGGCGAACGCTTACTCGTTCATGGCGGTACGAGTGGCATTGGCATCACCGCGCTCACGCTTGCCAAAGGCTTAGGCATTGAAACCTTTGCCACTGTGGGTAATGAAGAAAAAGCAGATGTCATCCGTCAGCTCGGCGGCACACCAATTAACTACAAAACCGAAAACTTTGCAGAAGTGCTAAAACAACAAGGTGGCGTGGATGCCGTGTTAGATTTGGTCGGTGCCAGCTACTTCCAAGGTAATATCGACAGTCTTCGCCAAAACGGACGGTTATTTTTAATTGGATTTATGAGCGGCAACATCGCCGAAAACGTGGATTTATTGACGATTGCCTTAAAACGCATCCACATCACCGGCTCAACAATGCGCAGTCGCACCAAATTAGAAAAGGCAGAAATCACCCAATCCTTACGCAACGAGCTCTGGGAAAAACTCGGCAACGGTGAAATCGGCAAACCGATTATTCATCAAGTATTTGATTTTAAAGACGTAGCAAAAGCCCATATAGAAATGGACAAAGGCACGCATATTGGGAAAGTGATGTTAGATTTCACTTTGCTCACTTTGCTCAATCAATAAGGAGAAACACCATGAAACTTTCTATTCTCAATCTTGCCCCCGTTCGTGAAGGGCAAACTTATTTGCAAGCGGTCGATTCGATGGTGAATCTTGCAAAACATGCTGAGAACATTGGCATTGAACGCTATTGGATTGCTGAGCATCATAATATGAAAAATTTGGTGAGTTCAGCGACCGCACTTTTAATTCAACATACGCTAGCCAATACGAAAACTTTGCGCGTGGGGTCAGGTGGTGTGATGTTACCGAATCATTCGCCGTATGTAGTAGCTGAGCAATACGGCACACTGGAGACGCTTTATCCAAACCGTGTTGAACTCGGTTTAGGCCGTGCACCAGGAACTGATATGCAAACGGCTGCAGCACTTCGTCGTGGACGAAACAGTCTGGATTTCCCTGCGGAAATTGCAGAACTTCGCGGTTACTTTAAAGATTGCAACCCTGTTTCGGCTTATCCTTCTGCGGGCTTGAATATACCGTTTTATATTTTGGGATCCAGCACCGAAAGTGCCTATCTTGCGGCAGAACTTGGCTTGCCTTATGCCTTTGCTTCACACTTTGCGCCACGCATGATGGAAATGGCGGTAGATATTTATCGCAAAAACTTCAAACCCTCTACCTATCTTGCTGAGCCTTATGTCATCTTAGGGGTGAACGCGATTGTCGCTGAAACCGATAAAGAAGCGAAACAATTAGCGACGACACAAACACTATTTTTCTTAAACGTGGTGACTAACGCACAACAAAATTTACAACCGCCTATGGCTTCAGAAGAAGATGTTTGGAAAGCTCAAATGCACGCCCAAAAGAAACCGCACTTTGGCCCAGTTGATTTCGAGGAAATCCCGATTTACAACCAAGAACGTGCCGTAGTGGAACAAATGACTGCTTGTTCGCTTATCGGTAGTCCTGAAAGCGTGGATTTTCAACTCAAGCAATTACGTGAGCGGGTACATTTTGATGAAATTATGGCAGTGAGTTATATTTTTGATGAACAAAAGCAAGCCCAATCTTACACGATGTTGAAAGCGATTGTGGACAAGCAATAGCGAGACAAAAAGAAAAGTGCGGTGAATTTCACCGCACTTTAAATCAAAAAATACTAATAAGCCGTTTCTATTGGTAAACCTGCCTTCTCCCAACCATCAAACCCACCAATTAAGCTAAACACATTTTCATAGCCTTGCTCAACGAGGAAAGTCGCCACATTTCGGCTGCTCACACCATGATAACAACTCACGATAATCGGGGAGTCAAAGTCCACCTGTTCTTCAAATTGTAAAAAGCTTTGGTTGGTTAAATGAAAAGCCCCTTTCGCATGAGAATAGGTGAAACGTTGTGGATCCCGAATGTCTGCAAGCATGGCACCATTTTGCACCATTTCCCAAGCTTGTTCTGGACTAATTTCTTTAAACGACATGGTTTGTTCCCTTTGCGCGCTGTTTATACACGCCATCAAAAATAATCAGGCTCGTCGCCAATACTAAACAAATGAATAACGGATAACTATCCGCATCCATTTCCTCTCCAATCAAAAATGAAATAATCACCATCAAAATGGTTTCAACATAGCCCAGCAGGCCAAGTAAATTCATCCATTGCATTTTATTGATGTAAATGGACGTCGAAGGCGCAAAAGAGCGGTCGATTTTTCGATTGTTTTCCAAACGCTCAGGCAAAAGGAGTGTCTCCATCCAATGGCTTAGTCAATGAAGCTCCACGCAATACACCGATTTACTTAATTGATCCGAATCCAAATAACGACTTTGGTCGCTATTTGTTGGTTATTCCCCTTGCTTAAGCATATGCATAATAAGCCTAATGAGCGTTTCTTTTTGTTTGGGATCAGATTCGGCAACTAATAATGTGAGTGCAGCAAGCCCGGTATCATTGATAACCGGATGAGCATTATGATCAAACAAACGCCCATTTCGATGTAAGAAATCCACAAACAAAAACGCTCCGCTACGTTTATTACCGTCTGAAAAAGGATGGTTTTTGACGACGAAATACAGTAAATATGCGGCTTTTGCTTCAATGCTTGGATAAGCAGGTTCACCAAACACACTTTGATCTAAATTGCCTAAAATAGCAGATAAGCCATTATCTCGTTCACGTCCAAATAGATCGCTTGCTTCGCCTTTTGCCATCAGCTGTGCTTTTAACTCGGCCAGTGCAGAACAGGCTTCGGAATACGTGGGCAACATACCGCCTTGCTGGGTTTTCGGTTCGGCAAGTAAACCTTCATCATATTGTTGTAGCCATAAAAATGTATGCGTATAACGGCTGACAATATCCACTAATCCACGACCGCTTTCTAGTGTTAATGCTGAGGAATTTGCCGTTTTTTGAATAAGTGCAAGTGCTTGTTCCAGTTCATGTGCGTTTTGCTTTAAACGCTGTTGGTTAATCGCATAGCCTTGAGTAAGGTACTCTTTTAAACGAGCGGTTGCCCAAATTCTAAATTTAGTCCCTAAAATAGAATTGACTCTATAACCCACAGATATAATCACATCAAGATTATAGTATTCGATTATTCGATTAATCTGTCTTTTGCCTTCAATTTGAACAGTTGCATTTTTTGCAACAGTTGATTTTCTATCTAACTCTCCATCACTATAAATATTTCGTAAATGGCGTGAAATAACAGATTTATCGCGCCCAAATAAATCAGCCATCTGTTGTAAACTCAGCCAAACCGTATCCTTTTCAAATCTGACTTCCACTTGTGTCGTGTGAGTTTTCCCGTAAAAGGTCGGTTTTTAATCGTTGCTATATTTTGATTTATATAGAGAATATGCTGAAAGCCATTATTGGGCAGCCCAATTACATTTAGGACGATTTATTTAAGGAGAACACATGATTTATTTTTCAGATAAAGAATTAGACGATTTTTTATTGGAGGATATCTATCGTGGCGATTTGACGACGCGCGCGCTCGGTTTGGACAACGTGCCGGCGACGATTTTATTTAAACGTAAAAATGCCGGTATTGTGGCGGGCATTAGCGTGGCAGAAAAATTGCTGAGAAAACTGGAGCTTGAACCGCAGGTTTATGGGCAGGAAGGTGAAACCGTTGATGCCGGCACGGTGCTGTTAAGTGCGGTGGGTTTTGGCGACAAATTACATCAGGCATGGAAAGTGGTTCAGCTCGTGTTGGAGTGGTCTTGTGGCGTGGCGCAATACACGGCGGACATGATCGCCAATGCCAAAGCCATCAATCCTCATGCGGTGGTCGCCTGCACCCGCAAAAGCATTCCGAATACCCGAAAGTTAGCGACCAATGCGGTATTGGCAGCAGGCGGGCATATTCATCGGCAAGGCATTAGCGAAACGCTGCTGGTGTTTACCAATCATCGCAACTTGCTTGTGGAACCCGATAATTGGTCGGCAATCGTGGAACGTTTAAGACGGGAAGCGCCGGAAAATAAAATTACCTTGGAAGCGGATAATTTCAGTCAATTTGAACAAATGTTGGATGCCGAACCGGATATTATTCAGTTGGATAAATGGTCGGTGGATGACGTGAAACGGGCATTGTCTTTGGTGGCGGCGAGCGGTAAAAAAATCACTCTTTCTGTTGCCGGTGGTGTGAATAAACATAATGTTGCTGATTATGCTAAGTTGGGCATTCATTTATTTATCACCTCCGCCCCTTATTACGCCCCACCGGAAGATATTAAAGTGGTGATTGAGCGACAGTCTTAAAACACCGTAAAAAACGACCGCACTTTTTGATTAAAAGTCTCATTCTGTATTCAATCTGTGACGGTTAAATGCAACCGCCACAACTGCCACAACGCCAGTCTTCCGGATTCACTGCTTGATAAAACGCCCGCATGTAGTCTTCTTCCAAGGGAATGTCGTATTGAATAAATAAATCTGACAGCCAATCCATGTTGGCTAAAATCCAGTCGTTTTCATCCAAGCCTTCTAAATAAAGCTCATCTTCGGGATCAATAAAATTATAGATATTTCTGGTGCCCATATCTTTATCACGGCGTTCAGCGGGGAGGACGAGAGGAATGTCGTTATAGCGAATATCCCAATGTCCTAAGCAGAGCGTATGCCCTTTTGCCGTCCATTCGGCTTTAAATGGATTTTGCATAATCTGTTACTTAATTGGAAAAATAAGGGGTTCAGTATAATCCCCTATAAAAAATGAGCCATACTACAAAGACGGTAATCTGAAAGCTGATGACAAAACAGATCTACACCAATCATATCAAAAAGTGATTAGCCTTTCCCCGAGAGCTCGAATTCGCTATAATTTGCGTATTTTTTATCAATCTATTTTTCGATATAAGTAAATCTTTCATGTTAAAACAAGTTACCGAGTCTTTATTAACCCGCAGTCATTTGGCGTTATCCGATTTATCCAACGTATTTGATACGTTAGCGCAACGCAACGTGGATTATGGCGATTTATATTTTCAGCTAAGTCAGGATGAAAACTGGGTATTGGAAGACGGGATTATTAAAGAAGGCGGATTTCATATTGATCGCGGAGTAGGCGTGCGTGCAGTCAGTGGCGAGAAAACCGGATTTGCCTATTCTGACCAAATTAATCTAGCCAATTTGCAACAATGTGCTCAAGCGGTGCGTGGCATTGCTCAACCTTCTCAAGGTAATTTTATTCTGCCGGTGAGATTTAATCCGGTGGATGCGCCTTTGCGTTATCAGCCGATTAATCCGCTATACAGTTTAAGCCAAGAGCAAAAAATTGAGTTATTGCGTTTAGTGGATAGAACGGCTCGTGCGGAAGACCCGCGAGTGGTACAGGTGAATGCCGGATTGAGCATGGTGTATGAAGAAATGCTAGTCGCAGCCACAGATGGCACCTTGGCAGCTGATATTCGCCCACTCATTCGTTTATCGGTTTCCGTATTGGTAGAACAAGACGGTAAGCGCGAGCGTGGTAGTGCGGGCGCAGGTGGTCGTTTTGGCTTGGAATGGTTCTTTGAAAACTATAAAGGCGAGCAAAGAGCGGTCTATTTTGCGAAAGAATCGGTGCGTCAAGCATTAGTGAATTTAGGCGCAGTAGCGGCACCGGCAGGATTAATGCCGGTGGTGTTAGGCGCAGGTTGGCCGGGGGTGTTATTACACGAAGCGGTAGGGCACGGTTTGGAAGGCGATTTTAATCGTAAAGAAAGTTCCTTATTTACCGGCAAAATCGGTGAATTAGTCACATCGCCTTTATGCACGATCGTGGATGACGGCACTTTAATGGATCGCCGCGGCTCGGTCACCGTGGATGACGAGGGCGTGCCAGGTCAATATAACGTATTAATTAAAGACGGTATTTTACAAAAATACATGCAAGATAAAATGAATGCCCGTTTGATGGGCGTGCAACCGACAGGCAATGGACGTCGTGAATCCTATGCCCATTTGCCAATGCCACGCATGACCAATACTTATATGCTGGCGGGTAAAGATAAATTTGAGAATTTAGTGGCGTCCGTAGAACACGGCATTTTTGCACCGCACTTTGGTGGTGGCCAAGTGGATATTACCTCCGGCAAATTCGTATTCTCTACTTCAGAGGCTTATTTGATCGAAAAAGGCAAAATCACCAAGCCGGTGAAAGGCGCGACCTTAATCGGCAGCGGCATTGAAGTGATGCAAAATGTGTCCATGGTTGCCGATGAAGTGGAATTGGATCATGGTGTAGGCACTTGCGGTAAAGAAGGACAAAGCGTGCCGGTGGGCGTAGGGCAACCGGCATTGAAAATCGATCAGATTACAGTAGGCGGAACGAATTAATGATGGTAAATGACAGCCTCAATTTTAAAGTTAATCAGGGGAACATCTAATGCAGGGCAAAATAAAATTTTTAGTGCTTGGTGCACTCGCGTTAGCCGTAGCAGCTGGTGGTAGTTATTGGTATCAGCAACAAAAGGGAAACGAGCGCAATGCGGTTCATGTGAAATTTAACCCTATTGAGCCGACCTATTATGGGGAAGAAGGCGTATCCAATACCATTTATCCACTGAACATCGAATTTAACGGAGCAGCCGCACCGATTGATAAACTGAAAACTGAAATCACGCAAGGCATTAAAATGGAACCTGCCCTTGAAGGGAAATGGGTTTGGGCGAGTGATAATTTATTGAGTTTTACCCCTGCGCAGGATTGGCCAACAGGGCAAGAATATAAAATTACGTTAGATAAAACAGTATTAAATCCGAGTTTGGCTTATGCGAAATCGGTCACTACGCCTCATTCCGTGAAAACCCAGCCTTTTAGTGTTGTGGATTCCGATGCGGACTTTTATCAGGATCCAAATGTCTTTCATGTTCGTCATGCATTAACGCATTTGGTGTTTTCTAATCCGGTTGATCCGAAAGCTTTAGAAAGTGCGGTTGAAGTAAATTTAGTTCGCAAAAATCAGGATCAATCGCTCAATTTGATTAATCCGTTGAAATTTAAGATTCGTTATTCCGACAATAAATTGGAAGCATGGATCAGCTCGGATGACCTGTCTTTATCGACCCAACCGAATCAATTTGTGCAAACCAAAATTAGCCAAACGTTGCGGGCGAAGACCGGTGTGAATACCTTAGAAAAAGACATCACTAAGCTCGTGCCGGTGCCGACGAAATACAGTCTGCAAAACGAGGATAATAGTTTTAGGGTGATTAACAATCAGCAAAATGAAGCAGAGCAAGTTTTAACCTTTAATTTCAATTACGGCGTGAAAGGAAAAGACATTGCCGAGAATCTTATTGCGATTTTGTTACCTTCCTTACCGGAAGGGCAAAGTTGGGAGTCGGAAAAATTAACGGAAGCGGCGGTGAGACGTGGTGAACGCGTCCAGCCGGAATTGATTCCAAGCGAACATCCTTACTCGGCTCAACAATCTTTCCGTTTTGATATTCCGGAAGGACGTTGCCTGTATTTGCAACTGAATAATAAATTCACAGCCTTAGGCGGTTATCAACTGAAAAAACCGATTGGCAGCTTAGAATGTGCACCGAATTATCCGACCTATGTCGGTTTTGTGGGCAAAGGTTCTTTATTGTCTCAATATGGCGACGGCAAATTAACCCTTGCTGTACGTAACGCTGACAGTGTGCAACTGGATATTGGCCGCGTTCAGGCTGAGCAACTTCGCCATGTAGCAAATTTAAACAGCAATAGTTTCCAAAAACCGGATTTAGGCAATTTAAAATTTGATGATATTGCGACGTTTAAAACGGAAACCCTTACTGTTGCTAACGATAATCCACGTAAATCGGACTATCTCAGTGTGGATTTATCGCAAAAAGGTTTGCCGAAGCAAGGGATCTTCTGGGTAAAAGCAAGTGCGGTGACTTCTGGCAGTGAATCTGACGGCGATAATTTAAAAGATAGCAAAGATGAAGACAGCTACTATTATTGGGATTCCGATCCGAATTCACAAACCAGTGATTACCGTTTAATCGTGTTAACGGATTTGGGCATTATTGCGAAAAAAGCTGCGGATGGTACGCAATCTGTTTTCGTGCAATCTATTGCCAGTGGCGCACCGGTGTCGAATGCGTTAGTGAAAGTGATTTCCCGCAATAACACAGTGATTGCCAGTCAATTTACTAACAAACTCGGGGTGGCTCAGCTTCCATCTTTAGAGAATTTCAAGCAAGAACTTGAGCCGGTTATGTATTTAGTCACACGCGGGCAGGATCAGTCTTTCCTGCCGATTGATAAATCAGACCGCACTTTAGATTTCTCCCGTTTTGATATTCGTGGCCAAGAAATTTCGCCGGAACAAAACGCCATTAAGACGTTCTTGTTTAATGACCGTGGTATTTATCGTCCGGGTGAGTCCGTGTATATCGGCATGATCAGTAAGGCGTTGGATTGGAAAAAATCCTTGGCCAATGTGCCACTCACTTTAGAAATCACGTCACCGTCCGGTAAAACCCAATGGCAAAAAACGATCCGTGTGAGTGAAAGTGGTTTTAATGATTTGACGTATCCGTTGTCGGAAAATGCAGAAACCGGTGAATGGACGGCACATATTTCTATTGGTCAACAACAAGAACAAATTGATGTTGGCTCTATGACGTTCCAAGTGCAGGAATTTGAACCGGATACGTTGAAAATCAATACGATGTTTAATCGTAGCCAACAAGCCGGTTGGGTTTCGCCACAGGATTTAAAGGCGACTATCCATTTAACGAATTTATTTGGTACGCCGGCGCAAAAACGCCGAGTGAGTGCAAACATCATGTTGCATTCTCTCTTCCCGAGCTTTCCTGAATACAAGAACTATCAGTTCTATGATAATCAACGCAATAAAAATGCGATTTTGTTGGAAACCGAATTACAGGATCAAACCACGGATAATAACGGTGATGCCGTTTTTGCCTTGAATTTAGCGCAAGAAGCGGAAAATACCGTACAAATGTTGTATTTCACGGCGGACGGCTATGAAAATAACAGCGGTCGTGGCGTATCTAAAGTGCAATCGGTGTTGGTTTCTGCGCAACCTTGGTTAGTGGGCTACAGCAGTGCGCAAGACTTGAATTATTTAAGAGAAAACGGCGTAAGCCAGGTGAACTTAATTGCGATTAATCCAAGTCTGCAAAAAATCTCCGTGCAAGGGCTAAGTGCGGTCTTAATGGAACGTAAATATGTTTCCGTGCTGACCGAACAACGCTCCGGTGCTTATAAGTACGAATCTAAACTGGTGGAAAATCAAATTGATGAAAAACCGTTGGATATCGATCCAAGCGGGTCTGATTTTGTTTTGAATACTGAGCGTAGTGGTGACTTTGTATTGGTGATTAATAACCAATACGGTGAAACCGTCAATCGCATTCCTTATACGGTGATCGGTAACAGCAACGTCTCTGTCGCCATGGATAAAAACACTGAACTTAAATTGAATTTGAATAAAAAACAATTTATGCCGGGTGAAGAAATTGAAGTGGCGATTAACGCACCTTATGCGGGAAGTGGATTAATCACCATTGAACGTGATCGTGTATATGCCCATCAATGGTTTAAATCCACGACTAACCGTTCTGTACAAAAAATCAGAATTCCTGAGAATTTTGAGGGAAGTGGCTATATTAACGTGCAATTCTCTCGTGATATGCAATCCGATGATATTTTCACCAGTCCGCTAAGTTATGGCGTTGCGCCGTTTAGCGTCAATGTGGATAACCATCGTCTGAATGTGACGTTAAGTGCACCGCAGCAAGTGAAATCCGGTGATAAAGTTCAGTTTACGTTATCTGCGGATAAACCAAGTAAAGCGGTGATTTATGCGGTGAATGAAGGCATCTTGCAAGTGGCAGGACATAAACAAGAAGATCCGTTGGCGTTTTTCTTCCCGAAATATGCCCTTCAAGTGGAAACCTTGCAGATTCTGGATTTGATTCTGCCGGAATTTCGTAAAGTGTTGCAGTTTGCACAAACCGGTGGTGACTCGGAAGAAATGGCAATGTTGGAAAAAGCCTTGGCGGCCAATACCAATCCATTTAAACGTAAAACCGATAAACCGGCAGTGTACTGGTCAAATATTGTGGATGTGGACGGAAGCAAAACGGTAACTTACCAAATTCCACCGGGCTTTAATGGTAATTTGAAAGTCATGGCGGTTGCCGTAACAAATGACGGTTCACAAATGAATATCGCACAAGCGGAAACTTTGGTGCGTGATGACATGATTTTATCGCCCAGTGCGCCGATAACCTTGGCACCAAATGATGAAAGTAAAGTCAGTTTGACCGTTTCGAATAATACGAAGAGTAAACAAAATGTGCTTGTTCAGCTCAATGTTGCACCGCAGTTCCAAGTATTAAGCAATGCGCAAACCTCCATTGTATTAGCTCCGATGAGCGAAGGCGTGGTGGATTTCCAATTAAAAGCAACAGATTTGCTTGGTAGCGGCATTTTATATTTCACTGCGGCTTACTTAGATGAACAGCAACAACCGGCACAGGTTGAACGCAAATACGGTATTTCCGTGCGTCCACTGACGGCGAAACAGCAATTCATCAAAGTGGGGGATGTGGCGGTAAATCAACAGGTACAAGGCGAATTACCGAATCTGTTGTTCCCACAACGCCGTGAGCAATACGCGCTGATCTCTTCCGCTCCGTTGGTCTTAGCGAAAGGCATCACAAGTTATTTAGGCAACTATGACAACTTCTGTACGGAACAAATTATTAGTGCGGCAATGCCTAATCTGTTATTGGCGAATAATCCTGAGTACCAAAGTTTACTTGGCGTTTTATCACAAGCGGGCGACAAGCAAGCTATTGAAGCCACTAAACAGCAATTACACAACAACTTGAATCGTGTCTTTAATTTATTACCGGCGCGCCAAACTGAGAATGAAGGCTTTGGTGTATGGTCCGGTTTAGATGAAGATGATGCCTTCTTAACAGCTTATGTGGCGCATTTCCTCATTGAAGCGCAAGAGCACAACGTGCAATTACCGGCAGCATGGGTCGCGCCAAACGGCTTGTTTAATCAAACTATCGCGGCGTTAGAACGTTTAAGTCGTCCGGAAAGTGAAGATGATTTAGCCATGCTGCGTCAACGCGCTTATGCGACGTACTTATTGGCGCGTTTAGGTCAAGTGCCAAGCGACAGTTTAATGTCTATTCGTAGTCTATTGGAGCGTCATTTCAAAGCGGAAGAATGGCAATCTGATTTAACAACTGCTTGGTTGGCTGGTGCCTATCAGTTGGTGAAACAGGAAGAAGATGCAAACACGCTGATGAACAATCTGATGGCAAACTTTGCTCATCCGCAGGCGAAAAGCGAATGGTTCTACCGCGATTATTTAGATCCGTTGATTGAGAAAAGTTCGGTGTTGTATGTGTTGTCACGTCATTTCCCGAAACAGGCAGCGCTATTATCTAACGGATTGTTTGAAGGCATTGTGCAAGATTTAAACGACGACCGTTATAACAGCTTGTCTTCCGCAATGGTGCTTTTAGCCTTAGAGGCTTACGGTAAGCAATACCCTGACCAACTTGAAAAATTACATATTCAACAAGAAGGTCAAAATATCGGCAGTGTACAAGGTGCTTTTGTGTTAGCCAATATCAATGCAGACAAAGCTGTGCTTAACTTTGTTAACCAAAGTACGCAAAGAGCCTGGTATGCCATTAGCCAATCCGGCTATGTACAACAGCCGCCTGCTGAGGCGATTAAAAACGGTGTGGAAATCGACCGCACTTACTTAGATAAAGACGGCAAACCGGTGACTTCTGTGAAACTTGGCGACATCATTAACGTACAAGTCAATGTACGTTCATTACAAAATGTGCAAGACAACATGGTGATTACCGACCTTTATCCGGCTGGATTTGAAGTGGTAACGGGGGATGGTGACATGAGCGCACAAGAGGAAACTCAACAACGTTTTAACTGGGTACACCGTGATTTGCGTGAAGACCGTATGTTGAGCTACGGTTCCGTGGGTGAGACCACCACCGTCATTCAATATCAATTAAAAGCAGTGAACGTGGGTAAATTCAAAATTCCACAAGCTTATGCAGAAAACATGTATAACCGTGCGGTTAATGCGCAATCTGCTGCGAAAGGGGATATTGAAGTGATTCAATAATCGCTTAAAAAATAAAAAACTCTCCCTCGTTTGATGGAGAGTTTTTTATTGTTAACGGTTTACAAGCCTAAAGTGCGGTCAGAATCAACTCCATTTTTCGCTGTTCTCAGCGTATAATGAAGCCTCATTTCCCTTTCATGACAAATCCAATGAAAAATCGATCATTCTATTTCGGACTGATTTGTGTGGCGTTTTTAGCATTTATCGCACAACAAATAAGTCAAACACCATTTGCTCAGCAGGCGCATTTAAGCGCGCTCATTATTGCCATTTTGCTGGGGATGCTCTTTGGTAATAGTGTTTATAAACGTTATGAAAGCCATATTGAAAAAGGCGTTTTATTTGCTAAAGGGCCGGTTTTACGTGCCGGGATCGTGTTGTATGGTTTTCGCCTGACGCTGCAGGATATTACCGACGTGGGAGTAAACGCGATTCTGACCGATGGCCTGATGTTACTTTCCACTTTCTTGCTGACCTGTTTTGTTGGTATTCGTTATCTCAAAATGGATAAACAACTTGTTTATCTCACTGCGTCCGGTTGCAGTATTTGTGGGGCTGCTGCCGTGATGGCAGCCGCACCGGTAACAAAGGCAGAATCGCATAAAGTTTCGGTGGCGATTGCGGTGGTGGTGATTTTCGGCACACTGTCCATTTTCCTGTATCCGCTATTTTATCCTTGGGTGAGCACATTAATGACACCACACCAATTCGGTATTTATGTGGGCTCCAGCGTTCATGAGGTGGCGCAGGTTTATGCCATTGGCGGCAATATCAGCCCGGTTGTTGCGGACACGGCAGTGATTACCAAAATGATTCGGGTCATGATGTTGGCCCCTTTCTTATTGGGATTGTCTTGGCTTTTGACTAAAGATGCACAAGCGGGAGAGTCACGGAAAATCACTATTCCATGGTTTGCTCTTTGGTTTATTGCTGTTGCGGTGTTCAATTCGTTTAATTTATTGCCGCAAGCGTTAGTAAAATGTTTGGTTGGGCTTGATACGTTTCTGCTTGTTTCTGCGATGGCTGCGTTGGGGTTAACAACGCATATTGGTGCAATTAAACAGGCCGGTTTTAAGCCGTTGATTCTCGGCACCTTGGTTTATTTTTGGTTAATTGTCGGTGGTTTGTTAGTCAATTATGAAGCAGGGCTCTTTTTGTCATAGGCAGAAAAGGAAATTTAATCGTAAGTTAAGTCAAAAGGGTGGAGCTGTCTTGGCGATAAAACACATTGAAAATCCACCGCACTTTTTTGTTTTTTAGTCATGTTTGATGGTTATGTCACAGAAATTTCGTCAATGCTTGTATCTTGTTTTATGCGGTTTATTCGTTACAGCCGTAGTGGTTCATTTTTTACCTCATGAGCCTTTGAAGCAACGTTTTCCCTATTCTGTTGCAGTGTATGACGAACAGCAGAATTTATTACGCCTAACAACAGCAAAAGATCAGAAATATCGCCTGTGGACGCCATTAGAAGAACTCTCGCCACAATTAGTGGATGCCGTGCTTTTTCAGGAAGATGAGTGGTTTTATTATCATTTTGGGGTGAACCCTTACGGTTTGTTGCGTGGCGCGGCACAAACCTATCTGTTAGGTGGCTCGCCGCAGGGCGGATCTACCATCACCATGCAATTGGCGCGGATTCTATGGAATATTGACAGCCGAACTATCCACGGGAAAATCGAGCAAATTTTCCGTGCCGTTCAATTAGAATTGCAATATTCCAAACAGGATATTTTAGAGGCCTATTTCAACTTTGCACCTTATGGTCGGAACATTGAAGGTGCCGGGACGGCAAGCCTGATTTATTTTAATCGTGCCAACAAAAACTTGAATTTAGCGGAGGCCATGACATTGGCGATTTTGCCGAAAAACCCAAATGGCTATATTCAGCAGAATAATCAACAGCTGAATCCGCAACTGTTTAATGCCCGTAATAAATTGTATGCCCGTTGGGTGGAAAGTCATCCGCAAGATCGCCAATGGCAATCCCATTTCAAATTAAATTATCCCTTACGCCCCATTGAAAAACTTCCGTTTTTCGCACCGCACTTTACCGACCAAGTGTTGCAACAATATGCGGAAAAAGAGGACACGCAAAATAGGCGCATTGTGACCAGCTTAAACAGTGGATTACAACGTTTGGTTGAGCGAATTAGCCAGCGTTATTTGCAACAACAAAAAAACTATGGTGTGAATAATCTGGCGGTATTGTTGGTGGATAATCGCACCATGCAAATTAAAGCCTTGGTAGGTTCCGGTGATTATTTTAATCCGCAAATCAGCGGTCAAATTAACGGCACATTGGCAAAGCGTTCTTATGGTTCGACCTTGAAGCCGTTTATTTATGGCTTGGCCTTTGATCAAGGGCTAGCCCATCCGAAAACGATTTTAAAAGATTTGCCGACGAATTTTGCCGATTATCAACCGGAGAATTACGAAGGTAATTTCCTTGGGCCGGTGAGTGTTACGCAGGCGTTATTACAAAGTCGAAATATTCCTGCCGTCGAGATGGCGCAACGTCTGAAATATCCTGATCTTTACGATTTGCTGAAACAAGCGGAAATTGTTTTGCCGAAGGAAAAAGCCCATTATGGCTTGTCGTTGGTGTTAGGCGGTGCAGAGCTTTCCTTACAACAACTGACTGGCTTATATGCCGCTCTTGCCAATGGGGGAAAATGGCAACCGTTGCAAACCTTGAAAGACGCCTCCTCCGAACAATCTATCCCGTTATTAAGTCCGGAAAGCAGTTATATGTTAGGCGACATCTTAGCGCAGAATATTCGCACCGATATTTATAACAAAGCCATCAAAACCAAGTTACCGATTTATTGGAAAACCGGCACGTCTAACGGATTGCGCGATGCTTGGACAGCAGGCTACTTTGGCAATTACACGTTGGTAGTGTGGTTTGGCAATTTTAACAATAAAAGCAACCCGCACTTTATTGGGCGTCGCCTTGCCGCACCGTTATTTTTACAGCTGGCAGATGCGATTATTACGCAATCTCCGACGATGCAAGATCCGCTTAGCCGCGAAAAGTTAACTTTAAAAGATGTTCCGGTATGTGCCGCTGACGGCAACTTACCTAATAGACATTGCCAGCAACTTACCAATACTCTTTTTATTCCCGGTAAATCGCCCATTCAGGTAAGCAATATCTATCAGCAGTTACGCGTACGTAAAGGCACGGATGTTTTAGCTTGTGCAACAGATCCGCTCGAGGAAACGGAACAAAAAATTTATGAGATCTGGAGCAGTGACTATCAAAAATTGTTTGCTCAAGCCGGAATTATGAAACGTAGTCCGATGGTCAATGCGGAATGCCCTTATGAACAGCAAAATCAATCTTTACAACAGATTACGCATAATCCGTTGAAAATTACCTCACCACTGGAAAATCGGACTTATTTTATTAATGTGAATAGCGTAGAAGACCACATTCCGTTAATTGCCACGACATCAGGCGAAGTTCAGCATCTTTATTGGTTTGTGAATAACGCGTATTTAGGCGAGAGCAGAGCAGATGAAACATTTTTATGGAAACCGGCAGGCATCGGCACCTATCAAATAACGGTTGTTGATGAAGCCGGCTATCGGACAACCATTAATGTGACAGTGAAAATCACCCGTTAAGGAAATGAAAGTGCGGTCGAAAAAATAGGTAAATTTTCTACCGCACTTTGAGATTTGAGATAGGGTTTGGGGATTAATTATTAATACCCAGTGTTTTCGTATTTTTATCGAATTTTAAACCGGAGTGAGAACCTTCGGAGCCATTGAAATAAATATCTTTTGGCTGAGAACAGGCGGTGATGGTTAAAATTGCCGTAAAGACTAAAATAAGTTTTTTCATGCGATACCTCTATGTGTCAAAAATATGGTTGTAATTATAGCATAGGGAAGACAGATTTAAGGTGGCGAAACAAGGAAACCAATAATTAAAAGTGGGAATATTGATTTGATATAAAAACAAAAGGCTTAGTTTTCTAAGCCTTTTGTCATTTAAAGTGCGGTTGATTTTATATGTATTTTTCGCTTATTCATCAAACATTGCAGAGATGGATTCTTCGTTGCTGATACGGCGAATCGCTTCTGCAAGCATTTTGGATAATGTTAATGAGCGAACTTTACCTAATGCGATAATTTCGTCCGTCAACGGAATGGTATCTGTTACGACAACTTCGTCTAACGCATCGCTGGCAAGGTTTTTCGCGGCAGAACCTGAGAATACCGCATGTGTAGCGTAAGCGAAGACGCGTTTAGCACCACGTTCTTTTAAGGCTTCAGCCGCTTTGCATAAGGTGCCGCCGGTGTCGATCATGTCATCAACCAAGATACAGTCACGATCTGCCACATCACCAATGATGTGCATTACTTGAGAAACGTTGGCACGTGGACGGCGTTTGTCGATAATCGCCATGTCGGTGTCGTTTAATAATTTCGCCACAGCACGGGCACGTACGACACCACCGATGTCCGGAGACACAACGATTGGATTCACTAAGTCGGTTTTTTTCAAAATGTCATCGATTAACACAGGAGAACCGAATACGTTATCTACCGGCACATCAAAGAAACCTTGGATTTGTTCTGCGTGTAAATCGCAGGTTAACACACGGTCAACGCCAACGCCGGATAAGAAGTCGGCAACTACTTTTGCTGTAATCGGTACACGAGCAGAACGAACGCGGCGGTCTTGGCGGGCATAACCGAAATAAGGGATTACGGCAGTAATACGACCGGCAGACGCGCGACGTAATGCATCAACCATAACCAATAATTCCATTAAGTTGTCATTTGTTGGTGCGCAGGTTGATTGAATGATAAATACATCGCTACCGCGAACATTTTCATTGATTTGCACTTGTACTTCACCATCGCTGAAACGACCAACGGTTGCATCGCTTAATTTCGTTTTTAAGCATATTGAAATACGCTTGGCGAGTTCCGGTGTAGCGTTACCGGCGAAGAGTTTAATATCTGGCATTGTAAGTTTGACCTCAGGTGTTAGATGATAAAATTAGGGGGTTAACGGAGAAACGGATTTTCACTTTTAAGCTGTTCCAACATGGTGCGTAACGGTGAAACGTTTAATCCTTTAGCAACAAATCCAAAATACGCTTTTGGCATGTCGTTGAGCACGGATTGAGCAGATTTTTCATCGTCAAATTCCGCAAAAACACAAGCGCCGGTTCCTGTTAATCTTGCCGGAGCATATTCTACCAACCAGTTCAGTATTTCTTCAACCTCTGAATAGTGATCTCGTACAACTTTTTCGCAATCGTTTATGTATTCTTCGGACAATAATTGTTGTAGTGATTTTTTCGGGGTATTTCGCGGTAAATCAGGAGAGGAAAAAACCACGGCAGTAGAAATAGACACATTTGGCTTGATCACGAGATACCACTTCTCCGGTGGTTCGCAATAGGTGATTTTTTCGCCTACGCCTTCGGCAAATGCGGCTTTGCCATGCACGAAAATGGGGACATCCGCACCTAAGCTTAAACCAAGAGCGGCAAGTTGCTCGGTGTCTAAATGGGTTTGCCATAAATGATTTAAGGCAACAAGAGCCGTTGCCGCGTTAGAAGAACCGCCACCCACGCCACCGCCGATGGGCAGAATTTTATCTAATTGCAAATCCGCGCCGAGTGAGCAACCGGTTTTTTGCTGTAATAAATGTGCTGCACGATAAATCAAATTATCTTCAGGTGCTAAATCAGCGATTGGCGAAATTAAATTGATTTTGCCGTCATTTCTTACCCTAATCGATAGCCAATCGCCAAAATCCACAAATTGAAATAGGGTTTGTAATTCGTGATAACCATCCGGGCGTTTTCCGTTGATATACAAGAACAGATTTAATTTCGCCGGGCAAGGGAAACGCAGGCCGGCTTCATTATTTAAGCCTTCTGGCACTAAAAGTGCGGTGGAAAATTGGTATGTTTTCATTTTAAGTTCCATTCATCCACGCGAATTTTCAGGGTTTGCCCTTCGGTTTTCAGCAAGATATTTTCCGGCATTGGAGGCTGGCGATTGAGGTGATAGGACAGATAATCCGCCGTCCACGTTTTGCCGTCAACGCGATGGGTAAAAGAACCGAGGAAGTGATTTTCTGCCACTAAATAGTCGCTGTTATCTTTCGGTTGACCTTTTAGCCAAAAGACAAATTCATCCAATGGGAAATCCATGCCGATAATTTCTCTAAGTAGCATTTTGGCATCGGTCGCAGAACGTTGACGACCTTTATTGTCGGAAATTGTCATGCCTTGTGGGTGCATTTCAATTTGTAGCGTTTCGCTACTGAGCGTGGAATAAAGTTTCAACGTGTAATTTTGTGGATGGTGATATTGCCAGTCAAAACGGGTAGAGAAACGTTCTTTCGTGCTGATATAACCCAGTTGGCCTAAAGCTTGGTAACTTTTGATTTGTTGTAACTGTTTTAAATGCTGTTGCCATGTGGGATCCGTTTTTTCGATGTATTTTACATCGGTAGGGCGTTGCTGATCGACGGTACAGCCGCCCAATAACAGTCCGGCGAAGAGAATCCAAAGAGAAAATTTAATGGTTTTCATATATGACCTGTTTGATAAAAAATAACGCTGATTTTACGGTTCGATTTTTATGGCGTAAAGCATTCAACGCCGGTTTAGGGTTTAAAGTGCGGTAAGATTTCTTGGCGTTTTTGTTTGACGGCAAAAATACGTCCGCGATTAAGTTGATCACGAATGGCTTTGTTTTCAAAACCGGCAGCGATAATTGATTGAATATCTACTTTTAATGCGGCTTGATACAAGGCGATGGCAAATTCCTGTTGAGGGTATTGAATGTGTTCAAATCCTTTGCGACCTCGCGTATCCGCAAAACAAACAAGAAGAAATTCCATAAAACGCAATGGCTTACGCCATACATCAAAAGTATTAAACAGTTTTACAATGGTTTCCGGGCGTAGCTCAAATACTTTGTGAACATGTGAATGATATTCGCAGGTGAGTTCTGCCAGTTGTTGATAATATGTCGGTACTTTTAAACGTTTACACAGGCTTTTTGTCGGTGCAACGCCCAGTTTTTCGTGTCCGTGGTGATGGGGCCAGTTTTGTTTTGGGGTACAGGCTTTGCCTAAGTCATGACAAATGGCGGCAAAACGCACCGCACTTTTATGACAATCGACCTGTTCTGAAAGCTGTGTTGCCTGTTGTAGTACCATCATTGTATGCACGAAGCTATCGATTTCCGGATGATATTTTGCCGGATTTGGCACACCATAAAGGGCATCTAATTCGGGAAAGAGTACTTTGAGTGCACCAACTTGACGCAAGGTTTCAAAGTAAATTTCAGGATTTTTTTCATTTAAGGCTTTTTCAGTTTCTGCCCAAACGCGCTCGGCTGTCAGATGCTGTAGCTCGCCTTGCGCACTAAGTGCGGTCATTAATTGTAGGGTTTCATCAGCGATGTTGAAGCCTAAGTAATGATAGCGAGCAGCAAAACGGGCGACCCGCAAAACGCGTAAAGGATCTTCCGAAAATGCGGGGGAAACATGGCGCAAAACACGTTTTTCTAGATCTTCCACGCCATGATAGGGGTCGTATAAATTGCCGGCTAAATCTTGCGCAATGGCGTTAATGGTAAGATCGCGACGAACTAAATCTTGTTCTAACGTGATGTCAGCTGAAAAATCGCAAATAAAGCCAGTGTAACCTTTGCCCGCTTTGCGTTCAGTACGCGCCAAAGCATACTCTTCTTTGTTTTGTGGATGGAGAAAAACCGGGAAATCTTTGCCGACTTGTTGATAGCCTTGATTTAACAAATCTTGTGGCGTGGCGCCCACAATCACCCAATCCCGATCTTTGACGGGGAGGTTGAGGAGCTGATCGCGAACTGCTCCGCCGACTAAATAGACGTGAAATTTTTCCGCCATTATGACCAACTATCGCGACGACGGCGTTTAGGTATAATAAGCGGTAATACTAAGCCGAGAACCAATCCCACGCCAAGTACCGAACCGCCGTAGATGAACCATTGAATGGCAATTTCGCGTTTGCCGGCATCTAACATGGCTTCTAAATCACGATTTTTATTTTTGGTCATTTCCAATTCCCGTTTGAGTTGGGAATTTTGTTCTAATAATTCGCTACTTTGTTGCTCCGCCTGTTTGGTACGGCGTTGCATTTCTACCGTGCGTTTTTGCCAATCATCGTCTAAACGATTGAGTTTTAAACTCAACTCTTGAATGTGATTTTTTAATCTCGGATTTTCATCTTTGCTACTGGCGCTAGTGCTGAGTTCACTGCTTAAAATCCAAGCTTCACGGTTTTTACTGTCGCGAACCAGTGTGTAACGATCTTTTTTATCTAATACGGTAACGGCTTCGCCTGCTTGAATAGTACCGGCAATTTTAAATTGTTCACCGGCGCCTTTGCGTAAAAACGTGGAGAGGTTTTCTGTGACGTATTTTGTTTCTCCTTGTGCGGCAGACATGCCAACAGTGAAACAAAATAGCGCAAGCAGTGTAGATAAAGCTTTTTGCATAGGGAAATCCTTTATAAAAAAACGAAAAGTGCGGTGAAATTTTAACGTAAATATTGACCGCACTTTTTCAGACAGGATTAATGGAAAATAGTTGTTAAGAGGTAATAAATAATAATGGAGAAGAACGCACCGGCCGGTAGCGTAACCACCCAAGAAACAACAATACTACGAATAACGTTTAAGTTAATGGCCGCGATACCGCGCGCAAAACCGATACCTAATACCGCACCAACCAAGGTTTGTGTCGTGGAAATCGGCAATCCGGTGCCGGAAGCAATCACCACGGTGGTTGCTGTTGCAAACTGGGCGGCAAAACCACGGCTAGGGGTCAGATCTGTAATGCCGGTACCGATGGTTGCCATCACTTTATAACCCATAACAATTAAACCAACAACAATCCCTGCGGCACCTAAAGGTAGAATCCACCAAGCAAGGGGAACGTTGTTAACAATCTGACCGCCGCTTTCAATAATGGCAACAACCGCAGAAAGTGGTCCGATGGCATTGGCTACATCGTTTGAACCATGGGCAAACGCCATGGCGCAAGCGGTCATCAACATCAGAATACTGAAGACTTTTTCTACGCCACCGAAGGAGCCGCCCTCCAACATTTTGTATTTAAATTTGATGCTACGGAAATAAAAGTGGCTGTAAATAATGGAAATAATGCCGATAGCAAAAGAAATCAGTAAGTTCTCTGTGCTACTTAAATTCAATCCAACGTGTTTTAACCCTTTGTTTAAGGTCACGATACACAAAATAAAAATGGTGATGCCCATGTAGTAAGGGCCGTATTTTTGTGCATTTCTAAAAGGACTTTCTGTATCGAAAATCAGTTTTTGTGTGCTGATAAAAATAGCGTAAGCAAGTAAACCGGCAAGTAAGGGGGTGATAAACCAGCTTCCCACAATATTTTTAATGTTGCTCCAGTCAACAGAGTGCGGTCCTGCAGTCACGCAAGCGAAACCGATGATCGCACCGACGATAGAGTGGGTTGTGGATACCGGCCAGCCCATACGGGAGGCAATTAATAACCATGCGCCTGAAGCGAATAAAGCTGACATCATGCCAAAGACCAGCACTTCCGGCTCGGCAACAAATTGCATGGTGTCGATAATGCCGCTTTTGATGGTTTCGGTGACCTCGCCACCGGCAAGATAAGCACCTGCCGCTTCAAAAATCATTGCAATAATAATGGCTTGTTTTGCTGTGATTGTTCCTGAGCCAACGGATGTTCCCATTGCATTTGAAACATCGTTGGCTCCTACGCCAAAGGCCATGAAAAAGCCAAAAACGGCTGTAATGAAAATCAATAATGAGCCGTATTGATGAAGTAGTTCCATTGAAAAATACCTAAGTAAATGGAAATTATGAGCGAGCCAGCATTAATTCAATGCGTGAACCGACTCGTTGTGCTTGGTCGGCAAGCACGCCAACCCATTCAATAATTTTATATAAGAACATGACATCGATTGGGTTGTAACGACCTTCAACCTCATAAAGCATTTTTCTTAATTTGATTTGCATCTGATCGGTATCATCTTCAATGATATCTAACTCGTTAATCATTTGATTAACAAAGTTTAATTCACGACCTTTGAAACCGGTTTCTAATAATTGATCCATTTCTTCGATCACTTTATGGGCTTGTTCGGTAGCATCTAAGCTGCGTCTCACATAGCTCATAAATTCATCGTGCATTTCCGGCGGAATACCGAATTGGCGTCCAACCATGCGGCCGGCTATGTCTTTTGCGTAATTCGCTAATTTGTCTTGTTGTGTGACCAATTCTAATAAATCGGTACGCTCAATCGGCATGAATAAACCGCGTGGTAATTTCAAACGAATTTCACGTTTTAATGCATCGGCTTGACGCTCATGGGCGGAAATATCTAAGCGGAATTGTTCAGCGGCATTCCAGTCTTCACGGAAGATCGCTTCAAAGAAAGGAACCAATAATTCACAGCATTCAGTGACTTTATTGGAGTGTTTTTGTAACGGCTTTAAAGGGGAGTGGGCAAATAATCCAAGGATGTTATTCATTGCCATGAAAATGACTCCTAATTAAGGTTAATAATTCACGCGCATATTACCTGATGTAAATGAAAAATTCACGATTTTAATCGAAAAAATCAGGCTTTTATTGGATAATAAAACCCATGAATTCAGAGTAAATACAAAACTTTATGATCTTAAAGGATTTTATCATGGCAAACGAAATCGAATTAAAATTAGCGGTCGGTGATATTCAAGAAGAACAGCTCAATGCCTTGCTGCATCATTTCCACATTATCGAACAGCAAAAAGCCTTTTTAGCCAATACTTATTACGACACTGCCGATAACTATTTCACTCAGCAGAAAATGGGCTTGCGTGTACGTCAGCAAGATGACCATTACACCTTGACCTTAAAAACCGATGGCAAAGTATCCGGTGGGTTGCATGTGCGTCCGGAATATAATGTGGAATTACCGACATCAGAACCTAATTTAGCGGCGTTAATTCGTCAGCATGGGCTTGTATTAGAAAATGTTGATGAGCCCTTACAGCCGATTTTTAGCACCGACTTTATGCGCCAAACATGGCTGGTTCAATATACGCCCGATTGCCAAATTGAAGTGGCTTTTGATCAGGGAAATGTTATTGCGGGCGACAAACAACAGCCTATTCGTGAAATTGAGTTTGAAGTGAAGTCTGGTGAATTGGGGCCATTTTTTGCCTTTGTCGCTGATTTTTTAACCCATTATGCAGACAAGGTACATTTTTATTCCGTCAGTAAAGCAAAACGTGGATATCAATTAGCCCAAAATAAAACGACGAAAGCCAGTGATTGGATTGAACAGTGGCGCGGCTTTTTGTATTCGGAAAAACGGATGCAAAAAACAACGGAAAAATTGACCGCACTTTTAACTTATGAGCAGTCTTTAGTGGAAGAAACATTGGCTTTAGGGGCTCATTTTTTTGCATCGGATTTTATTAAAACCGTAGAGCGCGTTGGGGCTTTTTTCAACCTGTATCATTATTGCGAAGACAATAAATCTTTGTTAGAAGCAGCGTTGAATGAACAGCTGGCAGCAAATCAACATTATGCACAAGAAAATGTGTTGAACGATTTAACCGAAGCGAACGCGGATGTTTTGGCGAAACTACATGACGTCATTCGTTTGCACAGTGAGACGAAAGATAATGCGCTGGCGATGAATAAATTGCTCGACCTTATTCAAACGCCGCAATATGCACAACGCATGCTTCACCTGATGACGTTAACGATCGGCGGATAACCCTATGGCGAAAACAAAAACGGCTTATGTTTGTAACGATTGCGGCGCAGAATATTCCCGTTGGCAAGGGCAGTGTGGCGCCTGTAAAGCTTGGAATACCATCACCGAAGTGCGGTTGGTTTCTACGTCAAATAATAAAGCGGATCGGTTTAGTGGCTATGCCGGTGAAACCCGCGCTAAAATTCAAACGTTAAGTGAAATCAGCCTCCAGGAAACACCGCGTTTTAGCAGTGGTTTTTATGAACTGGATCGCGTGCTGGGCGGCGGGGTAGTACCGGGCAGTGCGATTCTGATCGGGGGGCATCCTGGCGCGGGGAAAAGTACATTATTGTTGCAGGTGATGTGTCATTTGTCACAAAAAATGACCGCACTTTATGTGACCGGTGAAGAATCTTTGCAGCAAGTTGCTATGCGAGCCAAACGCCTTGGGTTGCCGCCGGAAAAACTGAATATGCTGTCGGAAACTTCCGTCGAGCAGATTTGTAATTTGGCGGATCAATTAAAACCGCAAATTATCGTGATCGACTCTATTCAGGTGATGCACTTGGCGGATATTCAATCGTCACCGGGCAGTGTGGCACAGGTGCGTGAATGTGCTTCTTTTTTAACGCGTTATGCGAAAACCCGACAAGTGGCAATCATCATGGTGGGACACGTCACCAAAGACGGCACACTTGCCGGACCGAAGGTGTTAGAGCATGCCATTGACTGTTCCTTATTATTGGAAGGCGAAACAGATTCTCGCTACCGCACCTTGCGTAGCCACAAAAACCGCTTTGGTGCCGTGAATGAGTTGGGCGTATTTGCCATGACAGAACAAGGTTTACGTGAAGTGAAAAACCCATCGGCGATTTTTTTAAGTCGCGGTGATGAACAAACGCCCGGCAGCTCGGTGATGGTGCTATGGGAAGGTACACGCCCGTTGTTGGTGGAAATTCAAGCGCTGGTGGATCATTCTATGCTCGCCAATCCACGCCGTGTTGCTGTGGGGTTAGAACAAAACCGTCTTGCTTTATTGCTCGCTGTGTTGCATCGCCACGGGGGATTGCAAATGGCGGATCAAGATGTGTTTGTGAATGTCGTTGGCGGTGTTAAAGTTACCGAAACCAGTGCCGATTTGGCGTTGCTTTTGGCGCTTATTTCCAGCTTTCGTAACCGTCCGTTACCACAAGATCTTGTGGTGTTTGGCGAGGTGGGATTAGCCGGTGAAATTCGCCCTGTGCCAAGTGGGCAGGAACGTATTAGTGAGGCCGCAAAACACGGTTTTAAACGTGCGATTGTTCCGTTCGGGAATAAGCCAAAACATGCGGTGGAAAACATGCAGGTGTTCACCGTGAAGAAATTAGTTGATGCATTAGGGATCTTAGATTCGCTTTAAAAAATGACCGCACTTTTGAAAATGCGGATGAATAAAAACGATAGATAAAAAAATAGCCCTTTTGAGAAGGGCTATTTTTATACAGAAATGTTTCTTAAATCACTTCAACGTCAACGGCTGTTGGACCACGTTGGGAATCTTGTACGTTAAAAGCAACGCGGTCGCCTTCGTTTAAAGTACGGAAATTATTACCCACGATGCCGGAGAAGTGTACGAAAACATCTTTAGAACCATCTTCAGGTGCGATAAAACCGAAACCTTTTGTTGAATTGAACCATTTTACGGTGCCGTTTAATTTAGACATGTTGTCTTCCTTATTTTAAATAATGAAATTGTGTGCTTATGTTCAGCACGAATTGCTAGCGATTTAACTTAAATAGAGATGGATAAATTGAATCTTCAAAGCACAAATTCAAAACTTGAATGAGGAAGAACCGAAATAACTAACTTACTGAAGTGACTGTCTAGCGGGTGCTCATTAGAACACGCAAAGGGAATGAAAACAATCTCTTTTTGCTCAGATCTGCATTGTTCTTTGATTGAATGCAAAATAGAGTTAAACAAATTAAATTTTGTATTAAATGAATATTGGAGAGCTTTCTACTTTCTTACTGCAATATTGGGTCAAATAGGCTAGAATTAATCACTATTTTCTCTCATTCATTCATACGAACGTCACACATGGAAAAGAAATTAACAAAAGCTTTAGATGCCATTGATATAAAAATACTCAATGAATTACAACGCAACGGCAAAATTTCCAACATTGATTTGTCAAAAAAAGTGGGATTATCCCCAACGCCTTGTTTAGAACGTGTAAAACGTTTGGAGAAACAAGGGGTGATTATGGGATATCGCGCCTTACTGAATCCGGAATTATTGGATTCCCCATTGTTAGTGATCGTAGAAATTACGTTAGTCCGTGGTAAACCCGATGTCTTTGAAGAATTTAATTTAGCAGTACAACAGTTGGATGAAATTCAAGAATGCCATTTGGTTTCCGGTGATTTCGATTATTTATTGAAAACCCGAGTGGCGGATATGGCAGCGTACCGTAAATTGCTGGGGACCACTTTGTTACGGTTACCCGGCGTAAATGACACCCGCACTTATGTGGTGATGGAAGAAGTCAAACAAACCAATTTTTTACAGTTAAAATAGAGATAAAGTCGTAAAGCATGATTAAACGTATTACCGAACATTTTTCCCCGAAATATTATTTATTAAATTTGTTGCTAGGTATGACCGCACTTTTCGGGTTTTATCTGATCATTGCTTGGTCGGGATACACGCCGCTGGATAACTCCTGGGCGACCTCCAGTTTTGCACCAGATACCATCAACAAAGCCGGCGCATTCGGGGCGTGGTTTGTGGATCTATTTTTTGTACTCTTCGGTTACGTGGGGAATGTTATTCCGTTCATGTTGTGTTTTATTCCCACGTATTTAATTCGTACTAAACGAGTGACTTCGCTGACATGGACGAAATTTAGTTTGCGGACATTCGGTTTTATTTTATTGCTTTGCGGGTTAACGGTCATTTGCACATTGTCTTTTAACAACACGGCAAATTATTTATCCGGTGGCGTGTTAGGCGGCTGGCTCACGTTAACGTTCTATGAGGCGGCCGGAAAATTCGGATTGCTTGTCTTCGCGGGCATTTTTGCCCTCGCGGGCTTTATTTTGTGCTCCGGTGCTTCGTTTATTCGTCTGTTGCTTCGTTTTTATCAATGGTTAACCATGCAAACGCCACCAGCGGAAGAAACGCAACCGCAAGCAGAAGAAAATGCTCCTGCTGAAGCGAAAGAAGAAATTATTTTGGTTTCTCAAGAAAGCCTAATGACGCAGGCAAAAGGCTTGGCTGAAGAAAATTCAGCAGAAACAAATACGGAATCAAATCATCAGCTTCATATCACCGGGCTCTCTGAAGAAACGACATCAGTGTCTTCTGACACTATGACGATTACTATGGAAAAAGAGACTGATACTGCTGATGCGTTTATTTCTTATGATTTTGAGCAGCAAGAGGCATTACCCAATGTGACCATTGCTACACCTGCCCAAGACGCTCTACCACTGACACAAGTACCTGTTGAGCCAAAGACTGAGATCCAAAGTGCGGTGGATTTTTCCCATGATTTTTCAGAACGGGAAATGATGCCAACGGTGTCTTTAGCATCGCCACATGCGAATGCGCATGAAGAGACGTTACAACCGACTCAAATTCATCATGAAACAACCGTAGTTACTCCGTCGGTGAGTGACACAGAAGAAGTCGAAACAGGCGTACCTCACATTACGCCACAATATAAACCTTATGGTGATTCTCTTGTGCATCCGGCATTTCAGCAGCATAAAGCTAACGTAGAAAAACCGACCACACCATTGCCGAGCTTGGATTTATTGGAGCGTCACCAAAGCAAAGCTCAAAATATTACTCAAGAAGAAATTGTGGAAACCTCGCAACGTATTGAACAACAGTTACGCAATTTCAATGTGAAAGCCAAAGTGAAAGATGTGTTGGTTGGTCCAGTGGTAACCCGTTATGAATTGGAATTAGACCCAGGCGTAAAAGCCGCCAAAGTCACCAGTTTGGATACAGACTTGGCGCGCGCTTTGATGTTCCGCTCAATTCGTGTGGCGGAAGTCATCCCAGGTAAACCTTATATCGGCATTGAAACACCGAATGATCATCGTCAAATGGTGCCGCTTCGCGATGTGCTGGATAGCGATGAATTCCGTAATGCCAAAGCGTTGCTTTCCATGGCATTAGGTAAAGATATTAGCGGTAAACCTATGATCGTGGACTTGGCTAAAATGCCTCACTTATTGGTGGCGGGAACCACCGGTTCCGGAAAATCCGTTGGCGTGAATACGATGATTTTAAGCTTGCTTTATCGCGTGAAACCGGAAGAGGTCAAGTTCATCATGATTGACCCGAAAGTTGTCGAACTTTCTATTTATAACGACATTCCTCATCTGTTGACGGAAGTGGTGACCGACATGAAAAAAGCTGCCAATGCGTTGCGTTGGTGCGTGGATGAAATGGAACGTCGTTATCAATTATTGTCTGCTTTACGGGTACGTAACATTGAAGGATTTAATGAAAAAATCGATGAATATGATGCGTTAAAAATGCCGATTCCAAATCCATTGTGGCGTCCGGGCGATTCTATGGATCAGCTTCCGCCTCCGTTGGAAAAACTCAGCTATATTGTAGTCGTCGTAGATGAATTTGCCGATTTAATGATGGTTGCCGGCAAACAGGTGGAAGAACTGATTGCTCGTTTGGCGCAAAAAGCCCGCGCAGTGGGAATTCACTTAATTTTGGCAACGCAACGTCCTTCTGTGGATGTGATTACCGGCTTGATTAAAGCCAATGTGCCGAGCCGTATCGCGTTCACTGTGGCAACTAAAATTGACTCACGTACGATTCTCGATGCAGGTGGTGCCGAATCCTTGCTGGGCAAGGGCGACATGTTGTATTCACCGCAAGGTTCTACCGAATTAGTCCGTATTCACGGTGCCTTTATGAGCGATGAGGAAGTAGGCCGTGTCGTAGATGATTGGAAAGCGCGTGGTAAACCGAATTACATTGATGGCATCTTAGACGGCAACGAGGATGAAGACGCCTTAGAACGGTTAGGTGATAGCTCGGGCGAGACCGATGAGTTGTTTGATGAAGTGGTCGAGTTTGTTGTTAGTACAGGTACCACCTCAATTTCTGCGATTCAACGCCGTTTTCGTGTGGGATTTAATCGTGCCGCGAATATCATGGATCAACTGGAAGAGCAGGGTATCGTCTCGCCATTGCAAAACGGCAAACGTGAGATTTTGGCGCGTGGGGCAGATTATTAGAATAAATCTCACCTTTTGAGGTCAAAGGGTTACTGTATTTTTTGCTGTTTAATCGATTCATAAATGAGGCGACGAAAGGCAATCTTAATAAGGAATTGAATAACATGAAAAAAACGTTTCAAAAACTCACCGCACTTTCTCTTTTGGCGATAGCCTCTTTTGCATGGGCAAATGCCGATATTGAGTTACAGAATCGCTTAAATAAAGTGGATACGTTAAGTGCCGATTTTGCACAAACGGTGAGTTCGGCAAATGGTAAAAATGTGCAACAAGGCAACGGAAAGTTACAAATCAAGCGTCCGAATTTGTTTCGTATGGATACCAAATCCCCACAAGAAACCCAAATTATTGCGGATGGACAAACCCTTTGGTTCTATGATCCCTTTGTGGAACAAGTGACGGCCAATTGGGTAAAAGAGGCGGTAAATAATACGCCATTCGTGTTGCTCACCAGCAATGACAAAAGTCATTGGGCGCAATATTCGGTGGAACAAAAAGATGACACGTTCGTGTTAAAACCGAAAGCCAAAAACAGCAATATCAAGCAATTTGATATTCGTATCGATCAAAACGGCGTATTAAAAGGTTTTAGTACCATTGAAAAAGACGGGCAGTCTAATCAATATATCTTGCGCAATATTACCAACCAACATTTAGATAGCGGTTTGTTTAAATTTAGCGTACCGAAAGGCGTAGAATTGGACGACCAACGTAAAAAATAAGCGAATTGAACCATGTCTAACTTTAGCTTTGATTTCAACGAAAATGACTTTCGCCCTTTAGCAGCCAGAATGCGGCCAACCACCTTGGCGCAATATTGTGGCCAGTCTCATTTGTTGGGCGAAGGTAAACCGTTGCGTAAAGCGATTGAGGCAGGCTATGTTCATTCCATGATTTTCTGGGGGCCACCCGGCACCGGCAAAACCACGTTGGCAGAAATTATCGCGCAATGCATTCAGGCGGAAGTGGAGCGTATTTCCGCCGTTACCAGCGGCATTAAAGAAATTCGCGAAGCTATCGAAAAAGCCAAACAAAATAAATTGGCGGGTTTGCGTACCATTTTGTTTGTGGATGAAGTGCATCGTTTCAACAAAAGCCAGCAAGATGCATTCCTGCCTCATATTGAAGATGGCACCATTATTTTTATTGGTGCCACCACAGAAAATCCTTCCTTTGAATTAAATAACGCACTGCTTTCCCGCGCACGGGTTTATATTCTCAAACCACTTTCCACGCAGGAAATTGAGCGTGTGTTGCAACAAGCCATTGATGATCCGGAAAACGGCTTGGGCAAAGTGCGGTTAGATTTGCAGGAAAATTTGTTGTCGCTTTTGGCGGAATATGTCAATGGCGATGCACGCCTTGCGTTGAATTGCCTCGAAATGATGGTGGACATGGCGGCCGAATCGAAAAACGGCAAAATTTTAGACCGCACTTTACTCACGGAAGTCTTAGGTGAACGCCAAGTGCGCTTTGACAAACAAGGCGACCGATTCTACGATTTCATTTCTGCGCTACATAAATCCATTCGCGGATCCGCACCAGATGCGGCACTCTATTGGTATGCCCGCATTATCACTGCCGGCGGCGATCCTCTTTATGTGGCACGCCGTTTGTTGGCAATCGCTTCGGAAGATGTGGGAAATGCTGACCCGCGCGCAATGCAAGTCGCCCTTGCCGCCTGGGATTGCTTTACTCGTGTAGGTGCCGCCGAAGGCGAACGCGCCATTGCACAAGCTATCGTGTATTTAGCCGTTGCACCGAAAAGCAATGCGGTTTACCTTGCTTTTAAAGCTGCGAAAAAATTGGCGACGGAATCAGCTGATTTTGATGTGCCGGAACACCTCCGCAACGCGCCAACCAATCTGATGAAAGATCTCGGTTTCGGTGCTGAATATCGCTATGCCCACGATGAACCCAACGCCTACGCCGCGGGTGAAAATTACTTCCCGCCAGAACTTAAAGACACACAATTTTATTTTCCGACTACAAGAGGGATGGAAATTAAGATGAAAGAGAAATTGGACTGGTTAAAAGGATTGGATCAGGAAAGCCAGAAGAAACGTTATAAGTAGGGTTTCTATTTGCATTCGAACCAGATAAAAGTGCGGTTGATTTTAGAATTGTTTTTTGATTTATGAACATATAAAAAAGGCTACTTCATGAGAAGTAGCCTTTTTTCATCTGATTAAATCTAATCTAAATTACAAGTATCCAAACAGGGTTGTGAAAATATAACCGAAGATACAGGAAGTAATTACACCGATTAAGCCCGGTAAAATAAAGCTGTGGTTGATGACAAATTTACCGATGTGGGTCGTACCTGAACGGTCAAATTGAATCGCGGCCAAGTCGCTTGGGTAGGTTGGTAAAATGTAGTAACCGTAGCAAGCCGCTGCGAAGGCAAGAATAATCGCCGGGTCAACACCGATACCTAATGCAAGCGGTACGAATGCCACCAATGCAGCAGCTTGGGAGTTAACGAATTTAGAGATTAATAGTAGCATCACAGCATAAGTCCAAGGGTGCGCTTTTACGACATCCCCTAAGGCTGCTTTCATCATCGGTGTATGGACGGTAAACATGGTTTCTGCCATCCAAGAAATCCCGAACACTGCCACTAATGCAATCATACCGGAACGGAAGATTTCATTTTTACTAATTTTGCCGGCATCGGTTTTTGTAAAGATGATGATTAATGAGCCGGCCAATAACATGAAGATTTGGATAACGTGAACCATGCCTAAAGTGACTTTTTTCTTCGCAGTGTCTTTTAAGCCGATTGTCGCGTTTTCAATGGTTTCTGTTTTATCGCCGTCAGTAATGACCACATTGTTATCTTGTAAAACAACAGTTTGGGTTAATGTACCTTTGTTGTCGTAAATCTCAACGCTGTCATAAGCGGTTTTTGCTTTAGCTTTGTTGTCTTTAACATCAAGAGCAACTTTACCGTCTTTGGCTACGGCAAGAATTTTACCGTCTTTCACGTTAAAGCTTTTGACTGCTTTATCGCCTGAAAGCACTTCAACGACTTGTGCCGGTGCACTTTTCTCAAAAGATGGACGCAATTCTTTGAAATAACCCAATAAGGCAACCACTAAAATGGCACCAAAGAAAATCCACATTGCGTTCCAGCTGGATTGTGGTAATTTTTTATCAAGTAGGGAAGCGCTGTCGCCATACACATATTTTTTGAATTCAGGATCTTTTAATTTTTCTTGGAATTCTTGGTCTTTATCTAAATCTTTACCACGGAACCAGCTGAAGATACCAATAGCTAAAACACCACAAAGGGTGGATGGCACAGTGATTTTTAATAAATCTAAGTAACCGTCAAAGCCGGCTAAATGGTTTTGTGCATTCACCAAGAAAGCCGTTAAGGTGACTACTGCAACGGAAACCGGGGAAGCGATGATACCCATTTGTGAGGCGATAGAACTTGCTGCCATTGGGCGTTCCGGACGAATGTCGTTTTTAATCGCGATATCGTAAATAATCGGTAACATGGTATAAACCACGTGTCCGGTACCGCAAAGAATAGTGAGGGTGCAGGTAACGAACGGAGCGAGAATACTGACGTATTTCGGGTTTTTACGTAGTAATTTTTCTGCGATTTGCAACATCACATCTAAACCGCCACTGGCTTGTAATGTTGCAGATGTTACTACCACCGCAAGGATGGTTAACATGACATCGATTGCCGGTTTACCCGGTTCAATGCCGAAGCCGAACACCAAGACAATAAGACCGATACCGCCTAACAAACCGAGAGCGATACCGCCTTTTTTGGCGCCGTAGAATAAACAGATTAAGACGATCGCAAGTTGAATAGCAAATTGCGAGCCTTCACTTAAGTTCATTAGAAATTCCATAGATACTCCAGAAAATAATTTCATTTGGTGACGAGAAAATCAGCGCTAGTCTAACATTAAGACTACTTATTAAGTAGTAGAATTAGGAAAATTGTTGCGTTACATCAAAGTTTTATTTGCCTTGTTTTAAACTCATAGGGAGTATTCGATGACCTCTTTTTGAGTAGAAAATTGGGCTGGACGAAAAAACATGGCGATTTCTGACCGCACTTTAGTCCATGTTTTTGCTAGTTTATTGCTTGAATACGATATAGAATAAACGCAATTTTTAACACGGTATTAATAAACAGAAGAAGAAAGGTAAAAGTATGATCGATCCGAATTTACTTCGTAATAATTTGGCAGAAGTCGCAGAAAAATTAAAAATTAAACGTGGTTTCACGCTTGATGTGGCAAATATCACGCAACTAGAAGAACAACGCAAAGCCTTACAGGTAAAAACCGAAACGTTACAAGCAGAACGTAATGCCCGTTCTAAAGCGATCGGTGCGGCAAAAGCCCGTGGAGAAGACATTGCGCCATTGTTGGCAGAAGTAGACCACATGGCAGCAGAATTAGAGCAAGGTAAAGTTGAGTTAGAAAAAGTACAAAATGCGTTAAATGACATTGCCTTAAACATCCCGAACATTCCTGCTGATGAAGTGCCTTTAGGGAAAGATGACACTGAAAATCTTGAAGTATCCCGTTGGGGTGAACCACGCAAATTTGATTTTGAGGTAAAAGACCACGTTGCGTTAGGCGAAAATTTACAAGGCTTAGATTTTGCTTCTGCGGTGAAATTAACCGGTTCCCGCTTTGTGGTGATGAAAGGTCAAATTGCTAAATTACATCGTGCACTCGCGCAATTTATGTTGGATTTACATACGGAACAACATGGTTACACGGAAGCTTATGTGCCTTATTTAGTGAACCACGATACGCTTTATGGCACAGGTCAATTACCTAAATTCAGTGAAGATTTATTCCACACGAAACCGCTAGAAGGGCAAGATCCAAATGAAGTGCAACGCACTTATGCGTTGATCCCGACAGCGGAAGTGCCGGTCACTAACTTGGTACGTGGTGACATTTTAGAAGCGGAAAATTTACCGTTAAAAATGACCGCACATACGCCATGTTTCCGTTCTGAAGCAGGTTCTTACGGTCGTGATACACGCGGTTTAATTCGAATGCACCAATTTGATAAAGTGGAATTGGTTCAAATTGTGGAACCGGAAAAATCCATGGATGCACTGGAAGAACTGACCGGTCATGCGGAAAAAGTCTTGCAGTTACTTGGTTTGCCATATCGTAAAGTATTACTTTGCACCGGTGATATGGGCTTTGGTTCCTGCAAAACCTATGATTTAGAAGTTTGGGTACCGGCGCAAAATACGTACCGTGAAATTTCTTCTTGCTCTAACATGTGGGATTTCCAAGCGCGTCGTATGCAAGCACGCTGTCGTTTAAAAGGCGACAAGAAAACCCGTTTGGTGCACACCCTTAATGGTTCCGGTTTAGCCGTGGGGCGTACCTTAGTAGCAGTTTTGGAAAACTATCAAAATGCTGACGGTTCGATTACCGTACCGGAGGTTTTACGTCCTTACATGGGCGGATTAGAGGTGATTGGTAAATCTGCAAACTAAATTACTTAAAAAAATAAATATGGGTGCGGTTATACGCACCCATTTTTTTCTCTTAAAAACGCACTGAAAATTCACCGCACTTTTATACCTCAAAATATTCTAATTTCACCTCACATACGCTGGCGAGTAGGGCATCTGCTATTACTTTGTAGTTTAAGGTTTGAGATTTTTCGACCATCACCGCACGGGTGATATTTTCTACCATTTCACCACTTAAAATAAGATAATTCAGCGCAACCTGCATAGCCGGTAGGCTAGGGTTAAATGCCGCATTTTCCGCATAACTGCCGTGATAAATGTGTTGATCTTGCGTTTGTAATGCAATGCCATGGAAAGAGTTTGAATAAGGCGCATGCGCTTGGTTAGCCATCGCAAGGGCTTGTGAAATCACTGGGTCGTTGCTGTTTAAGGATAATTGATTGTCATGTTGATCCAGCAAATGTAGCTGAATGTTTAAGTTTTTTGGCCCGAATGCATCAGGTAAATATTGGTGCAACGGATTATTCTGGCTATGCGGTAAATGAATTTGTAATCTTTCTGCGCTATTTAATTCATTCATAAACTGGCGACAATGGCCACATGGCGTGTAGTTGACGCTAATATCGGTGATTTGTTTTTCTCCGAGCATCCAAGCATGGCTGATCGCACTTTGTTCGGCGTGGATGGTTTGTTGAATATCTGTTTGGCAAAATTCTTGATTCGCGCCAAAATAAAAATTGCCGCTCACCCCTGTGGCGATCGCGCCAACATTAAAATGTGAGATAGGCGTGGTGGCATAACAAGCGGCAATAGGGAGCAGTTGAAGGGAGAGCTGTTGAGGAGTGATTTGATGTTTGTTGCATAAGTGCTGTACGACAAAGTGCGGTAGGAATCCCATAAATTTTTGCTCTTGTAAAATAAGCCAAATATCCTGAGCTAACAGTGCATTATCAATTTGGGACAACGCGTGGTGAATTTTGTCTGAAATTGGTGTTGTCATAATTCTCTCCTTTTTCGTTTTTAATGTCCTTATCTTAGCACCGGATAAAAAAAGTGCGGTTGAAAATTAATATAAATTTCGACCGCACTTTTGTGATGGCTATGAGAACAAATTATTTCGCTGCTTTCAGCTCTTGATAATATTGTTCGTAGTATTGAATCGCATCACCCACATCATCTTGCCAGTGGCTATTTTTTAATACTTCAGCCGTTGGATAGATTGCCGGATCTTCAGTGATTTCTTTTGGTAAGGCTTTTTTCGCTTCAAGGTTAGCGGTTGGATAGCCGATAGCTAAGGTTAATTTTTCCGCCGCTTTTGCGCCCAACATATAGTTAATTAATTTGTGTGCGCCCTCCGGGTTTTTAGAAGTAACCGGAATCGCGAGGGTATCTACCCAAAGGACCGGACCTTCTTTTGGGAATACCATGTCTAAAGGTGCCTGTTCTTTTTTCGCAATACGTACGGAACCATTCCATAATTGACCGACTTCCACTTCACCGGAAATGAAAGAGTTTGCCGGGTTGTCGGAATTGAAAGAAAGCACGTTTGGACGTAATTTCAGTAATTCTTCATAAGCCTGTTTGATAATCGCCGGATCTTGTGTGTTCGGATCCTGGCCGATTTTCAATAACGCGATGTTGAATACTTCGCGGGCATCATCTAATAATTGCACTTTGTTGGCAAATTCAGGTTTCCATAAATCACCCCAGGAGGTGAAATCGCTGCCTTTGTAAGTATTGGTGTTAAAGGCAATACCTGGTGCGCCTAATAATTGCGGAAGGGAATATTTGTTGCCTTTGTCGTAAGGTTTGTCGAGCCAATCAGGGTCTAATTCTTTAATGACAGGTAATTTGCTGTGATCAAGTTCTTTTAACATCCCTTCGCGCGCCATTTTGGACACAAAGTAGTTAGAAGGCGCAATAACATCATAACCGCCGGCTGCACCTTGGGTTTTGATTTTTGCATACATGGTTTCGTTGGATTCGAGACTGGAAACAATCACTTTAATACCGGTTTCTTTGGTGAATTCATCGAGAAGACCATCCGGTACATATTCAGTCCAAGTGTAAAGATACACGGTATCATTTGCGGGTGCTTCAGCTTTAGGGGCTTCCGGCGTTGCTTGCGCTTGCTTGTTGTCTTTATCGTTACAACCGGTAAGGGCAACAGCGATCATACTTGCGGTGAATAAACCAGCAAATTTTTTCATTTTTGTTTGTTCTCCGTAAAAGAGGTGAAAAAAACCACCTGCATAAAATACAGGTATAAAAAAACGCCTTGATTGTGCGTCAAGGCGTATTGTATGTGATATTAAATTATTTGTGAAACATTATTACGACTAGATGTCTTTGTGTTTTCTGCCGATAAATTGGCTGGCTACTACGAGTAATAATGAAAGCACAATCATGATGGTTGCAAGGGCGTTTACTTCCGGTGTCACACCGGTTTTCACCAAGGAGAAAATACGCAACGGTAGGATTTCATAGCTTACACCGCTCACGAAAGAGGACACCACAACGTCATCGAGCGAGATGGTAAAGCTTAATAACCAACCGGATACCACAGCAGGTAATGCAAGTGGCAGGATGATTTTGCGTAAAATCGTCACTTCACTGGCACCCAAATCTTTCGCAGCTTCTAACATTCTTGCATCGAAACCGTTTAAGCGAGAGAAAATGGTGACGGTGACATACGGCAAACAGAAGGTGACGTGGGCGAGTAATAGCGACCAGAAACCTAAAGAAATACCAACTACCATGAATAAGGCGAGCAAAGATACCGCCATGACGATATCCGGCGACATCATCACAATAAACAACATGCCACTCACAGCTTGTTTGCCACGGAAACGGTAGCGATAAAGGGCGATAGCGGTTAAACCACCGATAATTGTCGCTAAGGTTGCCGAAAAGAAGGCAATCGTCACAGAGTGTACTGCAGCTTGGATAAGGGTGTCGTTATTGAAAAGACGCTCGTACCAGCTCCAGCTAAAGCCTTTCCAACTTAAACCATAACGGTCTTCGTTGAAGGAGTTGGTCACTAAAATAATAATTGGGATATACAAATAAGCGTATACCACAAACATAAAGATATTACGTAGTAAACGGCTCATTATTCTAACTCCACTTTCTTATTCAATAGTTTATTTGCACGGTAGTACACGAAAATCAACAATGCCATGAGAATTGTTAATCCGATACTGATGGCAGAACCGAACGGCCAGTTGCGGGAAATCAAGAATTCACTCTTAATCACGTTACCTACAAGCAACACTTTCGCACCGCCAAGTAAGTCGGCGACATAGAACATACCCATTGCCGGCAATAATACCAATAAACAACCGGCAATAATGCCCGGCATGGTTAATGGTAGAATCACACGGAAGAAACGTTGGAAAGCATTCGCACCTAAGTCTTTTGCCGCTTCTAATAAGCGTCCGTCTAATTTTTCAATCGCGGAGTAGAGTGGCAAAATCATAAACGGTAGAAGCAAATAGACTAAACCGATGATCACCGCCACTTCGGTGTTTAGAATGCGAATCGGCTCACTCAAAATGCCCATGTCCATCAACATTGTATTCAACACACCTTTCACGCCGAGGAACACTTTCATGCCGTAAATACGAATCAGCGAGTTTGTCCAGAAGGGTAACACCACAAGGAACAATAAGAGCGGTCGATATTTCGGGTGAATTTTGCTGACCATAAAGGCGAACGGATAGCCAATGAGTAAGCAAATAATGGTGGCAATGCCCGACATATACAATGAGTTCCACACCACCTGCGCATAAAGCGGATTAAACAGGTTGATGTAGTTATCAACGTTAAATGGCAAGGCATAAAAGTTGCTACCATCTCGGGTTAAAAAACTTACGACTAATACCAATAAGTTTGGGATCAGCACGAAGAAGATTAGCCAGCTGAAGATAATCGCAACAGTAATTTTTTGGAATTTATTATTGATTATCTTCATCGTTGAGTACAACCTCCCAACCTTCGTGCCATGTAATGCCTACGCGTTGACCGACACTGTGATCCATATGTGGGTCATCTTCATTAAAGAATTCGCTGACCAATACGCGTTTGCCGTTATGTTCGAATTCCACGGTAGATTCCAATGTCATGCCTTTATAAGTGCGGTCGATAATATGACCGATAATGGCTTTGGATTGTTCGTGTTCATCTAATTCTTCAATCACGATATCTTCCGGGCGAAGCAAGACTTGAAGTTGCTGATCTTTTTCGACCGGAATATCGGTATAGATATCGCAAATGCGGCCTTCCACATTAGCAAGCACCACGTTGTCTGATTTACGCTCAATCACGGTCGCATCAAAAACGTTAATTTCGCCGATGAAACGCGCCACAAACAAGTTTGCCGGATCTTCATAAATCTCACGTGGAGAACCGTCTTGTGCAATTTTACCTTTACGCAATAAGACAATACGATCAGACATCGTAATGGCTTCTTCTTGGTCGTGCGTAACGAAAATAAAGGTAATGCCTAATTGGCGTTGTAATTGTTTTAACTCGTATTGCATTTTTTTACGCAATTTGTAGTCCAACGCAGAAAGAGATTCGTCAAGCAATAAGACTTTAGGTTTATTGACGACCGCACGAGCAATCGCGATACGCTGTTGTTGTCCGCCTGAAAGCTGGGTTGGTTTACGTTCCGCCATTTCTTCCAACTGCACCATACGCAATGCCTCTAACACACGAGGTTTGATCTCGCTTTCCGGCACTTTTTGCATACGCAAACCGAAAGCTACGTTTTCAAAAATCGTCATGTGCGGGAACAAAGCATAGCTTTGGAATACGGTGTTGATGTGACGTTTTTCTGCCGGCACATTGGTAATGTCTTCACCGTCCAAAATAATGTTGCCTGAATCTAATTCCTCCAATCCGGCCAATAAACGCAACACGGTGGTTTTACCACAACCGGATGGGCCAAGAATGGTGACAAATTCACCATTATTAATGGTTAAATTAAAATCATTAATAATGGTATTGGAACCGTAGGATTTTTTGATTGAACGAAGCTCAATAATTGGCTTGTTTTGAACCGAGTTTTCCACTTTCTTTGGTTTTCTCCCTAATGTACCGAAATTTTTCGGTAAAAATTAGAAACAAATGCCCACAAAAATGTAGGCGGCGACTGTAAAATAAGCGCTAATGATATAGTGAACGGGAGATAATGAAAAGGAATTAATCAGGTTTTTTCATAAAAACTAAAATAGTTGTGATATATCAAGGATTTTGGCCCTATTTCTAGCTAGACTTAACACAATTTTTTATTGTTTTTTCGGAAAGTCAAATTAGATAAAAATAAGGGAGAAAAAGAATGCAAGATTTATTATCTCGAGAACCGGTGTTGGAGCGTTTTTTTAATTATGTGAGTTATGATACGCAAGCCAAACTTGGTGCGAAAATTTCTCCTAGTTCGGCAGGACAATTAGCCTTAGCCAAACTGTTACAGCAAGAATTGGTGGCACTCGGGTTGCAAGAAATCGAGCTCAATAAACACGCTGTATTAACCGCATTTTTACCCTCCAACGTAGATCCTCACGCGCCGACAATTGGTTTAATTGCCCATCTCGACACCTCGCCGGATTGCAGCGGCAAACATGTACAACCTGAAGTGATTGATAACTATCGTGGTGGCGATATTGCTTTGGGTATCGGGGAAGAGTTTATCAGCCCGGTGTATTATCCTTTCTTACACCAACTGGTCGGCAAAACCTTAATCGTCACGGACGGTAAAACGTTGTTGGGCGCGGATAACAAAGCCGGAATAGCGGAAATTATGACCGCACTTTATCGCTTGAAAACCGAGAATTTACCTCACTGCAATATTCGGGTGGCGTTTACCCCGGATGAAGAAATTGGTTTAGGGATGCAATTTTTCCCGTTTGAGCGTTTTTCTTGTGATTGGGCGTATACGATAGATGGTGGCGCAGTCGGTGAATTGGAATATGAAAATTTCAATGCAGCTTCCGCAAAAATCACTTTCTACGGATGCAATATTCATCCTGGTTATGCAAAGCACAAAATGATTAATGCGCTTGCGTTGGCCTGCGAATTTCAAAATGCGTTCCCGGCGACGGAAGTGCCGGAACAAACGGACGCACGAGAAGGTTTTTTCCATTTGAACCACTTTGACGGGACGATTGAAAAAGTGGAATTACAGTATTTAATCCGCGATTTTGACAGCGCTCATTTTGAAAAACGTAAACAATTTATCCGTGATTTAGTGGAAAAATTTAACCGACAAAAACGTTTGTTAAAACCGGTTGAATTGGTTTTAACGGAAAACTATAAAAATATGTATGAGGTGATTAAACAGGTTCCGCAAGCCATTGAGCTAGCCGATTTAGCCATGAAACAATGTAATATTACCCCTAATCATAAATTGATTCGTGGTGGTACAGACGGCGCGTGGTTGGCGGAAAAGGGTTTGGCTTGTCCGAATATTTTTACCGGCGGTTATAACTTCCATAGCAAGCATGAATTGATTACGCTGGAAGGCATGAAAGATGCCGTGAACGTGATTGTGAAGTTACTTGAATTAGCAACGAAGAAATAAATTCATTTCAAAAACAAACCGCACTTTGGCTTTTTTAGTCAAAGTGCGGTTTGTTTTTGGTGTGTTTGTTATATATAAAAAACACCGCCGTAAAGGCGGTGCTTGAGTGAATTATTGAATTTTTTGAATTTGATGTACTTCAATGCTTGTCGGTTCACCAAAATCTTTATCAACGGAACCTTGAATGCGAACGCGATCGTTTGGCGTGACATTGACGCCTTTCCACGCGTGATCATCAACATCCACTTTGATTTCACCCGTGCTATCACGGAAAACAAATTCATCGTCATCAATTTGACGAACAAAGTTGCCTTCTAAAGTAACTGGGGCGTGATCAGCCATTTTTTGTGCCGCTTGCACGGTGGTTAGATTGTTACTTGCGTTAGTGTCTTGAAAACCGGCAAATGCGGTAGAAGACATGGCTAATAATGCTGCTAAGGTTACGATTTTTTTCATAAAGACTCCTAAATAATATCAGATGGAATAGTCACGCCACATCGCTGTTTGTGTCGGATGTGGCGCATTATAAGTGGTGTTTCTTAAGAAATTCTTAAAATATTAAATATTTTTATTCAATATTTAAAATAAAAAACGCTTGGAAAAATGACCGCACTTTAATGGCTTGGCGGCAATGCACCCTGATTCCATTTCTGGCTATCTTGCGGACGTTTTATTTGCAATAAGAAACGTTGATTCGCTTTCGCTGGTTCCTGAACGACTGTGCCGGATGGCGTAGAGAAAGAAATTCCTCCTTTGAGCAATTGCTGTACGCTGCCGGTGTTAAATTGTGCCCCAGACAAGCTCAGGTTGAAATCGTAGCCCGAAGCAATCCAGAATTCAGAGTTTTTGCGGACTAAATGTTGGTATTTTGACGCAATGACAATATGAATTAATACGCGATCGCCGAGGGAGTTTAGCTCTAAATTTTTAATTGTACCTACTTCTACACCACGATACATGATCGGCGAACCGGTAGTAATGTTTAACGCATCTGTCGTTTCTAAGACAAGCGGCAAGCCATTGGTGTATTTGATGTTATTGCTGATGGATTGGGTTAAGGTAAATTGGGTTTTCGTTTTGCCGGAACCAATCTCTACATCAATATACGGTTGTAATAGGCTGTCGATATTTTCAATACCACCCGCGGAAATTTGCGGTGAAATCACTTTGAAACGGGAGCCTTCTTTGGCAATTAATGCCATATAATTCGGATGAATCAACGCTTTGCTGATGATTTTATTATTTTTTTGATCTAATTGAACGCTGTCAATTTCGCCGATCGTTAAACCCAAATAACGTAGCGCCATGCCTTTACTTAAATTCGTCGCATCTTCTGCCGTGAGGATAATTTGTTGTCCGGCAGATTTTGCTCGAAGTTCATTCGGATAAAGGGTGCGATTATGTTTGCTACCACTGTTATCAAAACTGATTGCGCCTTTTAGTGAACGGGTAATCGGTGTTGCTTGAATGCTGATACCTTTCGGCGTAATGTCAATTTGCGCCGCACTTTCCACCCAGAACAGGCTTTTATCAGTTAATAAGTGTTGATATTTCGGATAAATAAATACATCAACTGCAAAGTTTTGCTGTTGTGGACGGATATCTAAAATTTTGCCCACTTCATATTGGCGATAAAGTACCAATGACCCTTTGTTAATACTTGGCAAATTGGACGTTGTCAGGGTGGTTGTCGGATTGGGGCTATTATCGGTAATACCGGCCTCTGCACTGGTTAAATCGCGATAAAGTACATAATTTTCTTTTGCTTTACTTTGTTCTTTGCCTGCAATAACTCGAATGCCGCCTTGTAACCATCGTTCTGGCGTGGCAGCTTCAAAGCGTAAGCCATCAACGCCAATACTCACATCAAAATTGGATGCGGCAACAAATAACGTATCACTGTGGATCAAATAGCGATAATCAGCGGCAACGGCAACTTTAAATTGCACCCCATCGGAAGCGACATGTTGCGCAACCACTTCACCAATTTGAATGTTGTTATAAATTAGTGGTTGTCCTTCGCTAATGCCGTAGGTTTCCGGTGCGCTCAAAGTGAGCACCAAGGTGTTCGGTTGTTTGAGCAGTAACTCACTTTCTTTAATTACATTAAAGACGGTTTGATTATCACCATCGCCCGGCAGAACTTCAAAATATTGACCGCGTAAAAGTTTTTGAATATCGGTTAAATCGCCTAAGCCACTTTTTTTCGCTCGCAATACAATGTGGGTATTAGTTTTAAATAAATTGGTTAGGTTCGGATCAATGAGCAATGTACCACTTAACATTTCATCGTTATTTTCTACCGCACTTAATTTGGATAGCACACCAATTTCCGTATTTTGGTAATACACTTGCGTTTTGCCTGCCTCTAAGCCGGCGACATTCGGAATATTCACGCTGATATTAATGCCGCGTTTTGCCGCTTGTAAATTGGAATAAAGCGTATAGGTTTCATTCATTTCCGCAATCGGGCTGTCGTGTGGTGAATCAAAAGCGGCAGCGCCTTGCACCACCGCATTCAGACTATCAACGTTCACATTTAAACCGGAAACACCGATGTTGGCATTAATGCCGCTGATGTTCCAAAAGTGGCTGTCTTTTTTCACAAATTTTGCATAAGGTTTGTCGATGACAATATCAATTTCGACTTTTTTACCGTCTTCGGTGAAATGGTAGTCATAAACTTTCCCCACGGGCATTTTTTTGTAATAAATTGAGGCACCAATGGAGATAGAACCCAGATCATCGGCGATTAAATGAATTAATAAATCACCAGGGTTTAATTGTGCAATCGGACCTTCTGTTTCTGCAATAAATTCGTTTTTGGCATCGCCATCACCCGGTTGTAATGTGATGTAGTTACCTGACACCAAGGCATCTAGCCCTGAAATCCCTGCCAAAGAAGCACTTGGTTTGACTAACCAGAATTTGGTGTTTTCACGCAGCACGCTTCTTGCTTCTGGGTAAATATTAGCCACCACATCGACTTTTTGTAGGTCATCGGTGAAATTCACTTTTTTTACAACACCGATCTGTAAACCTTGATAGCGGATTTGAGTTTTATCTGCGACTAAACCTTCACCATTTGCAAAAGTAATACGAACGCTAATGCCTTGTTCCTGAATTATTTGGAAGAACAAGATAGCGCCAATACAAAGCGCAATGAAAGGAAGAAGCCAAAAAGGCGAAATACGTCTATTTTGAGTGACGTTGGTATCGACTTCAGTGTGTGTTGTGTGTTTTGTGTTGTCTGTCATAAATTTCCCAAATTAAGCGGCTATCAAATTGTTCCGCCGCAATCATTGTTAAGAAAACTGAAGCGCCAAAATACAGCGCAGCAGTGCCTACAGAAAAATCAATAATTTGCCCTCTGGTTACTAAGGACATCATGAGTGCTAAAACGAATAAATCCAACATCGACCAGCGACCGACAAAATGGACCGCATGCAATAAACCCATTTGCCAGCGGATGGAATGTCTCAGCTTAAAATGTACACAAATCAGTAAATATAAAATAATCAATACCTTACTGACGGGGACGAAAATACTGGCGGTGAAAACGACAAAGGCAATGAAATAGCTTCCCATGTCAATAAAACTTAGCACGCCGGACATTAGCGTATCGGCACTTGGTGCTCCATTGACATAAATTACCGAGATGGGCAGCAGGTTTGCCGGAAAGAGCATGATAATACCGGCTAACAATAACGCCCAAGTCCGTTGTAATTTTATGGCAGAAGGAATATCAATTTGCGAATAACAACGGGGGCAAATTTCTTTGCCTTTATTATCCGTCAAGGGATTGAGGAAACTGTATTGGCAATAATGACAGTAGCGCAAATCCTCTGCTTTGGTGATGTCGTTGACCGCCTTACTTTGTGGGTAAAAATCATTCCACACTTCTGCCGGGTTAATTTTGATAAATAATAACGTGGTTAAAAGTGCAGTAAAAATAAAGGCGATTAAATAAATATCCAATTCTAACGTGGCGTATTCTTTTACTTTGAACATCGTCACCCCCAGCGCCACTAAATATACATCAAACATGACCCACGGTTTAATGTAGCCTAAGGAGATTAAAAGGTTGCGAGGTTTGGCTTTGACCATTTGCGCTAAGCGCAACAAAATGACTAAAAGCGCAAAGGCAATAGGCATAAAAACAGCACAAATAAAAATTAAAAATGCCGTATAAGAGAAGCCTTGTGTTGCCATTTTCCAAACCCCTTGCCATACCGAAGCATTAATTTTTTCACCGAGCAGGTGAATGCTCAACAGCGGGTAGGTGAGCGCAAAGGGCATGAGTATCAAAATTGAAAGGGCTATAATGGAACAGCGTTTAAGGCTCCAGCGGTTGGTTGAGTACAACACATTATGGCAGCGCGGACAGACAGCGCGTTGGCCTTTTTGTAAGGGCAGAATTTTGATCACGGCATTACAATCGCCGCAGCGGGCTATGCGGGAGTAATTTGCCTTGGTCAAATCGGTTTGTAACTTGCCTGTCATGAATTGTTATTCCTCATTAAAGAAACGCGTATTTTATACTGGTTCTTTTCTTTTGGCACGGATTTGCTGAAGATGGCATAAAAAAGTGCGGTCGTTTTTGCCGGCGTTTATGATTTCTCCACGCTAAAACTGATTATTCATTGTCATTTTTAGCCAAAGTGGCTAAAATGTGGCAAGTTTTTTCTATTCAAAATCTATATAGGATGTCTACAGGATTTCGTCATGACAGAAGTACAAAAATTAACTAATAATAAAGAAATAATTGCTTATTTGGCGGAAAAATTTCCGCTCTGTTTTTCTCTTGAGGGCGAAGCAAAACCATTAAAAATCGGTTTGTTCCAAGATTTAAGTGAAGCATTAAAAGATGATGAACGCGTAAGTAAAACACAATTACGTCATGCTTTACGTCAATATACGTCTAACTGGCGCTATTTACATGGTTGTAAAGTGGGTGCCGTGCGTGTGGATTTACAAGGTAATCCGGCTGGTGAATTAGAACAGGAACATGCGGATCATGCTGCTCAACAATTAGCGGAAGCTAAAGCATTGGTTGCACAAAAACGCGCAGCGGAAAAAGCCGCCAAGCCGGCAACGGAGAAAAAGCGCCCGGCGCGTCGTACTCCAAAACAGGGTGAAAAAATGGCACGTAAACCTAAATTAGCGCTGACCAGCGTAAACATGGCAGAGTTACAAGAAGGTCAGCTGGTGAAGGTCAAAGTGGGCGACAGAGCGCAAAATGCTAAAGTGTTGGAATTCTCCAACGAGGCCGCCCGCGTAGAATTAGATAACGGTTTGGTCGTAAACGTCACAGCAGATCGCTTATTTGCTTAAACCAACTTTTAATGAAGTTATCTGTGCAGATAACTTCATTTTGTTTTTGCCGTATATATTAGGAAAGTTTGAATGAAATTGAGTAAAACGAAAAATTATTTGACCGCACTTGTATTAGGAACGTTGTTTCTTAATGCGGGTGTTGTTGACGCGGTACAACCTAAGTTAAAGCCTTCAGATATTGTTGCACTGCAACCTTCTGAAGCGAATATGTTTGCCACGAAGCGGGCGACAACACGTTTGACGCAGTCTCATTATCGTAAATTTCAATTAGATGACGAATTCTCTGAGAAAATTTTTGACCGTTATCTCAAAGGGTTAGACTTTAACCGTAATACTTTTTTACAGTCGGATATTGATGATTTACGCGCAAAATATAGCAAAAAAATTGATGATGAATTGAATGCAGGCAACTTGGATATTGCGTTTAATATCTATGATTTAATGATGAAACGTCGTTATGAGCGTTATCGTTACGCATTGTCTTTGTTGGATAAAGAACCTGCTTTAAATGACGATACGCAAATTGAAATTGATCGTGAAAAAGCCGCATGGCCTAAAACGGAAGCGGAAGCCGATAAATTATGGGAAGCCCGTGTTAAAAATGACATCATCAATTTGAAATTAAAAGACAAAAAATGGCCTGAAATTAAAGAGAAATTAGTTAAACGCTATAACTTGGCCATTCGTCGATTGACTCAAACCAAAGCGGATGATGTGGTACAAACCTACTTAAACGCATTTGCCCGTGAAATCGACCCACATACCAGTTATTTAGCGCCTCGTACGGCAAAAAGCTTCAATGAAAGTATGAATCTTTCTTTGGAAGGTATTGGCGCTACGTTACAGTCTGAAGACGATGAAACCAGCATTAAATCGTTAGTGCCTGGCGCGCCGGCAGAACGTAGCAAAAAACTTAAAGCTGGCGATAAAATTATTGGTGTAGGCCAAGAAAAAGGTGAAATTGAAGATGTAGTCGGTTGGCGCTTAGAGGACATTGTTGACAAGATCAAAGGTAAAAAAGGGTCTAAAGTTCGTTTGGAAGTTGAATCGGCTAAAGGTGGCAAGTCTCGTATTGTTACCTTGGTACGTGACAAAATTCGTATTGAAGACCAAGCAGCAAAATTAACGATTGAGAAAATGGATGGCGTTGATGTTGCTGTGATTAAGATTCCTAGTTTTTACTTGGGATTAACAGAAGATGTCAAAAAATTACTTAACGACATAAAAGCGAAAAAAGCGTCTGCATTAATTGTTGATCTTCGTGAAAATGGCGGTGGTGCTTTAACAGAAGCTGTTGGTTTAACCGGTTTATTTATTAGTGATGGCCCGGTTGTTCAGGTTCGTGATGCTTATCAACGCATTCGTGTACATGAAGATCCGGATAATGCGCAGCAATATACCGGTCCGTTATTGGTGATGATCAACCGTTTTAGTGCATCAGCCTCTGAAATTTTTGCAGCAGCAATCCAAGACTATAACCGTGGCGTTGTTATCGGGCAAAATTCTTATGGAAAAGGTACCGTTCAACAAAGTCGTTCCTTGAATTTTGTTTATGATTTGGATCAAACGCCACTGGGTTTATTGCAATATACGATTCAAAAATTCTATCGTATCAATGGCGGTAGTACACAGCTGAAAGGTGTTGCGCCGGATATTCAATTCCCAGATGTCATTGATAGTAAAGAATACGGTGAAGAAAAAGAAGATAATGCGTTGCCATGGGATAAAATTCCGTCAGTGAATTATTCTGAGGTGAGCGAAGCACGCGAACCAGTCTCTGAATTGGTGCAAAAACATAATGACCGAATGGCGAAAAATCCGGAATTTATTGCACTTAACGAAGATTTAAAAGTGCGTAATGAACGTCGTGAACGTAAGTTCTTGTCGTTAAATTATCAAAAACGCAAAGCGGAAAATGATAAAGATGACGAGAAACGTTTGAAAGACATTAATGAGCGTTTCAAACGTGAAGGTAAAAAGCCATTGAAAGATATTGATGATTTGCCGAAAGATTATGAAGCGCCGGATTTCTTCTTGAAAGAGGCAGCTGCAATTGCGGCAGATATGGTTAAATTTGAGCAGAAAAAGGCTGAAATAAAACAGGCTGATAAGTCTGCAAATCAATAAATCTCTTGTTTTTGGATCGCACTTTTCTAAGTGCGGTCGTTTTTAAGAAAGTTTATAAAAATTAAGGTAAGTTGATGAATACTCGAACGTTTAAAGTAGTTACTCTCGCGATGATAAGCGCGCTTTATGTGGGGAATGTCGCTGCAGAAGAATTACAGCAAAGTGATTTAACTCTCGCCACACAGCAGTTGGAGCTCGAAAATAAGGTCGAGGAAGCGCGTTTAGCGGCAGAGAAAAAACGCTTGGCGCTTGAGGCTGAAAAACTTTTCTCTGAGCGTTTTGGTGATATCTCTCTTCAATTTAAACCTTTAATTGCCAAAATTTATGTTGAGAATCATTTTTCTCCAATTTGGACAGATAATCAGGCCAAGCAGCAATTTTTACACGATTATGCCTTAGCTATTGCCGGGGGAATTTCAAAACGCTCAGCAAATGCTTTAAATGCGATCCATGAAGCCGCTGGAAAAGGCGAGTTAATTGAAGATGTTCTGTTAACCGATGCATTTTTAGATTATTTGTTTTATGCCACCAATGTAGCGAAATCCGCACAAAAATGGTTATATGCAGGCAATAGCTATAAAGCCGGTCAGTTAAGTGATGAGCAAGTGTCTGCATGGTTAAGTGCGGTCAAAAATAATGATAATTTTACTTTTGTGAAAAATCTTTCCGGCGAAAATGCGCTCTTTAAGCAAACATCGGCGCGCGTTGCTCATGTGATTGAAGCGGGTGTTGATCAGCATAATGTGGTTGAATTGCATCGTTTGGCGATTAATGCTCAACGTTTACGCATTTTACCGGCTTTCCAAGATGGTATTTTCGTGAATATTCCAAGTTACGAACTCAATTATTATCGCGATGGACAAGTGGTTTTAAGTTCCCGTGTGATTGTTGGGCAATCCAGCCGTAAAACACCAGTGATGTCTAGTCGTTTGAGTAATGTGGTAGTGAACCCGCCTTGGAATGCGCCAACCCGTTTGATTAACGAAGACATTATTCCCAAAGTACGTAAAGATCCGAGTTATATTTATCGCCATGGCTATACGATTATTGATGGTAGTGGCAATACTATCGATCCTTATACTATCGATTGGGAAAATATGTCGGCGAAAAGATTCCCATATCGTTTACGCCAAGCTCCAAGTGATAACAGTGCATTAGGGAACTATAAATTCAACATGCCGAGTTCTGAGGCGATTTATTTGCACGATACACCGAAACGTAATTTATTTGGCAATAAAAACCGTGCGTTAAGTTCTGGTTGTGTCCGTGTGGAAAAATCCGATCAGTTGGCCACTATTCTATTGAAAGAAGCGGGTTGGACAGATGAAAGAAAACAAAATGTGCTGAAAAGTAAAAAAACAACCTCAGCGGGTATTAAATCCGACAATCCGGTCTTTTTATATTATATCACTGCATGGGTGGATAAAGATCAAGTTCACACTTTGCCGGATATTTACGGTTATGACAAAACGCCTGATTTAAGTTATATTAATTGGGATATTTTAAAACACTATATTCAACGTTAATCCGTGGGATTTAGCTTGGTAACTTTAATCAAGTAAACGGATTGCGATCATATTTAGGAAATACATAATGAGTCATATTAACCATAGTCGACGTAAATGGTTATCGCTAGGGGGAATTGTATTAGGCGCTTCGCTTTTACCGAATACGGTTTTAGCGGCTGTATCAACGCCAAAACCACGCCTACTAAGTTTTCGTAACATTAATACCGGTGAGAAACTGAGTGCAGAATTTGCGCTTGGACGTGGTTTCAGTAACGCCACGTTGCGATTGTTAGACCACCTTCTACGTGATAAGCGTACCAATCAGGTTCATCAAATGGATCCAAATCTGTTCACTAAATTTTATCAGGTACAGCAGAATCTTGGTTTACGTAACACGGAAATTCAAATTATTTGTGGCTATCGTTCTGCTGCCAGCAATGCGGCAATGCATCGTCGTAGCCGTGGAGTAGCAAGTAATAGCTACCATATTCGTGGACAAGCCATTGATTTTCGCATTGATGGTGTTCCGTTAGCGAAAGTACGTGATGCGGTTGATGCGCTACAAAATGGTGGTGTCGGTTTTTATCCGCACAGTAATTTTGTGCACATGGATACCGGCCCGGTGCGTACTTGGCGCGGTAGTTAGTAAAAAACATCTGAAATTTAGACCGCACTTTTGTGCGGTTTTTTTACCGAAAAATATGGCGAGTATCGTATGAACATTGAAATTATTCCTGTAACGGCATTTCAACAAAATTGTTCTTTAATTTGGGACGATGAAAAAAAAGCGGCAATTATCGACCCGGGTGGAGAAGCGGAAAAACTGATTAAACGGATTGAAGAACTTGGGCTGAATTTACAAGTGATTTTATTAACTCACGGCCATTTAGACCATTTGGGGGCGGCAGAAAAATTAAAACAGCATTTTAATGTCCAAATTTGGGGTTCTAATTCGCAAGATGATTATTGGTTTAAAAACTTGCCACAACAGTCAGAAAAATTTGGCATGCTGTTTGAGGTGTCTGCTTTTGAACCGGATCGTTGGTTAGATCAGGATGGTGAAACGCTCAATATCGGTGATTTCACGTTTGAGGTTTTACACTTGCCGGGACATACGCCAGGGCATATCGGTTTTATAGAACATCAAAAACGTATTGCTTTTACCGGTGATGTGTTGTTCAAAAATGGCATTGGACGAACAGATTTCCCTGGGGGCAACTATGAGGCAATTCTGGCGTCGATTCGTAATAAATTATACCCTTTGGGAGATGATATGATTGTTGTACCCGGGCATGGGCCTTATACCACTATTGGTGAAGAAAAACGAACCAACCCTTATGTCAAAGCGAGCGAGTAAATTACCTCATTAATTTTTTAGAAAGTGCGGTGAGAAATAAAAATATTTTCACTGCTCTTTTTTTACACAAAAGTTAATTTTTTGTAAAAATTCAAACCTAGATCACAGTATCAAATGAATGCTTTTGGCATAATGCGAGCATTCAAAGCGCAGAAAATTCTTCTGTATTTTATTTACCGTTACGTTGTTTGTTAGCGTATTTAAATCTTAAGGTGGTATGTATGCAGCATTCTTTACATGAATGGCTCTCCTCCAGTGCATTAGGTGGGGCAAATCAGTCTTATATTGAGGATCTTTATGAAAGTTATCTTGAGGATCCGAACAGTGTGGATGCCAGTTGGCAGGAAATTTTTAAAACGCTGCCAAAATCCACCGCACTTGAGCAACCCCATTCAACGGTGCGCGATTATTTTCGCCGTTTAGCGCGAGAAAATCATGGACAGAGCGTGACCGTGATTGATCCGGAAGCGAGCGCCAAATTAGTCAAAGTTTTACAATTCATTAACGCATACCGTTCTCGTGGTTACATTGAAGCCACACTCGACCCTCTCAATTATTATCGTTGGAAAACTTCCTCGGTGCCTGAATTAGATTATCACCAACATGGATTAACCGACGCTGATCTGGACGAAAGTTTCAATATCGACTATGCCGTTTATGGCAAAGAAAGCATGAAGCTCCGTGATTTAGCCCGCGATTTGAAAGCCACTTATTGTGGTAATATCGGGCTTGAGTTTATGCACATTCATGATATGGAACAGCGTAATTGGTTGCAAAGCAAACAAGAAAAATGGATTCAACAACCGCTTTTCACTAAAGACGAAAAAATCAATTTGCTGAAAGAATTAACGGCAGCGGATGGCTTAGAACGTTATTTAGGGGCGAAATTCCCGGGTGCGAAACGTTTTTCTTTGGAAGGAAGCGATGCGTTTATTCCGATGATGAAAGAGATCATCCGTCATGCTAGCCGTAATGGGATGGACGATGTGGTCTTGGGCATGGCGCACCGTGGTCGTTTAAATATGTTAGTCAACGTGTTTGGTAAACGCCCAAGCGACTTATTTGATGAGTTTGCCGGTAAACATGCGGAAGATAATCGCACCGGTGACGTGAAATATCACCAAGGTTTCTCCTCTGATTTTGCTGTGGATGATAAAAAAGTACATCTGACACTTGCCTTTAACCCGTCTCACTTGGAAATTGTGAGCCCGGTTGTGATTGGTTCTGTCCGCGCAAGACAAACCCGTAAACAAGACACCGAACATAATAAAGTGTTGGCGGTAACGGTGCACGGTGACTCCGCGGTTACCGGTCAAGGTATCGTGCAAGAAACCTTAAACATGTCCAATGCGCGTGGTTATAAAGTGGGCGGCACGATTCGTATTGTGATCAATAACCAAATTGGTTTTACCACCTCTAACCCGACGGACACCCGTTCTACCGAATTTTGTACCGACATCGCGAAAATGATTCAAGCGCCGATTATTCACGTGAACGGCGATGACCCAGAAGCGGTTGCTTTTGCTGCCCGTATGGCGGTGGAATATCGCGCGGTCTTTAAACGGGATATTTTCATTGATTTGATTTCCTACCGTCGTCATGGTCATAACGAAGCAGACGAGCCATTGGCGACTCAGCCGATGATGTACGGCATTATCAAAAAACATCCAACACCACCGAAGGTGTATGCCAATCGTTTAATTCAAGAAGGCGTGATTACAGAAGAAGATGCCACTGAAATTTCCAATTTATACCGTGATGCCTTGGATAACGGCGAATGTGTCGTGCCGGAATGGCGCCCTATGGATATGGCAAAAGTGGACTGGTTGCAGTATCTCAACTATGACTGGACGGCGCCGTATGAAAGTAAATTCCCGGAAGAGCGGTTTAAAACCTTAGCAAAACGTGTCTCTCACTATCCGGATTACGTGCAACCGCATCCTCGTGTTGAAAAAATCTATGCCGACCGCCAAGAAATGGGTCGAGGCGAAAAATTATTGGACTGGGGGATGGCGGAAACCATGGCGTACGCCACCTTATTGGATGAAGGCATTCATGTGCGTTTATCCGGTGAAGATGCCGGTCGTGGTACGTTCTTCCATCGTCATGCCGTCGTACATAATCAAAAAGACGGTACCGGCTATGTGCCATTAACCCAATTACACGCCAATCAAGGTCGCTTTGAAGTATGGGATTCCGTTTTAACCGAAGAAGGGGTGCTTGCCTTTGAATACGGCTATGCCACCACGGATCCGAAAACCTTAACCATTTGGGAAGCGCAGTTTGGTGATTTCGCCAACGGGGCGCAAATCGTGATTGACCAATTCATCAGCTCCGGCGAGCAAAAATGGGGTAGAATGTGTGGCTTAGTGATGTTGCTACCACACGGTTACGAAGGACAAGGCCCGGAACACTCATCTGCCCGTTTGGAGCGTTATTTGCAGCTTTGTGCAGAACAAAATATGCAAGTTTGTGTGCCTTCAACGCCGGCGCAGGTGTATCACATGTTACGTCGCCAAGCGATTCGTAAAATGCGCCGTCCGTTAATTGGTATTTCACCGAAATCCTTGTTACGTCATCCGTTAGCGGTGTCCAGTATGGATGAATTGCTTAACGGCACATTCCAAACGGTCATTGGTGAAATTGACAACCTTGATCCGAAAAATGTGAAACGTGTGGTGATGTGTGCCGGTAAAGTATATTACGATTTATTGGAGCAACGCCGTAAAAATGAACAGGATAACGTGGCTATCATTCGTATTGAGCAACTTTATCCGTTCCCGCATGACGATGTGAAAGCCGCTTTAGCACCTTATTCACATGTAACGGATTTTGTATGGTGTCAAGAAGAGCCCCTGAACCAAGGGGCTTGGTATTGCAGTAAACATAACTTTGAGGCAGTGATTCCGGACAATGCCAAATTGTCTTATGCCGGCCGCCCGGCTTCTGCTTCACCGGCGGTAGGTTATTTGTCATTGCATGCCAAACAGCAAAAACAATTGGTGGAAGATGCATTGACGCTTTAATCCGTTAAAGTGCGGTGTATTTTTCGCTTGTTTTAAAAACACCTTAAAAACGACCGCACTTTATGCTTAACAACATTGATACTTAGCTAAATGAATAGAAAAAAGGAATGAAATTATGACTATTGAAATTCTTGTCCCGGATTTGCCTGAGTCAGTTGCTGATGCAACAGTCGCCACTTGGCATAAAAAAGCAGGCGATGCGGTGAAACGCGATGAAGTAATTGTGGAAATTGAAACAGATAAAGTGGTGCTTGAAGTGCCGGCTCAAGCAGACGGCGTGATCAGTGAAATTGTACAGGATGAAGGCGCCACAGTCGTGAGCAAGCAGTTGTTGGGTAAATTGGAAGCTTCCGCAACAGCCGCTGCAGCAGCCATGGAAAAAACGGCAGAACCGACACCAGCGGATCGTCGTACCGAAGTGCCGGATGAGCCTCATACCACGGATGCGTTAAGTCCGGGAGTTCGTCGTTTATTGGCGGAACATGATATTCAAGCATCTGACGTGAAAGGCACTGGCGTGGGCGGTCGTATTACCCGCGAAGACGTCGAAGCGGTTATCGCAAAACGTGCAGCTGCGCCTAAACCGGCAGAAACGACCGTCAGCACGATGGCATATTCCGCACGCAGTGAAAAACGCGTGCCGATGACCCGTTTACGTAAACGAATTGCCGAACGTTTGTTGGAAGCCAAAAATAATACAGCGATGTTAACCACATTCAATGAAGTGGATATGCAACCGATCATGAATTTGCGTAAACAATACGGCGAAAAATTTGAAAAACAACACGGCGTACGTTTAGGTTTTATGTCTTTCTACATCAAAGCGGTGGTAGAAGCCTTAAAACGTTATCCGGAAGTGAATGCCTCCATTGACGGTGACGATGTGGTTTATCACAATTATTTTGACGTGAGCATAGCGGTTTCCACGCCACGTGGTTTGGTGACCCCGGTATTGCGTGATTGCGACAACCTTTCTATGGCAGACATTGAAAAATCGATTAAAGCCTTAGCGGAAAAAGGACGTGATGGTAAGTTGACTGTGGAAGATTTAACCGGCGGTAACTTTACGATTACTAACGGTGGTGTGTTTGGTTCTTTGATGTCCACTCCAATTATCAACCCACCGCAAAGCGCGATTTTGGGTATGCACGCCATTAAAGAGCGTCCGGTTGCTGTGGATGGTCAAGTGGTGATTCGTCCAATGATGTATTTGGCATTAAGTTATGACCACCGTTTAATTGATGGCCGTGAGTCTGTCGGTTTCTTGGTCACCGTGAAAGAATTGTTGGAAGACCCAACAAGATTATTGCTAGAAATCTAAAGAAAGAAGAACCGCGTGTGCGTAAGGCAGGCGGTTCTTTGTTTCAACAGACAATAAAAATTAGGGCATTTAACAGAGGATTTTCTATGAATCTACATGAATATCAAAGTAAGCAAGTTTTTGCCGAATACAAATTGCCGGTGGGCAAAGGCATTGCCTGTAAAACCGCAGATGAAGCGGCAGAGGCGATTAAACAGTTAGACGGTGATGCTTGGGTGGCGAAATGTCAAGTGCATGCCGGTGGACGCGGTAAAGCGGGTGGCGTGAAACTTGTACGCAACGAAGCGGAAGTCAGAGAGTTTGCGAATAAATGGTTAGGGCAACGTTTGGTCACTTTCCAAACGGATGCCAATGGTCAGCCGGTAAACACGATTTATGTAGAAGAAGGCTCACAAATTGAACGTGAATTGTATCTAGGCGCGGTACTCGATCGTGCTTCTCAACGTGTGGTGTTCATGGTGTCCACTGAGGGTGGGATGAATATCGAAGAAGTCGCGGCAAAAACACCGCACTTATTACACAAAATGGCGATTGATCCGCTTACCGGTGGTATGCCATATCAAGGGCGTGAGCTGGCGTTTAAATTAGGTTTAAAAGGCGATCAAGTGAAACAATTTGCTCATATTTTTACCCAAATGGCAAAAATGTTCGTAGAAAGAGATTTGTCTCTATTAGAAGTGAACCCACTGGTGGTTACAAAAGAGGGGAACCTCCTTTGTTTAGATGCCAAAATCGTGGTGGATGGCAATGCGCTATATCGTCAACCGGCTTTAGCCGCAATGCAAGATCCAAGCCAAGAAGACCCGCGCGAAGCCTTAGCGGAAAGTTTCCAACTTAACTATGTGGCATTAGACGGCAATATCGGTTGCATGGTGAACGGCGCAGGGCTTGCCATGGGTACTATGGATATTGTGAAGTTACACGGCGGTCAACCGGCGAACTTCTTGGACGTGGGCGGCGGTGCAACCAAAGAACGCGTTGCAGAAGCGTTTAAAATTATTCTTTCCGATAAAAATGTAAAAGCGGTACTCGTCAATATTTTTGGTGGCATTGTACGCTGCGATCTGATTGCTGAAGGGATTGTGGCGGCTGTGAACGAAGTGGGTGTCAACGTGCCGGTGGTGGTGCGTTTAGAAGGTAATAATGCCCCGTTAGGCCGTGAAATTTTAGCGAAGAGCGGTTTGAATATTATTGCTGCCCAAACGTTGACTGATGCGGCGGTAGAATCGGTGAAAGCGGCAAAGGCTAACGCATAAGGAGCAATAGTATGTCAATTTTAATTAATAAAGATACGAAAGTAATTTGCCAAGGTTTCACCGGCGGTCAAGGTACATTCCACTCCGAACAAGCATTAGCTTATGGCACTAAACTGGTGGGAGGCGTTTCACCAAATAAAGGTGGCACGACCCATTTAGGATTGCCTGTGTTTGACACCGTACGCGATGCAGTCGAGGCAACCGGTGCCACAGCAACGGTGATTTATGTGCCGGCGCCGGGCTGTAAAGATGCGATTTTAGAGGCGATTGATGCTGGGATTAAATTGATTATTTGTATCACCGAAGGCATCCCAACCTTGGATATGCTGGTGGTGAAACAACGTTTGAACCAAACAGGTGTGCGCATGATTGGGCCAAACTGTCCGGGCGTGATTACACCGGAAGAATGCAAAATCGGTATCATGCCGGGCAACATTCATAAAAAAGGGAAAATCGGTATTGTTTCTCGCTCAGGTACGTTGACCTATGAAGCCGTGAAACAAACCACGGACGAAGGTTTTGGTCAATCGACTTGCGTGGGTATCGGCGGCGATCCAATCCCAGGCTCCAACTTTGTGGATATTTTGAAATTATTCCAAGAAGATCCGCAAACGGAAGCGATTGTCATGATCGGCGAAATTGGCGGTTCCGCGGAGGAAGAAGCGGCAGCGTTCATTAAAGAACATGTGACCAAACCGGTGGTGAGCTACATTGCCGGCGTGACAGCGCCGAAAGGCAAACGCATGGGGCATGCCGGTGCCATTATCAGTGGCGGAAAAGGGACTGCTGATGAAAAATTTGCGGCACTGGAAGCTGCCGGTGTGAAAACCGTGAGAAGTTTGGCAGAAATCGGTTCAGCGTTAAGAGAAATGTTGAATAAATAATTGCCTTGAATGAAAAAAGTGCGGTTGGTTTTAAAAACGTTTTTAAAATCGACCGCACTTTTTCTTTTTATTATTTCCGTTTATTGAAACGCATGTTGATGTTCAATTAATTGCGCTTTGGTTAAGGCGAATACACCCACACCGCCATTGGCGAGTTCAAGCCAGTTGAACGGCACTTGTGGGAATTGTTCTATTAAATGCACCATGCTGTTACCCACTTCACACACCAATACGCCATCATCCGCTAAGTAATTTGGTGCTAGGCGCAGGATTTCTTTGGTGATAGTTAACCCATCATTGCCGGAGCCGAGAGCCATTTCCGGTTCGTAGTGAAATTCCTCCGGCATATCGGAGAGATCTTCTAGATCTACATAAGGAGGGTTAGTGACAATGAGATCATACTGTTCTTCCAATAAACGGGAGAATAAATCCGACTGAATCGGGAAGACGCGGTGAGTTAATTTGTGGCGTTCAATGTTGATTTCGGCAACATTTAATGCATCAAAAGAGAGATCAACCGCATCCACATCGGCTTCAGGGAAGCGCTCCGCACAGGCGATCGCAATACAGCCGCTGCCGGTACACATATCTAAAATACGTTGCGGTTCACGTGTTAATAAGCCGGCGAATCCTTGTTCAATCAAGGCACTGATGGGAGAGCGAGGAACAATCACGCGTTCATCCACATAAAACTCTAAGCCGCAGAACCAAGCACGGTGAATTAAGTAAGCAACAGGAATGCGTTTTTCAATGCGGATGATGACCAAACGGATGATTTCAAGCTTTTCTGCCGTAGTGAGACGGGTGTCATACAATTCACTTGGGAAATCAGCTGGGAGGTGCAAGGTAGCTAAGACCAATTGTTGTGCTTCATCCCAAGCATTGTCATAGCCGTGTCCGTAGTAAATGTCGGCACGATTGAAGGTGCTGTAGCACCAACGTAGGAAATCTTTGATCGTGTGCAGTTCTTCTTGCACGTTGGCGGAATAAATATCGTCAATAAGTTCCTGATTAAAGGTAATTTGGTTCATGATTTGCTCGTATCAATGTTAAAATTACGCGTAGTTATACCATATTTGAGATAGGAAACGAAATGTTAGATGAGGAAGCAATTTCCCTGTTTCGTGCTGAAATGAGAGGCGTGAAACCGTTAAAACAGGATACTTTTGTGGCTGCTAGGTCCCATAAAAAGAAAACGCAATCCACGATAAAGGAACAGCGTGAACAACAAGACACGTTATTTTATTTTTCTGATGAATATGAGCCGTTGTTAAATGAGGAAAGTGCGGTCAAATATTTGCGTGAAAATGAAGATTCTCATTTGCTGAAACAATTACGGCGTGGAGATTTTTCACCGGAGATTTTTTTGGATTTGCATGGCTTAACGCGTGAACAGGCAAAATTAGAGCTGGCGGCATTAATTCAAACCTGCGAGAAAGAACATCTTTATTGTGCCAGTGTGATGACAGGTTATGGCACTTATACGTTAAAACGCCAAATTCCCCGTTGGTTAGTGCAGCATCCGAAAGTACGAGCATTGCACCAAGCCCCAAAGGAATGGGGCGGTGAAGCAGCCATTTTGATCCTGATTGATGTTTAACAACATTTATGAACGGCATGGTAAAGCGGCGGTAAAATTTGGTTGATCATGCTAAGTTGCTGCATTGGAATGTGTCCTTGCAGCTGTGCCGCTTTATGATTTTTTTCTAAATGGCTTTGTGCCTGTTTTAAACTCACTTCAATGTTATTTTGTAATTTCTCGAAAACCATCGGTGTAAGCTGTTCAATATGCTCTAAAATGTAAATAATTTTCTTCGCTGCCGGATAAAATTCCGCCAAGAAAAAAGTGCTTTGTTGCATTTGTTTCATTTTACTGCGGTAAGCTCCTAGCGTAGAAATGTAACTCAGTAGAGAATAGTTAATTTTTAAAAGCTCGAATCCAGCCTGTAAATATGCCTGATATTTTTTCGGCTCATGGTTCATATTGGAAATGGTGGCGCTTAATGCCGAAGCATATTCATGGGCATAGCGACGGGCAATGCGGTATTTCAAGTTATCGCCTTTGCCAAACTGTAATTGACTGATGATATACAACAAATATTTCGCATCGCTTTTGATTGCCTGACGGCTGACTTTATCCAACTGCAAATACTTCCAATCCGGCCATAAGTAAGACACGGCAAACCAAGAAATGGTCGCGCCGATCAGGGTGTCAATGACGCGAGAATAAAGCGCTTGTTCCACATTAAAGCCCATCACATCAAAGCTGAAAATCACCTGTAAGGTAATGAAGAAGGTGGAAAAGCTGTAATTATTGGTACGGAAAAAGAAAAACAGGGTGCTAGTGAGAACGATTAAGCCTAATTGTAATTCCAGTGTCGGATTCGCATAAGGCAGAAGCGAGGCGATAATCACACCGAGAATGGTGCCGACAATTCGCTGTTTTAGACGCAGTTTGGTGGCCGTGTAATTAGGCTGACAAACAAAAACAGCGGTTAATAAAACCCAATAAGCCCGATCTAACGGCAAAAACTCGCCGATAGTACAGCAAATAAACACCACAATCGACAAACGTACCGCATGGCGAAAGAGTTGCGAATTGAAATTAAAGTGGCTACGCAGGGCAAGTAGGATATTGTTTAAACCGGTAATTTGCTCCGTATAAATTTGAGCCGTATCGGTTTGTTCCAACTCATTCACTTCTTGATCAATATGGCGTAATTGATAGTCAACGCTTTTTAAATTATCCAGTAAGGTTTGGAGATTGATAAGATTTTCGGTTTCTTCAATATGGCCATTACTATAAAGCTCGAACGATTGATTTAGCCCGTTAATGGCTTTTTCTAAACGCAGGTCATAACGGTAGGTTTTATTTTGTTGCAAACTTAGCGCAATATCACGGCAAGCTTGGGCTTGGAGTTCCAGTAAGCGTTGAATACGAAAAATTAAATCAGTATTTTTTAAGTGTTCCGCAAGGGTTTGGTAGTCAAAATGATTGGAACTAATGCGCTCATGAATATCTTGCGCAGAAAAATAATAACGAATCATTTTAGTTGTGCGGCTGTGGCGGTGTTGTCCTCGGATACGATAAAACAGCGCCGTTCTCGTCTCATTAAACGCACTTATCAGTTCACTATTTTTCATTGCCATGGCGATATGCTTATTTTCAATTTGCTCAATATCGTCAGGATCAAAAAAAGTGGCTTTCGCATCAAGGTAATTGGCAAGCGCTAGAAAGGATCTGGCAACACTTTCCTGCACAGGGCGATTCGGAAAAAATAAATGCACGCATAATGTGGTGATACTGTAAAGCAAGGTGCCGCAAAGAATCATCAGAGGGTTCATATACCACACGGTTTCCGGCAAATAAGTCAGTGTGGTGTATAGCGCCACAACCAACGTACCGAACGCGATGGTGCTATAACGTTGTCCGATTGCCCCAATCATGGTGAAAACAAAGGTCATCGCCGTCATCAACACCATAAATTGGAAATTATGGTTGATGCTCAGTTGCACACTGATCGTAGAAACAGAAAATGCGAGCAGCGTATAAAGCACATTCTTGATTCGGCCGGTTAATCGGTTATCTAAATCCACCAAACCGCCGGCAATAATGCCTAATACCAACGGCATACTTTGCTCGGAAATATCAAAATACCAAATGGCAATCACCGCCAAATTGACGGCAATAAAAATCGGAATGGAGGCAATCACTTTTGCATTAAACCAGTGATTCATGCGAAATCCTTAAGACTACTTATAAAAACGATCGTATTGCGTTGCGTGTTGTTGACGAATTAAATCCACCATTGCTTTAGGAACAACCCGTTGCCCCACCGGAAATAACGCAATTCTGGCGATATGGAAATTTGCCAAGCCGGTTGGGATACCGATGATAGTTAGACATTGAGAAATGCCACAAAAAACATGAGCAAGAAACAACCACCAACCGAAAAGGATAAACCAGACGACATTGAGCACTGATCCGAGGGAATTTCCCACCGCACTTTTAGGTTCCAAATACTTCACATGAATTAAATCGTTGCCGAAGGGAACCAATGACATTTTACAAATTTCCCAACAGCTACGCGTATAAGGCAATGTGACGATCAATACGGCACTCATGAGGGTGGCGAATAACCACCCTAACGTTGTTACGAAGCCACCAAGGACAAAATTGAGAATATTAAGAATCAAGCTCCAATTCATAGCAATGTCTATTTTAAGCGTTCGTTTAAATAACCTTGATAGTCCGGAATACGAATATCGCAGGTATCATTAAAAAATGGCGAAGAAATCAGAAAATCGGCACTTGCCATATTCATAGCAACCGGAATATTCCAAACGGTGGCAATGCGCATTAACGCTTTGACATCCGGATCATGTGGCACAGCATTCATCGGATCCCAAAAGAAAATCATTAAATCAATTTTATTTTCAGCAATTAAGCCACCGAGTTGTTGATCGCCGCCCATAGGGCCACTGAGTAAGCTATTCACAATTAAACCGGTTTCACGATGAATGAGACTCCCTGTGGTGCCGGTGCCATACAGGGTATGATGGGCTAATAAAGTGCGGTGGGTTTTACACCAGTTTATCAAATCCGCTTTACAGTGGTCATGCGCCACTAAGGCAATGTGTTTATTCGCCGACAATGTGCGATAGGTCGTTTGCATAAGTGCTCCTAAAATAAAAAGTGAGCGAACAAGCTCACTTTTCGGACATCAATGAATGAGAAGAAATCACCGATTATTTTTGTTTTTTCGCCCAATCAATAAAACGTGCTTGGGTTTCTTTATCGGCTTGTTGATACCAATATTGCAACATTTGCTCTGCCACATTTTCACCTTGTAATGTCACCTTGCCTTTGTTGACTTTACCGGTTGCAGCAGGACCGCCAACGACTACCGCTGTTGCAGCTGAGGTGGTGATTGTTGCTAAAGAAGGTAAAGAGGCCGGTGCGCCAGACGCGTTGTATTCGTTTAAGTCTTTGATAAGGTTCATGCCCGGGAATAAACCTTCTTGTTTTAAATATTCTTGTTTATTTTCTACGTTGTTACCGGATTGGGTTTTTACGGTAATGACAGGAGATTGTTTGAAGTTACTTACATCACGTTCATTTTGTAAACGTGGGGCTGAAATTACGATATCTTCATTTGAACCTTGGAATGTCACAACAATCGGATCTGATTCGAATAAGGAGCGATCGGAACCCACTTGAGTAATTTCGGATACACGAACCACAACTTGGTGTTTTTGTGTATCGTTGATATTAAATGCGTTAGTTTCTTTCAATAAAGATTTGTTTGCTTTTTGACCGTCAATGGCTAAAAAATCAATATTAGATGAGCTGGTTACCATGCCGGCAAAGCTCGCCGTACTGGCTAAAAGTGTTGCAGTTAAGACAGCAAAACGAAATTTCATATTTACTCCTGTTTTGAAGGACATTCATTAAAATTAGATGACACTTTATGGAATAAAGCGTAGTTTGTATGCTATTCCAAATTGGGAAAAATGAAAATAGAAAATTGTATTTAAGCGCTAGTTTTTTGTTTTTATTCAATTTTAAGAGGAAATTGTATGGTCAAAAAACGTTTTTGTGTTCACGGTTATGTGCAAGGCGTTGGGTTTCGTTATTTTACGTGGAAGCAAGCGCTGAAAATCGGCGTAACGGGATTTGTACGTAACCTTGCCGACGGCACCGTGGAAGTGATCGCCGTCGGTTCGGAAAGTCAAATTGAAGCGTTAGATGCTTGGTTACAAGAGGGGCCTCGCACTGCCATCGTGGACGATGTATTTGTAGAAGATTATCTTGGCGACAAAGAATTTACGGCGTTTCAAGTGCTACACTGAAACGCAGTTTGATTTTGCTATAAATAAGTGCGGTTAAAAATACCGCCGCTTGTAACAAAATAATGCAAGAGCCTGTGGCGCCATCAATGTGGTAGCTAATAATCGTTCCGAAGATACTGGTGCTGATAGATGTTGCCAAGGCAATGACAATCATATGATCAAAGCGCTTGCTTAAAATAAACGCGGTAATACCCGGTGAAATAAGCATCGCAACGACTAAGATTACGCCTACCACTTGCATGGCACTGACGATGGTTAACGCGAGAAGAATCAGTAAACTGTAATGCAAGAGTCGAGGCGATAAGCCAACGATTTTGGCTTGCGTAGCATCAAAACAATAAAGTAAAAAATCTTTTCGACGTAAAAAAACAACCAAAAAAACGACCGCACTGATGACTAGCGTTTGCAACATTTCTGCATCGCTCACGCCAAGCAAATTACCAAATAAAATATGGGTTAAATGTTGATCCGTTTCAATTTTGCTAAACAAGACAATCCCGAGCGCAAACATCCCTGAAAAGACAATGCCCATGGCGGTATCTTCTTTAATACGACTGTTTTCTTTTAAATATCCCACACAGACAGAACAGAGCAATCCGGCGACAAAGGCACCGATGGTTAAAGGCAAACTTAACCAGAAAGCCACCACAATGCCCGGCAGAACAGCATGAGAAATTGCATCCCCCATCAACGACCAACCTTTCAACACTAAATAGCAGGAGAGCATGGCGCAAATAACGGAGACCAATAGCGCCGTGATCAACGCATTTTGCATAAAGGGATACGCGAAAGGCTCGGTGAGCCATTGATAAATAGCATTCATTGTTGCACCTCTTCTTTCGTGATTGGTTTACGCTGGCGGATTAAGCCGTATTTTGGCGAGAAAATAAAAGCCAATAGGAAAAGTGCGGTCTGAATACAAACAATAATGCCACCCGTTGCGCCATCTAAGAAATAACTGATATACACGCCAATCGCACTGGAAAGAATGCCTAGAATAACGGCGATCATGGCAAGGGTTTTAAAACGATCGGTAAGTAAATAGGCAGTAGCGCCCGGTGTGATTACCATGGCGATAACTAAAATCGCACCGACGGTTTGTAATGCGGCGACGACACATGCGCTGAGTAGCGTAAAAAACAGCACTTTGTAATAAATTGGTGTGAGTCCTACGGAAGTGGCATGAACTTCATCAAAGAAAATTAATAACAGATCCTTCCAGAAAATGAGTAATAAAATTAGACTGATGCCAATGATGATTGCCACTTGAAGAATATCTTCATCTGCAATGCCCAAGATGTTACCTAACACAATATCTTGCACATTGACAGAGGTCGGATTGAGGGAAATGATCAACAAACCAAGCGCAAAAAAAGTGGTAAAAATGAAGCCGATAACTGCATCTTCCCGCAGTTTGGTAATGGATTTCACCCATAAAATAGACACGGCGGCTAAGATACCGGAAAAGAAAGCGCCGAGTGCATAAGGCAGGGAAAGCGCATAAGCGATGGCAACACCGGGAACAACCGAGTGGGAAAGGGCATCCCCAATGAGAGACCAACCTTTTAGCATTAAATAAGCTGATAAGAAAGCACAAACGCCACCGACGGCAGAACTGAGCAAGATGGCTTTCACCATATAATCATAGGAAAAAGGTTCCAGTAAGAGCGCTAGCATTAGGGTTTTTCCTCTGATTTGCACTGTCTCACAATTGGTGCCGGAGGATCGACTTTGGTTTTACCATAAAACACCGCCGCCCGTTCATCATCGGTAAGTACGGTGACTGCGCGCGGATCTTCATCATCGTGTAGGTCTGTACCGAGCAATTTAATGTGACGCAATACGCCACCAAAGGCGAGTTCTAAGTTATGTTGGTTGAAGGTGGTTTCTGTTGAACCCGTCGCAATGACAGTGCGATTAATCATTACCACCTGATCACAGAAATCCGGTACCGCCCCCAAGTTGTGGGTAGAAACCAAAATGAGATGACCTTCGCTACGTAATTGCCCAAGTAAATCGACAATGGCATTTTCTGTTTGCACATCAACGCCGGTAAAAGGTTCATCCAGTAAAATAATCTTACTTTGTTGCGCAAGCGCACGAGCTAAAAATACGCGCTTTTTCTGTCCACCGGAAAGCTCACCAATTTGACGGTGGGCAAGGTGCTCAATGTTCACCCGTTGCATGGCTTCTTGCACTTTTTGCTTATCTGTTTCACTTGGGCGGCGTAAGAAATTCATGTAGCCGTAGCGTCCCATGAGCACCACATCATAAACAGACACCGGGAATTGCCAGTCAACTTCTTCCGACTGGGGAACATAAGAGACCAAGTTTTGTTTTAATGCCTGTTTAATTGGCAAATGACACAACGTAATATTGCCTCGTTGTGGATGAATTAATCCCATGAGACTTTTAAACAAGGTCGATTTTCCGCTACCATTGACGCCCACGAGGGCACAGGTGGTGCCTCCTTCCAAGTGAAAGGAGACATTATGGATGGCGGTATGGCCGTTGTTATAGCGGACTGTAACGTCTTCAACACAAATCGAGGCAATATTCGATGACATTATTTTTCAAATCCTTTTACGATAGTGGACACGGTGGTATTTAACAAATCGACATAAGTCGGCACCGGGCCATTTTTATTGGAAAGCGAATCTACATAAAGCACACCACCGTATTTCGCGCCACTTTCTTTTGCCACTTGTTTTGCCGGTTTCGGTGAAATGGTACTTTCACTGAAAACGACCGGAATCTTATTGGCTTTTACGGTTTCAATCACTTTGCGAACCTGTTGTGGCGTACCTTGTTGTTCTGCGTTAATCGGCCATAAATAGGCTTCTTTAAAACCATAGTCACGAGTGAGATAGCTGAAAGCGCCTTCACTGGTGACCAACCAACGTTGAGCTTCCGGCACTTGTGCTAATTTTTCGCGAAGCGGTTTATCCAACGCTTTGATTTTTTGTGCATAAAGTGCGGCGTTTTTTTCATACGTTTCTTTATTTTGTGGATCGTATTTTACCAACGCATTTTTAATGTTCTCAATATAAATCAATGCATTGGAAGGGGACATCCAGGCGTGCGGATTTGGGTTGCCGGTATAAGGACCTTCATTAATAGACATTGGCTCGATACCCTCAGTTACAACAACCGCCGGTTTATCTTTCACGTTTTGGAAGAATTTTTCAAACCAACGTTCAAGGTTTAAACCGTTCCATAATACGAGGTCGGCAGATTGGGCTTTCACGATGTCTTTTGGGGTTGGCTCATAATCGTGAATTTCTGCTCCCGGTTTGGTGATTGATTCCACGGTAGCCGCATCACCGGCGATATTTTGCGCCATATCTTGAATGATGGTGAAGGTGGTAACAACTTTAAATTTTGCATAAGCGAAGCTGCTGCCTAAACTTAGTGCAAGCACACTGATTAATGTCGCGAATAAACGCATGTTTTTCTCCTTTGAAAAGTTTTAGTAAAAAATAACAACATAAGTTGCGGGGTAAATTATATTCTTTTATTTTTTAAATGCAAATAATTATCAAATAAATTATAAGCATTTTGCTGGTTTGGGTAATCCGGCTAATTTTGTGGCTTGTTTTGCCGGACCGTCAGGAAACAAACGTTGTAAATAACGACTATTCCCTTTGTCTTCACCGAGTTTTTGTGCGGTAGCTTTCACCAGCATACGAATCGCCGGTGAGGTTTTGTATTCCTGATAAAACGCGCGTACAAAATGAATGATTTCCCAGTGAGCGTCAGTTAATTCCAAATTCTCTAATTTCGCAATGGCTTGCGCGACTTCAACATCCCAATCATCAATATTGAGTAAATAACCCGAAGCATCGGTTTCAATGTGTTTATTATTGACTTCAAGCATGATAATAACCTTAGTATTTATGAGGACGGATTATATAAAAACGCCCCAAAGAAGGGGCGTTGAATTTATCTATCAAATTAATAATTAATCTCTGGAAGAGAAGAAGGAAAGTAAGTTTAACAAACTGATAAACAGGTTGTAGATAGACACAAATAAGCTGACCGTTGCACGAATGTAATTGGTTTCACCGCCATGAATAATGTTACTGGTTTCATACAAAATTCCCATAGTGGAGAAAATCACGAACAACGCGCTAATTCCCACATAAAGTGCTGGGAATTGGAAGAAGAAACTCGCGACCATGCCAAGTAATAACACCACGAATAAGGCTAGAATCGTACCGGATAAGAAAGACATGTCTTTCTTCATGGTTAAGACATAAGCGGAACAAGCGAAGAAAGTGGCTGCGGTGCCCGCTAAGGCTAACACGATGGCATCCCCCAAACCTGCACTCACATAGGCATTTAAAATCGGTCCTACGGTGTAACCTAAGAAACCGGTGAAGGCAAAAGCAGATAAAATCCCTAATGCGCTATTTGCTAGGGCATTAGTTAAGAAAAGCAGCCCATAGAAACCCACAAGCATGATGATAAGCCCCGGTCTTGGTAAATTCATCGCCATGGACACATAAGCCACCACAGCGGAAAAGGCTAATGTTAACGCTAACAAGAAATAGGTGTTACGTAACACTTTGTGTGTGCTAAGCAACGATTCTTCTCTGCTGTCAACGATAATACGAGATTGCATAAAAACTCCTTTAAATTTAAAGAGAAATGAAAGGTTATAACGTTGCTGTAAGGTAAGGGCAGAGGGGAGAAAAGTCAATTATTACAAGGAAAATATTTTTTACTGATGGATGATTAAAAGTGAAAGACAGAAAAGTGCGGTTGTTTTATTTGCAATTCAGCAAAACAGATTTGTTTATTTTGAACCTGTCGGTAATCCGGCATATCAAAAATATTAAGTTTTATTCCTGACGTTTTTACATTTCAAAAATATGCTCAAAACCCACCGCACTTTCTTTTCATAAAAATAAAAAGCTGAACCTCTTTCGAGATTCAGCTTTTCTTTTGGGGTCAGATCATTTTAACCGCTCTTTTAGTTTATCTATGTTTGCATATTGTTACATTTTCGGAATTTCAACGCCTGAAGAGAGTAGGTCTTGAATATCCGATTTCAGTACATCTGCTTTTGGTCCGTAAATGGCTTGAATGCCTGTGCCTTTAACAATGAAACCCATTGCGCCTGCTTGTTTCCAAGCCGCTGCATCGCCCACTAATTCAGGATTATGCACAGTGATACGTAAACGGGTCATACAAGCATCTACCTCGGCAATATTGTTGCGTCCACCGAGAAGATTGATGATTTGCATCACTTGCGCACTGGCATTAGCGACTTTTTTCTCCTCTGCCGGGGCTTCGTCAGTGCCTTTTGCATCGTAGTTGCCGTTGCGACCGGCGGTGGCTAAGTTGAGTTTCTTAATCATGAAATTTGCAATTAAGAAGGCAGCGACCGCAAACACACCGGATACCCAAATGAAGTTGATGAGATCCATGCCGATGCCCGCTTTAATCGCCATTGGCGTACGGGTTAAAAACTCAATGTTACCGAAGGAGTGAACGCGTAAGTTCACAATATCCGCCATGGCAAATGCACAACCTTGGACGACCGCATACACAAGGTAAAGTGGTAGTGCAACGAACATAAACATATATTCGATCGGTTCTGTTACGCCGGTTAAGAACACGGCAAGGGCGGAAGAAAGGAAAATCCCTTTGTAGATGGTTTTCTTATCTGGATCAACGTTCACGTACATGGCAAGCGTAATGCCCATTAGAATACCGCTTGAACCGATCATTTGACCCACTTTAAAGCGCGCCGGTGTCACTGTTGAGAGGAGTTCGTTATATTGCGTCATATTGCCCGCGTCTTTCAGGTTGATTAAATCACTGATCCAAGCGAGCCATAACGGGTCTTGTCCGAATACTTGTTTGCCTTGTTGCATACCGGTTAAGAATTCATAGGTACCGCCCAATGAGGTGTAGTTCATCGGAATGGTGAGCATATGGTGTAAACCGAAAGGTAGTAAAAGACGTTCTAATGTACCGTAAACAAAAGGCGCAAGGATAGGCGCGGAGTCTTGAGAGTTGGCAATCCATTCACCGAAATGATTGATCCCGGTTTGTACCACTGGCCAGAACACCGCCAACACTAACGATACTAAAACGGAACGATAAATCACCACGAATGGCACAAAGCGTTTACCGTTAAAGAAAGTAAGCACTTCAGGCAGTTTGCGGAAATTGTAGTAACTATTAAAGGTGGTTGCCCCTACAAAACCGGCGATGATTCCTACGAATACCCCCATATTTAATGCAGGTTGTCCGAGGATATTCACAAAGTAGTTGGCCACCGGAATGTCGCCTGCCAAGATGGTGCTGACATGGGCATTCGGATCGGTCAACATTTCAATTTTTACGCCGAAGAAGTGACCGGTAATTAAGTTGATTAAAATAAAGGCAAGACCTGCGGCAAACGCACCGCCCGCACGCTCATTCGCCCAACTGCCGCCAATGGCTAAAGCAAATAACAAATGCAGATTGCCGATAATGCCCCAACCTATTTGCGCAATGATGTTACCCACGCGCGCCAGCCATTCGGCATCGCTAATTAACGGTAACGAGTTACCGATACTTACCATCAAACCTGCGGCAGGCATAACGGCAATTACCACCATTAAGCATTTGCCGAATTTTTGCCAAAATTCAAAACTGAGCAATTTTTTCATGTATGTTCTCCTACAATGTAAGATCGACTTCCAAACCGAAATGGTCGGAAACTACCGGTTTATTTTTGCCATTAAAAACCACCTGACTCGATAAAACCCTTTTTGCTTGATTTAAAAAAATATAGTCTAATCGTTTTTCTTCACTGTGGCCTTTCCAGCCATCAATCGCTTTCTCAACGGTGATCCCGCTATCTTTCTGTTCCGCAATCTCAAAAGTATCAAGTAAACCGAGAGATTTAATTTTCTGATAAGCGTTTGGATCGCTGATTGCATCTGTATTGAAATCACCCATCAAAATTTTAAGATTTCGGCTTTGGCTGCGCTCCACGATATTGCGAATGTTGTCCAGTTGATTTTCACCCGCGCAATTCGGCAAGTTGATATGGCAGGAATAACAATCTACAAGTTGGCCTTGATATTCCACGGTTAAGCCAAGAATTTTGCGCGAGAGGATAGAATTGAGGCGCTGATGTTGGCTGCAATAAAAAGCATCCACTTCATAAACCGACAAGCGGGTTAAAAAGGCGATGCCTTCGTCATATTTATCGTAGCCAATATGCGAATTGCTCCAAAACAGCGAATATTTTTGCGTCGCCCGTTGATTGATTTTATTCAGCAACACAACGCCATAGTTGTCTTGCTTTAATGCTTGTGAAATCGCAGGTGCTGACATTAATTGGTTCACCTCTTGTAGGGCAACGATGTCGTAGCCCTTTTCAACAATGGTGTCGGCAATAATGTCGATTTTTTCCGCTTGGTTATCTTCCAACCAAGCGTGTACGTTGAGGGTGAGTAGTTTCATACGTTCCCTTTAATCCTCACAATGCCAGATATCGGTATTATATTGTGCAATGGTGCGATCCGATGAGAAGAAACCGGCTTTGGCGATGTTATGAATCACTTTTTTGTTCCAGCTATCTTGATCTTCATAATCCGCCAAAATCTGTTCTTTCGCTGTGACATAAGCATCAAAGTCAATTAAGGTCATAAACCAGTCTTTATTGAGCAACTCATCATGCAGGCGTTTTAAACGCTCTTCATTACCCAGTTTCACCAGCGTAGAATCAAGGATAAAATCGACCGCTCTTTTAATGTGCTTATCCTTTTTATAGTAATCTTTTGAAACATAACCGGCGGTTTCATACAGTTTAATAATGCTTTCCGAATCTTTACCGAAGGTGTAAATGTTTTTCGCACCGGCTAGTTCGGCAATTTCTACGTTCGCACCGTCCATCGTGCCCAAGGTTAATGCGCCATTCAGCATAAATTTCATATTGCCCGTTCCGGAAGCTTCTTTTGAGGCAAGGGAAATTTGCTCTGAAATATCCGTTGCCGGAATCAATTTTTCCGCCACGCTAACATTGTAGTTTTCCACTAAATAGACGTTTAAATACTGATTCACATCCTGATCATTATTGATTAACTCAGACAAGCAAAGAATTAAATGAATAATATCTTGTGCAATCACATAAGCCGGTGCGGCTTTCCCACCAAAAATCACGGTAATTTTACGTTTCGGCAGTTTGCCTGCTTTGATTTCAAGGTATTTATGAATCACATAAAGTGCATTCATTTGTTGGCGTTTATATTCGTGGAAACGCTTAATTTGCGTATCGATAATGGAATTTTCATCCAATTCAATGCCTTTATTTTCTTTAAGATAAGTCTTCAGAGCTAATTTATTCCGGAATTTAATTTCAGCTAATTTTTGATGTACTTTTTTGTCATCTTTAAAGGCAAGCAGTTTTTCCAATTGAGTTGCATCATGTAAGTACTCATCGCCGATAAGTTGTTTAATATAAGCGGATAACGCTTGGTTAGAAAATTCTAACCAACGACGGAAGGTGATTCCGTTAGTTTTATTATTAAACTTCTCGGGATAAATTTCATAAAACGCTTTGAGTTCGGAATTTTTCAAAATCTCCGTGTGCAATGCCGCGACACCGTTTACAGAGTTTGAAAAATGAATATCCATATGCGCCATATGGACGCGTTTTTGCTTATCAATAATTTGTACATCAGGATTTGAATATTCTTTCTGCACTAATTTATTTAGTTTTTTGATGATCTTCACTAAATGTGGAACTACTTCTTCTAAATAAGCTAAAGGCCATTTTTCTAAGGCTTCAGCAAGAATCGTATGGTTTGTGTAACCCACCATATTGCGCACGATTTCTACCGCTTCTGCAAATTTAATACGATGTTTTTCCGTTAATAAGCGAATCAATTCCGGAATCACCATGGATGGGTGGGTGTCATTAATTTGCACATAGGCATAATCGGCTAAATCATGTAAATTACTGCCACGTTCAATGGCTTCATCAATTAATAACTGTGCCGCATTGGAGACCATAAAATATTGCTGATAAATACGTAATAATTCACCGTTTTTATCGGAGTCATCCGGATAAAGGAATAAAGTCAGATTTTCTTTGATTTTTGTTTTATCAAAGGTGATACCTTTTTTAATCAATTTATGATTAATTGATTCAATATCAAATAAGTTGAGATAATTTTTGGTGTCTTTTTTGTAACCAAGAATATCAATGCGATCTAATTTAGAGGTTAACGTGAAGTCTTTAAATGGTACTTCATAACGGATATTTGTCGGGATTAACCAAGACTCTTTTTCAATCCAATCATTTGGTTCTGCATGTTGCTCATTGTTTTTAAAGACTTGTTTAAACAAACCGCAATGGTAATTCAAGCCTACACCTTCCGCATTTAGCCCGAGTGTGGACATGGAATCAATAAAACAGGACGCTAAACGACCTAATCCGCCGTTCCCTAAAGACGGTTCCGGCTCAATATCTTCAATATGGCTGAGTGATTTTCCTGCCTGCGCCAATTCATCTTTGATTTCTTGATATACGCCAAGATTGATTAAATTGTTAGACAGCAATTTGCCAATCAAAAACTCTGCAGAAATATAGTAGACCTTACGTTTAGCCGTATTTTTTTCCTTATTCGCAGCAAGGGTTTTAACATAGTTTAATAACTGTACGTAAATCGCGTGATCACTTAACTTTTCAAGTTTTTTGTTTGTTGTTTGCTGTACAAATTCACTAAATTTAATCATTCTTTTTTCCTTATTGGCGCGTCCATATAACGTGGTTATTTGGGTTAAGAAATCTTTTTTGGCGTTGGTTAAATCACTTTCTTGCATTCGCCACTCCCAGTTTCCACCTATAGTAGAAGGAATATTCATTCTTGAGCTGGCAGGTAAATCTAAAATATCTTGCATGGTGGCAATCGCCGTATTACTTACGGTAGCAAATAATTGTCGAATCATTGCCTGACAAACAGATTCATTTGCAGCACGATGGGTATAAGCATTGATATATTGTTGCTGTTTCGACGTTAATCCGTCATACCAACCGTTTGTGACATCATTGTCATGTGTGCCGGTATAGGCGATACAATGCGGAATGCAATAATGTGGGCTATCCAGGCTTTCACCACTCACATCTTCAAAACCAAATTGCAAAATTTTCATGCCGGGATAACCGCAATCAACCAGTAATTTCTTCGCTTTTTCATCAATATTGCCGAGATCTTCAGCGATAATCGGCAAATCGCCTAGCTGTGCTTTTACCGCTTTAAACAAATCATATCCCGGGCCGGGTTGCCAGCTACCGTATTTTGCAATGTCTGCTTTGCCATCCACTTGCCAATAATCGGAGAAACCTTTGAAATGATCGATACGAAGTACATCGTAAATTTTAAAGCTTTCCTCAATACGATGAATCCACCAAGCATAGCCTTGTTTCTTATGTTCAGCCCAGTCATAAAGCGGATTGCCCCAAAGCTGTCCGGTGGCGCTAAACTGATCGGCAGGAACACCGGCAACGAAAAGCGGATTGCGTTCTTTATCTAATTGAAAGAGTTCCGGCATAGTCCATACTTCGACGCTATCCGCCGCCACATAAATCGGCATATCGCCGATAATTTTAATTCCTCTTTGATTAGCGTAATTTTTTAATGCCAACCATTGTTGGAAAAAGAAATATTGCGTTACTTTGAAATACTGAATTTGCTCTTTCAGCATCGTACGGTATTTCCCAAGTGCTTTGGGTTGACGGGCAACAACCTGTTTATCTTCCCATTCTTGTAGGGCCTTATTGCCGAAATGCTCTTTGATTGCCATAAATTCCGCATAGTCTTCCAACCAAGTGCGGTTGTTTTTTTCAAAGTTTTTGAAGTCTGCTTGGTGTTTTTTATCGGCAAGGAAATGTTTGACTGCGATTTCTAAGATCGGGCGGCGTGCATAAAAAATGCGCTCGTAATCTACTTTTGTCGGATCATTGCCAAAATTAACCGAAGCATAATCCGTTTCTTGCAATAAACCCATTTGGGTGAGTAAAGCAAAATCAATTAAATGTGTGTTACCTGCAATCGCAGAGAAGGATTGATAGGGGGAATCACCGTAGCTGGTGGTGGTTAATGGAAGGATTTGCCAATAGGTTTGTTTCGTTTCAACTAAAAAATCTACAAAATCATAGGCAGATTGCCCAAAGCTACCAATTCCAAATGCATTGGGTAATGAGGTAATGTGCATTAAAACACCACTTGACCGAGTAAGCATAATTTTTTCCTTCAGAAGTAAAAGTTGTAGAGATTCTAATCTAAATTTTATTTTACGCAATAACTTTTACGTAAAAGTTTAAACATTAACGTAAAAGCGTGATTTTGATCACAAAAATTATACGTATAAGAAGAAAGGTTTGTGTTATTCTATTGAATATTTGAATTGAGGGAATAAAAGTCAAAAATGGAGTGGAAAAGTGAGTAAATACAAAGCGGTTTATAATGATATAAAAAGAAAAATAACCGATGGAATTTTATCTCCCAAGCAAGAATTACCCAGTGAAAGTGAGCTTATGCAAGAATATGGTTTTTCTAAAGACACTATTCGCAAAGCTCTTTCTCTGCTCGAAATGGACGGTTACATTCAGAAACAACAGGGGCGAACTTCTATTGTTCTCGAGCATAATTTATCAACGCCTCAACAGCTTTCCGAAATCAAAACCGTTGGAGAGCTGAATCGCCCTTTAACCCATCAAGTGAAAACAACCTTGACCAGCTTGTATATTGTGCAAGGGGAAGAGGAATTAATGCAGATCTTTAACGTAAATGATCAAATTGATTTTTACCGTATAGGTCGTGTTCGTGAAATTGACGGGGAGGCGGTGGAATATGAAGTTTCTTATTTTGATCGTCGTATTGTTCCTTTTATTAATCGTGAGATTGCGGAACACTCCATTTATCACTATTTAGAAAGTGAACTAGGTCTAAAAATTAGTTATTCACAGCGTGAAATTGCGTTTCGTTATGCCAATGAAGAAGAAAAAAGTACTATGGATCTCGGTGAATATAATATGGTAGTGAATGTTACCAGCACCACTTATTTAGCCGACGGACGTCTATTTCAGTACGGTAGCATTAGTTATCGCCCTGATAAAATTACCTTTGCTTCCACAGCTAAGCGACATGTTTAAAAAAAGAGCACTTTTCCGTATTTTGTTGAATAAAACTCTTTTAAAAAAAACCGCACTTTTCTCTTCCGTAAAACAAAAAAGCTGAACCTCTCTCGAGATTCAGCTTTTCTTTTTACCTGTGAACAATTATCTGTGAATTAGGCTAATTCTGCACGTAATTTCTTCGTGACATCTACCATCACTTTTAATGCGGCGATGGTTTCCGGCCAGCCACGGGTTTTTAGGCCGCAGTCTGGGTTGACCCATAAGCGTTCTTTTGGTACCACTTGCAACGCTTTGCGAAGAAGATGTTCAATTTCTTCTGCGGTCGGCACACGTGGGCTGTGGATGTCGTACACGCCCGGGCCGATGTCGTTCGGGTATTTGAAATCACCGAATGCGGTAAGCAATTCCATGTCGGAACGGGAGGTTTCGATGGTGATCACGTCGGCATCCAGGGCGGCAATAGCCGGTAGAATGTCGTTAAATTCGGAATAACACATGTGTGTGTGAATTTGCGTATCATCTTTACAACCCATTGAACTTAAACGGAAAGCTTCGCCTGCCCATTGTAAATAAGCGTCCCAATCGGCACGTTTGAGCGGTAAGCCTTCGCGGATAGCGGGTTCGTCAATTTGGATGACTTTGATGCCTGCTTTTTCTAAATCTAACACTTCATCAGAAAGCGCTACGGCAATTTGTTTACACACCGTGGAACGTGGAATGTCGTTACGCACGAAAGACCATTGTAAAATCGTTACCGGGCCGGTCAACATGCCTTTCATCACTTTGTTGGTGAGGCTTTGGGCATATTGCGACCAACGCACGGTCATCGGTTCCGGGCGGGTCACATCACCGTAAATGACCGGTGGTTTTACGCAGCGGGAACCGTAACTTTGTACCCAACCGAATTTGGTGAACGCAAATCCATCAAGCAATTCGCCGAAGTATTCCACCATGTCGTTACGTTCCGCTTCGCCATGCACTAACACGTCTAAATCCAATTTTTCTTGTTCACGTACCACAAATTCAATTTCTTTTTTCATTGCCGTTTCGTAATCCGCCAAGCTGAGATCACCTTTTTTGAAGGCGGCACGGGCATGACGAATTTCCGTGGTTTGCGGGAAGGAACCAATATTGGTGGTTGGCAGCAACGGTAGATTTAACCACGCATTTTGTAATTTAATCCGTTCTGCAAATGGCGATTTACGTTGATCGGCATTTTTCGGCAGATTTGCCAAACGTTCCGCCACACAAGTGCGGTGGATTTCACGAGAGTTTTTACGCGCATCAGCTGCCGTTTGGCTAGCATCAAGATCAGCTTGCACAGCTGCTCTGCCTTGCTCAAGTGCGGTTTTAATGACGCGTAATTCTTGAATTTTTTGTAAGGTGAACGCCAACCATTGATAAAGCTCCGGCTTGTTGGCTTGCAGTTGGGTTTCCACCGCTAAATCATAAGGCGTATGGAGTAGGGAACAGCTTGGCGCAATCCATAAACGTTCGCCTAATTTTGCTTTTAATGGTTCAACCACATCTAACACTTGGTTTAAGTTCGCACGCCAAATGTTACGACCGTCAATCACGCCTACGGAAAGGATTTTGTCGTAATCGGCAAAGGCGGAGAGTTGTTCCGGTGCACGCACCAAATCAATATGGAGACCGGCTACCGGTAAGGATTTCAATAAATCCGCATGTTCCGCCACGGAACCGAAATACGTGGCAAGCAAGAGTTTGGCATTAACTTGCGCAGCAAAACTGGCATAAACTGCTTTATAAGCGGCAATCCATTCTTCCGGTAAATCTAAGGTTAAAGCAGGCTCATCAATTTGAATGTATTCCACGCCTTCAGCGGTTAACGCGTTTAAGATGTCCACATAAACCGGCACGAGTTTGTTTAACAAATCGAAACGATTAAATGCGGCACCTTTTTCTTTCCCTAACCAAAGGAAGGTTAATGGACCAACAATGGTGGGTTTTACCTTGTGACCAAGGGCTTTAGCTTCGCGGATTTGTTGCACATAGTGCGCCGGGTTGGCTTTAAATTGGGTGTCCTTGTGGAATTCCGGCACGAGATAGTGGTAGTTGGTATCGAACCATTTGGTCATTTCAATGGCGAATTGTGTTTTGTTGCCACGCGCCAATTGGAAATATTGATCTAAGGTTAAGTTTTGGCTGTCGAAACCAAAGCGTGCAGGAATGGCGCCTGTTGCCACTTGCAAATCTAAAATATGATCGTAGAAAGTGAAATCAGCAACCGCCACAAAATCCGCATTCGCATTAGCTTGATGTTGCCAGTTAATTTCGCGTAATTTTTTTGCAATGTCTAATAAATCAGCTTCAGCGATTTCACCGCGCCAGTAACGTTCTTGGGCAAATTTAAGTTCACGTTTTGCCCCTACGCGTGGGAAACCCGATAAATGAAATGTTGTCATCATAATTCCTTGTTTTGTGTTAAATGATTTAGACGGCTAAACGTCTGTACGAGGCTAGAATGACGGAATTAAGTTCATTATGCAAATTAATAATTTTCTGAAAGTTGATGAAAATTTTTAATAATCTTGTGATTCATGGCGTTAATATATGTGCCAAGCAAAAAATACAGTGAAAACGCACCGCACTTTTCTCCCAGGTAACATTAAAGTACAGGGCATTTTCGTGTATTATAGGGTTTCATCATTTTTCTCATAAGTATGAATCTTTCTCATGAAACCAATCTTCCTTGAACTCAGACATTTAAAAACCTTGTTAGCCCTAAAAGAAACCGGCAGCGTTTCGTTGGCGGCCAAACGGGTTTATCTCACCCAGTCAGCCTTGTCCCACCAAATTAAATTATTAGAAGATCAATACGGCTTGCCGTTATTTGAACGTAAAACCCAACCCTTGCATTTCACTGCCGCAGGGGAGCGCTTGATTCAGCTTGCTAACGAAATCATGCCGAAAGTGATTGAAGCAGAACGCGATCTGGCACGTGTAAAACAAGGTGATGCGGGGGAATTACGCATTGCGGTGGAGTGCCATACTTGTTTTGATTGGTTGATGCCGGCAATGGATTCTTTCCGTAAACATTGGCCGCTGGTAGAACTGGATATTGTGTCCGGTTTCCACACGGATGCGGTTGGCTTGTTATTAAGTCATCGTGCCGATTGGGCGGTGGTGCAAGAAGTGGAAGAAAATCCGGGCATTGTGTATAAGCCGTTGTTTTCCTATGAAATGGTAGGGCTATGTGCGAAAGATCACCCACTTGCCGCGAAGGATATTTGGCAAGCGGAAGATTTTATCGATCAAACGTTGATTACTTATCCGGTACCGGATGATATGTTGGATTTGCTGCGTAAAGTGTTGCATCCGAAAGGCATTAATCCGACCCGTCGAACCAGTGAGCTCACCATTGCCATTATTCAACTGGTGGCAAGTAAACGTGGCGTCGCCGCATTGCCGTTTTGGGCAGCGAAACCTTATTTGGATCGGGGTTATATTGTGGCGCGCAAAATTACCGACCAAGGTTTGCACAGCAATTTATACGCGGCTTTTCGTGAAGCGGATGCACAAGTTGCTTTCGTGGATGATTTCTATGAAACCGTGAAAGCACAAAGCTTTTCAACCTTACCTGAACTATCTGTATTAGACGAGAATTAGTTGTATGTCTGATGTTAAGACAACGCCTCATCCTATTTTTGCCGCAGCCAAAGCGGCATTGCCGTATAGCGCACCGATGATTGCCGGTTTTTTATTCCTCGGTATAGCCTACGGCATTTATATGAAAGCCCTTGGATTTTGCGTGTGGTACCCATTTTTAATGGCATTGTTGATTTATGGCGGTTCTGTCGAGTTTATTATTGCCGGTGCGCTCACCTTGTCTTTTGCGCCCCTCAATGCTTTGCTGATTACCTTGATGGTTAGCGGACGGCAAATTTTTTACAGTATTTCCATGTTGGAAAAATACGGTAAATTTTTAGGTAAAAAGCGCCCGTATCTTATCGCAACGTTAGTCGATGAATCTTTTTCTCTTAATTATATGGCAAAAATCCCACCGCACTTGGATCGTGGCTGGTATCTGTTTTTTGTCAGCTTTTACCTGCATATGTATTGGGTGGTCGGGGCGGTCTTGGGCAACCTGTTTGGCAATATCATTCCATTTAATTTGAAAGGGATAGAATTTGCAATGACTGCGTTGTTTCTCGTGATTTTTGCGGAAAATTGGACGAAAGAAAAATCTCACGAAAGTTCCTTGTTAGGCCTGGCGATTGCATTTATTTCACTGCTAATTTTTGGTCATGACTATTTCTTATTGCCAACCCTGATAGGCATTTGGATGGTCTTAACATTCCGTCGTCCGAAACTGACCACGAAATTAGAGAGGGTGCAATAAATGAGCTTGATGGAACAAATCCTCACTATTGCAATTGCCGTATTGGCCGTGCAAATTACGCGTTGGCTGCCGTTTTGGATTTTCCCAGCCAACCGTCCGATTCCTGAATATATTCGTTATTTAGGGCGAGTGTTGCCTGCGGCGATGTTTGGCATGCTGGTGGTCTATTGCTATAAAAATATTGATGTATTGAGCGGTTTTCATGGCTTACCTGAGTTTATTGCAGGCGCAGTGGTGCTGGTATTGCATTTTTGGAAACGGAATATGTTTTTGTCCATTGCCACCGGTACTTTATTGTATATGTTCTTAGTGCAACAGGTTTTTGTTGCATAAAATACCCGTGAAAATGACCGCACTTTTTCTCTTCGAAAAGGTAAAACTATAAAGTGCGGTCGTTTTTTTCTACGTTTTTACAGCCTATCGGCGCATTTAAAAGCAACTGCCTTTTTGCTATAATTTTACACTTAATTTATTGAATTCTTTTTGAGGTTTGTGGTGACGAAATTCCATTTTCCAACATTTCATGAAATGTTTCCCGTAGAAAAACGCAAATTAAAATTGTTGCGGGAATGGCTACGTTATCGGGCGCGCCGTTTGGTTTTTGCAGTGCAATGTCAGGCGTTAGTCGATTTTATTCATGAAAATCCCTTGTGGCAGCCGGTTTTTGCTCAGTATCCTTATCGTGTAAATACGCTATTAAGCCAGTACTGTGATAAACACTTTAATGCGACACAGCGTTTAGACGCTATTAAGACCAATTTTGCCATGGCGGAAAAACACTTTGGTGTGTCGTTATGCGAGACATTAATCTCACAACAGCCGGTACTGTTGGCACAGTTAACGGATGAATTGACATTAAATTTAACGCTCAACCATATCGATCCTTATGAAGGCTTTTTTGCTATCGCTTTAACCGATGCTAATCAACGTACGATTTATTCTGCCAGCTTTACGTTTTTAGCGGATAACCGTTTATTGATCGCCTCAATTCAAGGGCCAAAGGGCGATGAAGCACAGGATTTAGTGCGTCAGGCGACAAAATTGCTACATGGTGTGCGCCCGATGTTTATGTTGGTGAATGCGTTTAAAATTTTTGCGGAGACGTTGAATTGTCGTTTGGAAGGCATTCCGCATAAACGTCAGGCAAAATATCGCTGGAATGATTCGGCAAAATTATTGTTTAACTACGATGAATTTTGGCAGGAAAACGAGGGGCATTTGGCGGAAAATTATTGGCAAATTCCGACCGCACTTGAGCGTCGTCCTTTAGAAGACATTCAAAGTAAAAAACGTTCTATGTATCGCAAACGTTATGACATGTTTGACAAGATGACGGTTGAGATTCAATCCCTTTTGACAGAGAAAAATCATGAATAAAATTATTACAGTAGACGGACCAAGTGGTGCCGGTAAAGGCACTTTATGTTACGCATTGGCAGAAAAACTAGGTTTTGCGTTGTTGGATTCCGGCGCAATTTATCGCGTGACAGCATTAGCCGCATTAAAACGAAATGCTGATTTAACCAATGAAACGGCATTGGCTGACCTTGCTCGTCATTTGGATATTCAATTTGTGCCGAAAAATGGCGAAGTGAATGTATTATTAGGTGGCATGGATGTCAGTCATTTAATCCGTACGCAAGAAGTGGCGGATGCCGCATCAAAAGTTGCTGTTTTCCCGCAAGTTCGTGCGGCATTATTACAACTTCAGCAGGATTTCGCCAAAAATGACGGTTTAATTGCGGATGGTCGTGATATGGGAACGGTGGTGTTTCCTGATGCGCAAGTGAAATTATTTTTAGATGCGAGTGCGGAAGAACGTGCAAAAAGACGCTATAACCAGTTGCAAAATAAGGGGATTAGTGGTAACTTTGCACAGATTTTAGCCGAGATAAAAGAGCGTGATTTGCGCGATAGAAATCGAGCAGTCGCCCCTTTAAAACCCGCTGATGATGCGTTTTTACTTGACAGCACGACATTGAGTATCGATGAAGTGATTGGTCAGGCCTTAGACTATATTCAGCAGCGTATTGGTATTAAAGCTTAAATTTTTACGGTTTATTCAAGGATGGATAAACTTTGTTATCAGCCCCACTTTTTATGGATTAGAAGTGGACGTTATTTACTTAAATTGAAGATTAATTATGACAGAATCTTTTGCTCAACTTTTTGAAGAATCATTAAAAGACCTTGAAACCCGTCAAGGTGCAGTTGTTAAAGGTACCATCGTTGCTATCCAAAAAGGCTTCGTACTTGTAGATACCGGTTCTAAATCCGAGTCTGCAATTCCTTCCGAAGAATTTTTAAATGCACAAGGTGAATTGGAAGTTCAAGTTGGTGATGTTGTTGATGTTGTGCTTAAAGCTGTGGATGATGGTTTCGGTGAAACTGTTGCCTCCCGTGCTGATGCAAAACGCAACGAAGCTTGGATTGTATTGGAAAAAGCTTACGACGAACAAGCAACTGTACTTGGTTTAGTTAACGGTAAAGTGAAAGGCGGCTTCACAGTTGAGTTAAACGGTGTTCGCGCATTCTTACCGGGTTCATTAGTTGATACCCGCCCAGTTCGTGATGCAGATCACTTACTTGGTAAAGAATTAGAATTCAAAGTAATCAAACTTGATCAAAAACGTAACAATGTTGTTGTTTCCCGTCGTGCAGTAATCGAATCTGAAAGCAGCCAAGATCGTGAAGAAGTATTAGCGAACTTGTCTGAAGGTGCAGAAGTTAAAGGTACTGTTAAGAACTTAACTGACTACGGTGCATTCGTTGATTTAGGCGGTGTTGACGGTTTATTACATATTACCGATATGGCTTGGAAACGTGTTAAACACCCAAGCGAAATCGTTAATGTTGGTGATGAAATCACCGTTAAAGTATTGAAATTCGATAAAGATCGTACTCGTGTATCTTTAGGCTTAAAACAATTAGGTCAAGATCCTTGGGCTGCAATCGCTGAAAATCACCCAGTAAACAGCAAATTAACCGGTAAAGTAACTAACTTAACTGACTACGGTTGTTTCGTTGAAATTTTAGACGGTGTTGAAGGTTTAGTTCACGTTTCTGAAATGGATTGGACTAACAAAAATATTCACCCATCTAAAGTGGTTAGCTTAGGTGATGTAGTTGAAGTGATGGTATTAGAAATCGATGAAGAACGTCGTCGTATTTCTTTAGGCTTAAAACAATGCAAAGCAAATCCATGGGCTCAATTCGCTGAAACTCACAACAAAGGTGACAAAGTTGTTGGTAAAATCAAATCTATCACTGACTTTGGTATCTTCATCGGTTTAGATGGCGGTATTGACGGCTTAGTTCATTTATCTGACATTTCTTGGAATGTTCAAGGTGAAGAAGCTGTACGTAATTACAAAAAAGGTGATGAAGTTGCCGCAGTTGTATTACAAGTCGATGCAGTGAAAGAGCGTATTTCTTTAGGTATCAAACAACTTGAAGAAGATCCATTCAATAACTTCGTTGCTATCAACAAAAAAGGCACTGTATTAAACGCTAAAGTTGTTGAAGCTGATGCGAAAGGCGCTAAAGTTGAATTAGACGGTGGTGTGGAAGGTTACATCCGCGCAGCAGATTTAACGAATGAAGTTGCTGCAGGCGATGTAATTGAAGCAAAATACACTGGTGTAGATCGTAAAGCTCGTATTGTTCACTTATCTGTTCGTGCGAAAGATCAAGCTGAAGAAGCGGCAGCCGTTGCAACCGTGAATAAGCAAGAAGATGTTGCTATTCCAAATGCAATGGCTGAAGCTTTCAAAGCAGCAAAAGGTGAATAATTCGCTTTGTTAATAAAATCGGCATAGCAATATGCCGGTTTAAAGAGTTAGGAGAATAGTATGACTAAATCAGAGCTGATTGAACTTTTAGTACAGAAAAATCACAGTGTACCTGTTAAATCTGTGGAAGAAGCAGTAAAAGCGATTTTAGAACAAATGTCATATGTATTAGAAAGTGGTGAACGTATCGAAGTACGTGGATTCGGTAGTTTTTCTTTGCATTGTCGCCAACCTCGTTTAGGTCGTAATCCTAAAACCGGTGAACAAGTAAAATTAGATGCAAAATGTGTACCTTACTTTAAAGCAGGGAAAGAGCTAAGAGAACGCGTTGATGTTTACGCATAATTTATTTGACTAACTTTTTATAACGGCACTTTTAAGTGTCGTTTTTTATGCTCATTTTTGGCATAATGAAGGCAACTTTATTTTAAGGAGAAAGAAAATGATTAAATATATTTTCGGATTAATCATCGTGTTAGCTATTGTGCTGGTTGCTGTCACCGTAGGTGCAAATAATGATCAAGTGATCACCTTCAATTATATTGTCGCACAAAGTCAATTCCAACTTTCTACCTTGGTTGCTATTTTATTCGGCTTGGGGCTTATCCTTGGTTGGTTTATTACCGGTTTTTTCTACATCAAACTAAAACTTAAAAATATTGCATTAAATCGTCAGATTAAACGACAAACTCTGCAAATTAATGAATTAACAAATAGCAGAGATAAGGTTTCTCAATAATGCTTGAATTGCTTTTCCTTCTTTTACCTATTGCTGCCGCTTATGGCTGGTATATGGGGCATCGTAGTGCTAAAAGGGATCAGGAGGACATAAGTAATAAACTTTCCCGTGATTATGTAACTGGGGTTAATTTCTTACTAGCTAATCAAACAGATAAAGCAGTTGATTTATTTTTGGATATGCTCCAAAAACAAGAAAGTGAAAATGAAATTAATAGTTCATCACAATTTGAGGCCGAATTAACATTAGGAAATCTTTTTCGTTCGAGAGGTGAGGTGGATCGTGCATTACGAATTCATCAAGCATTAGATAATAGCCCACATTATACCTTTGAACAAAAATTGCTTGCTAAACAACAACTTGCAAAAGATTTTATGGCAGTAGGTTTTTTTGATCGTGCTGAACATCTTTATATTTTAATGGTTGATGAGCCCGAATTTGCCGAGGCGGCATTACAACAGCTGGCGATTATTTATCAAAAAACGAAAGAATGGAAAAAAGCCATTAATGTTGCTGAAAAGCTTGCAAAAATCTCTCCTAAAAAAAATCATATCGAATTGGCACACTATTATTGTGAATACGTGCGCAATTTACCCCAAGATAGCAAAGAAAATCCTCAACAGATTTTATCACAAGCTTTAAAGGTTTCTCCTAGTTGTGCTAGGGCATCCATAATGCTTGCTGATTTAGCGATTAAACAAGAAAACTATAAAAGTGCGGTCGATATTTTAGAAAATATTTTGACACAAAATTCTGATTATATAGGTGAAGTTTTAAATACCTTGAAATTCTGCTACCAAAAATTAAATCAGTTAGATAATTTTGAGTTATTTCTCATCAAAGCCAATCAAAAAAATCATAATAGTGCAGTATCCTTGATGTTAGCTGATCTTATTGAAGAAAAAGATGGGCTTGCTGCGGCACAACTTAAGCTTTACCAACAACTTCAACAAAATCCGGCTACGCCTATTTTTCACCGCTTTATTCAATATCAAATTGATGATGCGGAAAATGGAAGAGGGAAGGATAGTTTAATTTTGCTACATAAAATGGTGGGAGAGCGCATTAAACAAACTTTTGATTATCGTTGTAGTAATTGCGGTTATCAAACCCATAAATTAATTTGGTGTTGTCCCTCTTGTCGTCAGTGGGAAACGATTAAACCGGTTAGCGCGATTGAACATGATTAAGCCGCTAACATTGCTTATCTGTAAGGAGAAAACTATGACAAATAAAGTCATCATCGCATTAGATTATGAAAAAGAAGCCGATGCTTTAGCGTTAGTTGATCAGCTTGACCCACAAAATTGTCGTTTAAAAGTCGGGAAAGAAATGTTTACCACTCTTGGAACAAATTTTGTGAAGCAATTACATTCGCGTAATTTTGATGTTTTCCTTGATTTGAAATTTCATGATATTCCGAATACCGTGGCAAGAGCGGTACGTTCTGCGGCTGATTTAGGTGTTTGGATGGTGGATTTACATGCGAGCGGTGGTTTGCGTATGATGGAGGAAGCGAAAAAAATTCTTGAGCCTTATGGAAAAGATGCGCCATTATTAATTGGGGTGACCGTGTTAACGAGTATGGAAGATTTGGATTTATTGCAAATTGGCATTAATGCCTCTCCAATGGAACAGGTGATTCGTCTAGCGCATTTGACCCAACGTGCAGGTTTAGATGGCGTGGTATGTTCTCCGCAGGAAGTGGAAATTTTACGTCGTAACTGTGGTGAAAACTTCTTGCTTGTAACACCGGGCATTCGTCCGATTGGCGCCGATTTTGGTGATCAACGCCGTGTGATGACACCAGCTGCTGCTATTCGTTCAGGTTCTGATTATTTGGTCATTGGACGTCCAATTACGCAGGCTGAAAATCCGGCAGAGGTATTGAAAGCGATTAACGCTTCTATCGCGTAATTTATTATGACAAATCAATTAGTTTATTCTACTGAAGTAGGACGGATTAAAGCCGATAAACCGCAGGAAGAGATTCCACAAAGTGATGGTATCGTACGAATTCAACTGCAAAAAAGTGGTCGTAAAGGTAATGGTGTGAGCATTATTACCGGGCTTGGATTAGCCGAAACCGAATTGAAAACCTTAGCCGCGGAACTAAAAAAACGTTGTGGGTGTGGCGGAGCAGTAAAAAATCATACCATCGAAATTCAGGGTGAAAAACGTGATTTACTGAAACAGCTACTGGAGCAGAAAGGCTACAAGGTGAAATTAGCCGGGGGATAAAAAGTGGGTTTGATACCCACTTTTTTATTTTAGTGAAAATAACCGATTAGGATCGTGGCTATCAGTAATACAAGCGCCAAGAAGAAAAAGTGCGGTTGATTTTGCAATTGTTTTTTGCTGAAAAATTTTGCCGAGAAGACAATATAACCGATCAATAATACCGTCTTCGCAATAATCCACACCGGTAAGCCGTAGTTAAATATAAATAGCATGATAATACCGCTTAAAACCAATAGGGTATCTATTAAGTGCGGTAGAATTTTCAACGATTTGACTGCTCGCCAGTCTTTCTTCGTTAACTGCATAGCACCACGAATAATGAGTAATCCGAGGCTGACGAAGGCACAAATAATGTGCAAATAAACTAAATAAATATCCATTTATCCCCCAATATTTAAGGCAGCAATAAAACACTGCTGCCTTAAAATGCTCTTATGTTGTTATTCTTCGGTATTTTCTACCGCACTTTCTTGTTCGCCTTCTTCGTCATCAACATCGCAGATGCGTTCTAGGCTCACAACATGTTCATTTTCACTTGTGCGGATTAAACGAACACCTTGCGTGTTACGTCCGACAATACTGACTTCGCTTACGCGGGTACGAACTAAGGTACCGGCATCGGTGATTAACATGATTTGGTCGGTATCAACCACTTGTGTTGCCGCAACGACTTTGCCATTACGTTCGCTCACCTTAATTGAAATCACCCCTTTAGTATTACGGGACTTGGTCGGATATTCTTCTAACTTCGTCCGTTTGCCGTAGCCGTTTTGTGTCGCAGTCAGGATTTCGCCATCGTTTTTTGGAATGACTAAAGAAACGACTTTATCGATATTGAGATCTAAGGTTTCTTCTGTGTTATCGTCAGAAACATCTTCAATTTCAACCGCACTTTCATCGTCATTCAGATCATTGGTTAAGGCGAGTTTGATACCGCGTACCCCTGTCGCCAAACGCCCCATTGCACGCACAGCGGATTCGCTGAAGCGGACCACGCGACCTTGGGAAGAGAACAACATGATTTCATTGTTGCCGTCGGTAATATCTACACCGATCAATTCATCTTCGTCGCGTAAGTTCAGCGCAATGATACCGCTAGAACGTGGACGGCTGAATTCGGTTAACGCAATTTTCTTCACAATACCGCCGGCGGTTGCCATGACGACGAATTTATCTTCTTCGTAAGCGGTCACCGGTAAAATGGCGGTAATACGTTCATTTTCATTGAGCGGTAAAATATTGACGATTGGTCGTCCGCGTGATCCTCGGCTGGCTTGCGGAAGTTGGTATACTTTCAACCAATATAAGCGTCCACGGCTGGAGAAACAGAGAATGGTGTCATGAGTATTGGCAACTAAGAGTTTCTCAATGAAATCTTCTTCTTTCATTTTCGTTGCCGATTTACCTTTGCCACCGCGGCGTTGTGCTTCGTAATCGCTAATTGGCTGATATTTCACATAGCCTTCGTGAGAAAGTGTCACCACCACATCTTCTTGGGCGATTAAATCTTCTAAATTAATGTCACCGGAAGCGGCGGTAATTTCTGTTCTTCGCGGATCGTTAAATTGTTCTCGGATTTGTTCCAGCTCTTCACGAATCACTTCCATTAAGCGTTCGGGACTGCGTAGGATATAGAGCAATTCGCCGATGGCTTCCAGTAATTTTTTGTATTCGTCTAGGATTTCGTCATGACCTAAGTTGGTCAATTTTTGTAAACGTAAATCTAAAATGGCTTGGGCCTGGACTTCGGTTAAATAATATAAACCGTCACGAATGCCATATTGCTCGTCTAAATCTTCTGGGCGAGCGGCATCTACACCTGTTGCTGCCAACATTTCTGCCACATGACCAAGTTGCCATGGACGAGCAAGTAATTCACGTTTGGCGCTTTCAGGATTAGGTGCTTGACGAATTAGCTCAATAATTGGATCCACATTGGCTAACGCAATAGCAAGACCTTCCAAAATATGGGTGCGTTCACGGGCTTTGCGTAATTCAAAAATGGTACGGCGGGTCACCACTTCGCGGCGGTGTAACACAAACGCTTCAATGAGTTGTTTTAAATTCAAGAGTTTCGGCTGACCGTGGTCTAATGCTACGATATTAATCCCGAAAGTGACCTGCATTTGCGTGAGGGCATACAAGTTGTTTAATACCACTTCACCCACGGCATCGCGCTTGATTTCAATGACGATACGCATACCGTCTTTATCTGATTCATCACGTAAACCGCTAATGCCTTCAATTTTTTTCTCTTTGACGAATTCCGCAATTTTTTCGATTAATTTGGCTTTATTGACTTGATACGGAATTTCGTTAACGATGATGGTTTCACGGCCTTTTTCATCGGTTTCAATTTCCGCACGGGCACGGACATAAATTTTACCACGACCGGTCTTATAGGCTTCTTCAATACCTTTACGACCATTAATCAATGCGGCTGTTGGGAAATCCGGGCCGGGAATATGACTCATCAATTCATCAATGGTGATGTCGTTATTTTCGATATAAGCCAAGCAACCGTCTAATACTTCGCCTAGGTTGTGTGGTGGAATATTGGTCGCCATCCCTACCGCAATACCGGAAGAACCGTTGACCAATAAGGCTGGGACTTTGGTTGGTAATACTTCAGGAATTTGTTCCGAACCATCATAGTTTGGCACAAAATTGACGGTTTCTTTATCGAGATCTGCCAATAATTCGTGGGCGATTTTGGTCATACGGGCTTCCGTATAACGCATCGCCGCCGGCGCATCGCCATCTACAGATCCGAAGTTACCTTGACCGTCCACTAACATATAACGCAAGGAGAAAGGTTGCGCCATACGCACCAAGGTATCATATACCGCGCTATCACCGTGTGGGTGGTATTTACCGATAACGTCACCCACAATACGGGCAGATTTACGGTAAGGTTTATTGTAGGCATTGCCCCCTTCGTGCATAGCAAATAACACGCGGCGGTGTACCGGTTTTAAGCCGTCACGTACATCAGGCAAGGCACGTCCTACAATAACGGACATGGCGTAATCGAGGTATGAAGATTTCAGCTCTTCTTCAATACTGACCGGCGTAATATCTTGGACGAAATCAGACATTTAGAACTTCCTAATCATTAAATTTAATAGTGAAAAAATTGGCGTAATTATAGCACAACAAGGCATTTTCCCCTAAGGAAAATCTTATTTTTAGACGAGAAAAGTGCGGTCGGTTTTTGATATGTTTTTAATATGAATAAGGCGGTTCAAAGACCGCCTTATTTGTAATTATTTTTTGTTATTTTCTGAACATTGATGGATATCGCTGCATTTTCCGTAAAGGTACAGGCTGTGGCTGGAAAGCTCAATGCCATGTTGTTTACTGATTTCTTTTTGGCGACTTTCAATTAATTCGTCATTGAATTCAAACACTTTTCCACAATCGGTACAAATGATGTGGTCGTGATGCTGTGTTGGTGCTAATTCAAAGACGGATTTATTCCCTTCAAAGTTGTGACGAATTAAAATTTTTGCTTCATCGAATTGGTTTAAAACACGATATACCGTGGCCAAACCGATGTCTGCACCATTTTCTAATAGCATTTTGTAAACATCTTCCGCAGAAAAATGCTGTTCACTGTGTTTTTGCATTAAAGCAAGAATCGTCAAACGGGGTTCGGTGATTTTTAATCCTGCTTTTTTTAATAATTTGATGTTTTCTTCAGACATAACAGCTCCTTTTTTGCTATTAAGCTAACTCAGCTAAACACATTTCGTCATAAACTTGTTTAACCCATTTGTTGACACGTTCAGACGTTAATTCCGGTTGACGATCTTCATCAATACATAATCCGACAAAGGTATTATCGTCAACTAATGCTTGTGATGATTCGAATGTGTAACCTTCGGTTGACCAGTGACCAACAATAATTGCACCGTGAGGTTCAACAATATTGCGTATTGTTCCCATCGCATCACAGAAATAATCGGCGTAATCTTCTTGGTCGCCACAGCCGAAAATCGCAACAAGTTTATCGGTAAAATCAATTTGTTCTAATGTTGGGAAAAAATCATCCCAGTCACATTGCGCTTCACCGTAATACCAAGTTGGGATACCAAACAGAAGAAAATCATACGCTTCGATATCTTCTTTGCTACTTTTTGCAATGTCACGAATATCAACTAATTCGCTACCTAATTGTTTTTGAATCATTTTGGCAATGTTTTCAGTATTGCCTGTATCACTACCATAAAATAAGCCGACAACAGCCATCTTGTTACCTATTTCTTAACGTTAAAATAATCTTGTAAAATTGCTACGATTAGCTCGGAACGATTCACGTTTCGAGTGGATGCTAAATCTTCTAGTTGTTGAACCAAATCCGCATGCAATTTCAATTCGACACGCTTTAATCCACAGGATTTATCACGTTTTAATTGATTGCGTTTATTAATACGAATTTGTTGCTCCCGACTCAGTGGATTGGTTTTCGGACGCCCAACTCTACGAATTTCACTAAATAAATCTAAAGTAATGCAGTCAGAATCTTGTTTTGCCATTTTAATTAACCACTGGCGTGTTCATCACGTTGAATAAAGAATTATTCAGAAAGTGATAATGATAAGCCACAACGAAATTTGTTGTGAACTATACCATAGATTCAACACCAAATGAAATTCTATTTGGATTCATCTGAGCTATTAATTCTATCTAAAAAATGCGTAATTGCACGGATAACAAATTGCGGTTTTTCTGCGTGAACCCAATGCCCGCTGCCGTTGATGGTGAAGGAGGTCGCCCGTGGGCATTGGAATAAAATGCGATCGGTATATTCGGGCAATATATAAGATGAATTGCCGCCTTTGATAAACAAACAAGGTTGTTTGATATGGCAAGATTCCCAGCCCATTAAGTGGGGGTAATTGCGCTTAAGTGCGGTTAAATTAAAGCGAAAATAATTGTCACTTGAGGCATCAAAAGATTTCAACATAAATTGTTGTACACTTTCATCGCGAATATGTTGCGCTAAAATGGGCTTAGCCTCTTGACGGGTATGGGGTTGTGCATTTTTTACGGCAAATAAACCGTTGAATACATCATCATGTCCATGTTCGCCATAAGCGACAGGTGCAATATCAATGACCACTAAGCGTTTTACTAATTCAGGATAATTTGCTGCACAAACCATAGCGGTTTTTCCCCCCATGGAGTGCCCGATTAAAATCACTTCACGAATGCCCAAAGAATGAATCACGTCAACTACATCTTTTGCCATTAAATCATAATTCATGTCTTCGCTATGAAAACTCAAGCCGTGATTACGTAAATCCACCCGTAAAATAGAATAATCATCACTAAATGCGCGTGCGATCACACCCAAGTTATTCATATCGCCGAACAAACCGTGAATAAACACCAAAACAGGTTTGTTAATTGCTTGTTTTAATTCATTAAATTGAAAATTGAGTAATTTTTTCATCGGCTAAATTTGGGGCTAGAGAATTTGCTAATAGCTCGCTATAATGTGCGAAAAGCTTAAATAGATCAAGCAAGTGGAGAAAGAAAATGAAAATTATCGAAGTGGACGAAGAACTTTATCAATACATTGCCGGCAACACGCAATCTATTGGCGAAAGTGCATCGGATATTTTACGCCGTTTATTAAATCTTTCTCCGCGTAATGCTTATTTTAGCCTTCCGGAAAATCAATCAACGATGGCAACCACGTCTTCTAATGAGCAACCGCAGATAACTGAGCAACAACCTGTTTTTGATGAAGAAATCAATAAACCGGTGCTTAAAAAGCAATCTGACGAAGTCATGCAAAAAACCATTAGCCGATTGGAGGCTTTGCTCAATTCTGAAGAATTTAAACAAGAGAATAAAGCGGTCATTCGTTTCTTAAATATTTTAACGATTTTATACCGTACCAATCCGGAAGGTTTTGCCCTCGCAACGGAATCGTTACAAGGGCGCACCCGCGTTTACTTTGCCCGTGATGAAGGGACTTTGCTGATGGCGGGTAATCACACCAAACCGAAACAAATTCCTGATACGCCATATTGGGTGATCACGAACACCAACAGTGGTCGTAAAATGCTCATGTTGGAAGGGGCTATGCAGTCCATGCATTTGCCGGAATATTTAATTGATCAAGTGCGGCCATTTTTTACGGCAAATTAAATCTTATGGCACTTGGTCGTCAATTTGCACAATCTCCCTTATTTTCCAAGCGAATCGCCTTGCAAGTTTTGCAAGGCGACGCTTTTACATGGCAACAACTTCTCGAAAAAACACAGCAAATCTCCACTTATTTGCAACACCTCGGTGTGAAGCCCCAAAATGGCATCGCTTTGTGTGGGAAAAATAGCCTAGAACTGGTGCTGTTTTATTTAGCCGCGATTCAAATCGGTGCCCGTGTTTTAATGCTCAACCCCATGTTTCCTCTGGAAAAACGTATTGCACTTTGTCAAGCCTATAATGTGGATTTTTTCTTTACCTCAGATCATGCAGAATGTGTTGCTGAATCCCAAAAGTGCGGTGAGATTTTCAGGTGTTTTTTTACTTTTTCGGATGCCATAAAGCAGGCAGAGAAAATAGACTTTTTCGGTGATTTTCCCGTTAATTTGACGCAACCAGCTACTATGACGCTTACGTCGGGTTCTACGGGCTTGCCAAAAGCCGTTGTGCATAATGTGCAAGCACATTTGGCAAACGCACAAGGCGTATGTGATTTAATGCAATTTGGTGCGGCAGATTCATGGTTGCTTTCATTACCGTTATATCATGTTTCCGGTCAGGGCATTGTGTGGCGTTGGTTGACAACAGGGGCAACTTTAGTGTTACCTGGCGAAGATTTTTATGCGGCAGTCAATCAGGTGACCCACGTTTCTTTGGTGCCGACGCAAGTGCAACGCTGGTTACAGTATTTGCAGGAAAAACCAACGGCGATACAAACACGCGCCGTATTGCTTGGCGGGGCACATATTCCTTTAGCACTGACGCAAGCTTTGCAGCGTCTTGGCGTGAAAAGTTATTCCGGTTATGGCATGACAGAAATGGCTTCTACGGTGTTTGCTAAACAAAGCGATGAAAAAAACGGGGTAGGGCAGCCCTTAGCCGGACGTGAATACTGTTTGCACAATGAGGAAATTTGGTTGCGCGGTGCAGGCTTAGCGTTAGGTTATTGGCAACAGGACCGCATCGTTTCTCTTCTTAACGAACAAGGTTGGTTTGCAACGAAAGACAAAGGCGTGTGGCACGATGGCGAACTTGTGATTTCAGGGCGAATTGATAATATGTTTATTTCCGGTGGGGAAAACATCCAGCCGGAAGAAATTGAAAAACTGATTTTACAGTCTGATTTAGTCAAACAGGTTTTTGTATTGCCTGTCACCGATCAGGAGTTTGGTCAACGACCGGTAGCCATTGTGGAATGGCGGGAGCCGACAAAAAGTGCGGTGGAAAATCTGAACGGATTTTTACAAGGGCGATTGGAACGTTTTAAACAACCTGTTGCCTATTATGAATTGCCGTTAAATTTAAGCGACGGTGCAATCAAAGTTTCTCGGAAAACGTTAGCAGGCTGGCTAGCGAAACAATTAGGATAAATATGAAAATAAACGCGTTTTTAACCGCACTTTGTGCTGCCTTATTTTTAAATATGGCGGTGTCACAAAGTGCCTTTGCCGATCAAAATACCCTGTCTTTGCCAACAGAAAAAAGTCTCAAGGCAGATCTCGCCGCCGCACAAAAAATGCCGGATGGTGATGAAAAACAAACGTTGGTCACAGACATTCAAACCTCTTTGGATTTATTGCAACAAATTCAAGCGCAGCAAAAGACCAATGAGGCGCTACAAGCCACATTGAATGGGGCGGATGCTGAGATTCAGAAGAATAATGCCGAATTACAAACGCTGAAAAAACAGTTAAATACCGCCACAGCTGCGGATTATCAATCTCGCCGCTTAGCGGATTTACAAGCTCAGCTTGAAAAATTAATCGAACAACAACAGGAAACGCAATCGGCGTTAGGGACAGTGAATAGCCAATTGGCGGGGCAAAGCTCAGTATCCGAGCGGGCGCAAGCCACATTAACCGCCAATTTGAAGCGTGCGCAAGAGCTTAATCAAAAGCTTGGCGATAGTACGACTTCAGCAGCATTGAAACAGCAGGCTCAGTTAGAGTTACAACTGATTGAGCTGAAAAATAATTACAATCAAATTTTGTTGAAAAACAGCGATCAGCTGACGGTGTTATATCAAAGCCGTTATGACTTATTAAACGCTCGTGCGCAAGTGCTACAACAACAGATTGCGGCCATTCAAGAGGCGATTAATCAACAGCATTTGGCACAAACACAAAATCAGGTTGATCAAGTACAGCAACAAAGTCAAAGTGCGGTCAAAAATAATTATATTCAGAAAGAATTGGAGCGTAATGCGCAACTGAGCCAATTTTTATTGGAACAAACGGAAAAAACCAACGCCTTGACGCAAGATGAATTGCGTATGCGTAGTGTGTTGGATAGCTTAACCCAAACGCAGCGCACCATTGATGAGCAAATTAGTGCGTTGCAAGGCACATTAGTGCTATCACGGATTATTCAACAACAAAAACAAAAATTACCGACAAACTTGAATATCCAAGAATTATCAAAACAAATTGCCGATTTGCGTGTACAAATTTTTGATATGACCCAACGCCGTAATGAGTTATACGATTTAGATGCTTACTTAGCGAAAGTTCAAGCGGATCAGAATCAAACCTTTACTGAGGCGGAAAAAACACAGCTCATCAATTTGTTGACAGAGCGCCGTAAAATTGCTTCAGATGTGATTAAGTCCTTAAATAATCAGCTGAATTTAGCGATTTCTTTAGAATTGACACAGCAACAAATTACGCAAATCAGTGATCAAATTCAAGCCAAATTGGATCAACAAAGCTTTTGGGTAAAAAGCAATAACCCGATTAATTTAGCGTGGTTTAAGAATTTACCTATGTCGCTTGGCGAGCAACTTGAGGGAATCAGTAAAAAATTAGGTTTTCCGAGTAATTTTGATAATTTGCCTTATTTGCTGACCTATGTGGCGATTTTAGTGCTTATTGGTGGCATTATCTTTAGATTTAAAACCTTTATTAAACAAAAATTAGCCTCTATCAACAGTGAAATTAATCGCCTTAGAACCGATAGCCAGTGGCACACCCCTATGGCGTTATTGTTTACCGGCATTATTTCGTTATCGTCAACATTATGGTTCTTGGCCGTTTGTCAGTTGTTTGGTTTCTTCTTCGTGAGAAACCCTGCGGAATTTTGGCAGTGGTCGTTGAGTATGGCGGCGTATTGGTGGTTTTTTACTTTTGTCCTTGCGGTGTTACGTCCAAATGGCATTTTGGTACACCACTTCGGTTTCACGCAGGATGCGGCTGAAAAACTGCAAGCCATTACAAAACGCATCATTGTTACCGTGGTGTTGTTATTGAATACTTCGGTATTTAGTGACGTAATGGAAAGCGGTTTGGCGGATGATGTGCTTGGAGAAGTGAATACCATCATCGCATTAGTTTTCTGTATCGTCATCATTGCACCACGTTTTAGCAAAGCGTCAAAAGCCTTTGGTCAAACAAGCCACGATCATCGCGATAAACTGCTTTTAAAAATTGTCCGCATCTTGTTGCAATTAGTGCCGGTCGGGTTAATCGTATTGGTGGTTCTCGGTTATTACTACACGGCACTAAACTTAATTAATCATATGATTAACACCTACATCGCTTGGGTGGTTTGGTCGTTGGCGCGCCATACGATATACCGTGCGATCACAGTATCTTCTCAGCGTTTGGCTTATCGTCGTTTACAAGAAAAACGTCAGCAAAAAGCGGCTGAGTTGAATGATGGTTCGCCTTCCGATGATGTTGTGGTGGTGAGCGAGCAAGAAGAAGGCATGGCGGTCAACCAAGTGCGCAGTCAGTTGTTACGTTTTGCCGATTTATTCATTTGGACGGCATTGTTTGCGATTCTCTATTATGTGTGGTCGGATTTAGTCACCGTAGCAAGTTACTTACGCGACATTACCTTATGGCAGCAAACAACGACAACAGAAGCCGGTGTGGTAACCGAAAGTATTTCGCTGTTTAACTTACTTGTTGCGTTAGTGATTATCGGTATTACTTACATTTTAGTGCGCAACTTGCCGGGGATTTTAGAAGTGTTGATCTTCTCCCGCGTGAAGTTATCACAAGGTACGCCTTATACTATCAACACGTTATTGACGTACACGTTAGTTGCCATTGGTGGGGCTTGGGCTTTTGCCACCTTGGGCATGTCATGGTCAAAATTGCAGTGGTTATTCGCCGCACTTTCTGTAGGTCTCGGTTTTGGTATGCAGGAAATTTTTGCGAACTTCGTGTCGGGTATCATTCTCTTATTTGAACGTCCGATTCGGGTTGGTGATACCGTGACCATTAACGATGTGACCGGCACGGTAGCGAAAATCCGTATTCGTGCGATTACGATTATCGATCCTGATCGTAAGGAAGTCATTGTACCAAATAAATCTTTCGTGACCGGACAGGTCATTAACTGGGCATTGTCTAACACGATTACTCGTGTGGTGATTTCCATTGGCGTGGCATACGGTTCCGATTTAGACTTGGTCAGACGCTTATTGTTACAAGCGGCAGCAGAACAAGCCAATATTATGAAAGATCCGGAACCGCGCGCCTTATTCCTCAGTTTTGGCGCTAGCACTTTGGATCATGAATTACGAGTTTATGTTTCTCAAGTCTCTGAGCGCACCAATACCATTGATGCGTTAAACCGCCGTATTAACGAATTGTTTGCGGAAAATAACATTGAGATCGCTTTCAATCAGCTTGATGTCTTTATCAAAAATCAAGATACCGGCGCGATTATGCCGTTGGTGGAAGTGAAATCATAAATCGAATTAAAGAGAGAAGATTATGGCTGGAAATACGATTGGGCAATTGTTTCGCGTCACCACCTTTGGTGAATCTCATGGCATCGCATTAGGTTGTATTGTTGATGGTGTGCCACCAAATATGGCGCTTTCGGAAGCAGATATTCAGCCGGATTTAGATCGCCGTAAACCGGGTATCTCTCGTTACACGACGCCACGTCGAGAAGACGATGAAGTGCAAATTTTGTCCGGCGTCTTTGAGGGCAAAACCACCGGTACCAGCATTGGCATGATCATCAAAAACGGCGATCAACGCTCGCAGGATTATGGCGAAATCAAAGATCGTTTTCGCCCGGGGCATGCTGATTTCACTTATCAGCAAAAATACGGTATTCGTGATTATCGCGGTGGCGGTCGGTCTTCTGCTCGTGAAACCGCCATGCGTGTGGCGGCAGGCGCTATTGCAAAAAAATATTTACGTGAACAATTCGGCATTGAAGTGCGAGGCTTTTTAAGCCAAATCGGCAAAGTGAAAATTGCACCACAATCCCTTGAAAACATTGATTGGGCGGAAGTGAATAGTAATCCGTTTTTCTGTCCGGATAAAAGAGCGGTGGAAAAATTCGATGAATTAATTCGTGACTTGAAAAAGCAAGGTGATTCCATCGGCGCCAAATTAACTGTCATTGCCGAAAATGTGCCGGTGGGCTTAGGCGAACCGGTATTTGACCGATTGGATGCGGATTTAGCCCACGCTCTGATGAGCATTAACGCGGTAAAGGGCGTAGAAATTGGCGATGGTTTCGCCGTCGTAGAACAACAGGGCAGTGAACATCGTGACGAAATGACACCGGAGGGCTTTCTTTCCAATCATGCGGGCGGCATTTTGGGCGGTATCAGCTCAGGACAACCGATTATTGCGACCATTGCGTTAAAACCTACCTCTAGCATCACCCTTCCGGGGCGCTCAGTCAATCTTAATAACGAACCCGTAGAGGTGGTGACCAAAGGTCGTCATGACCCTTGTGTGGGGATTCGCGCCGTGCCGATTGCCGAAGCGATGATGGCGATTGTGCTATTAGATCATTTATTACGATTTCAGGCGCAGTGTCGATAATTTGCAACAGGGACACCATAATGAATAAGATTTTTCATCAACTCATCAAAAGTGCGGTCATTTTTAGCAGCGTTTTTTTTGCGACCTCCACTTTTGCTGCACCACAAGATTGGCAACAGATCAAACGCCCGATTCCGGCAGAAAACGGCAAAGCCGAGGCGATTGGCAGCTATTCCAACGGCTGTATTATCGGTGCGGAACCCTTGCCTTATAAAGGCGAAGGCTATCAAGTCATTCGTATGAATAAAAACCGTTATTATGGTCATCCGGACATGATTCGTTATTTGCAACGTCTTGGGCAACGCGTCAAAGCGGCTGGTTTACCAACGATGTTGGTTGGGGATATTGCTATGCCGGGGGGCGGACGTTTTTTGACGGGGCACGCCAGTCATCAAATGGGCTTAGATGCTGACATTTGGTTGCGCATGGGCAGTATGTCTGACACTGATGCCTTGAATTCAGATGGAAAAGGTTTGTTGGTGGTGAATCGCAAAGCACAACGGGTGGACGAAAGCATTTGGACAGCAAATCACGCAAAACTGATTAAGTTAGCCGCGGAAGATCCGAAAGTGACGCGTATTTTTGTTAATCCGGCGATTAAGTTGAAACTCTGTGAAACTGCAGGTTCGGATCGTGCTTGGTTACACAAAATCCGTCCGTGGTTTGGGCATGACTCGCATTTCCATGTGCGCCTCACTTGTCCGCCGGGAGCACAACACTGCGAAAACCAAGCACCGGTGCCTGCTGAGGATGGCTGTGATAGCGAACTTTATTCTTGGTTTGAACCGCCAAAACCCGGGGCAACACCAAGTAAGCCCAAAGTCACACCGCCAGAACCTTTTTTGTGTCAACAAATCTTGAACTCACCAAATCGGAGTGAATGGTTGGAGTAAGGGATGGAATTCGGTCTTGATATTTTAGCCATTTTATTTGTGGTCGCTTTTGTTGCCGGTTTTATTGATGCCATTGCCGGCGGTGGCGGATTAATCACGATTCCGGCGTTGCTGATGACGGGGATCCCGCCTGCGGTTGCACTAGGGACTAACAAGCTACAAGCCTGTGGTGGTTCCTTTTCCGCCAGTCTTTATTTTTTGCGCAAAAGAGCGGTCAATTTTTCGGAAGTTTGGCTAATTTTGCTGATGATTTTCTTTGGATCTGTCGCCGGAACGATTTTAATTCAGCTGATTGATGCCTCCGTCATTAAAAAAATGCTGCCATTTTTAATTTTAGCGATCGGGATTTATTTTTTAGTCACCCCTAAACTGGGCGATGAAGATCGTAAACAACGTCTGTCTTATCCGATTTTCGCTTTTTGTATCGGCACATGGATGGGTTTTTATGACGGATTTTTCGGGCCGGGCACCGGTTCGATTATGAGCTTGGCATGTGTGACATTACTGGGTTTTAATTTAGCCAAGGCCACTGCGCATGCCAAAGTCATGAATTTTACCTCTAACTTGGCTTCCTTAATTTTTTTCCTTATTGGCGGGCAAATTTTATGGACGGTCGGTTTGGCTATGATGGCGGGCCAATTTATTGGCGCCAATTTAGGCGCTAAAATGGTGATGACCAAAGGCAAAACGTTGATTCGCCCAATGGTGGTGGTTATGTCTTTTATCATGACGATAAAAATGGCTTTTGATCAAGGCTGGTTTAATTTCTAACGGGATAAAGTGCGGTGAATTTCCGCAACGTTTTTTTATGACAGATTCTCAACAAAATATTCGTTTAACGGCACGTGTCGGCTATGAGCCGCATTTCTCGTGGTCCTATTTAAAGCCTAAATATTGGGGCATTTGGCTCGGTATTTTGGTTTTGCTGTTGCTGGCGTTTATTCCTTTTCGTTTGCGCGATAAATTCGCCGCCAAGATTGGTCTGTTGGTTGGACATAAAGCGAAAAAGCAACGCAAACGCGCTCAAATTAATTTGCAATATTGCTTTCCGCAATGGTCGGAACAACACCGCGAACAGGTGATTGATGACATGTTTGTTGTATTGGCGCAAGTGATGTTAGGGATCGGCGAAATTGCGGTGCGTTCAAAAAAACATTTGCAACAGCGCAGTGAATTTATTGGCATTGAACATATTAAACAGGCAAAAGAGCAGGGCAAAAATGTGATTTTGCTGGTGCCGCACGGTTGGGCAATTGATGCGTCAGGGATTATTTTGCACACCCATGGCATTCCGATGACATCCATGTATAACCCGCATCGCAATCCTCTGGTGGATTGGCTTTGGACGCTGGCGCGCCAACGTTTCGGCGGCAAAATGCACGCCCGTCAAAATGGCATCAAACCGTTTTTGAGCCACATTCGACAAGGACAAATGGGTTATTATTTGCCGGACGAAGATTTTGGGGAAGAACAAAGCGTGTATGTGGATTTCTTCGCGACTTACAAAGCGACTTTACCGGGCATTAATAAAATGGCGAAGTTGGCAAAAGCCGTTGTGATCCCGATGTTTCCACGCTATAACGCGCAGCTGGGTAAATACCAAATGGAAATTCATCCGGCAATGACACTGAGTGATGATCCGCAGCAATCTGCTCGTGCCATGAACGCAGAAATCGAAAGTTTTGTTACCGAAACCCCAGAACAATACGTGTGGATTTTGCAGCTTCTGCGCACCCGAAAAAATGGCGAAGATCTTTATGATTAATGTTCGGCAATCTGTCGATTTATGATAATATGCGCGCCGATTTATAATTTTAATTTGTGTGAAAAAACAACCGCACTTTTAGGTAAAAAAATGGAAAAACAACTTGCACTTATTGCTTCTTCAATTAAATCCATTCCTGATCATCCGAAACCGGGGATCATTTTTCGTGATATTACCAGCTTAGTAGAACAACCGACGGCATTTCGCGCTGCGATCGATTTGATGGTGCAACATTGCAAAGATAAAGGCATTAATAAAGTCATTGGGACGGAATCCCGTGGCTTTATTTTTGGTGCACCGGTGGCATTGGCATTAAATGTGCCTTTCGTATTGGTACGTAAACCGGGTAAATTGCCACGTGAAACCATTGCGCAATCTTATGAATTGGAATATGGACAAGACACCTTGGAAATTCATGTAGATTCCATTCAAAAAGGTGATAACGTATTGATTATTGATGACTTATTGGCAACAGGCGGAACCGTTGAAGCCACGGTCAAATTAGTACAACGTTTGGGCGGCGAAGTGAAGCATGCGGCATTCGTGATCAATTTACCGGATCTCGGCGGCGAACAACGCTTACGCGATTTAGGCGTAGAACCTTATACTTTAGTTAATTTTGCCGGCCATTAATTTTCCAAATGGACAGGGATAAAGCATGAGTTATCAAGTATTAGCAAGAAAGTGGCGACCAAAAACGTTTGCCGAGGTTGTCGGTCAGCAACACATTTTGACCGCACTTGCTAACGGCTTGCGTGAAAATCGCCTGCATCATGCTTATTTATTTTCTGGCACGCGCGGCGTGGGGAAAACTTCCATTGCCCGTTTATTTGCCAAAGGGCTGAATTGTGTTAACGGTGTGACTGCCGAGCCTTGTGGTGTATGTGAACACTGTAAAGCCATTGAAGAAGGCAATTTTATCGATTTAATTGAAATCGATGCGGCATCCCGCACCAAAGTGGAAGATACACGCGAGCTGTTGGATAACGTGCAATACAAGCCGGTGTTGGGGCGTTATAAAGTGTATCTTATCGATGAAGTGCACATGCTTTCACGCCATTCTTTCAATGCGCTCTTAAAAACCTTGGAAGAGCCGCCGGAATATGTGAAATTCCTGTTGGCGACCACTGATCCTCATAAACTGCCGGTGACGATTTTATCTCGTTGCATGCAGTTCCATTTGAAAGCCTTGGAGCAATCCCAAATTGCCGAGCATTTGGGATACATCCTAAATCAGGAACAGATTCCCTTTGAGTCTTTAGCATTAGATAAACTTGCCGGTGCGGCACAAGGCAGTATCCGCGACAGTCTCAGTTTGACAGATCAAGCTATTGCAATGAGTAACGGCAATGTCACGCTCAATATTGTCAATGAAATGCTTGGTTTATTGGATGAAACCCAAGCCATTGAAATTATTTATGCCTTGCAACAAGGCAATGGCGAAAAGCTCATGCAAGTTGTGAGTGAGGTGGCGAATAAAGCAGGTGATTGGGATGAGCTGTTGCGTGAAGTTGCAGAAAATCTGCACAAGATTGCGATGCAGCAATTATTACCACAAGCCTCGTTAACGGAAGCGGATCACATTAGCTTTTTAGCGAAACATATCGCACCACAGGATGTACAGTTTTTCTACCAAGTGGTGGTGAGTGGTCGGAAAGAATTAAGTTTGGCACCAACCGCGCGCATGGGCGCAGAAATGGTGTTATTGCGTGCGTTGGCGTTTCATCCGAAATTCATTGGTCAACCACTAAACCTTGAAAGTAGTACGCAAGAAAGCTCACCAAAAAATACATCAAGTGCGGTGGAAAATCGTGTTAAATCTTCTGGTCAAACTGCTTCAGCGGCGATTGAAATGCCGGTCGTTTCTCAGGCGATAAAAGCCCATTATCAAGATCGTAAAAAATCCACTACGAATGAAACCGTGGCAAAAAGCGCGCAACCTCAATCCACGCAATCGGCAGAAACCTTGGTGAGCTCGCCTGTACTTGGCGCATTAAACGGGTTAGACCAACTGGATGCCATGCCGAGCAGCCCTTCTCAAGAAAAAAAAAAGTCTGAGCGCCTAGCACAACATTCCTCTGAAAAACTGACCGCACTTTCTCACGCTTCTGACACCTTGGATGCTAAAAGTGCGGTAGAAAATCCGAATGAATCGGAGAGCGAAGAAAACGATTCAGATGTGCTAGGCGAAGATTACCGTTGGGAGTGGAGCAATCCTGAACTGGCATACGTTGAACAAGGTCCCAAACCTTCGGACATCAAGGCCGCCATTCTGCAAGACATCACCCCTGAATTACAGCAAAAAATTGTCCATTTAACGGAAGAACAAGATCGCTGGGCACAGTTGATTGAACAAAGTGGCGTGGAAAATCTCACCAAAGAATTCGCGTTAAATACCTTTATTTGGACGGAAAGCGAAGATTCGCTTAAATTGGGTGTGCGTTCCAGCCATGCACATTTGAATCAAGATAAACATTGCAAATTGCTGCAGCAGTCGGTTTCACATGTGTTAGGGAAAACCATTGCATTGACCGTTGAAATTAACGATGACGAACAGTATTTAACGCCGACGGATTATCGCCGCAAAATTTATGCTCAATTACGGGAGCAGGCGAAACAGGATTTATTGCAGGATCAAAAATTGCAATTATTAGAACGCGAATTTGATTGTAGCGTTGATGTGAAAAGCATTCGTCCGGTGTAATGATGTTTAGAAAACACGCCTTTAAACTTATCGCCTTTCTCGTTTTCCTTATAGCGGCGATTGCCGGTTATCTTTTTTATAGCTTAACGATTTTCTCCCCCGTCAACATTCACTTTACCACGACGCCAAATCTCACCTATCATCCGATAAAAAAACAGGATGAGTTAATTTGTTATCAAGCAGAACAGCCTCTCCCCGAAATCACACAGAAGACATTTCGCTTGTTGATTTGGAATTTGCATAAAGGACAAGATGCCGGTTGGCAAGAGGCGCTGAATCGTTTGGCGCAGGGACGTGATCTGTTGTTATTACAGGAAGTGTTAAACACACAAGAATTGGCTGCGCAATATTCATCGCGATTTCCTACCGCACTTTATGTCAGCGCCTTTGCTTATTTACAACAACAATCCGGCATTGAAATTCTCTCTCAATTTGCACCGCACTTTTACTGTGCCGGCTCAAAATCTGAGCCTTGGATTCGTATTCCCAAAGTGGGCGCGGCGATGAGTTTGCCTCTGTCCCACGGGCAAGCGCTGTTATTGGTCAACGTGCATTTGATTAATTTTGAAATGAATCCGACGGCTTATGAAGAACAACTTCGCACACTGATGCAGTTAGTTTCGCAACATCAAGGCCCGCTTGTGTTATCCGGTGATTTTAATTCTTGGAACGGTTATCGTATGCGGATCATCCGAGAATTGATAAAGGAATTCGGTTTGATTGAAGTTTCTTTTGCACAAGATCACCGATTACGTTTTTTAGGCAATCCGTTGGATCATGTTTTTGTGCGTGGGCTGAACGTATTAAATGCGACAACAGAACCAACGGAAAGCTCTGATCATGCACCTTTGTTGTTGGATGTGGAATTAGCCGATTAAACATTGAATGCAAGTTAGTTTGTTTTTCGTAATAAAAATAATTCGCAAGAGCTATGTTCATCTAAATGAAAAACCTCTAAAATTCTTAAACTTATTAACCAATCACTCGTCTTATTTATGAAACTATTGATTTCGAATCAACACGGTGCCATCGTCATGGCGCTCATGCCATTTTTATATGGGATGTTGCTCAGCAACCCGATTTGGCAACACGTTTTCTTTTTGCTGGCATGGTTTTCCTTGTATTTAATGACTTATCCGTTTCTGAATTTATTTAAAGGCAGAAATTTGGAACTATATATCAAATGGTCGTGGATTTATTTCTTCGCCTGTGTCATTTTTGCCATCCCAGTATTGATTTATAACTGGCATACGGTGTTATTTGTGGCGGCCATGTTGCCGTTCGTGTTGATCAGTATTTATTACGTTAAGCAGAAAGATGAGCGCGCTTTTTTAAATGATTTGGTAGGTATCGTGATTTTTGCCATTGCCGGTATGGGAGCTTATTATTTTCCTGACCGCACTTTTGATGACAAAATTTGGCTGGTCGCGCTGTATCCGAGCTTATTTTTTATTGGAACGACTTTATATGTAAAATCCGTTATGCGCGAGCGTAAAAATCCGTTGTATTTAAAATTATCCATTGGTTTTCACGCCCTTTGTATTCTCGGATTTGTTTTTGTCCAACAATATCTCATGGCGTTGGCGTTTGTGCCGCCATTCATTCGTGCCATTTGGTTGCCGAAGAAAAAAATGTCGGTCAAACAAGTGGGTTTCACTGAAATGGGTATTTCCCTATTGTTTTTTGCGAATTTACTTTATGCCACTTTGTAAAAAGATGATGAAAAAACGCTTAAAGCATTTTGCAATTGGCCTTGGCTTATTTAGTTTTTCTGCTCTTGCTGTGGAAACGCCGGTTTTTCCCATGGTTCAAACCGTGGAAGAAAGCGGGAAACTGTTGCGTAATGAACTTACGAATGATCAGCTAAGAGATTGGGGGCGTGCTTTTCTTCAACGCAATGATATGCCCTCCGTGTTTAATGTGATGTATCTTCTTGCGTTGAAAGATGATAGACGCGCACAGTTGGATCTTGGGCGACTTTATTTTCGTGGAGAAGGTGTCGAACAAAATTATGAAAAAGCCTATTGGTGGTTCAGCGAAGCCGCAGAACAAGGAAGCAGAATTGCGGTAACCAATTTAGGTATTCTTTACGCCGGTGGTTATGGCGTCAAAAAGAATCTTAATCATGGCATTTCTTTGCTGGAGAAAACCGCATCAGCTAATGACTCACAGGCGATGCTCGTTTTAGGCACTCTGTACTATAACGAAATTAAAATTAGAGACTTTAATAAAGCCTTCAAGTGGTTAGAAAAAGGGGCTAAACAAGGTAATGAAGAGGCTATTTTCCGCTTAGCGTTAATGTATGAACGAGGCGAAGGCACAAAACGTAATCGACCGATGGCGATTTCTATTTATAAAGATTTAATCGCACAAAAAAGCCGTTTTTCTGAAGAAGCAAAAGAGCGTCTAGCGTTATTAGAAGGTTAAGTGGATACAATAAATGGATGAGATTCGATACATATACGAAAAATGGCACCAGTATGCAAAGGAGCGCGATGTTGAGGCGTTAATTGCGTTATACGCGGATCATGCGGTATTTGAAAGTCCTTTGGTTCCGGCTATCTTAGATAGGACAAATGGCGTACTGAATAGCAAGGATGAGATTAAATTTTTCTTACAGGAAGGGACAAAGCGTCGTCCTAATGAGTTGGTCAAATGGTTTCGGCGTGGTGACTATCTCACAAATGGGCGTTTATTAGTTTGGGAATATCCAAGGCAAACCGATGAGGGTGAACAAATTGATATTCTAGAATTGATGGAAATCGAAAACGGGCTCATTCAACAACATAGAATCTATTGGGGCTGGAAAGGATGTTTGCTGATTAGTCAGGGGTTAGCGAGATTGCAGGAAAATCAAAAAAGTTCTTCAACCTAAAAAAATAAGGGTGCCATTGGCACCCTTATCTTTTTTATTCCTGTGGTGTCACCACTTCGATGTCCACGTTGCTATGCAACCCTCGCGGTAACTGCGTCCCTTTGCGACCCCGTTCGGCTCGGAATTTCTGTAAATCTTCCGGATTTAAGGTTACTTTACGTTTCCCGGAATGGAAGATGAGACTGGAATTTTCTTCAATCAACAATAACCGCACCAGTAATTCAGAACGCGCTTTGGCGTTGGCGGACGGAATAGTGACGATTTTGTTGCCTTTGCCTTTGGACAGTTCCGGTAAATCTTGTGCAGGGAAAATCAGCATTCTGCCGGCAGATGTGAGTGCCACCAAAAGTGCGGTCGGATTTTTCAGTGTTAACGGTGGTAACACTTTGGCATTTTCCGGTAAGGAAATGAGCGCTTTACCGGCTTTGTTACGAGCGACTAAATCGGCGAATTTACAAATAAAGCCATATCCGGCGTCAGATGCCATGAGCAACGGCTGATCTTCATTTTCAATGAGGAGCTGATCAACAGTAGCGCCTGCCGGCAGGGTAAGTTTACCGGTGAGCGGCTCGCCTTGGGAGCGAGCAGACGGCAGACTTAGCGGATCCAGGGCGTAACTGCGTCCCGTGCTGTCGATAAACACCGCCGGTTGATTGCTTTTACCGTAGGCATGCGCCAAATATTTGTCGCCGGCTTTGTAGCTTAAGCCTTGCGGATCAATGTCATGCCCTTTCGCACAACGCACCCAACCCATTTCCGATAAAATCACCGTCACCGGTTCTGTCGGCAGCATTTCGTTTTCTGCAATAGCTTTGGCTTCCGCTCGTTCAATCAACGGCGAACGGCGTGGGCTAGCGTATGTTTTGGCATCCTGTTGAATTTCTTTTTTCAACAGCGTATTTAAACGGCGTTCAGAGCCTAAAATCTCTTCCAAAGATGACCGCTCTTTTTCCAGCTCTGCTTGTTCCGCTTGCAACTGATGTTCTTCCAGTTTCGCCAAATGACGCAAGCGCAAGTTCAAAATGGCTTCCGCTTGTGCATCGCTTAAGTTGAAACGTGCCATTAATTCGGCTTTCGGTTCATCTTCGTGACGGATGATTTCGATGACGTCATCAATATTCAAAAAGGCAATCATCAAACCTTGCAAGATATGCAGGCGTGCAAGCACTTTGTCTAAGCGGTATTGCAAGCGTCGAGTCACGGTGGTGCGACGGAAAGTCAGCCACTCGGTGAGGATTTCCAACAGATTTTTCACTGCCGGTTTGTAATCCAAACCAATCATGTTCATGTTGACACGATAGCTTTTTTCCAAATCGGTGGTAGCAAATAAATGCGCCATCATGGCATCGGTATCTACGCGATTCGAACGCGGCACGATCACAATGCGCACCGGATTTTCATGATCTGCTTCATCACGAATATCTTCTACCATCGGCAGTTTTTTCGCGGTCATTTGCTCGGCGATTTGCGCAATCACTTTGGATGGCGACGCTTGATGCGGCAGGGCGCTGATAATGATTTCCCCGTCTTCCTTTTTCCATGCTGCACGCATTTTGATAGAGCCGCGACCTTGCTGATATATTTTGCGAATTTCTTCTTTCGGTGAAATGATTTCCGCCTCTGTCGGGAAATCCGGGCCTTGCACCACAGTCAACAAGTCATCCAAGGTGGTTTTTGGATTATCCAACAACATCACTGCAGCATCGGCGATTTCATTAATGTTGTGCGGAGGAATATCCGTTGCCATCCCCACCGCGATCCCTGTCGTACCGTTGAGTAAAATATGCGGCAAACGTGCCGGCAAATATTGCGGTTCTTCTAAGGTACCGTCAAAGTTTGGTTGATAATCCACAGTACCTTGACCGAGCTCCGCCAATAGCACTTCTGAAATTTTAGATAAACGGGATTCCGTATAACGCATCGCCGCGAAAGATTTCGGATCGTCCACCGCGCCCCAGTTGCCTTGCCCGTCAACCAATGGGTAACGGTAAGAGAAGGGCTGCGCCATCAACACCATGGCTTCATAGCAAGCGCTATCACCGTGCGGGTGGAATTTACCCAACACATCCCCCACAGTACGGGCAGATTTTTTATATTTTGCCGCCGCATTCAGCCCTAGCTCGGACATGGCATAAATAATGCGTCGCTGTACCGGCTTCAAACCATCACCGATAAACGGCAAGGCGCGATCCATGATGACGTACATGGAGTAGTTGAGATACGCCCTTTCGGTGAAGTGGCGTAGTGGCATTTGTTCGATGCCTTCGTAGTTGATGGAGTCAGTCATGATTTATTTTTGCGTTTTATTTATGTCGATAATATTCGTTTAATTTATTGGCTTTCGCCAAGTTTCCCCTCTTTTGTAAAGAGGGGCGAGGGGAGCTTTTAAGTGCGGTTAATTTTTGAAATGTTTTGAAGCGTTTGAAAATTTCACCGCACTTTTCTTTTTACACAGCCAAATCCACTTGATCCCCTTTCGCTTGTAACCAGTTTTTACGGTCTTCAGCGCGTTTTTTGGCCAGTAGCATATCCATGGTTTCCATTGTTTCTTGGCTTTCTTCGCTTTGTGCTTCAAAGGTGAGTTGCACTAAACGACGGGTGTTCGGATCCATTGTGGTTTCGCGTAATTGCATTGGGTTCATTTCACCCAACCCTTTAAAACGCTGGACGTTTGGTTTACCTTTTTTCCCTTTCAGACGATCCAAGATAGCGTCTTTTTCGCTTTCGTCGAGGGCATAGAACACCTCTTTGCCTAAGTCGATTCGATAGAGCGGCGGCATCGCCACATACACATGGCCTTGTTCTACCAGTTTCGGGAAATGACGTAGGAAGAGGGCGCAAAGTAGGGTGGCAATGTGTAAACCATCCGAATCCGCATCGGCGAGAATACAGACTTTACCGTAGCGTAGCTGGGATAAGTCATCGTTGTCGGGGTCAATGCCCAGTGCCACGGCAATGTCATGCACTTCTTGTGAGGCTAAGACTTGCTCCGGTGAGACTTCCCACGTGTTCAAGATTTTACCGCGCAACGGCAAAATCGCTTGGTATTCACGTTCTCGAGCTTGCTTGGCAGAACCGCCGGCGGAATCTCCTTCCACGAGGAATAATTCGGTTAAATTGAGATCTTGTGAGCTGCAGTCGGCGAGTTTGCCCGGTAGCGCAGGGCCGCTTACCAGTTTTTTACGCACCACTTTTTTCGCTGCACGCAAACGGCGTTGGGCTGAGCTAATAGCCATATCCGCCAACAATTCGGCAGTTTGAACGTTTTGGTTGAGCCACAAACTGAAGGCATCTTTCACAACGCCGCCAATAAACACCGCACTTTGACGGGAGGAAAGTCGTTCTTTGGTTTGTCCGGCGAATTGCGGGTCCTGCATTTTAAGGGAAAGCACATAAGCACAACGATCCCATAAGTCGTCAGCGGTGAGTTTCACGCCGCGCGGCAATAAATTGCGGAATTCGCAGAACTCACGCATGGCATCCAATAAGCCTTGACGTAAACCGTTGACATGTGTGCCGCCAAGTGCGGTCGGAATCAGGTTTACATAGCTTTCACCAATGAGTTCGCCACCTTCCGGCAACCATAATAACGCCCAAGATACCGCTTCTTTTTCGCCTTTAAATTCACCGATAAACGGTTGTTCCGGCAAGGTGACTAAACCGTTTACCGCTTCCATTAAATAGTCGTTCAAGCCGTCTTGATAAAGCCAAGTGTCTTCGGTGCCATTCACTTTATCGATAAATTTAATTTCTAGCCCTGAGCACAACACGGCTTTGGCTCGGAGTAAATGACGCAAACGGCTGACGGAGAATTTTTCGCTGTCGAAATATTTCGGATTCGGTTTGAAATGCACGGTGGTACCGGTCGTGCGACGACCGCAGGTACCGATAACGGTGAGGTCTTCCACTTTTTGACCATTTTCAAAGGCGATTTTATACACTTCACCGTTACGTTTAACGGTGACATCAACTCGCTCGGATAAGGCGTTCACCACAGAAATTCCCACCCCGTGCAAACCACCGGAGAAGGTGTAATTTTTATTAGAAAATTTACCGCCGGCGTGCAGTTTGCTCATGATCACTTCTACGCCGGATATCTTTTCCACCGGGTGAATATCCACCGGCATACCACGTCCGTTGTCGGTCACTTCAATGGATTGATCTTTATGCAAAATCACTTCAATTTTCGTGGCAAAACCGGCAAGGGCCTCGTCCACGCTGTTGTCGATAACTTCTTGTGCGAGGTGATTTGGGCGGGTAGTGTCGGTGTACATGCCCGGGCGGAGTTGTACCGGTTCAAGGTCTTTTAAAACGGTAATTTCGTTGGCGGAATAATTCGTTGTCATAGTCATTCATTAATAAAATCTTGGAAGCAAAATTGCGCAGGATTATAGCAAAAAACAACGGGATTTTTAACCGCACTTTTCGTGCTGAGAGAAGAGAAAAGTGCGGTCATTTTGGCGAGCGTTTTTATTGTTGTTTGAGTAGCGTTTCGTAGCGTTCGTCCGTTAAGGTTTTCAGAAAGGCTTCAAGGTCATCCAGTTGTTCGTCGCTTAACGGTGGCGCTTTGAGTTCTTCAAGATTCATTGTTGCGGCGTATTCCGGTGCTTCCCAAGGTTTCTGAGTTTCTGGATTAAGTTTACGCGCAGGGTTGTTGAAATGATCGAAATATTCCAACACGGTGCGCAAATGTTTAAACACGCCGTTGTGCATATAAGGTGCGGTGACGGCAATGTTGCGCAGGGTAGGTACTTTGAATTTTCCCTTTTGGCGTTGATCGCCGTTGACCATTGGGTTATCCAACAAACCGTTATCGATAAAATCCTGGCTGAGCTGATTATGTGCGATTAAACGCTGATTTTTAGGCACGCCCATGTTGTAGTAGCGATAATTGGTGAAAGTTTCTTCCTTATGTTCGGTATCTTGCGCTTGATGGCAGTTGCTACAGTTGGTTTTGGTGTTATCAAAAAATAATTGTTTACCACGTTCTTCTTGTGCCGTCATCGCATATTTGCCTTGTAGCGATTTATCGTATTTGGCATCAAAAGGATGCAATAAACGTTTTTCTTTTTGGAATACGGCAAGGGCATCTTCCATGGCAGAATAAACACGATCTACACTTTCCCAAGTTTCTTTACCGTAATGTTGAGTAAAGAGCGTGAGATACATTGGTGTATTGAAAATTCGTTTAGCAACGGAAAGTTTGTCCGGCATGCCCATTTCCACCGGATTGATCGGCGGCCCGCCGGCTTGTTCTGCTAAGTTTTTAGCTCGCCCATCCCAGAATTGCCCACCCACATAATCCTGAATTTTTTCATCGTAATGAAATTCCGGTGCATAGCTTGCATAAAGCATGGTTGGCGCATTTCGTGTGCCGAACCGCGTCGGATCATCACCTTGAGAGACCATTTTGTCTGCGCTGTTTTCTCGTAAATCAACAAAGGCGGTATCCGGGCTGTGGCAACTGGAACAGTTTTGGTTGCCGTGTAGAGAGAGGTTGTTATCAAAAAATAAAATTTGTCCCAATAATGCCTTATCGATTCCGCCTTTCGGCATTTCACGGGCTTCTTTTTCTAGCGCTAAGGCAGACATCGGCAGCCATGCGGCAAGTAGCATTGTAAATAAACGGTTCATGGTTTGTCCTGGTAATAAAATGATGTTCTTTAGCATACCCTTTTTTCCCTTTTTTCTGTCTCACTCTTTTAAGGTATGACTTTTGACCTGAATCATACAAAATCATTTTTTTTGAAAAAGTGCTTTATCTTCCTACAAAATAGTTTACCATTTTACTCAGTTTTTTTTGTTATCCACAGTTATGGGGGAAATTATCATGTCTTTTGCCGATAAAAAATTAAGTGAAATTGCGATTTCAATTCCAGGATCAACCGCACTTTTACGTGAATATGATTTAGATTTTTGTTGTGGTGGCGCCGATACATTAGGCGCAGCTGTTGCAGAGAAAAATTTAAATTTAGCGGAAATTGAAGCTCGTTTAACAGAATTGCAAAATAGTAAAAAACAGGACGATGAGCAACGTTGGTTGACAGCACCTTACGCAGACATCATCGAGCACATTATTCATCGTTATCATGAACGTCACAAACAACAGCTTTCTGAACTTTTTGTCTTGGCTGAGCGAGTAGAATCCGTTCACGGCGATCGTGATGATTGTCCGATTGGCATTGCTGCTGAAATTCAAAATATTTATAGTGATTTAACCAGTCATATGATGAAAGAAGAGCAAATTTTGTTCCCGATGATCAAAATGGGTAACTATGCGATGGCAAGAATGCCGATTCAAGTTATGGAACATGAACACGCTGAACACGGTGAGCATTTGGATGTATTGAAAGCGCTGACCAATAACTTAACACCGCCGGCAGATGCGTGTAATACTTGGCGTGCCCTCTATAGTGGGATTCAAGAATTTATGGATGATTTAATGATGCACATTCATACGGAAAATAATATTCTGTTTCCACGCGTGATTGAGGAAGGCAGCAGATAAATCCTGTTTTAACAATTTGAAGTATATAAAGAAAGCCATTAAATGCGATGTTTAATGGCTTTTTATTTGTAACGATATAAAAAGATTAATTCAGTTGAAGTTGTCTTTGTGAAGCAAATAAGGATTCTGTAATAAAGCTGGCAGTTACAATTTCTGCTTCAGGATAAAGGCTTTCTTCGGATACGCCGTTATGTTGCATACAGGAAGAACACACGGCAATTCTACCACCTTTTGCAATAAAGGTATCAATGAGTTCACGAACTGGTTTGAATGGTGCGCCAATGTCGATTTTATCGCCGTAATTTTTAGCGCCGAGATGAACGGCATCGGAAAGCAATAAAATGACAGTGTGTTTGCCTTTTTCTAGGGCGTTTATTCCGACAGTAAAAGCAATAGTAACATTATTTGAATCGCGCTCATGGGCAGTTAATGTAATTAATAAATCAATGTTTTTCATGATGTTTCCTCTACGTTTTGGTTTGTTAAATAAAATAATTTATATATTTATATTTTTTGATTTTAAAGGGTTTTATTTCATTTGGCTGTGATTAAAATCACAAAATGAGAAATAAGTGAAATGTGGTTGTAAATATGGTGAGAAAATATAAAAAATAACCCCAGATTCAATAAAGTCTGGGGTTAAGGGTTAAACGACAAAGGCTTATTTCGCAATACGTTTATATTTCATGCGGTGTGGTTGAAGGGCTTCAGCACCGAAGGTTTTCTTCTTCCATTCTTCATAATCGGAGAAGTTGCCTTCATAGAAGGTTACCTTGCCTTCATCACCGTAGTCTAAAATATGTGTAGCGATACGGTCTAAGAACCAGCGGTCATGGGAAATGACCATAGCACAGCCTGGGAATTCTAAAATCGCATTTTCCAATGCGCGTAAGGTTTCCACGTCAAGGTCGTTGGTCGGTTCATCCAGTAACAACACGTTGCCGCCGGCTTGTAACAGTTTGGCTAAGTGCAAACGGCCACGTTCACCACCGGAAAGTTCGCCTACGCGTTTTTGCTGATCCACGCCTTTGAAGTTGAAGCGTCCTACATAAGCACGGCTTGGAATTTCAAAGTTACCGATTGTTAAAATATCTTGTCCGTTAGAAACTTCTTCCCACACGGTTTTCTTGTCGTCCATCGCATCGCGGAATTGATCTACGGAAGCCAACACGACGGTTTCACCTAAGGTGATGGAACCCGAATTCGGTTGTTCTTTGCCGGAAAGCATGCGGAACAAGGTCGATTTACCCGCACCGTTTGCTCCGATAATCCCAACGATAGCGCCTTTCGGAATGCTGAAAGACAAATCATCGATTAAAGTGCGGTCGCCGTAAGATTTACTTAAATGTTGCACTTCAATCACTTTATCGCCTAAGCGTGGACCAGGTGGAATAAAGAGTTCGTTGGTTTCATTACGTTTTTGATATTCGCCGGAATTAAGTTCCTCAAAACGAGCCATACGCGCTTTGCTTTTCGCTTGGCGACCTTTTGGATTTTGGCGCACCCATTCCAATTCTTTCTCAATGGATTTTTGGCGGGCAGATTCTTGCGCCTGTTCTTGCGCCAAGCGTTTTTCTTTTTGTTCCAACCAAGAAGAGTAGTTGCCTTCCCAAGGAATGCCTTCACCACGGTCAAGCTCCAAGATCCAACCGGCAACGTTATCTAAGAAGTAACGGTCGTGGGTAATTGCCACCACGGTGCCTTCGTAGTCGTGCAAGAAGCGCTCTAACCATGCCACGGATTCCGCATCCAAGTGGTTGGTCGGTTCGTCTAATAACAACATATCCGGTTTTTCGAGCAATAAACGGCAAAGTGCCACACGGCGGCGTTCCCCCCCGGATAAATGTTCGATTTTGGCATCCCAGTCCGGCAAACGTAATGCATCGGCGGCGCGTTCTAATTGGTTATCTAAATTATGCCCGTCATGCGCTTGAATGATGGCTTCCAACTCCGCTTGCTCCGCGGCAAGTTTGTCGAAATCTGCATCAGGATCGGCATATAAGGCATAAACTTCATCTAAACGCGTTAACGCACGTTTAACTTCACCCACCGCTTCTTCAATCGCTTCACGCACAGTTTGTTGCGGTTCAAGTTTTGGTTCTTGAGGAAGATAACCGATTTTAATACCGGGTTGCGGACGTGCTTCCCCTTCGATTTCTTTATCAATGCCCGCCATAATGCGAAGCAACGTGGATTTACCTGCGCCGTTTAAACCGAGCACACCAATTTTGGCTCCTGGGAAAAAGCTTAGGGAAATATCTTTTAGAATATGACGTTTCGGCGGAACCACTTTGCCTACTCGGTGCATCGTGTAAACGAATTGTGTTGACATAATTTTTCTCTGGTTAAGGGAAAAGTGCGGTCATTTTTGTCGATGTTTTTACATGCGGAATGACCCTAAAGAAACAATAAAGCATAAAAATCATTGTCATGATTCAGGCGGCTCATTCTACTTGATGTTTGCCGTTGTGCCAATTTATCGCAGTAAAATTTTAGGCATAAAAAAACCTCTCCGAAGAGAGGTAGGAAAGTAGTTTAGCTATTTATGATTATTTTATTTAGGAACTTTATGAATATCAAGCAATCACTTGATGGTGTTGAATGTTATCGATTTTTCAGTGAGAAGCAAAATGCAAAATTAGGTTTGTTTGATATAAATCAGAAAAAACGGGTGATTTTTTCATGATGGATGCTTTTTTGAGCGCACTGTGGTGCATTTTTATTTATGCTAAAATAATGAAGTCAAATTTACCGGGAAGGTGATCCAGTGAAAAAAATAAGCTTATTTTTTATAACCTTAATTTGTGCCCAAACGCTTTTTGCGCATCCTCATGCGTTTATTGACATGAAAATGAAGGTGTTGGTGGACAAACAACAATTAGTCGGGTTTTCGATGCAATGGATTTTAGATGAGCCCAGTTCAGCCGCTGTGTTATATGATGTAAAACAAGCAAAAGGTGACAAGAAAGCATTGCAAAAATTAATTGATGAGGTTATCGGCAATGTGGTCAATGAGCATTACTTTAGCTATTTATTTGATAAACAAGGCAATAAAGTAAAATACAGTGCGAAACCACAAAATTACGGGATGAAGAGCAGTGGAGCGCAGGTGTTGTATTATTTTGATTTTATGTTGTCAAAACCGCAGCTTTTGCAGGATAACGAATTTACATTAAGTACTTACGATCCGACTTATTATGTTTCTATGTATTACGATCAGCCTTTTCATTCGGCTGTCGATTTTTCTCAATTACCGGAAAATTGTCATGGCGAAGTGCTGGAGCCTGATGTTAATGAAAAGCTCAAAGCCTATGCTTCCTCGTTAGATCAGTCTCAACGCAACGAAGATGACACCCTTGGCGCGCAGTTTGCACAAAAAGTGCGGTTAATTTGCAAATAGTTTTTAAGAAATTCATGAAATCCCGTTTATTTTATTTCCTGTTGTTAGGCATATTGCTAGCTGCCTGTATTTATTTGTTTCCGTGGTTATTTTCCCATGTTGTACTCTGGCAACGGGAATTTAATCAGCTCATTTCTGCCTATTTACATGCTATAGAACTGCAGCCCGTTTATGCCGGCAGTTTGCTCATTTTAGTGAGTTTTTTATATGGTGTGTTTCATGCCTTAGGTCCTGGGCATGGCAAGTTTATTATTGCCGGCTATTTGGCAACTCACCAGACGAAGCTTGCACGTAGCATGCAAATCACTTTCTTCTCTTCTTTAGCGCAAGGTTTCGTTGCCATTGTGGCGGTGTCTGTGGTGGTGTTGATTTTGCAGCTTTCCTCCGCCTACTTCAATTTAAGCCAATTATGGTTGGAACGAACGGCTTATGTTATGGTGATTTTGCTTGGGCTGAGTTGGTGTTGGAAGAGCGGGAAAACGCTGTATAAACAGCATCGACAGAAGAAACAAAAATTACACATTAATACGATTCAACGCCCTATCAAAAATGAGATGCGAATTGCTGAAAAAAGTGCGGTAGGAATTTCAACTGTTTTTGCAGAAACACATACGGAACACCATGCCAACTGTGGTTGTGGTCATCAACATATTCCGGATCCTGACGCTTTGAATCAAAGCACAAATATAAAAGAAAGCGTATTGATTATTTTGAGTATCGGTATGCGACCTTGCTCCGGTGCGATTTTTGTTTTGTTCCTTGCTTATATGTTGGATTTGTTCCCTTGGGGCATCGCGGCAACATTAGCGATGTCGCTGGGGACGGGAATCACGTTATCTGCATTTGCGTTACTGGTGCGCTATGCTCGCTCAACGGCGATTAAAATCGGCCAATGGTATCGTCGACCTTTTGCAGAGATCAATGTTGAAACTGTGGCGAAATGTTTTGCCGGTCTTATGTTGATTTTCTTTGCATTAGCGTTGCTTTATGGGACGACCTTGCCGGTAAGCGGAGGCGCGACATTATTTGCGAGATAACGAGATAAAAGAGGCGAGAATAAAAAGGATTCAGCAGAAAAAAATAAAAGCCCATAAGGAGGCTATGGGCTCAAATTCTTTCGGTATGCTTTAGTTTTTATAAAAGGAGACAAATAAAAACTATCCAAAAGAAAAAACTGGCTCCTCCTGCTGGACTTGAACCAGCGACATATGGATTAACAGTCCACCGTTCTACCGACTGAACTAAGGAGGAATAAATTTGGTATCAAAAGATAGGCCGCGTATGTTACTTATCCCTCTATAGGTTGTCAACACCTAAAATAAAAAATATTTCCCCGTTTTTAGTGTGATATTTCTATCCACAAACTCTGTGGATAAGTTTGTGAGTTATTATTTTAAAAATCACCCCGCTCCCGATAAAATCAGGCTTTATTGAAATTCGATATAAAATTGATTGTAAAATAACATTTTTTTATTTTTCAAATAGTTAACAAAAATCTAGAGAATTTTTTAAAATTTTTTTATAAATTTGTGATTTAGGCCACTTGACAAATATAACTCTGTGTAAAACTTCATTTTTTATCACTCAATGTGGCGTGATAAATGTGTTAAAATGCGCAGCATTTAGAATATACCGTAAAAAATGACCGCACTTTATGTCAGAGAAAATTAACACCAAACCTTTCATTCTTCATTCCGATTTCAAGCCCTCCGGTGATCAACCACAAGCCATTGCCAAGCTTGCCGAAAATTTAGAAGACGGCTTGGCGCACCAAACCTTACTGGGCGTTACGGGTTCCGGAAAAACCTTTACGATTGCCAATGTGATTGCGCAGTTAAACCGACCGGCCATGTTGCTTGCGCCAAATAAAACTCTTGCGGCGCAGCTTTATGCGGAAATGAAAGCTTTTTTCCCTGAAAATGCGGTGGAATATTTCGTTTCTTACTATGATTATTACCAGCCGGAAGCCTATGTGCCGAGCAGCGACACCTTCATTGAAAAAGATGCGTCTATTAACGATCAAATCGAGCAAATGCGTTTGTCGGCGACTAAATCTTTTTTAGAGCGGCGAGATACCATTGTGGTTGCCTCGGTTTCTGCTATTTACGGTTTGGGCGACCCGGATTCTTACTTGCAAATGATGTTGCATTTGCAACAAGGGGCAATAATCAATCAGCGTCAGATTTTGGCGAAGTTGGCAGAATTGCAATATACGCGCAACGATCAGGCGTTTCAGCGCGGCACATTTCGTGTACGTGGGGAAATTATTGATATTTTCCCGGCAGAATCCGATGAGCGCGCAGTACGAATTGAATTATTTGATGATGAAATTGAGCGTTTAAGCTTATTCGATCCGCTCACCGGAAGCAGCTTTGGTATCGTGCCACGTTTCACTGTGTATCCAAAAACGCACTACGTCACACCGCGCGAGCGCATTTTAGATGCCATTGAAAAAATCAAAGTGGAACTGGCACAACGACGGGAATATTTCATTAAAGAGAATAAATTGTTAGAAGAACAACGCATTAGCCAACGTACTCAGTTTGATATTGAAATGATGAACGAATTGGGCTATTGCTCGGGGATTGAAAACTACTCACGTTATCTGTCAGGCAGAAATGAAGGCGAACCGCCGCCAACCTTATTTGACTATATGCCGTCCGATGCCATTTTAATTATCGATGAATCTCACGTCACCGTGCCGCAAATCGGCGGGATGTATCGTGGCGACCGTTCCCGTAAAGAAACGTTGGTAGAATATGGCTTCCGTTTGCCTTCAGCGTTGGATAACCGTCCGTTACGTTTTGAGGAATTTGAACGTTTGGCTCCGCAAACTATCTATGTTTCGGCTACCCCGGGGCCTTATGAGCTAGAAAAATCCGGTGCAGAAATTATCGATCAGGTAGTGCGTCCAACGGGCTTACTGGATCCGCAAATTGAAATTCGCCCGGTGTCTATTCAAGTGGATGATTTGCTTTCTGAAGCGCGTCAAAGAGCGGATAAAAATGAGCGAGTTTTAGTGACGACGCTGACCAAAAAAATGGCGGAAGATTTAACGGATTATTTGGATGAACACGGGATTCGAGTGCGTTATTTGCACTCCGATATTGATACCGTAGAGCGGGTAGAAATTATCCGTGATTTACGCTTGGGCGAATTTGATGTGTTGGTCGGAATTAACTTATTACGGGAAGGCTTGGATATTCCCGAAGTGTCACTCGTAGCGATTTTAGATGCGGATAAAGAAGGTTTCTTGCGCTCCGAACGTTCTTTGATTCAAACCATCGGACGTGCAGCGCGAAACTTGAATGGTAAAGCGATTTTGTATGCGGACAGCATCACTAAGTCTATGGAAAAAGCCATTACGGAAACCAATCGCCGTCGCGAAAAACAAACGAAATACAATGAAGATCACGGCATTGTGCCACAGGCGTTAAATAAAAAAGTGGGTGAGTTGTTGGATATCGGTCAGGGCGCCAATCAAAAAGCGAAAGCCAATAAACAACGTGGAAAAATGGTGGCAGAACCGACCGCACTTTATGCCGTGCCTACATCACCGAAAGAATATCAACAACAAATCAAGAAACTGGAACAGCAAATGTATAAGTTTGCGCAAGATTTGGAATTTGAAAAAGCTGCTACGGTGCGGGATCAATTGCAGCAATTGCGGGAAAGTTTTATGTTATCTGGCGAGTAAAAGTGCGGTCGTTTTTCTCGGTGATTTTTATAATAAAAAAGGCGAAATCAATTCGCCTTTTTTGTTTTTTAAAGATGCTTTATTGCACTAATAAATAGAAATTACTGTCACCACGGATGATATTTAACGCAATAGCAGATGGTTTGCTATCCAAGGCTTTGCGCAATTGACCTAAGTTTTCGACTTTTTGGCGGTTAATGCCAATGATGACATCGCCATTTTTCAAACCACGTTGTTCCGCTAAGGAATTTTGTTTGATTTTACCAATAGATACGCCTTTTACGCCTTTTTCATCGTAGTTATTCAATTCTGCGCCATCCAATGCCGGTAATAGGCTATTGGCGGTGGTTTGGGTTTGCTCGTCTGATTGTAACGTAACTTTGGCGGTATTGGATTTTCCATCGCGTAAATAGGTCAGCTCAATTTGTTTACCTGCGCCGGAAGTCGCGATTTTGGCACGCATTTCCGCAAAGCTAGAAATCGCTTGACCGTTCATTGCTGTGATGACATCGCCTGCTTTTAAGCCGGCTTTATCGGCAGCAGAGCCTGGCATTACTTCGCTCACGAAAGCGCCTTTTTTCGCTTCAATGTCAAAGGCTTGAGCTAAATCAGCATTTAATTCTCCGCCCTTAATGCCTAACATACCGCGACGAACTTCACCAAATTCAAGAATTTGTTGTACGAGATTGTTCGCCATGTTGCTCGGAATCGCAAACGCAATACCCGCGTTGCCGCCACTTGGCGAAATAATGGCGGTATTAATGCCGATGAGTTCGCCGTTTAAATTGACGAGCGGGCCACCGGAGTTACCACGGTTTACGGCAGCATCTGTTTGAATATAGTTTTCGTATGTGCCGCTGTCAGAGCCCATGGAGCGACCTAAAGCAGACACGATACCGGAGGTCACGGTTTGTCCTAAACCGAACGGATTACCAATAGCAACCGTGAAATCGCCTACGCGTAATTTATCGGAATCCGCGAGTTTAAGTGCGGTCAAATTTTTCGGATTTTCTACTTGAATCAAGGCTACATCAGACATTTCGTCAGCACCGATCACTTTCGCTTTAAATTCGCGGCCATCGTGTAATTGCACGGTAATTTTGTCGGCATCTTTAATCACGTGGTTGTTTGTTAATACATAACCTTTTTCCGCATTGATAATGGCGCCGGAACCAATACCTTTGAAATTACGCGGTGCGCGATTGCGATCGAACATGTCCGGGCCAAAGAAGAATTTAAATTCTTCCGGAATATCATCATCCATTTCAGCTGAACTGCCTTTTTGTTTTCCTTCGACGGAAATAGACACCACGGAAGGTAATACTTTTTCCAGCATTGGTGCCAAGCTTGGAAGTTGCTGTCCTGCTACGATGGAAACTGGTGTTTCTGCTTGGCTCATCATTGGGGTTGTTAAAATGCTTAATCCGAGAGCAATGCCGGTTAAAACAAAATGACGTTTTTTCATTAAATGTTCTCCAATCAAAAAAAATAAAAAACGAAATCTCAATGAGTTTCGGTGATGACTATGACAAGTAAAATGGTTGAATGTTCTTGGTTTTTTATTTAATTCATGAGGAAAAAGAAAAGTGCGGTGAGTTTTTTTAATAAATGTTCAAACAATAAAACGCCCTTCAATTGAAGGGCGCTTGTTGAATTATCTTTCTGCTTTGAATAAACCTGAAGAACCTTCGGAATAGTCTTTCGGTGGATCTTCTGTTTTAGACGGGGAAACGTTGCCTTTTTCATCCAATAAACTGTGTTGGAACAAGGTGCTGTCGTTCAGTTCCGGCAGTAGTTGAGTCGAGGAGTGAGCAAGATGTTGGTACAGTTTTTGATAATCTTGCGCAAGAGATTTCAACAAATCGGCGCTTTCCGCAAAATGTTTTTCCAATTGTTGTTTTTGGCTTTCCAATTGCTCTTTTGCGACTCGCAATTCCGCTTCAGTTTTCACTTGTTTTTTGGCAGACTCTTTTGTGAGTCGTAATAAGAAATAACCAATAACAAAACCCACCACTAAACCGATTAACGCTGCTTGCCACATTTCAGCTGTCCAAGTTTGCATAAATAACCTCCTCTAATTTATGTGAAACAATTGATTAAATCATAGCCTGAACAGGGTTTTATTTCTATGTGTTAGATCACAGAACGAAAATTTTTCGGAAAATAAAAGGGCGAATATTTTTCGCCCTTCAAAAATGTTTTTAAAAACGACCGCACTTTACTGCCAATTTTCACGTTTTGCCTTTTGCAATTTAGCATAGGCTGCTAATAATTTTTGGTGTTCGCTAAAGTTAGCGAGGGTTTCGTCGCTGGCTGGCAGGTTATAGAACGGATTTCCGCCTTGAATTGCGCCCCACGCAAATTCCACTGCATCTTTGCCGTACATTTTCTCGAACACCGGACGATATTGTTGCGGATCGCGGTGATCATCCATAAACAATTCAAGGCTGCTGATTAAGCAACGATAATAGTTGGCGCGTTCGGCGGTGAATACGGAGCTGTTCATATTGTATGTCCAGTTCGCCCAGTCTAACGCCATTGCCAAGTCGCCTAAAGCGAGATAGAGCATGGATTTTAATTCACCGATGCGCAAGGTTGTCCAACCGCTGGCTTTCGGTGCCACGATGCCGATAAATTCGCGTACGCGGGTGGCGTCGTCAATGTCTTGTTCGTCCAGTTCGTCCAATAATTCTTGATAGGTTTCTTGGTCGTGGTGGAAGTGCGGTAAATCCAGCAGAATTTCGCGCCAGTCCATGCCCATGTTGCTGTTAGCGTAAATTAAGTCATCCGCCGGATAAATATCGGACATGCCCGGTACGATGATGCGGCAGGCGTAAACACCTAAGTGGTTATAATCCATGATGTAAACCTCTTTGCTTTCCTCGCGGAGAATCGTCATGAGGTTATCATATTCTTCATGGGTATCTTTGCCGGAGAAGTTCCAATCGGCGAACTCGTAATCCGGTGTGTCTTTGAATAAATCCCAAGAAATTAAACCGCTGGAATCAATAAAGTGGGTTTCCAAATTGGCGTGTTCGGCCACATCATCATTATTGAATGACGGCGGGGCGAAAACGTCCAACTCTTTTAGGCTGCGACCTTGTAATAATTCGGTGACGGTGCGCTCTAATGCCACTTGGAATTTTGGGTGCGCTCCGAAAGAGGCAAAACACGTACCATTGGTCGAGTTGAGCAAAATGACACAAATCACCGGATATTTACCGCCAAGAGAAGCGTCGTACGCCAAAATCGGGAAACCTTCCTGTTCCAGTTTGTCGATAGAGGCTTGAATCGAAGGATAACGCGCCATCACTTCCTGCGGAATTAACGGCAGACTGATCGCTTCTGCGATGATTTTATTTTTCACATAGCGCTCAAACACTTCCGACAATCCCTGTACACGGGCTTCAAATTGGCTGTTGCCGGCAGACATACCGTTGGAAACATAAAGGTTAGAGATAATATTTTGCGGAATATACACCGTCTGTTGATCCGATTGGCGTATATAAGGCAGCGCGACAATACCTCGCTCGTAATTACCCGATTGCAAATCCACTAAAAGTTCAGGAGTCAACTCCTGATTCGGATCGAAATGTTCAAATAAATGATCGTCTAAAATCCCTTGAGGCAACAGTGCCTCATCTTCAATCGGGAACCATTTTTCGTTCGGATAGTGCACAAAATCGCTGTTGGCAATGTCTTGCCCTAAATAGAAATCCGTCCAGAAATAATTGGTGGAAAGACGCTCAAAATATTCACCTAATGCGGAGGCTAATGCCGCTTTTTTACTGCCCCCCTTGCCGTTGGTGAAACATTGTGGGCAGTCTTTGTCACGAATATGGACCGACCACACGTTTGGCACGGGATTTAACCACGAGGCTTCTTCAATGTGAAAGCCAAGTGCGGTCAGTTTTTGTTGAAACTTTTCAATACTTTCCTCAAGGGCGGCATCTTTGCCGGGAATAAAAGTTTGTTCGGTCATAATGTTCCTATTTTTGATATATTTTTTTCTTGAATCGCCAAGAAAATATGAATTTTTCCCCTCTTCCGTAAATGGGTGAGGGAAAGCGTAACTAAATTTAAAGCGGCAGCCCGGCGAGAACGGCATAACCTTCTTGTATGCCATGCACGCGATAGTCTGTATCTGCTTCAATAAACGCCGCTTGTCCTTGTTTCAACGTGAGTTTTTGTTGTGCGACTTCCAAGGAGATTTCGCCTGCCATCACTAAGAGAATCGAGCCGTTTAAAGTGCGGTCGGAAATCTCGGTGTTTTTTGCGTAAGGCATATTGCTCAAGGCAAAATCAGCAATGGGCGTGGGGTAGGTGTAAACCTGATTTTTAGGCGCCGGCGCGATAATTTGAGGGACGATTTCACTGCAATCAATGATTTTTAGTAATTGTTCGATATCAACGTGTTTTGGCGTTAAACCGCCACGAATCACGTTGTCGGAACAGGCCATTAATTCAATATTTTGCCCGCGTAAATACGCATGCGGTACGCCGGCAGCTTGGAAAATACCTTCGCCGACCTGCAAATTTACAATATTGAACAGGTAGAAACTCATTAAGCCTGCATCTAACTTGTCTCGGGAAATCTTCATGGCGTGCAATGTGTAAAGCACCCAGTAATCAGGATCCTGCATAGCAAGCTGATTTTGCTCGTAAGCTTTCTGTTGACCCTCAATAATCGGCAAGAGCCATTGTGCCAGTTGCTCTTGTTTTGCCAACATAATGTCAGCATAAAAATCCGCTAAATTCTGCGAGACCAATTTTGTTGCCAATTCCGCAAGTGACGGGCGTTGGCGTAGTGTATCGAGAATTTGGGCTTTGGTTTTAAAACCATGTAAAAGCCAAAAATCGGACAACGCAATCATCATTTCCGGCTTATGGTTATCGTCCTTATAGGTGCGCTTCGGATCATTTAACGGAATGCCTGCGGCATTTTCTTGCACAAAGCCGATTTCGGCCTGTTCTTTGGTTGGGTGTAACTGAATGGAAAGCGGATTGGCAACATCTAAAATTTTCAGCAAATAAGGCAAATTATCCCCAAACAATTGACGGCTTTGCGTACCAAGTGCGGTGGGATTTTGGTGTAAAAAATCGCTCAACGATATTTCCTCTTGTGCGTAAAGAATCTGTGACGGTGCCGATGGGTGGGCCCCAAGCCAGTATTCGGCATAGTGAGATTCAGTTTTATCAATATGCAATAAATGAGGAATATAACGTTCACCGCCCCACACATAATGTTGAAGGCGACCATTCAGCGGATAAATACCTGCCATAATTTGCTCTCTGTTAGATTTGCTGTTCTATAAAATCGGGGCGCATTCTAGCATATTCTCACTCTTGGCTGTTGCGGTAAACAGGCTTTTTTTATACATTTAGCAGCGTCTAACATTTCTTTTTTAACCAAATTAAATGTAGACGTTTCAGACCATTGAATTAACCCTAGGAGGAATAAACATGGCACAAGGACATTATGAATTAAAAGTCGCGAAAGACGGCCAATTTATGTTCAACTTAATCGCCACTAACGGACAAGTCATTTTAACCAGCGAGCTTTACAAAACCAAAGCCTCTGCGCAAAACGGCATTGCTTCCGTGCAGAAAAACGGCGTAGATGAGAAAAACTTTGAGTTTCGCACGACAAAAAGCGATCAACCGTATTTCGTGTTGAAAGCGGCTAACCATCAAGAAATCGGTCGTAGCCAATATTATTCCTCACAGGCGGCCGCACAAAAAGGCGTGGAATCCGTGATGAATAATGCTTCAACCGAAGATATTCGTGAAATTGCGGCATAACATGCAAGAATAAATAAACATTATCGGCACTGAGGTGCCGATTTTTTTTATCTAAAATCAGTGTGTTAATCAGAAAACAGGTTTTCTTTTTAAAATGCGATCTTCATCATATTTTTTACTGACGTATTGAAGTAATATTCCACAAAGCACTTTGCCTTTGAAGGGAAAACACCAGATCTGGCAAGTGTGGTATTTGGGGCATAAACCATGTCGTAAATTAAGGAGAAAACGTATGTTTAAACAGCTTCAACAGGTTGGTAAGGCATTTATGTTGCCGATTGCCATTTTACCTGCAGCCGGTTTGTTACTAGGGATTGGGGGGGCATTGTCCAATAAAGCCACCGTGCAAGCCTATCCATTATTGGATCATTCTGTTTTGCAAGGTGTGTTTCAGATCATGTCGGCAGCCGGTTCGGTGGTGTTCGGCAATTTGGCATTATTGCTTTGTATCGGTTTGGGCATTGGTTTAGCCAAACGGGATAAAGGGGTTGCGGCGTTGGCGGCAACCGTCGGCTATTTGATCATGACCGGTACGATTGCAGCATTGATTCCGCTGTTCTCACCGGAAACCAAAGGAATTGATACAGGGGTGATCGGTGCTTTGGTGATGGGCTTGATTACCGTCAAACTGCACAATAAATATCATAATATTCAATTGCCTCAAATTTTAGGCTTCTTCGGCGGTTCACGTTTTGTACCGATTGTCACCTCCTTTGCGGCGATTTTTGTCGGCGCCATCTTCTTTTTAATTTGGCCGACATTTCAAAATTGGTTGTTGTCTGCCGGTGAACATATTGCTTCTATGGGCGCAATCGGAACATTCTTTTATGGCTTCCTCATGCGCTTATGTGGTGCAGTAGGCTTACACCACATGATTTATCCTTTATTTTGGTACACCGAATTAGGCGGTACGGAAATCGTGAATGGTGAAACCATTATCGGCGCACAAAAAATCTTCTTTGCCCAATTGGCGGATCCGAATCACCAAGGTTTATTTACCGAAGGTACACGTTTTTTCGCAGGTCGTTTTGACACCATGATGTTCGGCTTGCCGGCAGCTTGTTTGGCGATGTATCACTGTGTGCCGAAAGCGCGCCGTAAAGCCATTGGCGGGTTATTCCTTGGTGCAGCGTTAACCTCTTTTATTACAGGGATCACCGAGCCTATTGAATTTATGTTCTTATTCGTTGCACCTTGGCTGTATGTTTTCCACGCCTTTTTAGACGGCGTTTCCTTCTATATTGCCGACATTTTGAATATTTCCATCGGTAACACGTTCTCCGGCGGGTTTATTGACTTCCTGTTGTTTGGGATCTTACAAGGCAATGAAAATACCAACTGGTTTACGGTAATTTGGGTCGGTGTATGTTGGGCGGCGTTATATTATTTCAGCTTCCGTTTCTTAATTACCCAATTTAATGTGATGACCCCGGGACGTGCAGAAGAGCAAGAAGACAGCGTGGAACAACAAACCTCTTCTTTAACGGAAAACGCCCACGAGATCATCAACGCCCTAGGTAGCGCAGAAAATATTGAGAACGTGGATGCCTGTATTACTCGTTTGCGGGTGGCGGTGAAAGACGTCAAATTAGTGGATAAACCACGCTTAAAAGCGTTAGGTGCCGTTGAAGTGTTGGAAGTCGGTGGTGGCGTACAAGCAGTTTATGGTGCTAAAGCAGTATTATATAAAAGCGAGATTAACCAGATTTTAGGTAAAGAAGATTAATTTTTTCCTCACTACAAATAGGAACGGTCAGAAATTAATTTATTTCTGACCGTTATTTTTTTTCTTCAAAGACTAAAGATCTTCGGCTTGTTTCAACGCTTCTGCCGGTTGTAAAAACGCCGGGATTTTTGACCGCACTTTTTGTGGATTAAGCGTCAACGGGTAGGTGCGTTTTTGCGCCACGATAACCGTCAGCGGGGCAAACCAACCGGCGGTTTGATGGGATAGCGCCAAATTCCGCTGTTCTAAAATATCAAAGTTGAGTAATTCCAACCAATCGATGATCCGCCAAATGCAATAATGACGCGCGGGGAAGTCGCCTGTTTTTGATTTAAAAAATAGACCGTTAAACGGATTAAACAGACTGAGAAACAAATAGCCGTCATCGGTGAGAACTCGGTGGGTTTCTCGCAACACTTGATGGGGATCTTGGACAAAATTCAGCGTGTTGGCCAACACACAAGCATCCAACTGCTGTTGAATAAAGGGGAGTTCGGTGAGCTTGGCTTGTACGAGTGAATGATGATCGTCTAAAAGTGCGGTCAAATTTTCCGTTATTTTTTCGCTGAGGCTAATTTGGTGGCGAAGGGGCAAATCACATTGAATTTCTGCGCTAAGTCCGCCAATTTTCAGAATCTGATAACCACAAATTTTTGTAAACCAAGGGGCAAAATAAGCGTTTAATGCGTTACAATAAGCGCGCCCATTTGGCAGTTGTTGCCAACCGGTGGGCATCGCCAGTGACTTTTCATATTTAGCACGCCACATCATGGTAACTCCGAGGTCCTATGTTAATTCCGATTCCTGCGTTAAACGATAATTATATTTGGCTTTATGCACGGGAAAATTTACCGTTGCTCATTGTTGATTTGCCAGAAACCGACTGTCTGTTTCATTTTCTGGAAGAACAACATTTTTCCGTTGAAGCATTGTTGCTCACGCACAATCACGCAGATCATACGAACGGCGTCGCGGCGTTTAAACAACGTTTTCCTCAAATCCCGATTTATGGTCCGGCAGAGTGCACTGCTTGTGGGCTGACGCAGGTAGTGAATGAAGGCGACCTTACCACCGAACATTATCGAATTCAAGTATTGCCCAGCGGCGGGCATACGGCGCAGCATGTGAGTTATTGGGTGGATGGGCATTTGTTTTGTGGTGATGCGTTATTTTCCGCCGGTTGCGGACGGGTATTTACCGGGGATTACGCGCAAATGTTTGCCACCATGCAGCGTTTTGCAGCGTTGCCTGACGACACCATCGTTTGCCCGGGGCATGAATATACGTTAAGCAATTTGGCGTTTGTGCAAAACGTTTGGGCAAACAAAAGTGCGGTGGAAAATCATCGCGTTTTAGTGGCGCAGTTACGTGCTGAAAATAAACCAAGCCTGCCCACCACGATAGGCTTGGAAAAACACATTAATCCGTTTTTAACGGCAACCAATTTGGCGCAATTTACCCAATTACGCCAAGCAAAAGATACGTTTTAGAAATTTGATGATTCGCAATAAAATTGCAGATTAATGGCTTTTTTCTTGCGCTAATTTGCCCAAGTAGGGGCAATTCAGCTAGAATATAGCCCGTTTTTATGTCTATTTTTTCTATTTTAGTGGGATAAATGTTGCCGTATTTGTTGTGTCAACATAATAAAGTGCGGTGATTTTTCATGTATTTTTTATGACGATTTTAGTTCTTGGTATTAATCACAAAACCGCCTCTGTTGCCTTACGGGAAAAAGTTGCTTTTTCTGACGAAAAACGTGCTTTTGCTTTGCGTCATATTCGGCAAATTGAATTAGCCGAAAGTGCGGTGATTTTATCCACTTGTAACCGAACTGAAGTTTATCTGCACAATAAAACCGTCCCGCCACAAGAAACGCAACATTGGATTCGCCAGGCTGTACAATGGTTCGCTGAAATTCATCAACTGGACTTAGCCGAGCTTCAACGTTGCCTTTACACTTATGAAAACCTGCCGGCAGTCAATCACTTAATGGAAGTAGCTTGTGGCTTGGATTCATTGATTTTAGGCGAGCCACAAATTTTGGGGCAAGTGAAGCAAGCTTACCAAATGAGCGAGCAGCACTATCTACAAGAACAGCAAGCTATTTCCGGCGAATTATCCCGTTTATTTCAAAAAACATTTTCCACGGCAAAACGCGTGCGTACAGAAACCAATATTGGTGAAAGTGCGGTATCTGTGGCATACGCTGCTTGCAGTTTGGCGCGCCAAATTTTTGAATCGCTGAGCGAATTAACCATTTTATTAGTGGGCGCAGGGGAAACCATTGAATTGGTGTGCCGTCATTTATTGCGTCACGGTGTAAAAAACATGGTCATTTCCAACCGCACTTTAGCTCGCGCAGAAGCCCTCGTGGAGAAATTAGATACAACGGTGGATATTCAAATCCTGCCGCTAGAACAGTTACAGCAGGGCTTAAATCAAGCGGATATTGTGATTAGCTCTACCGGCAGCCCGCATATTTTGATAAACCGCAACATGGTTGAAAAGGCGCAAATCATTCGCCGCTATCGTCCGATGTTGTTGGTGGATATTGCCGTGCCGCGTGACATTGAAGAAAGTGCGGCGGAATTAGACAGTGTTTATCATTATACGGTGGATGATTTACAAAATATCATTCAGCATAATTTAAGCCAACGGGAACAAGCCTCTGCGCAGGCAAAGGAAATTATTCAGGCGGAATGCGCGGATTTCTTTGCGTGGTTGAAAGTCCATCAGTTTTCTAATTTGATCCGTCGTTATCGTGAAGAGGCGGAGCTTACTCGCCAGGATTTGCTGGAAAAAGCGATAGCCTCCTTACAACAAGGCGAAGAGGCGGAACAAGTGCTACAAGAATTAAGTTATAAATTAATGAATAAATTGATCCATTCGCCGACAAAAGCTATGCAAACCATGGTGAAAAATGGTAATGCGGTGGGTCTGCAAACCTTTTCCAAAGCCTTGGGAATGGACGATGAATAGTCGTTCCGAATGTGTTTAAATGCCGTTTAACATCACTCAACTTACTTTTGCGGGAGAAAAAAATGCGAGAAAGTCCTCAAATCGCGAATGTTGATCTAGTAAAACAAATGAATAGTGCGGTGGTGTATAAGCTCATCGATCAGCAAGGTCCTATTTCCCGTATTCAAATTTCTGAAATAAGCCAACTTGCTCCGGCAAGTGTGACTAAAATCACCCGCCATTTACTTGCTCGCGGTTTAATTAAAGAAGTTGAGCAACAAGAATCTACCGGCGGGCGTCGGGCAACCTCGATTGTGGCGGAACATAAACATTTTCGTGCGATTTTAGTGGGTATCGGGCGGGAACATTTAACCTTAGCCATTATGGATTTATCCGCCAAATTAGTGAATAAATCCGTCTTTACGCTTGAAAATTACCCAACACCACAAGCATTTGAACAGTTTTTATTTCAACGCTTGGATGAATTTATTCAAGAAAACCAAAAACGTGGCAGTGAATTTATTGCGATTGGTATCACGGTTCCCGGCTTTGTGGATACGAAAAGTAACATGATTGAACAGGTTCCGCACTTTGAATTAACTACGCCTTGGGACTTGGCTAATCACGTTGCCGAACGTTTCAATTTACCGACCTATATCGGGCATGATGTGCGTAGTTTAGCCCTTGCGGAGCACTATTTTGGTGTCACCAAAGATTGTTACGATTCATTGCTATTGCGTATTCATCGCGGTGTGGGTGCGGGAATTGTGATTAATCATGAACTCTTTTCCGGCTATAAAAAGAATGTAGGCGAAATTGGGCATATTCAGGTGGATCCGTTAGGAAAACGTTGTATGTGCGGCAATGTGGGCTGCTTGGAAACGGTGGTCAGCAATTCAGCAATTGAAAATAAAATGTCGGAGTTATTGGAAGATGGTTACCAAAGTAAATGGCTTTCTTTGGAAGCCCATGACATTGAGGCAATTTGCAAAGCCAGCAATAAGCAAGATGTGGTAGCCACAGAGTTAATTGAACACGTTGGTACACAAATCGGGCGTGTGTTGGCAATGAGTGTGAATATGTTTAATCCGGAAAAAATTGTGATTTCCGGTGAAATAACCCAAGCCAAAAATGTCTTATTTGCCGCAATTCGTCGCACCTTGGAAAGTCATGCATTACCGGCGTTTGTCCAAAATACGCCATTAGTCGCATCGGAGCTTAGCAATGAAGATGTGATAGGTGCTTTTGCTTTAGTAAAAAGAGCCTTGTTTGATGGCAGTTTACTGCGCCGTTTAATTGAAGAATAAATCTTCAAGAGAAAAGTGCGGCCCTCAAAAAGAATATTTTTGAGAGCCGGAATGACTAAAAGTCATTTAGGTTGAGAGAGGAGTAAACTAAGCGTTGAATAAAATTAATGCGATTTGTTTAATCTCTATCCGAATGATCTAATTTTATTTATTTTCCCAAAAAAATGGTTGACGAGTAGGGGCAATATCCGCATAATACGCCCCGCAAAGTCAATGAGATGATTGCAAAGAAATGGCTATGTAGCTCAGTTGGTTAGAGCACAACACTCATAATGTTGGGGTCACAGGTTCGAATCCCGTCATAGCCACCATATTTGCGGGACTGGCGAAATTGGTAGACGCACCGGATTTAGGTTCCGGCGCCGCGAGGTGTGTGGGTTCAAGTCCCTCGTCCCGCACCATTTATTTCATTGATATCAATATAGTTGTTGGGGTATCGCCAAGCGGTAAGGCACCGGGTTTTGATCTCGGCATCCCTAGGTTCGAATCCTAGTACCCCAGCCATACTATTCTCAGTTTCTACTTATAATAAAAATCTATTGGGGTATCGCCAAGCGGTAAGGCACCGGGTTTTGATCTCGGCATCCCTAGGTTCGAATCCTAGTACCCCAGCCACCTTTTTTGTCTTCCCTATCAGTTAATTCGACTTGAATTCATTTAATGAAAATTTTTTATCGTAATTATCCACCGCACTTTTTTCTTATTGAATGCATTGGATTTTTTAGTCTTGGTATTTCTCCCAAGAAGAGTCATCCAAAATTTTACCGAAATGGCTTTCAATTAGCCGTTTAGTAATATCCGTTTGTGGGTCCGTGAAAATTGAATGCGTCTCACCGTATTCAATCATCACGCCGTCTTCCATCACTAAAATTTCATCGGCAATATGCTTAATGATGCCTAAATGCTGACCAACATAAATATAGGCAAGTCCTAGCTTGTTTTGTAATTCGAGCATTAAATTGGTCAGTTGGGTTTTGACCGTGGTATCTAATGACCCAACCGCATCATCAATAATGATAATTTGTGGATCTAAAATTAACGCGCGTGCAAGGGCAATACGTTGCTTTTGGCTCACGGAAAGCGTATTAATTTTAATATTGGCGTGATCAGGATGCATTCCCACTAATTTCAAAATATCAAAAATTTTCTGATTGCGTTCTTGCTCATTTAGATGTGTGGCCAATAGCAATGGCGTATCAAGAATTTGTCCCACATTGAGGCGTGGATTAAACGCCGTATTCGGATCCTGAAACACCATGCGGATATGTTTGGAGCGATAGTTGTAATCACCGAAAGTGAGTGGTTTATCTTTGAATAGGATTTTGCCTGAAGTGGGTTCGGTGATGCCTACGATCATTTTTGCCAAGGTAGATTTTCCTGAGCCATTACGTCCGATAATCGCCAATGTTTTGCCCGCTTCGAGGGAAAAACTGATTTCTTCTACTGCGCGAAAATAACCGGGGTTAAGCAGACCGAGTGTATTTTTAAATGATTTTGTGAGATCTTCCACTTGTAATAATGGCATTTTCTTTCCTTTATTCTTGATCGGAACTTAAAGTGAGCGGTTGAATCAATTCTTTTTCTTTGATTTTCTTTTCCCGTAAATTGATGGGAAAATGGCAGAAAAATTCATGCTGTTTAATACGAAGTGCGGTCGGTTTTACGATACATTTTTTCTGCGCAAATGGGCAGCGGGGGCCAAGACGACAGCCAATCGGCATTTGTTCCAGTAGGGGAACCGAACCTTTGAGTGTGCCAAGTTGACTTTTAAAAGGCAAAGGTTGAGTGAAATCCGGAATGGAATGCAACAAGGCTTGGGTATAGGGGTGATGTGGGGTTTCTAAAATATTCTCTTTAGGGCCGGATTCTGCATTTTGTCCGCAATATAGCACAATAAATGAATCACACCACTCACTGATAGTGTTAATGTCATTACTGGCAAGTAAAATGGATGTGCCTTGGTTTTGATTCATACTTGAAAGCAGACGGAATATTTGCACTTTTGTAATGGATTCCACCGAATTTGCCGGTTCATCGGCAATCAGTAATCGAGGTTGGTTTGCCACGGCAATGGCAATCATGACTTTTTGCCCTTCTCCTTCGGTTAATTCATGAGGGTAACTGCGCATGATATCTTTGTGTTCTTTGATTCCGACGCGATGCAGTAACTCAATGGCGCGACGTTTTTTCCAATTAAATAAACGCTGCCACCAACGACCTTTAAATGTCCATCCGGGGATGCTTTGGATAAGTTGTTTACCAATTTTCTGGCTAGGATCAAGACAGGTTAACGGATCTTGAAACACCATCGAAATTTCTTTACCCACAAGTTTGCGACGTTGTGCCGGTTTGAGTTTTAGCAATTCAATATCATTAAAACGGAAACGATCAGCGGTAACAATCCAAGAATCTTTAAAGGCATTACAGATAACTTTAGCAATGAGGCTTTTGCCTGAACCGGATTCACCGACCAAGCCACAAATTTCCCCTTCATCGATTGTAAAACTCACATTATCGACAATGCGGATTAACCCATTTGGGGTTTGGATATCAATGCGAAGATTGCGAATATCTAGGAGAGCCATAGTTATCTACTCATAATATTTGGTAATCGCTCGGCATAGCCCATTGGTAAACACCAAGCCGATTAGTACGCTGATGATAATTGCAAGTCCCGGCAGAATAACCGTCCAAGGGGCTAAATAAATTAATTCTAAGGAGTCTTTTATCATCGCCCCCCATTCCGGTGCTGGGCGTTGTGCGCCAAGAGAAATAAAACTGAGGGCACTAATATCCAAAATAGCAATCGTAAATGCACGGGAGATTTCTTGAATATATTGTGGTGCAATGTTGGGTAAGATGGTTTCTTTCAGTAACACGCTATTAGAGATGCCGTCTAAGCGTAACATCAATACATATTCTTTTTTGAGCTCTGCTTGAATGCTGCGATAAATTTCATGTACGAAATAAGGTAGCAATGCTAAGGTGATTGCCAACATGGCGTTAATTAAACTTGGTTCCATTAAAGTGGCAATAATGATTGCCACTAATAACACCGGAATAGTGAGGAAGGCATCTAAAAAATGGCCAAGCACACGAGATTTAATACCTTGCGACATTCCCGCCCAAATACCAAGTCCGCCACCGATAAGTGCAGTCAGAATTACTACAATAATGGCAGCACCAACGGTGTAGGTCGTGCCGATAATAATACGACTGAGCACATCCCGACCAATATCATCGGTTCCTAAAAAATAGGCGATCTGGCCGTTATTGGCCCAAGAAGGCGGCATAAGTTCTTGCCCGATAAATTGCATTTCAGCAGAGTAAGGGGCAATCAATGGACTAAAAAGTGCGGTCAAAATCAGCACTAAAAGAGCATAGAAACTGAAAAGCGCAATGCGATCTTCTCGGAAGAGTGCCCAAATATGCTTTAACGAATCGCTTTCGCGAAAATCTTCAGGTTCTCTATCTTGCATGCCAACCCTTCTTATTTAACGGATCCAAAATAAAGATTAAGCTTTCAGATGCCACTTTAATGATAATAATACAAAGCCCGATAGTAATGATGCCGGCTGAAATACTGTTGTAGTCTTGCTGTGTGACGGCATCAATTAACCAACGTCCGATTCCCGGCCAACCTAAGGTATTTTCAACCAACATACATTGTGTAATCACCAACGTAAATAAACGGGTGGTGTGAGGAATTAACAAAGGCAAGGTGTTGCGCAAAATGTATTTACGTAACACGCTAAATTTCGACCAACCTCGTGTAGAAGCGACTTTAACGTAGTTTTGTTGGAAGATAAATTCAGCTCGTTGTTGCACTAAACGTACGATTTCCATGGTAGGTAAAATGGTTAAAACTAAAGTCGGTAACGCCAAGTGTTGCAAAACGTTTTGGATGATTTTAATCCGATAAGGCGCTTCAACAAACCAAACATCAATAATTGGGAAACCGCTAATCGGCTTGATTTCATAAAGTAAATTGTATTGCCCGATAGCAGAAATTTCCCACGAATTAATGGCGGAAAAATACAATAAAATCGGCGCAATCCAAAATACCGGCAAGGAGAGACCGACAGCAGATAAAGTTCGGATGGTTTTTCCGATAAAATTAGCAGGATAAGTTGCACCGATGAGCCCAAGGGGAATACCGAACAATGTTGCCAGTAAAATCGCACAAAAACAGAGTTCTAATGTTGGTGGGAGCACGGTAAAAATTGTCGATTTAAGGGCTTCACCACCGTTATAACTGATACCTAAGTCGCCTTGGATAAGGCGCACCAAATAATGAAAATACCCATTGTAAAAGTGCGGTGTCATTAATTCGGCATTCAGTGGATCCCGCATCAAAATCAGATAACTGATTAATGTCAGGATAAGAAATGTCAAAACGAGAAAAACACATTGTCGAATCAGAGAATTAAACATTACTTGTGTCCTTTTCGTAGTGATAGCGTCGAGAAGTTCAAGGTGCCGAAGGGGCTCATCTCAATATTTTGTACGCGACCATTAGCGACCAAAACTCGTTTGACGTTTGCAATAGGGATGATCGGCAATTCTGATAAAATTAATTCTTGCGCTTGGTTGTAGGCTTCGGAGCGAATCTGTTGATTGGAACTATCTAATGCACTATCCATGATGTTATCGAAGTGTTCGTTGCACCAGTTGGATAAATTGGTGATTTCGTTTGAGGTGCTACAACTTAAAATCGGGCGCATAAAACTGTCGGGATCTAAATTTCCCCCGAGCCAACCGGTTAAAATCATGTCGTAGTCTTCAGATTTATTATGTAATTGCTCAATTAAAAATGTTCGTGTAACCGGGCGAATTTTCACGTCAACGCCGGCATTCGCAAGATCTGATTTAATTAATTCTGCCATTTTAAGCGGAGCCGGGTTATATACCTGTTCTTCATTAATCACCCACATCGTCAAGCTTAATTTTTTATCTTGTAACACTTGTTTGGCTTTCAATGGCATGAAGTCATACTCAAAATCCGGCGTATTCACGCTTGAAGCCCACGAAATATTCGGAATAATGTTATTCGCCACCGTTGCTGTGTTGTGATAAATCGTTTTAATGATTCTTTTACGATTAATGGCTTGTGAGATTGAGTGTCGCAATGCCGGATCTTGAATTGCTGTCTTTTGGAAATTAAACGCCAAATACGACAAATTCATGCCTTCAACACTTTTCATATAATAGCGTGCGTCATTTTCCTTCAGTAACCCTAACTGACTAACTTCCGGATAGGAAGCAATTTGGCATTCACCGTTAAAGAATTTCACCAAGCGCCCGGTACGATCTGCAGATAAATCAATCAGAATGTCATGAATTTTAGCTTCTTTTTTCCAATATTCTTCGTTTTTTTCTAAACGCACATATTGATTGCGGAAATAGTTTTTGACTTTATACGGGCCGGTGCCGACAGGCAAGGTGTCTAGTTGTACTAAGTTATCGTCTGCATTAAGCTGCACCGCATATTCTTGCGAGAAAATAATCGCGTATTGACTTGCTAAGTGAGACAAAATGGAAGCATCAGGTTTGAATAAGGTAATCTCTACCGTATGCGGATTGATGGCTTTCACCGATTCAATTTTTTGGTTTAGCTTAATGCTTTCAAAATAAGGAAAGCGCACCTTTTTCGCCTGTTCATGGAAAATACGATATTGCGGATTTTTATAGCTGACGGAAGTTTGTTCTAACGTCGGTAAATACGTCTCATAACCTAATACCCGATTGAGCGAAAACACGACATCATCCGCATTAAAATCACGGGTCGGTTTAAACCAATCGGTCTGGTGGAACTTAATCCCACGGCGTAAATGAATGGTGATCACTTTGCCATCGGGCGAAAGCGAGTAAGATTGTGCCAATACGGGGATTGGCTCGGCAGCGGTGTTCGAAATTTCAAACAGTTTATTGTAAATCTGCTCTGTCACCACGTTCATACTGGTTCCCGCATCCGCCGTTTGCGGATTAAAGGAAAAGCCGGAGGCGTGCGTGCAATAAATCAATCCGTTGTCTGTCAGTTCTTCAGGCACGCGTGGTGCCGCCGTTGCAGAATCCACCGCAAAAGCAAACAAACAAACAGGCACAATTAATTTTTTATACAACATCATAAACGGATCAACAGGCTAAAAATGAATGCCAAATTGTAAGATATATTCCGTGGATATTCTAGCGAATCTGCCAGTTCTGAAAATTTGTCGCCCAAAATGACCGCACTTTTCTTCCATTATTTCCTTAATCCCAAGCAAATTAAGCGCCTCTTCATTTTTTCGGTATAATATCGCTCATTATCTATGTCATTTTCCCTTAATTAAAAAGAACGGAAATTATGCTAAATCATCTGCAAAAAGAATTAAATGAACTGGTTAATCGCGGTTTGGATCGTACATTACGCATTGCTGTGACAGGGCTAAGTCGAAGTGGAAAAACTGCGTTTATTACGAGTTTAATTAATCAGTTGTTACATATTAATCGCGTCGATAATAGCCATCTTCCCTTGTTTGATGCGGCACGCCGACATGGCATTATTGCGGTAAAACGTATTCCGCAATTGGATTTGTCCATCCCTCGTTTTGATTATGAAGGCAATCTTAACGCATTGTCTCAACAACCACCGAAGTGGCCACAGTCCACCAAAGGCGTAAGTGAAACACGTCTGGCGATTCGTTATCAGCGCAGTAGCGGTTTATTGCGTCATGTGAAAGAAAAAGGGACGTTGTATCTGGATATTTTTGATTATCCGGGAGAATGGCTGTTGGATTTGCCGTTGTTGGATTTGGATTTTCAGCAATGGTCGCTAGAATTGCAGCGGCAGCTTAATTCGACACATTTGAAATTTGCACAAAGCTGGTTGGAAAAAGCTCAAAACGTGAATTTAACTGCGCCGGCGGATGAGGATATTTTGGCGCAACTAGCCAAGGATTACACCGATTATTTATGGCAATGTAAACAGCACGGATTGCATTTTATTCAGCCGGGGCGATTTGTGTTACCCGGTGAGCTGGAGGGGGCACCGGCTTTGCAATTTTTCCCCTTGTTGCATTTAACCGAATCACAATGGCAACAAGTGAAAAATGAAGCGAAAGAAAACAGTTATTTTGCGGTGTTGCAAAAACGCTACGATTATTACCGTCGGCACATTGTGAAAGATTTTTATCAACAGTATTTTTCCACTTTTGATCGGCAAGTGATTTTGGCGGATTGCTTAACGCCGTTGAATCACAGTCGCGAAGCGTTTGAGGACATGCAATTAGCGTTACATCAACTGTTTCGCAATTTTCATTACGGCAAACGTAATTTCTTGAACCGCCTTTTTTCGCCGAAAATCGATAAATTGATGTTTATCGCCACCAAAGCAGATCATATCACCACCGATCAGTTACCGAATTTGGTCAGCCTCATGCGTCAGTTAGTACAGGATGGCGGGCGTTACGTGGAGTTTGCCGATATTGCTACCGATTACACCGCCATTGCGTCTATTCGGGCAACGCAACAGATGGTGGTAAATCAACATGGTCGTCAATTTAAAGCCATTCAAGGCGTGCGGAGTAGCGATTTGCAAAAAGTCACGCTTTATCCCGGCAGTGTGCCGAGTAAATTGCCGAGTGCTGATTTTTGGCAAGATCAAAAATTTGAATTTGATCAGTTTGAACCGCGCCGTTTAGAACAGGGTGAAAACATACCGCACTTACGAATGGATGCCGTGTTGCAATTTTTGCTGGGCGATAAGTTATAACAGGAGCAAGCAGAATGGAAAAAACGATTTTTAGTCAACAGGAGCAGGTTGAACAACAGGAAGCTTTCATCGCCAAGCAGGAATTTCATGAAGAACAGGCTGTGCCGGATACGGATGCAGACAATGTGCCTTTGGAAGGTGAATTGTTAGAAGTGCAATTTGAGCAAAGTGTTCAACCGCCACCGCGTTGGTGGAACCGAGCCCTGATAGGAACCGCACTTTTATTTTTTACGGCGACAGTGGCGCAGTCCGTACAATGGCTGGTGGATACTTGGCAGCAAAATCAATGGATCTATTTTGCCTTTTCCTTGGTGTTATGTTTGGCGGTGTTACTTGGCATTTCTGCCATCATTGGTGAGTGGCGACGTTTGGTGCACTTGCGTAAGCGGGGTGAAATGCAGCATCAAAGCCGTGAATGGCTGGAAAGTGCGGTCGTTTCTCACGGTGAATTTTCTGCGGCAACCCATCAACAAGCGATTGAATTGTGTGAGCAAATGGGCAAATTAATGAAACTGGACGCGCAACAAAGCGATTTGGCGAAGTGGCGTCAGCAAATGAACGAATCTTATTCCGTGCCGGAAGTATTGCATTTGTTCAGTCAAAATGTGTTGCAGCCATTTGATAAACAGGCCAAAAAACTCATTAACAAAGCAACGACAGAGTCGGCCGCATTGGTAGCAATTAGCCCGCTGGCGTTGGCAGATATGTTTTTTATTGCTTGGCGCAACATTCGTTTGGTCAACCAAATTGCACGGCTTTATGGCATTGAATTGGGCTATGTCAGCCGCCTTCGTTTGTTGCGCATGGTGTTGGTGAATATGGCCTTTGCCGGAGCGACAGAATTGATTCAAGATCTTGGTGTGAATTGGCTTTCGCAAGATCTCACCGCTAAACTTTCTGCCCGTGCCGCACAGGGCATTGGCGTTGGATTGTTGACGGCGCGATTGGGCATTAAAGCCATGGAATTTTGTCGTCCGTTGGCATTTGAGTCGAATGAAAAACCGCGTTTATCTCATATTCATAAAGAATTATTGAGTCATCTTGGCGCGAGTATTTTTGATAATTTGAAAGTAAAGCAAAAAGACAAGGTGTAAACTGTAAATAAAACTTGCCAAAATGGTTGCGATTCTTTGTTGTAACGGTATCATAACTGCTGTTTTCTACCGAATGTGCTTTTTATTTCTTGAGGCTTCTTATGGCAACGTCCCCAAATATTGATGCTTTTTCTCATATCGTGACGCGAAATCCGCAAATGCAGGACATTATCGCCAAAGCGAAAAAATTTGCTTTATTGGATGCGCCATTATTGATTCAAGGTGAAACCGGCACGGGAAAAGATGTGATCGCCAAAGCTTGCCATGATTTTAGTACGCGTCGAAATAAGGAATTTCTTGCGGTGAATTGCGCCGGTATTCCGGGAGAAGATGCGGAAACGGAAATGTTCGGGCGACGCAATAAAGACGGCGAGTTTATCGGTTTTTTTGAATATGCGGATGGCGGCACGGTGTTGTTGGACGGGGTGGAGGAGTTGCCCTTAACCTTACAGGCAAAGCTACTCCGTTTTTTAAGTGACGGCACTTTTCGTCGTGTGGGTGAGGAAGAGGAACATTACGCCAATGTTCGCGTCATTTGTACCACACAACAGCCACTGCAACATTATGTAGAACAAGGCAAAATGCGCAGTGATTTGTTTCATCGATTAAATGTGCTGACGTTAAACTTGCCTCGATTATGCGATCGCGTGGAAGATATTGAGCCACTAGCTCGTCAATTTATCCGAGAAATCAGTGAAAAACTCGCCATTTCTGCACCGCACTTTGATGCTGGATTTTTACATTATCTTCAACAATATCCTTGGTTCGGCAATATTCGTGAACTCTATAATGCCTTGTACCGCGCGGTTCCCTTAACAAAAGATAATCAGTTGCATATTGAGGATTTAGGTTTGGAAACATCGGTCTCTGCATCGCAAGAGATGGAGGGATTGATGATGGAAGGTACAACCTTAGAGGAAATGGTAGGGCGATTTGAAGCGGCAGTGCTGACCAAATTTTACGCCCAATACCCGAGCTCCCGAAAACTTGCCGCTCGCTTGGGTGTTTCCCACACGGCAATCGCCAATAAATTACGTCAATATGGAATTGGCAAAACCTAGTCTTCTTCCGGCTGAATTGGATTAAATGCTTCAAGTATAGGAAAACGTTTCACCAGTTTCAGCCATTCTGTTTTTTCAAGACGAATACTCAATAAAAACTCACCATATTCACTGATTTTTTCTTTTTCCACGCAATTCAGTTCATACAGCGCATGACGGATTTTGCCTTCCGACGGTGACAGTTGAAGCGGGAATTGGAGAATATAATCTGTTAAACGAACACGAATCGCGTCCAATAAAAGTTCAAGGCCATCTGCAGAATTAGCCGAAATATAGACCGCACTTGGGTGATGTTTTTCATCGTATTCTATATGCGATACCACATTTTCTAATTGATCAATTTTGTTGTACACCAACAATCGTGGCACATCTTGCGCCCCGATTTCTTCCAAAACGTGATTCACCGCCTCGATATTTTCTAATTTGCGGGGATCGGCGCAATCAACCACATGGAGCAATAATGCGGCTTCGGTGGTTTCCTGTAAGGTGGATTTGAAGGCGGAAATTAAATCGTGGGGCAAATCCCGTAGAAAGCCAACCGTGTCCGCCAAAATCGTTGTGCCGACATCTTTTAAACTGAGTCGACGCAATGTGGGATCGAGCGTAGCAAATAACTGATCCGCCGCATACACATTGGCAGAGGTCAATAAATTAAACAGGGTAGATTTTCCGGCATTGGTGTAACCCACTAAAGAAATAGTCGGGATATCTGCTTTTTGGCGCGTTTGACGATTCTGATTACGTTGCTTGGCGACTTTTTCCAAGCGATTTTGTAACTGGTTGATACGCACTTTAATTAAACGACGGTCGGTTTCCAGTTGAGTTTCACCGGGGCCACGCAAGCCCACCGCACCTTTTTGTTGATCTAGCCCGGTTTTACGACGCACCAAACGTGTGGCGAGGTGTTTTAACTGGGCCAGTTCCACTTGTAATTTCCCTTCGTGAGAGCGGGCGCGTTGAGCAAAAATATCTAAAATTAAGCCGTTGCGATCGACTACGCGACAATCACACAAGCTTTCTAGATTTCGGGCTTGTGCAGGCGTTAAGGTATGGTTTACTAAAATTAAATCGGCCTGGTATTGTTTGACCGCATCGGCAATTTCTTCCGCTTTGCCTTGCCCAACAAAATATTTGGCTTGTGGCGAACTGCGGCTACCGGTGATGACGGTGAGAATATGTGCTTGAGCAGATTTGGCAAGGAGTTGAAATTCGTTTAAATCGTCTACATTTTTCTGTCCTTCAAAAAAACAGTGCACGATAATGGCATTGTTCAATGCGTGATGTTCATTTTTTTGGGGATTTTCAGACGCAAAAAGTGCGGTGGAAATTTCCGCAGAATCCACCGCACTTTCAGTTAAACGTTGTTGAGTTAAATTATCGAGTAAATTAGCCAATATTTTCCGCTTTGTTATTCTGCTTGAGCATCAATATTGTTTTCTACAGAAGGAGTTTCCTGTTGTACTTGGTGTTGTTGCTGTTGGTTCGCATTGTGATGTGCGACAGAACGTGCCGGAACAACAGTTGAAATTGCGTGTTTATAAACCATTTGATTTACCGTGTTTTTCAATAAAATCACGAATTGGTCAAACGATTCGATTTGCCCTTGTAATTTGATACCGTTTACTAAATAGATTGAAACGGGAATGCGTTCACGACGTAATGCATTCAAGTAAGGATCTTGTAGAGATTGTCCTTTTGCCATTTTTCTTTCCTTCTTTTTGTAAAAAATGATGAATTAAAACAATACAGCAAGCTGTATGCCTCCGCAAATCAATATAGCAACAATTATATTGAAAGTCACTAGGCGCAATCTGTGTTTTACGCTTTCGTTGAAACCGATGTTAATACTTTTTCAAGGGCTTGAGCCGGGTGCAAACTATCCAACCATTGAATCGGTGATGTCCAACCACGTAGCCAAGTGATCTGGCGTTTTGCTAATTGGCGGGTGGCGCAGATACCACGAAAAATCATCTCATCGTGGTCATAATCACCGCGTAAATATTCCCACATTTGTCGATAACCCACACAGCGAATAGACGGCAGGTTCTCGTTTAAGTCGGGACGACGGCACAATTTTTCGACCTCTTGCTGAAAACCAAGTTCAATCATTTTGTGAAAACGTTGCTCAATTCGAAGATGTAAGACCTCTCGTTGTTCCGGTGCAATCGCAAATTGCAGAATGTCATACGGCAAGGCCTCGCCTTTTTGTGCCGTTAATTCCGTTAAGGTCTTACCAGTTAAATAAAAGACTTCTAATGCGCGGTTAATCCGTTGCGAGTCGTTCGGGTTAATGCGTTGTGCTGAAATCGGATCGATTTTACTGAGTTCTTGGTGTAATCCACCCCAACCGATAAGTGCTGCTTTTGCCTCAATTTCCGACCGCACTTTTTCGTCGGCGGAGGGGAGGGGCGACAGACCTTCCAATAAGGCTTTGTAATACAACATTGTGCCGCCCACCAATAAGGGGATTTTGCCTTGTGCGCTAATCTCTTGCATTTCGCGTAAAGCATCTGTGCGGAAATTTGCCGCAGAATAACTTTCTGACGGATCGCAAATATCAATTAAACGATGAGGTGCCAGTGCCAGTTCGGCTTTTGAGGGTTTCGCCGTGCCAATGTCCATGCCGCGATAAATCAGGGCAGAATCCACACTGATAACTTCCACGGGCAATTGTTGGCGCAACTGGATTGCCAAATCCGTTTTGCCGGAGGCGGTAGGCCCCATTAAAAAAATCGCTAAAGGTTTGTGTTCTGAATGCTGCATAGTTAGCGGGTTAATTGAGTTAAATAAGGCTGCCAGTCAATTTCGACGAGTAAATCTAACAGGCGAATTTGCTGCTGTTTCGCGAGTAATTGTTCTGTTTCAGTCAGTAAATTTACCGCATCGGCAAGCACGGTGATTGGCGGGGAGGCTAAAGGTGCCAAAAGTGCGGTCAAAAATTCAGGTAAATTTTCGAAAGATTGATTCAATAACGACACAATCATGTGTTGTAAGTTTTGTTGGCGCAAATGTGCCGATACTTTTTGTAACGTGATTTTATGTTGTGCCGCTTCTTCCATAAAAACAAAGCCGATTTGCTCGAAAAAGGCTTTTTGTTGAAGCCATGCCTGCCATTGCGCATCCGATAAACGGAAAATAATTGGAATTAACAATGGTTGAGAGGTTGGCGCTAAAGTTAAATTCAGCGTTTGTTTGAGTTGTTGCAAACACGCAAGCGAGAGCAAGTAAAAACGTTGTTCTTGCTGTAACAACAAGGCTTTATGTTGAATTAATGCAAGGGCGTGCAAGAAATTGGTATTTGGCTTTTTGACTTCGGTTACGTTGCTTTGCACGTGTTTCTCCGAAGACGCCCACAATGCGTTATGCGCCTCGAGTACCTTCGGTGTTATCGGCTCACGAGGGAACGAGCTACCATAAAAGTGCGGTGGATTTTGCTGCTGTTTTGGTGGTTCGTGATATCTATTTCCTATGTAGGTATTGGCAGAATGAACCATCGGTTGGGCAAATATATTTTGTCCCGCAGCCGAACGATTAGGTTTCGTATGCGTTGAAACTTCCCATGCACCGGCAGGTTCTTCCACGCCACATTCTGTTGGCGGTGTGTTCAACGGCATTGGCTCGGAGGCTAATGCATTGCTGATGCCTTGAGTGATGAAATCATGTACCAAACGAGATTGCTGGAAACGCACTTCATGTTTGGTAGGATGTACGTTCACATCAACATCATTTGGATTAAGATCAATAAACAGCACAAAAGCAGGGTACTGATCGTTGGTTAAATAGTCTGCATAGGCCTGACGGATAGCGTGAGTAATGATTTTATCGCGCACCACCCGCCCATTCACATAACAATAATTTAAATCATTTTGCGGGCGGTGAAAGTATGGCGTAGCTACCCAGCCGGATAAATGCAGATCATCGTGTTTCCAATCAATTTGCAATGCATTCTGAATAAAATCATCGCCACAAATCGCTGCAACACGTTTTAATTTTTGTTCATTCGTGACCGCACTTTTGTATTGGCGTAATACTTTGCCATTATGCGTGAGGGTAAAACTGATATTAAATTTGGCCAAGGCAATACGACGAATGACTTCATCAATATGAGAAAATTCGGTTTTCTCGGAACGTAAAAATTTGCGACGGGCGGGCGTGTTAAAAAATAAATTTGCCACTTCAACTGTCGTTCCCACTGGATGGGATGCGGGTTGAATAGTCGTTTCCATGTCGCGGCCTTGGGCATATACCTGCCAAGCTTCATTTTGTTCTGCGGTACGAGAGGTTAGAGTCAAACGGGAAACAGAACTGATGCTGGCAAGGGCTTCGCCACGGAATCCCAAACTTAAAATGGCTTCCAAATCGGCAAGATCAGCGATTTTACTGGTGGCGTGACGGGCAAGTGCTAAAGCCAATTCTTCCTTGGCAATACCAATGCCGTTGTCGCGAATCCGAATAAGACTGGCGCCGCCGTTTTCAATATCAATTTGAATTTTATCGGCACCGGCATCCAGGCTGTTTTCCACTAATTCTTTTACCACCGAAGCAGGGCGTTCCACCACTTCTCCGGCAGCAATTTGGTTGGCTAATTGTGGCGATAAAATACGTATGGTCATTATTTTTTCCCTGGATTATCGTCAAGCAGTTGGATTTTTTGTCCGCTTAACACTTTGCCATCTTTTAATTTTGGGTTTAATTTCAACAGGTTATTCGGTGAAACTTTATATTCTCGCGCGATGGAGTAAAGCGTTTCATTTTTTTGCACCGTATGGAATTTCGGTATTGCTTCTTTGACTTCCACCTTATTTTTACTTTGCTCTTTCGGCTTAGTAGGGCTGTTATTGGATTTCTCTTGTTTTTTACTTTTATCCGCAGCCTTAGTTTCTGTCGATTTGGTTTCCTTAGCGTTTGGAGCGTTTGTTTTTGGTGTTTTTTCTGTTTTTACTTCTTCTATTTTGGCGTCTCCCGGAATTTTCAGGGTTTCACCCACCAAGAGTTCTTTTCGCTTGAGTTTATTGAACGTAAGGATGTCAGCAGAGGAAACTTTATATTTTAAGGCTAATTTACCTAAGGATTCGCCTCGTTTTACGGTATGACGAATACCACTATCTTTAATGTCGACAGATTTAATCTCTTGGGGGTTTTCCTGAGAAACTTGTGTTTGACTCTCTTTTTCTTCAACGCTTTCCTTGACGTTATTTTTGCCGTTACTTGGAATTTTAATGGTTTCGCCGATTCGCAATTCTTTGCGTTTTAATTTATTCAACGTAAGAATGTCCGCTGCTTTTACGCCGTATTTGGCCGCAAGTTTTGTTAGACTTTCACCAGATTTTACGGTGTGGCGTAAAGCGCTATCGTTTGTCTCAAGTGCGGTAGATTTTTCAGGCGTTTTTACCGTGGCAATTTCAGGTTCGTCTTTATAGTTTTTACGGTGGTACTCCACTAAGCCGTTGTAAATAACTTGGGCGATTTTTTTACGGTATGCCGGCGTACTTAATTTAAGCTCTTCTTCTTGATTAGATAGAAAGCCGGTTTCAACCAAAATGGAGGGAATATCCGGTGAGCGCAATACGCCAAGGCTGGCATGGCGCGGCGTTGGACGGCTTAAAGAGGCAATTTGGGAAAAGTGGCGTAAAACGATGTTGCCTAATTCATATCCGACGCGTTGGCTATGACCAAATTGCAAATCCAATACGGTTTGATCTAAATATTTTTCATTGTGTGAAGCAAGCACGTTACCGGCGCCGCCGAGTAATTCTGAACGTTTTTCATGATCTTCCAGCCATTGCCCCATTTCATCATTGGCACGGCGATTGGAAAGAACCCACACTGAAGCGCCGCGTAAATTCGGGGTTTCGGAGGAATCGGCATGGATGGAAACTAAATAATTGGCCTTGTATTTGCGGGCAATTTCGGAACGCTGCGGCACGGAAATAAAATAATCGCCGTTACGGGTGAGTACTGCACGGAAGTGAGGATCTTTATCCAGTAACGCTTTTAATTCTTTGGCGATGGAAAGTGTGACATTTTTTTCATAAATTTTGAGATTGAGTCCGATTGCGCCAGGGTCTTTCCCACCATGGCCCGGGTCGATCGCTATCGTCCAAGTATTATTTGCAAACGCGGAGAGCGCAAAAAAGAAAAGGCTGTTAATCAAAAGAAATCTAAACATCGTTTTGGGTTTCATTGTGATAAAGGGTTAATTCAGTTTTTCAATAATGTGTCGACCGGTTTCAGATTTAGCAATTAATTCAATATTGCGGGCATGTTCAGCGTAATGAATATTGACGAGTAAATCCGGTGCAGAGAGCAAACCGGCACCTTTTTCCGCCCACTCAATTAAACAAATCGTGTTTTCTGCGAAGTAATCGCGAATGCCCATAAATTCAAGTTCTTCCGGATCAGACAGGCGATATAAGTCAAAATGATAAATATTCTTTCCCGAAATTTTATATTCTTCCACGAGCGTATAAGTAGGGCTTTTTACATTGCCTTGATAACCCAACGCCTGAATCATGCCACGGCTTAATGTGGTTTTTCCCGCACCGAGTTCTCCGTTCAGATAGAGTGTAATGCTTTTATGATTGGGTACTTGGCAAATGGCATTAATGAGTTTTTTGCCAAAATTACACATGGCATTTTCATCAGAAATATATTGAATTAATGTTTCAGTCATCTTCTTCATCGGTTGAAAAATAAGGCTGGATTGTACCGCACTTTGAGGGAATTATGTAGTTTTATGATTACGTAAGGTTGCCAAGAGTCATGGCACAAATGTCATCGTGAAAGTTACTTGTTAAGCATAAAAAAAATCCCCCGCAAATGCGAGGGATTGTCAATTTGGAGCGGGAAACGAGGCTCGAACTCGCGACCCCGACCTTGGCAAGGTCGTGCTCTACCAACTGAGCTATTCCCGCAGAGATTTGATGTTGAGAATGGAGCGGGAAACGAGGCTCGAACTCGCGACCCCGACCTTGGCAAGGTCGTGCTCTACCAACTGAGCTATTCCCGCATTCACATCAAATGAATGAGACGGCATTATACGAATATTTTTAGACAGTGCAAGTATAAAATCATGAAAATGATGCGCTTGTTTATATATTCGTCGATTTAGTCTATCTTTAAAAAATGTTCGCGATAGTAAGCGAGTTCTTTGATGGATTCGCGAATATCGTCTAATGCCAAATGGGTGTTTTGTTTACTAAAGCCGTCCAGAATTTCCGGTTTCCAGCGGGCGGCTAATTCTTTTAATGTACTGACATCAAGGTGGCGATAGTGAAAGTAGTCTGCAAGTTCCGGCATATATTTAAAGAGAAAGCGTTTGTCTTGTGCCACACTGTTACCACAAATCGGTGATACCCCTTTGGGAACGTATTTTTTGAGAAAATCCAAGGTTTGTAATTCTGCCGCACGTTCGGTTAATTTGCTGTTTTTAACGCGTTCAACCAGCCCGTTTGCCGTGTGGGTTTTCATGCACCAGTCGCTCATTTTATTGAGTAATTCGTCAGATTGATGGACGGCTAGAACAGGGCCTTCGGCAAGAATATTTAAATTTTTATCGGTCACAATGGTTGCAATTTCAATAATGCGTTCTTTTTCCGGATCTAAGCCTGTCATTTCAAGATCAATCCAGATCAGATTTTGTTTATCTAATGTCATTATATAAGGTATCCTATGCGAAAATTTTCCTTATTCTAGCGAAAAACGCTATAAAAAACGACCGCACTTTGTATGAGTAAACCAAAATTAACGCAAAATCAAAAACGCCGAATTCAATCCAATAATAATAAGGTATTACATCGCCATCAGAAGAAAGACATTGATTGGCAGGATGATATGCTGGGCGATTCGCAAGATGGTTTGGTCGTCACGCGCTATGCCCGTCATGCGGATGTGGAAAATGCGCAAGGCGAGATTTTTCGTTGTAACTTGCGTCGCACATTGGTGAGTGTTGTCGTGGGCGATCGTGTGATCTGGCGACAAGGTAATGAGCAGTTGCAAGGTGTAAGTGGCGTGATTGAAGGGGTTCATCCGCGTAAAAATGAAATTTCCCGTCCGGATTACTATGACGGCATTAAAGTCATCGCTGCCAATATTGATCGTATTATCATCATTTCTTCCGTACTGCCGAGTTTGTCGCTGAATATTATTGATCGTTATTTGGTGGTGTGCGAAGAAGCCAACATTGAACCCATTATTGTGTTGAATAAAGCCGATATGTTGACGGAACAACAATGGCAAGACGTGGATTCGCAGTTGGAAATTTATCGCAATATTGGCTATCAAACGCTGATGGTTTCAGCGCAAAATAAAAAAAATCTGGAAAAACTGACCGCACTTTTATCGGATGGCGTGTCTATTTTTGTAGGGCAATCCGGTGTAGGAAAATCCAGTTTGATTAATGCTGTCTTGCCGGAGGTGGACGCGTTGGTCGGAGAAATTAGTTCAACCTCGGGTCTTGGACAACACACCACTACTTCCTCTCGTTTATATCATTTACCGCAAGGTGGCAGTTTAATTGATTCGCCGGGCATCCGTGAATTTGGTTTGTGGCATTTGGAAGATGAACAGATTACAAAAGGATATCGTGAATTTCAAACTGTGCTGGGTACTTGTAAGTTCCGTGATTGTAAGCATTTAAATGATCCCGGATGTGCCTTACGTCAGGCGGTAGAAGAAGGCAAAATCAGTGCTGTTCGCTATGAAAACTACCATCGTTTGTTAACCAGTAAAAAAGAAATGAAATCGCAGCGCCATTTTTCTGCTGAATAAAAGTGGTTTACCATTTTTTAGGTATGACATGTTAACTTTTAGTTAATGAAATGACCGATTTTTCTTTTTTTTTGTGATCTAATTCAAATTTTAAGCCAAATCGTCTTGCGCATTCATTGTGTTCGTCTGATACTGCATCATATTTATTTTAATTATTTAAATAAATATTTGACGAATCCCATCCACTTTTTCCAGAGGAAAATTATATGTACATCAAAAGATGTTGAAATCACAGCACCTAACGGCTTGCATACTCGTCCAGCGGCACAATTTGTAAAAGAAGCCAAAGCATTTGCCGCAGATATTACAGTTACTTCTGCAGGAAAAAGTGCGAGTGCAAAAAGTTTATTTAAATTACAAACATTAGCATTAACTCAAGGGACGGTGATTACGATTTCTGCTGAAGGTGAAGATGCAGAAAAAGCGGTTGAACATCTTGTTGCATTAATTCCTACGTTAGAATAATTCTTTCGCCATAATTTGCGTTCTTATGTTTTTAATAAAAGCATGGAGAGCCGTGAGTTATGGCTTTGTTTTATTTGTTCGGTGATTGATTTTTGTTCAATTTACATCAATGAATTTAGATAATAGAGAAGGTCATTATGATTTCAGGAATTCCAGCCTCTCCAGGCATTGTTTTTGGTAAAGCGCTTGTCCTTAAAGAAGAAAAAATTGTTCTGGATACGCAAAAAATTAAAGAGAGCCAAATTGATGCCGAAATCGCGCGTTTTTATGAAGGGCGCAGTGCGGCAGTTGAACAATTAAATTCAATAAAAGATCGTGCTTATGCTTCTTTAGGGGAAGAAAAAGCGGCGATTTTCGAAGGCCATTTGATGATTCTGGAAGATGAGGAGTTAGAGGAAGAAATTCTTGATTATCTTCGTTCAAATAAGGTGAATGCTGCCGTAGCTGCCAATGTAATTATTGATCAGCAAGTCGCCATGTTGTCTGAAATTGATGACGAATACTTAAAAGAACGTGCCGGTGATATTCGCGACATTGGCAATCGATTGATTAAAAATATTTTAGGGATGCACATTGTTGATTTAGGCGAAATTAATGAAGAAGCGATTTTAGTTGCCTATGATTTAACGCCCTCTGAAACGGCACAGTTAAATTTAGATAAAGTGTTAGGTTTTGTGACGGATATCGGCGGTCGCACATCACATACGTCCATTATGGCACGTTCTCTTGAATTACCGGCAATTGTGGGGACGAACAATGTTACCGAGTTGGTGAACACCGGTGATTTCTTAATTCTTGATGCCTTAAATAATGCGGTTTACGTTAACCCTTCCCAAGACGAAATCCAACGTCTAAAAACATTGCAAGCGAAGTTAGCGGAAGAAAAAGCCGAATTGGCAAAATTAAAAGATTTACCGGCATTGACGTTAGATGGACACCGTGTGGATGTGGTGGCCAATATTGGGACCATTCGCGATGTTGAAGGGGCAGAGCGTAATGGTGCAGAAGGTGTGGGTTTATATCGTACTGTTGTTTATGGATCGCGATCAGCTACCAACCGAAGAAGAGCAATTTATTGCTTATAAAGAAGTAGTGGAAGCCATGAATGGTAACTTGGTGATATTGCGTACCATGGATATCGGTGGCGATAAAGAATTGCCGTATTTGAATTTGCCGAAAGAAATGAACCCATTCCTCGGTTGGCGTGCTATTCGTATTGCGTTGGATCGTCGTGAAATTTTAAATGCGCAATTAAGAGCAGTGTTACGCGCATCTGCTTACGGTCGATTAGCCGTTATGTTTCCGATGATCATTTCTGTGGAAGAAATTCGAGAGCTTAAATCTGTGATTGAAGAATTAAAAGTTGAATTACGCAATGAAGGCAAAGATTTTGATGAAAATATTCAAATCGGTGTGATGGTGGAAACGCCATCCGCTGCGGTGAATGCCAAATTCTTAGCAAAAGAGGTCGATTTCTTCAGTATTGGTACGAACGATTTAACCCAATATACGTTGGCCGTGGATCGTGGCAATGAACTCATTTCTCATTTGTATAACCCAATGAGTCCGTCTGTGCTGAGTTTAATTAAACAGGTTATTGATGCATCTCATGCGGAAGGAAAATGGACCGGCATGTGTGGTGAATTAGCCGGTGATGAAAATGCCACTATTTTACTATTAGGTATGGGCTTGGATGAGTTTAGTATGAGTGCAATTTCTGTGCCACGCATTAAGAAATTAATTCGTAACGTCAATTATCAAGATGCAAAACTCTTGGCTGAAAAAGCGTTACAGCAACCAACGGCTGCCGAAATTGAGCGCTTAGTTGCTGATTTTTTAGCAGAAAAAGCATTAAATTAGATACAATTTTCGCTTTTTAAGCTAGAATAAGACCAGATTTTAAACTTCAGGAGATGATAAAAAATGGGTTTATTTGACAAACTATTTGGCTCAAAAGATAAGAAAGCGGTTGATGTAGAAATCTATGCACCGCTTTCTGGTGAAATCGTGAATATTGAAGATGTTCCGGATGTTGTTTTCTCCGAAAAAATTGTTGGCGACGGTATTGCAATTCGTCCAACCGGTAACAAACTGGTTGCACCGGTAGATGGCGTTGTCGGTAAAATCTTTGAAACCAATCACGCGTTTTCTATGGAATCCAAAGAAGGCGTTGAGTTATTCGTTCACTTTGGTATTGATACCGTTGAATTAAAAGGTGAAGGTTTTACTCGCGTGGCGCAAGAAGGTCAAAGCGTTAAACGTGGTGACACCATTATCGAATTGGATTTAGCCTTATTGGAAGCCAAAGCGAAATCTGTGTTAACCCCAGTGGTGATTTCCAACATGGATGAAATCACCAATATGGAGAAAAAATCCGGTGAAGTGGTTGCCGGAGATTCCGTTGTGTTGGTGTTGAAAAAATAAATAGATTTTAAAGAAGCGAAAGGCTTACTTGTTATGAGTAAGCCTTTTTTATAAGTTCAAAAACACATTGAATAATGACCGCACTTTGATTGCCGCAAAAGTGCGGTCATTTTTTTCAGCATTTTTAGTTTGCAATACCTTTGTGACGCAGCAACGCATCTAACTGTGGTTCGCGGCCACGGAAGTTTTTGAACAAGGTCATCGGTTCTTCAGAGCCGCCTTTGGTGAGAATTTCATCCAAGAAGGATTGGCCGGTTTGGGCATTGAAAATCCCTTCTTCTTCAAAACGCGAGTAGGCATCTGCCGATAAAACCTCCGCCCATAAATAGCTGTAATAGCCTGCCGCATAGCCACCGGCAAAAATATGACTGAAGCTATGTGGCATTCTTCCCCATTCTGCGCCAGGGATGACGGCAACTTGGCTTTTCACTTCGTGTAACATCGCTAACACTTGATTTTGCTTGTTCGGATCAAATGTGTGGTGCAAGCGGAAATCAAACAGCGCAAATTCTAACTGACGCAAAACAAACATCGCAGCTTGGAAATTTTTGGCTTTAAGTAATTGGCTGAGTTTCTCTTTTGGTAGCGGTTCGCCGGTTTGATAATGACCGGAAATGAACTGTAGCGCCTCTTCCTCCCAGCACCAGTTTTCCATAAATTGGCTTGGCAATTCCACGGCATCCCAAGGCACACCATTAATACCGGCCACATCGGCCACATCAATTTGTGTCAACATATGATGCAATCCATGACCGAATTCATGGAATAGCGTCGTGACTTCATCATGCGTGAATAAGGCCGGTTGGTCGCCAAGTGGGCGATTGAAGTTACAGGTTAAGTACGCCACCGGTTTTTGTAGGCTGCCGTCAATCGTTTTACGACGACCGATACAATCGTCCATCCAAGCGCCACCGCGTTTATGTTCACGAGCGTATAAGTCTAAATAGAAGCTACCGCGTACGTCATCTTTTTCATCAAGTAAATCGAAGAAACGCACATCTTTATGCCAGGTTTCGACGCCATGGCGTTCCACCGCGCGAATATTAAAAATGCGTTTAATCAATTCAAATAAACCGCTCAATACGCGATCTTCCGGGAAGTACGGACGCAATTCTTCATCGTTGATGGCATATAAATGTTGCTTTTGTTTTTCGCTGTAAAAAGACAGATCCCAAAGCTCAAGTGCGGTCAAATTATAATGTGTTTTGCAGAAGTCTTTTAATTCTTGCAATTCACGTTCGCCTTGGGCTTTAGAACGTGTGGCGAGATTTTCTAAGAAATCCAACACTTGTTGCGGATTTTCCGCCATTTTGGTGGCAAGGGATAATTCGGTGTAGGTGTTGAAATCCAATAATTTGGCTAATTCCACGCGTAGAGTGAGGATCTCTTGCATAATCGCCGAGTTATCCCATTTACCGGCATTTGGCCCTTGATCGGACGCGCGGGTGGCAAAGGCGCGATACATTTCCTCGCGTAATTCACGGTTTTCACAATACGTCATTACGGGAATATAGCTTGGGTATTCCAAGGTGAAGCGATAACCTGTGACACCTTTGCTTTCCGCGGATTGTTTGGCCGCTTCCAGTGCGGATTCCGGTAAGCCTTTGAGCAGGTTGATATCTTCAACGATCTTTTCCCAGCCCATGGTGGCGTCTAATACGTTATTGCTAAATTGTGAATTCAGTTCGGACAAGCGGGCAGCAATCTCGCCATAGCGTTTTTGTTTTTCTGCCGGCAAGGAAATGCCCGATAATTTGAAATCGCGCAAGCTGTTTTCAATGGCTTTCTTTTGCGCTTGAGTATAGCCGGCAAATTCAGGGCTATTTTTTAATTGTAAATAGGCTTCATATAACCCCTGATGTTGACCGACCCAAGTGCTGTATTCGGCTAATAATGGCAAACAGGCTTGATAGGCTTCACGTAATTCCGGGCTATTTTTCACTGAGTTTAAATGAGAGATTGGCGACCATACTTTGCTTAAACGATCACCGGCTTCGGTTAACGGTAGAATGAAATTTTCCCAAGTAAAGTGCGGTTGATTTACCACGCGTTCTACGGTTTCGCGGTTTTCTTGAATAAGTTGTTTGATGGCGGATTCAATGTATTGCGGTTCAATTTTAGAAAATGCAGGAAGTGCGGTTGGCGTCAGTAATGGGTTTGTCATGAAGCTATCCTTAATAATATAAATAAACGTAGTGAGTAAAATTGGGCTCGATTTTATGATTTCAAGGTTGAAAAATCTAGCCATTCAGGGATAATTGCGAATAATTTTTATTTTGAGGATTTCACATGAAGTATTTTTATACCGGATTGGGTTTTTTCTTTTTAGCCGTCGGTATTATTGGTATTATTGTGCCATATTTGCCGACTACGCCGTTTTTATTATTAACCGTCTTCTTTTTTGCCAAAGGTTCCGAGCGAGTACATCGGTGGTTTGTCGGATCTAAGATCTATCAAAAGCATTTGAAAGATTTTCATGAACAGCGAGCGCTGACTATGAAGACCAAAATTTCTATTTTGATGCTTTCTACATCAATGTTGCTAGCCGGGTTTTATTTCACTCCGAGTTGGATTGGCAAAAGTGTTATTATTACCGTGTTATTGATTAAATATTGGTTTTTCTTTTTCTGGATTAAAACGCTGGAAGAAGAATAGGTGTATAATGCACTCACTTTTTCATAAATTGATTCCTATGCGTGTTGCTCACTTTCCACTTTCTGCTTTTCGTCTTTTTCAATTTAAAAGTGCGGTGCTTTTTTTAGGTGTTTTTTTTCTCAACGGATGTGATAAAAACGCTCAAAAGCCCGCCGAAACCTCTCTAACAGTTGATGCATCTGCAACACCGGAATTCTCTCAATCCCGTCGCCAACGATTAGTTCGCGGTGTTTATTCCGATTTATTTCTCAATCCACAACAAGCGTCTAACATTGATCAAGTTGCTTTTCTGCGTGATCTTTTTGAAGGATTGGTGATTTACGATGCCAAAGGCAATATCGTGCCGGCGATGGCGGAAAATTGGCAAACTCAAGACAATAAAACGTGGCAATTTACGTTACGCGAAACCGCTAAATGGTCCAATGGTGAGTCCGTGACGGCTCAGCAATTCGTGGCAAGCTGGCAGGCATTGGCGAAATCTAATAGCCCGTTAAAAGATTATCTGGCGTACATGAATCTGCTCAATGCAGAGAAAGTATTGAAGCAAGAACTGCCACCGGAGGCGCTGGGAGTCGTGGCGGAAAACGACCGCACTTTACGCTTAACCTTAGATAAACCAACGCCATATTTGCCACACATGCTGGCTCATAGCAGCTTGTTGCCGCAATATTTGCAACCTCATGAAGGCATCGTGACCAATGGGGCGTATCAAGTCAGCGGTCAGCAAGGTGAGCTTATTCATCTAGAACAGAATCCACACTATTGGGCGAAAGAAAAAGTTTCCTTCAAAAACGTGGATTATCAAAAAATCACCTCACAACAGGAAGTGGGCGCATTAGATATTGTGTGGCAACCGCAACAATACGTTGAACGGACACAATATTTCCCGCAACTCTGTACTTATTTCTATGCGTTTAATTTCAACATGCCACAATTGGCACAAAGTTCCGTGCGTAAAGCCTTGGCGATGCTGACATCTCCTCGTCGCTTATTGCCTGAAAACCCAAGTCGGTTCTATTTAACGGATAATTTTTTACCGCAGTCTATGCAAACGGCGGAAAGTCACTGGGAACAAACACCGGTAGAACAATTATTGAGCCAAGGTCAAATTAGCGAAAAAGCGCCGTTAAAACTGACCTTGAGTTACGAACAATCTGAATTGCAGAATCAGTTAGTGCAAGGGGTGATTCGTATGTGGTCACAGTCAGATATGATCCGAATTATTGGCGAAGGCATGCCGAAATCACAGTTATTAGAAAATATTGCCAAAGGCAATTTCCATATTGCCCGTTCCGGTTGGTGTGCTGATTATAACGAACCCTCCGCATTTTTAAGTTTGTTTTATAGTCATAGTCCAGATAATAAAAGCGGTTATCGTAACGAAGAAGTGGATCGTTTGTTTGAGCAAAGCTTGAAGGTGATTCCATCGGCGGAACGCACCGCACTTTATAGCCGAATTGAGCAAATTTTGCAGGAAGAAAATGTGGTGTTGCCACTATATCAGTCTCGGCTTCCTGTTTATCTTCATCCAACCTTAAACGGTTACGACTCAGCCAATCCAACAGAGGCTATTTACAGCAAGGATTTGTTTAGACGGATTGAGTAAAGTGCGGTTGAAAATAGGAACGTTTATTTAAGTGTTAAAAGTATGCTTGGATAGATATTTGAGATAGCTGCCTTAGAAAAACAAAAAGCACAAACGCAATGAACGTTTGTGCTTTTTTATTTAATGTGAGTCTGTTATTTTTTCGGCACTTCTTCTTGGCAATACGGGCATTCCATTAAATGTTGTTCGCCGTTATGCACGATAAAATGGCCCATTTTTTTAGCTTTGGTATCCAAATAAGCGGTGTTATAGCGATTTTCCCCAACATTCAACGGCACTCGTTCTACCACATTGATGCCGGATTGTTTCATTGTTTCGATTTTTTCCGGGTTATTGGTGAGTAAGCGAATTTGTTTGACACCCAATAAATCGAAAATGTCTGCGCATACGCTAAAATTACGTTCATCCGCAGCAAACCCTAAAGCCAAATTTGCCTCGATGGTATCCATGCCTTTATCTTGTAAGGAATAAGCGCGAATTTTATTAATTAAGCCAATGCCGCGACCTTCTTCACGGTGATAAATCAATACGCCGCGACCTTCTTGTTGAATTTGGCGTAATGCCGCGGCAAGCTGGAAACCGCAGTCACATTTTAAACTATGCAAGGCATCGCCGGTGAGACATTCGGAATGGATGCGTGCTAAAACGGGTTCTTCTGAATGGCTGATATCGCCCAAGACTAAAGCAACATGTTCTTTTTTCGTGTCGGGAAATTCAAATCCTACAATTTTAAATAGCCCGAATTCTGTAGGTAAATTGGCTTGGGCAACGAGTTCAATTTTTGCCATAACGTGTCCTTATTTTGTCCTTATTCTTTTTCTTTTGCCGGGTTCTGGTGATAAAATGACGGCTCAATTTTATCTATGGTTATGAATATGTTAAAAAGTTTGTCATTATATACACTATTGCTTTGTCTTGTCCCTCTTTTTGTCTGGTTGTTCTCTTGGCAGTGGAGTGGCAGTCTCATTTTTGAAGACTACGAGCATCCTTTATATTGGTTGACAGAAAGTGGGAGTGTGCCTTACGCCATTATCACTTGCGGCGTTTTTGCGTTGCTTTTTTTACCATTATTTCCTCAGCGAAAACAATGGATTTTAGCTGTTGCTGTAATGGCTTTTTCAATGGTTGTGACGCAAGGGCTGAAATCCGGATTGAAAAATGCATTTACCGAACCACGACCTTTCGTGACGTATGTCGCCGAGCAGACCGGCATAAGCACCGAGGCTTTTTATGCGCAAGATCGTAAAGCACGGGCGCAATTTGTTGAGCAATTCTATCAAATGAAAGACGCTGTACCGGACTGGATCAAAGGTCATTACGCGAGCGAAGTGGGCTATTCTTTTCCATCCGGACATACGATTTTTGCCGCCAGCTGGCTTATGTTAACGGTGGGTTTCGTGCAATTAATCGGTAACCGAAAAGGGCGCGCAAAATTATTAATCGCATTTATGAGCTGTTGGGCGGTGTTGATGTTAGTCAGTCGCTTGCGTTTCGGCATGCATTATCCGATTGATTTATTGATTTCCGTGTTAATTGCGTGGTTGGTGCATTGGGTGATTTTTGCATTTTTAGCGAAAAAACAGTATTTCCAAAAAACGGAATAAGTGGCTAAAAGTGCGGTAGGTTTTTCAGGTATTTGTTAAGTCGTGTAAAAGGAGAAGCGTATGTTATACGGGCTTGATATTGGGGGCACTAAAATTGAATTGGCGGTGTTTAATTCTCAGTTGGAGAAGCAATATAGCGAGCGGGTGGAAACACCGAAAAACAGCTATGAAGATTGGTTGAATGCCATTGTCAATTTAGTGAAGAAAGCCGATGAAAAATTTGGTTGTAAAGGGGCTGTGGGGTTGGGGATTCCGGGGTTTGTGAACCAAAGTACCGGCATTGCTGAAATTACTAATATTCGCGTGGCAGACAATAAACCCATTTTGCGTGATTTATCTGCGCTGTTAGACCGTGAAGTTCGCGCCGAGAATGATGCAAACTGTTTTGCGTTATCGGAAGCTTGGGATGCTGAAAATGCACAATATCCTTCGGTGTTAGGCTTGATTTTAGGCACCGGTTTTGGTGGTGGATTTGTATTGAATGGCAAAATTCATTCAGGACAAACAGGCATGGCGGGGGAACTGGGGCATTTGCAACTGAACTACCACGCGTTGAAATTACTCGGCTGGGATAAGGCGCCGATTTATGATTGCGGTTGCGGCAACAAAGCGTGTCTGGATACCTATTTATCCGGTCGTGGTTTTGAAATGCTATACCGTGATTTGAAAGGTGAAGCGTTACCGGCGAAAGACATCATTCAACGTTTCTATGCGGGCGATAAAAGTGCGGTGGATTTTGTCGGCGTTTTTGTGGAGCTTGCTGCGATTTCTATCGGCAACATTATTACGGCTTTCGATCCGCATCTTGTCGTGCTGGGCGGGGATTATCCAATTTCGATTATTTATACGAAGCGTTACCAAAAGCGCTACCGCCACATTTAATGCGTAGCGCTAAAGTACCGGTGATTAAAAAAGCTAAATACGGTGATTCCGGCGGCGTGCGTGGGGCGGCAGCATTGTTTTTATCCCGCGAATGATGATTAAAAATAAAAAGGCTGAATTTATTTCAGCCTTTCTTTTTTCTTCAAGATTACGGTTTTAACAAATTATCAATGGTTTCCACTTCCAGTCTGCCTTGTTCTACACGAATGGCTTTGGCGATTTGCTTGATCATTTTATCCCGAGGATTCTTTTCATCCAGCGTATAAATCGGTGTACTGCTCAAGTAAGCGGAAATATTACTGGCAAGTAGGGGAATAAGATTTTGCACTTGCCCCATATACTGTTGTGGCGAGCCGGACCAACGAAGCACACGAATATCTTTCAAATAGACGGCGCCTTTTTGTGCATCATAATATGGCACGGTGTCGAAGGTGAGATTCAATTTGGCAGAAAATTTATCGGTAGGGAGTTGAAATAAGCCATCGATAATGCCGTTTAATTCCAATCGTTTTTCTCCCGTTTGCCCAATTTTGGCGCTGAAATCATGCAGGTTGTAGTCCACGCCGGCGAGTCCCGAAATGCCATAACTGTTTTTATAATGATTGTGTTGTTTGAGTAATTGGTTAATTTCACTTTCGCCGATAGCCAGGGCAAAAGCGGAAGTTGAGCATGTGAATGTCAGTAAACAGGCACAAATGAAAGTCATGCCTTTTTGTTTTAACCATGTAAACATAGATGTTCTCCAATGCGTAAGGTTTAAAAAAAATCAAAAAACGGTTAAACTAGACCGCACTTTTATTGGTTTCAGGAGTTTTTATGCGTCAATATATCATCAAAGCGACACTATGTTCTTCAATTCTATTGCTCTCTGCGTGCGGATCTTTATTTCCGTCGAGCAACACTCACAAACCGGGGGCGGTTATTGAGGCCGGCTCAACATCCACAGCAAAATTTGATGTTAATGCTTTTGTGCAAAAAGCGGAAACATTGCCGCGCTTTGAATATACGCATAACAATACCCATTATGTTGCGTATCTTAATGGACAACCGGAATTGATTAAAGTTACGCACGAAGGCGAGAATAAATTATTTTTCTATAAAGCCGGGAAAGTGTCTGCTGTGCAAGAAAACGGTAAAGTTTACAGCGTAAATGATGCCAATGAATCGCATAAAGCGTTCGTCGCCGAAGGGGCTAAATTGTACAAAATGTTGGGAACCAACAGCGCAGATAAAGGGGCGTCCAACATAAAAACCGGTAATGATGCTAAATTGAATTACCTTTGCATTGCAAAAATTCAGCAGGTTGCACAAACCTCACGGGTATTCCGCAGTTCAGCGAATCATGCTAACAGTGATTCGCGTCTTACCGCGGATGTTCGTTTAAACGGCAACCAATTTTATAAAATGGATTGTCAATTAGCCGGTGATCGTGTGGCTAAATTAAGTTTAATTAAAAAATAGCACGGGCTATTGGCTTAAAAGTGCGGTTAATTTTGACCGCACTTTATGTTTGTGGGGAACGAAAATATGTCGCAATTATCCGCATTATCCTTTGAGGAATATGTTCAGCAAATCCTTGCTGAGCATAAAGGTGAGCGCGTATATCATTTTACTTATAACGATAAAGAGTTTTGGTTAAAACAACCGGAACAATTACACGGTGTGTGGCATTTTTTGAAGCCGAAACCGAAACAAGCGTTTAAAAACGAAATTCAAAGTTTGCAATATCTTGCGGAACATGATGCGCCGGTGCCGCGCCTTGAAATGTTTGGTGAGGATTTTTTGGTGTTGGAAGACGGCGGGAACAGTGTGGCCCATTGGATGGGGCTTCATCTTTCCGAACAACAAAAACGCGCTATTTTATTGGATGCGGCGGTGGCATTGGCGACTTTACATCAACAAGGGTTGGTGCACGGACGTCCGGCAATTCGCGATATTCTATGGCGTGATGGTCAAGTGTTGTTTATTGATTTTGAAGTGAATGCGACCAAGCGAACTTTAAGTAAGCAAAAAGCGCGTGATTTGTTGCTGTTTATCTATAATTTATGTCGTGAAGATGAATTATCCGATGAGATCATTTGCGATGTTATGCGAAAATACCGTGAATGTTGCGAGCCACAGGAGTGGCTGGATATGTTGGCATCTGTAGAACATTATCGTTTCATTTATTATTTATTGTTGCCCTTTAAATCTATCGCCAAGCGCGATCTTATCGGGGTTTATCGGCTATATGAGAATGTTGAACAAGTGAAAAAAGAGGACTAAATGAAAAAATTGATCATGACATTATTTCTCGTTTTGAGTCTTAGTGCCTGTTCCGTCGGTGTCGGTGTTGGTGGCGGTTCTAATGGTGTCGGCGTAGGCGTTGGTGTTGGCACAGGCGTTCGATTCTAAAAAAATGCCCGATAATATTTCTTATCGGGCATTTTTTAATGTTTAACATACGACTTTAATGTCTGTTCCACTTCATAAATCCAATCTAATTCATGTTGCGTGAACCCGGCCTGTAAACGGGCATCTGTATTGATTACCCCTTTAAAAATTACAATTCGATATTTATGCAGCAATTCGGTAAAGCATTTCATGGCATCCAATCCGCGTTTGGCGGAAAGCGCATGATACCAATGATTGCCGATATAAACATGCCCGATCTCATCCGTTAAAATCACATCTAAAATCTTGACGGCAGCCATATCTTTGCGTTGTGCAATTTTTTCTTGTAACACAGGTGTGGCATCCAGCCCTCGCGCTTCCAGTACACGCGGCACTAATGCCATTCGCTCCCAAATATCATGCGCGGTTGCCTGTGCCATTTCCCATAAACCGGCATGGGCTTCAAAATCGCCATATTGATATCCAAGGGTCTGCAAATGTGCGTTGACTAAGGAAAAGTGTGTACTTTCTTCACGTGCGACACGCAGCCAATCCTTTACAAATGCCATACCCTCGCCTAATTCTTGTTGTGCATTTCGGCCAAACCGCCAAGCAGCATCTAAGCCTAAATTAATGGCATTAAATTCAATATGGGCAATAGCGTGCAAGGTGGCTGCATAACCTTCCTCTGTGGCGAAAGAACGTTTCGGCACATCTTTCGGTGCAACGAGCAGCGGTTTCTCCGGAATACCGGCAAGATCCATTTCAGGTGTCACTTCCGGAAAATCGGATAATTCCGCCAATTTAATCTGCGGTAATAGCTCATCATAAAGATGATTCACTAAGCGGCATTTTTCTAACAGATCCGTGGTTTGCAGTGCCGTGGTAACGGCATGCCAAAAATCTTGAGCGGCATAAAGTGCGGTCATTTTTTCCCTCGTTTTTTATTGTTCTTCCGGAACGTAACGAATTAACCCTTCTTGTTGTGTGGTGGCAATTAATCTGCCATCTGCTGCGAAGAATTGACCGCGAGCAAGGCCGCGGGCAGCGTAGGCATTGTTACTTTCGATGGCATAGAGCAACCAGTCGTTCATATCAAACGGGCGATGGAACCAAATAGAATGGTCGATGGTGGCGACTTTCATGCCTTTTTGTAAAAAGCCTTTTTCATGGGGATGAAGTGCGGTCAAAATACAATGAAAATCAGAGAAGTAGGCAAGCAGGCATTGTTGAATGCGATAGTCTGTCGGCGCCTCGCCATTGGTACGCACCCAAGAGAATTGTTGCGGTGGCAGTTTGTGTCCACGGAACGGATTATTTAAATATTTGGTGCGAATATCAAATGGACGTTCTGCCGTAAATTTATCGCGCACGGCTTCCGGAATGGTTTGTGCCATTTGCTGAATGACCGAGCTTTCTGACATTAAGGCATCAGGGGCTTCCACTTTTGGCATCTCGCTTTGATGCTCAAAGCCTTGTTCCAGTGTTTGAAAAGAGGCGGTAATGTGACAAATCGGTGATTTATGTTGAATAGCTTTTACCCGCATTGCCGTGAAATTTCTGCCCTCGCGTAAAATTTCGACGTCATAAATAATCGGATATTGGCTGTCGCCCGGCGAGAGAAAATAGGCGTGGCAAGAATGTAAAAAACGATCTTGAGGGGCGACTTGAATCGCAGCAGAAAGCGCCTGCGCCACGACTTGACCACCGAACACTTGGCGAAACCCAAGATCTTGGCTTGCGCCACGAAAAAGTAAATCGTCGATTTTTTCCAGTTTTAACAGTTCGATAAGTTGGTTAAGTGCGGTCATGGTTTTCCTCGTTTGTTTAAAGTTCAGGCTGTTCTGATGTGATCCGGAGATAACATTTGCAATTCAATAGGGCTTATTGCATAATGCGAAGCCTTAATCGCGCTATCAAATCGTGCGGTTAATTCAATGGAAACCTTTTCGGTCCCTCGCAATGAAGTCTGGTTTACCAGGTCAGGTTCGGAAGAAAGCAGCCAGAGTCAGAATTTTCGTGTGCCGAGACTAAGCCGGAAAGGTTTCCACCTTTCCAGCCCTTCCTTTTAAATACGTTGTGTCAGTTGCTTGAAAAAGCCATTTTCTTTATTGATCAATTCGCTGTACGAACCTTGTTCAATTAATCGACTGTTATCGATCACCACAAGTTGATCAAATTGTTCAATGGCGGTTAAACGGTGTGTCACCATAATTAAAGTCTTGTCGACACTGTGTGCCAAAATCGCTTGCAGAATATTGCGTTCGGTTTCGCGATCCAAGCCTTCTGTCGGTTCATCTAACAGCAAGATCGGCGCATCATTTAATAACACACGCGCTAAGCCTAAACGACGTTGTTCACCGCCCGATAACGGACGACCGCCGTCTCCCAGCCACAAATTCAATCCTTGTTCTTGATTCACCAATTTTTCCAAGCCCACTTGTTGTAGCACGGCAATCATTTTTTCATCGCTTAATGGTGCATGGGTAGCCAGTTGCAAGTTGTTACGCAGAGTGTCGCTAAATACATGCACGCGTTGCGTTAAGAAACAAAATTGTTGGCGTAAACTACTTTCGCTATAGGCTTGAATGCGATTGCCGGCGAATAAGATTTCTCCTTGGTTGGCATCATAATTGCGTACCAATAATTGAAGTAGCGTCGATTTGCCGCTGCCGGTTTTCCCTAAAATGGCAAGTTTTTGACCGGCTTGAATAGAGAGATTTAAGTCCACTAATGCCGGGTTATCACGTTGCGGATAAGTGAAATGAACGTGATTAATTTGCAATAACGGCACTTGAGTTTGGCTTTCAACAAGTTGCGTGCCGGAAAAATCCACCAATGGTTGCTGTTCGATAATATCCGTCACCCGTTCAGCTGATGCTACCATTTGCCCGATGTGCAAGAATGCGGCGCCGATAGGCATCAGAATTTCAAACGAGGCGAGGGCGGCAAAGGCGAACAAGCCAATCAACGCGGCACGGTATTCATCGCTGCCCAAATCCACTTGTGCGGCAAACCACATCACAATACATAACACCAAGCCGTTGGCGAACAACAAAAGTGCGGTGGAAAATCCCGATAAATTCGCTTCCTGTTGTTGATAGGCTTGCCATTGTTGTTCTGTTTGGCTCAATTTCCCTTTTAGTTTTTCTTCCCCGTTAAATAACAATAATTCTGCTTGTGCCTGAATAAATTCCACAAATTGCGTGCGGTAAAGCGCGCGGGATTGGGTTAATTTTGCGCCGAATTTGTTGCCTAGATGGTAAAAAATGGTTGGGATCACCAGTAACAAGGTCAGTAACGTGAGGCCAAGGAACAGTGCGAGCGGCACATGAACAAAACTTAATCCAAGGGTAATTAAGGTAATCACCACAATGGCGCTGATAAACGGTGCAATCAGGCGAAGATAAAGTCCGTCTAAGGTATCCACATCGGCGACCAAACGGTTTAATAAATCACTGTTACGATAGCGATTGAGCACGCCTGGGCTTAACGGAATAATTTTGCTAAACACTTGCACGCGTAATTTGGCTAACACGCGGAAAGTGGCATCGTGGGTGACGACTTTTTCAAAATAGCGCGCCACCGTGCGCCCGATGGCTAAACCGCGTACGCTAGCGGACGGATAGAAAAAGTTAAAGAGCGAACCCAAGCCGGCAATGGCGGTCGCCGCCAAGAACCAACCCGAAAGGGTAAGTAACCCGATGCTGGAGGCAAGCCCTAGAATCATTAACAAACCACCGAAAATTAATGGCAGTTTGGCAAATTTAAATAAACGAATAAAAGGCAATAAAGCACGCATTAGTTAATATCCTGTTGTCGTTGTGCCAATAATTCGGCGAAGAAACCTTGATGTTGCAGTTGGTCAAAATGCCCCTGCTGAATAATTTGTCCGTGGCGCATCACTAAAATGGTGTTGCATTGTTTCAGATCTTCAATGCGGTGAGTGATCATCACGGTTGTTTGTTGGCGACTGATGTGTTGCAAGGCTTGTAATACCTGATTTTCCGATTGCGCATCAAGGCTGGCAGTCGGTTCATCTAATAACAACAAATTGCCTTTGCGCAGTAGCGCACGTGCAACGGCTAAACGTTGTGCTTGCCCTACGGACACGCCAATGCCACCTTCTTTAATTTCTGCCTCTAAGCCGAGACGGTCGGTAAATTCTTTCGCTTGCGCTAATGCCAAAGCCTGATCAATTTCTTGCGCGGAAGCTTGAATATCACCCAATAATAAATTCTCTTTGATCGTGCCTTGCAACAACAACGGGTTTTGTCCGACCCAGGCAATGTGTTTGCGCCATTGGGCTAAATCGACATTGCGCAATTCTTGCCCGTTGATTTTCAGGCTGCCTTCATAAGGTAAAAAGCCCAAAATGGCATTGATCAGCGAGGTTTTTCCGGCACCGCTTTGTCCTACGATAGCGATGTGGCTCTGCGCCGGAATATGGAAATTCAGCGCTTCTGTCAGCGGTTTGCCTTGTGGCGACAAAACCACCACATTTTCACCTAAAATTTCCACCGCACTTTGGCTTTCAAATGCCGCTTTGCTGTTGCCTTGAGCGATTAAATAATCTTCTTCCAAGAAATCCACGATGGCATCTGCCGCACCAATACCGGCTGCTCGGTCATGATAATAGGTGCCGAGATCGCGTAAGGGTTGATAAAACTCCGGTGCAAGAATAAGGCAGAAGAAACCGATAAAGAGTGTAATCGGCGTGCCGTAACTGCCGAATTCTACTTGTCCTAAATAACTGAAACCGAAATACACCGCCATTAATGCAATAGAAATCGAAGTGAAAAACTCAAGAACGGCAGAGGAGAGGAACGCCATTTTCAGCACATCCATGGTAGTTTCACGGAAATCTTCCGTGCTGTTTTCAATATGGCGGGTTTGCTCGGAAGTGCGGTCGAATAAACGTAAGGTTTCCAAACCGCGCAGACGATCGAGGAATTGACCGCTTAAACGCGCAAGGGTATCCATGTTCTTTTGGCTGCTGTCTGCTGCCGCTTTGCCCACCAAAATCATGAAGATAGGAATTAGCGGCGCGGTGCCCATTAAAATCAAACCGGCTGCCCAGTTTAACGGGAACACGGCAATCAGAATAATCATCGGCACAATGGCGGAAAGCGCTTGTTGCGGTAAATAGCGGGCGTAGAAATTATGCAAGTTCTCTACCTGCTCCAACATGATGGTTGCCCAGCTGCCGGCAGGTTTATTGTTAATCGTTGCCGGACCAACTTGATGGATTTTATCCAAAATTTGCTGACGAATAATATTCCGTAATAATTGACCGCACTTGAAGCCGATTTTTTCTCGGATCCACAAAATCAGCGCACGTAGCGCAAAGCCGACGACTAAGCCAATAAAGTAAGGCGCCAAGCCGGTGACCGGTTCGCCCAGAATAATGAGCTTATGCAGCAAAGAGGCCAAGAGATAAGTCTGTCCCACTAAAATCACTGAGGAGAAAGTGGCGAGCAGAATGTTGAGATTCAAATATTTTTTAATCGGCTTTTGCTGTGTGCGAAGCCATTGTTGCAAATATTTTTGACGAGATTTATCCATAAGTTATGTTGTATCAGAAACAGAAAAACGGAAGGTGGGCGTTATTGCCCACCCTGTATTGCACAATGTGTTGTCTCGGTGCGATGACCGAACAGTTATGCTTTTTGCGCATCCAAATAACGCTCAGCATCTAATGCCGCCATGCAGCCGGTGCCGGCAGAGGTAATGGCTTGACGATAGTTGTGATCCATTACATCGCCTGCGGCAAAAACACCTTCCACAGAAGTGGCGGTTGCATTGCCATCTAAACCGGATTTCACAACGATATAGCCGTTCTTTAATTCTAGCTGATCTTGGAAAATTTCCGTATTCGGTGCATGGCCGATGGCCACGAAGACGCCGTCTAATACGACTTCTTCCGTTGCTTCAGATTGCACGTCTTTCAAACGTACGCCGGTTACGCCCATGTTGTCGCCCAACACTTCATCTAAAGTGCGGTTGGTATGTAGTACGATTTTGCCTTCTTCCACTTTTTTGTATAAGCGGTCGATGAGAATTTTTTCTGCACGGAAACTGTCGCGGCGGTGGATTAAATGCACCTCGGAAGCAATGTTGGCTAAATAGAGTGCTTCTTCCACAGCGGTGTTACCGCCACCGATGACGGCAACCGGTTTGTTGCGATAGAAGAAACCGTCACAAGTGGCACAAGCGGAAACGCCGCGACCTTTGAAGTTTTCTTCGGAAGGTAAGCCTAAATAACGGGCAGACGCACCGGTGGCGATGATTAGCGCATCGCAGCTAAAGGTTTGTGCATCGCCGTATAATTTGAATGGGCGAGAAGATAAATCCACGCGGTTAATATGATCGAAGACGATCTCGGTTTCAAATTTTTCGGCGTGTTGCAACATTCTTTGCATTAATTCCGGGCCGGTCGTTTCACCAAAATCACCCGGCCAGTTTTCAATTTCACTGGTGGTAGTGAGTTGTCCGCCTTGTTGTAATCCGGTGACGAGCACCGGTTTCAAATTAGCGCGCGCCGCATAAATAGCCGCCGTGTAACCGGCAGGGCCTGATCCTAAAATGAGTAATTGCGCGTGTTTAATATCTGACATAATCAATCCTTATCAACTTGAAATTTGTGGGCGGTATTATAGAAGATTTCCCATCAGTACAACAACGAATAGAGCAATCGGCGGTATTTATTGGTTACCAGATCGTTATTGCCGATAGCAGCCAAAATGGATAAAAACTCCTGCTTGATTTTGCCGTCTTCCGCGCCTAAATCTTGACGTAAAATGGTAAATAACAACTCCAAGGCTTCTTCGTTGCGGTTGGCTTGGTGTAATTGCAACGCCAATTTCAACGCGAGATCATGGGTTGGCTGTTTTGCAAATTCTTCCTGTAATTGTTGAATTTCCGGCGTATCGGCGGCTTTAATCAACAAGTCAATTTGCGCTTGTAATCCTTGCCAGCGACTGTCGCGATCTTGCAAGGGGATTTTGTTCAAAATCTGCTGTGCAGGCTCAGTTTTTTTCATGGCGATATAGGTTTCAGCATAGAGCAGTGCGATATCGCTATTTTTCTGATCAGACAACTCCCACGCCTCTTTCAACAACGGCAACGCTTGATCATAATTTTCCACCGCAAGCAAATCCAACGCCTGATTAAATTTAATTTCTTCCTCTTTCGGCAAAATCACACTCAAACGCTGTTGCAATGTGGTGTTATCCAATGCCCCCTGAAAGGCATCCAACGCTTGCCCGTCTCTAAATAAATAAGTGGTCGGCAAGGCTTGAATACGAAATTGTGCCGCAACCATTTGCTCTTTCTCACAATCCACTTTAGCTAACACAAATTGCCCTTGGTATTGGTTGGCATAATTTTCCAAGGTTTTCACAAACGCCACAGAATCTGTATGGCTTGGCGCGTAAAAGGTGATCACCAAAGGATAATGTTGTGAAAGCTGTAAAATTTCGTTGAGATTTTGCTCGTTGAGGTCACGAATGGCAGGAAAATCAGTCATGTTCTTCTCTTATTTTGAATGAAATGAATGGCGCGCATTATAGCAAAGTGCGGTAGGATTTTTTAGTGTTTTTCAGGGTATAGCGTCTTAAAGGCTTGCAAGATTGACGACTCGCATAAAGTCGACCCGGATAGGGTTTAAATACGCAAAATATCCGAAAATTTGACTGCACTTTTCATGTCATTTCCTATTAGTAAAAAATGTTGTTCATAAAGTGTGGTTTATTACTTAATCATTATTTGCTTCATCAAATAACAAGGAGAAAATCATGAAAAAATGTCGGTTTTGTTTATTGAAGAATAATAGTGAATGCTGGTGTAGCGTGGTGCGCCACCGCTTGCGCCTTGGTACGCCGCGTCAAAGGCGATGGTCAGATAGCCCTGTTCGGCGAGTTTTTACGCGTACAGACCCGCCACTTGCTCTTTCACGCCGCCGTTCGGGTGGGCGACGACGATGGTCGGGTATTTTTTGCTCGGGTCAAAATTGGCGGGCGTATAAACGTTGGCGGCGACTTCGATGCCGGTCTGTTTTTGCACGTATTTGACGAGGTGGATTTGCACTTTGCCCGCCACGTTTTGGGTGATGGCGTGGTCGTAAGTCAAAGTGAATGGGTTGTTGCGGTAGTCTGCTGCCATAGCGTTGCCTCCTAGTGTTGCGGTTAACATGATGGTTAATAAAGTGGTTTTGAGACGTTTCATTTTAAATCCTGCCGGTTGATTGATCGATGGAACGCATTATAGGGATTTGTGTTGGTTTGATAATCGGGGTAAATCTGAATAGGGTTGTGAGAAAAATTCAGTAATAGGCTTTCAGACGACCTTGGCATTTGCATTATGATGAAAATTGATCCCGAAATTTGGGCGAGTTTGCATTGTGGTGCAAATGTTCCTTTGGAAAAATGTTCCTTTGGAAAAGTGTGGGGAATTGGTATTTTTTCCTATGAAAAAGTGTGATTTATGTGAAATTACACAGCATAGCAAAGACTGGATTTACTGGCTCTTACTCTTACCCAAGTACCTGCCATAACTAGCCATACAGGCGGAAAAACGCTATAATATGTAAAATTATTTAATTAAATTAATAAGATAACATTCAGTATGAAATACTCCGCATTAAGACAAAAATTAGATTTCAGCGATACCGATCAGCTTGCTCATTTAACCCACTATTTGCACAACGGCAGTTTTTCTCCCAATCAGATATGCGAAACTGCGGCTGATTATTTTTCGCAAAAATACAATTTAAATATACAAGAAATGTTACCGCTTGAATGGGACATTCCTTTTCCCAAACCGCTTCATGCCGAATTTACCTTTATTGATTTATTTGCTGGCATTGGCGGTTTTCGTATTCCCTTGCAAGAATTGGGCGGACAATGTGTGTTTTCATCAGAATTTAACAGCCACGCCCAAAAAACCTATGAGATGAATTTTGGTGAAATGCCTTTTGGCGATATTACCGCCATTCCTTTGGATTTAATTCCCCAGCACGATGTACTCTGTGCAGGCTTTCCCTGCCAACCGTTTAGTATTTCGGGCAAGATGAAAGGCTTTGAAGATACTCGTGGCACATTGATTTATAACGTTTTTCAAATTATTGAAGCCAAAAAACCGAAAGTCGTTTTTTTAGAAAACGTAAAACATTTGGTTTATCACGATAATAAACGCACGCTTCAAACCATCATCAGACATTTAGAAGAACTCGGCTATTTTGTTCAAGCCAAAGTGTTGAATGCCACCGACTTCGGCTTGCCACAAAATCGTGAGCGAATCATCATTATTGCCAGTCAAGAAAAAGCATTTGATTTTTCAAAATTAAAACATCGCCCCAAAGCTGTTTTAAAAGATTTTTTGGATAAATCCAATCAATTTGAATATTTGGACGAGCCTTACACCATTTTAACCGAACAAAAATTACAAAAATCGGGGCTGATTTTTGCAGGCTATCGCAATAAAGCCATTCGTAAAGCAGGCGTACGTGAAGGAACAGAAAATTTATCCCGTGTTCACAAACAGCCCAACCGCATTTACTCCACTGATGGTGTACACCCAGCATTGCCGTCTCAAGAATCATCGGGGCGTTTTTGGATTTGGCACGACAACCAAGTCCGCAAGCTAACGATTAATGAATGTTATCGGATTATGGGCTTTCCCGACTCATTCAAAATGATAGACAGCAAAAGCGAACAATACCGCCAAATCGGCAATTCTGTGGCTATTCCGATGATTAAAGCGGTGGGCGAACAAATTAAAGCGCAATTTTTACAAGGAGAAAATAATGACTGAGATTAATGTAATGGAATTTTTGAATCAGGCTTGTCAGAATGCACAAGAAAAACTAGGTTCAAACGACAAAGCGCAAACCGATTTAACAGATTCAATCAGACAGCCTTTTGATGTGGTTTTAGCATATTCTGAGTCTGCTAAAGGTGTATTAACCGTAGTTTTAACCAGCTTGGTTTATAAAATCAATTATCCCCAACAAGATATTCGCAAACATCAAACCAGTATTGAAGATGGCTATTCAGGCAGAACGTTTGATAGTAAAAATATTACGCCTTTTTTAAAAGCACAAAAATTCCCAGCAATGGCAGAAAGTGGTTGGCTAACTCGGTCATTGGAGCAAAAAGTGCCTTATGACAAGGACTATACAGGGGCAATCCGACCTGCTGAGCTTAAAACTGCTTTTCTAAATGCAATCGATCTGATTCAGAAAAATCAACATTTAACTAAAATTCTAGATTATTTGTTACAAAAACTGATTTTGCAGCGCAATGCACAAGAAATTGATCTTGCCAAACCGCACAATTTACCGATTAATACGATTATTTCTTTGCTGACCAAACAGTTCAATGCTAAATACAATGCAGACGGAGCTTCAAGATTGCCAGTATTGGCACTTTATGCTGCTTATCAATGTATGATTTCAGAAGTTAAACGTTTTTCAGGCAAACAACTGTTATCGTTAGAAAATCACACATCTGCCGACAGCCGTAGCGGACGAATTGGCGATATTGATATTACAGACGAACAGGGTAAAGCCTTTGAAGCGGTAGAAGTCAAGCACGGCATTCCAATCACAGTTCAACTAGTTAAGGACGCATTTGAAAAGTTCAAAACCACACAAGTCAATCGTTATTATTTGCTTTCTACGGCAGATATTAATGAAAATGAAAAAGTAGAACTAGAAAAAGAAATAGAACGAATCAAAAATATCCACGGTTGTCATGTTATCGCCAACGGCTTAATCTCATCGTTGAAATATTATTTGCGTTTATTGGAAGATACTTCCAAATTTATTGATTTTTATGTCAATCTGTTAGAAACAGACAGTACATTGAAATACGAACATAAATCAACATGGAACAAAATTATTTCAGATATGTAAGTTTAAAATGACCACCAACCGCAACTTCAACGACCTCTACGCTTTCACCCAAATCGTCAAGCTCGGCAATTTTAGTCGGGCAGCGCAGGCGTTGGGGGGGGCAGCCGTCGGCGCTCAGCCACCGCATGAACGATTTAGAAAACCGCTTAAATACCAAGCTGTTAAACCGCACCACCCGGTCGATGTCGCCCACGGAGGCGGGGCAGCGGCTGTATGAGCGGATTGCGCCGATGTTTGGCGGGATTCAGGAGGAGCTGGCGACGCTTGCCGATTTTGGCGACAAGGTTCGGGGCAAGTTGCGGATTAATGCGCCTGAAAATCCTGCTTTTTACCTGATTTACTCGAAAATTCGCTCTTTTTTGGCGCAATTTCCCGAAGTTGATGTGGAGATTTTGATTAACAACAGTTGGTCGGACATCGTGGCGCAGGGCTTTGATTTTGGCGTGCGGCCGCTGGGCGATGTGGCGCAGGATATGGTCGCCGTGCCGATTTCGGGCGAGCGGGCGATGTGCGTGGTGGCCGCGCCCGAGTATTTGCGTCGCCACGGGCAGCCTGAAATACCGTCCGAACTCACAAGCCACCGCTGCATCGTACCCGCGTTCAACGCTTTTAACCGTTTAGACGACTGGGAATTTTTCCAAAACGGACAAATCCACCGCGTGCGCGTGCCCGCCAGCCTCACGTTTAACAGCACGACACTCATCAAAACCTCCGCGCTGGACGGCTTGGGACTGACCTGGCTGCCGTACTACGCCGTCGCCGACGAACTCGCCTCGGGCGCACTGCTGGAAATTTTCGCTCACGTCCGCGCCATCTATCCGCCGATGGACTTGTACTACCCGCCCAACCGCCACAAAACGCAGGCAGCGGAGGCGTTGATTGAGTGGTTGAAAATAGAAAAGGTCGTCTGAAACTCAACTTTCAGACGGCCTTTTGATTTTAATTTTTTAGCAAAGCCAAAGAATATTTCATCATTTCCTACTGGGAAAATATGTTGTTTATAAAGTGCGGTTTATTGCTTAATCATTTATCCGTACAATCCGCCTCATCAGATATTAAGGAGGCAACGATGAAAAAAATGCCTGTATTGTTTGTCGGGCATGGTAGCCCGATGAATGTGTTAGATAAAGAAAACCCATTCAATCAGAATTTCAGCCTAATTACGCAAAAGTTTGCCAAACCGAAAGCCATTTTGATGATTTCAGCGCATTGGTATAGCAGCCGTTTGCAGGTTTCATCGGGCGAACAGCCTGAAATGATTTACGATTTCTACGGTTTTCCTGAAGAACTCAGCCAAGTGCAATATCCGGCGCCCGGTTCGCCTGAATTGGCGGAGCAAGTGCGGTCGTTATTACAACCGGAAAATGTCGATCTGAACCCAACGCGCGGTTTTGATCATGGCACTTGGGCGGTGCTGAAATTTCTGTATCCCGATGCCGATATTCCTGTGGTGCAACTGAGTCTTAACCGTTTGCAACCAGCGGAGTGGCATTTTAATTTAGCGAAAAAATTATCTACTTTGCGTGAACAGGGCGTGTTGATTATCGGCAGCGGCAATATTGTGCATAATCTAAGAGCGATAAGCTGGGAACATATTGATCAAATCGGTGCAGGATACGACTGGGCGTATGCGTTCCGTGATCACATTAATCACGCAATGACCACGCAAAATAACGATGAATTGGTGCATTATGAGCAATTTGGTGAAAATGCGGCACTTTCCGTACCCACACTTGATCACTATTTGCCACTCTTGTATGTAATGGCGTTGCGTGAGTCGGATGAAAAAGTGGCATTTTTCAATGATCATTTGATTGCCGGTTCATTGAGTATGACGTCTGTGTTGGTGGGTTAAAATGAACGTAAGACTTTATATTTAAATCACTACATTGGTTGTGAATTAAAGTTTGTTAAAAAAGCTCACAAAAAATCCCCTAAATTAAATATCTAGGGGATTTTTATTTTTAATGAGATGTGATTATTTCATGCCTTTCTTAACCAAATCTTCATAACCGCCATGGTTGGTGACATTGGTATAGCCGGCTTTTTTAAGCTCATTCAATGCAGACTCTGCACGGCGGCCACTGCGGCAGTAGAGGTTAACCGGGGCATCTTTATCCGGGCTAACGGATTGGATGCGTTCAAGGATTTGATCGTGAGGAATGTTCACCGCATCTTGTAAATGGCCTGCGTTAAATTCTTCGGCAGAGCGAACGTCAATCCAAACGCCTTTTGTGTTTGCTTGCTGGGCCATCGCTTTTTCTGTTTCTGGCATAGAGGCTGCAGAGGCAGCTAAGGGGGCTGTCATCGCAGCAGCGAAAACGATCGCAGTCATCAATTTTTTCATGATTTAATCTCCTTTTATATGGATGGTTATGTGTTTTGAATCGCCCATTATGTTACTCGCAAACACGGCAGTAATAAATGGCAAATTAGCCTCAAAATGAGATGTTTCATGAATCGTTTTGATAGGAAATTTTAGGGAATTTAGGCAGAGCTCAAGCGATCAGAAGTTGAGTTTTGAAAAACATCTAAAAATCTGACCGCACTTTGAACTATTTCACACTCAATCTCACCGCCACGGTTTCGCCAGCCTCAAGAGTGTGATGGATTCGCGCGGTTTCTACGCATACCATGGTTTGATAGCCGTTTTCTGACATGCTGCTTGTGGCTTTGTGCCATGGGTTCCATAACACCACATCGCTGGCATTTTGATGTGTCACGAATAGGGTGCGTTGGTTGGTTTGGTCGTGAATTTCCGTTGGTTCCTGTGGGGCGACATAAATGCAATCCACGTTTTCATTGATGGTGCGTGGTGAAGGCACGGTTTCCTGCGATTGGGTCAGGGAGTTAAAACAGGTTGTTGGCAGGTTGACGATCGTTGTGTTAGCGATGTTGCCAATGTTGAAATAACTGTGTAGCGCCAGTTGCACGTTTTCCATGCCGGTTTCGCCGTAGTGAGTAAAGCGTACATCGCAATGTTCGGTGAACAGCATTTCAATTTTAGCCAAAATGAGGTGGTGTTTTGAAAACAACGAAAAAACTAACCGCACTTTATCGCTGCCAATCTCATAGTTGCTTAGTTGCCACAGGCTGGTGCGCGCGAAACCGTGCGCCGGTGTGCCGGCATTATTAAACCATGGATAGCAAATAGGAATACCGCCGCGAATGGCGTTACCGGCTTTAAACGGCTCGATATCACTTAACCACAGCACGTCTTGCTTGCTATGTACCGGTTTCCAGCTGAATAAATGCGCACCTTGTAAGGCGATTTTTGCGGTGCCGACGGCGTGGCGTAAATGTAAAACGGGAATGTCGTTGTAAGCATATAAGCTCAATTCCGGCGTGATTTGTTGTTGTAATTGAATGTTCATCATCTTGTCCTTGTTGATTCAGAAAGAGGGGAAATCTGCTATACTGTGCCGACTTTTTAACAGGTGAAAAATAATGGCGTATTCAAAACAAATTAGCAAGGCGTTTTCCTCAGACGGTGCATTGAGCGCCCATATCAAGGGCTTTCGTCCCCGCGCAGAACAGGTCGATATGGCGACGGCGGTGGGCAATGCTATTGAACAGCAAGGGGCGTTAGTGGTGGAAGCCGGTACGGGGACGGGCAAAACCTTTGCGTATTTGGCGCCGGCGTTATTGGCGAAAAAGAAAACCATCATTTCCACCGGTTCCAAAAACTTGCAAGATCAGCTGTTTAATCGCGACTTGCCCGCCATTCAAAAAGCCCTCGGGTATAGCGGCAAAATTGCTTTGCTCAAAGGGCGGGCTAATTATTTATGTTTAGAACGTTTGGAGCAGGTGATTGCGCAAGGCGTGCTGGGTGATCGTAGTGTGTTGCACGATTTATCCAAAGTGCGCAAATGGCGCAATGCCACGAAGACTGGGGATTTGTCCGAATGTATTGAAATTGCCGAAGACAGCCCGATTTTGCCTCAACTCACCAGCACGGCGGAAAGTTGTTTGGGGAGTGATTGTCCTAATTATGCAGATTGTTTTGTGGCATTGGCGCGTAAAAAAGCGTTGAATGCGGATTTGGTGGTGGTTAACCATCACTTATTTTTTGCCGACATGGCAGTGAAAGAAAACGGCTTTGGTGAATTGATCCCGAATGCAGAAGTGATTGTGTTTGATGAAGCGCACCAACTGCCTGATATCGCCAGCCAATATTTCGGTCAATCGGTGACATCCCGCCAACTTTTTGATTTATGTAAAGACATTCAAATTACCTACCGCACCGAAGTGAAAGATATGAAACAGCTTGGTGTGGCGGCAGATCAGCTGTTAAAAATCGTGCAGGATTTTCGTTTAATGTTGGGGGAAGGCAATTTGCGCGGTAACTGGCGGCAAATGCTGCAACAAAGTGCGGTCAAAAAAGCCTTTGATTTTTTACTGGAAAAACTGAATTTCACCGCTGAAGTGGTAAAATTGGGCTTGGGGCGTTCGCAAACGCTAGACAGCATTTTTGAGCGCATTGCGCAGTTACAAAATCTACTTAAACGCCTGACGGAAACAGAAATCACCGGCTATTGCTATTGGTTTGAATGTATCGGTCGCCAGTTTGGGCTACACATTACGCCACTTACTGTGGCGGACAAGTTTGGTGAGCAAATGGCGAAACAAAAATGCGCCTGGATTTTCACTTCAGCCACGCTGGAAGTAGGTGGCACTTTTGCCCATTTTTGCCAGCGTTTAGGTATTCAACAGGCTGCGCAGAAAATTCTGCCAAGCCCCTTTAATTATGCGGAGCAATCCTTACTATGCGTGCCACGTTATCTGCCGGCAACCAATCACAGCGGCACGTTCACTCAATTAGGCAAGATGTTACTGCCGATTATCGAAGCCAACCAAGGCCGTTGTTTTGTGCTTTGTACATCTTACGCCATGATGCGTAGCCTGGCGGACTATTTTCGTGAAAACAGTGAACTGACGATTTTATTGCAGGGCGAGACGGCGAAAACCACCTTGTTGGAACAATTTATTTCCCAATCGCACAGCGTGTTGGTGGCCACCTCCAGTTTTTGGGAAGGCGTGGATGTGCGGGGCGATGCCTTGTCGCTGGTGATTATCGATAAACTGCCGTTTACTGCGCCTGATGAGCCTTTACTGAAAGCCCGCATTGAAGATTGCCGTTTGCAGGGCGGCGATCCGTTTAACGATATTCAAATTCCCGAAGCGGTGATTACGTTGAAGCAGGGCGTAGGACGGTTAATTCGTGATGTGACCGATCGCGGTGCTGTGATTATTTGCGATAACCGTTTGGTGATGCGACCTTATGGGGAAACCTTTTTGCGCAGTTTGCCGAATTTTAAACGTACGCGGGATTTGCACAAAGTGGTACAATTCTTAACAACTTTAAAGACAGACGATAACAACGAATCAATATAAATATGAAAAATGTCACATTATTAGCTTTGGATACCGCAACAGAGGCTTGTTCTGTTGCTTTGTTACGCGGCAGTGAAAAAACACATTTAGCGCAATTTGCACAGCGTGAACACACCAAACATATTTTGCCGATGGTGGATGAAATTTTGGCTCAAGCAGGCATTACGCTACATCAAGTGGATGCCTTGGTTTTTGGACGTGGTCCGGGCAGTTTTACCGGTGTGCGTATTGGCGCTGGTATTGCTCAAGGCTTAGCCTTTGGGGCTGATTTGCCGGTGATTCCAGTGTCCAATTTAGCCGCAATGGCACAAGCTGCCTATGTGCAATATCAGGCGGAAAATGTGCTGACAGCGATTGATGCCCGTATGAATGAAGTGTATTTCGCCCAATGGCAGGCGCAAAAAGTGCGGTCAGATTTCGGCGAGTTTTTAGATTGGCAGCCGATGATTGCCGAGCAGGTGTGCAGCCCATCAAAAGTCATTGAGCAAGTGGCTCAACAACATCATGAAAACACCGTTTTAGCAGGAACTGGCTGGGCGGCTTATCCTGAATTAAGCGACGCGAATCTTGGTAAAACGACGGATATCACTTTGCCTTCCGCTTTATATATGCTGGATTTGGCATTGCCAAAATGGTTTGCCGGCGAGACCATCAGCCCGTTGGAGATTGAGCCGATTTACTTACGCAATGAAGTGACGTGGAAGAAATTGCCGGGGCGAGAGTAGATTTTAATCACCTTTTGAGAGGAGCATTAAAATGAGCAAAAAAATAGGGTTAATATTGACCGCACTTTCTCTTGTTTTAACCGGTTGTGTGTCGGCGCCGCAAGGGTTAGAGCCAAAACAATTTGATGCGTTAAATTTAAATAACATTCAACCGCAAGATTATGACTGCCGTTGTGTGAAAGTGCGTTTGGGCGGCAAAGTGATTTCCGCTACTGCATTAAAAAATCAGACAAAAGTGGAAGTGTTGAATCAAACGGTCGCCTATTTCTCCGCAAAACCAATGATTGATAGCCACAGTAACGGACGTTTTATTGCCTACTTAAACGGCTTCGTGGATCCGGAAAACTTAAAAGATCAATACATTACCGTTGCCGGTGTGTTAAGCGGCAAAGAGCTGGGCAAAATTGATCAAGCGGATTACAGCTATCCGGTGGTGCAAGCCCATCAATATCGACTTTGGAAGTTAGTACAAGAATATTATTACGATCCGGACGACATGTATGATTACGGACCGTTTTATCCATACGGCTGGTGGGCGCCGAGATTCATGTGGGCCGAACCACGTCTTCGCTATAATTTGTATTAAGTTTAGGCGGAGTGTTAGAATTCCGCCTCATTTTATAAAAATAAAGAAAAAAGATAAGGAATCATCATGACTAAACCTTGGTTTCAAAATTATCCGGAAGGTTCTGAGCGTGAATTGGATACGTCAGAATATGATTCGATTTTAGATATGTTTGATAAAGCGATTCGTGAACATCCCGACCGCGCTGCTTATATTAATATGGGACAAGTGTTAACGTTTCGTAAATTGGAAGAACGCAGTCGTGCTTTTGCGGCCTATTTGCAAAATGAATTGAAGTTAGAACGTGGTGATCGTGTGGCATTAATGATGCCGAATTTGTTGCAATATCCTATCGCGTTATTTGGGATTTTACGTGCCGGCCTTGTGGTGGTGAACGTGAATCCGCTTTACACACCACGCGAGTTAGAACATCAACTTCAAGACAGTGGCGCTAAAGCCATTGTGGTAGTGTCTAACTTTGCCTCTACGTTAGAAAAAATTGTTTTCAACACCTCTGTGAAACACGTCATTTTGACCCGTATGGGCGATCAGTTGTCTTTTGGTAAACGCACATTAGTGAACTTCGTGGTGAAATACGTGAAGAAACTCGTGCCAAAATATAAGTTGCCAAGTGCGGTCACGTTCCGTGAAGTGTTGAATGTGGGGAAATATCGTCAATATGTCCGTCCGCAAATAGAACGCGATGATTTGGCCTTTTTGCAATACACAGGTGGCACGACGGGCGTAGCAAAAGGCGCGATGCTGTCGCACGGCAATATTATCGTGAATGTGTTTCAAGCCAAGTGGATTGCCCATCCTTTTGTGGGCGATCGTAGTCGTGAACGATTAGCCATTTTGGCCTTGCCTCTGTATCACGTTTTTGCCCTCACCGTGAACTGCTTGTTGTTTATTGAATTGGGGGTGACTGCCGTATTAATTACGAACCCGCGTGATATTCCGGGTTTCGTAAAAGAACTGAAAAAATATCCGTTTGTGGCAATTACCGGCGTGAATACCTTGTTTAACGCCTTGTTAAACAATGACGAGTTGAAGAACGTGAATTTTTCTGCCTTAAAACTTTCTGTAGGCGGCGGTATGGCGATTCACCAATCCGTTGCCACTCGTTGGCATGAATTGACCGGTTGTAACATTATTGAAGGTTACGGCATGACAGAATGCTCTCCGCTAATTGCGGCGTGCCCGGTGAATGTGGTGAAGCATAACGGCAGTATTGGTGTGCCGGTGCCGAACACCGATATTCGCATTGTGAAAGAAGACGGCACTGAAGCAGCTCTCGGTGAAGCAGGGGAGTTATGGGTGAAAGGCGAACAGGTGATGCAAGGGTATTGGCAACGCGCAGAAGCCACCGCAGAAGTGATCAAAGACGGTTGGATGGCAACCGGTGATATTGTGATCATGGATGAAAGTTACAGCTTGCGCATTGTTGATCGCAAAAAAGACATGATTTTGGTGTCCGGTTTTAACGTGTATCCGAATGAAATCGAAGATGTGGCGATGTTAAACAATAAAGTGGCTGAAGTGGCGGCAATCGGCGTGCCAAATGACGTGTCCGGGGAAACCATCAAACTCTTCGTCGTGAAGAAAGAGGAAAGTTTAACCCGCGATGAATTACGACAACACTGCCGCAAATATTTAACCGGCTATAAAATTCCAAAAGACATTGAGTTCCGTGAAGAATTGCCGAAAACCAACGTGGGTAAAATTTTACGTCGTGTTTTACGTGATGAAGAAATTGCGAAACGTGCGACAACTGCCTAAGTTATTTTATTAATCAATGCGAGAGAGAATGTCGCTTTACAGCACATTCTCTCCTTTATTTCTATGACATATCAAATAAAAGAATGTAACACCCCGCCACGCTTTCGATTAATTACTGATGATCAAGCGTTGCTTGATGTTTGTGAACAGGCAAGAACACAAAGTACGGTGGCATTAGACACGGAATTTATTCGAGTCAGAACTTTGCACCCGAAATTAGGGTTAATTCAATTGTATGCCTGTGATGAAGTGGCGTTAATTGATCCGACAACGATTCAGGATTTTTCCCCTTTTATTGCCTTACTTGCTGATGAAAGCGTATTAAAAGTATTGCATGCTTGCGGTGAGGACCTGGAAGTTTTTCAACATTATTTCGCGCAATTACCACAGCCTATGTGCGATACACAGGTGATGGCGAATTTTCTTGGTTTTGCCGGTTCTGCCGGTTTTGCTACGTTGGTACAACATTATTTCCACATTGAAATTGATAAAGGGGCATCACGCACCGATTGGCTAGCACGTCCATTATCAGAGATACAGTTACGATATGCTGCTGCTGATGTGTGGTATTTGTTGCCTTTATATGCACAAATGCAGACACAACTGGCACAAACCGAATGGCAAAGTGCGGTTAAAAATGAATGTGAATTTTTACTGAACAAACGGGCTCATGCTGTTAAAAATCCTGATACGGCTTATTTTGCGATTCCTAATGCGTGGAAGTTAAATTCCCTAGAATTAATGCGTTTAAAATTGCTGGCAAAATGGCGCATGGAAGAAGCCATGAAACGGGATTTAGCGTTAAATTTTGTGGTACGTGCAGAAAACTTATGGCAAGTGGCAAAATACAATCCGAAGAACACATCGACTTTATTAGAGCTCGGCTTAAGCACGGCAGAAGTTCGTATTCACGGTAAGAAATTGCTACAAATTATTGATCAGGTGAAACGCATTTCAGAGGGTGATTATCCGCAGCCAATTCAACGTCTGGCGGATGATTCGCGCTATAAAGTTGCGTTGAAAGCAATGCAACAACAATTAATACAGATTGCGCCGGCGAATTTACCGAAAGAAGTGATTGCCAGTAAGCGTCATTTAGAAAGTCTGATGAAGTGGCACTGGCGAAAAGAAACGGAGGATGAACCGCCGGAATTATTAAGTGGTTGGCGTAAACCATTTGGTGAAAGCCTGTTGGAATCCTTAAAAGCATTTGATGCATAAGATATTTAAATAAAAAAGTGCGGTGAATTTTTACGACGTTTAAAAACGTGTTGAAAATTCACCGCACTTTTTATTGATGGTGATTATTGCAATTTCTTACCTTCAAACTCACCATTGAGACTTTCTAAGAAAGAAGTAATGTCATCAATGTCTTGCTGTTGTGGTTTCACATTGCTTTGGTATTGCAACATAATACGAACAGCTTCTTTCAAGTCTTTTGCAGACGCATCGTGCATATAAGGCGCAGTTAATGCGATATTACGCAATGACGGCACTTTAAAGCGATGCATATCATACGGATCCTTGGTTTGAGCGAAACGACCTTGATCGGCTTCAGTGATTGGTGTGCCACGATCTTTGAAGTAATCGCCGTAAATACCCATGTATTCGTAAGATTGTCCACCCATATTCACACCGGTATGGCAGGTGTCGCATTTATGTTTCTTAAACAATTCGTAGCCTTTTAATTGCTGTTCATTTAATGCGGTTTTATCGCCTTTTAAGTAGCGGTCAAAATCGCTATTTGGGGTGATTAAGGTTTTTTCATATTCACCGATAGCGTGGGTTAATGTCGCTTGGCTCACTTCAGGATACACTTTTAAGAATTCTTTTTTGAATTCTTCATCCTGTTTAAATTTCGCTACGATGTCATCCCAGGTGTGGCTACCCATTTCAACCGGGTTAATCGGTGGTCCACCTGCTTGATCGGCGAGATCGATTGCACGACCATCCCAGAATTGGACGAAGTTAAATGCGGCGTTAAATACGGTTGGCGCATTGATGCCGCCTTTTTTGCCTTCAATACCGATAGAGACATCCAAGCGGTCAACCCCACCTTTATCGAGTTGGTGGCAGGTTTCGCATTGAACTGTGCCATCTTGAGAGAGACGGTCATCCATAAAGAGTTTGCGACCGAGTTCAATTTTGACAGGATCAGTCATGATGGAATCCGGAATTGGTTGGATCAGGCTGTGAGGATTTGTCCCTTCCGTATTTGCCGGTAAAAAGGCTTTACGTTGTTCGCGAATCCAATTTAATAGCGTGGTTTTTTCGTTTTCATCCGGACGACTGCCCCAGTGAAGATGACGGAATGTCGCTACCGGCATTTCGTTATTTTCAATCACGCGTTCAAGTTTTGCTAAATCAACTTCAGATAATTTACTTGGATCTTTTAAGCCATCCAGTAATTTATTTAATAAAAAGACGCGTTTACCTGATTCAATATCGCGACTTAAGATGGAATCCGCTAACGGAAGATTAGCATAGAAAGGCAAATCAACATTAGGGGAGTGACAATATTGACAACCGTTATCTAACAAGATTTTAGCAACCTGTTGTTGTTCAGCAGAGTAATTGCCTTCAGCAAGTAATTTTTCTGACTGCCCCTTATCATATAGATGAATATACCCAACAACGCCTAAATAACCTGCAATCGCGATGACTGCGGCTTTAAGTGCAAATTTTTTCATAATCATGCTCCAATATTAAAAAAGTAAAAAAAGCAGGGCGATTATGGCTAAAAACAGAATCTAACTATATGATTTAAATCAATAAATTTAATTTGAAAAAGCAATGGATTTAATCGCTTTTATTAATCAAAAATAGGTAATTGGGTAAAAGGAATGCACAAAGAAGGCTTGAAAATACCATAAATAAATCTAATTGAAAAAGAATTATCAATAGACAAAAACTAAATTTTGGTGGGCAAACGATGCTAGGAAATTATTTTTCTATAAAAGAGAACCGCGCCGAATTCGACGCGGTTCAGTTTCACCCGAAGGTGAGTTCATGGTTTTCCTATGCGCTAGGAGTGACGCCAATCTAACAAAATCAATTTGATGTTCAACTTGACTTATTTTAAGCCTTTCCTTTCATTCTCGCTTTTTGAGAGAAGCAGAACGCCACAAATGGGAATGTATCTAGTGATGCATATAGTTGCTACCGTTCTCCGGTAGCTGAAACGTTCGTTACGTAAATCCTAAGATATTCGCCTTGACTCCGTCCCTTTCACCGCTGTTGCTACTTTATAACGACTAAAGAAAGAAGCGCCAACACTCATGTTGAAGCATTATAGTTATAATAGGAAGAGGCCTTTTACGCTTAGCTGATAGCCTTGTTGAAGAGTGCCAAGGAATTATCAAATTGATCTTGTGTGTAATTCTCTTTCTATATCGAACCCTTCCGAATTATTCATAATAGAATTCCTTATTCTCACGTACAATCAAACGTTGTTTTTCAAGTAGAGCTAAAACTGTTAATGCTATTTTCGATAATTGTCATAAGGAGAGGGGTACGCGTTTAATAAATAAGGGTAACACCTTATTTTATTCATTAAAGAGAAAATAAAGATTAAGAGAAAGAATATATCGAATAATTGGGAATTTATATTTGGTGGGTCGTGAAGGATTCGAACCTTCGACCAACGGATTAAAAGTCCGCTGCTCTACCGACTGAGCTAACGACCCTAAAGGATTGATATTAAATAAGGATTTTTTAAAAGGTGGATTATCTTTAAAATGGTGCCCGAGGCCAGACTTGAACTGGCACGCCTCGAAAGGCGAGGGATTTTAAATCCCTTGTGTCTACCGATTCCACCACTCGGGCTTGGAGCGGGAAACGAGGCTCGAACTCGCGACCCCGACCTTGGCAAGGTCGTGCTCTACCAACTGAGCTATTCCCGCGTCATCATTTAGCAGCGCTAAACAACGGAGTGCATTTTACTCATTTATGATTGTGAGTCAAATAGAAATTTTAAAAAATTATTTAACTGCTTAAAAAAAATTCAACTTTGGAAAAAACTCAAAATAAAAATACGGCCAAAAACGACCGCACTTTTATTCGCGTAAGTCTTCTAATAGGCTGTCTTTAGCCGCATTCAGATATTGCAACATAGACCAAATTGTTAAAATGGCAGCAACATAAAGCAGAATTATGGCAATGATTTCCATTGCGGTGTTATAACGCCATAATAATCCGCCTAATGCGAGCATTTGGGATGTGGTTTTTACTTTGCCTAACCAAGATACTGCGACTTTACTGCGGCTACCTAATTCAGCCATCCATTCACGTAAAGCAGAAATAATAATTTCTCTTGAAATGACCACGATTGCGGGAATCGTAATCCAAAAAGTATGGTTATATTCCACCACTAAGACCAAACCCGCGACCACCATAATTTTATCCGCGACAGGATCCAAAAAGGCTCCGAATCGGGTGGTTTGTTTCCATTTTCTTGCTAAATAGCCATCAAGCCAATCGGTGACACCGGCAATGAAGAAAAGTAGAGTAGTTAAGAAAGGCGCCCAATCGAAAGGTAAATAAAAGGTAATAACAAAGAAAGGAATCAAAATAACGCGAAAAATCGTAAGAAAAATGGGAATATTAAGTTTCATGATTCATTTTGCTAGAGGTGAATAGTGTGCTTATTCTAAATCAGATTCTTCCCTTTTAAAATGCCAATTTAGAAATTTGATTTAAAAAGAAACTCTAGTGATGATAAGAATTTGGCGTTAATATTTTTAACGGCAAAAACGACCGCACTTTTACTCGATTTTTTTATTATTTTATAGGATGTCATCATGTCAGAAAAATCTCTTGCAACCGCGTTAGTTCATGCGGGCAGAAAAAAACGTTATACCCAAGGCGCCGTTAATCCAGTGGTGCAACGTGCTTCTTCTTTGGTTTTTGATTGTTTAGCCGATAAAAAACACGCCACAATGAATAGAGCAAAAGGTGAACTCTTTTATGGCAGACGCGGCACACTAACACATTTTGCTTTGCAAGATGCAATGTGTGAATTAGAAGGTGGTGCAGGTTGCTATTTGTATCCTTGTGGTGCTGCCGCTGTGACAAACAGCATTCTGTCCTTTGTACAAACCGGTGATCATATCTTAATGACCGGTGCGGCTTATGAGCCTACACAAGATTTTTGCAATATCATTTTGCAAAAAATGGGGATAGCAACCACATATTATGATCCGATGATTGGCGAGGATATAGCCCGCTTAGTTCAACCGAATAGTAAAGTCTTATTTCTTGAATCGCCGAGTTCGTTAACCATGGAAGTGCCTGATATTCCAGCCATTGTGAAAGCGGTGCGAAAAGTAAATCCGGAAATCGTGATTATGATTGATAACACGTGGGGCGGTGGCGTTCTTTTTAAAGCTTTAGAACATGATATTGATATTTCCATCCAAGCGGGGACGAAATATTTAGTGGGACATTCTGACGTGATGATCGGTACCGCCGTGTCTAATGCTCGTTGTTGGGATAAATTGCGTGAGCATTCCTATTTAATGGGACAAATGGTGGATGCCGATAGCGCTTATACGACAGCTCGTGGTTTACGCACGTTGGGTATTCGATTAAAACAACATGAGGAAAATAGCATTAAAGTGGCACAATGGTTGGCACAACAACCTGAAGTCAAAGCCGTATATCATCCGGCATTGCCAAGCTGCCCAGGGCATGTATTTTTCCAACAAGATTTTCTTGGAGCAAGTGGTCTATTTTCATTTGAATTAAAACAAAAGCTTACTCAACAACAGTTAGAAGCATTTATGGATCATTTTGAATTATTTACGATGGCGTATTCTTGGGGCGGCTTTGAATCGCTTATTCTTTGTAATCAGCCGGAAGAAATAGCCAAAATTCGCCCGAATATTTCACGTAAATTAGAGGGAACGCTGATTCGTATTCACGTTGGTTTGGAAGATGTTGATGATTTAATTGAAGATTTAAATGCCGGGTTTAGACGATTAAATGCAATTTGAGAACGTTTTTTCCTAAATTGACGTAGGAAAATGTGATCTGTATCAGAAAATAGGCAGAAAAAAAGGAACTTTTTATTGACGGTCTAATTTTTCTTTGGCAACATTTAGTCGCTTCGAAAGAAGTAGCTTGGACTATTCACAATTTGAAAAGTTCAAATTTACCTTAATAACAAGTAAGTTCTGAAAAAGGAATGATGATTATGAAAAAGACAGTAATCGCATTAGCAATCGCTGCTTTAGCAGCAGCAGGCACTTCAAGTGCAGCAACAGTTTATAACCAAGACGGTACTAAAGTTGAACTTGGCGGTTCAATGCGTATCTTCCTAGGTAAGTTAGGTGAAAACCAACGTGGTAATTTAGTTAACGATGGTTCCCGTATTAATATCAAAGCATCTCAAGCATTAGAAAATGGATTATCTGCATTCGCAGGTTATGAATTGCGTTTTGAGAGAGATGCTCTTAAAAACAAACAAAAGGCTGAAAATGACTTTGGTGATCCAACAACTCGTAAATTATTTGTTGGTTTAGGCTTTGAAAATGTAGGTAAATTAAGCTTTGGTCGTCAATCAACCACAGCTGATGATGTTGTAGGCGATAGCTTATACTATGATTCTGGAGCATTAAACCCATTAACAACTCGTGCAGACAAATCTGTTAAATTCAGCTCTGCTGAATTCGGTGGCTTTAGTTTCGGCGTAGATTACTTGTTTGGTAATGCTGAGAAACACACTGCAAAAAATTATAAAAATGGTTACCAAGTTGGTGCATTTTATAACTACGAAATTGCTGATAACCACAAAGTTGATGCCGCTGCAGTTTATACAGTAGATCAATATGATACTCAAGCAAGCTCTGAAACTAACCAAAAAAATCATACTTGGGTCTTAGCAACTCATTATCAATTGCAAGACTTGAAATTAGGTGCTGCTTATGGTCAAGGTGTTCATAAATATAGAACTCAAGATGACAATAACAAATCTAAGTATATTTTCTTAGAAGCTAAATATGACTTAAATGGTCTTACAGGTATTCCTACGACATTTGGTTTACAATGGGAACGTTTGAGCAAGAAATATGATACTAACGCGACAGCGCAAGATGACGGTAAAACTATCAAAAACCATTATATTGCGGTTGTTGATTACAAACTTCACAAAAATGTAGTTCCTTATGTACAATATACTCGTGCAACTGAAAAAGATAACCTTGGTCAACGTACCAACGAAAATATCTACGGTGCAGGTTTACGTGTACACTTCTAATTTGAGTTAATACTCATTAAAAAGACCGACATAATGTCGGTCTTTTTTTGTTCCTGAGTTTTTATGATTAAAAAAGTGCGGTAGAAATACTTAGAATTTCTACCGCACTTTGGTGGTAGATTTTGTTAATTTTACTTCGTTAAATCATCAAAGAAGCGTTTTACACCATCGAGGAAGCTAGAGGATTTTGGGCGCTGTTTCGTTTGCCCTTCTAAGCTTTCTTCAAGCTTCCGTAGCAATGCTTTTTGTTCTTCCTTTAGTTTTACCGGTGTTTCTACCACAATTCGACAGATTAAATCACCGGCATACCCACTACGCGTAGAAGTAACACCTTTACCACGCATACGGAATAATTTACCTGTTTGGGTCTCTTCCGGAATTTTTAACTTAACACGGCCATCCAATGTTGGCACTTCAATTTCGCCACCAAGGGCTGCCATAGTGAAGCTAATCGGTACTTCACAATAAAGGTTGCTGCCATCACGCTCAAAAATGTGATGCTCTTTCACATGGATTACAACATATAAATCGCCTGCCGGTGCCCCATTTTCACCTGCTGCGCCTTCGCCTGATAAGCGCAATTGATTTCCTGTATCTACGCCGGCCGGAATTTTTACAGAAAGGTTTTTCGGCTTATTCACTCTGCCGTCACCGTGGCAAGTTTTACATGGTTTCTCAATTTTCTTACCGGTCCCATGACAGAAATGACAAGGTTGTTCCGTTACAAAGAAACCTTGTTGACGGCGTAAGCGACCTGAACCGTGACAATGTGGACAGGTTTCCACTTTTGAACCGGCTTCAGCGCCAGAGCCATGACAAGTTTCACAAGGGGCAAGCGTATGAATTTTAATGTCTTTGGTCGTACCTTTGACGGCTTCTTCAAGGGTGATTTCAAGGTCGTAGCGTAAGTCATCACCACGCACGACACGTTGGCGTCCACGTCCGCCACCGCCAAAAATGTCACCGAACATATCGCCAAAAATATCGCCGAAATCCGCACCGCCAAAACCACCACCGCCGGCACCGAAACCTTGTTCAAAGGCGGCATGGCCGTATTGATCATAGTTGGCCCGTTTTTGCTTATCGCTGAGGACTTCATAGGCCTCTTGGATTTCTTTAAATTTTTCTTCTTTCTTTTTATCACCTTGAGTTCTGTCCGGGTGATATTGCATTGCGAGCTTTTTATAGGCACGCTTAATTTCTTTTTCATCGGCGGATTTAGAAACGCCGAGAAGTTCGTAGTAGTCTTGTTTTGCCATAATGTTTCAATTTTCCGTTTAAAATATCAAATGCTACTTTTATGATTGTTTATTGTATTACATGAACAATATCGCTAAAGACAAAATGATACCGAAAGCCAGAAATATCAAGAGCCAACACATGAATTTATTAAGGCATGGCTCGGCTTATTTTCGTTTTTTACAGCCAAACGAAAGCCAATAAACCAAAATGAGCCGTCTATATTTCTGTTACGATATGATTTTGTCGTTGTTCAAAGAGGTAGGCCGATTGCCAGCCTTAAATACGATTATTTTGCCGCATTGAAGGCTTGTTCTAAGTCAGCCAAAATATCTTGAACACTTTCAATACCACAAGAAAGGCGAATTAATCCTGCGGAAATCCCTGCTTTTTCTAATTCGACTTCACTTAATTGGCGATGCGTTGAGGTCGCAGGATGTAACGCGCAAGTACGAATATCCGCCACATGCACTTCACGCGAGGTCATTTGTAAGGCATTTAGCCATTTTGCCGCAGCGTCTTTGCCTCCCTTGATTTCAAAAGAAATGACACCACACAAACCGTTTGGTAAGTATTTTTGTTTGAGTGCGTAATCAGGAGAGCGGATTAATCCCGGATAGCTGACGTTTTCTACTTGCGGATGTTTTTCCAAAAACTCAGCGACCGTTTGAGCATTTTCATAATGACGTTGCATACGCAGCGCGAGGGTTTCCATGCCGACATTCAATAAGAAGCTGTTTTGCGGTGCCGGTGTTGCGCCTAAATCACGCATTAATTGTACGCGCGCTTTGACAATATAAGCGGCTGGGCCAAAGGTTTCTGTATAAACCAACCCGTGATATGTTTGGTCCGGTGTGCTTAATTGTGGGTATTTACCGTTATTCCAATCGAAATTTCCGCCGTCTGTAATGGAGCCGCCAAGTGCAATGGCATGGCCATCTAAATATTTAGATGTGCTATGAATAACCACGTTTGCGCCAAATTCGATTGGGCGGCAAAAATAAGGAGTGGCAAAGGTGTTGTCGATTAGTAACGGTGCCTGCGCAGCTTGGGCTAAGGCAGCAAATTTTTCAATATCTAGCACTCGTAACGCCGGGTTTGCAATGGTTTCGGCAAAAACAGCTTTGGTATTTGGACGAATAGCCTTTTTGAGTTCTTCGAGTGGCAAATCTTGATCCACAAAACTGACTTCAATCCCCATTTTTTTGAACGTATGTGCAAATAAATTGTAAGTGCCGCCATAGACACAAGAGGAAGAAATAAAGTGATCGCCGGCTTCTAAAATATTCAACATGGCATAAAACACTGCAGATTGTCCTGACGCGGTACACATTGTCGCCACACCGCCTTCAAGTGCGGTAATTTTTTCTTCTGCTGCATTCGTGGTTGGATTTGCAAGACGGGTATAGAAATAGCCAGCCGCTTGCAAATCAAATAATTTGCCGATTTCTTCCGCAGAGTCGTAAGTGTAAGTTGTGCTTTGTACGATGGGTTGAACACGCGGCTCACCATTTTTAGGGCTATAGCCGGCATGGAGACATTTTGTTGCAAATTCCATTATTTTTCCTTGGGTTGTGTTTGTTTTGAGGGGAAAAGTGCGGTCATTTTTTATAAAATTTTACACACTTTGAGCTTAACAATGTGGTTCAACGGCGATATAAATTTCTACCAAACCATCAGGGTGGTATTTTTCAAAATCCACAGAATAAGCCCGCTTAAGCAAACCTTGTTGTTCTTTTTTCCAGATCAGTTGCCATGTTTGATAAATTTTATCTACTTTGCAACGGAAAACTTCGTAGAAACTCAAATCTTCAACTTCAATCACTGGGATATTGGTCTCTAATACGGCTTCACTTGCAATCGCAAAATCATAGTCTGCTTGGTGATTCGTCGCATAATTAAAATAAATGCCATAACAATAGTGGCCTTGTGGTAGTTTATCGAAATTGTTTTGCCAAAGGGCTGGGATTATCTCATTTGCTATGTCATTATTTAAGCGTTGTTGTACGATGGGGTAGAGTTTTAACGCCATTTATCCTCCTGGTTTATTTTTCCTGACTTCACTTTTTTAAATAAAGTCAGGAAAAATTGTGGTTGATGAATACACCAAAAGGGCGTATTGCTACGCCCTTCTATTTTAGTGAGAGTGAAATTACTTATTATCTTTCACTTCTTCAAACTCAGCATCAACAACATCATCGTTTGGTTTGCCGTTGCTTTGCGCTTGTTGTGGCTCGCCTTGCGGTTGTGCTGTTTGTGCAAGTTTTTGTGCAACTTCGGCAAGGGCTTGAAGTTTGGCTTCAATCACTGCTTTGTCTTCGCCTTTCGCTGCAGCTTCTAAGTCGCTTAATGCGCTTTCGATAGCGGCACGATCTGCGGCTGGAACTTTATCACCTGCTTCTTCTAATTGTTTACGTGTACCGTGTACAAGGTGATCGGCTTGGTTGCGAGCTTGTACTAATTCTTCAAATTTACGGTCAGCTTCAGCGTTCGCTTCGGCATCGCGTACCATTTGTTGAATTTCTTCATCACTTAAACCGGAAGACGCTTTAATGGTGATTTGTTGTTCTTTACCGGTGCCTTTGTCTTTCGCAGAAACATGGATGATACCGTCTGCGTCGATGTCGAAGGTCACTTCAATTTGTGGCATACCGCGTGGAGCAGGGTTGATGCCTTCAAGGTTAAATTGACCTAAAGATTTGTTGGCAGACGCTTGTTTACGTTCACCTTGTAACACGTGAATAGTTACCGCACTTTGGTTATCTTCAGCAGTTGAGAACACTTGAGATTTTTTGGTTGGAATCGTGGTGTTTTTCTCAATTAAGGTGGTCATCACACCGCCCATGGTTTCGATACCCAATGATAATGGGGTAACGTCTAACAACAATACGTCTTTTACATCACCTGCTAACACGCCACCTTGTACCGCTGCACCAATCGCAACGGCTTCGTCAGGGTTAACGTCTTTACGTGGCGCTTTACCGAAGAACTCTTCTACTTTTTGTTGTACTAATGGCATACGGGTTTGACCGCCCACTAGGATAACATCATCAATTTGTGATGCGCTTAATCCGGCATCAGATAAGGCAACTTTCACCGGCTCAAGGGATTTCGCCACCAAATCTTCAACTAAAGATTCTAATTTTGCACGGGTCAACTTGATGTTTAAGTGTTTAGGACCGGTTGCATCCGCTGTGATGTAAGGTAAGTTCACATCCGTTTGTTGTGCGGAAGAAAGCTCAATTTTTGCTTTTTCACCTGCTTCTTTTAAACGTTGCATTGCAAGCGGATCTTTACGCAAGTCAATGCCTTGTTCTTTTTGGAATTCATCGACCAAATAGTTGATCACACGGTTATCGAAGTCTTCACCACCTAAGTGAGTATCACCGTTGGTTGCTAATACTTCGAATGTTTTTTCGCCACCCACTTCATCGATTTCGATGATGGATAAATCGAATGTACCACCACCTAAGTCGTAAACAGCGATTGTTTTGTTACCTTGACCTTTATCCAAGCCGTAAGCTAGTGCGGCTGCAGTTGGTTCGTTGATGATACGTTTAACTTCTAAACCTGCGATACGACCAGCATCTTTGGTTGCTTGACGTTGCGCATCGTTAAAGTATGCCGGCACGGTAATAACCGCTTCAGTAACCGGTTCGCCCAAGAAATCTTCGGCGGTTTTTTTCATTTTTTTCAACACTTCGGCAGAAATTTGCGGAGGTGCTAATTTATCGCCTTTCACATTGACCCATGCATCGCCATTGTCTGCACGTGTAATCTCAAATGGCATGATGTCGATATCACGTTTTACTTCAGCATCTTCAAAACGACGGCCGATTAAACGTTTGATTGCGAATAAGGTGTTTTTCGGGTTGGTCACCGCTTGGCGTTTTGCCGGTTGACCGACTAAAATTTCGTTATCATTTGTATAAGCAATAATTGACGGGGTGGTACGATCGCCTTCTGCGTTTTCAATCACGCGTGGTTTATCGCCATCCATCACAGCAACACAAGAGTTTGTTGTACCTAAGTCAATACCAATAATTTTTCCCATTTTTTTTCTCCTCGTAAAATTTTAAATTCGGTGTAATGGTTTACGGATTGTAAGATGTGGATTGAATTTTGCATTTCAAGGCATTTATTTAAAAATTTTTTCAATGCATGAAAAGTACGGTTCAAAAATCAGATGGATTTTCAGTGCTAGCTTTACCCAAAGGCTTGTTGCTAGAACGACACATTTGTGGTTCAATCCTGATTCGTTTTGTAAAATGAGGATAAAAGTAAGAGATTCAAGAGGAAGAGAAAAATTTAGTGGTCTTTTTTCTAAAAAATTAAATTTATGGTAGATTAGCCAAGTTATTTCACTTTTTATTTATTAAGGACAGAGGGTATGAAAAAATCAACGTTAACGTTAGGTGTTATTGCTGCATTAGGTGCCGCCTGGGTTGGTGGTGCATGGTACACGGGAAAAGTGGCAGAAGAAGAATTTGTCCGTCAAGTCAATCTCGTCAATAAAGATCTTCACCAATCTGCGGATTCTCTCGGTTTGGATATTCGCTTTGATCATGTGTCTTTCGAGCGTGGTTTATTTAGTTCTAAAACTAAATATGACATTTTAGTGGCTGAGCTTGAAAATCCGAGCAAAACTTGGACGTTGCCATTTGAAGGGACGTTATACCATGGCCCGTTGCCGTTAAATCAGCTAAGTCATTTTAATTTCATGCCAAGTCTGTTTTCCAGTGTGGATTTGATGACTAAAAATGAAACAACGACTCCTTGGTTTGAGGCAACAAAAGGCAAAACGCCGATTATGGTGACTACCACTGTCGATTATAACCAAAGCGGATCTTCTCGTGTGGATCTTGTGCCTTTTGAAGCTGTGATGGAAGAAGGAACATTGGCTGTGAATGGCTTGGATATGAAACTGGGCTTCAAGCGCGATGGTGTGAATAAATTAGATTTTGTGCTGAATAAACTTCAATATAGTGAGCCGGATAAAAATGCTTCTGTTGAGTTTAACGATTTAAAAATTGATGCTGAGTATCAACGCATTCCGGAATGGGCGTATCTTTCCACCGGCAAACAATCTTTGTCAGGCGGTGCGGTGAAGTTCAATGGAATAGATTCTGAAGGAAAAAACAATCACGTTGAATTTAAGAATTGGAAAGTCTATTTTGATACGGTAAGAAAAGATAACATCTTAGATTCCGGGGCAAAAATCGTATTTAACGGCATTGCTGTCCGTGATGCTGATTTAGGAGATTTAACCATTGATATGGCGTTAAATCATGTTGACGGTGAAACCTTTAACCAATTAATTCAGGTTTATAACGAATCCGCGAAACAACCGCATGATGTGCTTACCGGTGAAGAAGTGCAGATCACGAAAAAATTCATTGATACTCAACCGCAGTTTATCTTTAATCCGACACTTAACAATAAAGCCGGTAAATTAGCCTCCAATTTGGATATTTCCATGGCAAGCGCTGATTTTGAAAATGCGATTAGCCAAGGGAAGATTTTCCGTTTGTTTAACCACTTTATTTTCAAAATGGATGCCAATAAAGAAGCGTTAATTGAGGGAGCTGCGACGGTATTGCAGTTAGACCGACTTGATGATAAAGAACAGGCAACTAAAGTGGCAACAGAACAAGTTAATTTAGGCGTTAAAAATAGTGTGCAGCAAGGTATTCTGGTTGAGGATGGAAAATCCGTTAAACTCGATCTTGTGCTGGAAAAAGGTGAGCTTAAATTAAATGGAAACGTGATTCCGGAAGAGCAAGTGTTTTCTATCCTGTTTTTAGCCATGATGTCAATGGGGCAGTAGTTTATATCAATATCCCTCGATAATATTGTGCATATAAAGTGCGGTCGATTTACAAAACGTTTTGAATGTCGACCGCACTTTCTGTTTATAGCGCCTTTCTTATCAGAGAATAAATTGATGTAAAACCGTGAGTGAGTTCACAAAATTACAAATAACCGTTTGCTTTATAATGGCATGTTGCTATCCTTAGCCCCAACAAAAATAAGTGCTATACAAATAGCCAAACATATTTTGCTTTCCGAGTAGTGCCTCCTGTGAGGCACTTTTTTTTTACCTATTTTTCTCATTATTCATGACATGATTTTTGGGATAAAAAAATCCCGCCATAAAAAGCGGGATGTAGTTGATTAATGAGATTACATTTTCTCAACGGTTTTAATGCCGAGTAAATCCAACCCTTGTTTTAACGTTCTTTCTGTTAACAACGCCAGTTTTAAGCGACTGAGCTTCACTTGTTGATCGTCGTTATTCAGAATCGGGCAATGCTCGTAGAAAGAAGAGAACACGCCTGCCAATTCATATAAATAAGCACAAAGCACATGCGGTGTACCTTCTTTTCCAACCACTTGAACGGCCTCTTCAAATTGCAATAATTTGATTGCCAAAGCACGTTCTTTTTCATCAGTAATGCTTAATTGGGCTTGTTCTACTTCGCTTAGGGCAATTTGGCTACGATTGAAAATCGAACGAATGCGGGTGTAGGCATATTGCATATAAGGCGCCGTGTTGCCTTCAAAGCTCAACATATTGTCCCAGTCGAATACATAATCCGTGGTGCGGTTTTTAGATAAGTCCGCATATTTCACTGAACCGATACCGACGGCCTCAATGACATCCGCTTTTTCTTGTTCAGAAAGTGCGGTGGATTTTTGCGAAATTAATACACCCGCGCGTTCAATGGCTTCGTCTAATAAATCGGCCAGTTTCACGGTGTCACCACTACGGGTTTTGAACGGTTTGCCGTCCTTGCCTAACATCATGCCGAAATTTTTGTGTTCTAGCTGGAAACTGTCCGGCACATAGCCTGCTTTACGAGTAATCAGCCAAGCTTGTTGCATATGTTGGCTTTGGCGCGTATCGGAGAAGACTAATGCACGGTTGGCTTTTAAGGTTTCATAACGGTATTTGGCAGCCGCGATGTCGGTGGTGGTGTAAAGGAAGCCACCATCTTTTTTCTGCACGATAACGCCCATTGGGTCGCCATCTTTATTTTTGAATTCATCCAAATAAACTACTAATGCGCCGTCATCTTCTACGGCCAAACCTTGTTTTTTCAGATCTTCAACAATGCCCGGCAACATTGGGTTATACAAGCTTTCACCCATCACATCTTTGTCTGTTAAGGTCACGTTGAGACGATCGTAGTTATGTTGGTTTTGTTGCATGGTGATCTTCACCAGTTTTTGCCACATAGTGCGGCAATATTCATCGCCACTTTGCAGTTTTACAACATAGTTACGGGCTTTTTCGGCAAAGACCGGATCTTCGTCATAATGTTTTTTTGCCGCACGATAAAAAGCTTCTAAATCGCTCAATTCCATTTCGCTGGCATGTTCGTTTTCCATTTTTTCCAAATAGGCAATCAGCATACCGAATTGAGTACCCCAGTCGCCCACATGGTTGGCGCGGATGACGTTGTTACCTAAAAATTCAAGTGTACGTACGACGGCATCACCGATAATGGTTGAACGCAAATGTCCCACGTGCATTTCTTTGGCAACGTTTGGGGAGGAATAGTCCACAACCACGGTTTGTTTTTTCGGATTGTGTACGCCTAATTTTGGATCTTGTACAGCGCAGCTGATCTTATCTGCAAGCCAAGTTTCTTTTAGAAAAATGTTAATAAATCCCGGGCCGGCAATTTCCGTTTTTTCTGCAATGTCTTGTAATTCTGCTTTGTCTAATACGCTTTGGGCAAATTCACGTGGGTTTAATCCCAATTTCTTGGCGACCGGCATGATGCCATTGGCTTGATAATCACCAAACTGCACTTTGCCCGATTGGCGAACGAGGGCTTCACATTGTGCGTCGGCACCGGCTGCAATCATCGCCTGTTTGATTTTTTCGGATAAAATAGATTGAATATTCACGGCTGAACCTTAATTTTTTGAAATAAGTTTGGGCTGATAAAATAGCTCGATATAATACCGTTCTTTCACCTTTCAGAAAAGTCAAAAAGGAAAATTATGTCGTTTCGCTTTCCCCATAAAATATTTGAAAAACAGACCGCACTTTTTACCGACTTTCAGGATTTTGAGCAAAAAATTCAGGCATTGGCGCAACAGCTTAATGTCGATTTTACTCAATATGAAATTGATCACCTTTCTTTGCGGGTAAACACCGAACAAACAGCGAAGGCTTGGCTGACGCTATTGTTAGAGCATGGCTCGGTGTTGAGCGATAACCTGATTAACGGTAGAGTGATTTATTTGATTCAGTTACATGAGCCTTTGCGTTTGGCGCAACAAAAGGTTGATGTGGTGGAATTACCTTTCCCAAAAGATAAACATTATCCGCAGGAAACTTGGGAGCATATTGAGGTGGTTGTTCCATTTTTACCCAATGAAACCGCAGCAGAATGGTTAGCAAGAATAAAAAATACATTCTTGCGGAACCAACCCGAACGTTTTAAAGTCAAAACGAGCGAACCGAAAGGGAGTGGTGAAACACTGCTCAATTTGTCTATTGCAGTAAGTTTTGTGGATAAGACGCAGAATCCTACTTGTATCAAGTTCCACCCATACAGCATCAAGCAAATTGTAAGCGCGGTTTGATGATATAAAGCGGTTCAATAAAATCAGATTCATCGTTTATTTATCAAAGAATAAATAAGCAAAATAAAAGGTTAATTTCGTGTTTAAGGAGCTTTTATGAAAAAGATCGCATTAGCTATTTTAATAAGCTTAACTCTTGTTGGTTGCGCCAATGAAGATATTTATGGCGGTAACGTCTATTCGGGTACTCAAGCAAAAGAAGCCCGTTCGATTAGTTACGGCACTATTGTTTCCACCCGTCCGGTGAAAATTCAATCAGACAATCAAGGCGTAGTAGGCACGATCGGTGGTGGTGCGATTGGCGGTATTGCCGGTTCAGCGATCGGTGGTGGCACAGGCAGGGCGTTAGCCACTGCGGTTGGTGCGGTTGCCGGTGCCGTTGTCGGCAGTAAGGTTGAAGAAAAAGCCAGCCAAGTTAGCGCCATTGAAATGGTTATTCGCAAAGATGACGGCAAAGAAATTGTTGTGGTGCAAAAAGCCGAAGCGAATCTCGTGCCAGGTGCGCGTGTGCGTATTGTTGGTGGTTCACGTTTGAATGTTTCCGCACTTTAATTTAAATAAGATGAGAAAGGCTTTTGAGATAAGCTCGAAAGCCTTTTTTATTGCCTAAACTTCAATAACATTTCTATTCTGTGCTAGAATGCCCCGATTTTTTTATTTCCCTTTCCATTTTCCTTCGAAGGTTAAAGAATGAAACCCTCTATTATCAATAAATTAGATAGCTTAAAAGAACGTTATGAAGAGCTTGAAGCGTTGTTAGGCGATGCTTCTGTCATTAGTGATCAAGATAAATTCAGAGCCTATTCCAAAGAATATTCGCAACTTGAAGACGTGGTGAAAAGTTTTAGCCGTTGGAATCAGCTTAATGCCAATTTAGAAGAAGCGCAGCTCCTGCTTGACGACCCAGAAATGAAAGAAATGGCACAAATGGAGATTGAAGAATCCAAAGCCGAACTGGAACAAGTTGAGCAGCATTTACAAATTCTCTTACTACCGAAAGATCCGAACGACGAATATAACTGCTACCTTGAAATCCGCGCCGGTACCGGTGGTGATGAAGCCGGGATTTTCGCCGGTGATCTTTTCCGTATGTACAGCCGTTATGCGGAAACCAAACGCTGGCGCATTGAAGTGCTGAGTGAAAACGAAAGCGAGCAGGGCGGATTTAAAGAAATTATTGCCCTTGTGAGCGGCGATGGTGCCTATGGCCAATTAAAATTTGAATCTGGCGGGCACCGTGTACAACGTGTACCGAAAACTGAGTCACAAGGGCGTATTCATACCTCTGCGTGTACTGTTGCGGTGATGCCGGAATTGCCGGAATCTGAAATGCCGGAAATTAACCCATCAGATTTACGTATTGACACTTATCGTGCCTCCGGTGCGGGTGGTCAGCACATCAATAAAACCGATTCCGCCGTGCGTATTACCCATATTCCAACCGGCATGGTAGTGGAATGTCAGGATGAGCGTTCACAACATAAAAATAAAGCCAAAGCCTTGTCCGTGCTTGCTTCCCGTTTAGTGCAACAAGAACAGGAAAAATTGGCGCAAGAGCAAGCGGATACCCGTCGTAACCTTTTGGGTTCCGGTGACCGATCAGATAAAATTCGTACCTACAACTACCCACAAGGGCGTGTGACCGATCACCGCATTAACTTGACGATTTATCGCTTAGATGAAGTGATGAACGGTAAAATTGATGATTTGATTCAGCCGATTATCACCGAATACCAGGCGGATCAGTTGGCGGCATTGTCCGAACAAAATTAACGATGAGAACGAGCTTAACGGCTCGTTCATTTTATTTGACGAAAATGAATTATCAACAATGGCTGCAACAAGCCACGCAAGCGTTAAATCAGGCGAATCCTACGGAAAATGGCAGAACTGATGCACAGGTGTTATTGCAATTTGTGACGCAAAAATCTCGCGCATTTATTTTGGCTTTTGGCGAGACGCTGTTGGACGAAAAAACACAAGAAAAACTGACCGCACTTTTATCTCGTCGTCTGCAAGGTGAGCCTATCGCTTATCTTCTCGGTGAAAAAGAGTTTTGGTCGTTGCCACTGAATGTGTCGGCAGGCACGCTGATTCCTCGTCCTGATACAGAAATTCTGGTGGAAAAAGCGCTAGCGATTGCCATTGAAAAGCTACAAAAGTGCGGTCAAGATTCCCAATGTTTTCGTATTTTAGATCTGGGTACCGGCACGGGCGCGATTGCCTTGGCGTTAGCCTCTGAACTGAAACCCATTGCGCAAAAACAGCACATTCAACTGGAAATTATCGGTGTGGATGTCATGCCGAATGTGGTGGCGTTGGCGACATCCAATGCGGAAAAAAATCAGTTAGACGTCAGTTTTTTACAAAGCCATTGGTTTGACAAGGTGACAGGCACATTTGATTTGATTGTGAGTAATCCGCCTTATATTGATGCAAAGGATGAACATTTAACCCAAGGAGATGTACGCTTTGAGCCCTTGTCGGCGTTAGTGGCGGAAGAAGAAGGCTATGCGGACTTACGTCATATTATTGCCAATGCGCCGAAATTTATGCGGACAGGCGGTTATCTGTTGGTGGAACACGGTTGGCAACAAAGGGAAAAAGTGCGGTCGATTTTCCAAGAGAATTTTTGGACATCGATTGAAACTTTACGGGATTACGGAAATAATGAGCGCGTAACCTTAGGTTGTTGGGCTCAAACTGAAAATAAATAAGGAAGACATATGCAAAATAAATGCATTCAATTAGGCGATATTCAAATTGCCAACGATAAACCCTTTGTCTTATTTGGCGGCATGAATGTGCTCGAAAGCCGCGATATGGCAATGCAAGTGTGTGAAAAATATGTGGAAGTGACGCAAAAATTGGGCGTACCTTATGTGTTCAAAGCCTCTTTTGATAAGGCAAACCGTTCTTCCATTCATTCTTATCGTGGCCCGGGCATGGAGCAGGGATTGAAGATTTTTGCTGAGTTAAAGCAAACATTCGGCGTAAAAATCATTACGGATGTACATGAAATTTATCAATGCCAACCGGTTGCCGAGGTGGCGGATATTATTCAGTTACCGGCATTTCTTGCTCGCCAAACAGATTTAGTTGAAGCGATGGCGCGTACCGGTGCAATCATTAATGTGAAAAAACCGCAATTTTTAAGCCCGGGACAAATGGGCAATATTGTGGAAAAAATCGCTGAATGCGGCAACGATAAAGTGATTTTGTGTGATCGTGGCACGAATTTCGGCTATGACAATTTAATCGTCGATATGCTGGGTTTCAGCGTGATGAAAAATGTCTCTAAAGGTTGTCCGGTGATTTTTGATGTGACCCATTCATTGCAATGTCGCGACCCGTTTGGTGCAGCATCGGGTGGTCGTCGTGCGCAAGTCACCGAACTTGCCCGTGCTGGTTTAGCTGTTGGCTTGGCCGGTCTATTCCTAGAGGCTCACCCGGAGCCGAACAAAGCCAAATGTGATGGCCCGTCAGCGTTACCGTTAGATAAATTGGAAGCCTTTGTTGCACAAATGAAAGCCGTGGATGATTTGGTGAAATCCTTCCCTGAATTAGACACCTCTAACTAGTCTCTTCAATATTCAATATATAGTGCATAAAATTCTTTTTATGCACTATATATGCGATAAAACATGAATTTTATGAAATTAAATTGAGCTTTTTCTGGATTTTTTCTTCATTTTACGCTAGGATCCAGCAAAATTTTGTCAATGAATCTCTATTTAAATAAAAAAATTTAATGTTTATGTTTAAAAAATTTTTGATGATTGTTCCTTTATTTGTTTTGGCGGCATGTTCAAATTCTACAAAGAATGTTGCTGCTTCAGTACAAGATCAAGAACAGTTAAACCAATTAATTCATGCGCAACTAAAAACGAATAAACCGCATCAATATTCTGAGCTAATGGATAAACAACTTGCGAACATATATCAAGAATGGGCAGGTACACGTTATCGTTTAGGCGGTCTGACGAAAGGGGGCATTGATTGTTCCGGTTTTATGCAAACGACTTTCTTGAAAGCTTATGGTTTAGCATTGCCTCGCTCTACATCTGAACAACGTCATGTCGGCACAAAAATTGAAAAAAGTGAATTAAAAGTTGGTGATTTAGTTTTCTTCCGTAAAAACAAGCATGTTGGCGTGTATATTGGCGGCGATAAATTTATGCATTCCAGTACCAGTCGTGGTGTCATTATTGAGTCATTAAACGATGATTACTGGGCAAGAACTTATACGCAATCTCGTCGAGTGCTTTAAGTTTATTTTTCTGAAACATAAAAAAGCGGTCAAAAGTGTTAGCATTTTTGACCGCTTTTTTATTTGAGATGCAGGTAGTTCTTTTATTAGGCGGCAAAGCGAAGTGTATTTTTACGTTGTAGTTGATGAATGACATTGGTTACGGTGCCTACAATCGGTAGTTCTCGCCAATTGGTCGTTTTAATATTTTCCATTTTAGAGTCCAAAGATAAGAAAATAAATTCCCCGTTGTTGTGTGCAATAAACTCATATACGTGAAATTCATTGTTTACTTCAAGGACGATCAATTCGTCTAAAAATAATTCCTCATTATTTTCTACGACCAACATATCACCTTCTTCAATTCCCCAGGCGAGCATATTAGGATTTGTCATTCGAATAAAACATGTTTGTTGAGGACGTTTAATGCAATACAAGTTGAGATCAAGTTTTTTATTGAAACTACGATTTTCTTGTTTCATATCTTCAAAAAAAGGAATGGGTTGATAAGAAAACATGTGATCGTTTTGTGCAACAACGTTGTGGTGGTAGTTCATATCTGCTCCTCAGTAAAATAAACTGTGTTTTTATACAGTTAAATATACTGTTTTTATATCCAGTAAGTCAACAGGTAAAAAATAAATTTTTGAATTATTTTTTCGATAGGATAATGTCGGACTTATTGTTTTCTAAAAAAGTATTAGGTTTATTGGATCTAATCTAAAGAAATTTATCAAAATTTCTATAAACTTAATGAAAGTTAAATGTTCGTATTTATTTTATCAAAAAATTCCGCTATCTTTATCGACCTGGGGGAATCAGTTTTGATTCTAAGATCAACCGCAAGTGATTGCATAACTCTCGTTAACTTATTATGAATATGTCTCGTTTAATTTCACTCTTCTTCCAAGGCAGTTTGGTCAAACGTATTGCTGTTGGTTTAGTGTTAGGTATTTTGGTCGCACTCATTACACCTATGTTACAACCGACATTAGGTTTTAACTTGGCTGAAAAAGTCGGTGTGTTAGGTCAAATTTTTGTTCGTTCACTACGTGCTGTTGCACCATTATTGATCTTTGTTTTGGTTATGGCCGCAATTGCCAATAAGAAAGTGGGCTCCAAAACCAGCATGAAATCCATCATTGTGTTGTATTTGGTCGGTACTTTCTTAGCAGCATTAGTTGCTGTTATTGCAGGATTCTTGTTCCCAACAGAAGTCGCATTATCAGTAAAAGAAGATATTTCTGCTGCACCAAAAGGTGTTGGAACCGTATTGTTGGATTTAATTTTCAATATGGTGGACAACCCGCTAAATGCATTATTTAAAGCGAATTTCATTGGCGTATTGACTTGGTCTATCGGCTTAGGTTTGGCCTTACGTCATGCTTCTGATGCAACTAAAACCGTGATTTCCGATATTTCTGAAGCGGTCTCCAAAATTGTTTATGTCGTTATTTTATTTGCGCCAATCGGTGTATTCGGTTTAGTTTCTGAAACATTAGCAGATAAAGGATTGGTAGCATTAGGCGGCTATATTCAATTATTAAGCGTGTTAGTCGGCTCCATGTTATTTGTGGCTTTTGTTGTGAATCCGGTTTTAGTTTTCTGGAAAATCCGTCGCAATCCATATCCATTAGTTTGGACTTGTTTGCGTGAAAGTGGTGTAACCGCATTCTTTACCCGTAGTTCTGCAGCCAATATTCCGGTGAACATCAATCTTGCGAAACGCCTGAATTTAGATGAAGAAACTTATTCTGTTTCTATCCCATTGGGCGCAACCATTAATATGGCCGGTGCTGCGATTACGATCACCATTTTAACCCTTGCGGCAGTGCATACCTTAGGCATTGAGGTTTCTTTCGGTAGTGCAATTCTGTTAAGTCTCGTGGCTAGCTTGTGTGCTTGTGGCGCATCCGGGGTTGCCGGTGGTTCATTATTGTTAATTCCATTAGCATGTAGCCTATTTGGAATTTCTGATGATGTTGCGGCACAAATGATCGGGGTTGGTTTCATTATCGGTATCTTACAAGATTCTACAGAAACCGCACTTAACTCATCTACCGATGTACTTTTCACCGCAGCAGCTTGTATTGCGGATGAAGAGAAAAAGTAGAAGATAAAATCGCATGATATAAAATATGAAAAAGGATAGAAATTCATCTATCCTTTTTACTTTTTGTGTCGCACGGTATATTCTTTAGCCCATTATTTCTTAATTTAGATATAGGTCATTTGAATGAAATTATTCGTTTCTATTTTTTTATCGTTCCTCTTTGCAAGCAATGTAGTTGTTGCGGCAGAAAAAACGCCTCAAGGAATACCGAATCAACTCGAACAACAAGTTGATAAAAAAAACTCAAATGCGCAAAGTGTTTCCTTGGGCGTTTTTCAAAATTATGTTGTTGTAGGTGTTGAAGGACGGGAGATTGCAGTTGATGATAATAATCAGGCTTATGTGTTAGTTAAATTTACGGTTGAAAATAAAAGCAATAAACCAATAAAATTTCTTCAATGGCTAAGTGTCTATACATACGATAAACAAATTGTTCATTTACAAAGCGTGCCATTAAGTTTTGCTCAACCAATGGCGCCTGCAGCTAAGGCAGATATTAATTTGCGCATTCCATTTAATAAAGTGCCGAATGAATATCGCTCTTTATTTAGTAATGTACAAGAAAACTTAATGATTTATGCCGTACCGGAAAATGTTGTTTTTGCGGATGGGCAAAAAATGAATGTTAAAAATTAAATACTGTTTTTTCATCCAGTGATTTATGCTAAAGTGCGGTTAGAAAATAACATGTTTTTTAACCGCACTTTTTTATGCCTGATTCTCTTTCCTGCAAGCCTAGAAAAATTATTCACATTGATATGGACTGTTTTTATGCTTCCATTGAAATGCGTGAAAATCCTACATTGGCGGATAAGCCAGTTGCTGTTGGTGGAAGAGCAGAGCAACGAGGCGTGCTGACAACATGTAATTACATCGCCCGCAAGTTTGGGCTACACAGTGCAATGCCAACCGCACAGGCGCTAAAATTGTGCCCTCATTTGGTTTTACTGCCGGTTAACATGCCTCTATATCGCGAGGTTTCCCGTCAAATTCATCAAATTTTCCAGCGTTATACAACGATCATTGAACCTCTTTCTTTAGATGAGGCTTATTTAGATGTAACCGATTGTGATAAATGTTCCGGTTCGGCAACTTGGATCGCACAAGATATTCGCCAAGCCATTTGGGATGAACTTCGGTTAACCGCTTCTGCCGGTGTTGCACCATTAAAATTTTTAGCCAAAATCGCATCCGATCAAAATAAACCGAACGGGCAATTTGTGATTGAACCCAAAGATGTCGATGAGTTTGTTGCTCATTTGCCACTTAAAAAAATTCCAGGTGTGGGCAAAGTAACCTCGGAAAAATTACTGCAAATGGGCTTAGCATGTTGTGCAGATGTACAAAAAATTGATCGGCATCTCTTGTTAAACGCATTGGGTAAGATGGGGCAACAAATTTGGTCATACAGCCATGGTATTGATGAGCGAATGATTCAGCCTCATCGAGAGCGTAAATCCATTGGTGTTGAAACGACATTATTGACGAATATTACTGCCTTGGAACAGGGCATTGCCGTGTTGGATGAGTTATATGCTCAATTAGTAAAACGCGTGCAACGTTCTGCTGCCAATATTCCTTTTTCACAGTTGAGAAAAATTGGTGTGAAACTCAAGTTTGAAGATTTTCAGGTGACGACTCTAGAAAAAAGTGCGGTAGTATTTTCGAGAGAAAATTTTCAACAGCTGCTAAGTCAAATTTGGCAACGTAGACAGGGGCGAAGTATTCGTTTAATTGGCTTGCATGTCATGTTGCCGGAAGAAAACCATTCAGGGCAAATGAGCTTGTGGGGATTTTCTGAAGAGGGTGATAAATAACCTCCTTTCTTTATGCTTTCTTTTTGGCAGGCTATAGAAATTCTCTTATAATACACCGCACTTTTTACCTAAACGGTAAGCGAATAATCTATGAAATTAACAGCAAATAATAAAACACTCGATCTTTCTACCCCTAAAATTATGGGGATCCTCAATTTCACCCCGGATTCTTTTTCTGATAGCGGTAAATTTTTCCAATTAGACAAGGCGTTGTTCCAAGTAGAAACGATGTTGAATCAAGGCGCATCGATTATTGATATTGGAGGAGAATCAACCCGCCCGATGGCAGAAGAGGTGACGTTAGAAGAGGAACTTGATCGGGTTGTTCCTTTAGTTGAGGCGGTGAGAAAACGGTTCGATTGCTGGATTTCGGTAGATAGTTCCAAAGCACAGGTGATGCAAGAGGCTGCTAAGGTGGGCATGGATTTGATTAATGATATTCGCGCTTTACAAGAACCTGATGCATTACAAACTGCCGTTCGTTTGGCATTGCCGGTGTGCATTATGCATATGCAAGGGCAGCCGCGAACAATGCAGATCAATCCGCATTACGATGATGTGGTGGCGGATGTTTTAAAATTTATGCAGCAGAGAACGGAACAATGTTTGGCTTCGGGAATCAAAAAAGAGAATCTGATTTGGGATCCCGGCTTTGGTTTTGGCAAAAGCGTGCAACATAATTATTGTTTGTTACAACAATTTTCTGTTTTATGTGAACAAGGGTATCCGGTGTTGGCGGGAATTTCTCGTAAATCCATGATTGGTGCTGTGTTGGATAAGCCTGTAGAACAACGGACAGTGGGTAGTGTGGCTGCCGCATTAATTGCTGCGATGAAAGGCGCCAGCATTTTGCGTGTACATGATGTTGGTGAAACTGCCGATGCCCTTAAAATTTGGCTTGCAACACAGAATGCGTAATTGTGCTGTCAGACGAATGACGGCATAAAATAATAAATAACATTTTTATTGAGAAGGAATTGAAACATGGCTGAACGTAAATATTTTGGTACTGATGGGGTGCGTGGAAAAGTCGGTAGTCATCCGATTACCCCTGATTTTGTTTTAAAACTCGGTTGGGCTGCAGGCAAAGTATTAGCGACACAAGGGTCTCGCGTGGTGCTGATTGGTAAAGATACCCGAATTTCGGGCTATATGCTTGAATCTGCTCTTGAGGCCGGTTTGGCAGCAGCCGGTTTATCTGCGGCATTTACCGGCCCGATGCCGACGCCTGCCATCGCTTATTTAACCCGCACGTTCCGCGCGGAAGCCGGTATCGTGATATCCGCTTCCCATAATCCGTATTATGACAATGGGATTAAATTCTTTTCTACACAAGGGACGAAATTACCCGATGATGTGGAGGAAGCTATCGAAGCCATGTTGGAGCAACCGATGGACTGTGTTGAATCTGCCGAATTAGGTCGAGCCAGCCGAATTAAAGATGCTGCAGGCCGTTATATTGAATTTTGTAAAAGTACCTTTCCGGCGCACTTGAGTTTAGAGGGATATAAAATTGTGGTGGATTGTGCCAATGGCGCAACCTATCATATTGCGCCGAATGTTATGCGTGAATTAGGCGCGGAAGTCATTGAAATTGGCACCCATCCGAATGGCATGAACATTAATGAAAAATGCGGTGCAACGGATATCAAAGCGTTGCAACAAAAAGTGTTAGAAGTACAAGCGGATGTGGGGTTAGCGTACGATGGTGATGGCGACCGTTTAATTATGGTGGATCATCTCGGGAATAAAGTCGATGGTGACCAAATATTATTTATTATTGCGCGTGAAGCCTTGCGCGAAGGGCGTTTGCAAGGCGGTGTCGTAGGCACCTTAATGAGCAATATGAGTCTTGAACTTGCCTTAAAACAATTAGCCATTCCGTTTGTGCGCGCCAATGTGGGCGACCGTTATGTGTTGGAACAAATGCAAGAACGCGGTTGGGGCTTAGGCGGTGAAAACTCGGGGCATATTATTATTGCGGATCGTAATACGACCGGCGATGGCATTATCGCTTCTTTAGCCGTGTTGACCGCAATGGTAAAACATCATTTGTCGCTGAACGAATTAGCCGATGCAGTCAAATTATTCCCACAAGTATTAATTAATGTGCGTTTTGCCGGTGGTAATAACCCATTAGAAAGCGATGCCGTGAAATCGGTTGCTGCAGAGGTTGAAAAACGCCTGGCCGGCAAAGGACGTATTTTACTGCGTAAATCAGGCACTGAGCCGTTAATTCGCGTGATGGTGGAATGTGAAGACGGCGCATTGGCTCAGCAATGTGCAGAAGAAATCGCTGAAGCGGTGAAAGCCAATTAATCTTTAAGGTTATTATAAATGCATTTATTTATTATGCGTCATGGCGAAGCAGAATTGATGGCGAACTCGGATAAAGCACGTCATCTTAACGCTAACGGTAGAGAACAATCCCGACTTCAAGGAAGGTGGCTAAAATCCACCGCACTTGAGTTCGATAAAGTCTTGGTGAGCCCTTATACCCGAGCTTTAGAAACCTTTGATGAAATTAATCAGGTTTTTGAGCAACAACTTTCCGATAAATTGGAAGTGTGGGAAGGCATTACGCCTTATGGAGATTCCGGTTTGGTTAGTTCTTATGTGGCTTTGTTGGAAAAAGAAGGACACAGCAACCTCCTGCTGATCTCTCATTTGCCTTTGGTGGGGGATATTATGAAGGAATTGTGCGGTCGAAATCCGGCGAGTTTTTATCCCGCTACGATTGTTGAGGTTCATTTGAATAATCAGCGAGCTGAAGTTAAAGAAATAAAATATTTCAGTAAAACGAACTAAAAAACATTTCTTTTTACGTCATTTTGTTACACACTGTAAACGTCTTACAAAATAGGTTTGTGAGGCGTTTATTTTTTTATTTGTTAGGAGCTACTATGAAAAAATCAGTATTAACCGCCTTAGTCTTAGGTGCAGTGTTAAGTGTTACTGCATGTGATGACAATAAAACTTCACAAAAAGTTGAACAGGCTAAAGCCAGTGTTTCAGAAGCAAAAGAAGCGGTAGTCAGTGCAGCGCAAGATGTAAAAACGGCAACCGTTGAAGCAGTTAAAGAAACAAAAGACGCTGTGGTAACAAAAGCAGGTGAAATGAAAGACGCTGCGGCTGAGAAAGTCGCTGAAGCAAAAGAAACTGCCTCTGAAAAAATGGATTCAATCGCAAGCAAGGCCGGTGAAATGAAAGATGCAGCGGCTGAGAAAGTGAGTCAAGCTGCAGGTGCGGTATCTGAAAAAGCGGCTGAAGTGAAAGACGCCGTAAAAGAACGCACTGAAAATAAATAAAAGGCAGATTTCCTGCTTTTAGAATGGGATGAAAACTAATTTATCCTTTTCAGCAAAAATCCTGACTGAACGATATAAAAATTCAGTTGGGATTTTTTCTTTGTGTAAGAAACGACTATTTACCGCTAAAAATTCGGCATCTAAATATTGTGTATAGATCGCACCGGAATTACTGTTGACCCCCGCCATGGCACGCCCTAATAATTCGCCATAAATATGAATATTGCCATCTGCAGCGACTTCAGCGCCTTGTTCTACGTCGCCATGAATAATCAAATCACTATTTTTTGCATAAATAACCTGCTTATCAATAACATTGTGGGTTATGACTTTGGTCGGCAGATAGCGTGGCTCAGGAAGTATTTCTGAAAGATTATCAATGTTGCCTAGAATCGGTAAATCGGCGGTTAAAATTAATTCTCTTTGTAGATGATTTTGCCAGTCGGCAACCCCAATGACGTGAATGTGATATTCGGCAAGCAGTGCTTTTAGTTCGGTTAAATTCACTTTTTCCAGCATAGGATTGAATTGCAAAATCACTTCAATATTTTTAAATAATGAAGGGGAAGTTTTGCTTTTCTTTGTCAATGCGCGCTTAATTGCGGTCAAGCTTGAACTATTGATACTGATAAATACAGCGGAAAATTGACCTGTTCGTAGTTCGATAATATCTTGAGCCATAAAGAAATTCCAAGGAAAAAAGTTGCTTAATGATAATGAATTATTGCAAAATCGGCAACTTGAACCTTGTCTTGGAGCAAAATTATGCTATGTGCTATTTATAAAAGCCCAAAAGAAGCTGGCATGTATCTTTATATTGAAAAACGTGATCAATTTGATGCGTTACCTGAAGCGTTATTAACGGTTTTTGGTAAACCGGTTTTTGTCATGTTGTTTAATCTTGCCGGTACAAAACCGTTGGTAAATGCCGATAAAACGGAAGTGTTGCAGCAAATTAAAGAAAAAGGATTTTACTTACAAACGCCGAAAAAAGATGATTGGTTGTTTAGTCTTTAAAAGTGCGGTGAATTTTCAGACCGTTTTTTCTCAGACTTTTGCTGAATTAAATCTTGCTATTTGTGTTCTAGAACACTATAATACGCCACATATTTCGGACGCGGGGTGGAGCAGCTTGGTAGCTCGTCGGGCTCATAACCCGAAGGTCGTCGGTTCAAATCCGGCCCCCGCAACCAATCACAAGTTCAGTAAAAAGAACCCCAATTTTGGGGTTTTTTTATACGATAAATTTGTTGTTTAAATATCAACGCGTTGTTTTTAATACGTTGATAATTATTGAAAAACTGGGCTGTAAGCCCTTTTTTTACGTCTATCGTTTAGGGAGGTTGTTTTGGCAACTTTGGAACAAAAATTACAGGATTTATTACAAGGCTCGGTAGAAGATCTCGGCTGCGAGCTTTGGGGCATTGAATGCCAACGCGTTGGTCGTTATTTAACCGTGCGTTTATTTATTGATAAAGAAGGTGGCGTCACAGTAGAAGATTGTGCCGATGTAAGCCGTCAAGTGAGCGCCGTGTTAGATGTGGAAGATCCGATTGCCGATAAATATAACCTTGAAGTGTCTTCTCCAGGGTTAGATCGTCCGCTATTTACCTTCGCGCAATATACCCGTTATATCGGCCAGGAAATTGTCGTGCATTTGCGTATTCCGGTGGCGGATCGTCGTAAATGGCAAGGTGAATTGGCTAAAATTGAAAATGACATGATTACGTTGATTGTTGATAAACAAGAACAGATTTTGGCGTTTGGCAACATTCAAAAAGCGAACGTTGTTCCGAAATTTTAAATTTAAAGAAGGATAGAAAAAGCATGAGTAAAGAAATTTTATTAGCGGCAGAAGCCGTATCCAATGAGAAATTGCTTCCACGTGAAAAAATTTTTGAAGCGTTGGAAAGCGCTATTGCCCTTTCCACCAAAAAGAAATACGAATATGACGTTGATGTTCGTGTTGCGATTAATACTAAGACCGGTGAGTTTGACACATTCCGTCGTTGGTTAGTTGTGGAAGAAGTGAATAACCCAACAAAAGAAATCACCTTAGAAGCAGCTCGTTTTGAAGACCCTAATGCACAAATTGGTGATTATGTGGAAGATCAAATCGAATCTATCGCCTTTGACCGTATTGCGATGCAAACTGCGCGTCAAGTGATTAGCACTAAAATTCGTGAGGCGGAGCGCAGCAAAATTGTTGATCAATTCCGTTCGAAAGAAGGACAAATTATTACGGCGACCGTGAAGAAAAGTAACCGCGATAGCATCATTTTAGATGTGAATGGTGAAGACGGTAATAAAGCAGAAGCGGTGATGTTACGTGAAGATATGTTACCGCGTGAAAACTTCCGCCCGGGTGACCGTGTACGCGGTGTGTTATATAAAGTGAGCCCGGAAAGCAAAGGCGCACAATTATTCGTAACACGTGCTAAACCGGAAATGTTAATTGAATTGTTCCGTTTGGAAGTGCCGGAAATTGGTGAAGAATTAATTGAAATTAGAAGTGCAGCACGCGATCCGGGTTCTCGCGCTAAAATTGCGGTGAAGAGCAATGATAAACGTATTGATCCTGTAGGCGCTTGCGTAGGGATGCGTGGTGCTCGTGTTCAAGCGATTACCAATGAGTTAGGCGGTGAGCGTGTTGATATCGTGCTTTGGGATGACAACCCGGCACAATTCGTGATCAATGCCATGGCGCCGGCAGATGTGAGTTCTATCGTTGTTGATGAAGATAAACATGCGATGGATATTGCGGTAGAAGAAGCGAATTTGGCGCAAGCCATTGGCCGTAATGGTCAAAACGTACGTTTGGCAACTCAATTAACCGGTTGGGTGTTAAACGTTATGACTACCCAAGACTTAAATGCAAAACACCAAGCGGAAGACGACAAAGTATTGAACTTATTCATTGATGCCTTGGAGATCGACGAGGAATTTGCACAATTATTAATTGATGAAGGTTTCTCTACGTTAGAAGAATTGGCGTATGTTTCCGTGAGCGAATTAACCGCCATTGATGGTTTGGAAGATGAAGATTTAGTAGAGGAATTGCAAACCCGCGCGAAAAATGCCATTACAGCGAAAGCCTTGGCAGAAGAAGAAGCGTTGAAAAAAGCAAAAATTGAAGATCGTTTGTTGAATCTTGAAGGCATGAATCGTCACATCGCCTTTAAATTGGCAGAAAAACAAATCACGACCTTGGAAGATCTTGCTGAGCAAGGCGTTGATGATTTAGCCGACATTGAAGGACTCAGTGCCGAACAAGCTGCAGATTTAATTATGGCAGCGCGAAACATTTGTTGGTTCACTGAGTAATGAAGGAGTGAAAAGATGACAGAAGAATTAAAAAATGCCCCAAAGAAACTGAGCTTACAGCGTAGAACAAAAACGACCGTGAGCGGAACGAGTGCTTCTGGTAAGAGTAAAGAAGTGCAAGTTGAAGTACGTAAAAAACGTACAATTCCAACAGAAGCAGCACAAAGAGCTGAAGAAGCCGCAAAATTAAAAGCGAAACAAGAAGCTGAGCAAAAAGCGGCGGAAGAAAAAGCGCTAAGAGAAAAAGCCGCCAAAGAGAAAGCAGCGAAAGACAAAGAAGCAGCGGAAAAAGCGAAACAAGCACAAAGTGCGGTTGAAAATAAACCTAAATCGGTTGATCCGGAAAAAGAAAAACGTAAAGCCGAAGAGGCGGAATTACGCCGTAAAGCGGAAGAGTTAGCTCGTCAAAAAGCGGAAGAACAAGCGCGTAAAGCGGCTGAGGAAGCGAAACGTTATGCTGAAGCTGATACGTCAAGCAATGAAAGCGCCTCAGAAGATTATACCGATTACAATTTAAGCTCTCGTTATGCTTTAGAAGCAGAAGATGAAGAAGAACGTCGTAATGAAGGTCGCGGTCGCGGTAAAAATAAAGTCGCTAAAGCGAAAAAAGGCGGACGTGATGATGAAAATGAAAGCAATAAAAACGAGCGCGAGTCTAACCGCCGTAACCTAAAAGACGGTAAATTCGGCAAAGGTAAAAATGGTAAGAAAGGTGCTGCATTACAACAAGCCTTTACAAAACCTGTTCAGGCGGTGAAAACAGATGTTGTCATTGGTGAAACCATTACCGTTGCAGAATTAGCAAATAAGATGGCGACCAAAGCCACCGAAATCATCAAGGCGATGATGAAAATGGGCGAAATGGTAACCATTAACCAAGTGCTTGACCAAGAAACTGCACAATTAGTGGCAGAAGAGTTAGGGCACAAAGTGATTCTTCGTAACGAAAATGAGCTTGAAGAAGAAGTATTAGGCGATCGTGATGTTAATGCTGAAAAAGTGACGCGTGCGCCGGTAGTAACCATTATGGGTCACGTTGACCATGGTAAAACTTCCTTACTTGACTACATTCGTAAAGCGAAAGTGGCAGCCAGCGAGGCGGGTGGTATTACTCAGCACATCGGTGCATACCACGTAGAAATGGATGACGGTAAGATGATTACCTTCCTAGATACTCCGGGACACGCGGCATTTACCTCTATGCGTGCACGTGGTGCGAAAGCAACGGATATCGTGGTACTTGTGGTTGCGGCAGATGATGGTGTGATGCCTCAAACCATTGAAGCGATCCAGCACGCCAAAGCAGCAGGTGCGCCTTTAGTAGTTGCAGTGAACAAAATCGATAAACCGGAAGCCAATCCGGATCGCGTGGAACAAGAATTACTTCAACACGAAGTGATTTCTGAAAAATTCGGTGGTGATGTGCAATTCGTCCCTGTTTCTGCGAAGAAAGGGATGGGTATCGATGATTTATTAGATGCCATCTTACTTCAATCAGAAGTCCTTGAATTAACTGCAGTGAAAGACGGTATGGCAAGTGGTGTTGTGATCGAATCTTACCTTGATAAAGGTCGTGGTCCGGTGGCAACCATTCTTGTTCAATCCGGTACGTTACATAAAGGCGATATCGTACTTTGCGGTTTTGAGTATGGTCGTGTTCGTGCGATGCGTGATGAAAACGGTCAAGAAATCGAGGAAGCCGGTCCATCTATCCCTGTTGAGGTGTTAGGTCTTTCTGGCGTTCCGGCAGCGGGTGATGAAGCAACTGTGGTTCGTGATGAGAAAAAAGCACGTGAAGTGGCACTACACCGTCAAGGTAAATTCCGTGAAGTGAAACTGGCTCGTCAGCAAAAAGCGAAACTTGAAAATATGTTTAGCAATATGACGGAAGGTGATGTCGCTGAACTCAACATCATTGTGAAAGCAGACGTACAAGGTTCTGTGGAAGCGATTATTCAATCGTTACAAGAGCTTTCTACTGATGAAGTAAAAGTGAAAGTTGTCGGTTCCGGTGTGGGTGGTATTTCTGAAACTGACGCAACGTTAGCCGCAGCTTCCAACGCGATTATGGTCGGCTTTAACGTCCGTGCGGATGCATCAGCTCGTCGTATTATCGAAGCCGAAAATATCGATCTTCGTTATTACTCCATCATTTATGAACTCTTAAATGATGTGAAAGCAGCGATGAGCGGTATGTTACAACCAGAATTTAAACAAGAAATCATCGGCTTGGCTGAAGTGCGTGATGTGTTTAAACATCCGAAATTCGGCGCTATCGCTGGTTGTATGGTGACCGAAGGTATTGTGAAACGTAACAACCCAATCCGCGTGTTACGCGACAACGTGGTGATCTTCGAAGGTGAATTGGAATCTCTCCGTCGCTTCAAAGACGACGTATCTGAAGTGCGTAACGGTATGGAATGTGGTATCGGCGTGAAGAACTACAATGACGTAAAAGTCGGCGACCAGATTGAGGTGTTCGAAGTCGTTGAGATTAAACGCTCGATTTAATCTTAAAAGAAAGTGCGGTCAAATTTGACCGCACTTTTTGCCTAGGGTAATGCGTTACCTTTATGGCTGTATACAAGCGTTTCCGAAGGGGAAGCATTAGGCCTAACCGTGGGTATATTTGCCCGTGGACAATTAAAGAGAAACAAAATGGCTCGAGAATTCAAACGTAGCGACCGTGTCGCACAAGAAATCCAAAAAGAAATCGCGGTGATTTTACAGCGCGAAGTGAAAGATCCGCGTATTGGCATGGTGACGGTGTCCGACGTGGAAGTGTCCAGTGATTTGGCTTATGCCAAAGTGTTCGTCACTTTTTTATTTGATCACGATGAACAGGCGATTGCGCAGGGCATGAAAGGCTTAGAAAAAGCCGCGCCTTATATTCGCACGTTGTTAGGCAAAGCTATGCGTCTGCGTATCGTACCGGAGATTCGTTTTATCTACGATCAATCTTTGGTCGAAGGTATGCGTATGTCTAACTTGGTGACCAATGTTGTGCGCGAAGATGAGAAAAAACACGTTGAGGACAAAGACTAATGTCCAAACCGCGTAAACGTGGGCGTGATATTCATGGTGTGTTTTTGTTGGATAAGCCGCAAGGCATGTCTTCCAACGACATCATGCAAAAAGTAAAACGCATTTTTCAGGCAAACAAGGCAGGGCATACCGGTGCCTTAGATCCGCTGGCTACCGGAATGTTGCCCATTTGTTTGGGCGAAGCCACCAAGTTTTCGCAGTTTTTGCTAGATGCTGATAAACGTTATTTAGTCACGGCAAAACTGGGTGAACGTACTGATACTTCAGATGCAGAAGGGCAAATTGTCGAAACCCGTGATGTGAACGTCAAAACGCCTGAAATTCTGACCGCACTTGAACAATTCCGTGGGGACATTTTACAAGTGCCCACCATGTTTTCCGCGTTGAAACACAATGGCAAACCGCTTTATGAATATGCCCGTCAAGGTATTACGGTGGAGCGGGAAGCACGTCCTATTACGATCTTTGAACTGAACTTCATCGAATATAATGTGCCCTATTTAACCCTTGAAGTACATTGTTCCAAAGGCACCTACATTCGCACTTTGGTGGATGATTTAGGAGAGGCGTTGGGCTGTGGCGCCCATGTAACGATGTTGCGTCGCACAGCAGTGGCGGATTATCCGACAGAAAAAATGTTGGATTGGAATGCGTTGCAAGCTTTGGCAGAATCACAAGATTTGAGTTTGTTAGATGCCTTATTATTGCCAATGGATACTGCCGTGGCGAAGTTGCCGGCGTTAACCTTAAATGAAAGCCAAACGCAAGGCATTGGATTTGGTCAACGTATCAAATTCGATAACCTTAACAGGCTACAAGGTCAAGTGCGGTTATTTTCCCATGAAAATCGCTTTCTTGGCGTGGCGGTGATTGATGAGAATAACGTGATTCGTCCACAGCGATTAGTGGTGTATGAATAAAAAGTGCTGTGAAATTTCACCGCACTTTTTTATGTTTTATGGCTTGCTCGGCTCTTCTATTTTTCTACGCCAATAAGTAGCAAATCGGGGCTTGCCTTTGTTTGTTAAGCCTCGATATTTATAGGTGATTTGTGAACCGATGGGAGGAGGAGTTGTTCGATCTTCCAATTTGAAACCGGAACCAATTTTGAATTGCCCTCGGTGATTTTCACAGGTAAGCGATCCCATGACATTTTCAAATTGCCCTTTGCCGGCATGGTGGGCGATAACCGTGCATTCTTCATCAAGTGCGGTCTTTAATTTAAGAATGTGTGAACTGCGTTTTCTTTCGTAGGGCGCATTAGGGTTACGAAGCACGATGCCTTCGCCTTTTTGCTGTTCCACTTGTTGTAAAAATTGACGGATATGTTGTGGACTTTCAATAGGAATTTGTTCGATGATTTCAATGTATTGAGAGGGATGTTCTGCTAGATAGGCCTTTAATGCTGCCAAACGGGCAAATAAATCCCCTTTAGCATCAGGCACATCAAAGACATATAGTTTTAATGTATGCCAACCCTTATCTTGATAAGCTCGCACGATAGAAGAGATTTCCGCAAATTGATCACGTTGGCTAAATAATTCGCCATCAATGGCAAACGGCGGAAAATTTTCCAGAAAATAAGCGGGTGGAGCCAGAGAAACGCCTCCTCGAGTAAAAAGCAGTTTGCCATCCCAATAGCCACGTACGCCATCCAATTTTTCACTCATCACCCATCCGGCTACGTTTTGATCTTTATAGTTTTCTAACAACATCAAATCAGGTTTTTCGGCGTAACAAGACACGCTAAAAAAGAGCAGACTCAAGCAAAGTTTGAAATAACGCATAGAGGACTCCTTGAAATAAAAATCATCTTAAAACAAGGCATTGGAGCTGTAGAAAAAGGCTCATGATTTTGCGAGCATGATCGCAACTAAAAAATAAACGGACATAAAAAATGCGCCTGAAGAAGAGCGCATTTAAAATTGGGGGACTGAAAGTGCGGTGAAAAAAGAGAGATTATTTCTCTTTGAGGTAGCCAATCCACTCTTTCAGTAATTGCATATTTTTTGCCATTGCACCGGCTTGAGGCACAAAGTGCATCATGTTTAATCCGTAAGAGTCCGGTGTAATGCCTTCGCCTACGCTTGCCGGCAAGACATCGAATCCTTGCTGTTGAAACAAGAGTTTTGCCCGTTGCATATGCCATTCATTCGTCACCAAAATGATTTTATGGATGCCTTCTTTTTCTAGTAATTGACGGGTATATAAGGCATTTTCTTTGGTGGTTAAAGATTTTTCTTCTAGCCATTTCGTTGGCACATTAAAGAACGTCTGTAATTCTTCTGCAGAAACTTTGCCTTCTGAGGCACCGGTCGGGCTGACACCGCTAATCAACAAGGGCAGCTGCGTTTCTTTTTGCAAATAAGCCGCGTAGCGTAAACGTTCTAGTTGTGTGGCAGAAGACGCAAGCGGTGCATAGAGTTCTTTGCTATCACGCACGCCACCGCCCAATAAAACGATGGCTTGAGCCTGTTTATAATCGTTTAAGGTTAGATTATCTTCGGTGACTAAGCTGTCTTTTAGCGTTTGTGCCGTGTAGGGAATACTGACAAGATAGAGCAGCACAATGCCGAAAAATGCACAAAGGCGGCTTAATGTTTTGTATTTAAAGAATGAAAATAAAAGCGAGAATAGCCATAAAATCAAAATATTAAATGGCGGTAGCATCATGGCGGTGATGAGTTTTTTGAGTTCAAACATGATTTCATTCCATTAATCAATGCACAACATCTTATTTTTGTTGAGTATAAAACTCGACAAAATCCAGTTCTTTTGTCCATAAATTGGCGTAGCCGGTGTTTTTGCCGTAAGAGTTATCGCAAACCACGTTTGGGATTTCCAATAAACAGGAAAAAATGTGACCGTGCAGACGCGTCGTGGTGATGTTGTCATAGCTTAAAAAGGTTTTGGCAACGCGTTTTATAATGCGTTTGGTGTATGCTTTCCAAAAGCGATGAACAATATTTTTTAAGCCGGTTAACTGATGACGCTTGGCGAATTTAGCTAAACGCCAAGTAACGGCTAAGACTAAATCATCTCGTTCGGACAACACATCTTCCCAGTCTTTAATATGACTTCCTGCCGGGAGTTGTGCTGTAATATTTTTTTCGATATCGCTGGCTTCAATATCTTTGCGTAAGAAATATAGCGATTGCCCTGTTTGGGTATTTTTGGTCGGCAATGTTCCGTACAGTTCATGCGCCATATCCGGTGATAAATGTACGTTTGGTGAAAACTGTTTAAAGGCGTTTGCCGTTCTTTCGTCGCGTGCCAGCAAATGACAATCTTTATGTTGCATGAAAAGTGCGGCGGATTTTTCTAACGTTTCTTGGCTTTTATAGAATAACGTTTGTGGTAACACAATCACACGGTTGTGGGGAAACGTTTCCACCACCGTTTCGCGAATTTTTTGGTGTTGCGGATAAAGATCGCCGAAATTACCCCCGCCGTGGAGCAAAATTGTGGTGTTTGGAGTGATTTTTTGTTTCAGTTCTTCAATGTCCACATCAAATTCACTGCGTTTTAAGGTGACACGAATATTGTGATCTGTAAAAAACTGTTCTGTTCCGTGATAAATCAATAAATCGCCCACGTTTAAATGCAACGGGTAATCAAGATAAAAAACATCGTTTTTATCTTCAATTAAATCTGCAATCGGAGCTAACTTGTTTTTTAAATCAATGAGTTGTTGATTCATCTTTTCACTCTTTTTCTTAAATGGCTAAATAAAAAGTCTTTTTCAGTTTTGTTTAATCCCACCATTAAGATGACTGAAATGAGTACGACTTCAAGAAGGAACGCTTCTCCTACAAATTCCAAGAATGAGTAGGTGCGCTGTGTGTCCGAGAAATAAATTAAGCCTAATAATAAGGCGAAAACCAGGCTGATATTTGTTAAGTATGAGACAAATTCTTTGCGATTAAATTTAATTCTTTTGTTAATAAAGTAGAGGCGATAAAGCTGCATGAAAAGTGCGGTGCAGAATTTACCGATAAAGGCATAGACCGGATTGTAGCCTAAGGTAAACAGATAATAGGCAAGCGGCACGGTACAAAGATCGATAATCGCCAAGATAACGTTGTATTGTTTAATGGTTTTAGAACCTATGGCTAACGCCGTCATCCAAAATGACCCCGCCATAGCACTGATGAGGGAGCAAACAAGCGTGGCTTGTACCAGTTTATCGGTGTACATCGGCACATTATCGCCTAACCAAAGGGTTAATAAGGTATGACTGAAATACAGCACCGGTGCGGATAAAATCGCGATTAAATAAAAAGAATATTTTGAGGTGCCCAAGATCAACTTTTTATTTCGCTCATAGTCTTTAGCCGCATAGGATTGCACCAGTTGCGGATTAAACGCCACTTGGAAGTTGTTCACAAAACTATACACGGCGGTATCCACTTGAGTCGCAATGCCGACCGCTGCATTTGCGGCAACGCCGAAGAACAGGTTGGTCACCATATTCAGCCCTTGCGTTGATCCTACATAAGCGAGTTGCCCCACCAGCATCCAGCCGGAAAAGCTCATCATTTCTTTGGTGGTATGTAAATCTTTCTCAAAATGGAAACGGGTTTCCGTGTAGAAAGCCTTGCGTGTAAAACGAAAATAAAGGGTAAATACTAATAGGCTGACACACAACAACAAGAGGCTGTAAGAAATCAGTTTGTCGTAGTGTTCGATATGCATCAAAATAAAGATAGCCGTCAGTTTAAAGGCGGTTTCAGCTAACCCCAACCAGGCATAAAAAGACATGCGTTCATGGGCAACAATCATGGCGTTAAAGGGCACTTTGATAATTTCAATCAAGGCAATGATCAACGCAACCTGATAAACAATATTGGCCGCTTGCATACGTGCGGCAGGAATAATTAATTTATGATTAAGGAACCACAGCCCGACGGTTTCCGCCAAGATTACCACGACTAACATAATCAATAAGTGATTGAGAATACTGATATTAAATACTTTATTGATGCGCTTGCTGTCGTTTGAGGCTTTTTCGACGTTAATGAAGCGTTGTGTGGTGGCGGTCATGGTGCCGTTAAAGAAAGAGAACAAAATCACCACGCCCATGACAATGTTGTAGATCCCGAAATCTTCCACGCCCAATACGCGCAACACCACGCGCGAGATATACAGCATCGCGCCCATATTGAACAACATGCGGATATAAAGAAAGAGGGTGTTTTTAGCAATGGTTTTGTTGGACATCGGGAAAATCGAACTTGTGTTTTTACCGTAAAATAGGTGGGGGATTATAGATTTCTTTAGTATAATCAGCAATCTTTTATGCAACTATTTCGGTTTCCCGCCAACTGACAGACAAACCAGCAGACAATCGATTTTATTGAGATTTTTTATGAAGAAATATTTGATTTCGTTAGATAAGGACGTTCAGCGTCGCGAATTGTTCTTTTCTCAACCTAACACGGCAGATTTTGAGGTGTTTTCCGCGATTAACACCATGCAGAAAGAATGGAATGCATTGTCCGAAGTGTTCAACCTGACAAAGTTTGAACAACATTATGGGCGTAGTGTGACAAAAGGTGAAATAGGCTGTACATTGAGCCATCTTGAAGTTTATCGCCGAATCGTTGCCGATGAGCGTATTGCGGAAACGGATTATGCCTTGGTATGTGAAGATGATGCGCTGTTTAATGCCGATTTATCGGAAAAAACGACCGCACTTTTAACCCAACATTGCTCGGCAGATATTGTTCTTATCGGGCAATCTAAAATTGAGTCTTTTGATGATGTGGAATTGGAAATTAATTATCCGACGACATTTTCTTTTTTACGTCAAAAAGTGGCGGATGTGACGGTGGCATATCCGTATAAAAGTTATTTTGCCGGAACGGTGGCGTATCTCATTAAAAAGTCTGCAGCCCGTCGTTTTCTTGACGTGTTGACACAAGAAAAAGCTTTTTGGTTGGCAGATGATTTCCTGTTGTTTGAAACGCAATTTCACCTAAATAATAAGGTGGTACGCCCGTTAATGGCTATTGAAAATCCAACCCTCATGAGCAATTTAGAGGCGATTCGCGGCTCTAAATCCAATAATTTGGCAAAAAAATTATTGAAATACCCGTTAAAGAAACTGTTTGCAATTAAAAAGAATTTAGGAAAATAACGAAAAAAATGACCGCACTTTTTAACCTTTTTTATCTCTACGATCCTTGGTTATTCCATGTGTTACGTATGTCATGGGGAGTCGGGCTGGTGGCCTTCCTGTTTTTGGCATATCGCTATGTTAAAAAGCAACAGGCGCAGGGCATTGTGTTGCCGTTAGACAGCTTGGTGGTGTTGTTCGGCTTAATTGTGTTTAGCCTGATTCCGCTGCTTATCAACGGCACGCGAGATTTCTCCGTGATCGCCATGTATGTGAAATTGCTGATTTTATTTGTGTTTGGCGTGGGCGTTTATAATGCATTTTATGCCCGTCCGAACCGGCAGTTCGCCGTTGTGAAGGATTTACAGATTGGCGTGATTCTGCAATTTGTATTGGGCTTGTTGGCGTTGCTTGGCGTGTCTTGGATCGTTGATTTCTTGCTTTCCACGAATGCCTTATTACCCGATCGTTTTTATGGATCTGAGCAAGAATATCGCTTATATAACCTCACCTCGGCGGCTTTTTTCCAATTAAGTTTGTTCTATTTGATGTTGTTTCATTTCTTGCTGGCGTATAACGCGAAACAGAATACCTTGCCGAGCGTGCTGATTTTTTTCATGTTATGTATCGGGCTGATTTCCGGCAGAACCTTCCTCACCATTTCTGCGATCAGCATTTTGGTGTATTTCAAAGTGCGGTATCTTCCGGCGTTAATTTCTTTTGTGTTGTTAGTGTTATTACTGGCGTATTTCCTACCGGAAAATCCGTATGTGGCCCATGCACTTGAACCGGTGATTAATTTATTGCACGGAGAAGGCTTTGTGAGTTCTTCAACGGATACGCTGATGAAAAACCATTTGTTTATGCCAACCTTAAAACAATTTATTCAAGGTGACGGCATGTATATGACGGGGGAATTGGTGGTTGGGCGTTATTACGGCCATACCGATTCCGGCTTTTTGCGCCAAATTCTCTACGGTGGCGTGTCTTATGCTTTGGTGTGTTTTGTCGTGACCTTCTATTTTGTGCGCAAGGTGGCGTTAAATTGGTTTGATGGCAGTTGGAAATTCACCCTTTCCACGTTGGCGATTTTGTCCCTTTGCAACGTGAAAGCCGATACCTTTGCTTTCCCGGGCATTATGTTTGTGATGTTGATGTTTTTATCGTTGTTCGGTAGCCAAGGGAAACAGCTTGTGTTGTTTAAACAAAAGGAGGCGAACTAATGTTCAGTATTATTGTTCCTTCTTATAACCGGAAAGAAGAAATTCCTGCTTTGTTGGCCAGTTTAAGTGAACAAACCGTCCATAATTTTGACGTGGTGATCGTGGATGACTGCTCTAAAGAGCCTGTAGTGGTGGAGCAATCGTATCCTTTCCCCGTGCATGTAATTCGTAATGAAACCAATCAAGGCGCTGCGGAAAGCCGCAATATCGGAGCGCGCTATGCGCAGCAGGCATGGTTGTTGTTTTTAGATGACGATGATCGCTTTGCGCCCAATAAATGCGAAATATTGGCGGAAACCATCGCAGCGCACCAAGACATTAATTTTGTCTATCATCCGGCGAAATGCGAAATGGTCAACGAAGGTTTTACCTATGAAACCTCGCCTATTGAGCCACAGGAGATCAGCGTTGAGCGTATTTTACTGGCCAATAAAATCGGCGGTATGCCGATGATTGGGGTGAAAAAAGATCTGTTTTTAAAAATAGGCGGATTATCGACCGCACTTCGATCTTTGGAAGACTACGATTTCTTGCTGAAATTGTTGCAAGAGCCAAGTTTTAAGCCGTATAAAATTAACGCACCTTTAACCCATTGTACTTTCCATACCAAGCGTTCGAGCGTTTCTACGGATACCACCAATACGCAAAAAGCCATTGAATATATCCGCCAGCATTATGTGAAAACGGAGGCACAGGCGCGCAATTTCAATATTAATGCGAGCTACATTTTGGCCTATCCGCATATCATGAATTTATCCCGCAAGGCGGCGGTGTATTATTTTGATATTTTCAAACAGACCAAAAGCGTGAAGCAGTTGATCATTGCCTTAGTGGTGCTGATTTCCCCGAGCCTGGCGATCAATTTGAAACGCTTTATGTAATGGCGTTGTGATAGGCTTTATGCCTGTCCGATACCAAAGTTAAAGATATAAGGACAGGCATACAGTCTGTCCCTACGAAGACAAAGAGAAAAGAGATGAAATTTTCAGTTTTAATGTCCTTATACGTTAAGGAAAATCCACTATATTTAAGAGAATGTTTTGAAAGCCTCGTGGCACAAACTCATCCTGCCGATGAAATCGTCTTAGTGTTTGATGGTGCGGTGACACCGGAACTAGAGGCGGTTGTCACTGAATTCGAAACAAAATTACCCTTAAACTTAGTGAAGTTGCCGAAAAACTTAGGTTTAGGCAAAGCGCTCAATGAAGGTTTAAAACATTGTTCGCATGATTGGGTTTTCCGTATGGATACCGATGATATTTGCGTGCCGGAACGCTTTGAAAAGCAAGTGGCATTTATTGAACAACATCCGGATACGATTATTTTCGGCGGACAAATTGCTGAGTTTGGTGACAATGTTAACGACATCGTGGCGTATCGCAATGTGCCGACAACAGCGCAAGACATTGTGAAATTCACGCAAAAACGTTGCCCTTTCAATCACATGACCGTGGCGTATCAAAAAAGTGCGGTCATAAATTGTGGTGGATATGAAGATCTGCAAGAGGATTATTATTTGTGGATCAAGCTTGTGGCACAAGGTCAAAAAGTGGCGAATTTGCCGGATATTTTGGTGTACGCCCGTGTTGGTAACGGCATGGTAGGGCGTCGTCGTGGTTTAAATCAAGCTAAAGCAGAGTGGCGTTTGTTTAAATTGAAATATCGTTTAGGTATCCAAGGATTATTTTCCGGCTTGTTTACGTTTGCTTTGCGTTCCGGTGCACGATTGCTGCCAACGTCCTTATTGAAAAGTCTTTATCATACGTTCTTGAGAAAATAGCCCATGACATTTACCTCATTTTTAAAAACATCCGTTATTTTTACCGCACTTTTTGTGGTAGGTTGTTCTTCTCATAGCCCCTCTTCAAGTGGTGGAACTCATGGTATTCACGCTGTTGCAGCAAGCGAGGTTTATAGCAAGCCTCGCACATTAGAGAACTTTAATGATTATGTGAATTTCTTGAAAGGCAAAGCCGCTGCAGAAGGCGTTTCAATGGATGTGTTGAATGCACAAAATAACATTAACTACATCCAAAAATCCGTGGATTTGGACGATCAACAAGCGGGACGAATTCGTAAACGCGATCCTAATGCGCCGCCGGTGATAAACCCAAATGGCACGACCAATTACTTAAATCGCGTATTAACCGAAAATAAAGTAGAGACGGCTTCTGCACGTTATTGGGAGCAACTGCCACAACTGGAAAAGGCGAGCCAAACCTTTAGTGTCCCGAAAAATTATTTGATGGCATTGTGGGGCATGGAAAGCAGTTTTGGCTATTATCAAGGCAGTTATGATGTGTTGTCCGTATTGGCCACGTTGGCTTTTGATGGACGTCGCGAAGCGTTATTCAGTAAAGAATTTATTGCGGCCATGAAAATGCTGCAACGGGATCATATTCAGCGCCACAAAATGAGGGGGTCATGGGCGGGTGCTATGGGGCAAACCCAATTTATGCCAAGTTCCTATTTGCGTTATGCTGTAGATGGGAATGGAGACGGTGAGAAAAACATTTGGACGGAACACTATGATGTGTTTGCCTCTATCGCCAATTATTTGCACACCGAGGGCTGGAACCCTAATCTCCCTTGGGGCGTTGAAGTCACGGTGAATCAGCCGATTGATATGGCGCTCTCCGGCACGGAAGAGGGGAAACAGCGTCGCTTAACCGATTGGCAAAATCGAGGTGTCAGCCTGAAATTCCAAACGCCGGAAACGCAGCAAAAACTGACCGCACTTTCTCAAGCGGATTTGTGGTTGGTGAGACCGGATCGTGAATTAGGGCGAGCGTTTTTAGTGTCAAACAACTATCGCACGTTATTGCATTGGAACAAGTCGAATTATTTCGCCGTGAGTATCGGTATGTTTGCTGATAGAATTCAGCAACGTGTAGGCGAGTAACGCAATTAAAAATAAGGAATGAATATGAAAGTGATGTCGTTTAACATCAACGGACTAAGAGCAAGACCTCATCAATTAGAAGAAATTATTAAGAAATACCAACCGGATGTCCTTGGTTTGCAAGAAATTAAAGTGGCGGATGAAGTCTTTCCTTATGAGTTGGTGGATCATCTTGGCTATCACATCAACCATTTTGGTCAAAAAGGGCATTATGGCGTGGCTTTGTTGAGTAAACAGGCGCCGTTATTGGTGAGAAAAGGTTTCCCAACCGATGATGAAGAAGCCCAAAAACGCATTATCATGATTGACTTAGACACGCCATTTGGGCAATTAACGGTGATTAACGGCTATTTTCCACAAGGTGAAAGCCGTGAACATCCAACCAAATTCCCGGCAAAACAAAAATTCTATGCGGATTTACAGCGCTATTTGGAACAAGACCATAATGCACAAAACCCGGTGATTATTATGGGCGATATGAACATCAGCCCGTCTGATTTGGACATTGGTATCGGCGAAGAAAATCGTAAACGCTGGTTGCGCACCGGTAAATGTTCCTTCTTGCCGGAAGAACGCGAATGGTATCAACGCTTATACGCGTATGGCTTAGAAGACACTTTCCGTTATTTAAACCCGACGGTAAACGATAAATTCTCATGGTTTGATTACCGCTCAAAAGGATTTGATGATAATCGCGGTTTACGCATTGACCACATTTTGGCAAATAAAGCGTTGGCAGCGCATTGTGTGGATACCGGGATTGCGCTTGATATTCGTGCCATGGACAAGCCATCAGATCACGCACCGATTTGGGCGGAGTTTAAATAATGCCGTTAAAAAATCCTGAACAAAATTGGCAAAATTACCGTACCTTAATTAACGGCAATATGGCTTCTTGTACCGTTAATTTAGATATTTTTGAACAATTTACCCCTGATAAATTTAACAAGATCGTGCAGGTTTCATTGCCTTATGAAGCGGATGAAAATACGATGCCGACGTTAGATGAACATCATCGGGTGGTGAAGGAATTATTCAAAATTTTGGTACAGGCTTCCGCATTGCCAGAGCTACTTTATGCCGGACATATTTTTACTGAAGGGCATTTAAAGCTTTATTTTTATTGCGATGAAACCACCGCACTTTTCGATGTACTCGACCAGTTTAAGGAAGACATTGAAGAGATTACGGTGCAAGAGGATCCTAACTGGGATACTTATTTTGATTTTTTATTGCCATCGCCGCTGGAAATGAAACTCAATGTCACAGAAGAAATTTTGGATATGTTGTTACAAAATGGCAGAGATTTAGCGGATAACTATCTTGTTGAACATACGTTTCAGTTTGCAGAAGAACAGCAGATGTTCCAATTTATGGAAGAGGCCAATCTTCGTGATCTTTCCTATCATTCCATGAGTTACAGCAGTGCCCCGCTGATTTTCGAAGATGAAGACGACAAAGAAGGGTTTTATATCGTCAAAATAGAGCAGGAAATGACATTGGATAACGATGATATTTTCCGTTATGTAGAGCAGTTTGAACGTTTGGCAGAAAAATTCTCCGGTGAGTATGTGGGCTGGGAAAGCGATACGATTAATCAGGTGAAAGCAAATTAATCTTCTATGAAAATTCTTGTCACCGGCGGTGCCGGATTTATTGGTTCAGCATTTATTCGTCATAGTATTTATCATACGCAAGATCAGATTGTGAATTTGGATAAATTGACTTATGCAGGCAATCTTGAGTCGTTGCATGAGGTGGTGACTAATCCGCGTTATGTTTTTGAACAGGCTGATATTTGTGATGCGCAAGCGGTTCAACGCATTTTAAAAGAACATCAGCCCGATTGTGTGGTGCATTTTGCGGCAGAAAGCCATGTGGACCGTTCTATTTATGGCGCAGCGGCATTTATTCAAACCAATATTGTTGGCACCTATACGTTGTTAGAAGCCTCAAGTGATTATTATCAACAACTGTCAGCCGAGAAGAAAAAGACCTTCCGTTTTTTGCATATTTCGACAGATGAAGTTTATGGTGATGTGGTAGGGACGTTGGATTTGTCCTCGGAAACATCAGTTTATGCGCCTAGTAGCCCTTATTCAGCTTCAAAAGCCTCATCGGATCATTTGGTTCGTGCTTGGCACCGCACTTATGGACTGCCGATAATCATCACCCATTGCGCGAATAATTATGGACCTTACCAATATCCGGAAAAATTGATTCCGGTGATGATTTTAAATGCATTAAGTGGAGAGCCGTTGCCGATTTATGGTAATGGGCAACAAATTCGGGATTGGCTATACGTTGAGGATCATGTTCAAGCGTTGTATCTCGTTCTTCAGCAAGGGCGTATTGGAGAAAGCTACAATATTAGCGCGCATTGTGAAAAAACGAATCTTGAGATTGTACAGGTACTTTGCGCTATTTTGGAGGAATTGGCCCCCAATAAGCCTCAGGGAATAAAACGTTATCGAGATCTTATCGTGCATACAGCTGACCGTCCCGGACATGATGTGCGTTATGCACTTGATGCCACAAAAATTCGTCAAGAATTGCATTGGCAGCCACAAGCGGACTTTATGGAGGCGATGCGCAGTACTGTTCAATGGTATCTAGCACATCTTGATTGGTGCGCAAAAGTGCGGTCGTAAAATTCGATAAAAATGTAAGTATGGATTTTATAAAATGAAAAAACGCAGAAATTGGTTCTGCGTTTTTTTATGTTCATTTTTCAGCGGATGAGTCACAGAAAAAGCCGTGCAATAGTTTGATCATTTCAACGACTTTCGGATCGTTAATGTAATACACACGTTCCCGATGTTTGACATCACTTGCCACTAAGCCTGCTTTACGCAAAAGAGCCAGTTGGTTGGACATAGCCGCTTGTGGCATATTCATTTTGACGGTTAATTCAGTGACGTTATATCGCTGTTCATGTAAGCAGCACAAAATGGCTAAGCGATTTGGATTGGCTAACAATTTTAAGAAGTTGCTGGCTTCGTTACTTTTTTCCAATATATCTTTCATCAGATTCTATTTCAGTCTTTACTCATTATGGGTAGGGGCACGTATTCTACACACCTCGACGAGTGAAACCAATAACCGAACTGTTTTTTTCCGTTATTTTATGATCTAATCGACTATTTTTGATTCCATGGTATGAGGGTTAGTAGTTTAGCCATACCACAAAAACCGCTGATTCCGGCAAAAGTGAGCCCTGCACCGACAAATACGGGTAGCTAATAAAAATAAGGTGAAACAGACCACCCTAATACTGAACCTAGTAAAATCAAGCTTCCTGCAGCAATTTGAACTTGACGCATAATATCAATCGGTTGTGAGAGATTAACTCGTGTGGCAAGTCCGGCATTTTTCCAACCGGTTATCCCATCTTGAAGAAGATATGCTTCGCAATGATGCTCTTGTGCCAGTTGTTTGAGAAACGTCGATTGGCTACCGGTTCTTGCACCGGATTTACAGTGGAAAATAAGGCAACTTCCTTGTTTTAGGGTTTTATCTAGACCTTGACGTTGTAATTCAGAAAGGGGCTGTAACATTGCTCCTTCAATATGTTCACGTTGATATTCTTCAGGTTGGCGAATATCAATTAATAAGGCGCCGGAGGCTAATCTATTTTTTGCCTCTAAGGCAGAAATGATGGAAATCGTCATAGTATTTTTATGTTTTCTTTAAAATAGAAAAACACTCGGCATTTCTGCCGAGTGAAAATGATGTGTTAATGAATTATTTTTTTAATGGGCAGGTGTTGATGCCAAGTAGTGAATAAAGACCGCAGCGTGAGAATAGTCCGGTTAATAACGGAACAACACCAATCCAGCCCCACCAACCGATAACATTCGTTAAGGTCAAGGCAATAAGAACGATACCTAGAACGATTCGAATAACTTTATCCATACCACCAACATTTGGGTTCATATTTGTCTCCTTAAGTTTCAATTAATAGTTAACAAAGAGTTAACATATAAAAATAGTATTATATGATATGATGCGTTGTCAAAACTTTTCTATTTATTTGGCATTATTTTTTATCACGACAAATAAAGGAAAGAGATTAAAGCAGAGAAAACGTTCGTTTGCTGTGCTGAAAATAATGAAAAAACAGACCGCACTTTACTCATTCTATCTAAAGTGCGGTCTGTTTTTCTGTTGTTTTTTAGGGGATTTACAAGGAAGAAACTACATCGTCTAAACTGAGTACTTTTTTCTCTCTTTCTAATTTTTCTTCGCCGGAACCTAACATAATAAAACCAATAATTTTATCTTGTACTTCACATCGGAAAGCGTTGCGTAGTGCCGAACCCTCTAGCCAAGGGCCGCTGATCCAAACGTTTTTAAAGCCTAACGCGTTGGCGGCAAGTTGCATCGCATAAGTGGCGCAACCGGCGCAGAGTAGTTGTTCCCATTCCGGCACTTTCTTAATGGTCGGATCTAATTTCGCGACCACACCAATAACCATCGGTGCGCGACCGGCAAGGTTTTCAGCTTTTTTCAAACGTTCTTCACCCAGATTGAGTTCATGCACCGCACTTTTTAACAAATCGCCGAAGGTAGCCATTTTTTCTTTTTCGATAACCACAAAACGGTAAGGTTGTAATTTACCGTGATCTGGTACACGCAAGGCGGCTTGAAAGATTTGGTTTAATTGCTGTTTATTGGGTGCCGGTTCGTTAAGTTTTTTTTGTGAACTGCGTTTCGTGAGGAGTTGTAATGCATCCATTTGAGCTTCCTTTTATAGAAGAAATAACGTGCGGTGGATTATAGCACAGTTTTTAAAACAGGCTTTTCTCTAGGTTTATTCAGACGTAGGTTTATGGTATTTTAAACGCCATTTTGTTGATTTTTCGAGGTTATATGAAATTTATCGTCTCTTTGGTGAAGTTTGCCTGGCGTATCCTTAATTTTATTCGTGATTTAGTCATGAATATCGTTTTCTTGATTTTTGTTTTATTGGCACTTTCCGTTTTTACCCTGATTGTTGGGGCGGATAAACAGGAAAAAGTCGTGTTAAAAGGTGATCAAGGGGCGTTGTTATTACAACTGGATGGCTATTTGGCAGATAATCGCGATGATCAAAGCAGTTTCAAAAGCATGCTAAAAGAATTGGATGATCAACGTATTGCGCAACAATATTCGACCTTTGATGTCATTTATGCCATTGATTCAGCAGCACAAGATGACAACGTGAAAGGCTTGGTGTTGGATCTCAATTATTTTCAAGGAGGCGATTTGCCATCGCTTGAATATGTCGGTGAAGCGATTGAGAATTTCAAAGATAGCGGTAAACAAGTGATCGCCTATTCGGACAGCTACAACCAATCTCAATATTTCCTCGCCAGTTATGCCGATGAAATTTACATGAATCCTATCGGCAGTGTGTCTATTGAAGGCTTGGCACAGGAAACGCTGTATTACAAAGAGATGCTGGATAAATTAGACGTGAACCCGCATGTGTTCCGTGTGGGCACCTATAAATCAGCCGTTGAGCCGTTTTTCCGTAATGATATGTCGCCTGAAGCGCGTGCTAATTTGCAACGTTGGTTGAATATCATGTGGGAGAATTACACGGCACAGGTGGCCACCAATCGAGATATTCCTAAAGCGGTTGTCGCGCCGAGTGCAAATACCTATTTGACCGAGTTAAAAGCATTAAAAGGCGACAGTACAGCATATGCGGTAAAACGTAAATTAATTACTGATGTGTTGGATCGTTTTGATTTAAATAAAAAATTGATCGCACTTTTTGGTGAAGACAAAGAACATCAGCCGAAAACCGTGGATTTTGATACTTATTTAGCCTCTTTACCGGATCGTTTAACCGGCGAAACAGACAATAAAATTGCCGTAGTGAACGTCGAGGGCGCGATTGTGGACGGCGAAAGTGATGAGGAAAATGCCGGTGGCGATACGATTGCGATGTTATTGCGTCAGGCACACGATGATAAAGACGTAAAAGGCGTGGTATTGCGTGTCAATAGCCCGGGCGGCAGCGCTTTTGCTTCTGAAATCATTCGTCAGGAAGTAACGCATTTACAGAAAGCCGGTAAGCCGGTGGTGGTTTCTATGGGGGGGATGGCCGCATCCGGTGGTTATTGGATTTCTTCCACGGCGGATTATATTGTGGCAGATAAAAACACCATTACCGGCTCTATCGGTATTTTTGCCGTGTTACCTACTTTCGAGAACACCATTAAGAAAATTGGCGTTTCTGCCGATGGCGTGAAAACGTCCGATTTGGCGTTAGGTTCTCTTTTAAGCCCGTTGCCCGCTGAATTAAATGATGTATTACAGCTGGAAATTGAACATGGTTACGATCAATTCTTAACTAAAGTGAGCGAGGGGCGTCATTTAACTAAAGCCCAAGTGGATAGGGTTGCACAAGGTCAAGTTTGGCTTGGTTCCGAAGCGTTAGCGCATAAATTGGTGGATGAGTTAGGTAATCTTGATACCGCTCTAGGAAAAGCCATGGAATTGGTGAATGAAAGACGCGCGGAGCAAGAAAAAATTGATGAAAGTCGTTTCTCTGTGGAATGGATGGTGGACGATGAGCGTACGTTGATTAAGAAAATCATGCGTGATTTCAAAGGTGAAGGGCGCATTTGGTTACAGCGTGTGATGACAGAAACTGTCGGATTACCAAAAGAAATGACACAGTTTAAAAAACAACTGGGTTTGTTAAATACGTTTAACGATCCGAAAGGGCAATATTTATATTGCTTAACCTGCGGTTCTGTGAAATAAAAGTGCGGTCGGTTTTTCGGGGGTTTTTAGCGGAGATAAGATGGAACAGTTAGCAGAGTTAAGAGCGCAAATTGATCAATTAGATCAAGAATTGCTACAGCTTTTGGCAAAGCGCTTGGATGTGGTGCATAAAGTGGGTGAGGTCAAACAACAACATGGCTTGCCTATTTATGTGCCGGAACGTGAAGTCGAAATTCTGCAACGCAAACGTGAAGCCGCTGAGCAACTTGGGTTGTCGCCGGATTTAATTGAAGACATTTTACGCCGCATTATGCGTGAGTCTTATGTCAGTGAAAATCGTTTCGGCTTTAAAACCGTAAATCCTGCAATTCGCAAAATTGTTATTGTAGGTGGGCGAGGCAAACTTGGGTGTTTGTTTGGGCGTTATCTTGAAGGTTCCGGTTATCCTGTTGTGGCGTTGGAACACGAGGATTGGCCTCAGGCAGAGCATATTTTGCAAGAGGCGGATGTCGTGATTGTTTCTGTGCCTATCGCCAATACGCCTGAAGTGATTGAACGTCTTAAACCTTATCTTACCCCAAATATGTTGTTGGCGGATTTAACCTCTGTGAAACGAGTGCCGTTACAAAAAATGCTGGAAGTGCATCAAGGTGCAGTGGTGGGTTTGCATCCGATGTTCGGGCCGGATATCGTCAGTATGGCAAAACAAGTGGTGGCATGTTGTGATGGGCGTTTTACCGAATGCTATCAGTGGTTGTTACAACAAATTCAAATTTGGGGCGCAAAAATTTACCAAGTGGATGCGGCAGAACATGATCATCACATGACCTATATTCAGGCGTTGCGCCACTTTTCGACGTTTGTATATGGTTTGTATTTATCGCAACAGCCGGTGGAATTGGAAAAATTATTAGCATTATCTTCGCCGATTTATCGTTTGGAATTGGCAATGGTCGGACGTCTATTTGCACAGGATGCAGCATTATATGCTGACATTATTGCGGATAAACCGGAAAACTTAGCGGTGATTGAACATCTGAAAAACAGTTATGAAGTCGGCTTTGATTTTTTCAAAAACCATGATCGTCAAGGCTTTATTGATCAATTCAATCAAATTCGCGACTGGTTCGGTGATTATTCAGAACAATTTTTACAGGAAAGCCGTCAATTATTACAGCAAGCCAGTGACGCAAGAAACGTTTAATAGTACGGTACAAAGCGTTATCCTGCAGGCGCTTAAACTGCTATAATACGCCGCAATTTTACTCGGAGACTGAAAACAGATGAGTCAATTTTTTTATATCCATTCGGAAAATCCGCAGGTGCGTTTAATCAATCAAGCGGTTGAAATTTTACGTAATGGCGGCGTGATCGTGTATCCTACCGATTCCGGCTATGCATTGGGTTGCATGATTGGGGATAAGCATGCGATGGATCGTATCGTGCAAATTCGCCAATTACCGGAAGGGCATAATTTTACTTTGGTGTGCAGTGATTTATCGGAGTTATCCAATTATTCTTTGGTGACGAATTCTGCTTATCGCTTGATCAAAAACAACACGCCAGGACGTTATACTTTTATTTTAACGGCAACCAAAGAATTACCACGCCGTTTAATGACGTCCAAACGAAAAACCATCGGGATTCGCGTACCGGATAATCAAATTGCCTTGGATTTATTAAAAGCGTTGGGTGAACCGATTTTATCTTGTTCTTTAATGTTGCCTAACGAAGAGCATATTACCCAATCAGATCCGGAAGAAATTCGAGACCGCTTAGAACATCAAGTGGATTTAATTATTCACGGCGGTTATTTAGGACAAGAGCCAACCACTGTGGTTGATTTAACGACAGAAACACCGGTAATTTTGCGTGAAGGCAGTGGTTCGGTCGCTCCGTTTATTTAAACCTATTTTTGAAAAAGACGCTTGGGAAAGCGACAACGAGGATTTATGAAACCCACAACACAAAAACGCGTTCAAAATCGACCGCACTTTACACAGAAAAACCAACCTGTCGTAGCGAAAAATCGTCCAACTTCAGTAAAACCAAATGGAAAAAATGAGATGAAAATGACTTCAGCCGAAGGCGAGAAGTTACAAAAAGTATTAGCTCGAGCCGGGCAAGGCTCCCGTCGTGAAATCGAAAGCATTATTGCGGAAAATCGAGTCAGTGTAGATGGTAAAATCGCAACGCTAGGCGATCGAATTAACGTGAATTCCGGTGTGAAAGTGCGTATTGACGGTCATTTAATTAATCTGACACAGGCGCAGAAAGAAGTGTGTCGTGTATTAATGTATTACAAACCGGAAGGTGAGCTTTGCACCCGCCATGATCCGGAAGGGCGCGCTACCGTGTTTGATCGTTTGCCGCGTTTAACCGGTGCTCGTTGGATTGCAGTAGGTCGTTTAGATATTAATACATCGGGTTTATTGTTATTCACAACGGATGGTGAATTGGCGAATCGTTTAATGCACCCAAGCCGCGAAGTTGAACGGGAATATTCCGTGCGCGTGTTTGGTGCAGTGGATGACGCTATGTTGAATCGCTTAAAAAAAGGCGTTCAATTGGAAGACGGCCCGGCAAATTTTAAAGAGATTAAATTTGTTGGTGGGGTGGGGATGAATCAATGGTTTGATGTGACTTTAATGGAAGGACGTAATCGTGAAGTGCGTCGTTTATGGGAATCGCAAGGCATCCAAGTGAGCCGCTTGATTCGTATTCGTTATGGCAACATTAAATTGATGAAGAATTTACCACGTGGTGGCTGGCAGGAGATGGAACTGGCAGACGTGAATTATTTACGTGAATTGGTCGGTTTACCACCGGAAACCGAAACCAAATTAGACATGAATAAGCAACGACGTAAGCCAAAGACAGGGAAAATCCGTAAGGCAGTTAAACGTTATTCAGAATTAAGTAAACGTTATAAAAAATAACCGCACTTTACGGTTGTCATTAAAAGGAGAATTTATGAAATTTCAACAGCTTCGCTATATTGTTGAAGTCGCTAATCAAAATATGAATATCACGGAAGCTGCGCATGTGCTATTCACATCGCAACCGGGGATTAGTAAACAGGTACGCTTATTGGAAAATGAGCTAGGCGTAGAGATTTTTGAGCGTAATGGTAAGCACATCAAAGGATTAACGCCGCCCGGGAAAAAAATTGTGGCGATCTCTCGTGAGATTATGATGAAAATGCAAGGCATTCGTTCTGTTGCCGATGAATATACCAAGCCTGAACAAGGTGTATTGCGTATTGCAACGACAAATACGCAGGCGCGTTATATGTTGCCTGCGGTGGTCGAGAAATTTTCTCAGCGTTATCCCAATGTAAGTTTGCATATTCATCAAGGTTCGCCTACACAAATTTATGATGCGTTGATGTCTGACGAAGTGGATTTAGCCATTACTACCGAAGCACAATATCTCTTTGATGATGTGGTATTGCTGCCGTGTTATTTATGGAATCGCTCCGTGATTGTGAAACCCGATCATCCTTTAGCACAATGTGAACATCTCACGATTGAAGAATTGGGTAAATATCCTTTGATTACCTATACCTTTGGTTTTACTGGCGCATCTGATTTGGATTATGCTTTTAATAGTGCGGGGATTTTGCCAAACATTGTGTTTACTGCAACGGATGCGGATATTATCAAAACCTATGTACGCATGGGCTTAGGCGTCGGGATTATGGCTTCTATGGCACATACATCGGCAGATAAGGATTTAGTGGCTATCAAAGCAGATCATTTATTCCGTCCAAGCATGACACAAATTGCATTTAAGAATGGTGCATTCTTACGAAATTATATGTATGACTTTATTAATTATTTTTCACCGCACTTGACTCGAACCAATGTCGAAAAAGCCGAAAGATTGCATGATAATAGCGATGTGAAAAAGTTATTTAGTAATGTCACGTTAGAAGTATTGTAATCTTAACGCATTTATTTTTATTCACACTGATATAGGAAGCAAGATGTCAAATTTACAACAAATTATTGAAAACGCCTTTGAAAAACGTGCGGAAATCACACCTAAAACTGTTGATGCACAAACTCGCGCAGCCATTGAAGAAGTGATTGAAGGCTTAGACTGCGGTAAATATCGCGTAGCAGAAAAAATTGATGGCGAATGGGTGACTCACCAATGGTTAAAGAAAGCGGTATTGCTTTCTTTCCGTATCAATGAAAATCAAATCATTGATGGTGCAGAAACCAAATACTACGACAAAGTTGCTTTAAAATTTGCTGATTACACGGAAGAACGTTTCCAACAAGAAGGTTTCCGCGTGGTGCCATCTGCTACTGTGCGTAAAGGGGCATACATTGCTAAGAACACAGTGTTAATGCCATCTTATGTGAATATTGGTGCGTATGTGGGCGAAGGAACGATGGTGGATACTTGGGCAACGGTCGGCTCTTGCGCACAAATCGGTAAAAACGTGCACTTATCCGGTGGCGTAGGGATCGGTGGCGTGTTAGAGCCATTACAAGCTAACCCAACTATTATTGGTGATAACTGCTTTATCGGTGCACGTTCCGAAGTTGTTGAAGGCGTTATCGTTGAAGACGGTTGTGTAATCTCTATGGGGGTCTTTATTGGTCAATCCACTAAAATTTACGATCGTGAAACCGGCGAAATTCACTATGGTCGTGTACCGGCGGGGTCTGTTGTTGTTTCTGGTAGCCTTCCGTCAAAATGCGGTAAATACAGCCTTTACTGTGCCGTTATCGTGAAAAAAGTGGATGCCAAAACGCTAGGAAAAGTCGGTATCAACGAATTATTACGTTCCATTGAAGAATAATTAAAAACGCAATAAAAAAAGACCGCACTTTATATCGCAAAGTGCGGTCTTTTTCTTTTCTAAATCGGCAAACTATTTCTTTCTTGCCAACATGGTCACAAACTTCATTTTATAGCGATTGCCGTTTTCATCGGTTTTGTGCAGTTCACCCATGTTTTCGTTGTATTCCAAGAATTCCCAATCTTTGTAGTATTCTTTCAATTCATTTTCACCAAAGGTGAAAGAGAAGGGTACCGGGCAAGGCACTTCCGCTGTGGACATGGCGGCCACGATTAAATTGTAACCACCCGGATTGGTGTGGTTTTGCATGTTTTCAATAATTGCCGGTACGCGGGTGCGATCGAGGAACATAAAGACCACAGTTGACAAAATAAAATCATAGTTTTCTTGAATGTTTGCATCGTTGATATTGTAAAGAGCGGTCTGAATTTTCAGATTTTCTTTTTCTTTAGTCTCGTTTAAAAATTGGAGACTGTTTTCATTGTGATCCCAAGAAGTTACATCATAGCCGAGTAAACTCAAATAGAGAGAGTTACGCCCTTGTCCACAACCTAAATCTAACACCTTACATGGTTTGATAATTTTAGCCGCATTGACCACATCGCCATGAGTCGCGGTCATATTGTATTTTTTGCTGAAGTAGTCTTCCTTGGTGCAATAAAATTCAAGGAAACATTCCAAATCATCGGAAAGGGCTTCGACACGATGCCAAAGTTGAGGTTCAACGAAAGGTGTTTCATCTTGTGGGGTGAAAATGTGTTCGCTCACAATATCGCCATTTTCCGTTAACACATAAAATTTGAGTTTGCCCTTTAAGACGGTGAGTTTTCCCCAAGTGCCGACTTTGGTGTTGTGCTTTTCTTGAAACATTTTTGGCAAGCTGTCTTTAGTCCAAACCGGCATTTTTTTGTAACAAATAAGTTCGTTTTGCATTTTTTATCTCCAAATTTTTATGCGATATAAATAGTTGAGTCTAATGGTAGGTTAATTGAGCAAAATACGCAATATTTAATTCTTTTTTTCAATGGCTAATATGTGATGACGATCACCTATTTTAGAAAGTGCGGTGGTTTTTTTAGGTGTTTTCTTGGGTGTTGAAGATTGTCGCGTAAATTTATGTATAAATGGTTATTTAAAAGAGCTCGGCGATAAGATATTTTCCGCTGCAGAGATAAAAATCACTATCATTCTTTCAAAAAATCTAATAAGATTTACATTATTTGTTAAAAATTTGTAATGTATGTTTTTTGTACAGTTTACATAGGGGTTTTGGCAAATTAAACCATTTTTAGTTATCAATTCGTTGTTTAATTGCTACCAAAAGTAGCGTTAAACGTACTTCTAACTTAACAAAATAAGGAAAAAACTATGTCAGAATTGTTAAAAAATGACGTAGATCCGATCGAGACTAACGATTGGTTGGCAGCAATTGATTCGTTAATTCGTGAGGAAGGCATTGAGCGCGCTCAGTTCATTATCGATCAAGTTATGCAACAAGCTCGCGCCGGTGGCGTTTCTTTACCTAGTGGGATCACAACCGATTATGTGAATACCATTCCAGTTTCCGAGCAACCGGCTTATCCGGGCAATTTAGAGATTGAACGTCGCATTCGTTCTTATGTTCGTTGGAATGCCGTGATGATGGTATTACGCGGACAGAAAAAAGACCTTGATTTAGGTGGCCACTTATCCACTTTCCAATCTGCGGCAACCATGTATGAAGTCGGTTTTAACCATTTCTTCAAAGCAGCAACAGAGAAAAACGGCGGTGACTTAGTCTTCTTCCAAGGCCACGCGGCGCCGGGGATGTATGCTCGAGCTTTCCTAGAAGGACGTTTAACGGAAGAGCAATTAAACAACTTCCGTCAAGAAGTGGATGGCAAAGGTTTGTCTTCTTACCCTCACCCGAAATTAATGCCTGATTTCTGGCAATTCTCAACCGTTTCTATGGGTTTAGGCCCGGTGAACGCCATTTATCAAGCCCGTTTCTTAAAATACTTACACAATCGTGGTTTGAAAGACACTGCTGATCAAAAAGTGTATGCCTTCTTAGGCGATGGCGAGATGGATGAAATTGAATCTAAAGGTGCATTAACTTTCGCCGCTCGCGAACATTTAGATAACTTAATTTTCGTCATTTCCTGTAACTTACAACGCTTAGACGGCCCGGTAAACGGTAACGGTAAAATCGTTCAAGAATTAGAAGGTTTATTCGTGGGCGCCGGTTGGGAAGTGATCAAAGTCATGTGGGGTAGTCGTTGGGATAAATTATTTGCTAAAGACACCACAGGTAAACTCACCCAATTAATGATGGAAGTGGTTGATGGTGACTACTTAACATTCAAATCTAAAGACGGTGCTTACGTACGTGAACACTTCTTCGGTCGTTACCCGGAAACCGCCGCATTAGTTGCTGATATGACTGATGATGAAATTTGGGCGTTACAACGTGGCGGTCATGATCCGCTTAAAGTGTTTGCTGCATTCAAGAAAGCACAAAATGCCGGTAAACCGGTTGTTATCTTAGTGCAATCTGTGAAAGGCTATAAAATTGCGGAAGCAGAAAGTAAAAACACCGCACACCAATCCAAAAAAATGTCTGCTGACAGTATCAAAGCTTACCGCGACTACTTCCACATTCCAGTGAAAGATGAAGATTTGGAAAGCTTGCCTTACGTCACCTTCCCAGAAGGTTCCGAAGAGTACAAATACTTACATGAACATCGTAAAGCATTGCAAGGTTATGTGCCTGCACGTCAACCGAAATTTACCGTGGACTTCAAAGTACCTGAGCTTTCAGAATTCTCTGCCTTGTTAGAAGCGCAACCACGTCCGATTTCAACCACAATGGCATTCGTTCGTTTCTTGAATACGTTATTAAAAGACAAAAATGTGGGTCAACACATTGTGCCAATCGTGGCAGACGAAGCGCGTACTTTCGGTATGGAAGGCTTATTCCGTCAAATCGGTATTTACAACCCGCATGGTCAAAATTATGTCCCATCCGACCGCGATTTAGTGGCTTACTACCGTGAGGCGAAAGATGGACAAGTATTACAAGAAGGTATCAACGAATTAGGTGCAACGTCTTCTTGGTTAGCAGCGGCAACCTCTTACTCCGTCAGTAATGTACCGATGATTCCATTCTTCATCTATTACTCTATGTTTGGTTTCCAACGTGTTGGTGACTTGATGTGGGCAGCAGGTGACCAATTGGCACGCGGTTTCATGATTGGTGGAACTTCCGGTCGTACAACATTGAATGGTGAAGGTTTACAACACGAAGATGGTCACAGCCACATTCAATCTTTAACGATTCCTAACTGTGTCTCTTATGACCCGGCATTCGCTTATGAAGTGGCGGTTATCATGCAAGACGGTATTAACCGTATGTATGGTGAAAAACAAGAAGATGTGTTCTATTACATCACCACATTAAACGAAATTTACGATCAACCAGCAATGCCTGCAGGCTCTGAAGAAGGTATTCGTAAAGGTCTTTATAAATTTGAACGCGTACAAGGAAAAGGTAAAGGCGAAGTGCAATTACTTGGTTCCGGTGCGATCTTGCGTCATGTACGTGAAGCGGCTCAAATCTTGGCTAACGACTACGGCATCAGCTCTGATGTTTATAGTGCGCCATCCTTCACTGAAGCTGCTCGCGAGGGGGCGGATGCGGTTCGTTGGAATATGTTACATCCAACCGAAACACCACGTGTGCCATACGTTGCTCAAGTGATGAACGACAAGCCTGCCGTTGCAGCAACCGACTACATGAAGCTTTTTGCTGAGCAAATCCGCGCTTATGTACCGGCTAAACATTATCATGTGTTGGGTACGGATGGTTTCGGTCGTTCCGATAGCCGTGCGAACTTGCGTGACCACTTTGAAGTAGATGCACACCACGTTGTGGTTGCCGCATTACATGTGTTGGCACAAGAAGGCACAGTTGACAAGAAAGTGGTTGCCGAAGCAATCGCAAAATACGGTATCGATCCTGAAAGATTGAATCCGTTATACGCATAAAAAATAACGAAAAAAACGACCGCACTTGATGAAAGTGCGGTTGGTTTTCCAAACGTTTAAAAGGTAAAAAGAAATGGCTAAACAAATTCAAATTCCGGATATCGGTAGTGATGAAGTGACCGTTACCGAAGTGATGGTAAAAGTTGGAGATACAATTACTGCGGATCAATCCATCATCAATGTTGAAGGTGATAAAGCATCGATGGAAGTGCCGGCACCTGAAGCAGGCGTGGTTAAAGAAGTGTTAGTGAAAGTGGGAGATAAAGTGACCACAGGCACGCCTATGTTGGTACTAGATAGCGCTGACGCAGCACCTGCACAAGCCGCTCAACCGGCCGCAGCACCTGCCGCTGCGCCGGCTAGTGCACAAGTAGTTGATGTGAATGTGCCGGATATCGGTTCTGATGAAGTCAACGTTACCGATGTTATGGTCAACGTAGGCGATCGTGTTGAAGTGGATCAATCCATTATTAACGTTGAAGGTGATAAAGCGTCTATGGAAGTGCCAGCACCTGTTGCCGGTATCGTGAAAGAAATCATTATCAAAGCGGGCGATAAAGTGTCCACTGGCACATTGATTATGCGTTTTGAAGTTGCCGGCAGTGCGTCTGCTTCAGCACCAGTGGCATCTGCGCCTGCTGCCGCGCCTGCAGTACCGGTTGCCGGTGGTGTGAAAGAGGTGAATGTCCCTGATATCGGCGGTGACGAAGTTAACGTGACTGAAATTATGGTAAAAGTGGGCGATAGCATCACCGAAGAGCAGTCATTAATTACCGTTGAAGGTGACAAAGCTTCGATGGAAGTGCCAGCACCATTTGCAGGTGTCGTTAAAGAAATTTTAGTGAAAGTGGGCGACAAAGTCTCTACCGGTTCATTAATTATGAAATTTGAAGTGGCAGGTGCTGCACCGGTTGCTGCAGCTACATCACAAGCCGCAGCACCGGCACAGGTAGCTGCGCCAGCTGCCGCACCTTCTGCGCCGGCAGCAACTGCATCTGATGCTGATGTCACTTCAGCGAAAAGTTTTGCACACGCCACACCGGTGATTCGCCGTCTTGCTCGTGAATTCGGTGTGAACTTAGATAAAGTGAAGGGTACCGGTCGTAAAGGTCGTATCTTAAAAGAAGACGTTCAAGCTTATGTAAAAGCGGCAGTGAAAGCGTTAGAAAGTGGTTCTTCAGCGGCTACTGGTACTGCAAATGGCGCAGGTTTAGGCTTGCTACCATGGCCGAAAGTTGATTTCAGCAAATTTGGTGAAATCGAAGAAGTGGAATTAAGCCGTATCAATAAGATTTCCGGTGCGAACTTACATCGTAACTGGGTTATGATTCCACACGTTACTCATTTCGATAAAGCAGATATCACCGAGTTAGAAGCTTTCCGTAAAGAACAAAATGCCTTAGCGGAAAAACAAAAACTTGGCGTGAAAATCACACCGGTTGTGTTTATTATGAAAGCGGTTGCTAAAGCATTAGAAGCGTATCCTCGTTTCAACAGTTCTATCACTGAAGATGCACAGCGCTTAATCTTGAAAAAATACATCAACATCGGCGTGGCGGTAGATACACCAAATGGTTTGGTTGTACCGGTATTCAAAGATGTGAACAAAAAAGGCATTATCGAGCTTTCCCGTGAATTAGCGGAAGTGTCTAAAAAAGCACGTGACGGTAAATTAACGGCATCCGATATGCAAGGTGGCTGTTTCACCATCTCCAGTATCGGTGGTTTGGGTACAACTCACTTTGCGCCAATCGTGAATGCGCCTGAAGTGGCGATTTTAGGTGTATCCAAATCTTCAATGGAACCTGTATGGAACGGTAAAGATTTCGCACCGCGCTTAATTCTTCCGATTTCCTTGTCATTCGACCACCGTGTGATTGACGGTGCCGACGGTGCACGCTTCATTAGCTACATCGGTTCTGTGTTAGCAGATTTACGTCGTTTAATTATGTAATTTATTGTGCCTCTCAAATGAGAGAGGCATTTTTAAATTTTTAGCGTTTGATTAAATGAAGTGCGGTCATAAAAAATCGCATTTTTAAGGAGACAAAATGAGTAAAGAAGTGAAAACCCAAGTGGTTGTGCTTGGCGCAGGTCCGGCAGGTTATTCCGCTGCATTCCGTTGTGCTGACTTGGGCTTAGAAACAGTCATCGTTGAACGTTATTCTACTTTAGGCGGCGTTTGTTTAAACGTAGGTTGTATTCCGTCTAAAGCGTTATTACACGTTGCAAAAATTATTGAAGAAGCCAAACACGTTGAACATCACGGCGTTGTTTTTGCTGAACCAACTATTGATTTAGATAAAATTCGTGCCGGTAAAGAAGGCGTGGTTTCTCGCTTAACCGGTGGTTTAGCCGGTATGGCAAAAATGCGTAAAGTACAAGTGGTACAAGGCGAAGCAAAATTTGCTGATTCCCATACTTTAGCGGTAACCGACAAAGACGGTAATGTTACTAACGTAAAATTTGATAATGCAATTATCGCGGCGGGTTCTCGTCCAATTGAATTACCATTTATTCCACACCACGATCCGCGTGTTTGGGATTCTACGGATGCGCTTGCATTGCGTGAAGTGCCAAAAGAATTGTTAATCATGGGCGGTGGTATCATCGGTTTGGAAATGGGGACCGTTTACCAAGCATTAGGTTCTAAAGTTGATGTGGTTGAAATGTTCGACCAAGTGATTCCTGCTGCAGACAAAGATATCGTTAAAATCTTCACTAAACGTATTGAGCAAAAATTCAATTTAATGCTTGAAACCAAAGTGACTGCCGTAGAAGCGAAAGAAGACGGCATCCATGTGTCTATGGAGGGTAAAGCGGGCAACATCACCAAACGTTACGATGCCGTATTAGTGGCTATCGGTCGTACACCAAACGGTAAATTGCTTGATGCAGAAAAAGCCGGCGTCAACGTTGATGAACGTGGTTTCATTCGTACCGACAAACAAATGCGTACCAATGTTTCTCACATTTTTGCTATCGGTGATATTGTGGGTCAACCAATGTTAGCGCATAAAGGTGTTCACGAAGGTCACGTGGCTGCTGAAGTTATCGCAGGTAAAAAACACTATTTCGATCCGAAAGTGATTCCTTCTATTGCCTATACTGAGCCTGAAGTGGCATGGGTAGGTAAAACTGAGAAAGAATGTAAAGCAGAAGGCTTGAACTACGAAGTAGCAAACTTCCCGTGGGCGGCTTCCGGTCGTGCTATTGCTTCTGACTGTGCTGACGGTATGACGAAACTGATTTTCGATAAAGACACTCATCGCGTATTAGGTGGAGCTATTGTAGGTACCAACGCAGGTGAATTGTTAGGTGAAATCGGTTTGGCGATCGAAATGGGCTGTGATGCGGAAGACATCGCGTTGACCATCCACGCTCACCCGACCTTACACGAATCTGTCGGTTTAGCGGCCGAAGTCTTCGAAGGTTCGGTCACCGACTTACCAAATCCAAAAGCGAAGAAAAAATAATTTATTTAATTAAACATAAAAGCCTTTCTGTTTAGGAAGGCTTTTATGTAGGAGTAATTAATTGCCGGTAGTAATGATTTGGTAAAGATATTATTTAGTGTGTCTTTTATCATTGATATTCTATTTCTCTCTTTTCTGCTTTTATTGTGGTGCTCGTTTTGAACATATTTTGAATTATTACAATGTGGAGCTTACCAAATAAAGCAAATTATTTAAATAGACCATTTATGTCAGTAACTTTATATAAATTTAAAGAAGAATGTAAGCATACACGTTCATTTCGCTGGACAAAAAAACATTCTGAGTTTTGTCTGGATAATAAGATTTATCTTTCACATAAAGGAGAGGAAATTTATAAGGAAAAGAAATTTTTTATAAGCAAAGGAACAAAAATCGAAATAGAAGATGATGTTATTGTAGAGCAATATTCAACAATGCCAGTAAGAAATTTTTCTAGTGTAGGAGCTTTTTCTCTTCCAACTTGTCACTTTACATGTAATGTAAAAATTGGGAGATTTTGTAGTATTGCTTCTAATGTAAAAATCATGGCGGGAAGTCATCCATTAAATAGATTTACAACACATATGCTTACTTATAATGGAGAGTTTGATAAATTTGCATTAAGTGAATTTAAACATGATTGGGTATTAAATCCCATAAAAACTATTCCTGAACCTCCAATTATTGGAAATGACGTTTGGATTGCTGAGGACGTAGTTTTAAAAGGAGGAATAACGATAGGTGATGGTGCAGTTATTGCTTCAAATTCAGTTGTGACAAAGGACGTACCACCTTATGCAATTGTTGGAGGAGTTCCTGCTAGGATTATTCGATATAGATTTAGCTATGATGTGATTGATGAATTAATGAGAATTAAATGGTGGAATTACAACTATGTTGATTTACCAGATAACAGTAAATGTGACGATATTGACTATTTTATTAATCAAATGAACATTATGATTTCCTCTGGTGAAATAAAGGAGCATATATATAAAAATTTTAATTTATCTGAGATATTTCCTTCTCTCTAGTATCATAAATCAAATGTCTTTTAGTTTGTCTTAAGTCTTTATTTACTTTCTTCAGTGTGCATTGAAAAATGCACACTCCCGCTATATTCCGTTTGTTCCGTCATTCAACGCATTGATCAACCTGATTTCTTCAAACAAACTCAAATCTGTTGCTAAAATTGACCGCACTTTTATACGACCTTGGGCTAATAATGCCGCCCGTTGGGTGCCTTCAAGGAGTGGCGTGTCAGGGGTGAACCATTGTGTACCTTGGCGGAAAATAAGGTTGCCGATAGTGCAGTCGGTGACATGCCCGTTTTTGATGATCATGATTTCATCGCAATCGCCTTTTTGCGCGAGTAATTCGTTTAATAAAGTGCGGTCAGCGAATTTCAAGCCGTAGTCAATGTGGTCGCAGATAACCGGTTTAAAGGTGCGGTAATGTTTACGCTGGTAAGGAAAATAACGGCATTGAATTTGCTTGGCGTTGTAATCGATTCGGCAACGAATCAGCGGTTCGGCAGCCAGTTCGAGCGGTACACGAATATGTTCGGCAAGTTGAAAAATGCGAGGGAAAACGACCGCACTTTGTTTGCTATAAAATGCCTGTAAACTGCGTTCGTAGCGTTGTTGATGGCGTTCGATATTGCGGATTTTGCCTTGTTCGATGGCAAGGGTTTCAAATAAAGGAAATTCCATGGTTAAGCCCTCTGTAACGGCACATACACTTTTTGAATCAATTCTTGATATTCTTCCTGTGCGTCACTTTGAATGGTAATGCCACCGCCACTGCGGAAAACAAAGCCTTTTTCTGTGTCTTCAATAAAACGAATTGCCACCGCACTTTGTAATTTTTCACCGTCAAAAATACCGAATATACCGGTGTAATAGCCGCGAGGTTGTTGTTCGGCCTGTTGAATAATTTGTACGGTTTTTTCTTTGGGGGCGCCACTGATAGATCCGGCGGGTAACAGTTTGGCAAGAAGAGAACCGATTTCTTTCTGCCAGTTCTCTGCCAATTCACCACGAATTTCGGAACTGGTTTGCAAAATGGCACCGCGTTCTGTTTGTATTTCTTCCACATAACGAAAGTGAGTCACTTGAATGTTTTCAGCGACGGTGGCTAAATCATTCCGCATTAAATCCACGATGGTGTAATGTTCTCGCTGTTCTTTTTGATTGTTGAGCAAGGTGGCTTGAGCATGGGGCAGCGTTGCATCAATCGTGCCTTTCATCGGATAAGTGAAAATCTGGTTGTTGTATAAATTGACAAAACATTCCGGTGAAAAACACACAAATTGATCTTTGAACAACAATTTATACTTCGCTTGGCTCTGTTGGAACAGTTGGCGCAGTGAATAATGGGTTTCAATCGGTGTAGGGTAGGTCAGATTCAGCAAATAGGAATTGCCGAAGTGCTGTTCTTGTTGTACTAAATCAAACCCCTTTTGATATGTGGCAAAATCCATTGGCTGTTTATGTAAATAAAAAGGCACTATCGGTAAATCTTCCCGCCAATTCACGTTGTTATAGTCAGGAAATTGCACAAAAATGCCCTGTTCTGCTGTTTTATTTAACGGGCACAATATCGGTTTTTGTTGCTCAAAATCAATTAAAAAGAAGAAGGGCGTTTTCGTTTTGCCAAATTGGTTTGCTTGTTGAATAAAATCTTGCCACATAACATTATCTCGTGAAAAATCGGCGAAAATTTTAGCTTAAATCGCCATAAAATTATATACTTCACCGCCTACTTAGCCCTCAGAGAAAGAGTTTATGTCGCTACTGATCATCAATAATCACGATTCTTTTACATTCAACTTAGTGGATCTCATCCGTCGTTTAGATGTGCCATTTCAAGTGGTCAATGTGGAAGAACTGGATTTAGATGCCGTAGGCGATTTTTCTCATTTATTGATTTCTCCCGGCCCGGATGTACCGCGCGCTTATCCGCAATTATTTGAGTTGCTGGCATGTTATCAGCACAGTAAATCCATTTTGGGTGTGTGTTTAGGGCATCAAATGTTATGCGAATTTTTTGGTGCAGAATTACATAATCTCCCATCCCCTCGTCATGGGCAAGCCAAGCGGTTGCAGTGTGTGGCGGAATCCCTTCTCTTTAAAGATATGCCGCAGGCCTTTCAAATTGGCTTATATCATTCTTGGGCGGTAAGTGAGCAGAATTTCCCAAGCGCATTACAAATTACCGCCCGTTGTGATGACAACATCATTATGGCCATGCAGCATAAAACGTTGCCGATTTACGGGGTGCAATTTCACCCGGAATCCTATATTTCGGAATATGGTGAGCAAATTTTGCGAAATTGGTTGCAGGAATCTTAAGAATCGCCATCAAAGTGCGGTGCTTTTTCGCTACGTTTTTTAGATCGGGATCACACAAATCACAAAAATCCTTTCTCTCCCTTGTTTTTGCGCAAGGGCTTCTTTAAGGTTAGACGCTATATTCAAATATTGTGAAACTAAAGGAGTTTTTGATGAATATTGTTTTTCTCGATCGTACCAGTATTCCCGCAAGCCATGATATTCCACGCCCAAGCTTTCCACACACTTGGACGGAATATGACCGCACATTGCCGGAGGAAACCTTTGAACGCGCCAAAGACGCCGATATTGTGGTGACCAACAAAGTGGTGTTTGACCGAGAATTATTAAGCCGATTACCGAAATTAAAACTCATCGCCATTACTGCCACCGGTACCAACAACATTGATTTAGACGCTGCGAAAGACCTCGGCATTGCCGTAAAAAATGTGCCCGGTTATTCCAGTGTGGCCGTGCCGGAGCATGTCTTGGGTATGATTTTCTCATTAAAACACAGTCTTATTGGGTATCATCGCGATCAAGTGACCTCTGATCGTTGGGCCACCTGCGGACAGTTCTGCTACACCGATTATCCGATAACGGATGTGCGTGGTGCGACGTTAGGTGTATTTGGTAAAGGTTGCTTAGGCACAGAAGTGGGACGTTTGGCGCAATTATTGGGCATGAACGTATTGTATGCGGAACACAAAGGGGCAAGCCACATTCGTGAGGGGTACACAGAGTTTGAAACCGTATTGAAACAAGCGGATATTGTTACGCTGCATTGCCCGTTAACCGATACCACCAAAAATTTAATCAATGCGGAAACGTTGGCATTAATGAAACCGACGGCTTATCTCATCAATACCGGGCGAGGCCTATTGGTGGATGAAGCAGCATTGTTAGAGGCGCTAGAAAACGGCAAAATTGCCGGGGCAGCCTTGGATGTATTGGTTAAAGAACCACCGGAAAAGGACAACCCATTAATTCAAGCGGCAAAACGCTTACCTAATTTGTTAATCACACCGCATATTGCGTGGGCGAGTGATTCGGCAGTGACCACCTTAGTGAATAAAGTCGCACAAAATATCGAAGATTTTGTGATGCACGGTAAGTAATTCTTATTTCCTGTGGTATGATGTGGCGCCTAAAAAAGAGCGCCATTTTTGATGGCAAATCACATTTTCTAACTTAAAGAAACCTAACCATGAAAAAAAATCTTATCACAACTGCAATGTTATTTGCGCTTCCAACGATCGCCTTCGCCGGTGAAAACACAAAAACCGAATTAGATCCTGTTGTCGTTTATTCTGCGTATGCCACACCGGTGAACCAAGATCAAACCGCTTCCTCTGTTACGGTTCTCACTGAAAAAGATTTTGCCGAGCGCAACGCCACTTATGTGAGCGATGTGTTGAAAACCGTGCCAAGCCTTGCCGTAAGCGCTTCAGGCGGTCGTGGTACATTAACTAATGTGTTTTTACGTGGTGCGGATGCAAACCACACTGCCGTGATTATTGATGGTGTAAAAGCCAATCCGGTTTCCGGCTACGGTTTTGATTTCGGTGGATTAGCTTTAAGCAACATCGATCGCATCGAAGTCTTACGCGGTGAGCAATCCGCACTTTGGGGAAGTGATGCGATGGGTGGTGTGATTTATATCACCACCAAAAAAGGCCTCGAAAAAGGCAAAACCTTCAATGTTGACTATGATTTCGGCACAGGATCTCACCGCACTGTTGATGGTTCATTAACCCTTTCCGGTTCAAATAACAATTTTTATTATGCTTTACACGGCGACAGCCACCACACCAAAGGCATTTCAGCACTCAGCAAAGACCGTTTTAACTACACGGCACAAGATGGCACAGCGGTCAGTACCGGTGGAGCAAGTGAGCGTGATAAATTCCACCGTGATAATGCCTCTCTTCGTTTTGGCTATGACGATAACCAAAAAGGCTTTGATTTCTTAACCTCTCATAGCAGTCAAACAGCTAACTTTGATAACAGTGCAACAGATGAAAAAGGTCATTACACTCGTACACGTGATACCTTATTTAAATTAAGTGGTTTCTTAGGTAATGGCGATGAATTACTTAAACATAAAGTTGGCGTAAGCCATATCAAAACCGACAGCGATACGGTTGGCTATGCCTCAGCTTACGATGCGAAAAAACTCAATGCGAACTATCAATTAGATGTGAATTTTGATCGTGAAGGCTCCATCACGCAAGGTTTAAGTTTCTTAACAGACTATCAAAAAACAGATTTTAACTCGTCTTATTTCAATAATGCGGGTAATAAAAAGCTTATTGAGAAAAGCGTCGCGGCAGAATATCGCCTATTACACGATGCGGATCATAGTTTGAATATGAGTGGTCGTTACACTGATAGCTCTGAATACGAAAATTCATGGACAGGTCGTATTGCCGGGGCTTATCGCTTACATAACAATATGAAAGCACACGCAAGCATTGGTTCAGCAATTCAAAATCCGACAATTACGGAATATTACGGCTATAACGCACGCTATATCGGCAACCCAAATTTACAACCTGAGAAAAGTTTAGGGGGCGATATTGGTTTCTTATTTGAAACAGATGATCACCGCCATAGCGTTGATATCACTTATTTCACGCGTAACGTGAAAAATGCGATTAGTAGCGAAGTGATTAATTCCGTCACCTATGCAAGCCGTGCCGTCAATCTTGATGGGAAGAGCAAGGTTAAAGGTCTTGAAGTGGCTTACAATGGTAAAATCACAGATGTATTAACCGCTTATGCGAACTATACATATACCCAAACCCGAGACAGCAAAGGGATTGAATTGGCACGCCGTCCGAAACATTTAGCCAACACAGGCTTAGCCTATCAGATTACTGAAAAATTGGGCGCAGATGTGAATTTGTCTTACACCGGCAAACGCATGGATACCTACTATTCACCAAGCTACAGTACACATAAAGTGAAATTGCCATCTTACACCTTGGCAAACGTAGGCGTGAACTACAAAGTGGCGGAGAGTTTGACGGTTTACGCAAACCTCAACAACGTATTCAATAAAAAATACGAAAACGTCCTTGGCTATGGTCAAGACGGACGTCATGTTTATGTTGGCTTGAGAGGATCGTTCTAATCGTAAGGCGGGCTTTGATCTGCCGAATTTTTTAATCATGGCGGGCTGAAAACCCGCCTTCGTTATATGAAAAAAACATCTGTTATTTTCACCGCACTTTTTCTTTCCTTTTCTGCATACGCTGAGGAATTTGTGTCGCTCACCTTGTGCAGCGATCGACTGCTTGCGGAAATTGCCCGTCCGGAACAAATCGCGGCAATGTCGCCTTACTCTCAAAATCCGCGCATGATGTTGGATAAAATTAATCGGGACAAACCTATCCTTGAACCGCAACTTACCGCATTGTTGCCTTATTTGGATAAAACCCTGTTGATTAATGAAACCTTTTATCCGCAATTGGTTTCCGATTTAAAGCGCCTTGGCGTAAAAATTGTGCCGATTAATGACAGCCCACAAACCGCCGAAGAATTATTTGAACTCCTGTTGCAACTCGGGAAAATCACCGGTAATGAAGCCCATGCGGAACAGTTGGTGGCAAAATTAAAATTTCAAAAGACCAAACTGAATGTGTCCTTGACCGATACGTTAATGTTATCGGAGACCGGCGTAGTGGAACCCATTTTCCCGCAATATAACGTGCTATTAGCATTGCTTGGTTTAACGCCGTTAAAATACCCATTGACCCCACAAAATTTTTCATTAGAAAAAGTGTTGCTTGCCCAACCCAACGGGTTAATCGAAATCACTGACCAACAAAGCTATAACGAACAGGCGGAATTGCTTGACCATCCGCTGTTAAAAAAATACTTTGAAAATCGACCGCACTTTCGCATTCCGATGAAATATACTTATTGCTTTGATCATGGCGTGTGGCAGGGGGCGGAGATGATTTATAATCAAAGTATTCACAGTCAGAAACTTATGAAAAAATTATCGTAGGGACAGACTTTATGTCTGTCCGATGGCATAACAAATATTGATAGAACAGAGATAAGTTTATTTCTACAAAAGCAAGAGAAAATAAAAGGTCAACATGATTCAGTCATCTTATCGCCGCCGTGAACATTTACGATTACCATTTTTCGATTATTCTCAATACGGTTGTTATTTTGTTACGATTTGCACTAAAAATCGTCAGTGTGTATTTGGCGAAATTATTGATGGTGTAATGCAATTAAATGTATTTGGTGAAATATTAAAAGAAATTTTATTAAGTCTAACGAAGTATTATCCGAATAGTATTCTTACGGATTTTGTCATTATGCCAAACCATTTACATTTTATTTGGTTTAATCAAGATAATGTGCAGTTATCAGAAATTGTCAAAAAATTTAAAGGAAATGTAACAAAGCAGTACCATAGTTTTATGATTTCTCAAAATAAAGATTATGAACGAATTGCTACATACATTGAAAATAATCCTTTGCAGTGGGAATTAGATCGATTTTATAACTCGTAGGAGTTTATCCCTGTCTGATATTACTCATAATATTTATAGGACAGACATAAAGTCTGTCCCTACGGAATAATAATGAAGAATCCAAAACGTCTAAACGCAATACTTTTTTCATTCTTGCTGTTGATAACAGGCATCGCCCTTTATCATCAACTTGGCGATTTTGCGCATCTTAAAAATGCGGATGGGGTGCTCACTGATATGCGTTCTCTCGTGCTGTGGGATATCCGTATACCGCGTATTGGTTTGGCGATTTTAACCGGTGCCAGTCTTGCCCTTGCGGGCAATGCCATGCAGGGTATTTTTCAAAATCCATTGGCAAGTCCCGGTTTGCTCGGCAGTAGCGCCGGGGCAACTGCTGCCAGTGTGCTTATTCTTTACTATTTTTCTGTGCCATTTACGGTATTGCTATTTGGCGGTGTTGCAGGGGCATTAGCGAGTTTTTTATTGGTGTATGCCATTGCCAAAAATCATGGCACGACCATGATGCTCCTTGGTGGTTTGGCGGTGAATATGTTGCTTGGCGCCGCCATTGCGTTGTTGTTATCTAATGCCGAAAGCCCTTGGGCATTGGCGGAGCTTTACCGTTGGTTGCAAGGCTCATTGATGTGGGCGAAGCTTGACACTTTGGTGATTTCACTGCAGATCGTTCTGTTTGGTTTAGTTTGTTTATACCGAGAACGTCGTTATGTGGATTTACTCAGTTTCGGTGAAGAGACCGCCGGCACCATGGGAATCGATCCGAAACGCAGTTTTTTTATCACCACCTTTGGCGTTGCTTTACTTGTTGGCGCAACGATTCCACAAACGGGCTCTATTGGTTTTATCGGGTTAATTGCACCGCACTTCGCACGCATCCTACTGAAAAAACGCCCATCACAACTTTACATAACCAGTGCCTTATTTGGGGCTTTATTGCTGTTAATTGCAGATCTTTGTGTGCAATATGTGCCATTTTTCTCTCACATTTACATCGGCACGCTTACGGCAATTATCGGCGCCCCGTGTTTAATTTGGATTTTATTGACAGAACAACGGCGATTGGCAAGGTAACTTTATGATTAAAATCGAGAATCTCTCCCAACCTTACGGCTTAAAAGACATTAACTGTACTATTTCAAAGGGCAAATTGGTCGGCATTATGGGTGCTAACGGTGCGGGTAAATCGACGTTGCTGAAAACCATCGCCGGTATTTTGCCTATCAAAAGCGGTGAAATTTGGTTCGATGACAACAGATTAACCACCATGAGCGCCGCACAAAAAAGCCAACAATTAGCTTACCTTGCACAAAACACGGAAATTCACTGGGATTTATCTGTGTATGATGTTATCGCGTTGGGGTTACCGAATCCGCTTAATCGAGCCAAAGAACAAGAAAAAGTGCGGTCGATTTCAGAAACATTTTCCGTTTCACATTTATTAGAAAAATCCTTTCGCCAACTTTCCGGCGGCGAAAAAGCTCGTGTACAACTTGCCCGTTGTTGTATTAAAAATGCGCCTTTATTGCTCGCTGACGAACCGATTGCCGCCCTCGATCCGTTTTATCAAATCGATATTATGGAACAATTGAAATCTCTTACGCCCAGCCACACCTGCGTGGTTGCAATCCACCACCTTTCTTTAGCCTATAAATTCTGCGACGAAGTAATTTTATTGAATCAAGGACAAATCATCGCCAACGGCGAAACAACAAACGTATTAACCGCCGAGAATTTGGCAAACGCATTTAGTATTCGGGCAGAAATTGATGAAGCGAAAAAAGAGATTATGGGGATTGAGAAGTTAAGTAATGAGTTATATAAAACGGATTATGCGTAATATGCTCTAACTGTAAATTATCATTATTGTTTTAATAATGTTAATAAATTCAATGGGCAATGTGATCCTTATCACGAATCCAAGATTCTTCCGCTTATTTAATTGACACCCAATTCCTGCAAGTTTATTAATACATCAATAAATTCAAATAAGCCAAGCAGGAAGGATGTCAACATGGCAAAGTTAGAAATTAAAAATATTACAAAAAAATTTGGCGATTTTTACGCGGCGAATAATATTACTTTTACCGCCGAGGAAGGGGAGTTTGTCACCTTATTGGGACCTAGTGGCTGTGGTAAAACCTCGTTGTTGAAGCTCATTGCTGGTTTCCATGTGCCGGATGAAGGTGAAATTCTGATCGGAGGAAAAAATGTTAATGATGTTCCGCCGGAAAAACGTAATACTGCCATGTGCTTCCAATCTTATGCCCTTTTCCCTCATCTCAACGTTTCTCACAATATTTGTTATGGTTTAAAGCAACGTTCAATCGATATAGAAAAACAAAAGCAACGTTTAAACCTCGCCTTGAAACAAATGGATTTAGAGTTTCATAAACTAAAATTACCAAGCGAGCTTTCTGGTGGACAACAACAACGTGTTGCATTGGCTCGTGCTATGGTAACCCGCCCTGATGTAATTTTATTTGATGAGCCGCTTTCAAATTTAGACGCCAAATTGCGCGAAAGTGTACGTTTTGAAATTAAGCAACTTTCCAAGCAATACAATTTAACCAGTATTTATGTGACTCACGATCAGGCGGAAGCCTTAACCATGTCTGATAAAATTATCGTGCTAAATAAAGGGGCGATTGAGCAAATCGGTTCTCCGCAAGATATTTATCATCACCCAAAAAATCGCTTTGTGGCCGATTTTATCGGTATCGCGAATATCACAGAAGCTAATGTAAAAAATATCAGTGAGAACCTGTATGCGGTCAGTTCTATTTTTGGTGATTTCACCGTGTTTTCTGAGAAAAAGCCGGAATCGGAACGGATTTATATTTGCTTCCGACCGGAAGACATTGAATTGTTACCAAACGCCCAAACGGAAGTGGAAAATCAAATCACCGTGGATATTGTCAACACCGCGTTTATGGGCAATATCACGGAAGTGCAAGGTGTTATTAAACGTAATGATGAAGAGAAAAAATTACGTTTGCAACTGACGAAATGCCCAAGTTTAAGCGATAAACTTACTTTTACGATTCCTCGTAATGCGATTACATTCTTGGAGTCCGTAAAATGAAAAATCTGAAAAATGATCTGAAAGCATGGCTCTTGTTGTGTAGTGGCTTAGGTACGATCCTATTTTTAATGGGGTCTACATTCTACATTGTAGTTTCGCAGAGCCTCGGTTTATACAGCATGAGTGGTGAAGAAAGCCAATTTAGTCTGGAATATTGGAAAGCGGTATTAAATAGCCCTGTATTTCAAAATTCGTATATTTATTCCGTAAAAGTGTCCCTATTAGGCGCGATTTTATCCATCATCGTGGCTTATCCTATTGCTATGTGGTTGCGTAAAAAATTACCTGCCAAGGTAACGATCATCACCATCTTACGGGCGCCTATGTTGGTACCGGGTTTGGTTGCAGCCTTTTTGTTTGTCAATATGATTTCTTATCACGGCATTCTTAATGAAGTATTCGTTTATTTAGGCATTTGGAACGAACCCAAAACCCTACAAAATGACGAGTTTGGCTGGGGGGTAGTGATTTTACAAATGTGGAAAAACATTCCTTTTGCTTTAATTCTTATTGGTGGCGCGGTCAATTCGTTGAAAACAGATTTATTAGATGCTGCTGCGAATTTAGGTTCGAGCCCTTGGCAACGTTTTCGTTATGTGATCTTTCCGCTGACCTTAGGTGCGGTGCAAGTTTCCTTTATTTTGATCTTTATCGGCGCATTGGGCGATTTTGCCTTTTATAGCATCGCCGGTCCGCGTAGCACTTATTCTTTGGCGCGTTTAATGCAAATGTCCGCCTATGAATTTGAAGAGTGGAATCAAAGTGCGGTCATGGCGTTAACCATTATGCTGACCTCTGCCTTTTTCACCATTTTAGTGTCATTACTGATTAAACCATTAGCTGTCAAACGTGGAGAAGTAAAATGAGCAGTTCCGCACAAATCACAACGAAAAATGGTCGATTAATCGCACGTATTTCTTTAACTTTCTTTATTTTTGCCAATTTTATTTGGTTGTTTTTACCATTTTTAATGGCGGGGCTTTGGTCATTAGTGGATCCGGCAAAGCCTTGGAGTTATCCGGATATTTTCCCTCAATCATTATCTTTTGAACGTTGGAAAATTGTATGGGAAACCACGTCTTTACCGGAGGCCATGTTTAACAGTTATACCATTGCGCCTACAGTTTCTCTGATCACGATTTTACTTTCTCTGCCAACCGCCTATGCTTTTGGGCGTATGGAATTTAGAGGTAAAAAATTAGCGGAATTATTAACACTGATTCCGTTGGTTATTCCCGGTATGATTATTGCGTTGTTTTTCAGCCGTATGTTATTGGATTTAAATATTAATAATCCGTTTATTGGTATTGTTATTGGACACGTCGTACTTACCTTACCTTACGCTATTCGGATTTTGTCCGCTGGTTTTTCTTCCGTACCACAAGACCTCATTGATGCCAGTCGTGATTTGGGCGCATCTAAGTTTACAGTATTCAAAGATGTATATATGCCGATGTTAAAACCAAGTTTTTTGGCATCGATTATTTTCTGTTTGGTGAAAAGTATCGAAGAATTTGCTATTGCTTTTGTTATCGGTTCACCAGATTTCATCACCGTACCAACGATTTTGTATTCTTTCCTCGGTTATTCTTTCATTCGTCCGAATGCGGCCGTGGTGTCTATTATCTTGTTGGTGCCGAATATCATTTTAATGATGATTATCGAAAAATTACTGAAAGGGAATTATCTCTCTCAATCCACAGGAAAAGCATAATTTTAATAAGGAGAATCTTATGCAAAAAAATATCCGTAAATTTGTTTCTATCAGTCTTACCGCAGCAGCTTTAGCTGTAAGTACGCTTGCCTCTGCGGCTACAGATTTAACTGGTAAATCTTGGAGTGAAATTGAAGATTTGGCAAAAAAAGAGGGGAAAGTCACCATAAGTGTATGGTATTTACAACCTCAATTCCGTAATTTTGTCAAAGCGTTTGAAAGCCAGTACGGCATTAAAGTTAAAGTGCCGGAAGGGACACTAGACGGCAATATTAATAAATTAATTGCTGAGAAAAACTTGGAAACCGGCAAAATGGACGTTATCGTACTTAATGCGGACCGACTAGGTAACGTGGCGAAAAATGATATTCTTGTCAAACTCAACAATTTGCCGAATTTCGACAAACTCAACCATCATTTGCAAGGTGTAGAATTAGGTGATGTAGCAGTAGGTTATTGGGGAAATCAAACGGGTTTGGCATATGATCCGCTGCGAATTAAAGAAGAGGAGTTACCTCAGTCTTGGGCTGATATGGAAAGTTATATTGATAAAAATCCGAAAAAATTTGGTTATTCTGATCCGAATGGTGGTAGCTCCGGTAATGCATTTATTCAACGTGCCTTAGTCTATATTAATGGCGACTATGATTATCGCACCGATAAAATTGATGAGGCACAAATTGCTAACTGGAAAAAAACTTGGGATTGGTTTAGTAGTAAAAAAGATGCGTTAATCCGTACCGCCTCCAATGCAGACAGTCTAACCCGCTTAAATGACGGTGAGTTGGTGATTGTTTCTGCATGGCAAGATCACTTATTCAGTTTGCAAAAACAAGGTGCGATTACTGACCGCTTAAAATTCTATGTACCAAAATTTGGTATGCCAGGAGGTGGTAATGTGGTGACTGTGGCGAAAAATTCGCCAAATCCAGCAGCATCACTTGTTTTTGTTCATTGGATTACGTCACCTGAAGTACAGCAAAAATTAAGTGAAGAATTTGGTGTACGCCCACTAGATAGTCAATCTGGCTTGAAAGATACTATTTTCTTCTCAACGCCATGGCGTAAAGCGGAGATGGAATCTTTCACAAAAGAGGTGATTTCGCGTTAAGTTGATGAAAATATGATATGAAATATTGGCTCGCGTTTTTTAGGCGAGCCTTTAATCTAAAAAGTGCGGTTAGTTTCTTTAACATTTTTCGTTTGAAAAATACCAAGAAAACTGACCGCACTTTCTATTTAAATCTAATGCTGCAATGTTTCAAAAATCTTTTCTGCCAGTGCTTTTGAAATGCCGGGGACGGAGGCAATTTCATCGAGGGTAGCGTTTTTAACGCCTTGTAAGCCGCCAAGGTATTTGAGAAGGGCTTGGCGGCGTTTGGCGCCTACGCCTTCAATGCTTTCTAAGCCACTTTGGGTAAAATGCTGTTGGCGTTTTTTGCGGTGTCCGCTGATGGCGTGGTTGTGGCTTTCATCGCGGATATGTTGGATTAAATGGAGTGCGAGGCTGTCCGATGGCAAATGCAATTCTTTATCCCATTTGCTTAAAATCAGGGTTTCCAAGCCCGCACGACGATCGACGCCTTTGGCAACGCCAATTAAGTGCGGTCGGTTTTTATTCCATTTTACCTTGAGATTTTCAAACACTTGTAACGCTCGGTTGAGTTGTCCTTTGCCGCCATCGATAAAAATAATATCGGGGATTTTGTCTTCTTCCAAATCTTTGTCGTAGCGTTTTAACAGTGCTTGTTCCATAGCCGCGTAGTCATCGCCTTTGGTGATGCCGCTGATGTTGAAACGACGGTAATCGGATTTTAGCGGCCCGTCCTGATTGAACACCACGCAGGAAGCGATGGTTTGTTCGCCCATCGTGTGGCTGATATCAAAACATTCCATGCGTTTGATGGCATTAATGCCGAGTAATTCTTGCAGGGCAGCATAGCGATCATGTTGCAAGGTAGATTGTTTCAATTTTGTGACCAATGCTGCTTTGGCATTCATTTGGGCCAGCTGCAGGTATTTGCTTTTATCACCTTTGGCATGATCTTGAATGATAACTTTGCGCCCCGCTTGGTCGCTTAACAAGGTTTCCAAATCGGCTTTTTCTTCCAGTTTTTGATCCACGATAATGGTGTTCGGAATGGTTCTGCCTTGGTGTGCCTGTAGATAAAATTGCCCAACAAAGGTTTCAGTGAGTTCTGCTAGATTGGTATTGCTTGGTACTTTCGGGAAGTAGCTACGATTACCCAAAATCTTACCTTGACGGATAAACAACACCTGCACGCAAGCCACACCAAGTTGGTAGGCGATGGCGATAATATCAATGTCATCATGGCGATCGTTGGCGACAAATTGTTTTTCAATTACTGCGCGCACCGCCTGAATTTGATCGCGAACCCGTGCCGCCTCTTCAAAATTCAGTTGCTGACTTGCCTGTTCCATTTGTTTGACCAAATGATCCAACACTTGTTGATCTTTCCCCTGTAAGAACAAGCGGGCAAAATTTACCTGTTGCGCATAGGCTTCGTCTGTTACATAACCTTTCACGCAGGGGGCAAGACAACGCCCGATTTGATATTGCAAACAAGGGCGCGAGCGATTGTTATACACCGAATTTTCGCATTGCCGAATAGGGAACAATTTTTGCAACAAAGACAAGGTCTCACGCACAGCGCCGGCATTGGGATAAGGGCCGAAATATTCCCCTTGGATTTTTTTCGAGCCGCGATAAGACGTAATACGAGGATGAGTTTCTTTGGTTAATAAAATATATGGATAGGATTTATCATCGCGTAACAACACGTTATAACGCGGCTGATAGGTTTTGATGTAATTATGCTCAAGCAGGAGCGCTTCTGTTTCCGAGGTGGTAATCGTGGTTTCAATATGATGAATTGATGCCACCAATGCTTCCGTTTTTTTGCTGTTTAACTGCTTACGAAAATAACTGGATAAGCGTTTTTTCAGATCTTTCGCTTTACCCACATAAATCACCGTGTTGCTATCGTCATACATACGATAAACGCCCGGCAAGTGCGGTACGTTAGCGAGGAATTTTTTGGCGTCGAAAGTCATCATGAATGATTAAGTCGGATTTGATATTGAAATGATTTTAAACATTATCGTCGTTATTTTTTTAAAGCAAATTCCCCTCTTTAGTAAAGAGGGGTTAGGGGAGATTCATCGTTAATGTGATTTTTTCGCTAAAATCGACCGCACTTTTTCCAAATCTTCGGTGGTATCCACACCCACAGCCGGCACTTCTTTGGCGAGTTCTACATGAATTTTTTCGCCGTTCCAAAGCACGCGTAGCTGTTCCAGTTTTTCGATGTGTTCTAATGCGGTCGGTTGCCATTGCACATATTGTTTAATGAAACCGGCTCGATAAGCATAAATCCCAATATGGCGTAGGTATTGTGTGTTCAGTTGCAATTTTGCTACGTCATCCATTTGCGCAAATTGATCGCGATCCCAAGGAATCACTGCACGGGAGAAATAAAGCACATAGCCGTCTTTGTCGGTTAGCACTTTCACCACGTTGGGATTAAATAACTCCTCAGGCTCGTCGATATTAACCGCAAGGCTTGCCATGTTGACAGGGTAGTTAGCGAGATTTTCTGCCACTTGTTTGACGATCACCGGTGGAATAAGCGGTTCATCACCTTGAATGTTCACGATGATTTCGTTGTCGGGAATCGCCAGTTTTTCAACCACTTCAGCTAAACGTTCTGTGCCGGAGTTGTGGCTTTCTGCCGTCATGCATACTTCTGCACCAAAATTTTTGGTGGCGGCAGCCACCTGTTCATTGTCGGTCGCGATAATAATTCGGCTAGCACCGGATTGTTTGGCTTGTTCAAAAACATGTTGAATCATTGGCTTGCCGGCAATGTCCGCCAATGGCTTGCCCGGTAAACGGCTGGAGGCGTAACGGGCGGGAATGATTACAGTGAATTGGGTCATGTTATTGTTCCTCTGATTGGCTTAATGTTTCTGCCTGTTCTGCTAATAATATCGGAATACCGTTTTTGATCGGGTAGGCAAGCTTTTCAATGCGACAAATTAAACGTTGATGTTGCTCATCGTATTCCAAATGTCCATGGCAAGTTGGACAAGCCACGATATCCAATAATTGTTTGTTCATGGTATTTTACTTTGATTTTTGACCGCACTTTTGCGCGATTTTTTGAATCAGTTGCTGTGTTTTATTCCCTTGGATTTCTGTGGTTACCGGCACATACCACCAATTTTCTTGCGCAAAGGCGAGACACTTCACCGCATCTTTTTCGGTCATGAAGAGCGGTTGATTTTTATCGAATTTATCAAACAAAGACACGGTAAAAGCCTGATGATCTTGGAAGGCTTGGGTTTCGCTTAATGTGATTCCCTGTTGTTCTAACATCGCAAAAAAGCGTGGTGGATTGCCGATACCGGCAATAGCCGTGGCGTGGTTAAATTCATTTAACGGACGTTGCGCTTTGGTTACTAAATTTACGGCGTATTGTGGTTTTAAGAGCATCACCGCATCGCTGTATTGATTTTCTGCGCCGTTGGTAATAATGAAATCGACGGATTGTAAACGGCTTGGTAATTCGCGTAACGGGCCTGCCGGTAACAAGAAACCGTTGCCTAGACCACGTTGAGCATCCATGATCACGATTTCAACATCACGCTGTAATTTGTAATGTTGCAAGCCGTCATCGCTGATGATGACATCACAAGGTGCATGTTGTAATAGACATTCAATAGCCTGTTGACGATTAGGGGAAATGCAAACGGGCGCTTGTGTCCGTGTGGCAATTAAAACCGGTTCATCACCGGCTTGCACCGGATCACTGGCCGGTGTGACCAACAAAGGATAAGTTTTGGCTTGGCTGCCATAACCACGGGAAATCACCCCGACATGGAGACCGCACTTGCGGAGTTCTTCGACCAACCAAATCACCGCGGGTGTTTTTCCGTTTCCGCCCACAGATAAATTGCCAACGACTACAACGGGAACCGGTGCGCGATAGGATTTTAAGATATGAAAGCGAAAGAGCGCTCGACGAAGAGTACTAATCAGCCAAAATAACAAGGAGAAAGGGCAGAGTAGCCATGTGATCCACGAATGGGAATACCAAAACTGCATACTTTCTCCTTAGATTAATTATTGACTGAACTGCATGCCGTGTAATTGTTTATATGCACCGCCTTGTGCCAATAGGGCTTGGTGGTTGCCGCGTTCTTTAATTTGTCCGTTTTCAACGACAAGAATTTCGTCAGCCTTTTCAATGGTGGATAAACGATGCGCGATCACCAAAACGGTACGATCTTTTTGAATTTCTTCCAATGCGGCTTGAATCGCACGCTCGGATTCCGTATCTAAAGCGGAGGTCGCTTCATCTAAAATTAACACCGGTGAATTACGCAATAACGCACGAGCAATAGCTAAACGTTGGCGTTGACCGCCGGATAAGCTGGCGCCATTTTCGCCGATAACGGTATCCAAACCATGTTCTAAATGTTCGATAAATTCCATGGCATGAGCCGCTTTTGCTGCGTTAATGATTTCTTCACGGCTATATTTATCTTTCGCTGCATAAGCGATGTTATTGGCGATGGTATCGTTGAATAAGTGCACTTGTTGGGAGACAACGGCACAATTTTCGCGTAAATCCGATAGACGATAATCTTGAATATTCACGCCATCTAACAAAATTTCACCTTGAGTAACATCATAGAAACGGGTCACTAAATTAGCGATGGTAGATTTACCGGAACCGGAACGCCCCACCAATGCCACAGTTTTGCCATGAGGAATGTGGAAAGAAATATTGTCCAAGGCAAGTTCTTCTTTTCCTTCATAGCGAAAGGTGACATTTTTAAATTCAAGATCGCCTTTTACCTTGTCTGCTTTATGCGTACCGGTGTCTTTTTCCGTTTCCATGTCTAAAATGCCGAACAAGGTTTGACAGGCTGCCATACCGCGTTGGAATTGGGCGTTAACGTTAGTTAAGGATTTTAACGGGCGCATTAAGGCAAGCATGGAAGAGAAAACAACGGTAAATGTCCCCGCACTTAAGTTTTGATCCATGATGGAAGGGAAACTCGCGAGGTATAACACGGCAGCAAGGGCAAACGAGGCAATGATTTGCACCACAGGATCGGCAATGGCATCTGCTGCCGTCATTTTCATGCCTTTACGGCGCATATCATTGCTGACGTGATTGAAACGTTCTTCTTCAATAATTTGGCCACCGAAAGACAGTACCACTTTATGTCCTTTTAACATTTGTTCTGCCGTTGAGGTTAAATCCCCCATGGAGTTTTGCATGTTACGGCTTAAATTGCGGAATTTTTTAGAAACCATGCTGATCAAAATGCCGATGATTGGCCCGATAACAAAAAGCACCAAAGAGAGTTGCCAGCTGGTATAAAGCATGACGCAAAGAAGAGAAATTAAATAAGCGCCTTCACGCACTATGGTAATCAATGATCCGGAAGAGGCGCTGGCGATCATTTCAGAGTCATAAGTGATGCGGGAAAGGAGTTTTCCGGCAGCGTTTTTATCAAAAAAACTGACCGGCATAAACATTAAATGTTTGAATAAACGGCGACGCATGGTCATCACCACTTTACCGGAAACCCAAGCCAAGCAATAGTTGGAAATAAAGCTGGACACGCCGCGTAAGATAATGATTAACACAACAAAGACAGACATGTATTTTAAAAATGATGCGTCTGCTTTACCAAAGCCCTCATCCAATAAGGGTTTGAGTAGGAAAATTAAGCCGGAGTCGGTTAGGGCGTTGAGAATTAAGGCAACAGCGGAAACAATCAAACCGGCTTTATACGGACTAATCATTGGCCACAGACGCTTAAAGGTTTGCATAGTAGAAAGATCTTGATCTTGCATAATAATTTCTGTCTTTGGGTCAAAAATAATGGCGCATTGTACCTTTATTTGCCCTTCAAGCCAATTAATCTGCGATACCATGGCGAAAATTCAGCCCGAGCAGTTTGAATTTCTATTTTATTTTCATGAAATAACAAACTGATTTGACCTGTTTCTGCCGTATTGTAACTTTGTGTGCCTTGCTGCTTTAGCCTTGCCATAACCTCGTTGTTTGGAAAGTGCCAGGGATTCCAACGCCCGCTGGAAATCAGCGCAATGTCCGGCCGTGTGTGATGTACCAATGCTTCTCCTGTCGAGGTTTTACTGCCGTGGTGTCCCACTTGTAGTACATGGATTTTATTCAGCTTTGGCAGAATTTTGTATTCCACGCTGAGATCCGCGTCACCGGTCAGTAAAATATTGTATTTGCCGTCCGTTAACAACAGTGTGCAGGAATCGGGATTTTCCGCACGGGGCACGATGTTGTTTGGGGAGAGCACAGTAAAATATAATCCTTGCCATGTCCATTGTTTACCGGCAAGGCAAAAAGTGCGGTCGTTTTCTTCCGTGTTTTTTTCGCCATAACGTTTTTGCGAAGCGGTGGTCAGTTGAATGTCGGGATAAGCGCTCAACATCGCACGGGCACCGCCCGAATGATCGTTGTCATCATGACTTAAAATCAACCATTCCAGCTGAATGCCTTGTCGCTGTAAATAAGGCAGAATTTCTAACTGCACCATACTGCCGCTTTCCCAACTTGAGCCGGTGTCGTACAGCATGCCTTTGCCATCTTTCACGATCAATGTCGCTAACCCTTGCCCCACATCTAAGGTATCCAATTGCCAATTTGGGCGGGAAAGGTAGTGGTAAGCCAATGTGGTGCCGCAAAATACAATCAATCCGCAACCTAACCCGTAAATTGTCTTTTGTAAGGGAAAACTTAAGGTGCGTTCAGCAGCGAGGTGAAATCCCTTTAAACGAGTGAGTTTTGCTAATTCCAATGTAGAAGAAAGAGGTTTCTGGGGTTTATAAACGTAATGAAGCAAGCCTAAAAACAGGCAGGTTAAAACGAGTGTTATCCATAAACTATGGGGAAGAGAAATAGCCAGCCAATGATCCTGCAACGGGGCTAAAAGTGCGGTGATTTTTTCTGCCAGATCATTGGCAAGCCACCAGGTGTTCCAACTGCCTTGGGTGAGCACAGCAAACAGCACCAATGGCACTAAAATGAAGCTATAAAGTGGCACGGCAATAAGATTAGCAATAAAACTGTTTAAGGAAATGCCGTTGAAAAAGAATAATTGAATCGGCGTGAATAACCAAAGCAAACCAAGTTGCAAATGAAATAAACCGAAAACGTACCGCACTTTTCCCCAAAGCGAGTGGCTGAGTGATTTTCCACGCCAGTGTAATAAGGACAGCGGAAAACATTGATACCAAATAATCAAACAGGTGACCGCGCCGACAGATAGCCAAAAACTGGTGGAAAGCAACATGAGCGGATCGATAAAAATCAGTAGTGCGACCACTCGCAATAACAGTTGCCACACCGTCCAATGCAGTCTTAAATGCTGAATAGCGTAGAGTAAAGCGAGGGCAATCATGGCACGTAACGTAGGAATGGCAAGCCCTGCAAGTTGACTATAAAGCAGGGCTAAAATCATGCCGCAGAAAATCGGAAAGGTTGGGGTGATGTAATGGGTTGGAAACGTAAATTGGAGTAAGCGCGCCAAGGCAAAGCCTAACATCATCGCCAGACCGATATGTAATCCTGAAATAGCAATCAAGTGTGCCGTATTGGTTTTTTGATAAATTTGCCATGTGGCGTTTTCAAGCCATGCCCGTTCGCCAAAACCAAGTGCTAATAACAACCCTTGTTGAGATAACGGTTCTGTTTGCTTGAGCGCATGATGAAGTGCGCTTTGCCGCCATGAAAAAACGTGATCTATTTTGACCGCACTTTTCACTTCTGCCCACGCAGTGATGCGTTTGCTGAAGTACCATTGTTGGCGATCAAACCCGTCTTTATTGAGCCGTGAGGAAATAGGGCGAAGGCGCAACTCTCCCACATAACGTTCGCCAATATTCACGTTTTGTTTAAGTTTCCAATTGGCGTAAAGACGTTGTTCTGGCTGATTATCCGCAAGTTTCACACGGATAACTACGGTTTGATATTGTTGCTGATGCAGGATCTCTTCCACGGTAAATTCGGTATGAATGGTTTTCGGCAAACGGGCAATATCATCCGCTTGTGTTAGCAACTGTATTGCTGGCTGATGCGCATAAGCCAGATTGAGCGTGAACAAAAGCAACCAAAGAAGCGAGTATTTCGTTTTATGACAGGATAAACGTCGGGCAAGCAAAATGAGCGGACATAAAAGAAGGGATAAATAAAGTGCTGTTTGCCAAGAGACTAAAAACGACTCGGGTAAAAACACCAAAGTGATACTGCTTACAATTAAACTTCCCGCAAATTTATCTAACGAAACACCCACATTTTTTACCGCACTTTTATTCCATGGCAGGGACTATGAAAGAATTTCAAGGGAGGGAAAATAAGTCTTCAAAAATATTGGAATCTAAATCACAAAAATAAAAAAAAACCTTAAAAAACTGAATGGATATGCAAATATTATTTGATAAATAGGGTGAGTTCTGCTATTTATACGCCTTCAAAATTTGGGTCCATTTTTTAATCGGTTTTACTTTGGGGTAGTAATCATATTAAGCGACACTGATTGTGGGCTTAACACTATGAAATGGATGAATTTTTTATTAGGAGATACACATGAGTAAAGCGTCTTTAAGTTTATTGGCTTTAGCCGGCGTTGAGCCTTACAAAGAAAAGAAAGGTGAAGAATACATGAATGAGCACCAAGTGCTACATTTCAAAAAAATCCTTCAAGCCTGGCATGATCAAATTAGAGATGAAGCATCTCGGACCGTTGCTCATATGCAAGATGAAGCGGCTAACTTCCCGGATCCAGCTGACCGCGCGACACAAGAAGAAGAGTTCAGTTTGGAATTACGTGCTCGCGATCGTGAACGTAAATTAATGAAGAAAATCGAAAATACGTTGAAAAAATTGGATACAGACGATTTCGGCTATTGCGATTCTTGTGGCGTGGAAATTGGGATTAAACGTTTAGAAGCGCGTCCGACAGCAGATTTGTGTATCGACTGCAAAACATTAGCGGAAATTCGCGAAAAACAAATGGTCGGTTAATTCGACTCAAAACAGATAAAAGTGCGGTCAAAAAACACCTTATTTTTCGACCGCACTTTCACATTATTTTTCTGATAAACGGAGATGTCTTATCTTTACCTATATTAAAAATCTTTTGAGCAAGAAAATCAAAAAACATCCTGCTGCTCAAAATGACATTAAAGCCTCACCTAAAAGACCCTCTATCACAGTGACTGAACCTGTAAAAAACAAGGCTCAGGGTTCATCCCACAATAAAAGAAACACACCTAAAAAAGATTTCAGACATAGCATTAAGGCATCCATGCATGGCATTACGCCACGTATGTTTAATCGTAATGCGTTGACGGTGGTGGAAAAACTACAACGACAAGGCTATGAAACCTATGTGGTCGGCGGTTGTTTGCGTGACTTATTGCTCGGTAAAAAACCAAAAGATTTTGATGTGGCGACCAATGCCCGTCCGGAACAAATCCAAGCGGTTTTTCAACGTCAGTGTCGTTTGGTTGGACGTCGTTTCCGTTTGGCGCACGTGATGTTTGGCCGTGAGATTATTGAAGTGGCGACTTTCCGTGCTGGTCATGCAGAACATCATAATGAAAAGCTTGCCAAGCAAAGCGAAGAGGGCATGCTGTTGCGTGATAACGTGTACGGCACCTTGGAACAAGATGCGGAACGCCGTGATTTCAGCGTAAACGCGCTGTATTACAATCCACAAGACAACACGTTGAAAGATTATTTCAACGGTATTGACGATTTAAAAAACGGTAAATTACGTTTAATCGGTGATCCGGTGACCCGCTATCAGGAAGATCCGGTACGCATGCTGCGCTCTATTCGCTTTATGGCTAAATTGGAAATGTTCTTGGATAAACCAAGTGAAGCGCCCATTAAATCTCTTGCACATTTACTCAAAAATATTCCACCGGCACGTTTATTTGAAGAAAGCTTGAAGTTATTACAAAGCGGGCATGGCGTAAAAACGTATCATTTATTACGTCAATATGGTTTGTTTGAACAGCTTTTCCCGTTGTTGCCAACGTATTTCACCGAGCGTGAAGACAGCATGGCAGAAAAAATGATTTTGCGTGCGTTGACTTCCACTGATGAGCGTGTGGCAGATAAATTACCGATCAATCCGGCGTTCTTATTTGCGGCATTTTTCTGGTATCCGTTGCGTGAAAGAGTGGAAATTCTAAAAAATGAAGGCGGTTTGAATAACAATGATGCCTATGCCTTGGCTTCTAACGACTTGTTAGATGTGTTATGTAATGCGTTAGCCGTGCCACGTCGTTATACCACGGTGATTCGCGATATTTGGTCGTTACAGTTGCAGTTCTTAAAACGCACGCCAAAATCTGTGCAGCGTGCCATTGAGCAATCAAAATTCCGTGCGGGCTTTGATTTATTGGTTATGCGCGCAGAAATTGAGGGCGGTGAAGCCGTTGAATTAGCGGCATGGTGGCATGAATATCAATTTAGCAACGAAACCCAACGACAAGATTTGGTAAAAGATCTGCCGAGTCAACCGAGAAAACGCAAATATCATCGCCGTAAACGGCATCATTCTGTAAAAAAGGTTAGCCATGAATAAGGTGTATGTTGCTTTGGGAAGTAACCTTGCTAATCCTCAGGCGCAACTGATTTCTGCATTGCAGGTGATGAATGAATTGTCTGACTCAAAATTAGTGGCGGTGAGTTCTTTTTATCAAAGCAAGCCTCTTGGGCCACAAGATCAGCCGGATTATGTGAATGCTGTGGCTTGTTTGGAAACCGCACTTGCGCCTCTTGCATTGTTGGATGAATTGCAACGCATTGAACATGAACAAGGTCGTGTGCGTCTGCGTCGCTGGGGAGAACGGACATTGGATTTGGATATTTTGCTGTATTCTAATCACATTATTCAGTCGGAACGCCTGACAGTGCCACATTATGATATGCATCAGCGTGAATTTGTGATTATTCCGTTGGCAGAAATTGCGCCTCATCTTTCGTTGCCAAATGGGCAATCAATTCAAACGCTTGTGCAGAAATTTGCCGATCACCAAATGATGATTGTGAAGCACAAAAATGAAATTCACCTCAAAAACTGACCGCACTTTTCCCTTTAAATAAAAGGCGATTGGCGCCAAAAGAACGGATGAGTTAATTCAATCGTTTTGATAAATAAAAAGGCTTTCATTACGAAAGCCTTTTCTTTTGCACGAAAGTGCGGTCGGTTTTTCAAGCGTTTTTTTATTGTGTCGCTTGAATTGCTGTTAATGCAATGGTGTACACGATGTCATCGACCAACGCACCACGGGACAAGTCGTTCACCGGTTTGCGCATACCTTGGAGCATCGGGCCGATAGAAACAAGGTCGGCAGAACGTTGAACTGCTTTATAAGTGGTGTTACCGGTATTCAGATCTGGGAAGATGAATACGGTAGCTTGACCGGCAACCGGAGAATTTGGTGCTTTAGAACGAGCCACATCTTCCATCACTGCCGCATCGTATTGTAATGGACCGTCGATGAGTAAGTCAGGACGTTTTTCTTTCGCAATACGAGTCGCTTCTTTCACTTTTTCAACGTCTGCTCCGCTACCGGAAGAGCCGGTAGAGTAGGAGATCATCGCCACTTTCGGTTCGATACCGAAGGATTTCGCCGATTCGGCAGATTGAATCGCAATTTCCGCAAGTTGTTCTGCGGTCGGATCTGGGTTCACAGCGCAGTCACCGTAAACCAACACTTGATCCGGTAACAACATGAAGAAGATAGAAGAAATAATGGAGCTACCCGGTGCGGTTTTAATAATTTGCATCGGTGGGCGAATGGTGTTGGCTGTAGTGTGAACTGCGCCGGATACCAAACCGTCCACTTCGTTGGCTTCTAACATCATCGTGCCAAGTACAACGTTATCTTCTAATTGTTCACGCGCCATGGTTTCTGTCATGCCTTTGGCTTTACGTAGTTCTACTAAACGCGCGACATAGTTTTCACGCACGCTTGCTGGGTCAACGACCGTAATACCTTTGACTAATTTCACACCTTGAGATTCAGCAACGCGTTTTACTTCTTCAGGGTTGGCCAACAAGATACATTCTGCGATACCGCGTTCAGCACATAAGATTGCCGCTTTGATTGTACGTGGTTCATCGCCTTCCGGTAAGACGATACGTTTATTCGCCGCACGGGCTAATTCCGTTAATTGGAAGCGGAATGCTGGTGGCGATAAACGACGTAAACGGCTTGAAGCTTCAACTAATCCGTTAACGAAGGCGGCATCTAATTTTTCGCTGGTGTAGCGTTTGATGTTTTCAATGCGCTCTTTATCGTCAACCGGTACTTCAAGATTAAAGTTTTGTAGGCTTAAAGCGGTTTGCCAGGTGTTGCCTTCAATACGGAAAACCGGCAATTTTTTGTTTTCAAAAACATGCTGACAAAGTTTGTTGATTTGAGGATCTAATTTGTAACCGCCGGTTAATAATAAACCGCCGATTTCAATACCGTTGGATACCGCAAGTGCCGCTGCCACGATTACGTCAGGGCGGTCAGCAGAAACCACGAGTAAGCTTCCGGCACGGAAGTGTTCCACCATATTTGGCAAGCTTCTTGCACAGAAAGTGATACCACGAATACGACGGTTTACATCCCCTTCATTAAGAATAGATGCGCCTAAATGTTTAATTAAATCAATCGCACGGGTTGCAATAAGATCAGCAGACCATGGGATACATGCCAGTAAGTTGAGCTGGCTTTGTGCAAATAATTTTACCAACTCGGATTCGCTGTTGTGGCTGTGTTGGAAAGAATCGAAAATTTCGCTTAAATCTGGGCGGGTTCTGCCGGATTCATCCACCGGTGCGTTGAATTTGTTCACGATCACGCCAAGGAGATTTTTATTGCCTTGACCACCGAATAGAGAAGCTGCTGCTTCTACACGTTCTTTTAATTGTGCCGGGGTTTCTGTGGCCGGTGCCGCAACTAAGACGATTTCTGCATCAAGTGCTTGGGCGATTTCGTAGTTAATGCTATTGGCGAAAGAATGTTTGCGGGTTGGAATCAAGCCTTCCACAATGACAATTTCATTGTTTTTAGCAAGACGTTGATGATTTTCAACGATTTTTTCTAATAAAACATCAGATTGGTTTTGACCGATCAGCGATTCTGCCACGCTTAGCATAAACGGCTCAGCCGTTTCTAAACCGGTGCTGGTGCGTACGATAGAGGTTGTGCGGTCGATAATATCTTCACCGGTATTTGGTTGAGAAATAGGTTTCATGAAACCGACTTTGGCACCTTTTTGTTCAAGCGCGTTGATTAAACCAAGCGTTACGCTGGTTAAACCTACGCCGGTGCTAATCGGAATTAAAATAATAGTACGAGACATAATTTACCTTCGATTGGAATAGAGGATTAAAAAGAAACTGCCGAATAAATCGGCAGTTTATAGATTACGTTTTAGATGCAAAGACGTGCGGTGTCTTGTGCGATCACTAATTCTTCATTGGTTGGAATAACCATGGCGACTGGGGTGTTGTCAGCGGTAATCACGCCTTCGTTACCAAAACGGGCAGCCATGTTTTTCTCATTATCCAATTTATAACCGAATAATTTTAAGTGCGCTAAGGTGAGTTCGCGTACGTGCGCAGAGTTTTCACCAATACCGCCGGTAAAGACGATGGCATCCAAACGCTCACCGATAACGGCCATATAAGAACCGATGTATTTCGCTAAACGGTAGCAATAAACGTCTAATGCGCGTTTTGCCGGGATTTCTTTGTCATAGTTGTCTTCGGCATAACGGCAGTCACTGGTGACTTCGGTTAAACCAAGCAAACCGGATTTTTTCGTTAAGGTGGTGTTGATTTCTTCAACGGACATACCAAGGGTGTCGTGCATGTAGAAAACGATAGCCGGGTCGATGTCACCACAACGGGTACCCATCACTAAACCTTCTAACGGGGTTAAACCCATAGAGGTATCGATACATTCGCCATGACGAATTGCGGATACGGAACCGCCGTTACCTAAATGGCAAGTGATCACGTTTACTTTGTCTTCTGCGACGCCTAAACGTTTTGCCGCTTCACGGCTGACATAATAGTGGCTTGTACCGTGTGCGCCGTAGCGACGAACACCGTGATCGCGATATAAAGAGTAAGGTAATGCGTATAAGTACGCCTCTTCCGGCATGGTTTGATGGAATGCAGTATCAAATACCACCACGTTTTTCTCTTTCAAATGCGGGAAGAGTTTGAATGCCTCTTTGATACCGATTAAGTGTGCAGGGTTGTGCAATGGCGCAAATTGAATTGCATCTTCGATGCCTTTAACCACTTCATCGGTAACGATAACGGAAGAAGTGAATTTTTCGCCGCCGTGTACGATACGGTGACCGATAGCAACAACGCCTTTTTGTAATTCAGGATCAAGCGAGAAAATGTTATTAACAACAAAATTTAACGCTTCGGCGTGAGCGGCACCGGCACCTAAATCAGCCTGTCCTTTTTCGCCGTGTAATTTCCATTTGATACGGGCTTCAGGTAAGTAAAACGCTTCGGCTAAGCCGGACAATTTTTCTTCGCCGGTGGCAGGATTCAAAATAGAAAATTTTAATGAAGAGCTACCACAATTGAGGATTAGGACTAATTTTTCAGACATAAGCGACCTATACTGGTTTGAGTTAAACAAAATTCGTTCAAATATTGAACGAATAATAGAAAATTAAACTGCGATAGGATACACCTTTCACTCTTTAAAATAAATTCTCAACGACAAAAAATGCGACTTGAATCAAAAAATTTAGCAAATTTTTTACATTTGATAAGTGATTCATTTTCCCCGAAAAAAGAGACTACCAAAGAAGAGGTGGTTATGTAGAAAATGAAAAAATAGCTCGGTTTATGTTATGTTGAGCAACCTTCATTCGGATTAAAACTAAGGATAAGCATGAAATGGGTTTTTATCGTACATTAAAAGTTGGGCAACAATATTTAAATAGTTGGCCTTTAGAACCAAAGTTAGGCGCTATTTTTCCCGAAAATCGCATTATTAAAGCAACCTTATTTGCCCAGAAAATGATGCCGTTTCTTGCGGTATTATTTGTGGTGTGGCAGCAAATTTATGCGCATGGCGACAATATGGCACTTGCTGTTGCGGTGTTAAGTGCTTTATTTGCGTTATGCTTGCCTTTACAAGGCTTTTATTGGTTGGGCAAACGCGCACAAACGCCATTATCACCTCAAAGTGCGGTGGGTTTTCAACGCGTTTTTGAAAAATTGAGAGAGACGGAGGATACCTTACCTTCTTTCCCCGACAAGCTCACTTATTTGGATTTAGCAAAGCTATTGAATCTTGCTCAGAAAAAATTACCCCGTGATTTTTGGCAGGAGCTTTAACCCACCGATTTTTTCTATATTCCCAAACATAACAATGGTATAGTGACGCCCCTTTGCTTCTTTGTGCAAAAGGGCGTTTTTTAGTGCGTAATTTTTTGCGCAAACGTTTTCTTTTTTTGCTAGAATAGCGCCCGTTGCAAATAGAAGTGTCTTTTTCAACACTTTAGAGATGATTTGATGATTGATTACATTATTATCGGCATTATTGTTTTTTCCGTTATTGTCAGCTTATTACGCGGCTTCGTCCGCGAAGTGATGTCACTAGCCAGTTGGATTGTGGCATTTTTTATTGCAAGCAATTTTTATGTGTATTTGGCGGGTTTGTTAACCTCCATTGAATCCCTGTATATCCGCAATGGTGTTGCCATTGCTATCTTATTTATTGCCTCATTGATTGTTGGCGCTATCGTGAATTATGTATTAGGTCAGTTAGTGGATCGTACCGGCTTAAGCGGGACGGATCGAGTACTTGGTGCTTGCTTCGGGCTATTACGTGGCGTGCTCATTGTGGCGGCAATTTTATTTTTCTTGGATACGTTCACCGCGTCAAATCAAAGTGATTGGTGGAAAGAGTCAAAATTAATACCGCACTTTCGTTTTGTGGTGGATTGGTTCTTTCAACAGATACAAGCAAATTCCAGTTTTTTAAATTCAACCTTGAATTTGGAGCAAGTGACTACGCCGGCTTCAAATCCAATCCCAACTTCAACTCAGAATCAGTAGAGGAACAACGAGCATGTGCGGTATTGTCGGTATTGTCAGTCAAACCCCGGTAAATCAAGCAATTTATGATGCCTTAACCGTTTTACAGCATCGCGGACAGGATGCTGCAGGTATCGTCACCATTGATGACGAAAACCGCTTTCGTTTGCGTAAAGCGAACGGTTTGGTGAGTGATGTGTTTCAACAGGTACATATGTTGCGTTTAGCGGGCAATACCGGCATCGGCCATGTACGTTATCCTACCGCAGGAAGTTCCAGCGTCTCGGAAGCACAGCCGTTTTATGTGAACTCGCCTTATGGTTTAACCTTGGTGCATAACGGCAATTTAACAAACTCTGCCGAATTGAAAGAAAAACTCTTTAATCTTGCCCGCCGTCATGTGAACACCAATTCCGACTCCGAACTTTTATTGAACATTCTTGCTTATCACCTCGATCAACCACAAAAATACGCTTTAACACCGCAAGATATTTTTAATGCAGTGAAACAAACGCATACAGATATTCGAGGTGCTTATGCATGTATTGCGATGATCATCGATCACGGCATGGTGGCGTTTCGCGATCCTCATGGTATTCGTCCTCTGGTGTTAGGTAAACGTGAAGAAAACGGCAAAACTGAATACATGGTGGCTTCCGAAAGTGTCGCACTGGATGTCGTCGGTTTTGAATTCATGCGTGATGTGGCACCGGGAGAAGCGATTTTTATTACCTTTGACGGTGAACTATATGCGGAACAATGTGCTGATAATCCCGTGTTAACGCCGTGTATTTTTGAATATGTCTATTTTGCCCGCCCGGATTCCTGCATTGACGGGGTTTCTGTTTACGCAGCCCGTGTGCACATGGGACAACGTTTAGGGGAAAAAATCGCCCGTGAATGGCAAGACATGGATATTGATGTGGTGATTCCGGTGCCGGAAACCTCTAATGATATTGCCTTGCGTATTGCTAATGTGTTGAACAAACCTTATCGCCAAGGATTTGTAAAAAATCGTTATGTCGGCCGCACATTCATTATGCCGGGTCAAGCGCAGCGAGTGAGTTCTGTTCGTCGCAAATTGAATACCATTGCTTCTGAATTTAAGGGCAAAAATGTGTTATTGGTGGATGACTCTATCGTGCGTGGCACGACCTCTGAACAAATCGTAGAGATGGCTCGCGCTGCCGGCGCGAAAAAAGTGTATTTTGCTTCCGCAGCACCGGAAATTCGCTATCCGAACGTATATGGTATCGATATGCCGACGCGCAGCGAATTAATTGCCTATGAACGTAATACTGACGAAATCGCCAAACTTATCGGCGTGGATAAATTAGTATTCCAAGACTTAGCGGATTTAACCGGCTCTGTACAACAAGAAAACCCATCCATTAAAGCATTTGATTGTTCCGTGTTCACAGGTTGTTATGTCACCGGTGATATTACCGAAGCCTATCTGGATAACATCGCTGAACAACGTAATGATGCTGCGAAGAAAAAACGCGAAAAGGATTCTTCTAATCTTGAGATGCATAACGAGAGATAGAGAAGCTTCCATTTATCAAAACAAACGGCGCATTAGGCGCCGTTTGTTTTATGTAGAAGCCGGCAAATAAGAAATTTAATAGAAACGTCATTTACATGTGGATTTTTTGTGACAGGTTTGTCTTAAATCGCATAAGTATAGGGCTAATACGGCATCGATATAAGTAAAGGAGCTACATATGAAAAAATCCTCTTTGTTAAGAGCATCTGTTTTTATCGGTTTGTTACCGTCCTTCGGTGTTTTGGCGGAAGAACAGGAAAAAACATGGGTAGATGAACAACACCAAGAAATACGAGCCACCCTGCGTAGGTAGGCGCATGCGATGGATGAATGGATGGGAGAGCCAGATCCTAATCAACTAGCGACTGCCGGCTTGCGTATCATGTTGGATAGCCAATAGGATCATTATGATCACTTTTCCATTAAACCACGTATCCGTGGGAAAATTCGCCTGCCGGCATAAAAAAAAACACTTGAGTTTAGTCTTTGGTGATGAAGATTTAGATAATGAAACGCGAGATAAAAACTATATCGGTAAGGTTTATAACCAACCATTAAATAAAAATAAACATTATGATCGGCGTCAAACACGGAAAGATAATGCCTCGGTCGGTTTACGCTGGTCCGACTCCATTAAAAAATTAGGCATTGATACTGACATCGATCTAGCTATTCGTTCCGGTAGCGATATTTATTTACGCTTTAGAGCAGGAAAAGAATGGCTTATTACTGATCGTTTCTCTACCCGATTGGAGCAAATTTACCGCTACGGAACCAATAGTAAACATTATTTGCGGACGAACTTTGAAAACAAGTATCGGGATTCGGCGAATACTCTTCTTGCGAATCACCTGTATTTGCAGTCTGAACATGATATTGATGAGAAAAACTCTTGGGGGAACAGTTTTTATCGTCAACACGACTTCAACAACTATAAACGGCTAAATTATGGCATTTTTATTGGTGGTGATATCGATAATAAACAATTTCATCTTAACCAATACGGCCCATTTATTACTTGGCGTCAGCCGATTTTGCGTCAGTGGTTTTTTATTCAGCCTGAATTGAATTACTACAATGATAAAAACCATGATCGTCGCCATCATATCGGTGCATTTTTACGTTTAGAAGCCATCTTTTAAAATAACGTAACGTATTTTTATTGTCTGATTAACTATGATTGAAATAGAGGGGATAAAGTGCGGTGGATTTTGAATGTGTTTTTTAGAAAAGCATAATTGAATATTTAAACAATTTCATGGAGGCACGCATTTTCCGTTGCGTGCCTCCATTATTTACATACTGCTATTCGGCAATTTGACTTCTCTTACCGACATCGTCATTCCATCAATCAATAATAACCTGCCACACAAATTCTTGCCGATTTTTAACCGCACTTTGATGGCTTCTAAGGCTTGAATAGAACCAACCAAACCGACAATCGGTGCCAATACGCCGGCTTCTACACAGCTTAACGCGTTGTCGCCGAATAAGCGGCTGAGCGTATGATAGGTTGGCGTATTGTCTTCATAGGTGAAAACAGAAACCTGTCCTTCCATACGAATAGCTGCGCCGGAAATGAGTGGGATTTTATGGGTGGCACAAGCTAAATCTAATTGATTGCGTGTCGTGATGTTGTCGGTGCAATCCAATACCACATCAAATTTGCTAACTAAGTCGTGAAGTTGTTGTTCATCCAATAATTGATGGATAGTGTCCACCTGAATGTGCGGGTTCAGACGTTGCAAGGAAAGTTTCGCTGATTCCACTTTTGGCATACCAAGGCGACTGTCATCATGCAATACTTGGCGTTGTAAATTGGATAAATCTACGGAGTCGAAATCCAGTAAGGTTAAATGCCCCACACCGGCAACAGCTAAATATTGGCCGGCGGCACAACCTAATCCGCCGAGACCAACAATCAGCATTTTGCTACTTTTTAACGTTTCTTGTCCGTCAAAATCAATGTCTTTCAACACGATTTGACGGTTGTAACGCAATTCTTCCTGATGGCTTAATTCCATAGCAAACTCAATGTATTAGCGTAATAAATCGTTAAACGGTTCGATGGTGACGGTTTCACCTGCAACAACGTTGCCCCGCTCTTGTTCCAACACGATAAAACAGTTGCTTTTCTCAAAGGAACTAAACAAATGCGAGCCTTGGAAGCCTACCGGTTGTACTTCAATTTGACCTTGTGCATTGAGTTGGTAGAAACCTCGTTGGAAGTCTAAGCGTCCCGGTGCTTTTTTCAGATTGCTCGCCGCAATGGCCGGTAAACGCATTGGCGCTCTCCATTGACTGTAACCGCTCAATTTGGCGATTGCTGGTTGTACTAATTGATAGAAGGTCACCAAGGCTGATACCGGATTGCCCGGCAAGCCACAGAACCAGGCTTTTTCTAATTTACCAAAAGCAAAAGGCTTGCCCGGTTTAATGGCAATTTTCCAGAAGTTGATTTTGCCGACTTTTTCTAAAATATGTTTGGTGAAATCCGCTTCCCCCACAGACACCCCGCCACTGGTGATGACCAAATCTGCTTGTTGTTGGGCTTCCAAAAAGGCCTTTTCAAATTGCGCTTCGTTGTCCGGCAAAATACCAAAATCCAATACGTCGCAATTGAGTTTCTCTAACAACAGTTTTACGGTGAAACGGTTCGTGTCATAAATTTGACCGGCTTGTAACGGTTGACCGACTGGAACCAGCTCATCGCCGGTAGAAAGCACGGCCACTTTTAATCGTGGGAAAACCTTCACCTTTTCAATGCCTAGAGAGGCAAGTAGGGGTAAGGATACCGCGTTTAACAATGCGCCTTGTTGTAATACCACATCGCCTTCTTTTACATCTTCCCCAATACGGCGAATGTTTTGCCCCAATTTAGGCAGACTGGTGAACGTCACCGAGCCATCATCGTTCACTTGAACCTCTTCTTGCATTACCACCGCGTCAGCGCCTTGGGGAATCATCGCACCGGTCATAATTCTGACTGCACTTTGTGCCGTCCATTCTCCCTCAAAAGGCGCACCGGCAAAGGCTTTCCCAGCAACAGAGAGTGTCATGGATTGTTGTAAATCTGCCAACCGTACTGCATAACCGTCCATCGCAGAGTTATCGAAAGAAGGGACATTAATCGGAGAAATGACATTTTCAGCACAAATTCGTTGACTGGCTTGATGTATCGGCAACGTTTCCGTGCCAGTCGGAGAAGGAAGTTGATTTAACATTTGTTCAAGTGCTTGAGACAGCGGCAACATACGGAATCCTTGTAAGAATAAAAAAGTCCGCCCATTATACTCGGGCTTTAGGATGTTTCAAAAAATACTTGCAAGAGAACATGTTGAAACAGGTTTTAAATAAAACTTTTCATGGAGGCTAGTCATTATCTTCATTTTATTATTGTCGGTGATTTTGTTAAAATGCGGCATTATTTTTATTGGGAGCAGTAAATGAACGATATTTCACCTGAAGCAGAGAAAGTCCGTACGGCGCTGGTTCAGAAAGGAATTGAAACACCGATGGCGGTGTTGAATGAAACAAAAGATGAACGCCGCACAAAAATCGAACAACACATGCGGGAAGTTTTACGTTTAATCGGTTTAGATTTAAATGACGACAGTATTGAAGAAACCCCGTCACGTCTTGCAAAAATGTTTGTAGATGAAATCTTCAGTGGCTTGGATTACGCTAATTTTCCTAAGATTACTAATATTGCTAACCGTATGAAAGTTAGCGAAATGGTGCTAGTGAATGATGTCACATTAACCAGTACATGTGAGCATCATTTCGTGACCATCGACGGTAAGGTTTCTGTGGCCTATTACCCGAAAAAATGGGTCATCGGTTTATCTAAAATTAATCGCGTAGTGTCTTTTTTTGCTCAACGCCCTCAAGTACAAGAGCGTTTAACAGAGCAAATTTTATTGGCATTCCAAACAATTTTAGAAACGGACGATGTTGCCGTGTATGTGAAAGCAACGCATTTTTGTGTGAAATGTCGTGGCATTAAAGACGCAAACAGTTATACAGTCACTTCTGCCTTTGGTGGCGTGTTCTTAGAAGATCGCGAAACCCGTAAAGAATTTTTGAGTTTGATTAATAAATAATTTTGCGACGGTTTAGTCAGTCGTTCAATTAAAAGTGCGGTGGATTTTCATGACGTTTTAAAACGTTTGAAAAATCCACCGCACTTCTTGTTTAGTTTTAGCCGGTTACATTAATCTTGATAGAGCGCGTTATACACGCCGCTTTCAAATTGCACTAACGGTGCACGTTTGGTTTTGCTTTCTAAATCGCCGGTAGAATATCCATTGATGAATTGTACGAATGCCACTTTTTCTCCACGCGCGTTGGTGAGGTAGCCTGCCAAGTTATACACGCCTTTTAATGCCCCGGTTTTCGCTATCACATTTTTTATTAATGGCGGATTGATTAAGGAACCGCGTCCGCTCAAGGTGCCATCCACACCGGCAATCGGGAACGAGTCCAGTAAATGTAATTTGTCTTCATTTTTAGCAATGTAATCTAACACCTGTAACATGGTTTGTGGTGCGACCAAATTATGGCGGGAAAGCCCGGAACCGTCAGCAATAATACTGTTGCCAAATTTAATGCCTACCTGCGATAACACGCTTTTCATCGCTAATGTCCCCAGTTGGAAGGAGGCGGGGCGCTTGTATTTATGATAAGCGATAGTACGGAACAAGGCATCGGCAATTTGGTTATCGGATTTTTTCATCATTTTCTTGATGAGTTCTGGCAAGGGTTTCGAGAGATGTTGTGCTAAAACTTGTCCTTGTTGCTGGCGATAGGGTTGTTGTACTTGTCCGTTAAATTCAATGTTCAGGCGTTTTAGTTGACGTTGAATGATTGCCGCAGCATAAGCATCGGGATCTTGTACAGCAAAACTCAATCCAAAAGGCTTGGCTTGGCGCGCTAAACAACCTTTCACTTGATAGCGGTTATTGTCGTGTACCACTGCATCTAATTGACAATAGCCGGCTTCCTCTTTGCCGGCCACATAAACCTGTCCGAACACTTGAATCGGGTACTGTGACGGCACGTTAAATTTGACTTGTTGTCCTTCCGGCAGGTTCGCATCAATATCCACATAAAAGCAGTTATTATCAATGTTTACCGCCGCAGGTGGAGAATTAAAACACATGGTCAGGTCGTTCCAAATCCAACCTAAACCGCGATCATGACCGGTAAACACAGAAGTATCCAAAATCAGATTTCCGGTGATTTTATTGATGTTTTGTTTCTTTAATTCTGCGAATAAGTTGAATAATTGTCCGCTGGTGAGATCCGGGTCGCCGGTGAAACGCACGATTAAGTCGCCGTCGAGTTGACCATTTTGTACTTTTCCGTTGGTTAAAAGAGCGGTCTGAAATTGAAATGAATCGCCGAGCGCTAATTTTGCCGCCAACGCGGTGAACACTTTTTGTGTACTGGCGGGTAACATGAAGGTTTGCCCTTGATAGTCGGCGACAATCTTATTTTGATTAATGTTTTTGGCGATAAAAGCCAAATTTGCACCCTCAGGTAGTTTGTCGAGGTAATTGTTTACATCAACATAGGCAAAAGTCGAAGTGGTTGCTGTTAAGCCAAGGAGAAAACAGATTTTTTTGAACATACGAAATGAGTAAAACTGACACATAATTTAGACTTGAGGTTGCTATTTTTTTTCAGGCGAACAATAATAGTACGCGAATACGCGGGAGTAAATGCTTTTCTCCCTCTATAACGGATTAATTTATGCTGTGGAATCCCTGGGATTCCACAGTTTTTCTTTTGTTTAAATTTAGGGAAAAGAAGAATGCAACAAATTCCAATGACCGTTCGTGGCGCGCAATTATTGCGCGAAGAACTGGATTATTTGAAGAATGAACGTCGCCCGGAAATTATCAAAGCCATTGCAGAAGCACGTGAACATGGCGACTTAAAAGAGAATGCGGAATATCATGCAGCACGCGAACAACAAGGTTTCTGTGAAGGACGCATTCAGGAAATCGAAGGTAAACTCGGTAACAGCCAAGTCATTGATGTCACCAAAATTCCCAATAACGGCAAAGTGATCTTTGGTGCAACGGTGGTGTTATTTAATACCAATACGGATGAAGAAGTGACTTATCGTATTGTGGGCGATGATGAGGCTGACATTAAAAACGGGTTGATTTCTGTGAATTCGCCGATTGCTCGTGGTTTGGTGGGGAAAGAAGTGGATGATGTCGTCAATATTGCTACGCCGGGCGGCGCGGTTGAATTTGAAATTATTGAAGTAGAGTATGTGTAACTTTTTTCGCAATCAATAACAAAAAAGGCAGTTAAATAACTGCCTTTTTTCATGTTTGTGTTTTGTCTTATTTACGCGGAAGTTGAATTTTATTTTCTTCACTTGGGCGATACAACACTAATACATGACCGATAGTTTGTACTTCCGCAGCGCCGGTTTCACGCACGATAGCATCAATAATCAATTGTTTGGTTTCGCGATCAGAACCGTTGATTTTCACTTTAATCAATTCGTGATGATTGAGTGATAAATCAATTTCAGCCAACACGCCTTCTGTTAAGCCGTTGCCACCGAGCATGACTACCGGGCTTAAATGGTGGGCGAGGCCTTTTAAATATTGTTTTTGTTTAGTTGATAATGCAATTGACATAATAATCTCATTGAAAAAATTGATGGCTGATTCTAAAGCAAAACGGGCGTTTTAGCCAATAAATTCTGATGAAAAAACGCCGCTAAAAACAACCGCACTTTTAGGCTTCTTTCTGTGTCAAATAACGTTCCACCGTATCCACAATGGCTTGCGTTTGCGGATCGATTTCAATATTGACTTTTTTGCCCACCTCTTTCTTGCCAATTAGCGTACGATGAATGGTTTCCGGAATCAGGTTGACGCAGAAGCTTTGTTTGCGGACTTCACCGATAGTTAAACTAATGCCGTCCACGGCAATAAAGCCTTTGGTTAACACATATTTTATCATGGTTTTATTCGGCAGCTGGAACCACATCTGTAGGTTGTTTTCGGAAGGAATGCGTTCAATGATGTTCGCGGTGCAATACACATGGCCGGATAAAATATGCCCGCCGATTTCTGTGCCCATTTGCATGGCGCGTTCGATATTCACGAAATCACCGACCTGCAATTCGCCTAAATTAGTGATTTTCAAGGTTTCTTGCATTAAGTCGAAACTCACCAAATTGCCTTTGATTTCGGTGACGGTTAAACACACGCCATTGTGCGCAACAGAGGCGCCGATTTGTAATCCTTTCAGCATTTCTTGTGGCATTTCCACCACGTGTGTTCTAAAATTAGCCCCTTCTGTAATAGCCTTAATTTGTGCCGTACCTTGCACAATGCCTGTAAACATAATGACCTCGACATCTATTTATTTATGAATCTAAACTTCGTCAAAGAATATCATATTGAAGCCAAAAAATTAATTGCTATTACCATTCCGATTTTGCTTGCGCAAATTGCGCAAAATTCCATGGGGATGGTGGATACCATCATGGCAGGGCGTGTGAGCGCAGCAGACATGGCAGCCATTTCCGTAGGTGCCTCCATTTGGTTGCCGTTGGTGTTATTCGGACACGGGTTGTTACTCGCCTTGCCTCCGACCATTTCCTATTTGAATGGCTCCGGTCAGCGTAAACGGATTGCTCATCAGGTGCGTCAAGGCATTTGGATTGTGGTGTTGAGCTGTATTCCGCTCGGCTTGTTGATTTATCACAGCGATGTTGTGTTGCAAAACATGGATATGGAACCTCGTTTGGCGGAGATCACAAGCGGCTATTTACACGCCATGATTTGGGGCTTGCCGGGTTATTTATTAATGATTAATTTTCGTTGTTTAAATGATGGTATTGCCAAAACCAAGCCTGCCATGGTGATTGCTTTCCTCGGTTTAATGCTCAACATTCCCCTTAACTATATTTTCATTTACGGCAAACTCGGTATTCCGGCATTTGGGGCGGTGGGCTGTGGTATTGCAACGGCAATCGTGAACTGGATGATGTGTCTTCTCATGTTGACCTATTGTGTGCGTGCGAGAAATCAACGTGATTTAAAGGTCTTCGACAAGATTGTCGAACGTCCGAATGTGTGTACATTGAGCAAGTTGCTGAAACTTGGGTTTCCTATCGCCATGGCGCTTTGTTGTGAAGTGGCGTTATTTGCATTGACTTCATTATTTCTATCACCACTTGGTGCTGATGTTGTGGCGAGCCACCAAATTGCTTTAAACACCAGTTCGTTTGTCTTCATGTTGCCCATGTCAATTGGTATGGCAACCACCATTTTAGTGGGGCAACGTTTAGGCGAAAAGTCGCCACATGGGGCAAAACTGGTGTCGTATTCTGCCTTGGCGGTCGGATTATCGGTTGCGATAATCACCGCATTTTTAACGGTAATTTTACGTGAGCATATTGCTGCCATTTTTGTGAAAGACGTTGAAGTGATTGCCATGGCAGGTACCTTATTATTAATTGCCTCGCTATACCAATTTTCTGACACGGTACAAGTGATTATCGGTGGCGTGTTGCGTGGTTATAAAGACACCAAAGCCATTTTGTACATCACGTTATTTTGCTATTGGGTTGTCGGTATGCCACTGGGTTACGCGTTGGCACGTACCGATTTGATTATTACCGGTGGTATTGCGGCAAAAGGGTTCTGGATTGCCTTTATTGTGAGTTTAACCTTAGCCGCGATTTTATTAATTTATCGTCTCCGAAAAATTCAGCGATTACCTGATGACGTGCTGCTAGCACGCTTGGAAAAGTTGAAATAAACATAAGCCGCCTGTTACCGTTGTAGCAGGCTTTTTTCATCTAAAGTGCGGTTGTTTTTTAGGATAAATTAAGGGAAGACAATAAAAAACGCCCTGAAAATCGACCGCACTTTTATCCTTCATCCACAATGTCCACAAATTGCGCATTTAAGATCTTAGCCAAATCTTGCGGTGCGAGTTCCACGCTTAAGCCACGTTTGCCGCCGGAAACGTAAATTTGATCAAAGTTTAAGGCGGAATGATCAATGACGGTGGTGACTCGTTTCTTTTGACCTAATGGACTGATGCCACCTACCAGATAGCCTGTACTTTTTTGGGCGGCGTCTTTGTCTGCCATTTCTAGTTTTTTCACCCCGAGAGCTTTTGCGGCTTTTTTCAAACTTAACATATGGCTGGTTGGTAAGACGAAACAGGCGAGCTTTTTCTGATCACCGTTTTCTGCCACCAATAAGGTTTTGAAAGATTGGTCGGGATTGATGCCTAATTTTTCAGCGGCCTCGTCGCCAAAATGCGTATTATCAGGATCGTGATCGTAGTGATGTAACGTGAAAGGCACCTTGTGTTTTTTCAGTAAGTCAATCGCCGGTGTCATTGTATTTCCTCATGATAATTCAGTAAAATGTAGCCCGTTTATTTTACTGCGGAGAAAAAAATGAGTACAAGTTTAAATGTCGCCCTTGTCGCGGAATTTGATTTATGCGAGAAGTTGGCGGAGACATTAGAGCAGAGTTGTTTAGAAATTGAGAAATTATCCGTCGTTGAGCTTTTCCCTTTTAGTGAAGAACAAGGAATTCGGTTTAATAATAAAAGTGTCGAACAACGTCCATTAGACGAAACGGAATGGTCAGATTTCAATTATGTTTTCTTTGCCGGCGATGTCGCGTACGCAGCGCATATGGCTAAAGCGGCGCAAGCGGGTTGTGTCGTGATTGATTTGAAAGGTGTGTGTGCCTCGTTAAATGATGTGCCGTTGATTGTGCCAAGTATTAATGATGAACAGTTAGTTGTATTACAACGTAACATTGTTTCGTTACCAGATCCGCAAGTCACTCAATTTGTTTTCTCTGTGTCACAATTTGCCCGCGAAAATACGCTTTCTCAGGTTTTAGTCACCTCCTTATTGCCGGCATCTTATATTGATAGCGATACCGTGAATAAACTGGCTGGGCAAACGGCGCAGTTGTTAAACGGTATCCCGCTAGATGAGGAACAACAACGCTTGGCGTTTGATGTGTTCCCGTCTCCGAAATCGCCTGCAAGTCTTGCGGCGCAAGTGGAGAAAATCTTTCCTCAATTATCGAATGTGATTTTCCATCAAGTGCACGTGCCGGTTTTTTATGGCATGGCGCAAATGGTGACGTTGCGTTCGGAGTATGAATCTGACGCGCAAGCACAGCTTCAAGCATGGCAAGCCAATGAGCTTGTGGATTATCGTGAAGCGTCTGCATTGACACCGGTTACAAACGGGGAAGCTGAAGCCGGTGAAGCGCCTAAATTGCATATTGGTGGCTTAACCGCACTCGAAAACGGTATGCAATTTTGGTCGGTTGCCGATGAACAACGCTTTGATATTGCGTTGCTTGGCGTGAAATTGGCGGAATTGGTGTATCAAAAAGGGTATTAGTTTAAGTTAAAAGTGCGGTAGAAATTCACCGCACTTTTTTGTTGTCAGAGTATTCATTATGTTTTTATTTTCAAAAATCAGAAGTGCAATCAATAAATATCACAGAAGAGCCATTAATCGTGAATTAAGAGCGCGATTACAAAATCACGGAATGTCGGTGCTGTCGAGTAATTGTGTCGGCGCGTTTATTTTGCACGATTTAAATGAGCCGTTTAATTCGCCTTTTGTGAATTTATTTATTAAACCGCGGGATTTTATTCGTTACTTGCAAAATATACCCCATTATCATCAGCAAACCTTAGTTTTTAAGCCAAGTGACAAACCTTATCCCATCGGTTGTTTGGACGACATTCCCATTCATTTTATGCATTACCACAGCGAGCAGGAAGCTCAAGAAAAATGGGAAAACCGTTTAAAACGTGTCAATTTGGATAATTTATTTATCATGATGACAGATAAAGACAGCCCTCAAGGTATGATTGAAGAAGAGCTTGAAGCCTTTGATCGCTTACCCTTTAAAAATAAAGTGGTGTTTACCCATAAACCTTATCCGCACTTGAAATCGGCGTTTTATATTCGTGGTTTTGAGCAAGATGATCAGGTGGGCGATTTATTCGCATTCTCTGGTTGGAACGGCAAAAAATATTACGATCAATTTGATTACGTAGCCTGGTTTAACCAAGCTTAAATAAAATTTACGATAACAAGAGAATAAAAAAGTGCGGTGGATTTTCACCGCACTTTTTTCATGGTGAGTGAATTTAATTTTCCATTAATTGTTTAATTTGCGCCGAGCCTAAATGCCCCGGTAAAGTTTTTTGAAGGGTGAAATTGGCATCCAATACTAAACTGGACGGATAACCGCGTACTTTTCCGCGTTTAAGGCTTTCACCGCTTTCGTCGAGCAACACAATGATGTTTTTATAATCCAACCCTTTGTACCACTCGATAAAATCTTGGGTTTCTTTTTCGCCTTTAGTGCCCGGAGAAACGATGGTAATAACGTCAAAGTTTTTGCTTTGATCGGCACTGAGTTCGTTAATTTCTGCTAAACCGGCAAGACAAATCGGACACCAAGACGCCCACATTTTGATGTAAACCGGTTTGCTTTTGGTGGTAACTTGATCGAGTGTGACCACGTTATTATTTAAGTCCTTAAATTGAATGTCTTTCAATGAGTTTTCTCCTTCGGCAAAGCTATTTACGCTGAATGCCATGAATAATAATGCAATAATTTTTTTCATAGTTAATATTTCCTTTTATTGTAAGTTATTGGTGATGAGTAAAACGCCCATGACGATAATTAATAATCCACCGACAATTTTGAATTTACCTAAGTGTTTATTCAGTGCTTTGCTGCGTTTGAGCAGTTCTTGGGAAAACAAGGAGAACAGCACGAATGGTGTCGCCAAGCCAAATACATAAACCATCATCATCGCCGCACCGTATAATGCAGATCCTTCGTCACCGGAAAGTGCCAACACGGAAGCTAAAATCGGGCCGATACAAGGTGTCCAACCAAGACTAAATGTCAGCCCGAGGAAAAAGGCTTCAAAGGAGGCACTTTTGCCTTCAGTTTTCACTTCCACCACTTTCGTTCTTTCTAAGAAATTCAACTTGATAATACCTAATTGGTGAATTCCTAAAATAATGACGATAATGCCGGCAATGATTCTAACGGTGTCGTTAAAGAACAAATTGCCGAGAAAACCGAAACTAAATCCAAGGCTCACAAAGGTTAAGGATAAGCCTGCAATGAACAAAAAGGTGTTCAGAATCTTTCTGCCGCCTTTCGTCAAAATGCCAAAATAAATAGGAATAATGGGGAAGATACAAGGCGACAAAAAGGAGGCTAGACCGGCAAGGAAAACCGTGCCGATTAATAACTGCTGATCAAACATTCTTTACTCCTTCACCGCATTAATCAGGTAGCCATAGTTTTCTTTTGCCATGTCTTCCAATGGAATAAATTTGATGGAAGCGCTGTTAATGCAATAGCGCAAACCGCCTTTATCTTTCGGACCATCGTCAAACACATGACCTAAATGGGCTTTTCCGCTACGGCTGATGACTTCCGTTCTGAGCATATTAAAACTGTGATCGTCTTGATAAGTTACCACCTCTTTAGCAATCGGTTTGGTAAAACTCGGCCAACCGCAACCGGATTCAAATTTATCTTTAGAGGAGAACAACGGTTCGCCCGTGGTGACATCTACATAGATGCCCGGTTTGAAGTTATCCCAATATTCATTACTAAAAGAATGCTCGGTATTTTTGTTTTGTGTCACGCTATATTGTAACGGGGTTAATTTTGCTTTGAGCTCCGCATCGCTTGGTTTTGGGTAATCTTTCTCATCAATAATGAGGTTATTGGCTTGTTCCAAATCAATGTGGCAATAGCCGTTTGGGTTTTTCTTTAAATAATCCTGATGGTAGTCTTCCGCCAACACGTAATTGCGTAACGGTTCCACTTCAACTTGAATTTTGTTTTTGTATTTTTCTTGCAGTGCGGCAAGTTCTTTTTCAATCACAGCTTTATCCGCTGAGTCTTGATAATAAATACCGGTACGATATTGTCTGCCTCGGTCATTACCTTGTTTGTTGACACTGGTCGGATCAATGACTTGAAAATAATATTTCAGTAATTTATCTAGCGAAATTTTATTGCGATCATAGGTCACTTTTACCGTTTCTGCGTGATCCGTAATGCCGATCATTTGATAACTGGTTTTGTCACCTTTGCCATTGGCATAACCGGACACGGCATCTTCCACGCCATAAATACGTTCCATATAAGCTTCAATGCCCCAGAAACAGCCACCGGCTAAATAAATCTCGTGAAGATCTTTTGTTGCTTCAGACATATTGCTTTTCTCCATGGTTGGTTGAATGTGATTTTCTGCCATAACACTTGTCGGGATTGCTGCACAGGATAAAAGTGCGGTCAATATCAGGACTAATTTTGATTTTTTCATAAGGTCTCCTTAGTAACTTGAAAAGAGTGTAATGCCAATTCCTTTGTATTTATTAGACGAAGTTGCTAGGGCTTTCTTACACATTTTTCATGAATTTTAGGCACAATTAAATCATGAATAGAAGAAGAGGGGATAATAAAAAGAAATTTTATCGAAAAAATAATTGGGCTATACTGAGCACCTTTTGATTTTGTAGGAAAGAGGATTAGCGATGAAAAGAATAGAAACGCTGTTTGCCAACAATTATGCGTGGGCAACGAAAATGAAAGAGGAAAACTCCACTTACTTTCAAGAATTGGCCGAGCATCAACAGCCGCATTATTTATGGATTGGTTGCTCGGATAGTCGTGTACCGGCAGAGAAGTTGACGAACTTGGAGCCGGGAGAATTATTTGTTCATCGTAACGTGGCTAACCAAGTGATTCATACAGACTTTAACTGTCTCTCCGTGGTGCAATATGCCGTGGATGTGCTGAATATCGAACACATCATTATTTGTGGCCATACAAATTGTGGCGGTATTCATGCTGCAATGAATGATAAAGATTTGGGTTTAATTAATAACTGGTTGTTGCATATCCGAGATATTTGGTTCAAACATAGTCATTTGCTTGGCAATCTTTCACCGGAACGACGTGCCGATATGTTGACTAAGTTAAATGTGGCGGAGCAGGTATATAATTTGGGACGCACTTCCATTGTGAAAAATGCCTGGAAAAACGGCAAGAAATTATCTCTGCATGGTTGGGTTTATGACGTGAATGATGGTTTCTTGGTTGATCAAGGCGTAATTGCCACCAGTCGTGAAACTCTCGAAATTTCTTATCGCAATGCGATTGCTCGTTTATTGAAATTAAACGAAGAAGAAATGTTGAAAAAAGATCATGAGCGAGAGGCGGAATAATATAAAAGGGTTGAACGTAAATGTTCAACCCTTTTAGTTTGAGTCATGTTTAATTGAAAAGTGCGGTCATTTTTGACCGCACTTTTCAGGTATTAATTCAAATAATTAAAGACTTTCACTACTTTAGTCACACCGGAAACATTACGAGCAATTTCTGCCGCAGCATTGCCTTGGTCATGCGTTACGTTACCCAATAGGAAGACTTCATTGTTTTCGGTAATCACTTTCACATCACTGGTTTTCACTTTGGAATCTACGAGCATTTTGGATTTGATTTGGCTCGTAATCCAAGCATCTTTACTGATTTGAGAAAAGCTCACTTTTGGTCCGATGCGCACTTCGTTATAAACATCATTTACATTTTGTACACCTTTAGCTAATGATGTCGCGATTTCTCGTAAATTATCGTTAGGTACTTGACCGGTTAATAAGATGCGGCCGCTATAGGAGGTGATACTAATGCGTGCTTCAGATTTAATTTGTTGATCTTTATAGATGGCTGATTTTACTCTTTCTTCTAAGGTTTCATCATCAATTTGGGTGCCTACTGTTCTTGGGTCTGTTGCGACTTTGGTGGCACCGGCAACGGCTGCACCACCGATAGCTGCGGCAACACATCCTTGTAATAACATGGCGCCAGCAAAAATGAATGCCAGTTTTTTTAGTGAACTTGGTAACATAGTCATCTCCTTTTTATGTTTGATTATTGGCGTTAGTGTGACTTGAACGCTTACTTTCTGTCAAGTTACGAATGTGAGAACAGTTTGAAATCAATCAGTTCGCAAATGCTGTTAATAATGAATAAATGATTTTCCAAAATTCGACTTTCTTTTGAACTTGGTACGGAAATGTGTAAATCCTTTTCCGTTAAAATCCCTTGAATATGATCGTTACTGTTTCCCGTTAAGACAATCACATTGATCTCTTTGTTCACGGCATGTGTGATAATGTTGAGAATATTGCTCTCATTGCCTAATGGCGCAAAGACCACCAAAATATCGCCTTGCTGTGCAATGGCATTGAATTGGTGTTGATAAAGCTTTTCTAGGGTATTGTCAGAAACGAAAGTAGAACCGACCGCACTATCTAAACTTAACAGGACGGAGGGAAAGCTTGGGCGTTTTAATTCATAGCGATTGAGTAAATTTGCTACCAAGCATTGTGCATTAATGTAAGAACGGCCTTCTCCACAAGCGATAACTTTATTACCGCGTAAGAGACTGTTGATTAATAGCTGTGTGGCCTCAGCGATTTGTGGGCTAAGTAAGCTTTTTGAGTAAATATGCGTTTTGATATTTTCTTCATATAACGCATTGAGTTTATTTAACATAGTGATTAATCAAGAAAGTTGGGAATCCATTGAATGTCATGCTCGGAATGACCAAAAGCAACTAAATCGAAACGACAATCCGTATCTTCTAAGCTTTGCTTTCGTTGTGCTAACCAAAGCGTTGCCGCATCCATCCAACGTTGCTGTTTTTTCCAGTCAACACTTTCTACGGCGGAACCGAAATGATCGTTTTTACGTTGACGTACTTCTACAAACACGATTGTATCTTGATCTAGCATGACGAGATCTAATTCACCGCATTTGAAATTTTGATTGGCGGCAAGAAAAGTTAAGCCTTGAGATTCTAAAAAAAGGCGAGCTTTGTGTTCAAATCTCGCCCCTTGTTGACGTTTTAGAGAGAACATACGTTCAACTTAGTTTAATACTTGGATGCCACCATTTTGGTATTGGAACCAAGTCATGTCGCGTTCGATATTGCAGTTCGGACCTGCGCTTAATTTACCGGTTAAACCGTCAATTTGATAACCCGGTACTTGGCGTAATTCATTGAAATGATTGATAAGCAACCAAGCATCTGCGCCCATTGCGTATAAACGCATCAGAGAGTAATCGCCATTCGTATTGTTGGCAATTTTTTGATATTGGGCGGAATCCGTATCTTTAAAGAACGGAATATCGCTGAATTGTAATCCGTTCATCAATAAACGATATTCAGGGCTATTATTGGAAGAGTTGCTACGTGAGCTGGCATACAATTTGATGTTGCTACCGCTGTTATCAATAACTGTTTTTAAATCAGCCAATTCATCGCTTTTTGCTGCAACATATAATCCTTGTAGATTTTGACCTTGTAATGCAACGCCGACATCTGCAGATTGATTGTAGTATTTGATATTTGCATCTGTACCAGCCAATTGTTGCCAACGTACATTAAACGCGGTGGCGGTCCGTTGCCCAAAATCGTTTTGTGGCACGGCAACCATCGGTTCACGGATACCGTCAGCCCACATTTTATTGGCTGCTGATTCCGCTTCATCTTCTGGAGATAGACCGTAATAGCACACTTGACCGATTGCACGGGCATTTTGTGTTGCATTTAAGGTTAATACGCTTAGATCTTGAAGTGCGGATGGATTGTTGAGAAGAGTATCAACGTTTTGTTTCAATAATGGACCGATAATCGCACGGGCACCGGCTTGTTTTGCTTGAGCAATAATGTCATTCACCGGTGTTGCCACGGTGTCATAAAATTGTACTTGAACGGAGGTGTCGCCGCCTCTTGCTGCATCAAAACCGGATTTAATCGTATTGCCTAGAATTTGACCATTACCGCTTAAAGGTAAAAGTAAGGCCACTTTGGTTAAAGAAGTTTGTTGGAAGTTAAACAAACCTTGCAATTCTGTCGGGAATAAATAAGCCGCAGAGTGGTTTGAATAAGAGGTTTTCCAATTTTGTAGTGCTTGGCTTAATTGTGTCGGTTGATTGATATTGTCGTTATATGCACGGGTTAATGCCAACCAGCCGGCTAAAGCAAGGTTGCCTTCATCTTGTGTGTTATTGATGATACCTCGATTTGCGCTGCGTAATAACGCCCAAGTGCGGTCGTTATTTTCTTGTTTTCTTTGTACATCGCTAAGCACTTGATCCATTTGAATACGAGCTTTTACTGCTTCAATAATGTCTGCTTTATTTTCAGCAATACGTGCTTTTACAGCATAATAGCGACCGGTTTGAGATGGACTTAATTGCGCTAAATTTACGTTTTTTAATACGTTTGCTGCACTGGTATTATCGTTTTTTACTGCCGCAATATGTGCCTCAATAAGGGATTTATCGACAAGTTGATCCGGATTGAGATCTTTTAATTCATTTAATAAGGCTTGTGCTTGAGGGATTTTATTTTCGGTGATCAAGACACGCGCTGCCAACAATTTATAGGTTTGTTGTTCTTCCACTTTTTGTGTTTGTTCGATTTTGTTCATATAAAAATCTGAACTGGCATTCGCATCCTCTTTTAGCATGTTAGCCGTATTACCACCGAAAAAACTGGTGGTACAACCCGCTAATAACAGCGTAAAGAAAAAAGGCATTAATCCTTTTTTAAAATTAATGCGTTGTAATAGAATAGACATAATTACTCCATTTGTTGAAACAATTGGGGCGATCTTACTTATGTCACTCACTAAAAGCAAATAAAAGAAACACGAAATGAGCAATTCAAAAGGAATTTTATACATCGTCGCCACGCCGATTGGCAATTTGCAGGACATCACTCAACGGGCACTAGAAACCTTTGAAAAAGTGGATTTAATTGCCGCAGAAGATACTCGCCACAGTGGACTATTGTTAAGCCATTACGGCATTAAAAAACCGTTTTTTGCTTTGCATGATCACAATGAGCAACAAAAAGCCGGCGCATTGTTGGAGAAGTTATTACAAGGCACGAATATTGCGTTAATTTCTGATGCGGGCACGCCACTGATCAGCGATCCCGGATTTCATTTAGTGCGTCAATGCCGCCAAGCGGGAATTCAAGTTGTGCCGTTGCCGGGGGCTTGTGCAGCGATTACCGCGTTATGTGCTTCGGGGATTGCTTCTGACCGTTTTTGCTTTGAGGGGTTCTTGCCGGCAAAAAGTAAAGCACGTTTGGATAAACTAAAAAACGTGGAGAATGAAGACCGCACTTTGATTTTCTATGAATCGACCCATCGTATTTTAGACAGCCTTGCGGATATGCAAACCGTGTTTGGCGACGAACGTTATGTGGTGTTGGCGCGTGAAATTACCAAAACATGGGAGACGATTCATGGCGACAAGTTAGCCGATTTAATTGCTTGGTTGGTGCAAGATCCGAATCGCACCAAAGGGGAAATGGTGGTGATTGTTGAGGGAAAAACACAAGAAGAAAACAATGATGAAATTTCTCCGCAAGCGGTAAAAGCCCTTGAATTGATTAGTCAAGAATTACCATTGAAGAAGGCGGCGGCTATTGTAGCGGAGCTTTATGGCTATAAGAAAAATCAGTTGTATCAGTTCGGCTTGGAATTTTTAAGCTAAAAGTGCGGTTGGTTTTTTAAGTATTTTTTATCTTGAAAATCGCGAAATACTGTTTCCATTTTCTTCCATATAAAAAGGCGAGAGGAAAATCTCTCGCCCATATATAAAAGATGTAGGAAGGTTAAATTTTTTATTCCTCCTCCCACGCCAATGCACGCTGAACCGCTTTCTTCCAACCTTGATAAAGTGCGGTGCGTTTTTCCGGTGTTTCTTTCGGTTCAAATGTCCGTTCGACAATAGCTTTGCCACGCAATTCTTCCAAGTCTTTCCAGAATCCTACCGCAAGTCCGGCGAGGTAGGCGGCGCCGAGTGCAGTAACTTCACGCACTTTTGGACGCTCAACCTTCACATCAAGAATATCTGCTTGGAATTGCATTAAGAAATTATTGGCAACGGCACCACCGTCCACGCGTAAAGCCGCTAATTTTTCACCACTGTCAGATTGCATCGCATCTAATAATTCACGGGTTTGGTAGGCGATGGCTTCTAGGGTAGCGCGGACGATATGGTTACGATTGGCGCCACGGGATAAGCCGACAATCGCACCGCGTGCATATGGATCCCAATATGGTGCGCCTAAACCGGTAAAGGCTGGAACGACATACACGCCATTGGTATCTTTCACTTTAGTGGCGAAATATTCGGAATCGGCGCTGTCGTGAATTAAACGCAATTCGTCACGTAACCATTGGATTGATGCGCCACCCATAAAAATAGAACCTTCTAAGGCGTAGCAAGGTTTGCCTTTGGCATTGCACGCAATGGTGGTGAGCAATCCGTTTTTAGATTCGACCGCTCTTTCTCCGGTATTCATGAGCATGAAGCAACCGGTACCGTAAGTGTTTTTCGCCATACCGGGTTCCACACATAAATGACCGTAAAGCGCGGCTTGTTGATCACCTGCAATACCCGCTACAGGAATCCGCACACCGCCTTTACCCCCAATGTTGGTTTGTCCATACACTTCAGAGGAATTGCATACTTTCGGCAACATGGTTTTTGGAATATCCAATAACTCAAGCATTTTGTCATCCCATTGCTTGGTGTGGATATTAAACAGCATAGTACGAGATGCGTTGGTATAGTCGGTCACATGAGCTCGACCTTGGGTCAGTTTCCAAACTAACCAAGTATCAACGGTACCAAACAACAATTCGCCTTTTTCAGCACGTTCTCTGGCGCCTTCAACATGATCTAAAATCCATTTGATTTTTGTACCGGAAAAGTAAGGGTCAACGACAAGCCCGGTGGTTTTACGAATATAGCTTTCGTGTCCATCGGCTTTTAATTGGGTACAAATATCGGCAGTACGACGACATTGCCAAACAATAGCGTTATAAATCGGTTTGCCCGTTTCTTTTTCCCAGACAACCGTGGTTTCGCGCTGGTTGGTAATTCCGATAGCGGCAATTTTATCGGAGGTAATACCCGCTTTAGCAACGACTTCGTTTAATGTGGAACTTTGGCTTGCCCAGATTTCCATCGGATTATGTTCAACCCAGCCTGCTTGCGGATAAATTTGGGTAAATTCACGCTGTGCCACTTCGACGATATTGGCGTTTTTATCTAATAAAACCGCACGGGAGCTTGTAGTGCCTTGGTCGAGAGCAATAATGTATTCTTGAGTCATGAGTTTCTCCTTATATAGAAATAAAGCGGGTGAACTAGGATTCGCCGCAGTTACACGGTAAATGTTTACCGATAAAACGTTGGTATCCCCAAGCGCCAAGCAAACCACCGACAATTGGTGCAATTAAAGGGACGAGGAAATAAGGAATGGCTAAACCACCGGTGAGCGCAATGTCGCCCCAGCCGGCAAAATAGGCAAATAATTTCGGGCCAAAGTCACGTGCAGGGTTCATGGCAAAGCCGGTTAATGGACCGGTTGCACCACCGATGACGGCAATGAGTAAGCCAATCAATAGGGGAGCCATCGGGCCTTTGGGTACGCCGTTGCCATCATCGGTTAAGGCTAAGATTAAGCCCATTAAAATGGCGGTAATCACTGTTTCCACTAAAAATGCTTTGTAAAATGTGATGTGTGGATGCGGATAGGTTGAGAATACATTGGCAACACCAATGCTTTCTCCGCGAACGATATTTTGTGCGGCTTCCGTTGCGGCAAAAAGATCTTGATAAAGCAAATAAATCAACGCGGCGGCAACAAATGCACCAGCCATTTGTGCGATGATGTAAGGAATAACTTTTTTGCCGTCAAAGCAAGCAAATTTCCATAAAGCAATGGTTACTGCCGGATTTAAGTGGGCTCCCGACACGCCGGCAGTACAGTATACCGCCATAGCGACCCCGATCCCCCAAACTATAGATATTTCCCAAAGCCCGAATGCCGCACCCGCTAGTTTTGCTGCTGCGACACAACCGCAACCAAAGAAAATCAGAAGTCCTGTACCTAAAAACTCCGCAATACAAGCGCCTTTCAGTGTGTGATTTGTAGCCATAAGCTCTCCTTAATGAGAAGGAATTGATAAGAAGCATTTCGTTTTAAAACAGAATGCGGCGTCAAATTAATGAATAAATTTTCGCCAAGCAAACAAAAATAGTTTAATTTGTGAGCAGGTTCACAGAATATTTAATCGTTTAAGCAAACGTTTGCGTAAATTTTAGAATGATTGAGCATTAATCGTGATCATGATCACAAATTTAGAAATTTATATTTTCTTTTGTTTCATTTATTTTCGTTTGGTGTGATAAAATGAGCATAAACGAACATTTCGTATTAAAAATAAACAATTCGATATCAATCTTTGAGGTGAAAAAATGCAAAGAAATACGCAGCTTGAAAACGTAAAAAATACAGCACAATGGGATTTTATTGTTGTTGGTGGCGGTGCTAGTGGTTTAGGTATTGCTTTGGACTCAGCATCACGTGGCTATAAAACATTGTTATTGGAAGGCTATGACTTTGCAAAAGGTACCTCGAGCCGTAGTACTAAATTAGTACATGGTGGTGTGCGTTATTTGGCTGCAGGTGATGTTGCATTGGTAAAAGAAGCATTACGCGAACGTGGTCGTTTAGCAAAAAATGCGTCCCACTTATTCAAAAACCAAAACTTCATCATTCCTAACTACAATTTTATTGATACCGTGAAATACCGCATCGGTTTAGGTTTATATGATTATTTATCTGGCAATTTAAGCTTAGGTAAAACCATCGCCATCAGTAAAAATACAACAATGCAACGTTTACCAACCTTAAACAGCGCAGATTTGAAAAACGGCGTAGTGTATAAAGATGGTCAGTTTGATGACTCTCGTTTAGCGGTGAATATTGCACAAACTGTTGTGGAACAAGGCGGTACCGTGTTGAATTATGCGAAAGTAACCGAATTGCTCAAAGATCAACAAGGCAAAGTTAACGGCGTTAAATTTACGGATGAATTAAGTGGCGAACAATATAGCGTACAAGGTACTGCGGTGATTAATGCTACCGGTGTGTTCATGAATGATATTTTATCTATGGATCACGGTACTGATAAAAAATTCGTTGTGCCAAGCCAAGGGGTGCATTTGGTATTGGATAAATCCTTCTTGCCAAGTGATGACGCATTGATGATTCCGAAAACTTCTGACGGTCGTGTATTGTTTGCGGTGCCATGGCATGAAAGATTGGTGGTTGGTACAACCGATACGTTGGTTAAAGATCCGTCTTATGAGCCGATTGCTTTAGAACAAGAAATTCAATTTATTTTGGATACTGCCGGTCAATATTTAACGAAAAAACCAACACGCGATGACGTATTGAGTATTTTCGCCGGTCTTCGTCCGTTAGCCGCACCGGAAAAAGCCGGTCAAAGCACCAAAGAAGTGTCTCGTAGCCATAAAGTTGTGGTTAGCGACAGTGGCTTGGTGACAATCACCGGTGGTAAATGGACGACTTATCGTCAAATGTCCGAAGACACTGTGGATGAAGCATTGAACGTGCATCCGCAATTAGCGAAAAAACCATGTGTGACGACCGATTTGGCAATTCACGGTAAAATTCCTGCTGAACAAGTTGACTTGAAAAATCACTTGTATATTTACGGTGCTGACATTCCGGCAATTAAAGCATTGGAAGCTGAACATCCGGAAATGGCGGAAAAAATTCATCCGCGTCATCCGAATAGCGTTGCTGAAGTGGTTTGGGCGGTGCGTGAAGAAATGGCACAATCCGTTGAAGATGTTCTTGCTCGTCGTGTTCGTTTGTTGTTCCTTGATGCGCGTGCAGCCATTGACAGTGCAGCTAAAGTGGCAAGCGTCATGGCAAAAGAATTAGGCAAAGATGAACAATGGCAAAAAGAACAAGTAGAAACGTTCTTAAGCATTGCGAAACATTATTTGCTTGTGGATTACGCGCCACAAAACTAATTTTCGTTTTCTCCTGAAGTTAAGATAAAAGGCAACATCATGTTGCCTTTTTCTTTTTTACTATTGAATGACGGAATATCGAAAGGAAAGTGCGGTGAAAAATGACGCTATTTTTTACCGCACTTTTGTTTTCATTCGAGTAACAGAAATGAGGTATTTTCCGGCTTTTCTAAATTGCGTCTAAGAAAAATGGCAAAACCGGTGTTAAAATATTGTTAATTAATTTTTTACTTTTTATTTTTTAGTTTAGAGGTATTTATGAAAAACATCGTCATTGTCGGTGGTGGTGCCGGCGGGCTTGAACTTGCTACCCATTTAGGCAATAAACTTGGGCGTAAGAAACGTGCCAATGTCACCTTAATTGATCGCAACCAAACCCATTTATGGAAACCGTTGTTACATGAATTAGCGACCGGTGCATTAGATGATGGCGTAGAGGCATTAAGTTATCGTGCCCATGCCCACAATCATTATTTCAACTTTGAGCAAGGTTCCATGGTTGGCTTAAATCGCCAACATAAATATGTGGAACTAGCGCCGGTTTATGGCGACGATGGCGATATGATCGTGGTTTCCCGTCGCATTCCTTACGATTATTTAGTGATTGCCATTGGCAGTAAATCTAACGATTTCAACACAAAAGGTGTGGCGGAAAACTGTATCTTTTTAGATAGCTCAGCGCAGGCCATGCGTTTTCAACAAAAAATGTTAGAGCTTTTCCTGAAACTCCGTGAAAACCAAGTATTGGACGATATTGGTGAGACTGACAGTAAACAAGAATTAGTGCAAGATGGTCACATCAATATCGCGATTGTGGGCGCTGGGGCAACGGGCGTGGAGCTTTCTGCTGAGCTTTATAACGCCGCAGAGCATTTGTCTTCTTATGGTTATGGGCAAATTGATAGCAGCCGTTTAAAAGTGACCTTAATCGAAGCCGGATCCCGTATTTTACCTGCATTGCCTGAACGTATTTCCAATGATGCCACGGAAGAGCTACGCAAATTGGGTGTGAATGTAAAAACCAATACGATGATTGTTGAAGCGAATAAAAAACAGTTGGTAACAAAAGATGGACAACATATTCCGGCGGATTTAATTGTATGGTCGGCAGGCATTCGCACTTCGGGTATTACGAAACGTTTTGACGGATTGGAAATCAATCGAATAAATCAATTAGTGGTGAAGAAAACCTTGCAAACCACAAATGACGACACGATTTTTGCCATGGGCGATTGTTGTTTCTTTATGCAAGATGATGGCAAACCGGTGCCGCCAAAAGCACAAGCTGCACACCAAATGGCAAGCCGTTGTGCGAAAAATATCATTGCTTTATTTGATAACAAACCATTGAAAGATTTTAAATATAACGACAAAGGTTCATTGGTGTCTTTATCTGAATTTACCGCGTTTGGCGCGTTAGGCGGCAAGATTACCGGCGGTTCTTCCATGACCATTGAAGGTAAGATCGCACAATGGATGTATGTGTCCCTTTATCGCATGCATCAAGCGGCATTACACGGTTGCTTTAAAACCGGTTTAATTATTGTGGTAGGGCATTTGAACCGTTATTTAAGACCGTCATTAAAACTGCATTAAGAAAAATGCGGAAAAAAATGACCGCACTTTTCTTTGTATTTTGTCCACAAAAAAAGCACCTTCATGGTGCTTTTTTGTTTTTAGGTGTGATTAAAGTGTGATTGCTATTTTATCAATTTCTGCTTTGGCTTGGGCTTGTGCTTTTTCGACCGCTTCCGGACCAAATCCAATGCCTTCCATGTAAACGAATTGCACATCGGTAATACCAACAAAGCCTAAAATAGCCTTCATGTATGACGTGACTAAATCCGTTGGCTGGTTTTGATGAAAACCACCAAACGCGACTAACACCACGGCTTTTTTACCTTTTAATAAACCTTCCTGGCCTTTTTCAGAATATTGGAAAGTGACACGCGGACGTGCAATAAAATCAAAATAACTTTTTAGTTGTGTCGGAATATGGAAGTTATACATCGGCGCGTTAATAATCAACGTGTCTGCCTTTTTAATTTCCGCCACTAATTCATCAGATAACGCCAATAATGCATTTTCTTCAGCACTTGTTGGTTGGCCGCGCAATGCCGTTGCAGCCGTTGCATCAAAATGCGGTAGTGGATTTGCGGCAAGATCACGGATAACCACATTTTTGTCGGCAAGTTTACTGACGAAATAATCGGATAATTGGTTGGTTTGTGAATTGTCTGCCAGAATGCTGGATTTTAAGACGAGAACATTATTCATGTTAGCTCCTTTTTGAAATCATGAAATGAAAAGTGCGGTCATTTTAACGGGTATTTAAGAAAGATAAATAGGGCTTTTTGAAAAGCATTATTAATGCTGGGTTAATAATCCTTTATTTTTCAGCTAGCCGTGAAGGTGGCATTGAGATAAGCGATACTTTATAATCCTGGACCTTATTTATTCTTACTAAGGAACAATTATGTGGTCTGATATTTTTGTCGGTTATGGCGTGTTTATTTTAGAAGTGATCACCTTGTTATTGGTGGTTGCGGCAGTGGTTGCCATGATCATTGCCATGAAACAAAAAAAAGCGCATTTGCACGGTGAATTGGTGATTACCGATTTATCAAAAGAATTTGAGGAAAACAGTAAAATATTGAGTAACTTTCACCTCAGCGAAGAAGAATTAAAAGAGGCGGAAAAAGCTGAGAAAAAGGCAGAAAAGGCGAAAGAAAAAGCCTTAAAAGCACAACGTAAAAAAGGCGAAGATACGAAATCTGAACGTAAACCAAGCCTTTATGTATTACATTTTAAAGGGGATATTTCTGCTTCAGAAACGGCGGCATTGCGGGAAGAAATCAGCGCCATTGTTCAGGTGGCGAAACCAAATGATGAAGTGTTGCTTTGCTTGGAAAGCCCCGGTGGCGTGGTGCATGGTTATGGGTTAGCCGCATCGCAATTAATGCGTTTAAAACAGCATAACATCAAGTTGACGGTTGCCGTGGATAAAGTGGCGGCAAGCGGTGGTTATATGATGGCCTGCGTTGCCGATAAAATTGTGTCTGCGCCTTTTGCGATTATTGGGTCTATCGGGGTTGTTGCTCAGATCCCAAACATTCATCGTTTATTGAAAAAACATGATGTGGACGTGGATGTAATGACGGCAGGAGAATATAAACGTACCGTGACAATGTTGGGTGAAAATACCGAAAAAGGAAAACAAAAATTCCAACAGGAATTGGAAGAAACCCACCAGTTATTCAAACAATTTGTTTCGCAAAATCGACCGCACTTGGATGTAGAACAAGTGGCAACCGGTGAGCACTGGTTTGGTCAACAGGCATTAAATTTGAATCTCGTGGATGAGATTATGACCAGTGATGATTTATTGTTGCAAGCCATGAAAGAAAAACAGCTTATTGGTGTGAAATATGTGGTGAAAAAATCTTTGTTGCAAAAAGTGGGTAAGCAAGCAGAGGAGAGCGCCGATAATATTGCGTTACGTTGGTTAAAGAAAAACGAAAGAACGCTGATGTAAAATCACGCTATACAAATAAAAAGAAAGGGCATCGCGCCCTTTCTTTTTTATGTCGCCTTTAGCGATTTTCGTAACGTTGTAACACATCGTGTACGAGTTTATTGGCAAGAGCCACATAGTTGCCATGGAAACGGCTACTGAAGTTAAGCAGATGATAAAGCTGATAAATGATTTTCCGCTCTTGATAACCTTCATCTAATGGAAAAGTGCGGTGGTAATTTTCATAGAATTCTTGTGGGAACGGCTCGAATAATTCGGTGAAAGCCAAATCACATTCCCGATCGCCCCAATAGCATGCCGGATCATAAGTCACTGTATGGCCGTCAATGTTGGCGCAGTTTTCAATCCACAAGTTTCCATGCAATAAGGATGGCTGAGGTTGATGTTTGGCTAACAAGGTTGCGACAGCTTTGATGATTTTTTCTTTATCACCGAAATGCAGATTTTTTTCCGCACAGAGCTGTAATTGCCAACCAATGCGTTGTTCACTGAAGAATTTTGCCCAACGGGAACCCCATTCATTCGGTTGATATTGCGGCCCGAGCCAGGTATCAAAAGATAAACCGTAATTTTCTGAACCTTGATATTGGTGTAGCCGAGCCAGTTGTTCACCAAATTCCGCCATATTTTGTGGCGTATTCGGCTGCATTGCTAATCCTTCTAACAACAGAAAACTGTGATTTTGTGAACAACCGACGCCATAGACTTCCGGCACACGAACGGTATTGGTTTTTGCCAACATGATTAACTGATCCGCTTCGGCACGGAACATGGAACGGTAGGACTTTTCATTCATTTTTACAAAGACAGGTTGAATGCCGTCATCAATGATCCAAGATTCATGCATTTCGCCGGTATGAATTTTGGTTTTATTTTTGATGGAATAATACGCCCCGAATTGATCAGCTAAAACTTGAGAAATCGACTTCCACATGCTCTGTTCCTTCTTTTCAGTTAATCATGTTTCTAGTGTAAAAGATTAAGAAAAAATTACTGTGACTCAAGTCAAAATTTAGGCATTTGGTTGTCCTTCTAAAATATGCTAGAATTGCGCGCCGCACTTGGCTTGTCCGTTTGTAAGGATGATAAAAGTGCGGTGCTTTTTTAAAACGTTTTTTAATTAAATGAAACAAGCCACCTTGCGTATGGGTGACCACTGTATAAGGATGCATTATGCCAGTTATTACTTTACCTGACGGTTCACAACGTCAATTCGATAAACCTGTTACTGTCTTAGAAGTTGCGCAAAATATTGGCGCAGGTCTTGCTAAAGCGACCATTGCCGGTCGTGTCAACGGTGAACGTAAAGATGCCTGCGATCTGATTACCGAAGATAGCACATTAGAAATTATTACTGCCAAAGACGAAGATGGTTTGGAAATTATTCGTCACTCTACGGCACACTTACTCGGTCACGCGATTAAACAATTATTCCCTGATGTCAAAATGGCCATCGGTCCAACGATTGACAACGGTTTCTATTATGACGTGGATTTAGACCGCTCTTTAACCCAAGAAGATATTGATGCCCTTGAAAAACGCATGTTGGAATTGGCGAAAACGGATTACGACGTGATTAAAACGCCGGTCAGCTGGCAAGAAGCAAGAGATACGTTTGAAAAACGTGGCGAGCCGTACAAGATGGCAATCTTAGATGAGAACATCGAGCGTACTGCAACGCCTGCGCTTTATCATCACCAAGAATATATTGATATGTGTCGTGGCCCGCATGTGCCGAATATGCGTTTCTGCCATCATTTCAAATTACAAAAAATTGCCGGTGCCTACTGGCGCGGTGACAGCAAAAACAAAATGTTGCAACGTATTTACGGCACGGCGTGGGCAGATAAAAAACAACTCGATGCCTATTTGCAACGCTTGGAAGAAGCAGCAAAACGTGACCACCGTAAAATTGGTAAGGCATTGGATTTATATCACATGCAAGAAGAAGCACCGGGTATGGTGTTCTGGCACAACGATGGTTGGACGATTTTCCGTGAATTGGAAACCTTCGTACGTACCAAATTAAAACAATACGATTATCAAGAAGTGAAAGGTCCGTTCATGATGGACCGCGTATTGTGGGAAAAAACCGGCCACTGGCAAAACTACGGTGATTTGATGTTTACCACACAATCGGAAAACCGTGAATACGCCATCAAACCGATGAACTGCCCGGGACACGTTCAAATTTTTAACCAAGGGTTAAAATCTTATCGCGATTTACCAATTCGTATGGCGGAATTCGGTTCTTGCCACCGTAATGAGCCTTCCGGTTCTTTACACGGTTTAATGCGTGTACGTGGTTTTACTCAAGACGATGCACATATTTTCTGTACGGAAGATCAAATTGAAAGCGAAGTAACGAGCTGTATTCGTATGGTTTACGATATTTACAGTACCTTTGGCTTTACTAATATCTTCGTTAAACTTTCAACCCGTCCGGAAAAACGTATCGGTGCCGATGATATGTGGGATCGTGCAGAAGCAGGTCTTGCCGCTGCGTTAGCACACAATGGGCTTGAATATGAAATTCAAGAAGGCGAAGGCGCATTCTATGGTCCAAAAATTGAGTTTGCCTTACGCGACTGCTTAGATCGTGAATGGCAGTGCGGTACTATCCAATTAGACTTTGCACTACCGGGCCGTTTAAATGCGTCTTATGTGGCGGAAGATAATGATCGCCGTACACCGGTAATGATTCACCGTGCGATTTTAGGTTCTATCGAACGTTTCATCGGTATCATCACCGAAGAATACGCAGGTTTCTTCCCTGCATGGTTGGCGCCAACGCAAGCGGTTGTGATGAACATCACCGATTCTCAATCTGAGTATGTACAAAAGGTGGCAAAACAGTTATCTGATGCAGGTTTACGCGTGAAAACCGATTTGCGTAACGAAAAAGTCGGTTTCAAAATCCGCGAACACACCTTACGTCGTGTGCCTTATATGTTGGTTTGTGGTGATAAAGAAATCGAAACCGGCAAAGTGGCGGTACGTACCCGTAAAGGTCAAGATCTCGGCACATTCACTGTGGAAGAATTCTTAGACATTCTGAAAAAACAAGTCAGAAATCGCGACTTGAAATTGTTGGGTGAAGAGTAGTTTTCTTGCCTAAAAACATAAAAGTGCGGTCAAAAACGACCGCACTTTTTATTTGTTAAACAGTGAATGTTTCTAGTTAATATGAACCTAAAATGTAGCAGGTTTATTTTTAATGAAATTAATCCTGTGTACATACAAATAAAAGGCGGAATTACTGTGTTTTCCGCTATTGCGTAACGTGGTGAAATTCTGTAAAATGCACCCCGTTTTTGCTCATTCTTAGAGCATTAAAAATGAATTTAACTTCTGTTTTTGTATAGTAAAACAGCAGTTTTGAGGCTTAATTAATAGAGGAATATCATTATTAAAACCGTAAAAAAAGCACCTGCAGTAAATCGCCCTAATCGCATTAATGACGAAATTAGAGTAAAAGAAGTCCGCTTGATTGATCAGGACGGCGAGCAAGTTGGGGTTGTTGCGATTCAACAAGCGTTAGAAATGGCGGAAGCCGCAGCTTTAGATCTTGTAGAAATCAGTCCAAATGCGGAACCACCTGTGTGTCGCATTATGAACTACGGTAAATTCCTCTACGAAAAGAGCAAAACAGCGAAAGAACAGAAGAAAAAACAAAAAGTGGTGCAAGTGAAGGAAATTAAATTCCGTCCTGGCACAGATGAAGGTGACTACCAAGTTAAATTACGTAGCCTAATCCGCTTTTTGGAGGATGGCGATAAAGCTAAAATTACCGTACGTTTCCGCGGTCGAGAGATGGCTCACCAAGACATCGGTTTTGATGTATTGGAGCGTGTGAAAAATGATTTAGCCGATATTTCTGTGGTTGAATCTGCGCCGGGGAAATTAGAAGGTCGTCAAGCAGTTATGGTGTTGGCACCTAAGAAAAAATAATTTTTTGTTCAGATTTCATCTGGATAACGGAATTTTCACTTCGGTGAAGATACAACGGTACATTGGGCACACTACGCAGCCTAATGACGTTTGAAAAGGGCAATTTGATTGCCTTGGTTGGAAATAATCAGTGCCTACAAGTAATCGCCTTAAAACGATTCGCCTGGTTATGTTGTTTAAACTTAAAAATGCGGAGTTATTTAACAATGCCTAAAATTAAAACAGTACGCGGTGCTGCTAAGCGTTTCAAAAAAACTGCTTCTGGTGGTTTCAAGCGTAAACAATCTCACTTACGTCATATTTTGACTAAGAAAACAACAAAACGTAAACGTCACCTACGCCATAAATCTATGGTTGCTAAGTCCGACTTAGTATTAGTAGTAGCGTGCTTGCCATACGCATAAGCACAAACGTACGTCAGTTCATTTTAGTTAAAAATATTACATAGGAGATTAAATAATGGCTCGTGTAAAACGTGGTGTTATTGCAAGAGCACGCCATAAGAAAGTTCTTAAGGCTGCTAAAGGTTATTATGGTGCACGTTCACGCGTGTATCGCGTTGCTTTCCAAGCGGTGATCAAAGCTGGTCAATACGCATATCGTGACCGTCGTCAACGTAAACGTCAATTCCGTCAATTATGGATTGCACGTATCAACGCAGCGGCTCGTCAAAATGGTTTATCTTACAGCAAATTTATCAACGGCTTGAAAAAAGCGTCTGTTGAAATTGACCGTAAGATCCTTGCCGATATCGCAGTATTCGACAAAGTAGCATTTGCTGCATTAGTTGAAAAAGCAAAATCTGCACTTTAATTCGTTAAAGTTTAGGTAAAAAATTAGGACGCTTTAGGGCGTCCTTTTTTATGCGTATTTTTTAGATTTTATTGTTTTCGGCGTAATAGAAATAGAATCAGATTTTAATTCACTCTTTTAACACTCACCTAAAACAGATCGCACTTTTTCCTTTTCTCTAAAAAGAAAAAACCGCTATCCAATTTCTGGATAGCGGGGAGGTCTTAAATATAAGAAAACGTTAAAAGACAACTGCATTTGCAGTGCACTAGCAATCTTTAAGACTAAGTATCTTTAAAATAGTTCAAATAAAAAAGAAAAATTTATTTTATTTTTTAGAAAATGAGATGAGCCTAAAAAAAGAAAAACGACAGATGCTGAATCACCTGTCGTTTTTTATGGCGGTAGGATTATTTCTCAGCAAGAAAATCCACAATTTGTTGTTCAATCCCAGCAGCGTCTAATTTTAAATCGGTGAGCGTTTCTGCTTGCGATCCTTGCGGGATAAAGAAATCCGGTAAACCTAATTGCAATAATTTCACCTGGTGTTGTTGCTGATTCAATACTTCCGCCACCGCACTTCCGGCGCCACCTTGAATCGCATTTTCCTCTAAGGTCACAATAAGTTCATGGCTGTTGGCAATCTCGTTAATACGAGTTGCATCTAACGGTTTTACAAAACGCATATCAATGACGGTTGCATCCAGTTTTTCTGCGGCAATCAAGGCGTTTGGTAAGAGGGTTCCGAAATTCAAAATAGCAATTTTTTTACCTTCACGAATACGCTTTGATTTACCCAATTCCAATGGTTGTAAAGGTTCTAAGGTAACACCTACGGCATTTCCGCGTGGATAACGCACGGCAGCAGGCTTACCGTAATGGTAGCCGGTATAAAGCATTTGGCGGCATTCATTTTCATTGCTTGGCGTCATGATGATAAGGTTTGGAATACAGCGCATAAAACTGATATCAAATGCACCTTGGTGAGTTTGTCCATCGGCGCCGACAATGCCTGCACGGTCAATGGCGAAGAGAACGGGCAGATCTTGAATGGCGACATCATGAATGAGCTGGTCATAAGCGCGTTGCAAGAAAGTTGAATAAATAGCAACCACAGGCTTGTATCCACCAATTGCCAAACCGGCTGCAAATGTCACTGCGTGTTGTTCAGCAATCGCCACATCAAAATACTGTTGTGGGAAACGTTGAGAAAATTCCACCATGCCGGAACCTTCGCGCATTGCCGGGGTGATCCCGATAAGTTTTGGATCTCGTTCTGCCATTTCACATAACCAATCGCCGAAAATTTTGGAATAGGTTGGGGTGGCATTGGATTTCGGTAACTGGCCGCTTAAATGGTCGAATTTTGGCACGCCATGGAAACCGATAGGATCTTTTTCTGCCGGTGTATAGCCTTTGCCTTTCTTGGTTTTTATGTGGAGTAATTGAGGACCTTTTAGATCGCGCATATTGCTCAATGTCGCGATTAATTCATCAATATTGTGTCCGTCGATGGGGCCAATATAGTTGAATCCCAATTCTTCAAATAAGGTACTTTCCGGTGAGAACATCACGCCTTTCATGTGTTCTTCGGTTTTTTTCATAAAGTTTTTTACCGTTGGTACTTTATCGAGAATTTTTTTGCTACCGTCGCGCACGGTAGAGTAGAACGAACCGGAGAAAATTCGGGCAAGATGGTTGTTTAACGCGCCGACATTTTCCGAAATAGACATTTCGTTATCATTTAAAATCACCAACATATTGGTGTGCAACGCGCCGGCGTGATTTAATGCCTCAAATGCCATGCCGGCAGTAATGGCGCCGTCACCAATAACACAAACCGTTTGTCTTCCGGCATTTTCCCGTTCGGCGGCAATGGCAATACCTAACCCTGCGCTGATCGAGGTGGAAGAGTGTCCTACGCTTAACACGTCAAATTCGCTTTCACCACGCCAAGGGAAGGGATGTAACCCGCCTTTTTGTCGAATGGTTGACATTTGGTCACGACGACCGGTTAAGATTTTATGAGGATAGGCTTGATGGCCCACATCCCAAATTAACTGATCGAAAGGTGTTTTAAAGACATAATGCAGTGCAACGGTAAGTTCCACCGTGCCTAAACCGGACGCTAAATGTCCGCTACTTTGACTCACCGATTCCAACAGGTATTCGCGCAGTTCTTGACACACTTGAGGGAGTTGTTCTTTGTTTAACAAGCGTAAATCTTCAGGCGAATTAATCAATGATAAAAGGGGGTAGTTTTGCATAAGGAGTAATCAATCCAACGTTAAAATTTATCTATCACTACGTTAAAAACAGGTCTAATTTCCACCGCACTTTGGGCAGATTAGCTTTTTCGTTTAATGATAAATTCCGCCAACGCATAAAGTGCGGTGGTATCAAAAGGTAAATCTTTGAGTTCGGCTAATGCCATTTCGTAAAGTTCTTGTGCTTTTTGTTTGGCACCTTCCAGCCCCAATAATTTCGGATACGTGCTTTTATCTGCCGTCAAATCGGAGCCGACCGTTTTGCCGATGGTTTCGCTGTCGCCTTCAATGTCTAAAATATCGTCTTGCACTTGGAAAGCCAAACCAATATCTGTAGCGTAGCGTTCCAGTTGTTGAGCTAAAGCCTTGTCAGCAAAATGAGGAGAGCAAATAAAGCCCATCGTGAGCGCTGCCGTGAGCAAGGCACCGGTTTTATTTAGATGGATGTGTTCCAATTCTTGCAGAGTAATTATTTTTTGTTCTGACATTAAATCCAAACTTTGTCCCAAACACATGCCTTTAACTCCGGATGCGGCACTTAAGGTTTTAATGAGTGCCAGTTTTTGTTCCGCCGATAGCGTTGGAATATCCGTTAAAATCTCAAAGGCAAAGGCTTGTAATGCATCACCAGCTAAAATCGCGGTGGCTTCGTCAAACGCAATGTGACAGGTTTTATGACCGCGACGCAATTCATCGTCGTCCATGGCCGGCAGATCATCGTGAATCAATGAATAAGCATGAATGGCTTCAATGGCGGCAGCAGCGTAATCGAGCTGTGCATCGTTGGCACCAAGCATTCTGCCAGTGGCGTAAACTAAAAAGGGGCGAATACGTTTTCCACCCAACAACAAGCCATATTTCATGGCGTCAGCTAAAGGCGCCGGCGCACTATCAAGATGAGCAAATTGTTCTGTTAAAAAGTGATTAATTCGCTGCTGAACTTGCTGTAAATCTTCTGAGAACTGATACATTGCCGCCCCGTTATTCTTCCGCTTGATAATCGCTGAGTTTGGCACTTTCGTTTTTTTGTAACAAAATTTGGATGTGCTGTTCCGCTTGCTGTAAGCGTTCTTGACCTAACTGAGCCAGTTTGATGCCTTGTTCAAAATCTTTTAATGCCTCTTCAAGAGAAAGGTCGTTATTTTCCAAACGGGAGACGATTTCTTCCAGTCGTTTTAAGGTATTTTCAAAATCCGGTTCGTTTTTTTCAGCCGCTTTGCGCGCCATGGTCTTATCCTTTTTTGCAGCAAAATAGAATTGCCGTATTGTACTTGATTTTTATCGCTATTGTTAGGGCGAATTTAGGGTATTTCCGGTGAATAATCTCTTCTAAAAAACAACTAAAAAAGACACCGCACTTTGGGTTAATGTGCACAATCTTGTTGTGCTTTACAGCGAGAATAAAGCCACTTCAACCCCTCTAATAAAGCCGGCATGACACTGGTCATATGGGTTTCTTCATCATAAATTTTACTCACAACGGATAGCTTGTCATTAGGCAGCGCATTCAGTTTTTCCGCTAAATTTTTTACTTGCGTCACCATGGCGCGCTGATCTAACTGCTTTTGTCGTTCGGGATCTTGTTTCATATAAGGCGCCAATTTTTGTTCATATTCCCCAACGGTAAAACGCACGCCAATTTTCTCTTTTATGTTTTGCAGATGTTCGGAAAATGTAGGTAAATCTTGTAAAATCCGTTGCTGATTCCACCATACTGAAGGGCTGGCGATAAGATAGTTGCGGAAGCCATTCGGGTGATTAAACAAACTATATAAACTAAATAGACCACCATAAGAATGCCCGAAAATGTTTTGTTGAGCCGTGTTAATTGAAAAACGGCGGTGCAAATCCGGCGCGAGTTCTTCCTGAATAAAGCGATAAAAATTTTCTGCACCTCCAAATTTTTTATTGGTTTTATCGCCGGTATTGTCGTAACGTTCTGACGGCGGCGTATAATCTTGCGCGCGTTCTGCCGCATTAAGAAGTTGAGTATTCGGGTAGCCGATGCCGACTATTAAAAATGGTACGGCATTGGTTTCTTGTGATCGCGCCATCATGTTTTGCGCCATGCTGGCAGCCGCTGGGAAAAGGGCATCGCCGTCTAACACGTAGAGAACGGAATAGCCGATATGCTTTACTTCTCCAACAGGCATCACCTGAATGCGATAATCTTTTTTCGTAAATTGGCTGTGAAGCATATATTCCTGTGCATTAGGGAGAATAGCCGGTTTTAAATTGCCCATTGAAGTTGCTTGATGCCCCTCGGCAAGATTAAAGAATACGCCACAAGAAAGTGCCAATAATAACGGTTTCATACATGTTCCTATGTGAGTTTTTGCGCTAGCGTAGCAAAGTGCGGTCAGTTTTTCTAACGTTTTTATCAGATAAAAATACCCGAAAAAATGACCGCACTTGATGACTAATCAGATCAGTATAAATTGCTATAAAATTTTTCAAAATTATGGTCTAATAGCGCGTAATTTTTTGTTAATCAAGAGAAAAAGGTTAAATATGAGCTGGATTGATAGAATTTTTAGTAAAAATACCTCGTCTTCTTCCCGCAAAGCCAATGTGCCTGAAGGCGTGTGGACAAAATGTACCTCATGCGATCAGGTGCTATATCGTGAAGAATTAAAACGTCATTTGGAAGTTTGTCCAAAATGCGGACACCATATGCGTATTGATGCGCGCGAGCGTTTATTGGGCTTATTGGATCAAGACAGCGTACAAGAATTAGCGGCAGAGTTAGAACCGAAAGATATCTTGAAATTCAAAGACTTGAAGAAATATAAAGATCGTATTACCGCGGCTCAGAAAGATACCGGCGAAAAAGATGCGTTAATTGCATTCTACGGTACGTTATACAATATGCCGATTGTGGCGGCAGCCTCTAACTTTAGCTTCATGGGCGGCTCCATGGGATCTGTGGTGGGGGCGAAATTTGTCAAAGCCGCAGAAAAAGCCATTGAAGAAAATTGCCCGTTTGTCTGTTTCTCTGCCAGTGGTGGTGCACGTATGCAGGAAGCCTTGTTCTCCCTGATGCAAATGGCAAAAACCAGTGCCGTGTTGGCTAAGATGCGTGAAAAAGGCGTACCATTCATTTCCGTATTAACGGATCCAACCTTAGGTGGCGTTTCTGCAAGTTTCGCGATGTTAGGCGATATCAACATTGCTGAACCAAAAGCCTTAATCGGGTTTGCCGGTCCGCGTGTTATTGAACAAACCGTGCGTGAAAAATTGCCGGAAGGTTTCCAACGCAGTGAATTTTTATTGGAAAAAGGCGCAATCGACATGATCGTAAAACGTGCTGATATGCGTAATACCTTGGCGAGTTTGGTCAGTAAACTGATGAATAAGCCATCTCCTTTTGTGGAAAGCGAATTAATCACAGAAGAATAAATATGAATACGATTTTAAAAGCCACTTCGCCACTCGACGAGTGGCTTTCTTATTTGGAAAACAGTCATTTTAAAGCGATTGATTTAGGGCTGGAACGTATTAAATCTGTCGCTCAAGAATTGGGTTTGCTTACGCCGGCACCTTTCGTGATTACCGTGGGCGGTACAAATGGCAAAGGTACCACTTGTCGTTTGTTAGAAACCATTTTATTAAATGCGGGCTATCGTGTCGGCGTGTATTCTTCTCCCCATTTGTTACGTTATAACGAACGTGTTCGTATTCAGAACCAAGAGTTGGATGATTCAGAGCATACAGCATCTTTTGTCTATATCGAGCAAAACAAAACGCAATCATTAACGTATTTTGAATTCAGCACCTTGTCGGCATTGCATCTGTTTAAACAAGCAAAATTGGATGTGGTGATTTTAGAAGTGGGGCTGGGTGGTCGCTTGGATGCCACGAATATCGTGGACAATGATATGGCGGTTATTACCAGTATTGACATTGATCATACAGATTTCCTCGGTTCTACACGCGAACAAATCGGGTTTGAAAAAGCAGGTATTTTCCGTGCCAATAAACCGGTGATTATCGGCGAACCTAACATTCCGCAAACCATGTTGGCGCATGCCGAAACATTAGGTTGCCAATTATTTTGTCGTCATCTTGATTGGCATTTTAGTCAACAAGAACAAGGCTGGACATGGCAAACCACGCGTGAAGACGAAAAAGTGCGGTGGAATTTGCTCGCGGATTTACCGCTTTGCCAAATTCCGTTAGCCAATGCCGCAACTGCATTGGCGGCGGTGCAAAAATTGCCGTTTGAGATTTCTCTTGAAACTATGAAAAAATCCTTGCTTGAGGTGGAACTCACCGGGCGTTTTCAAACGATGAAACCGGAAAGCTTAACGCATTTCGCGCAAATGGTTCAGCGTGAAGTGGAAGCGCTACCGCGTATGATTATTGATGTAGGGCATAATCCGCACGCAGCACGTTATTTAGCGGAAAAACTGACCGCACTTAAAGCTCAATCGCAAGGAAAACTGATTGCCGTTTGCGGTATTTTAAAAGATAAAGATGCGGCAGGCGTGTTGACGCCGTTACTTCCACTGGTTGACGAATGGCGTTGTGTCACATTAGGCGGTTATCGCGGTCAACAGGGTAAAGAATTGTTTGTGACGTTGCAACAGATTGCAACTCAACACCATTTGAATGCACAAGGCAGTTATGCCGACTCCGTCGCAGAAGGGGTAAAAAGTGCGGTGGAAATTGCCAATGAAAATGATACCGTGCTGATATTTGGCTCTTTTCATACTGTGGGCGAGTTTCTGACATTAATCCAAGCCTAAAGACGTTAGCTTCACCAAAAAACAAAAGCGCCGAGGAACAACCCTTGGCGCTTTTTTTAACTTAAATGTCCCGCTTCATTTATGGTTTCAATAATAAATTTTCCGTCCGTCGCATAGCTTTGTTTATAGTGCACGATGTTAATCGCACAATTTAACAGAGATTGGCTTTTGCCTTCATGACGATGTTCTTGCCAGCTTATTCCGGCAAGTAAAGCAAGCAATAAACGCAATGTATGTCCGTGTGAAACAATCAAAATATTGCCTTGTTCATGTACTTGAATAATGTCCTGAAGCGCTTTCATTGCTCGTTTGGCAAGTTGTTCAAAGGTTTCTCCGCCATTGCTTTGCGCTTTATAATTTGCGGCATCTTTGAGCATTTGATTGAATTCTTCTAAAGAACGCAATTCTTCCACCGGTAAACCTTCCCAAGACCCGAAATATTGCTCGTTTAACCCTTTATGTTGAAACAGCGGCACATCGCGCTCGCCTAAAATATATTGCGCTGTGTCGATGGTACGTTGTAAACAGCTGGAATAGGCAGCAACAAAAGGAATGCGTTGTAATGCCTCACCGGTTTGTTTTGCCCCTTTAACACCTTGTTCGGTTAAGTCGGAGTTGCCGAATCCTTGTAATAATCCTTGCTCGTTCCAAAGAGTACGTCCGTGGCGGACTAAGTAGAACGTGAGATGTTTATTCATGAATTATCCTGTTAAATCTTGTTGAGATAAAAACGCAGAAAAAAATGACCGCACTTTTTTATAAGAGCGGGCTGAAAAGGAAAAACAGTTTTTCGATAATGCGTTGATAAACGGAGCGATTTGCCCATTCGTCGTAGTTCAGCAGTTCAGCGTTTTTGATGTAGCTTTCATGCAAAAGGGAAATTTCGTTCGCGAATGCCGCATCTTCCACCACCATGGTCACTTCAAAATTCAATAAAAAGCTGCGCATATCCATGTTTACAGTGCCAACCAACGCCAATTTATTATCAATCAGCATGCTCTTGGTGTGCAGTAAGCCTTTATTGAAATGATAAATTTTTACACCGGCGGCGAGTAAATCATCAAAAAATGTACGGCTTGCCCAATGTACCATCATCGAATCATTTTCTTTTGGCAGAATGATAGAGACATCCACACCTCGTAGGGCGGCTGTGCGTAATGCTTCGGCAATATTATGGCTTGGCACAAAGTAAGGAGAGGTGATAACAATGCTTTTCCGTGCAGAAAAAATTGCGATGGCGAGAGATTGCGCCATTAAATCATCTGGAAAACTCGGGCCGGTGGCAAGAATTTGTACTGCGTGAGAATTGTTTTGTTCCAAAGGTAATAACGGGCAATCAGGAATATCTAATGGCACGGATTGTCCTGTTTCAATTTCCCAGTCCCACGCATGCAAACCGTTGAGAACGGCAGACACAGGGCCATTGATACGTACCATGACATCAATCCATTCGCCCACATTGCTATCTTTTTTGAAGAACTTCGGATCCACCATGTTCATACTGCCGGTGTAAGCAATTTGGTTATCGATCACAATAATTTTGCGATGTTGACGTAAATCGATTCGACTGAAAAACATGCGGAATAAATTCACATGTAAGGTTTCAACAATCTCAATTCCTTGGGCTTGCATAGCACGACAATCTGCACTTTTTAAAAACGGGCGACTGCCCACGGAATCCAATAAAATACGTACTTTCACCCCACGTTGACAGGCTGCGATAAGGGCTTCTTTGACGTCGTTCACCAAACCAGAAGGCGACCAAATATAAAACACCATATTGATGGATTTTTCTGCGCGTTCGATGTCTTCAATGATGCTGCGCATGATGTTTTCCGGAGTGTCCAGAATATGCAGTTCGTTTCCTAAAACACAAGGAATGCCAAGACGTTGTTTGGCTAAGTCGAAAATCGAACGATAGAGTAGATTGGTTTTCGTATTCACCAAGTTATCGCATTTCGATAGCCTGTCGAACCACGCCATAAATTGGGGTTTGAGCTGGTTGAATAGTGTTGCGCGGCGCTTCCCGAGATTAATTTCCCCGAAGATCAAATACGCCACAATGCCGATGATAGGAAACACATAAATCACCATCAACCAAGATAGCATGGCGGCGACAGATTGCTTTTTCATGACCAAACGAATGGTAATGGCAATGGTGAGAACCCAGATAAGTGCAGGAATAATGTAGGCGATAATTTGTTCGATATTCATAAAAATGACCGCGTTATAAAGGTGTCGAGGTAAAAAGCATTAATAAAATCGGCGGTGTAATGTTTGTGATAAACCCAAAACTAAAGGCGAGCGGTAAAACTTCTACGCCACCGGCTTTTTGAATAATGGGTAAGGTGACATCCAGTGAGGTTGCCCCCGGAAAACCCACCGCAGTTGAACGGTAGTTTTGCATGAATAGCGGGATAATAAATAAGCTAATCAATTCACGCGATAAATCATTAAAAAACGCAATACTGCCCCAAATCGGCCCCCAAGCATTACTGAGGGTTACGCTAGACAAAGAATACCAGCCAAAACCGGAGGACACGGCTAACCCTTGTATCATCGGCACTGACAATATGAAAGCCGCGATAATGCCACCAAGTAATGAGGTGAACATGAAAATCACGCCCATCTCTAAGCCGCGTTTATTGAAAAATACCGCTCGCATGGAAATGCCATTGTTGCGCAATTGCACGCCCACACAAAAAATCATGACAACCAGCACATAAGTGGTGGCGTCATGGGGCAAAGCAAAATGACCTTTGAACAGCCAACCAACCACGAAACCAATGAGCACCACCGTGCATAATTTTAATGAATCCAACATGATATGCCAACGCGAGGGGATTTTTTCTGCAATGTGTTTTAGTGGCTGTGGATGGAGCTTGTCGTAAAGAAATAAGCCGATGAAATTTAGACCTTGGATAAACAAAATAAAGGTGAGGGCATAAACGCCGATTTGCGGTAATTGTTGTGCTAAATCATCCAGTTGTCCGAGTGAAAAACCCATGGTGAAGAGAATCATGTACAGCAAAATCATGGTCACGCGACCGAAAGATTGCAAAATTGCATGATTTTTCACTTTCACCATGTAACCGATAAACATCGGCACTAAAATAATGAGTAACCCTTCGTACACTGTTGTCACCTTCAAATGCTGTTAGGTGGCAAAGTATAGCACTTTTCCCTATTTTCGCCTATCGGTGAGCCTTAACACTAAAGCTAAGGTCATTGATTGTGCTATACTTTCGGCCATCATTTTCCTCTAGTATTTCCCTATGACATTCCAAATTGTATTTCGACACCCTGATTTTATTGTGATCAATAAGCCTAATGGCATTAGCGTACATAAAGATGACGCGGATGTGGGGTTAACTCAATTAGTGGCGCAGCAACTTGGTATACCGAAGGTTTGGCTGGTGCATCGGCTGGACAAAGTTACTTCAGGCTTATTGATTCTCGCCTTAAACGAACGTGCAGCTGTGACGTTGTCGCAGAAATTCGCGCAACATCAAATTCAGAAAACATACATTGCATTAGCAACGCATAAACCGAAGAAAAAACAGGGTAGAATCAGTGGAGATATGCAAAAGGCCAGAAGAGGCGCGTGGAAACTTTGCCAAAGCAAAGAAAATCCAGCCGTGACAGATTTTGTTTCACACAGTTTGGTCCCTAATTTGCGTTTATTTATCTTGCAACCAAAAACCGGTAAAACCCACCAACTGCGTGTCGCAATGAAAAGTTTAGGTAGTCCGATTTTAGGGGATGAATTGTATGGTGGAGATGAGGCTGATCGTACTTATTTACACGCCTACCAATTATCATTTGACTATTCGGGTTTGAAGGTTCAAATTAAGGGAACACCTCTTAATAAGAGCGAAAAGTGCGGTGAAATTTTTCAACGTTTTTGGCGGGACATTGAAAAATATCTTCATGGTGAAAATGAAAAAACACCTTAAGAATTGACCGCACTTTGGGCGCTGCGAATCAAGGAACGTTACCAATGCCGAATAAGATCATAACCAGTTCATACCACAAAGCCATTGTTTGTATGGTGCTTGCCTATATCAGCATTGCCTTGATGGGCGTGTTCGTAAAATATGCCTCGGACGAATTACCGGCAAGTGAAATTTTGTTTTCTCGCTTTCTGATTGGTTTTGTTTTCTTGTTACCTTTTATGATTCGCGATGGCGATTTCCGAGTCGAAATGCGCCAATGGCCGTTTTTGGTGATTCGCAACCTTGCCGGCATCGGCAGTATGTTATGTACTTTTTATGCCATCAAATATTTGCCGCTTTCCATTTCTATTTTGCTATTGAATACCTCTGCGTTATTCGTGCCGGTGTTGCTCTTTCTTTTGCGTACTCGCACCCCGCTGAAAGTTATTGCCTGCAGTGTGCTGGGATTTATTGGTGTAGCGATTATTTTGCTCACCGATCACCACGGCGAGGTGGAGCCCTATTATATTTTTGTGGCATTGGGCGGGGCGACTTTAGCTGCCATGGCATTTATCAGTTTGCAGGAATTAAATAAGCATAATTCGCCGAAAAATATCGTTTTCTATTTCCATTTACTTGGGGCGATTTTATTACCGTTATTTTTTATGGCGCAATGGACGCTCCCGACAGCGCATGGCTTATTTATGCTTTTATTGGTGGGCGGATTCGGCTTAATTTTCCAACTTTTGCTGACGCGTGCGTTTAAATACGCACCGGCAAATGTCATCACGCCTTTTGCGTTTACCGGTGTGATTTTTTCCAGCATCTGTGACTGGCTGTTTTGGCAGAATGTGCCGACAGTGCATTTTTGGATCGGCTCTCTCGTGATCATTGTTTCTGTTAGTTTATTGGCAAGGCTGCGCGGCCAAGGGAAAACGAAAGCATAATTTATTCCCCAAAAACAGTTGATTTTCCGCTACAATAGCGCACTTTGAAATGACATTGAAAACGAGGAAATCCATGGAATATCCAATTTGTCCATCTTGCAAAGGCGAAAACACCTATCACGATTCTATCCAATTTGTTTGCCCGGATTGTGGCCATGAATGGACCGGCAACGAAGTCGAAGAGCATGACGATGATGCGCTTATTGTCAAAGACAGCAACGGCAATTTGCTGGCTGATGGCGATGACGTGCTACTCATCAAAGATTTAAAACTTAAAGGCTCTTCCGAAGTGTTAAAGAAAGGCACAAAATTTAAAGGCATCCGCCTTGCTCGTGGCGACCACAACGTGGATTGCGGCAAAATTATGTTGAAATCAGAGTTTTTGAAGAAAGCATAAAAATACGCTAGAAAATCACCGCACTTGATTTGTGCGTAGTGAGCTTCATAAAAAAACGGCGCTTTGTTAATTAAGCACCGTTTTTGCTTTTTTAGAGAAAGTGCGGTGATTTTTCACCGCATTTTTGTTTAACGAGAGTAGTAACCTGCCATGGAGCTGTAAACGGCATTTTCTGCCTGAATCACGTTGAATTTGGCTTGCAAAATGGAAAGCTGGGAGGCTTTTTCCGTATTGGCTGCCGTCAACCATTCGCGCAATTCAGACACGCCTGCGTTATAGCGGTTACGGTAATATTGTGTAATGCGTTGGTTGTAATTGTACGTTTGTTGCACGTTGCTAAAGTGGCTTTGCGCTTGAGTGAATGCGTAGTAGTTGGTATCTACGTCATTTAACGCGGTGGTGATACTTTTTTCATAGTTTAAACGGGCTGTTTCGTAATCTGCTTCAGAGATTTTCACGTTCCATTTAACGGTGTTCCAATTTAAGAACGGTAGTGTAATACCAACGTTACCGGCGCCAATAGAGGAGAATGTGGTCGCGCCGGTTTGATTAGTGGCGTTACGGCTTAAGCTGCCACCCAAGGTAATTTCCGGGAACCAGCTTTTTTCAGTGGCTTTGGCGTTTTTAAATGCACTGCTTAAACGGGCTTGATAGCCTTTCACATCAGGACGGTTGGCGATTACAGAAACCGGCACGTTTAAATTCACGCCCACAGTTTTCACGCTCAAAATATGCGGGAAGTTGATGTTTAATGTGTCATCCGGTTTTAAGTTCAGCAAATTGCGTAAGGTTTTTTCTGCGTTTTTACGGTTGGTTTGTAAAGTAATTAAATTATTACGCGCCGTTAATACCGCTTGTTGAGCCTGATCTACGCTAGCACTGTCTGCGACACCTTGTGCCAAGCGATTTTTCATGATGTTGCTGATGTCGGTGTAATATTTGATGCTTTCTTGAGTGGTGCTAATGGCATCGTTTAAATAGGCAATTTGGTAGTAGGTTGTCACCACCGAGTTGATTAAAGAAAGACGGGTAGATTCCATGTCTTCAATGGTGGCTTTATGTGACCATTCTGCCGCATCGGCCACGTCGGCTAAACGACGCCATAAATCCAACGTATAAGACACATTTAACGCGCCGGTGTGTGTGATTGCTGAATTGCCACCACGATTAATGTCTTTTTGGGCAGAGGATTTTGCTGTACCGCTAAAGGCTGGAATCAAGTTTGCTCCAGCAAGGTTGGCGCTATACAGCGCACGGTTCACGGAAACTGCCGCTTTGGCTAGATCTTTATTATTTGCAAGGGCTTGTTCGACCACTCGGTTGAGTTGTGCATCGTTATAAAGCGCCCACCAGTTGTCTTTAATGTTGTATTGCTTGGTGATCTCTTCATATTGTTTGTAATTATCGAGGCTGGCTTGATAAGAATCGCCAATATTGGCACAGCCGGCGAGGGTTGTTGCCATCACCACTGCAAGGGTTAATTTTTTCATTTTTAACATTTTTTATCCTTCTTTAAGGTTCAAGGGGGCTATCGTATGCCTCAAAAGTGCGATCGATTTTAACCGCATTTTTAGGTTTTACAAAATCTATTCACGGGCTAATGCCGTAATCGGATCTAACTGTGCAGCACGTTTTGCCGGGGTGTAGCCGAACACTACGCCGATTAAGCTGGAAAAGGCGACGGCGGCAATAATCGAACCGCCGGAAAATGCCATGGTGAAATCGGTCATAAAGGTGTTAAACAGCAAGCCAATGGCGCCTGACAATAGAATCCCGGTGACACCACCAATTAAACAAATCAACACGGCTTCAATTAAAAATTGTTGCAGGATGTTGGATTGTCTTGCGCCGATTGCCATGCGAACGCCGATTTCTTTGGTGCGTTCGGTCACTGACACCAACATAATGTTCATCACGCCAATCCCGCCGACGATTAAGGAAATAAAGGCAATAGAGGAGATAAGCAACTTCATCGTACCGGTGGTGCTTTCGATAGTTTGTTTAATGGTGTCGCTGTTCATGATGAAAAAGTCTTTTTTGCCGTGGCGTAGCGTCAGCAATTCCGTAATGCCTTTTTCTGCTGCAGTTGTGTTCACATCTTCTGCGACTTTGACCGTAATCGAACCGATTTTTTTGCTGCCTGAAATGCGGTTCATGACGGTGGTGTAGGGCGCATAAAGATTCAGTGAACTGCTCGCACCACCCATTTGTCGGTCGGACACGACACCGATAATACGCAACGGACGTTTGTTAAACATCACCACTTTGCCGAGTGGATCTTCATTGGGGAAAATGGCTTTTTTGGCACTTTCATCAATTAACGCCACTTGGGCGTTTTCTGCCACATCTTGCGCTGATAACAGGCGACCTTGTTTTAATTTTAAACCTTCCACATCAAAAGATTCTTCGCTCACACCTTTTAAGGACGTCGTCGAAAATGCTTTATTCCCATAAATCAATGTGCCGCTTGACGCGCTATTCGGCGTAACGCTTTGCACATAGGTTTGTTGGCTTAATGTGTTGGCATCGTTAACTGTAAGATTCTGCATTTGTTCCGCACGGCGATCACCAAAGCCGGTGCCGTTAAAAATGGTGATGGTGTTTGTGCCGATGCCGCGAATATTTTCCAAAATTTTTTGTTGCGAGCCATTGCCCAATGCCACCACGGACACCACGGAAGTGATCCCAATAATGATGCCAAGCATGGTGAGCAAAGAGCGCATTTTATGTGCCACAATGGCACTGACAGACATCCGAAAGGCTTCCATCAGCTGATCTTTGCTGAAGCCGAAACGTCCTTTAAAAACACCTGAATTTTTGACCGCACTTTTCACCGGCTGGGTTTGCGTGTCACTGATAATTTCGCCGTCTTTGATTTCAATCATCCGATTGGCGTTGGCGGCGATGTGTTTATCGTGGGTAACCATAATAATGGTATGCCCTTCTTGGTGCAGTTGACGCAGGATTTCCATCACATTTTCGCCACTTTGCGAATCCAACGCACCGGTGGGTTCATCGGCTAAAATGATTTCTCCCCCGTTCATTAGGGCGCGGGCGATACTCACCCGTTGTTGTTGCCCACCGGAGAGTTGATTAGGTTTATTCTGCCATTTATCGCTTAACCCCAGTTTTTCCAATAATTGTTTGGCGCGTTCCAAACGTTGATTGTGGGGCATGCCCGCATAAATTGCCGGTAATGCCACATTTTCTGCTGCAGTAAGGCTGCTCAATAAATTGTAACGTTGGAAAATAAAACCGAATTTTTGACTGCGTAAATCGGAGAGCTGATCGGCGGTTAATTCGATGGTTTCTTTCTCATCGATTTTGTACGAACCGCTGGTCGCTGTATCCAAACAACCAATAATGTTCATCAACGTGGATTTGCCCGAACCCGATTGCCCGATAATGGCAACGAAATCGCCTTTTTCGATATTTAATGAAATGTCTTTAAGAATATGAACACGATTTTCGCCGGCGCCAAAGTAGCGGTTGATGTTTTTCATTTCAATAATATTCATTGGAAATTTCCACCGCACTTTAGAAAATTCGTGGTCCGCGCATATTGCCGACGGCTTCGCCGGCAGCCACTTGTGACACAATGACTTTTTCGCCTTCAGCAACGCCGGATTTAATTTCTGTTTGGTAATCGTTTTGTACGCCGATTTCTACTTCGCGCTGTTCCGGTTGGTTGTTGCTGTTTAATACCTTCACAAAGGTTTTACCGTTTTGCGTTTGAATTGCCATATTCGGCACGGAAAGCACGTTTTGCACGTTGGCAATTTTGATGTTGTTTTCCGTGGTCATGCCGATGCGCAAAATCCGGTTGGGATTTTCTACGATAATGTTGGCGTAGTAATAAACTGCGCTGTTACTGGTGCTTGACGTTGAAGTTGTGGTGCTGGACGTGGAGCTATTGCTAATCGTCGTTGTCGCCGGATCAACGGATTCAATTTTGGCGTGATAAAGGGTTTTGCTGTCGGATAAAATACTAAAGGTCACCTCTTGTCCGGCTTTCACTTTCGTAATATCGCCTTCGGAAATTTCTGGTTTAATGCGCATTTTGCTTAAATCCGCCACTTTGACGATGGTCGGCGTGGTTTGATTGGAGTTTACCGTTTGGCCTTCAGAAACCGGTGTGGCAATCACTGTGCCGTCAATCGGCGAGGTGATTTTGGTGTAGCCTACATTGGTTTCCGCCGTATTCACTTCAATTTCTGCTTGTTTGATGTTTTCCTGCACCACATTCATTTCCGCTTTGGCGTTATCTAAGGTCGCTTTTGCACTGTTTAAGCTGTCCAAGGACGTGCCTTTTTGCGCATACAATTTGGTTAAACGATGGTAATTAGAAAGCGCCACATCATAGGCGGTTTTACGCGCGACAAACTGGGCTTGGTCGCTTGCAAGCGCCGCTTTTCGAGTGTTTAGCGTGTTGATTTGCGTGGTGGAATCAATCTCCGCAATCAAATCGCCTTTTTTCACTTGCTGACCTAAAGCCACATAGAGTTTGGTGACTTTACCGGAAACCTGCGCGCCCACATCAACGGTGTTGACACTTTCAATTGAGCCTGTTGCGACCACATTTTTTTCAATGTCGCCACGTTGCACGGTTTCCGTTAAATAGGTGGTTTTAGGCGTGGAATCGCCCATAAAAAAATAACCGCCGGTGACCACCGCTGCAGCCAGTGCGGCCATTATCCAATGTTTTTTTGTCATATTTTCTCAAGGGTTAAGGAAACAGTGAAAATAGAATACAGGAGAAAGATTAAGGAAATCTTAATTATTAATGAATGAACGTTCATTTAGTGACGCATTTTAATGGGAAATTAAATTTTTTGCACGAGAAATTTCAAAAGTCCACGCAAGATTTTGCCTTGTGCTGAAACAAATAACACTGCGATTCCTTAGATAAATTTCAGCTTTCAAGGAAAAATGTGTAGAATAGTGCGGTTATTTTTTTATGCGTTTTAATTGAGAAAATTATGAGTACAGAAACTATCTTAGAAACGACGGAAAATGCCCGTCCGCACAATTTTATTACCCAAATTATTGATGAAGATTTAGCGTCCGGTAAACACCAATGCGTTCACACCCGTTTCCCACCTGAGCCGAACGGCTATTTGCACATCGGTCATGCCAAATCTATCTGTTTAAACTTCGGTTTAGCAAAAGAATATAACGGGTTATGTAACCTTCGTTTTGACGATACCAATCCGGTGAAAGAAGATGTGGAATATGTAGATTCCATCAAAGCCGATGTGGAATGGTTAGGTTTCAAATGGGAAGGTGAGCCGCGTTATGCTTCCGATTATTTTGATGCACTTTATGGTTATGCCATTGAGTTGATCAAAAAAGGATTGGCGTATGTGGACGAACTTTCACCGGAAGAAATGCGCGAATATCGCGGCACGTTAACCGAGCCGGGGAAAAACAGCCCGTATCGTGATCGTAGCGTAGAAGAAAACCTCGCGTTATTCGAGCGAATGAAAAACGGTGAATTTGCAGAAGGCACACTGAGTTTGCGTGCGAAAATCGACATGGCGTCGCCGTTTATGGTGATGCGCGACCCGGTCATTTATCGTATTAAATTTGCCAGCCACCACCAAACCGGTGACAAATGGTGCATTTATCCAATGTACGATTTTACCCACTGTATTTCCGATGCCATCGAGCGCATTACACATTCATTATGTACTCTCGAATTCCAAGACAACCGCCGTTTATACGACTGGGTATTGGAAAATATCAGCATTGAGCGCCCATTGCCGCACCAATATGAATTCTCCCGTTTAAATTTAGAAGGCACGCTCACCTCTAAACGTAAATTGTTGAAATTAGTCAATGAAGGCATTGTAGATGGCTGGAACGATCCGCGTATGCCGACCATTTCAGGTTTACGTCGTCGCGGTTATACGCCGGCGTCATTGCGTGAATTCTGTCGTCGTATTGGCGTGACCAAACAAGACAACGTGGTGGAATACAGTGCATTAGAATCTTGCATTCGTGATGATTTAAACCAAAATGCGCCACGTGCCATGGCAGTTATCGATCCTGTTCGTGTGGTGATTGAAAATTTTGAAGGCGAAGAAATGTTGACTGCGCCGAATCACCCGAATCGTCCGGAATTAGGCGAACGCCAATTGCCGTTCAGCAAAGAAATTTACATTGATCGTGCAGATTTCCGTGAAGAAGCCAACAAACAATATAAACGCTTAGTGTTAGGCAAAGAAGTGCGTTTGCGTAATGCTTATGTGATTAAAGCCGAGCGTGTGGAAAAAGATGCCAACGGTGAAATCACCACCATTTTCTGTACCTATGATCCGGAAACCTTAGGTAAAAACCCGGCAGATGGCCGCAAAGTGAAAGGCGTAATCCACTGGGTTTCCGCCACACACAACCACCCGGCAGAATTCCGTTTATACGAACGCCTTTTCACCGTGCCAAACCCGGGCGCAGAAGAAAACATCGAAAGCGTGCTAAACCCAACGTCCTTAGTGGTGAAACACGGTTTCGTCGAACAAAGCCTTGGCAATGCGGAAGCAGAAAAAGGCTACCAATTTGAACGTGAAGGCTATTTCTGTGCTGACAGTAAAGACAGCCATCCGGAACATTTGGTGTTTAACTTAACGGTGAGCTTGAAAGAAGGTTTCTAACCTTATTACCTATTAAAAAGTGCGGTCGTTTTTCGTGTCGAATTTCGACCGCACTTTTTTAACTGTTAATGCCAATAGTGATTGGGGTTTAGAAGGAATAGTATTTTTATTCATTACATATGGAACCAATAAAACATGAGATTTACCTATTTCGCTGCTTTTAGTCTTTCTACCGCTATGTTACCTGCGTTTGCTGAACCTAGTTCAATACAGGATTCCACACAGCAGGCAGTCGATACACGCCAACAACAGCAACAAAATATTTTAAATGCTGAGATTCAATCCCAACAAGTAAAAGCCCCGACAGTTCGCTTGGAAAGTGAAAAGGTACATGCACTTGGATTTCCAAAAAATGAAGAACTCTGTTTTCCTATTCATCAGCTTGTTCTTACCGATTATCAACACACCGTTTCAGAATCTACCTCTTTTTCTCCTAGCTCATTTTCCTGGGCAAAAAGTGCGGTCTATTCAGAGGGAGATTTTGCGTTACCGACCTGTGTTGGGGCTCAAGGAATTAACGTCTTATTACGTCGAATTCAAAATTATTTGATTGAGCAGGGGTATGTGACTACAAGAGTGGTTGCGGAACCGCAAGATTTACGTACAGGCGTGCTTAGATTAACGGTGATTCCGGGAAAAGTGGGGCATATCCAATTACAAGACCAAAGTGCTGTTCCTTTTGCAACAAGAAGTATGCTTTGGTTTGCTATGCCTATGGCTGTTGGGGATTTATTGAATGTGCGGGAAATTGAGCAAGGCCTAGAAAACCTTAAGAGAGTACCAAGTGCTGACGCTAATATTGAGCTTCAGCCCGGAGAGGCTTTGGGTGAGACAGATATTGTGGTGGCATATAAACACCGCATTCCATTTCATTTAACGTTAGGATTGGATGATTCGGGTTCCAAATCGACAGGACGTTTACAGGGAGCCGCCACTTTTTCTTGGGATAACCCGCTTCGCTTAAATGACATGTTTTATATTAGCGGTACGCGCAGTTTTAAACGACATAGTGATGCGGCTGAGGGAGATTATGGCAGTCATAATCTAAGCTTGTATTATTCCATTCCGTGGAAAAACTATTTGCTGACGCTTTCCGGTTCTCGCTATACCTATCATCAAACCGTTGCGGGTGCTTTTGAGTCTTATGAGTATTCCGGCGAAAGTAAACAAATGAAACTCAATTTAAGTCGTCTACTGAGCCGTGGCGCACAACATAAAACTTACACGAATATTGCCTTATGGACGAAAAAGTCCCACAACTATATCAATGATACGGAAGTTGAGGTTCAACGTCGTCGTACAGCCGGATGGGAGCTAGGTCTTACGCACACACACTATGTAGGCGTAGCGACATTTTCTATTTCCGCTAATTACAAACGGGGGACCGGTGCGAATAATGCCCTTCGTGCACCGGAAGAACGATTTAATGAAGGCACCTCAAGAATGCGGATTTTGACCGCCTCTCTTGATTTTAGTTATCCGTTCAACATTGGAAAACAACCTTGGCGCTTTAATACCTATTGGCAAGCGCAATGGAATAAATCACCGCTCGTGCAACAAGACAAATTCAGCATTGGCGGTCGCTATACGGTACGTGGATTTGACGGTGAACTTACTCTTTCCGGAGAGCGCGGTTGGCTTTGGCGCAACGAACTGGCATGGAATGTGATGAACAAAGGACATGAGATTTATCTCGGACTCGACCGAGGTGTTGTCCGTTCAAGCAATGAGGAATTACAAGTAGGCAATAGTTTAACCGGTGGTGCATTGGGGATGCGCGGTAATCTTTGGGGACTAAATTATGAATATTTTGTTGGCACACCAATTCGAAAACCGCAAGGTTTCAGAACAAGTCATGTAACAACAGGGTTTAACCTCAGCTATCGTTTTTAAGTATTTTTTAAAATAAGCAGATTTTATTATTAAGGAAACATCATGAATAAAAAACATTACAAAGTTATTTTCAGCCAAGTATTAAATCAACTTGTGGTTGTATCGGAACTTGCCAAATCAAAAGGCAAAGCCACGAGCGAAAATATTGAAAGTGCAGAGATAAAAACAACGTTAAAAGCCACCGCACTTTCTACTTTATTCGGCACTCTCACACCGGTTCATTTCAGCATTATGTTAGCGTTGGGGTTCGTTTTCGTTTCTCCTGCTGCGTTGGCAAATGCGGATATGGCGATTCGCGCAGACAAATCAGCACCGGGCAATCAACAACCAACGGTGTTACAGACGGCGAATGGCTTGCCACAAGTCAATATTCAAACACCAAGTGCAGGCGGCGTGTCGCGTAACCAATACTCGCAATTTGATGTGGCGGAAAAAGGCGCCGTATTAAACAACGCTCGTAAGGCAGTACAAACCCAAACGGCCGGTTGGGTACAAGGCAACCCCAATTTAGCCGCAGGTGAAGCGAAGGTGATTTTAAATGAAGTCAATTCATCTGCTCCGAGTCGGTTAAAGGGCTATGTAGAAGTGGCCGGACAAAAGGCCGATGTTGTGATTGCGAACCCGAGTGGTATCCATTGCGATGGTTGTGGTGTCATTAACGCAGGACGCGCCACCATGACTACGGGAAAAGCTCAATTAGAAAATGGTGAGCTCAAAGGCTATGAGGTCAACGGCGGCAAAGTTAAGGTGGCCGGCAAGGGCATGGATAACCGCCAGGCGGATTACACCGATATCATTGCAGAAAAAGCGCAAATTGATGGCGGTGTGTGGTCGAAAAAAGCCATTAAAGTCACCACTGGTAAAAACAAAGTTGACCGCACGAATGATTCGGTGGTTTATGTAGGCGATAAAAACACTGTGGAAAGCGACCGCACTTTAGAAAACCCACAAGCTTACAGCGTGGATGTGAGCCAATTGGGCGGCATGTATGCCGAGAAAATTCATTTGGTGGATAACGGCCAAGGCCTCGGTGTACGCAACGCCGGCCACATCGGTGCCTCTGCCGGTGAGGTGAACATTGATAGTCAAGGACGAATTGTGAATAGCGGGCACATTCAAGCTCAACAGGATCTTCATGTTCGCGCTCAACAAAGCATCGATAATCAAAAAGGTGGACATCTTTTATCTCATCAAGGCAAGGCAAAAATTGAAAGTCAGCATGAAATTTCACAATCAGGTGTCATTGGAGGAAAACAAGAAGTTAGCCTATCTGCAAAAGCTTTGACACAAACATCTCAAGGGGAAATTCAAAGCCAGGCAGTGCGTATTAATACTAAAAAGACCGTAAACAATCGAGGATTAATTCAAAGCCGTGGAGAACAAGAACAGCGTGAGCCGGATTTAATTATTAAAGCGGATACAGTGCAAAATACCGGCTCCGGACGTATTTATGGTAACCGAATTGCTATTGGCGCAACGACGATTATCAATGAAGATGAGCTAAACGCAGATGGTATCCGTCAAGATGGGATTATTGCTGCACGGGATACACTCACCTTAGGGGCACAAAAAATCCACAACAAGACAGCAAATTACGTAGCAAGTCAACAAGGTGCCTCGACATTATATGGTGAGAAGGGCGTGACGATTGCCGGCGCGCTTAATGATCAATATCAAGCGGAGGGGCAAGCGGCTCAATTATTAAATGAAAGTGGCACAATTGAATCTTCGTCTGGGGCAATTCGCTTAAATGTCGCTGATGTAGTTAATCGAAATCTACATTTTCGTGCAGAAATTGAAAACCAATCAGATGAGCCGATTTCAGAGAGCTATGTCATTCCGCAAGGCTATAAAACTGAAGAGCGGATTGATTACGCTTTATTAAAATGGATTCCATTTAGTCGTGCAGGGAAATTGGCATTTCGTCAAGACGGAGCAAAGGCGTTAGAAGAAGGAGAGGAAATTCGTGCAGATCGGCTATTACCGACAGTTAACGAATATCAGTGTCAAGATTATACCAATGAAGCCAGTTGCCGCTTAAAACCGGAGTCCGTATATGGGCCACAGAACCCGGCATGGGCTTATTTCGGTATTCAAGCACCAACTGAGATGCCGGCAGGTTTAGCGGATATTGAAATGCCTGAAGAACCGATCAAACCAACAGAGATCGAAAAACCAAGAAAAAACAGAAGAGAAAAAGCAGAAAGCTATGCTGCCCGTTTGGCGGATTATGAGAAAGCTGTTGCTGATTACAACATTGCGTTAGCCAATTATGAAAAAGAAAAAGCAACTTATGAAACACGTTTAAATGATTATCAGCAGGCAATTGCACCATTTAAAAGTTGGATTGATGCCAATGAACAGGCGTTTAATGCTTTGCAAAGTAAAATTGCCGAACATAATCAACGTTTATTGGGTAAAACCTTTAGCCATTTTTGGATAACCAAACTTAATCAACGAGTCATTGATGAAAGCGTCGTAAAAACCACGTTACCAGGTCAAATTTTGGCTGGCGGAGATATTGTTATCAATGGTGCACAAGTACTCAATGATCGAAGCCAGATGATATCCGGCGGACGTTTAAGCTTAAATGGTGATGTACGCAATGAAGATGAAACCGGCTATCACGTATTAAATGAATACGGCACATCACAATGGACGGCAGATCGCTGGCGTGGCGGGGTTAAACGCTATTTTCAGCGGGATTGGGGGGCAGTCAATGCTTATAACAACCATGTGACGACAGAATTTAAAATGGGGGTGGCACAAAGTAAGGAACAGGTGGATTATCGAAATAATTCGTCCACCCTTCCGTCCCAAAGCCAAGCCTTAATGACAAAAGCGAATGAGGTGTTATTGCCAAGTTCTTCGTTATACCGACTCAATCCGGAAACAGAGGGCGCATTAATCGAAACAGATCCGGCATTTACTGATCGCAAAAAATGGCTTAACAGTGACTATATGTTCAGCGCATTGCGTAGCGATCCGCAAAATGTCCTTAAACGCCTTGGTGACGGTTATTATGAGCAGCATTTAGTGCGCGACCAAATCAATCAACTTACCGGTAAAATGTTTTTAGGCGAATTCAAAGATTTGGAAAGTCAATATAAGGCATTAATGGATAACGGTATTACGTTTGCAAAAAAATTCAATCTTACGCCGGGTGTCGCATTGTCGGCTGCTCAAGTGGCACAACTAACGTCGGATATCGTATGGTTTGAAGAAAAAACAGTGACTTTACCAAGCGGTAAACAAGTTAACGTCATGGCGCCACGTGTATATGCCATGGTTCAACCGGGCGATATCAATGGAAAAGGAAGTTTGCTTTCAGGGGAAGAGATTGATTTACACGGTAATCAGGTTGTTAACAGCGGAACTATTGTCGGACGAAAACTCGCTTTGTTAAATGCGGAAAGCTTATTTAATGAAGGCGTCATTCAAGGTGAACAAGTCGGTATTCAAACAAAAGGCAATTTTGACAACATCGGCGGTACTGTAGAAGCCGAAAAAACACTAGTGGCAAATGTAGGCGGTAATTTAACTCATAGAAGTACGACAGCCACAAATGAAATCGCGTTATCCGGTTTTCAACGCGAGCAAACCACGCTTGCACGTAAAGCATTGTTCCATGTGAAGGGGGAAGACGGTACATTACATCTTTCCTCCAATAAATTGGAGGCACAGGGCGCAGATATTATCAATGAAGGTAAAGGCAGCACGCTGGTTCAAGCTAAAACGGCTTTAAATCTGACCGCACTTTCGGTGGGATATGATGAAAAGATGGGGGGAGGCAATGACTCTCGCCACGAGAAAATAGAAAAGGCAGTGGTGAGCCATATCAAAGGCAAGGGGAATGTCACAGTTGCGGCGAAAGACCTCTTGTCGGAAGGTGCCCGACTTGAAAGTGCCGAAAAACTCACCGCGATTGCAGAAAATGATTTGGTTTTGAATGGAGCAAAAGAAAGCTCTGATTTTGAGGAGTTCCATCAAACGAAAAGCGGCAGTTTGGCGAAGACCACAAAAACAAGCTTAGACAAAGCACAATTAGACAGTCATGTAGGCACTCAACTTAGTGGAAAAGACATTTTGTTAAGTGCAGGCAAAGATGTGAAAGCCAAAGGACTGCAGGGTATTGCCGATAAAAACCTAAGCATTCAAGCGGGAGAGGATGTTGTTCTAGCTGCGGACACCAATCGATTCAAAGAAGTGCATCAACAAACGAAGAAGACGTCGGGTGTGTTTACGAGTGGCGGAGGCATCACCTTTGGTTCGAAATCGGAAAAACATCATGTTGAATCGGAAGGTTGGACGCAATCGGATGCGCGAAGCACCTTGGGGGCAATGGATGGCAATGTAAAAATCAGTGCCGGCAATCATGCTCAAGTGATGGGCACGGACATGATAACACCGAAAGCGAATCGTATAGATGTTGAAGGCGCGAGCGTGAAGGTTGAGGCGGGGAAAGATATTATCCATTCTAATGAGCGTCATGAGTATAAACAATCCGGCGTAAATTTGGCGGTAAGTACACCGGTAACCGACATGGCGCAAGCTGTCTATCACAGTGTAAAACGCGCACAACAAGTCAGTAATCCAAAACTCAAAGCGCTTTATGGCATAAAAGCGGCAGAGGAAGTTGCAATGGCGGCACAAAATGTCGGTAAGGTAGCAGAGACGTTAGATGCATTGCGGGCAGGGAATATGCAACAAAACGGAACCACGTCCAGCCCGAGTGTCAAAATTAGTATTGGTTATGGTAGCCAAAAACAAACGCAAACCAGTGAAAGCCAAAGTATTCAACATCAGAAATCAACTATCAATACAGGAATACTAGATATTAAAGCCCGTGGTGAAAAAGTGGTTTTTGAAGGCGTGGATGCGAATGCCAAGCTAATGGCGCTTTCCGGTAAACAGGGGATTGACATCAAAGGGGTGAAAGACGAAGAGCATCAGCGTACGGAGAATAAATCGTCCGGCGGTAGTGTCGGTGTTTTTGTGGGTACCAACGGTAATAGTTACGGATTGGGTATAGAAGGTTCGGTGAATGTGGCGAAGGGCAAGTCGAACTCAGATAGCGAGCGTTGGCAAAACAGCCATCTGACGGCAGATAAAATCATCACGAACAGTGAAGAAGGCGACTTAACCCTTGATGCGGCGAATCTTAAAGCAAAACGTTGGGAAGCGGATATTCAAAATCTGACAATAACGAGCCGTCAAGATACGGAAAAATACGAATCGAAACAAACGAGTGCGAGTGCAAGCGGTTCGGTGGCGTATGGTTCGGGCGGTGGGGCATCGGTGAGTGCGTCATACAACAAGGCAAAAGTGGATTATGCGCAAGTCAATGAACAAGCCGGGATTCGTGTCGGAGAGGATGGCATGGATGCCAACATCCACAACCATGCTCAACTGAACGCCGCCATCATCGAAAGTGATGCTGATGAAAGTAAAAACCGCTTTAAAACAAAATCGCTCACACATACCGATATTGAAAACCGCAGTGAGATTAAAACGGAAAGTGCGAGCATCAGTGCGGGCACGGGAGGCATTAACCCGATGCAGGCGCTTAGCAGTGCGTTGAGCTTATTAGGTAACACGAATGAAAGAGAGCGAAGCACCACCAAATCAGCTATTAGTGGCAACATTCAGATAGAGACCGAAACACCGGAAAATCTGACCGCACTTTCACGGGATACGAAGAATGCGAATCAACGAGTTGAAAAGCAAGATTTACAAAAAGTGCAAGAACGCCAAGAAATGGCGAAAGTGATAGGCGACATCACGAACAACGCGATAAGCATTGCCACGTATAATGAGCGTGAGAAGATTAATAAACTGAGTCTTGAAAAATTTAAAGCGGAAGAAAAATACGGCAAAGAGAGTACGCAAGCGCAAGAAATCGGTAAACAAATTAGTGTCATTCAAAAAGGGATTGATGATGCTTACGGCATAGGTAGTGAAAAAGGGATGGCGATTCGAGCTGTGACGGCGGCATTACAAGCGGCGGCACAAAACGATACCGCAGGCAGTCTTGTCGCACTGGCTTCGCCTTATCTCAATCAAAAAATCCACGAGATGACGGCAGGCGACACGGCAAAAGACAAAGCTGCAAATCTCATGGCGCATGCCCTGCTTTCTGCGGTGGAGTTCCAAGTGACAGGCAAAGACCCATTAACAGGCGCAATTGCCGGGGTAACAGGTGAGGCAACCGCTGAAATCATCGCGAGAGCTTATGGTAAACCGGTCAGTGAATTAACGGCAAATGAGAAGGAAAACATTAGCACGTTAAGTCAACTGGCGGGTGGGCTGGCTGCGGCATTGACGGCGAAGGCGAATGGCACCACAGCAGAACAAGGGGGTAGTTTCCTTACTGCAACCTCTGGGGCAGAGACGGCTAAAAGGGCGGTAGAGAATAATTATCTAAGTATTGCAGATGTTCAGAACTTCATTCGAGAACTGAGCAAAGCGCAAAAAGAGGGCCGTGATACTAAACCGATTTTAGAGAAATATAAAGGGATTAGTGAAGAGAATCGTCAGCAACTCATAGCGTGTAAGGGTAATGTGGTTTGTGAAACGGCACATTTACATGAAATGAATACTGGGGCTGAAGAGCTTGAGAGAAATTTAGGGTTCTTTAGTCGTATGACGGTGTATTATCCAAATGATTTAAATACAGCGAATCGTACTGCATTATTTAATTTAGTTGAAAGTGAGAATGCAGAAAGTTTTAGCAAGCTTTCGGATACAACAAAATTTGGTTTGAATGCTATGGAGGCTGGTACAGCAACAGGCTATGCAAGAGTTGGATTAAGCAATGTTAAGAGCTTAATTAGTGGAAAAAATAAAGCTTATCCGACATCGGGAATGGATGGGTATAAGCGTACTAATGTCGGGGATGAGGATTATCGTTCAAGTGGTGCTGAGAATGCAGCATTGTATCCTAAATTAAAAGAGGAGTTAGCAATGAAGCAGAAAGCCGGGTTTGAAAAAGTTGTTAAAGATTTAAGTAAAAAACCCACTGGTAGTGTTTTAATGATACCTGATTATCGTCATCAATTGTCAGAGGCTAGATCAACTTTATCACCTAAGTTGCAGAGAAGTGGGAATGCAGCCGTTGCTCAAATTAATATTGATGGATTAACCACTAGAAAATTAGTTGGCCATAGTCAAATAGATAAAGCACAAGGTAGTTTTGTTGGGCAAGGAGAAACAAAATTTGAATCTCTAAAATTACCTAACAAAAAGGGAGATTTGATAGATAGAAGAGTTGATTCTGAGTATAAGATTTTATCTAACTTAGCTGATCAATTAGGTTCTAATAGACAAGCAAAAGGTCAGGTCACAATATTTACTGAGCGTCCAGCTTGCTTAAGTTGTCTAGGTGTAGTAGACCAATTTATCAAACGCTATCCAAATATAAAGGTAAATGTTTTTGACAATAACGGAAAAGCAATTAAACATAATGGAGAAAAATAATGGCAAAACGAGTTAATTATGAAACTTTAAAACAATGGTTTTTTGAGGATGCTTACATTTGGTGTCAACGTAAATTTACTGAAGGGAAAGTAAAGAGTTGGCATGGAGAATTTAATGAATGGGGAGGTGCTTTAGATAGTTTTGATGGGCATTTTGATTTGCTAATTGAGAAGTTAATGCTAAATGTAATTTTTATTATAACTAATGGAGCAAGGCATATATTGAGTCATCAGATAGTTTTTAATGAAATACAAGAGATTTTATTGAATAATAACCTTGATGAGCTAGTTTCTGTTTTAGAAGAAGATGAAAAAGAGGATTTTCTTTATGATTTAAATTTGATTTTAAATAATAGGGAGATTGAAGAATAGCAAGTAGTATAATGATATTGACCCAGATATCCCCACCTAGATAGCGCGCGCTTCCTAACGCGTGCTTGTATCTACCTAAAAATAGACAAATCGAAGTTGTTAATGAAAATAGTAAAAATCTGAATCAAACGAAATCGATGTTTTAGGCACGCGTCAGGAGATGCGCGCCATCATTGGGGAATGTATAAATAATAAGTTGGAGAAGAATGAGCCGAAAATAAATAGCTGGTTAAAAGGTGATAATGATGCTAAGTAGGTTATTCCAGTATTTGGTTTTTACATTTTTTGTATCCATAGTTTGCTTTATTGGGTTTTCGTTATTTTTAATTCTTATATCCTATATATTAAATTGGGGAGAAATATCTTTAAGTGAAATAAAAGACATTGTTTTATTTTCCTTTAATGTGTTTAGTAAGGGATTTCCTTTACTCTTTTTATCTATATTTATTTCAGATAATTTAAAAAGAAGATGAAAGGTGCTTTAAGAATATCCCCCATAGATGGCGCAAGCGTCCACGCTTGTGCCATAACAAGCACCAATAATAGCGCCAGCGTCCACGCTGATGCTGTTTAATAAAAACATTGCGAATTTTACCCATAAACGTTGGGAGAAACAATGTTCAAAATCCTTTGAATTTTTTGACCGCACTTTTAGTTGATAGGCACAAGCGAGGACGCTTGCGCCATCGTGGGGGGGGGGGAGTTTGGGGGCAAAAGGATGCTTTTATGTTTGCAGTGGCTTCTCTAGAACAATATCTGATAAGCCTAGAAATATATATTCTTTAGGTGTTGGTGGAGGTTTTTCTGTTGGAGGGGATTATTCAATTCCATTAAATAAATGATGAAGAAAAAATGTTTGTTATTACTTCTTTTTTTTGTGGCTTCAATGATAGGTTTAACATCACAGATTCATAAAAAAAATGATGCATTAAAACGTAAAAATGAAACCATTCTTATATTGAAGGATAAGGCTGGCAATAGAATAATTAACATAGAAGATTATTCTAAAATATCATCTTATGTTATTAATTTAATAAATGATAATTATCTTCACATTAAGAAAGTCTTACTGGGAATGGATTATAAGGAGGTTGGTGTTGATGAGCTTTGTAATAAAAATGGTGAGAGTATAAATATATTTATTGATAATAATCTTATAAAGTTAGTTTATGTTTATCCATCATCATTTTGTAGGGAATAATAATTAGTATAGTAGTTTATTATGAGACAAAAGATTTTAAAGTTAAGGGGGAAGTTAATGACTTTAAATTTAAAATGGAGGAAAATAAGAGATGATGTTGGAATCTAAAAAAACAGATTTTGAATTCAAAGTTGGTGAGGTGTATTTTGGTTTTGGATTGTTTATTAATTTATATTTAAATAAAATTTATGTATTAATAAGGAGGCCGTCAGACTTAACTCCTGTTTTAGAGGAGCTGTCTCAATTTAATGTAATAAATTCAAATGATATTTTAAATTGGGATAAAAGAATTGAAAGTAATGGATTGTATATAAACATTCAACCAATAGAATTAAATGATTTTGATTGGGAACTTTATCATAGTGGAGATGAAGAAATTAATAATATTTTTGAGGAAATATATAAAAATATTAAAGATAAGTATGGCGAATGATAATTTTTATAAAATATTAATAAATTAAATTCTATAACTTTATTTTATAGGTTTGATAAGAGTTGGTCTGCTAAGTTAGCTCATGGTTCCCTGTATGATCCAAAAGTCATAAAATAAAGGAGGTGATTATGCAAACTAAATTTAATTTATATCCTAAAGAACAATTACCTGAAAACTTTAAGTTTCCTCAGTCTTATATTGATTTATCCAGTAATATGGAAAAGATAAATGAATTGGAATATTTTCCTTGGTGGTTTGAAGATCCTGATTATGAGAATTCAGAGATAGAGGACAGTGTTTATCTTTATAGTAAAGCAATAGAAAAACTAACAGGTGTAGCTGATTTAATATCATTTGCTAGAGATGGCGATTGGGCAGCTTGTTTCAAATTGACGGATTATTCTGGAAACCCGAGAGTTTATGTTCACGATCTTGGTAATGAAGCCAATAAATATGAATGTAAGGATTTTGATGAGTGGTTAGCAGAAGAAATCAAAACTGCAAAAGAGTATTAAAATGGACTATTTAAATTTAAGTAAAGAAGTTTCCTATGCGCTTCGTCATGCGCCATGGGAATATGAATTAGAACTGGATTCTGAAGGTTGGGTTTCTGTCGAACAATTAATTTCATCATTTAGAAATAGTGATGAAAAATGGAATACGTTAACCGAAGACGATTTAGTTAAAATGATCAACCTATCGGAAAAGAAAAGACATGAGATTAAAAATGGGAAAATAAGAGCTTTTTATGGTCATTCAATTCCAATGAAAATTTCTAAAGAAATTGGTTATCCACCAAAGTATTTATACCATGGGACAAGTATAAATTATTTAGATGATATTAAATCAAATGGATTGAGGCCGATGTCTCGTCAATATGTACATTTATCTGAGGATGTTGAGACAGCAAAATTGGTCGGGGATAGAAAAAAAGGAGAGACAATTCTTCTGATAATTGATACAGAATTAGCTCAATCTAAAGGCATTAAGTTTTATATAGGTAATGAAAAAGTATGGTTATCAGATGGTATTCCAGCTGAATTTATTAAAGATAACTTCTAAATGAAACCAGTAAAGTGCGGTTAATTTTAAAAGAGTTTTAAAACCTCTCAAAAATTGACCGCACTTTTGTATTTTCAATGATGCTTATTTTAAGCAAATTTTGATATCACAGTGAAGCCGACCAAGATAAAAACCGCTTCCAAACAAAATCGCTCAGTCATACCGATATTGAAAATCGCAGTGAGGTTGAAGTGAAAAGCGTGAGCGCAGGGCTTTCAACGGATATGGCACAGAATGCTAAAAATGCGATGGCTGCCGCGGCGAGTGCTTTAGGGAATAAACATGAAAGTGCTACAAGTCAAACGCAATCAGCGGTAGGGTCTAATATTCAAATTGACACAGAAACACCGGAAAATCTGACCGCACTTTCACGTGATACGAAGAACGCCAATCATAAGATGAAAGCCTTTGATTTACAGGAAATCAAAGAACAACAAGAAGCGGCGCAAGTAGCCGGTGAGTTATTTTCAAAAATCACAGGTGATGTAGCCAAAGCATTTGAATTTGAAGACGGTAGCAAAGAGAAGATTGCGATGCATGCCCTTGCGGGCGCATTGGCAGCGAAGATGTCAGGGGGGAATGTTGCGACAGGTGCGGCAGCCGGTGCAGGGTCGGAGTGGTTGAACACGTATGTTACAGATTACTTAAACGAACACACGAAAGACCTTAAGTTAGATGCAGGACAAAAGGAGAAGCTTAAACAAGCGGCACAACAAATGACCGCGTTGGCGATAGGTGCGGCAGCGGGTGCAGTGACCGGTGGGACAAGTGAAACGATTAAACAGGGGGCGTTGGCATCTTACAATGCGGAGACGTATAACAGACAGCTTCATCAAAATGAGAAAGAGCGTATTAAGTTGCTTGCAAATGGCGATGAAGAAAAGGAACGTCGTTTAGAAATTGCGGCTTGTGCGTTAGTGCATTGTTCTGCGCAGATTCCTACAGATGATCCGGATTATGCCAAATCGTATGAACAAGCGAGAGCAGTAGAACAACTTGGTAATACGGCGGAATATGCCCAAGAAAGAGCATTATTAAAACGCCAAACTGAAACATTTAGTGATCCTTTTGGTTCCGGTGTGCAGAACAAACTATTTGAATATAACAATACTTATAAAGCGCTAGATCACGCGAATAGAATCGATACGAAATATGCTGTAACAACACGCGCTGGTGGTGTTGTACAAGCAGTAGGAGGTGTTGCGGCTATGACTGTCGGTACAGGTCTTTGTGAAACCGGTATTGGATGCGTGGCAGGCGTACCGGTTGCTGCTTATGGAGCTGATAATACTTATACCGGCGGGAGAGTGATTCTTACCGGTAAAAATCAAAATACATTAGGTGGTCAATTGCTCAGTCAAGTGACAGGATTAAGTCCGGAAACAGCAAATTTTGTCTATAGTTTACCGAGTTTATATACGGGGGCTAAGCCGATACTGGGGGCAACAGCGAGATTAGGTAATCAAGTTGTTGCAGAAGGGAGTCAAATGGCATCTGCTATGGGGTATGTAGCTGGAGAAATAGGCAAGGATGTTGCGGCTGGTTATAAGGCAATCCCGCGCCCCTATAAAGTTGCATTTGGTATTGAGGCTGGGATTAATACAGCGGCAGAAACGATCCCTTATGCTACTGGTCAAAAAGAAATCAATGGCAATAATATTCTCCAAAGTGGAGGGAAAGTCATTGCTGATTCTACATATTCAGGTTTAACTCATAAAGCTAGTGATGGATTAGGATTTGGTCTAGATGTTACAAAAGGAGTAATTGAAGGTAAATCTTTTGGTGAGGCTGTTAGAGATTCAGGTACATCGGTTTGGTTTTCTAAAAACTTTGGGTTATTTATAAAGGATGAAAATGTTAAAAGATTGATGTCTTCAAGCATGAGTAAAGTAACAGAAAATATTTATAATAATCAGGAAAAATCAGTTAAGGACTCAAAAAATGAAAGCAAGTAAGATTATTAGAATTATCATAGCTTCGATATTATCTTTCTGTTTTATATATTTTACTCTTATTCTAAGAGGAAAAATCGAACCTGATTTAAATCATTTTATTTATAATCTTATAATATGGGGAGGTTTTTTATGCTTTTCGGCTCTTTTGATTTCTTACTATTCTCCAGAAATTTATGGTGAGAATAAAAAAAATGATAGACAAAAATCGAAGCTCTCCAAGAAGAAAGCGAAGAGAAGAAAACCTTAGCATAGCGGTTTAATGATTTAAAAAGATATAGTATAAAGTGATCTGCACCCCAAAACTTAGACTCAATGATAGCGCAAGCGTCCACGCTTGCGCTGTTTAATAAAAATATTGCGAATTTTACCCATAAACGTTGGGAGAACCAATGTTCAAAATTCTTTGGATTTTGTGACCGCACTTTTAGTTGATAGGCACAAGCGAGGACGCTTGCGCCATCGTGGGGCGAAGTTGGCGCAAATGCTTTTGAAAAAGCGTATGAGCGAATTGCAACAGGAGATAAAAATGAATAAAAGAGATCTTTTCAATATATTTAAAATGTCGATATTTACATTAGCTATAACATATTTGTTTGTATTATCAAAGTTTAACTTTGACTTTAGTAAAGTTAATATATTAAAAGTATTGGGTTTTTTTCCTATAGTATTTATCTCGCTCTTATTTTGTTTTTATTTAGGAAGAATGCTGAAAGATAAATGAATTAGCTAGTAGTGTTTTGGTTACCCAGAGGGATACTTGAATAGCATAAAATTTTAAATATCTAGATATAAAGTGTGGTCAATTTTCAAAGAGTTTTAAAACTTCTCAAAATTGACCGCACTTTTTGTATTTTCAACGATGCTTATGTTAAGCAAACCTTTCACATCCAACTTCGCATACAACTCAAACCCCATGATGGCGCAAGCGTCCACGCTTGTGCCATTACAATAACCCCCTGATAGCGCACCATTGAGGGGCGCGAGCGTGAAGGTTGAGGCGGGGAAAGATATTATCCATTCTAATGAGCGTCATGAGTATAAACAATCCGGCGTAAATTTGGCGGTAAGTACACCGGTAACCGACATGGCGCAAGCTGTCTATCACAGTGTAAAACGCGCACAACAAGTCAGTAACCCAAAACTCAAAGCGCTTTATGGCATAAAAGCTGCAGAGGAAGTTGTAATGGCGGCACAAAATGTCGGTAAGGTAGCTGAGACGTTAGATGCATTGCGGGCAGGGAATATGCAACAAAACGGAACCACGTCCAGCCCGAGTGTCAAAATTAGTATTGGTTATGGTAGCCAAAAACAAACGCAAACCAGTGAAAGCCAAAGTATTCAACATCAGAAATCAACTATCAATACAGGAATACTAGATATTAAAGCCCGTGGTGAAAAAGTGGTTTTTGAAGGCGTGGATGCGAATGCCAAGTTAATGGCGCTTTCAGGCAAACAGGGGATTGACATCAAAGGGGTGAAAGACGAAGAGCATCAGCGTACAGAGAATAAATCGGCCGGCGGTAGTGTCGGAGTTTTTGTGGGTACCAACGGTAATAGTTACGGATTTGGTATAGAGGGTTCGGTGAATGTAGCCAAGGGCAAGTCGAACTCGGATAGCGAACGTTGGCAAAACAGCCATCTGACGGCAGATAAAATCATCACGAACAGTGAGGAAGGCGACTTAACTCTTGATGCGGCAAATCTTAAAGCAAAACGTTGGGAAGCGGATATTCAAAATCTGACGATAATGAGCCGTCAAGATACGGAAAAATACGAATCGAAACAAACGAGTGCGAGTGCAAGCGGCTCGGTGGCGTATGGTTCGGGCGGTGGTGCATCGGTGAGTGCGTCTTACAACAAGGCAAAAGTGGATTATGCGCAAGTCAATGAACAAGCCGGGATTCGTGTCGGAGAGGATGGCATGGATGCCAACATCCACAACCATGCTCAATTGAACGCCGCCATCATCGAAAGTAGTGCTGATGAAAGTAAAAACCGCTTTAAAACAAAATCGCTCACACATACCGATATTGAAAACCGCAGTGAGATTAAAACGGAAAGTGCGAGCATCAGTGCGGGCACGGGAGGCATTAACCCGATGCAGGCGATAAGCAGTGCGTTGAGCTTATTAGGTAACACGAATGAAAGGGAGCGAAGCACCACCAAATCAGCCATTAGTGGCAATATTCAGATAGAGACCGAAACCCCGGAAAATCTGACCGCACTTTCACGGGATACGAAGAATGCGAATCAACGAGTTGAAAAGCAAGATTTACAAAAAGTGCAAGAACGCCAAGAAATGGCGAAAGTGATAGGCGACATCACGAACAACGCGATAAGCATCGCCACGTATAATGAGCGTGAGAAAATCAACAAGCTAGGGCTTGAGAAGTTTAAGCTGGAAGAGCAAGAAAAAGCCTTGCAGGGACAAGCGGGTAATGAACAACAGCTTGCCGCCATTAAGCAACAGCTAACAAACGTTCAAGCCGAAATCACGAAAACTCAAGGTGAAATTGACCGCACTTACGGCATAGGTAGTGAAAAAGGCATGGCGATTCGAGCGGTGACGGCGGCATTACAAGCGGCAGCACAAAACGATACCGCAGGCAGTCTTGTTGCTCTTGCTTCGCCTTATCTCAATCAAAAAATCCACGAGATGACGGCAGGCGACACGGCAAAAGACAAAGCGACTAATCTCATGGCACATGCTCTTCTTTCTGCAGTGGAGTTCCAAGTGACAGGCAAAGACCCATTAACGGGCGCAATTGCTGGGGTGACAGGTGAAGCAACCGCTGAAATCATCGCAAGAGCTTATGGCAAACCGGTCAGTGAATTAACGGCAAATGAGAAGGAAAACATTAGCACGTTAAGTCAACTGGCGGGCGGATTGGCTGCGGCATTGACAGCGAAAGCGAATGGCACCACAGCAGAGCAAGGGGGTAATTTCCTTGCAGCGACTTCTGGGGCTGAGACGGCTAAAAGGGCGGTGGAGAATAATTATCTTTTCAGACAGGAAGCGGAAGAAAAAGCGGTTTTAGCGCGAAAAGTTAAAAATAATCAAGCTACTGAAGAAGAAAAAGCAAGACTTTCCTATCTTGAAAAACTGGATTCGGAAAGAGACCGTGCGATTATAAGTGCTTGTTCCTCTGGTGTAAGTAGTCAGGCATGCCAGTCTTTGGTAAATGAAGCGGATTATGCCAGATTCAGTTATGAACAAAATTTAAGTTATAACCTTAAATTTAAAGAGCTTTATCCGCAGGCTTATCAAAATGTAGAGGCTATTCTCAAAGGTAAAGATTCGAATTCGGTCGAGTTTGAAAAGATAGCGATTAACTGGGCGAAAGAAAAAAATGTGTCTTTAGCCGAGGCAAAAAGTTTCTTAAATGAAATTTATGCCTATAAAGCTTTTGCGGAATTGGTTGGTAGTGCTCGAGCAGGAACGACACTGAATTATGTGGGTACTAAGTTGCCAAAAGGAGCCAATGCAAACGAAAAGTTGCCGATTGTTGGGGAGACTAAGGGATATCGCACTACAAAAGTTAATTTAAATAACTTAGAAATTGAGATATCCAAGCAAAATAAGCATTTAGAAAACACAAATGAGTATAAAGTTTCTCTTGCTAATGGACAACAGAAAAGTATTATCACTGTAAGTTTAGATTCTTTAAAAGGTTATGTAGGAACTGGACAGCAAGTGGGAAAAACTGAAATTGGGCTTCCTGGTTCTAAAGAAAGGGTGAACTTCAATAAAAATATCGGTATTTATATTGATCCTGTTACAGGAGATCGAACTCCAACAACTATGGGGATTATTCATTATAGTAAAAATGGATATCATGTAGTTCCGGCTAAACCAAAGGAATAATAGTCTATGAATAATGACATTATAAGATTAAGAATTGTTACCCAAAATGCCTTGATAGGCAAAATTACTAAAGAGGTTAGAGGTGTTTATATAAGAATCAATGAAAATTGTATAAGTATTTATGTTGTTATTGATGGTGATATCTCTAACTATTGGAGTGAAGTAATTTATGAAATAGGTACAGATATTATTTCTAATTTTGGTGAAGATTATACTATTGATGAGAATTTAGTTAGGATTGATTACCCTAAATATTTATCTTTTGATAATTATATATGTGTATATAAGCGCCATGAAAAGTATGAATAATATAGGTCCCTAGATAGCGCGCGTTTCCTAACGCGTGCTTATATCTAACTAAAAATAAACAAAATGAAGTTATCCATGAAAATAGTAAAAATCTGAATCAAATGAAATTGATTTTTTGTCATGTGTCAGGAGAGGTGCCCCAATGATAGCGCCAGCGTCCACGCTGGTGCTATTTAATAAAAACATTGTGAATTTTACCCATAACCATCGGCAGAGCCAATATTCAAAATTCTTTGAATTTTTTGACCGCACTTTTAGTTGATAGGCACAAGCGAGGACGCTTGCGCCATCGTGGGGGATTTGGTTTAACGGTGGGGGGAGGGTAATGCTGCCTCAGGGGCGCTAAATAACTACGTTACAGATAAATCCATGTCTCAAGGAGCAATAAGTAGCGGTATTGGTTCGGCTATTGGTTACGGTATGGGTAAAGCAGTTGAAATACCATTGGATAAAAAAATTAACTCAAATCTCACTTGGTCTAAATACAATCCTCAATCTATTAGTAATAAAGCACCTTATATTGAGTCTTATAGACGCAATATAGTACCTAATATTCTAGGTGTGGCTGTTGGAGAATCTGGTAATAGGTTCTATCAATTACATTTTTCTTCTTCACAGGAGAATGATTAATGAAAGTTATCTACCTTATTTTATTTTCTCTACTTTCTAGTGTTTTTGTTTCTTTTACTATGTTTTTATTAGCTAAGTTTATGTATAACATAGAGAATAATATGCCTGCTTTTGATATAGATTTAGCATTGTTTTTTGTACAAAAAACAGCCAAGGAAATAAAAATGATAATTTTCTTATCTGTAATTATATTTGTAGTTTTTTATATGTATTATAAGAAAAATGATCTATTACAATAAGATTTATATTAATACACCCTAGACAGCGCGCGTCTTCTGACGAGTGCTTGTATCTATCTAAAAATAAACAAAATGAAGTTGTTAATGAAAATAGTAAAATCATCATTAAATGAAATTGATATTTTAGGCACGCGTTAGGAGACGCGCGCCATCGTGGGCGATTACTATAGGAAGAAGTGATGGAAAAGTTATTAAATTTAATGGCAAATAAAACTATATCATTAGGTGGAATTAACTTTAATGGATTTTCATCTAGTAATAATTGGATTGGATATTTTGAAGCTAAAAATATATCTGATGAGACAATGATTTTGAAAGCAAATGAGCTTATTAAGAAATTTTTTGGTGAGGATTTGAGTGGTTTTTTTTTACTAAGCTCTTTAACATTTGATGATGGTAGAGATATTGATGACTACTCTAATGAATTTATTAATAAGCTTGAAAAGTTATATAAAGAAGCAAAGAGGGATGGCTTTCTCATTCCTTACAATGGATTAATGGAGGAATACTATGAGGCTGATAATTTTGATGAAATCTTATATCCTGCGAACTTGCTAAATTTTACCTTTGATAAGGATAAGTTCCTTTCATATTGTGAGCTAGTGATGGGGTATAATAAGGTTTTTGGCGAGATTTGCTTTCTTATAAACCCAAATCTCTCTTTGTTATTGTATCCTCATAGTGAAAAAGGGTATGGTTGTATTTCTTTAAGTGATGACTGTAATAATGCAATAGAATTCTTAAATTTTTGCTCAAAAGATGATAAGTTTGAGGTGGTTTTTTCTGAGAATATTAATCACTTGGCAGCTTCGAAAACTATGCCCAAAGAATGTTAAGTTTGATTAAAGATACCAGCGCTGTTTGATACTTAAGATGCATACAGTTTGAATTGGGATATAAAGTGCGGTCAATTTTCAAAGAGTTTTAAAACTTCTCAAAAGTTGATCACACTTTTTGTATTTTCAGCGCAGCTTATTTTTAAGCTAATCTTATAATTTCCCCTCTGATGGCGCCAGCGTCTACGCTGGTGCTGTTTAATAAAAACATTGTGAATTTTCCCATAAACGTTGGGAGAACCAATGTTCAAAATCCTTTGGATTTTGTGACCGCACTTTTAGTTGATAGGCACAAGCGAGGACGCTTTCGCCATCGTGGGGGGAAAACTCAAGAGTAAAAGAGCAAGATATGATTTATAAAAAAGGTCGTCTGAAATAGTTTCAGACGACCTTTTGCTCGATTTACGGCAATTATTAGCAGCGGCCAGCAGCTTTCAATAAAGCGTTACAACTCGATCTTCCTCGACTTCCTTTGCCGCCATGAACATTTGAACCGGAACATAAGGCGTCAGATGAAACTGCTCCCATGACAGTGGTTACATAGCAAGAGTATGATTTACCGCCTGTTGTTGCTACGAATTTGACTGAATCGATGTCTCCATGGCGATTAGAAATTCTAATACTTTCAGCCGGAACATTTAATGCAAATGCGGCTTTATTTTTTAACGAATTGTCAGAAATGGTCTTATTACCGACTACTCCACAAGCGGACAAGGTTAATATCATTAACAAACTTAATGTGTATTTCATATGAAGTTTCCTTTGATGCTAGGTACTAGGGTTGTAATCTAAAGAACGATTCTAAGAAGAAAAAAAATAAAGTCAATATTTTTTGGAGAAAAAGGGTATGGTTGTATTTCTTTAAGTGATGACTGTAATAATGCAATAGAATTCTTAAATTTTTGCTCAAAAGATGATAAGTTTGAGGTGGTTTTTTCTGAGAATATTAATCACTTGGCAGCTTCGAAAACTATGCCCAAAGAATGTTAAGTTCGACTAAAGATACCAGCGCTGTTTGATACTTAAGATGCATACAGTTTGAATTGGGATATAAAGTGCGGTCAATTTTCAAAGAGTTTTAAAACCTCTCAAAAATTGACCGCTCTTTTTAACAGATACGTATGCCCCCAGATTGCGCGCATTTTCTAACGCGCGCTTATATCTAACATTGACTTATCCACGTGCAGATGACGTTTAATTTAGACGTGAATTGCGGTCGTTTATCGAAACGTTTTTAAATAACACTATAGGCTTTTCGGTAAACGAATTTTTTGACCTGGGAAGATTTTATCTGCGTCTTTAATCACTTCTTTATTCGCCGCCACGATTGCTGTGTATTTACTCCCATTGCCATAATGTTTTTCAGCGATTTTCCAAAGCGTATCGCCTTTTTGGATGACATAAAATTCATCATCGCCGGCAAGGGTTTCTCCGTTTTTTACCGTCACGTCATCAATATTGACATTGCTGATACCGATGATGTTACCTGCCATTAATACCGCTTTTTCTAAAGCACCGGCAGAGCTGGCGACGCCCGAAATTTTCGCCACGCCGTTTTCGACTTTCACCGCCACATCCGCAACGCCCGGGTTGTCTTCATTAATGTGGTTGGTTACTGCGGCAGAAGCCTCTTCTTCTTTGCTAAAAATTTTTTTGCCAATATCGCCGACAAAATCAAATAATCCCATTTTCATCTCCTTATTGATTCATTGAGGGGGCCACAACATACCCAATTCAGCCATATAAGTCTAGGAATAAAATGTTAGGCGGAAAAAATGGTTCTAGATTAGAATAGCGCGAATTTAACTTAAAGATAGGAAAGCTTATGCGTTGGCAAGGTCGTAGAGAAAGTTCAAATGTGGAGGATAGACGCTCCTCGGGCGGTGGTTTCGGTGGCGGAAAACCGACTGGTGTTTTGGGGCTGATCATTATTTTAGTCGGTGCTTATTATGGCGTGGATTTATCAGGCTTGGTTGGTGAGATGGAGGTGGGCACTACGCAAAGTTTACCTTTGCAATCACAGCAAGAAGACCAATTATTTAAACTCTCTAAAGTGGTGCTGGGCGACACAGAGGAAGTGTGGTCGACATACTTTTCCAAAAATAACCGACAATATGTAGAACCTCGAATGGTTATCTACAACGGCGTAACCCCAACGGCGTGCGGTACGGGGCAATCTGCCATGGGGCCATTTTATTGTCCGAATGATCAACGGGTCTATTTGGATTTATCGTTTTATAACGACATGAAAAATAAACTGGGTGCAGCCGGCGAATCTGCGTTTGCTTATGTGATTGCCCATGAAGTAGGGCATCATGTACAGAATTTATTCGGTACGTTGACACAAGTGCATCGTCTGCAAAGTCGTTCATCCCGCGCAGAAGCGAATCAACTTTCCGTGAAATTGGAACTTCAGGCGGATTGCTATGCCGGCGTGTGGGCATCACAAGCGGTAAAAAGCGGTTTATTTGAACGCGGCGATATTGAAAAAGCGTTTAATGCAGCGGAATCGGTAGGTGATGACCGTTTGCAAAAACGCAGCCAAGGTTATGTGGTTCCCGATAGTTTTACCCATGGCACGTCAGCTCAGCGTTTGCAATGGTTTAAAGTGGGGCTAACCGGCGGCAATCCGGCACAATGTAATCCCTTTTAGCGGTTGGCAGAAATAAAAAGTGCGGTGGATTTTTGAGGCGTTTTTCAATGCAGAAAAACATGTTGAAAACTGACCGCACTTATTCATCAAAAGGCTGATGTTGACGGTGTGTCGAAATCGGCCTTTGATTTATTCAAATCAGATAGCGCGCGTTTCATAATGCGAGTTTGTATCTATCTAAAAATAAACAAAATGAAGTTATTAATAAGAATAGTGAAGATTTGAACTAATAGGTATTGATGTTTTAGGCACGCGTTAGGAAACGCGCGCCATCGTGGGGGGCATTTAATAAAATTGATGGTTTTGATAAATTACCAAAACATGTTCAAAATGAATTAATTAATCACCCTATGAATTTACAGCCTTTACCAAAGGAACTAAATTCATCTAAAGGAGCTAAAATTGAAACTGGAACGGAAGGTTGGCAGAGATATGTTAAGGAAAACAAAGATATATCACCAACATATAGAGCGTATTTAGAAAACACTCAAAGAAATATGGTGGCTTTAGTTAAGGAACAGATTAAAAAGAGAGGTCTTAAGTGAAATTTATGACTAAATCTGATTTATATAAAGAGTTTGACGAAGTCTATTTCAACTTATCAGAGCTATGCTTTGATAAAATAAACTTATTTTATCGAAAGTTTGATGATTTTGACCCAATGAAATTTGATGGTTTAAATTTAGTAAATAAAGTTGAACCAGAAAATTATCTTATTGAACGATTTAAAGTTATACAGCCTGAGTCATATTCTTATTTATACGATGGAAGATTTTTTTATGCTATTAAAAGAAGCCAGATTCCAGTAATGAATGATATAACTGAATTTGGCGTAATAATTAATGATATTGTTTATTACATAAGTTATGACCCATTTTCATTCTCCAAGGGAGAATATAAGCTACATCATAAAAGTATTCCTTATGAATTGCTTAACTCTTGGTTATTTTTTAGTGATAAATGGATTGTCTCAGAAAGTGTAACTTCAAATATATATAAAAGTAATTTACCTTCATTATTATTAATGCCAATTCATTCAATTATAGAAGGTTTTGAAGATAGTCATGGCGTTGCACTTCCTGAATATACAGCTTTTCTAGAACAGAAATTTCATCATACTTTTAGACAAAGTTATGACGATGATAAATTCAATAATGAAAAATATTTTGAATTAAGATGTTTGCTTGATACCCGCTCCAATGATGATTGGAGTAAAACAGGATATCAATTATTTGTGTCTTCACATAATGATGAACGTAATGTTTATGTGATACCTAGAGCAGATGTGATGGGTATTAAAAAGTTGACGAATCCAGCAGAGGCAATAGATCATTATGCTGCTCATTTATTCTCACGTGCTGAGGGCGAGTTTGATTTTATGCAATATGTAGAAGATTTTTAATTAATACAATAAATTAAAGTGCGGTCTTTTTTAAAAGAGTTTTAAAACGTCTCAAAAATTGACCGAACTTATTCATTAAAAAAGGCTGATTTTGACGGTGTGTCGAAATCAGCCTTTGGTTTATCGAAAGGGGATTATTTAGGCATCTTTAATTGAGGATCTTGTCCGTATGATGGATGTCTTGGGCCGTAAAGCAAGCAGCCATTACAAGAACGACCTAACATGTTTCCGGTTGCCCATCCTGCCACTTTATATCCTTTATCGGACACGTTATTAGCAATCTGTTTAACGACTGCGGTCACCAGCATAGCAAGTGCGCCGCCGTTGTTATTGCTTTCAGCATCGTCCGCATAGCCTTTGCCTTCCCATAATGTTTTACCATTGCGTAAGTCAACGAGTTTGCCACTCACTTTCACTCTGGTTACGCTGTCGAACACTTGGTAATTCACACCGTAGTCGTCCACATTAATGTAGAGCACGGCATCGGCACCAAAAATCTCGCGTAATTTTTGTGGGTTGACGTTATGAATTTCTTGCGCTTGTGTTAACCCGTTATTTTTAAAGGTTTGATAAACAAGAGCCGGTGGAAAAACATAGTAACCATTTTCTGCCAATGGCGAAATAGCTTGTGCCAACACAGCCGGGGAGCCTTTTACATCATTGGCCGTATCGGTTGGAAGCAATACAAGAATAGACTGCGGTTTGCTCTCTAAATAGTTGGTATAGTCATACGGCGTTGGCTTCATTGCAGAACACGCTGAAAGCAAAAATGCGCAAGCCATGGCTAAATAGAGTGAAATATTTCTCATTTTTTCTCTCCTTTTTTCGCTTTTTTATTTGCGCGATTTTCTTGGGCTGTCTCTACTTTTTTTCCTTTATTTAACAGGAAATTGATGTATTGTGTCGATTCAGGAAACAGGCTCATTTCTTTTTGATAAGATTCAGCCATTTTTCCCGTATTCCCTAATTGCCCATATAGAAGACCAATTTGTGCGTATAAACCGGGTGGCACTTTGTTACCGCCATCCAGTTGAGCCAGTTCTTCTAATTTTTGCAGTTGTTCTTGCGGATCACCTTCTTGTGTTAGGTGTTGATAAACAGAAGAAGGGTAAACATCACCATTCCAAGTGTAGAGCGAGTGTTGTTTGTGCCCTGATGAACAAGCCGTCAATACAGCGACGGCAGACAAACAAACGAGAAGTGTTAATTTCTTCATTATCTAACCCTTAATTAGCCGGTTTCCATTGACCTGCTTCAACACCTGAAACAAGGTTGTTTACCGCTTCACGAATGGCTAAATCTAACACTTTGCCATTGAGTGTTGAGTCGTATCCTGAAGTACCGCCAAAGCCTAATACTTCACGGTTGGAAAGATTGTATTCGCCGGCACCTTGAACGGAATAAACCACTTCAGATGTTTGTGTGTTAACAATGTTTAAGGTGACTTTCGCGTAAGCCACTTGTTGTTTTCCGCGACCTAAAATGCCAAATAATTGTTGGTCGCCAACAGTTTTACGGCCAAATTCCGTTACATCGCCGGTAACCACATAATTTGCGCCTTTTAAGGTTTGTTTTTTACCTTTGATTTTTGCTTCTGCTGCAGTTTCAGACATATTGGTGCGATCTAACACACTAAAACGGCCTGATTGTTGTAAATGAGAAACTAGAATCGTTTTTGCTTGATTTCCTAATTGGTCGACGCCATCGGAGAATACGCCATTTTGATAGCTTGAACGGTTGTCAAATTTACCGACAGAAATCGGTGCTTTTACGCCATGATAAGCGGTGTTGTAGCTGTTGACTTTTTGCACTTCTACGGTACGAGAACCTTCAGTTGCACAGCCTGCTAATGCTAAAATACTTGCTGATAATAAAACCGGATAGAATTTTTTCATCATAGAATCCTTATATTTTCATGAATAAAAAGTGCCCTGAATATCAAGGACGTTGCATTTTAAAGAATTTATTGTTCCTTCGCTATCGAATTTTCTGCAGAATTTATGTAAGTTAACCATCTTTTAGCGGTGTTTTTATCAGACTTAAAAACAATTTAAAAACGCACCGCACTTTATGAAACCAATCAGGAGAAACCTTCGTGTTATTTAAAAAAATATTCGGCATGATTCAATTTAGCGGCTATAAAAGTTTTTCAAGCTTATACGATCGCTATGCGATTATTGGGTTTGAAAAGCAGCTGGATTTCGCTGAACGAGTAGAAAATTTGGATTGGTGCGTGGATTTGAAAGCGGGGAAAATCACCTTTGGCGAGCAATATACTTATCCGGTTCAGGTGTTGGGCTCTTTTTCTTTTGAGAGTCAAACCTGGCTTTGGAGTTGGGCAAACCAAACCGCCAATATTCCTGCGAAGTTGTTGGAACAAGCGAAAGAATTTCGTGCTTACGGCAAAAAATACAAAATTGATGAACTCACAAAACCTAATCGGGAACTTGCCTTGAATGATGTGCACAGTTTTGGATTGGTCGCGTTGGGCATGTTTGAGTCTGACGGTTATTACGTGGGCAATTTTGGTGCGGGTGCATTGTTGGTGACGGTGAAAGATCGCAGTTTACGAAAGACCTTCTCTTTGGAAGAAGAACATTTGAGAATCTTGTCCGTTTATCCGCAATTCATTTCTTTATTTGAAATTAAAGCCCAGAAAAAAGTGCTACAAAATTATGTAACGGCAAAGGAATATCGCATTATCGAAAATACGGAAACCCATTTAATCGCCCGTCGTGGTGAAAAAGAAATTGTCGGTATTTTTGATGAAGAAGGGCGTTTGTCGCAGCTGAAAGGGTAGTGTTAGAGGAAGTGCGGTCAATATTGACGATGTTTTTTAATTGAAAAAACACGCTGGATGTTGACCGCACTTTTATTTTTCTTCACAAAGCAAACGTTTGCTTTTGGCTTTGCTAAGGATTAGAATTTGCCGATTTTTTTTACTTTGAAAGGATACAAAAATGAGTTCTGAAAATTTTAGTTTGAAGCCCGTTCCACAACATGAACGTAAAGGTGCTGTGGCACTAACGTTTGTTATGCTGGGATTAACGTTTTTCTCTGCAAGTATGTGGACGGGCGGCACGCTGGGCACATCACTCACTTACCATGATTTCTGGTTAGCCGTGATCATCGGTAACTTAATGTTAGGGATTTACACGTCATTTCTTGGCTACATCGGTGCAAAAACCGGCTTAACAACCCATGTTTTGGCGCGTTATTCCTTCGGTGTTAAAGGCTCTTGGTTGCCATCTTTAATTTTAGGCGGCACCCAAGTGGGCTGGTTCGGTGTCGGGGTGGCGATGTTTGCGATTCCGGTGAATAAAGTTACCGGCATTGATGTAAACTATTTAATTTTAGGCTCAGGTTTATTAATGACCATTACGGTTTTCTTCGGTATTTCCGCACTGACCATTCTTTCCACCATTGCGGTGCCGGCAATTGCTGTGCTTGGTTCTTATTCGGTGTATTTGGCGGTAACGGATGCCGGTGGTTTATCTGTATTAGAAAATATCATGCCGAAAGACGACATTTCCTTACCTATGGCAATTACCTTGGTTGTGGGCTCTTTTATCAGCGCCGGTTCATTAACGGCAGACTTTGTGCGTTTCGGACGCAAAGCCAAACAAGCGATTCTCATCAGCATGATTGCGTTCTTCTTGGGCAACTCATTAATGTTCGTCTTTGGCGCCGCTGGGGCAGCGGTAACCGGGATGTCCGATATTTCTGATGTGATGGTTGCCCAAGGATTAATTCTGCCGGCGATTATTGTACTTGGTTTAAACATTTGGACGACTAACGATAACGCGCTTTATGCCTCCGGTTTGGGTTTCGCCAATATTACCGGCTGGAGTAGCCGTCCATTATCGGTGTTAAACGGTGTGATCGGTACGCTTTGCGCCTTGTGGTTATACAACAACTTTGTGGGCTGGTTAACGTTTTTATCTGCCGCCATCCCACCGATTGGGGGCGTTATCATTGCCGACTATATTTTGCGTAATAAAGCCTATACCAATTTTGAACAAGCAAAATTTGTCACCATCAACTGGACGGCAATTATCTCTGTGGCAATCGGGATTGCTTGCGGTAAATTCTTGCCGGGTATTATTCCGTTAAATGCCGTTATTGGCGGCGCAGTGGCTTATTTTGTGTTAACGCCGTTATTCGGTAAAAAATTGGCGTTTAAATAGGTGCGATAAATGTTAGTTAAAAATATTCATATTAACGGTCGTGAAGGCTTATGGCAGATTGCTATTGAAGACGGCAAGATTGATCGTATTCTGCCTAACGAAGAACAGATTAATTTTTCCGGTGACATTTTAGACGGCGAACAGGGCATTGTGTATCCGCCGTTTGTTGAACCGCACATTCATTTGGATGCGACCCAAACCGCAGGACAACCGAACTGGAACCAATCCGGTACTTTATTTGAAGGGATTGAACGCTGGGCTGAACGAAAATCTTTATTGAGCCATGAGGATGTGAAATCCCGTGCGTGGAAAACCTTAAAATGGCAAATCGCAAATGGCGTGCAACATGTGCGTACCCACGTGGATGTGTCTGACCCCACGTTAACCGCACTTAAAGCCATGCTCGAAGTGAAAAAAGAAGTTGCCCCTTGGGTCGATCTTCAAATTGTGGCATTTCCACAAGAGGGGATTTTGTCTTATCCGAACGGCGAAGCCTTGTTGGATCAAGCCATGGCAATGGGCGCAGATGTGGTGGGGGGCATTCCGCATTTTGAATTCACCCGTGAATACGGCGTGGAATCCATGCATATTGCCTTCAATATTGCGCGCAAATACAACAAACAAATCGATATTCACTGTGATGAAATTGACGATGAACAATCCCGTTTTGTGGAAACGGTTGCCGCATTAGCATTGAAATATGAAATGGGCGACAAAGTGACGGCGAGCCATACCACTGCAATGCATTCGTACAATAACGCCTATGCCTCTCGTCTTTTCCGTTTGTTGAAATTATCCAAAATTCATTTTGTGGCTAATCCGCTCGTCAACATTCATTTGCAGGGGCGATTCGATACTTATCCAAAACGCCGTGGCGTGACGCGCGTCAAAGAAATGCTGAAAAACAAGATCAACGTGTGTTTCGGCCATGATGACGTATTTGACCCATGGTATCCGTTAGGAACGGCGAATATGTTACAGGTGTTACACATGGGGTTACACGTTTGCCAACTCATGGGCTACGGACAAATTAACGACGGCTTAAAATTAGTGACTGAAAATAGTGCAAAAGCGCTAGGGTTGCAAGGTTATGGCGTGGAAGAGGGGAATGCTGCTAACTTTATTATTTTACCGGCGGAAAACGGTTTCGATGCAGTACGTCGTCAAGTGCCGACACGTTATTCTATTCGACAAGGCAAGGTCATTGCAGAAACCAAATTAGCTGAAACGACCATTCATTTAAACGATAACGAACGCGTCACTTATCGTTAATCTGTCTTTTTTAAGGATAAGTGCGGTCAATATCCGATGTGTTTTTTCCGTTGAAAAACATCGTCAATATTGACCGCACTTTTTTGTTTTTCTAAACCTCTCTTTCAGTATTTGTCACAGGCTGCGTTCCTCACTATAATTTCCGCTTTTAAAACCAAACCGGTAAATAATCCTATGCAATTAGAACCTGATTTCTGGCGACACAAAAACCTGCTTGATATGAATGATGCCGAATGGGAGGCATTATGTGATGGTTGCGGTAAGTGTTGTTATCGTAAATATATTGATGGCGAGGGCAAATATGAGCGTTTGTATTACACCCGTATCGCGTGCAATTTATTGGATTTAGAAACAGGAAAGTGCGGTAATTATTTGAAACGTTTTGAGTTGGAAGAGGATTGCACCAAACTGACCAAAGACAATTTACCTGAATTTGGTTGGCTGCCAGCGACTTGCGCCTATCGTTTACTTTATGAAGGCAAACCGTTGCCGTCATGGCACCCGTTAATTAGCGGTGATCCTGAAAGTGTTAAACGTGCAGGCGTGTTAATCCAAAACGGCATTCATGAATGTGATGTCATTGATTGGTTTGAGTTTGTTGTGGATGAAGAACAATAGATTTCAGCGTTGGAATAGTTATCACATCAATAAGAAATGATTTCCTTAAAAAAGCCCAGGTTAAGTGGGCTTTTTTTATTTGCTAAATAGGCGATTGAAAACTCAGCCAAAATTACTGCTTACTGCTTGTAAATACTGAAAGATTTATTTTGATGGAGATCACTAATTTGGATTAAAAACGTTGTTTTTACCTGCCCCTTCACTACAATACTTATAAATCGTTATTTTTGTGTTGTATTGAGTTGTAGGTTCGTATGCAAGTTTCTGATTCTCTTAAACGATTTGCTGAAGATGTTGGCATTTCGCTTTCTCATTATGATATCGATGGGCATTTGATTTATGCACCTCCGGAAACGTTGCGTTATTTCACCGCACTTTTGCAACCGCCGAGTAAACGGGAAAAAGGGGCGTTTGATGATGTGATTACCGCCTTTGAAAACGAGCCGATTCATTATGATTTAGCGCGTTTATCCCTTTCCGAGCCTGTTTCCCTAAATATTAAACTTCTTGATGAACAAGGTAAAAAATGTGTTGAGCAAACCTGTTCTTCAAGCCCATCTATTTTATTGCCTTCGTTGCCGTTTGGTTACTATCAATTAAATCTTTCCACGGCTAATCAAAAATATGTGGTTCGTGTTTTAGTGGCACCGCGTACCGCCTATCAACCACCGGTGTTGCAAACGAAAAAAGCGTGGGGGATAAATGTTCAGTTATATAGTTTACGTTCTCAAACCAACTGGGGTATCGGTGACTTCGGGGATTTGGCGTATTTAATCGAGCAGGGCGCAAAAAAGGGCGCGGATTTTATTGGTATTAATCCGTTGCATTTGATGTATCCCGCCGTGCCGGAATGGGCAAGCCCTTATAGCTCTTCTTCCCGCCGTTGGTTAAATTTTATTTATTTGGATATTGCCGCTTTGCCGGAATTTAAATTATCCCGTTCCGTGCAAACTTGGTTTCATTCCACACCTGTGCAAGAACAAATAACCTCCTTGCGTGAAGCCAAAACCGTGGCTTACGGCGAAATAATGCAGCTAAAACTGACCGCACTTGAACAACTATTCGATTTCTTTAAACGTAGTAAATCTGCACAAATCATCGCCCGTCGCCAAGATTTTGATGCTTTCAAAAAAGCACAAGGTGAAGCATTGTTATTGCAAGGGCTCTTTAATGTGTTAGATGGCATTGAGCATGAACACCAACAGGCGGAAGAAAATACCATTGGTTGGTTGGGCTGGCGTAAAGCGTGGCAAACGATCTCAGCGTGTGACCGCAAAGCCTTGTTAAAAGAACATGAAGCGCAAGTGGAATTCTACGCGTGGTTACAATGGGCGACATCACAACAATTAAGTGAGCTACAAGCGTTATGCCGTCAAGTGGGAATGCAACTTGGTATTTATGGTGATTTAGCCGTAAACAGCTCCCGCGGAAGTGCCGATGTGTGGTCAGACCCGGAACTTTATTGTGTGAACGCGTCTGTCGGTGCGCCGCCTGATCCGTTGGGCCCCGTCGGACAGAATTGGAATTTGCCGCCATATAATCCAAGCGTGTTAAAAGCCCGTGGTTTCCAACCGTTTATTGAGATGTTACGTGCCAATATGCAGAATTTTGGTGTGTTGCGTATCGATCACGTGATGGGCTTGTTCCGTTTGTGGCTGATTCCTGAAAATAAAACAGCGGCAGATGGCGCTTATGTGCATTATCCGTTTGATGAGCTGATGGCGATTCTTGCCATTGAAAGCCAACGCAACCAGTGTTTAGTGATTGGTGAGGATTTAGGCACCGTGCCTGATGAAGTACGGTTGAAATTAAACGAGTTTCGTATTTTCTCGTATTTTGTGTTGTATTTTGCACAACGTAACAAAATGTATCCGCTTAAACAGGATTTTCCACCACATGCCTTTGCTACTATCGGCACCCATGATGTGCCTTCTTTACAAAGTTTCTGGCATTGTCTTGATTTGGCGTTGTTCGGTCAGCTCGGCATTTTAGAAGGTGACGTTTTAAAAGAAAAATACGATCAACGCGTCGTAGATAAACAAGCTTTATTAGACAGTTTACACCGCGACGGTTATTTACCACCCGATTATTGGGGCGATGCTTTAAGCATGGCAATGCACGACAATTTGAACCGTCAAATCCACCGTTATTTAGCAGAAAGTGCAAGCCAGTTGGTGGGCGTGCAATTAGAAAATTTATTGAACCAAGAAGTGTCATTCAATTTGCCGGGCACTTCAACGGAATATCCGAATTGGCGGAAAAAATTAAGCCAATCTTTAGAACTTATTTTTGATGATGCGCAAATGACCGCATTTTTCTCTTTAATTAATCAAGCCCGCAGAGCTTAGCGAGGATTTATTATGACTCAACTAGTAGCGCAATCCGTGATTAATCAATTCTTTGATGGAACACATTCTGATCCTTTTTCCGTGTTGGGTATGCACGAAACCGATAACGGCATTGAAATTCGTGCTTTATTGCCGGATGCGGGTCGTGTCAGCGTCATTGATAAAGAAAATCAAGACACCGTCTGTGAATTGGATTGCTTAGATGACAGAGGTTTTTTTGCCGGTGTTGTGCCGAAAACCCGAGATTTCTTTGCCTATCAATTACAAGTGTATTGGGGCAAAGAATCGCAAATCCTTGAAGACCCTTATCGTTATCATCCAATGATTAATGATTTGGATGAATGGCTTTTAGCTGAAGGCTCATTCTTGCGTCCGTATGAAGTGTTAGGGGCGCATTTTATCGAATGTGATGGTGTTTCCGGTGTGAACTTCCGTTTGTGGGCACCGAATGCTAAACGGGTGTCTGTGGTGGGGGATTTCAACTATTGGGACGGACGTCGCCATCTGATGCGCTTACATCCGGCAAGCGGTGTATGGGAATTATTCCTACCGAAAGTTGCATTAGGGCAGTTATATAAATTCGAATTAATTGATTGCCACGGCAATTTACGCTTAAAAGCCGACCCTTATGCCTTCAGTTCACAGTTACGTCCTGATACGGCGTCACAAATTAGCGCGTTACCAGACATTGTGCCAATGACAGAAGCCCGTCGTAAAGCCAACCAATGGGATCAACCGATTTCCATTTATGAAGTGCATTTGGGCTCTTGGCGCCGTAATTTAGAAAATAATTTCTGGTTGGATTACGACCAAATCGGCGATGAATTGATTCCTTATGTAAAAGAAATGGGCTTTACGCACATTGAGTTTTTACCGCTTTCCGAATTCCCGTTTGACGGTTCTTGGGGCTATCAACCGCTAGGTCTGTATTCTCCAACCAGCCGTTTTGGTACGCCGGAAGGGTTTAAACGTTTAGTGGAACGCGCCCATGAAGCCGGCATCAACGTGATTTTAGACTGGGTGCCGGGGCATTTCCCAAGCGATACCCATGGTTTAGTCGCCTTTGACGGCACGGCATTATATGAACACGCCGATCCTCGCGAAGGATTCCATCAAGACTGGAACACGCTCATTTACAACTATGGTCGCAACGAAGTGAAAAACTTCTTATCCAGTAACGCCTTATATTGGATTGAACGTTTCGGCGTTGACGGTATTCGTGTCGATGCGGTGGCCTCCATGATTTATCGTGATTACAGCCGTGCCGAGGGAGAATGGATTCCGAACCAATACGGCGGACGGGAAAATTTAGAAGCCATTGAATTCTTAAAACACACCAACTGGAAAATTCATAGTGAAGTGCAAGGGGCGGTTTCCATTGCGGAAGAATCGACCTCTTTTGCCGGTGTAACACATCCAACCGAAAAGGGGGGCTTGGGCTTTAATTTCAAATGGAACATGGGCTGGATGAATGACACGCTTTCTTACATGGAAAAAGATCCGGTCTATCGCCAATATCACCACAACCAAATGACTTTCGGCATGGTGTATCAATACAGTGAAAACTTTGTATTACCGCTTTCCCACGATGAAGTGGTACATGGAAAATGTTCCTTAATCGGTAAAATGCCGGGGGATGCGTGGCAAAAATTCGCGAACTTACGCGCTTATTACGGCTACATGTGGGGTTATCCGGGTAAAAAATTATTGTTCATGGGAAATGAATTTGCCCAAGGACGCGAATGGAATTACCGCGAAAGTCTTGATTGGTTCTTATTAGATGAATCCATCGGCGGAAGATGGCACATCGGCATGCAACAGTTGGTGAAAGACCTCAATAAAATTTATCGCGAAAACGCACCGCTCTTTGAACTGGATTCGGATCCGCAAGGCTTCGATTGGTTGGTCGTGGATGATGCGCAAAATTCTGTATTTGCCTTTGAACGACGTAGCAGCAAAGGCGAGCGCATTATTGTGATCAGTAACTTTACGCCAGTGCCACGCCATGATTATCGTATGGGCGTGAATGTTGCTGGTCAATATCACGAAATCTTAAATACAGATTCATCCTTTTACGAAGGCTCAAATCTTGGTAACTGCGGTGCAGTGGAAAGCGAGGCAATCCCAAGCCACGGACGAGATCATTCTATTTCTGTTTCGATTCCACCATTGGCAACCCTCTATTTGAAATATCAAGGATAAAGCATGGTTGCAGTAAAAAATCAGGGCAAGGCTTATCCGTTCGGTTATAGCCAATATGAAGAAAACGGCGAGCAAGTCACTAATTTTGCGCTGTATTCTTCTGTGGCGGATGCCGTGGAGTTGTGTCTGTTTGAGAATGGCAAAAAAGAGCAGCGTTTTGCTATGCATCGCAGCGAAAATGTTTGGCATATTGCGCTTAGTGGCGTTACTCAGAGGACGCAGTACGGTTTTAGAATCACTGCCGAAAATGACCGCACTTTAGCTAATCCAAACAAGCTCATGCTTGATCCTTATGCAAAAGCCGTGGTGGGTAAACCGGATTTAAGTTCGCCAGAAGTGCGGTCGATTTTTCAGTTAAATGATCCACGAGATAACGCTGAATTTGCGCCGAAAGGTCAAATTATTGAGACGGCATTTGATTGGCAACACGATAAAGCCCCGAAAACACCTTGGGCTGAGACCGTGATTTATGAACTCAGCGTAAAAGGCTTTAGCCAATTACGTGCAGAGCTACCTGAAAAGTTACGCGGAACTTATGCCGGTTTGGCGCAACCGCAAAGTGTGGCGTATTTAAAAGCATTAGGTATCACCGCCGTGGAATTGTTGCCGATTAATTACCACGTAAACGAACCGCACTTGCAAGAAAAAGGATTACAAAATTATTGGGGATATAACCCGTTGGCGATGTTTGCAGTAGAGCCAAAGTATTGCTCCGAAGAAAACCCTGAAAACCCGTTGTATGAATTCAAAAGCATGGTGAAAGCGTTACATGAAGCGGGGATTGAAGTAATTTTAGATGTGGTGTTTAACCACACGGCAGAATCAGAAAAACCGTTCCCAACCTTTAGCCAACGTGGCATTGATGATCGGACGTATTATTGGCAAAACGAGCAAGGCGAATATATTAACTGGACAGGTTGCGGCAATATGCTGAATCTCGCCAATGACATCACCCGAAAATGGGTGGTGGATTGCCTGCGTTATTGGGTGGAAGAATGCCATGTAGATGGTTTCCGTTTTGATTTAGGCACGGTATTAGGGCGTGAGTCACCGGATTTCAATCCACACGCCAAACTGTTTGATGACATCGCTCAAGTACCGAGTTTACAGCAGGTGAAATTCATCAGCGAGCCTTGGGATATTGGCCATTACGGTTATCAATTAGGGCGTTTTCCCCATTATTTTGCCGAATGGAACGACCGCTTCCGTGATGATATGTGTCGTTTTTGGTTATGGAAAAGTGGGGAAGTGGGCGCATTTGCCGAACGTTTTGCAGGATCAAGCGATTTGTTCAAACAAGAGGCGCGCTTGCCGCACACCACCCTGAATTTTATTACCGCTCACGATGGTTTTACGTTGCGCGATTTGGTCAGCTATAACCATAAACATAACGAGGCGAACGGCGAAGATAATCGCGATGGTCGCAATGAAAATTACAGTTACAACCATGGCATTGAGGGCTGTCAATTAGACCTAAATGACGAGTACCAAAGTGCGGTGGAAAATCAGCGCGTTTTAGCGCAAAGCGGATTATTGGCAAGTTTGTTATTGGGCAACGGCACACCAATGTTGCTTGCCGGCGATGAATTCGGCAACACGCAATTCGGTAACAATAACGCCTATTGTCAGGATAATGAAATCACGTGGCTGAAATGGCAGGATTTCAATCAGGAATTATTTGACTTGACCAAACAACTGATTGCAACACGAAAACAAATTCAAAGTTTGCAACGGGATGTTTGGTGGTCAGATGAAAATGTCACTTGGCTCAACATTGAGGGTGAATCAATGCGAACCGAGGATTGGCATAATCGGGAAAGCAAAGCGCTGCAAGTGGTATTAGATCAGCAATGGCTTTTCTTAATCAATGCGAAAGCAGAACCCCAGTCTTTTATGTTGCCCGTCGCGTTTGATGGACACTGGAAGGCCGTGGCAGGTACAACAAACTTAACGGAGCAACAACGGCAAGTTGATGTAGGTGGTATGGCGTTTTGTGTGTTGAAAAAAATGGATACTTAAAACAATATAACGGAGTTCACTATGAAAGCTAATCTAAATAAACACGATCTCGTTAAAAGCACCTTAGTGCTTATTTTGGCTGGTGGCCGCGGTTCACGTCTGCATGAATTAACGGATAAACGTGCAAAACCGGCACTTTATTTTGGTGGTAACCGTCGAATCATCGATTTCGCTTTGTCCAACTGTATTAACTCCGGCTTAAACCGCATTGGTGTCGTCACGCAATATGCTGCTCACTCTTTATTACGTCATTTACAAAAAGGTTGGTCTTTCTTACCACAAGAGCGCGGTGAATTCATTGATATGCTCCCGGCGCGTCAACAAATTGATGACTCCACTTGGTATCGCGGTACAGCTGATGCGGTATATCAAAATATGGCGATTATTCGTGATCACTACCGTCCGAAATACGTCTTAATTCTCGCAGGTGACCACATTTATAAACAAGACTATAGCCAAATGTTGTTAGACCACGTGACCAGTGGTGCAAAATGTACCGTGGGCTGTATTGAAGTACCACGTTCTGAAGCGCATGAATTTGGCGTGATGGCAGTCAATGAAAATCTGAAAGTGAAAGCCTTCGTGGAAAAACCGAAAGATCCACCGGCAATGGTGGGCAAACCGGATACCTCGTTGGCTTCCATGGGGATTTATGTGTTTGATGCAGACTATCTCTATCAAATGTTAGATCGCGAAGTGAATACGCCTTGCACATCTCATGACTTCGGTAAAGATGTATTGCCGAAATGTTTGGAAGAAGGCACGTTATATGCCCATCCGTTCAGCCGTTCTTGCATGGGTCGCAATACCGAGGGTGATATTTATTGGCGTGATGTGGGGACATTGGATAGCTTCTGGCAATCAAACATCGACTTAGTGTCTGAAAATCCGCAATTAGATATTTATGACCAAACTTGGCCGATTCGCGGAAACCCGGTACAAGCGTATCCGTCTAAATTCTTCTATAAAAATGCCAATGTTAAGCCGGTGGATAACTCCCTTATCGGCGGTGGTTGTGTGATTACCGATGCGTCAATCAGTTATTCCGTGTTATTTGATCGCATTAAAATTAATGAAGGCTCAGTGATCGATCATAGTGTCGTGTTGCCGGAAGTGAGTGTCGGTAAAAATTGCGTGTTGAAATACTGTATTATTGACCGCCATTGTGTCATTCCGGACGGTATGCAAATCGGTGTTGATCGCGAATTGGACAGCAAACGCTTCCGCATCAGTTCAACTGGTAAAGTCATTTTAGTGACACCTTCGATGTTGAAAAAATTAGAAGGACAAGAAGTGTTCTCGGAAGAACATTTAGATTAACGTGAAATAAAGTGCGGTCAGTTTTCAAAACGTTTTAACTATTACTCATAAATCACGCAAGTGATTTATTCGCTCCTTCGGAGCCGTTGGCAAAGCCAACGTTCAAAATCCTTCGGATTTTGTGACCGCACTTTAAGAAGGTAAATACAGGCGCAAGCGTCTTCGCTTGTGCCTGTAACAGAATTGTTTATAACGACACGCGTTAGAAAACGTGCGTCATATTAGGTAAATAAAATGAAAGTATTACACGTTTGCTCGGAGTTATATCCTTTACTGAAAACCGGCGGATTAGCCGATGTGATGGGCGCATTGCCATTTGCACAAAAAGAAATCGGCATTGATGCACGTATTTTGTTGCCGGCTTATCCGGCGATTATGGCTGGCATTCCGCACACGTCCGTGGTGACAGAATTTGATAATTTTGCCGGTCATATCGTTTTGCGCTATGGCGAATATAACGGTGTCGGCGTTTATCTTATTGATGCACCGCACTTATATGCGCGTGAAGGCAACCCTTATCACGATGCTAATTACAATGATTACGGCGATAACTACAAACGTTTCGCATTGTTAGCGTGGGTTGGGGCTGAATTGACCACCGGTTTAGATAGTTGGTGGCGTGCCGAAGTTGTTCATGCCCATGACTGGCACGCAGGTCTAACGGCGGCGTATTTATTTAATAAAGGGCGTCCGGCAAAATCCGTCTTCACCATTCATAATTTAGCCTATCAAGGTCAATTTGATTATCGCCATTTATTTGAAATCGGCTTGCCGCACAGTATGTTCCATGTAGATGGCTTAGAATTGTTTGGGCAAATTTCTTACTTAAAAGCCGGGCTCTATTATTCAGATGCCGTGACAGCCGTTAGTCCGACTTATGCGAAAGAAATTACCACACCGGAATTTGCTTATGGCTTACAAGGCTTACTTTCAACCCTAGATCATGAAGGGCGCTTGGTGGGCATTCTAAATGGCGTTGACGAAAAAATTTGGCATCCGATGAACGATCAGTACATTCAACATGGTTACAAGTTGAAATACATGGGTGGCAAAACGAAAAACAAAGCGGATCTACAAGCTTATTTCAATCTTCCACAACAATCTGATGCGCTATTGTTTGTCATGGTGACCCGTTTAACAGAACAAAAAGGCGTTGATTTATTGCTAGAAAGCGCTGATGAAATCGTTAAACAGGGTGGACAGTTGGCGATTCTTGGCTCAGGCGCACCGCACTTAGAAGCCGGTATTCGTCAATTAGCGGAAACCTATCCGCAAAATATTGCCGTTAAAATTGGCTACGATGAAGCGTTATCACATTTGATGGTTGCCGGTGGCGATGTTATTTTAGTGCCAAGCCGTTTTGAACCTTGCGGTTTAACACAGCTTTACGGTTTAAAATACGGTACGTTACCCTTAGTTCGTGCAACGGGTGGTTTGGCGGATACGGTGGTCAATAGCACGGCGGAAAATATTCAAGCTCGAACAGCAACCGGATTTGTCTTTAGTCATGCGACGGCGGATGATTTGCGCCAAGCGTTACAAACGGCATTTGCTTTATGGAAAAAACAACGTTTATGGGCAACGGTTCGAGTCATTGCAATGGAACAAGATTTTAGTTGGCAAATCTCTGCAACCCATTACCAACATTTATATCAAAGAATTTTATCTCACTAATGAAATACTTATCTTCTGCGTAGAGAGAAAACAAAATTTGCGCAGAAGATTGTTGTTGTTTTTTTATTTTGAATGATTAAAATTCACCCGCTTTTTTTATTAACTGAGGACTATTTTTATGATAATGGATAATTTCGATTCTCCATTCCTATATGATCGACCTGAAGTCAATGTCGATTCATTGAAAAAGACGATTGTTTATAAGCTGATTTTTTTAATTGGCCGCTCACCAAAAGAAGCGAGTCAACGGGATTGGCTAAACGCCACATTATATGCCGTACGTGATTTCGTCACCGAAGGTTGGATTACCACTGCACGCGAAGCTAGAGCAGAAGACTCCCGCCGTGTTTATTATTTATCAATGGAATTTTTGATTGGTCGTACCTTATCCAATGCCATGATCGCAGAAGGGTTGTATGACATCGCTAAAGAAGCCCTTTCCGAATTAAACGTTGATTTAGAAGAAATTATTGAAAAAGAAGTGGACCCGGGTTTAGGTAACGGTGGTTTAGGTCGTTTGGCTGCCTGTTTCATGGATTCTATTGCGACATTAGGTTTGCCGGGCATGGGGTACGGTATTCGTTATGAATACGGTATGTTCCGTCAAAAAATTGAAGATGGCCAACAAGTTGAACGCCCGGATGCCTGGTTAGAAAAAGGGGCTCCTTGGGAATTTATTCGTCCGTCTAAACGTTTTACCGTTTCTTTCGGCGGTAATATTCATTTTGAAGGCAAAAAATGTATCTGGAATAAAGGCGAAGAAGTGACCGCACTTGCTTATGACCAAGTGATTCCAGGCTATAAAAATGATTCTGCGGCCACATTACGTTTGTGGTCTGCTCATGCCGGTGAACTTTTCAACTTAGAAGACTTTAACCGCGGTCAACACATTGCTGCCGTGGAAAGCCGCGCCTCTATTAAAAATCTTTCTCGTGTGCTTTATCCGGATGATTCCACTTGGAATGGCCGTGAATTGCGCTTACGTCAAGAATACTTCTTGGTTTCCGCTTCATTGCAAGACATTATCCGTCGCCATAAACGTACCCATGACAGCATGGAAAATTTAGCGGATAAAGTGGCAATTCATTTAAATGATACTCACCCGGCATTAGCGATTCCTGAGTTAATGCGCATTTTAATTGATGAAGAAGGCTTTGAATGGCAAAAAGCCTGGGATATGACCCGTCGCATTTTCTCTTATACTTGCCACACATTAATGTCTGAAGCGTTAGAAACCTGGCCGGTAGAAATGATGGCGAAAATCTTACCGCGTCATTTACAAATGATTTTTGAAATTAACGATCATTTCTTGGAATACGTCAAAACCTACATCACTACCGACGTAGATTTCATTCGTCGCGTTTCTTTAGTAGAAGAAGGGTATCAACGTAAAGTTCGCATGGGTTGGTTATCCGTGGTTGGTTCGCACAAGGTCAACGGTGTTGCGGCAATTCATTCCGACTTAATGGTGACATCTACTTTTTCGGATTTCGCGCGTATTTATCCGGAACGTTTCACTAATGTGACTAATGGTATTACCCCGCGTCGTTGGCTTGCTGTGGCAAACCCACAATTAGCGTCGTTATTTGATAAATATATCGGTTCTGATTGGCGTTGCGATTTAAGCCAAATCGAAAAATTAAAACAATACGCCCATGAAGCAGATTTCAAACACGCCATTGCCGATATTAAATTTGCAAATAAAGTGAAATTGGCAAATTACGTGAAGAAAACGTTAAACATTGATTTGGATCCCCATGCGTTATTTGACGTTCAAGTAAAACGTATTCACGAATATAAACGTCAAATTTTGAACGTGTTGCATATTATTGCTCGTTACAACGCCATGTTAGAGCATCCGGAAAAAGATTGGCAACCTCGTGTGTTTATCTTATCTGGTAAAGCAGCATCGGCGTATTATGCAGCGAAACAAACCATCCATTTAATTAATGATGTTGCGAATGTCATCAATAACGATGGCCGTTTGGGCGGCCGCTTAAAAGTGGTCTTCATCCCGAACTACAGCGTAAGCTTGGCTCAATTGATCATTCCGGCTGCAGATATTTCTGAACAAATTTCTTTAGCAGGTACGGAAGCCTCCGGTACCAGTAACATGAAATTTGCATTAAATGGTGCATTAACCTTGGGTACATTGGATGGTGCAAACGTAGAAATTTTGGAAAATGTCGGCAAAGACCACATCTTTATTTTCGGTAATACCGTAGAACAAGTAGAGAAGTTACGTCGCGACGGTTACTGTCCATTTAATTTCTATCAAGAGGATGTGGAACTCAGAAACGTTGTTGATCAAATTATTAACGGCCGTTTCTCCGAAAACGATCCGAACCGTTATCAACAGCTATTACAGGGTTTACAATATCACGATTTCTACCAAGCCTTTGCTGATTTCCGCAGCTATGTGGACGCACAAAAATTGGTGGATGAAAAATATAAAAACCGTGATGCATGGATTGATAGCACGATTCAAAATATTGTTAACATGGGTTATTTCTCTTCCGACCGCACCATTAAGGAATACGCGGAAAATATTTGGCACATTGAGCCATTAAATCTCGAGAAATAATTTCCTGATAAAAAGAAACCCCATTTGAATCTGAATGGGGTTTTGTTTTATGGGCTTAAAGTAACTAGAAAAACGTTTTGATTTTTGACCGCACTTTATGCTTTTTTGCCAGTATTTTTACGTCCTTTACGCCATTTCCAGACCAGATAGATTGCTAAAAGCGCAATTAAAATATAAATAATGGACTGTCCTTTTTTGATTTGCTCATGTAGCCAATCCAAGTTACTTGCCCCGAAATCCCCTAAATAAACCCAAATAGGTACAGAAATAATGGCGGCAAAAAAATCTAATAAAAGAAAGCGAATAAAACTCACGCGACGGGTAATGCCGGCAACCATATAAATCGGTGCACGTAATCCCGGTAAAAAACGGGCAACAAATAAAACACGATTGCCATATTGTTCAAATTTGCTCCGAACCATACGTAAACGCTCTAAGGTTAAAAAGCGTCGAATAGGGCGGAAACGTAAAATTTTTGTGCCATAAATACGTCCCAGCCAATACATAGTGCTATCACCTAAGAGGACACCAAATAGACTCACAACTAACATGATATGCACATTGGTATAACCCAAACCGGAAATAACACCACCGGACACTAAGGTAATGTCTTCGGGAATCGGCACGCCAAAACCACAAATAATCAAAACAAATAGCACGGCAAAATAGCCGTAATCACTAAAAAAGTTAATTAAAAATTCCATCGAATACTCTTTTAACTCAATAAAAATAACGCCTTATTTTAGCCCGTTTTTTAGCGTAATATCTAGGAAAATTAACAAGATTTTCGTTTGCTTTAGCACCACGAATTCATTATAATGCACCACCTCAAAGTTCAGGCTTTGAGCAAAATTTGTGGAAATCGCTGGGTCGCCTGCGATTTTTTAATTTTAATCTTTACAAAAGAGAACATAACAATGGCATTTAAATTTAACGCTGAAGTTCGTACAGCGCAAGGTAAGGGTGCGAGCCGCCGCCTGCGTCATAACGGTCAAATTCCTGCTATCGTTTACGGTGGTAGCGAAGCACCGGTTTCTATTATCTTAAACCATGATGAAGTTAACAACGCTCAAGCACACGATTCATTCTATTCCGATGTGATTACTTTAGTTATCGACGGTAAAGAAGTTGCAGTAAAAGCACAAGCAATGCAACGTCACCCGTTCAAACCAAAATTGGTTCACGTTGACTTCAAACGCGTTTAATCATGAAAAAAACTCCGAAATTCTCGGAGTTTTTTTATTTTAAAAGATTGAACGAATCATAACATGCTATGTCTAACGCCCCGTCTTTTGCTCGTAATAGAGTAATTTTCATCAACAATTAATAAGGATTTTTTATGAACAAATTTACAAAAATTAGTGCTACCGCATTATTGGCTCTTTTCTTAACAGCTTGCGACAAACCGGCAGACAAAGCACCAGAAGCGAAACCGGAAGCAGCACAAACACAAACGACTACTGAAGTAAAAACTGAAGAAAATAAAGTTTCAGATATCGATGTTGAAGAAGCAGATTATAAAAAATTATTGGAATGGAACAAGGCTCAAGAACAAGTTCAATTAGATGCTCAACAAAAACTTCAACAAAATTTAGTTGCAGCAGTTCAAGAAAAAGATGACAAAAAAGTAAAAGAGGCGATTAATACATTTAATCAATCTGTGGCCGATACTATTGCAAGTTTAGATGCATTGGAATTGAAATCTGAGTCGATTAAAACAGTAAAAGAACAAACTAAAAAAGTATTGAATTTAGCAACCGCCCTTTTAGTTGAACAAGCGAATGTGAGTTTAATCAATCCAACTCCAACACAAGAACAACAAAAAGCTTATGCTGAAAAAGCTGAAGCATTAAGAAATGCGATGACCGAGTTACAAAAACAAAGTGTCGAATTAGAACAAAAATTTAATCCTGCACCGGTAGCAGCGCCCGCACAAGACGCAAAATAATATTCTGACTTATTTATCTAAAAATAAATCGCCTTATTGTTCCGCAGTAGGGCGATTTTTTTATATGAAATATACCTTGAAAACTCACCGCACTTTTCTAATTAAATCAAAAAAGTGCGGTGAGTTTTATGTCAGTTTTTTTCCGAAACACTCCTTTGATTTGTATTGGGGTGCATGGCGTGCTAGAATTTAGGACCTTTTTTAATTAAAGACGAGGATAAAATGGAATTCAAACTTAATAAACTTACATTAGTTTTATTATCAGCTCCGCTTATTGCTCATGCAGGTATTTCTCATAACGGAAGTGAACATAATCTTCTTCCTTCTAATCTGGCTACAAATATAACCGATAATCAAGAGCACACTATAAATGGGCCTTTATCGATTTCGGAAGGGGCTAAAACAAACCCTAGCGGGCAAACCAAGGGTGAAATGACCATCGACAATGGTTCCAAATTAAACTCTACAGGTACAGTGTATATTGGGAATCAAAACAATGACGGTTTCGGTGCTAAATTTACTGTCACTGGTGCTGGAAGTGAATTAAATGTAGGGGGGAGTTAAATGTTGGTAACTATAGTAATGCGAATCTCTCTATTTTAGAGGGCGGAAAGGTGACCTCAACATTTCATGGTAATCCTAACGCTCCTCACTTTTGGGGATGGTTTCTTCATAATGGAACGGCTCGAACAGCGATTGACACTAAAATTGTTATTGATGGTGAAGGTTCGGAACTTTCTTATCATAAAAACTCCTTAATTCGTGTAGTGGGTGGAGGTCATAAGGCAACAACCCTCGATTTGTTGATTTCTAATGGTGGTAAACTCAGCGCAGGTGTGTTGCAATTAGAATCTGGCACAGCCAATATCCAAATCGGGAACAAAAGTAAAGGTGGAACGCTAGATGTTAAACGTTTTACTATTGGTAGTGCAGATGTAAAATTCACCTTTGACCAAAATGATATGTTGAATTTTACCCCTATTATCCACACGCATCGTTCACTGAAAGAATCTCATGTTAATTTCATACAAAGTGGTTCTGGCACAACTTTATTTGCTCCAATAGGTATGAATAACGTGAATTCAAATGTAGACATTACTGATGGTACATTAAAAGTCGGTAGAGATAATGCATTCGGTAGAGATAATGCATTCGGTAACGATTCTGTTACCACTGAAGTGAATATTGGTGAGAAAGGTACATTAGCGTTAAACAATTTTAATGCCTCTGTTAGCACCATTAACAATCAAGGTACGCTTGATCTTACTTCAGATAATGCAGATAAAAAACTTACTGTTTATGGAGATTACAGTGGCGACGGAAAACTATTAGTGAAAACAATTTGGAATAATGCTAATAGCTCTTCTGATGTGCTAGATATTAAAGGAACAGCAACAGGGAACACTGTTGTGTCAACCTCTACAGGTTTCATCGAAGGTGATGTAGTTCGTCAAACGAATCAAGATATTTATTCTGCAGATGTAGTTAAAGTTGCTGATGCAAATCATTCAGGTACCTTTACCGGCACAGCGAAAACAACCAATGCTAGTGAAGCACAATTAACTAAAAAAGATGCGAATACTTATGCATGGACCTTAAAAGCACTTGGTCAAAATATTTATATTGAGCCTGCTACCGCTTATATTCAAATGCCTCGTGTCAATATGGAATTAGGCTATAGCGTGTTGGATACCTTACACCAACGTCGTGGTGAAATTAGCCAATCACCAAATTCTGCCGTTTGGGCGCGAGTTTCCGGTAAACGTTTAGAAACTGAGGGTCGTACCCGTTTAGACGTTGACAGCTCACAATATATCGCACAAGTAGGTTACGACTTTAACCGTAGCGAAATGCAAAATGGTCTGCCACAATCTCTAAGTGGTGTATATTTTGCGTATTCTCGTGCAGATAGCCGTTTCTACGACCAATATCGTGCTGAAAACGGCGTTGTGGCTGCTGATAAATATACCGGTAAAGGTAAAACAACAGCAGCAAACATCGGTGTATATCACTTATACCGTGCACCAAATAATGCCTATGTGGACACCGTGGCGCAATTCTCTTACTTAACGAACAAATACAACTTTGTATCTAATCCGGAAGTAAGACAACATGGTTGGAGCGGTGCGTTATCCGTTGAAGGTGGTCACAGCTTTGCATTGGGTAATTCCAACTGGCGCCTTGAACCACAAACCCAATTGGTTTACCAACGCTTGAAACTTCAATCGTTCTATCACGATGCAGACCGCCGTGTTGAACAAGGTACGGACAACAATTTACGTGGACGTATCGGTGTGCGTTTAAGTCACAGTAAAGACTTCCAACGTAACCCAACCGTGTATTTTGTTGCAAACGTATGGCATGATTTTATTACTGCAAAATCTGTCTTAATCGGTGACACCAAATATAACGAAAATGATGCCCGCACTTGGTTGGAAGGCGGTGCAGGTTTAAATGTACCATTCGGTAACCATGCTATTCATGCTGATCTTCGTTTAGAACATTCTCTAGGCAATAAAGGTAACCGTTCCGGTGCGAAAGCTGTATTAGGTTATAGTTACGCTTGGTAATTCAAATAACGAATATATAAAAACAAAAACCACCTTCTGTTGAAGGTGGTTTTTTTATTAAGAACTTTTATAAATTCCTTACAATACGTGTTGCTGATTTGTTTACCTGATCTAAGAGTGATAAAATCAACAATGATATATACAACAACAAAAGGACGAGAGAAAACTATGAAGTTCAAACTTAATAAATTAACATTACTTTTATTAGCTGCCCCATTAGCAGCAAATGCAAGTGTTACTTGGTCTGGGACTAATGACGGAATTCCGGAAACCCTTGGAAAAGTCAATCCGGATACGGTTAACGGCTTAATTCAAGTTGGTACTGGTACTGGTAATGAAGGCAATCTTAGAATTGATGGAGGCTCTGTTGTAAATATACAAGGTACATTACATATAGCCAACCATCGCCAGTCTAAAGGAACTGTTGTCGTTGACGGGCAAGGCAGTAAACTCGTTGTAAACAGTAATGCCAATAATCCAATGAATATCGGTAACTTTGGTAATGGTAATTTATATGTTTCCAATGGTGGGCAGGTAATCGGTGAATTCGAAGGAACTGAACCGACACCTCACTTTTGGGGATGGCTTCGTGATACCCCGGAAGATGTCACCAATACGGTAATTTCAGTCACAGGTAAAGGTTCATTGCTTCAGTACCCGAAAAATGCCGAAATCCGTGTTGCCGCCAGTGATTGGAGCTCTAAAACCAACACTGTTAATGTATTAGTTGCAGATGAAGGTCAACTTACTGCGGGGACATTAAGAGTAGGAAATGGTACAACCAACATCCAAATTGGTGATAACAACAAAGCAGGTACGTTTGATGTAGAAAAAATTAAACTTGAAGAGAATCCTCAAAAAGTCAAATTTGATTTCGCACAAACAGATAATTTTAACTTTACCCCTGAAATGACTTCAGCTTCGCCTACTACTAAGATTGTAGACTTTGTTCAAAGAGGTAGTGGCACCACTTTATTTGCACCAAGAAACATGAGTGGTGTTAATTCTAATGTAAATATTACTAACGGTACATTAAAAGTTGGTAGAGATAATGCTTTTGGCGACGCTTCCGTTAAAAGTAATGTTGATATCGGTGAGAAAGGGACATTTGAGTTAAATAACTTTAATGCAACAGTAACCAACCTTAATAATAAAGGTACGCTTGATCTTACCTCTGAAAACGCAAATAAAACCCTTACCGTGGAAGGCGACTATCATTCTGATGGCGGTAAATTAATCGTAAAAACGACTTGGAATAATAACAATAGTAGTTCTGATACATTACATATTAAAGGTAAAGCAACAGGTCGCACTATTGTTTCAACTCGCAATGGTTTCATTGAAGGGGATGTACTTCGTCAGGCGCGGGAAAATATTTTTTCTGCAGATATGATTAAGATGGATGATCCTAATAGTGAAGCTATCTTTGAGGGTACAGCAAAAACCAGAAATGCGGATGAAGCGCAGTTAGCCAAGAAAAATGGCACAACTTATGCTTGGACATTAAAAGTACTTGGTCATGATATTTATATCGAACCGGCCACTGCGTATATCCAAATGCCTCGTGTCAATATGGAATTAGGCTATAGCGTGTTGGATACCTTACATCAACGCCGTGGTGAAATCAGACAATCACCAAATTCTGCCGTGTGGGCGCGAGTTTCCGGTAAACGTTTAGAAACCGAGGGTCGTACCCGTTTAGACGTTGACAGCTCACAATATATCGCACAAGTAGGTTACGACTTTAACCGTAGCGAAATGCAAAATGGTCTGCCACAATCTCTAAGTGGTGTATATTTTGCGTATTCTCGTGCAGACAGCCGTTTCTACGACCAATATCGTGCTGAACACGGTGAGCTTATTGCAGATAAATATATCGGTAAAGGTAAAACTACTGCGGCAAATATCGGTGTATATCACTTATACCGTGCACCAAATAATGCCTATGTGGACACAGTGGCGCAATTCTCTTACTTAACGAACAAATACAACTTTGTATCTAATCCGGAAGTAAGACAACATGGTTGGAGCGGTGCGTTATCCGTTGAAGGTGGTCACAGCTTTGCATTGGGTAATTCCAACTGGCGCCTTGAACCACAAACCCAATTGGTTTACCAACGCTTGAAACTTCAATCGTTCTATCACGATGCAGATCGCCGTGTTGAACAAGGTACGGACAACAATTTACGTGGACGTATCGGTGTGCGTTTAAGTCACAGTAAAGACTTCCAACGTAACCCAACCGTGTATTTTGTTGCAAACGTATGGCATGATTTTATGTCCGCAAAATCTGTTTTAATCGGTGATAAAAAATATGGCGAAAATGATGCCCGCACTTGGTTAGAAGGCGGTGCAGGTCTCAATGTACCATTTGGTAATCACGCTATTCATGCCGATCTTCGTTTAGAACATTCTCTAGGCAGTAAAGGTACCCGTTCCGGTGCGAAAGCCGTGTTAGGTTATAGCTACGCTTGGTAATTTAAATAACGAATATATAAAGACAAAAACCACCTTCTGTTGAGGGTGGTTTTTTTATTTAATCTCACCTTGAAAAACTGCTAAAATAGCGCCGTTGCTTACTTCTTTGAATCATCCTATGTTATCAAAAACCTTGCCTTTATTATTTTTACTACCAACGGTTGCCGTTGCACAATCTTATGTTGTGTATGACTTTACCCACAATAAAATATTGGAAAGTAGCTCACCTCATAGCGTGCGTCCCATTGCTTCTGTAACAAAATTAATGACGGCAAATGTGTTTTTGGAACATAACAAAAATGCCCGTTGCACAGCCTCAATTACTGCAGAAGATGCGGACCACATCAAAGGCACAAGCACAAAATTGCCTAGATACACACCCATTTCTTGCAACGAATTATTGAAAGCGATGTTGGTGCATTCTGATAATTATGCTGCACATGCTTTGTCCCGTTCAGCCGGTATGAGCCGTCAACAATTCATAAAAAAAATGAATGATAAGGCGAGAGCGCTTGGTATGACCTCAACTCATTTTAGCGACAGTTCAGGTTTATCTAACAGTAATGTGTCCAGCGTGATGGATTTGGTGAAGCTAGCTAAATATTCTTTAAATAACGCGGAAATTAAACGTCTTTCTAATATCTCTTCCACCTATATCCAAACAGGAAAGCGCAATATTTTTGTGAAGAACACCAATAAACTCGTGCGTGACGAAATGTTTAGTGCGGCTATCAATAAAACCGGCTATATCCGCGAATCAGGATACAATTTGGTGTTCGTCAATAAAGTGCCTTGCAATCGAGCCACCATCGGCGTGATAAGCCTCAATAATATCTCCTCTGCGTATCGTTCCAGCTTTACCAAAAGCAAATTGGAAAAATACGGTTGTACCGCGTTAAATAGCAAAGTATTGAGAGATTTCGTAGAGGATATGCAATATGAAGAAGGCTATGATGAAGAGGGTATGAATGAATTAATCAAAAAAGTTGCAGGTTAATCTAAAGATAAGTTTTATCCGAAAAACCATTGTTTTTTTGACCGCACTTTCCATTTTCAAGCTGTTAGAAAAGGCAAATTCCTGTATAATTCCCACAATTTTTTGTTGAAATTAACCTGTTGTGAGATCCCTCATGCTTGACACATCACAAACCATTCCCGAACTGGTCTCCTGGGCGAAAGAACGTGAGTTTTCCTTAAATTTGCCGACAGAGCGTTTGGCATTTTTACTGGCGATTGCCGTTTATAATAATGAACGTTTTGACGGCGAAATGTTAGAAGCTGATTTAGTCGATATTTTCCGCCACATTTCCACCGCCTTTGAACAATCTCAAGAAACAATTGCCGTTCGTGCTAATAATGCAATTAATGAACTGGTTAAACAACGTTTTCTTAACCGTTTTAGCAGTGAATTTACCGAAGGTTTAGCGATTTATCGCTTAACGCCGTTGGGGGTTGGTGTATCCGATTATTACATTCGTCAACGTGAATTTTCTGCCTTACGTCTTTCCGTTCAACTTTCCATTGTTGCTGATGAAATCCAACGTGCTTCTGATGCCGCTGAAGAAGACGGCGATGAGCATTATTGGCGTCGTAGTGTTTTTGCACCATTAAAATATTCCGTTGCAGAAATTTTTGACAGCATTGACTTGTCACAACGCGTGATGGATGAAAATCAACAAAGCATTAAAGAAGATATCGCCGCCCTGTTAACCAAAGATTGGCAAGCAGCAATTTCCAGCTGTGAACAATTATTAGATGAAACCTCCGGCAATTTACGGGAACTCCAAGACACCTTAAATGCTGCCGGTGACAAATTACAGGCGCAATTATTACGCATTCAAGATTGTGTGATCGGTCGCCAAGAATTGTATTTTATCGAACAATTAATCATTGATTTGCAAGCTAAGCTAGACCGCATTATCAGTTGGGGACAACAAGCTATCGATTTGTGGATCGGCTACGACCGCCACGTGCATAAATTTATCCGTACCGCCATTGATATGGATAAAAATCGCGTCTTTTCCCAACGTTTACGCAATTCTATTCATCATTATTTCGACAACCCTTGGTTCTTGTGGACAGCGCAAGCAGAGCGTTTAGTTGATTTGCGCGATGAGGAATTAGCACTACGCGAAGAAGATGCCTTGGGCGAATTGCCGGAAGAATTACAATTTGAATCTTTAGCCGATATTCGCGAAAAAATCGTCGAACACATGCAAGGCTTATTAATTGATTACCGCGAACAAAATCGTCCGATTAATTTAAGTTTAGTGTTGAAGCAACAATTAGAAAATTATCCATTGATACAACATTTTGATGTAGCGCGAATTATCGTGGATCAGGCTGTGCGTTTAGGTATTGCAGGCGATGACTTGGCAGGTATCTATCCGCATTGGACAGAAATTAACGATTACGGCGCAGAAGTTCAGGCGCATATCATTGATAAATATTAAAAGTGCGGTCGAAAATCCACGCGTTTTTTGAGTCGTATTTCGCTATCGCACGAATAAGACAATAACAGAGCAATTCAGTTAGAGAAAAAAATAATGACAGACAACCTTCAAGATGTAATTTCACCGAAATTGGCAGCTGCCATTGCCAACCCGTTATTTCCTGCTGTGGACAGCCAGTTGCGTTCCGGTAAACATATCGGCACAGAACATTTAGATAACCACGCTTTTTTACTTGATTTTCAAACGGAACTGGATCTGTTCTATCGTCGCTATAACGTCGAACTGATTCGTGCGCCGGAAGGTTTTTTCTATTTACGCCCGAAAGCGACAACACTCATTGCCCGTTCTGTGTTAACTGAATTGGAAATGTTAGTGGGTAAGGTGTTGTGTTATTTGTATTTAAGCCCGGAGCGACTAGCTCAACAAGGTATTTTTAGTACTCAGGAAGTGTATGACGAATTGCTGAATTTAGCGGATGAAGGCAAGTTACTGAAAGCGGTGAATCAACGTTCCAGTGGTTCCGATTTGGATAAACAAAAATTAGCAGAAAAAGTGCGTGCGGCAATCGGTCGTTTGCGCCGTTTAGGCATGATTTATACCGTAGGTGAACCGAATAGTGGCAAGTTTACCATTTCTGAATCGGTATTCCGTTTCGGCGCAGAAGTGCGTGCCGGTGATGATCCGATTGAAGCACAATTACGCTTAATTCGCGATGGTGAAGCGGCAACGCCACAATCTTTACAAGCTGAAAAAGCAGCATTACAACGCGATACAGAAAGCACTGAAAACGATACTGACGTTGAAGACGAATTCGTAGAAGAGGAACAAGAATAATGACTGAAGAATTATCTCTGGAAAATGAAGTAATGGATATTGCATCCTCTGATGTAGCGCCGGTCATCTTTAATCAAAACAGTGGGGTAGAACGCGGTAAGTTCCGTTCTTTAACGCTCATCAACTGGAACGGTTTCTTTGCCCGTACCTTTGATTTAGACGAATTGGTGACCACACTTTCAGGTGGTAACGGTGCCGGTAAATCTACGACCATGGCCGGATTTGTGACAGCGTTGATTCCGGACTTAACCTTATTGCACTTCCGTAACACCACGGAAGCCGGTGCCACAAGCGGTTCGCGTGATAAAGGTTTGCACGGTAAATTGCGTCCGGGCGTGTGTTACGCGGCGTTGGATACCATCAACTCCCGTCATCAACGGATTATTGCGGGTGTACGTCTGCAGCAAGTGGCAGGCCGTGATAAAAAAGTGGATTTAAAAACCTTTTCTATTCAAGGCGTAGAATTGTCTGTCAATCCGACCGCACTTTTCACCGAAACCATTAACGAACGTCAAGCGCGCGTACTGACCTTAAATGAACTAAAAGACAAAGTTGAGCAGGGCGGCGCGCAATTTAAACAATATCATTCCATCACAGATTACCATGGCATGATGTTTGATTTGGGGATTATTCCAAAACGCTTACGTTCTTCTTCCGACCGCAGCAAATTCTATAAACTTATCGAAGCCTCTTTATACGGCGGTATTTCCAGTGCCATTACCCGTTCCTTGCGTGATTACTTATTGCCGGAAAATCTTGGTGTGAAAAAAGCCTTCCAAGACATGGAAAGCGCTTTGCGTGAAAACCGCATGACGTTGGAAGCGATTAAAGTCACCCAAGCGGATCGCGATTTATTTAAACATTTAATCACCGAATCGACTAATTATGTGGCGGCGGATTATATGCGAAATGCCAACGAGCGTCGTGGCAACATTGAAACCGCATTAAATTTCCGTCAGGAGTGGTATAAAGCCAAGTCTGAACAGAATTTATCACAACATCGTTTAGTTGAATTAAGCCGTGAAGCCGCTGAGTTAGCCGAAAGTGAAAGAATCCTGGAAGTGGATCACCAAAGTGCGCTTGATCACCTGAATTTGGTGTTAAATGCGTTACGTCATCAGGAAAAAATCTCTCGTTATCAAGAAGATGTCAGTGAACTGACCGAACGCTTGGAAGAGCAGAAAATGGTGGTTGAAACTGCTAACGAGCAACTGGAAGAAAGTCAGGCGCAATTTGAACAAACAGAACAAGAAGTTGACAACTTGCGTTCCCAATTAGCAGATTATCAGCAAGCGCTTGATGCACAACAAACCCGTGCATTGCAATATCAGCAAGCCATTCAAGCCTTAGAAAAAGCCAAGACGTTGTGTGGATTAGCCGATTTATCGGTAAAAAACGTGGAGGCATATCACGAAGAATTTGAAGCGCAAGCGGAAGTGTTGACAGATAACGTGCTTGAACTAGAGCAAAAAATGTCTATTTCCGAGGCGGCGAAAACGCAATTTGATAAAGCCTATCAGTTGGTTTGTAAAATTGCTGGAGAAGTGCCTCGTTCTGCCGCATGGGAAAGTGCAAAAGAATTATTACGCGAATATCCGACACAAAAACTCCAAGCACAACAAACGCCGCAATTGCATGCTAAGTTACATGAGTTAGAGCAGCGCTTAAATCAACAACAAAGTGCGGTGAGATTATTAAATGATTTTAATCAACGTGCGAATCAAAGCTTAGAAACGGCGGATGAATTAGAAGCGTTTTATGGCGATCAAGAAGTCTTAATTGAGGATTTATCTGCCGAACTTTCTGATTTAGTTGAGCAACGTTCAACGCTACGTCAAAAACGTGAAAACTTAACCGCACTTTATGATGAAAACGCACGTAAAGCGCCGGCTTGGTTAACCGCTCAAGCGGCATTGGAACGCTTGCAGGAGCAGAGTGGAGAAGAATTCGCAGACAGTCAGGATGTGATGAATTTCATGCAATCACAGCTGACCAAAGAGCGCGAATTGACCATGGAGCGCGACCAGCTAGAACTTCAACGTCAGCAATTAGACGAGCAAATTAGCCGTTTAAGTCAGCCGGATGGTTCGGAAGATGCCCGTTTGAATGTGCTGGCAGAACGTTTCGGTGGCGTGTTGCTGTCTGAATTATACGATGATGTGCCGATCGAAGACGCGCCTTATTTCTCCGCCTTATACGGCCCGGCACGCCACGCTATTGTGGTGCGTGATTTGAATGCGGTGAAAGAGCAACTCGCTAATTTGGAAGATTGCCCGGAAGATTTGTATTTAATCGAGGGCGATCCGGCAGCATTTGACGACAGCGTACTTTCCGCGCAAGAGTTAGAGCTTGGTGTAGTTGTTCAGGTGTCCGATCGTGAATTGCGTTATTCCAAATTCCCTGAAATTCCGTTATTCGGCCGTGCGGCTCGTGAAAAACATTTAGAAGAATTACAGGCTAAACGTGAAGAAGTGGCGGAGCAGTACGCACAACGTGCTTTTGATGTGCAAAAATGCCAGCGTTTACATGAGCATTTTAGCCAGTTTGTTGGTCTGCATTTAGCCTTGGCATTCCAAGCCAATCCAGAACAAGTGATGGCGAAGACCAATCAACAACGCAATGAAATTGAGCGCGAGCTTAATCAATTGGTGATCGGCGAGCAACAAATTCGTCTTCGTTTAGATGATGCGAAAGAAAGAATGCAGTTGTTGAATAAATTAATTCCGCAATTGCCATTATTGGCTGATGATAGCTTAACTGATCGCATTGAAGAATGTCGTGAGCAATTAGATTTTGCAGAGCAGGATGAATTATTTATCCGTCAACACGGTGTCACGTTGTCACAATTAGAACCGATTGCTAACACATTGCAAAGCGACCCGGAAAATTACGAGCACTTAAAAGCCGATTATGAACAAGCCATTCAGCTACAAAAACAAGTGCAACAAAAAGTCTTTGCCTTGGCGGATGTGGTGCAACGCAAAGCACATTTCAATTATGCGGAAAGCGTACAAACGGAAACCTCTGAATTAAACGAACAGTTACGCGCGCGTTTAGAACAAATGCAGCAACAACGTGAAATTCAGCGCGAACAATTACGTCAAGTTCAAGCGCAATATGCGCAGTACAATCAAGTGTTGATTCAATTGCAAAGTTCTTTCAACAGTAAAAATCAAATGTTGCAGGAATTGATGCAAGAAATTGGTGAATTGGGTGTGCGTGCTGATGAAGGTGCGGAAGAACGTGCCAAAATTCGTCGTGACGAGTTATATCAACAACTTTCTACTAATCGCCAACGCCGTTCTTACATTGAAAAACAACTAACCCTTATCGAAAGCGAAGCGGAAAATCTGATTCGTCGTATTCGTAAAGCAGAACGTGATTATAAAACCCAGCGTGAGTTGGTGACGGCAGCCAAAATGAGTTGGTGTGTGGTGCTTCGTTTATCCCGTAATTCCGATGTAGAAAAACGTTTAAATCGTCGTGAATTAGCCTATTTATCCGCAGATGAATTACGTTCCATGTCGGATAAAGCGCTAGGTGCGTTGCGTACAGCGGTTGCTGACAATGAATATCTGCGTGATGCCTTACGTTTGTCGGAAGATAGCCGTAAACCGGAAAATAAAGTGCGGTTCTTTATCGCCGTATATCAACATCTGCGCGAACGTATTCGTCAGGATATTCTGAAAACCGATGACCCGATTGATGCAATTGAACAAATGGAAATCGAGCTTTCCCGCTTAACGGAAGAATTGACCGGTCGTGAACAAAAATTGGCGATCAGTTCTGAAAGTGTGGCGAATATCATGCGTAAAACCATTCAACGTGAACAAAATCGCATTCGTATGCTGAACCAAGGCCTACAAAATATCGCCTTTGGTCAGGTGAAATCGGTACGTTTAGTGGTGAATATTCGTGATACGCATGCCATGTTGTTGGATGCGTTATCTGGCAATCAGTCAGATTATCAAGATCTGTTCAGCGACAACCGGATGACTTTCTCCGAGGCCATTGCGAAGCTATATCAACGCCTCAACCCGCATATTGATGTAGGACAACGTACTGCGCAAACCATCGGTGAAGAATTATTGGATTACCGTAATTACCTCGACTTAGAAGTGGAAGTTTACCGTGGCGCAGATGGTTGGTTGCGCGCAGAAAGCGGCGCATTATCCACAGGGGAAGCTATTGGTACCGGTATGTCCATCCTCTTAATGGTGGTACAAAGCTGGGAAGAAGAAAGCCGTCGCATTCGTGGCAAAGACATCGTGCCGTGCCGCTTATTGTTCTTGGACGAAGCGGCTCGTCTTGATGCGAAATCCATTTCTACTTTGTTTGAGCTATGCGAACGCCTAGATATGCAGCTACTGATTGCTGCACCGGAAAACATCAGCCCGGAAAAAGGCACCACCTATAAACTGGTGCGTAAAATCTCCGGTAATCACGAACACGTTCATGTGGTCGGATTACGCGGATTCGGCGCAACAGAGTAGTTTAATAAATAAAAAAGTGCGGTTAAAAAATGAAGTATTTTTTGACCGCACTTTTTGTTAAGGAACAAATATGCAAACATATAAAGAAATGATGTTTCCTATTTTAAGATTATTTTCTGATCGGAAAGAATACTCTCGTAGTGATGTATATCAATTCATAGTAAAGTACTTTTCTTTAACTGAACAACAAATAAGTGAACGAATAAAATCAGGACAAGCACTTTATAAAAATAGGGCAGATTGGGCAATTACCTATTTATCTACACTAAATAATATACCTGAAAGAGAGAAACTTTTATTGAGAATATCCCGTGGCATTTATCAAATAACAGAATTGGGTTTTTCAATTGCTAAGGATGAGAAACTATTTGAGAATTGGTATCAGGAAGTACATGGTAAAGAAAGTAAGTCTAAGCCAAAGGATAAAAAGGAAGCTAAATTTACATCTCAAGAAAAAACACCTAATGAAAGAATTGATGATATCTACCTTGAACTAACAGCAGCATTAAAAAGTAATTTATTAGACGAAATCACAAATAAAGATCCTAGATTTTTTGAAAATTTAGTTTTGCAATTGCTAAACAAAATGGGATATGGAACTAGCAATTATACATCTTTAACAGCTAAAGGGGCTGATGAAGGAATCGATGGAATTATTAGTGAAGATGAGCTCGGTTTAAGTAAAATTTATATTCAAGCAAAACGCTGGAAAGATAATGTTTCACGACCTGAAATACAAAAATTTGTAGGTGCAATCTCTGATAAGCCTACACAAAAAGCAGTTTTTATTACAACATCTGATTTCTCGAAAGAAGCTATTAATTATGCAAAGAACATACAGAATTTGGTTATTATACTAATCAATGGTGATCAATTGTGTAATCTAATGGTTAAACATAAAGTTGGCGTTTATGTGAAACAAACTATTGAGCTTTGTGAAATTGATCGTGATTTTTTTGAAGAATAATTTAATAAGGAAAATTTAGCTATGCACAACCTCATTATCGCCGTTCTCTGTAGTGTTGCGGTGTCTGTATTATTAAAAGTCGCCCGCAAGCGTAATATCGTTATTCAGCAAGCTATCGCCTTTAACTATATTGTGGCGTTGTCACTTAGTTGGTTTTTATTGAAACCGGATTTCAAAGGTCTTGAATTCAGTGAGTTTATTGTCCAAAGCGAAAATACACCGATTTTCTTGGCATTAGGTATTTTGTTACCAAGCGTGTTTATCATTATGTCCAAAGCTGTGGAATTTGCCGGTATTGTACGTTCTGATGCGGCACAACGCTTATCCTTATTTTTACCCATTCTCGCTGCGTTTTTAATTTTCCACGAAATCCTAAGTCAATCAAAAGTCGTTGGTATTGTGTTGGCATTTATCGGGTTGTTTTGCCTTTTAAGCAAACCAAATGAGCAAAGTGTGGTCGATTTTCGAGGTGTTTTGGGCTTAGTCGGTGTGTGGTTTGGTTATGGCATCATCGATATTTTGTTTAAACAAGTAGCGAAAAGCGGGGGAGCATTCCCTACGACGCTATTCATTGCGTTTTCCTTGGCTGCCTGCATTATGTTTATTTACTTGTTATTCAAACGAACGCAATGGAATGTCGCAAATTTTATTGGCGGCATTATTTTAGGGGGGCTGAATTTCTTCAATATTCTGTTCTACATAAAAGCCCATCAGAGTTTTGGAGCAAATCCGACATTGGTTTTTGCCGGTATGAACATTGGGGTGATTTGTTTAGGTACGATTACCGGCGCATTAATTTTTAAAGAAAAAATCAGTAAAGTTAACTGGTTAGGCATTGTATTCAGCTTGTGTGCAATTTTCTGTTTGTATTATCTCGATAAAATCTTGGCTTAAATTTGAGAAAAATGATGGCAAAAAACGATTTCAGCTTTTTCATTTACGACTATGAAAGTTTTGGTGTCAATCCGGCAACCGATCGCCCGGCGCAGTTTGGGGGTATTCGTACAGATGCCGATTTTAACATTATAGGCGAGCCCGTTGTGTTGTATTGCAAGCAAACCAACGATTATTTGCCTGCTCCGGAGGCTGTGTTAGTGACAGGCATTACACCACAGGAGTGTAATGAAAAAGGCCTGCCGGAACCGGATTTTGCCGCTCGAATTTTACAGGAATTCAGCCAACCACATACCTGCGTTATGGGATTCAATAATATCCGTTATGACGATGAAATGACGCGATATACCTTTTATCGCAATTTTATAGATCCTTATGAATACAGCTGGAAAAATGGTAATTCCCGCTGGGATTTGTTGGATTTAGTGCGTGCATGCTATGCCTTGCGTCCCGATGGCATTGAGTGGCCTTTAGATGATGAAGGCATGCCGAGTTTTCGTTTGGAAAAACTGACGGAGGCGAATGGAATAGAACATACCAATGCTCATGACGCCATGTCCGATGTATATGCCACTATTGAAATGGCAAAATTAATTAAGCAAAAACAGCCGAAGTTATTTCAATATTTCTTTGAAAATCGTGGAAAAAAAGAGATTGAAAAACTCATTAATACCGCAGAAATGACGCCGTTAGTACATGTGTCGGGAATGTTAGGAAATTACCGTGGAAATACGACATTAATTGCACCTTTAGCTTGGCACCCAACGAATAAAAATGCGGTAATAGTATGCGATTTAACCGCCAATATTGATGATTTGCTGGCAAAATCGGCAGAGGAGTTGCGTGAAAATCTTTATACGAAGAAAGAAATGTTGTTAGAGGCCGGAATGCTTCCTGTTCCGTTAAAGCTCATTCATATCAATAAATGTCCTATTGTAGCGCCGGAAAAAACCTTATTGCCTCAAAATGCTGAACGTTTAGGGATTGATCGAGCATTATGCGAGAAAAATCAACAGCGTTTGTTGGCATCTAAGGATATTCGACAAAAAGTCATAGATATTTTTCAGCAAGATCGCAAGTTTGAAACATCTGATAATGTTGAAACTGAACTTTATAATGGCTTTTTTAGTGATGCAGATAAAAACAATATGGCTATTTTACGCACTTTGGAACCCGAAAAGCTCGCTGAACATAATCTGAGTTTTCAAGACCCAAGAATCCCTCAATTGTTGTTTCATTATCGCGCCAGACATTTTTATCGCACATTGAACAGAGCTGAACAAATTAAATGGCAAAAATATCGCCGGAAAAAATTAGAGGCTGAAGTTTTGCGATTTGAGCAAAGCCTTCAAGAGTTAGCTGCACAAAATGAGAACAATGAAGAAAAGCTGACTTTATTACAAAAAGTTTATGAATATGGCAATAAGATAATTGATTAGAAAGTGCGGTCAAATTTTTTAAAGTTTTTTCAATAGAAGAAAAGAGACAACGTCACTAAATATTAAATAATGAAAACACGCTGGATAAAAATTCAGCGTGTTTTTTTATTTTTATGTATTTTGAAAATTTGGCAAAAATAACCCCTGAGAACAACTCTAGATTTCACGTAGCGCAATCTATCCCTAAATTTCATCCCTTTCATAAAAATTACTTTCCAATAAAGTAAGGCGTAAAAACGAAGGAATACAGGAAACAATAGCAAATATACTATGATTTTCCGCCTCTTACTTTTGTTGAATAAATATTTACATTTCAAACTTAAAGTCTATAACTTCATTTTTATATTTGTTACATATCATGAAAAATCACTTTTCATCTAGTTTTACTAGTAAGAGTGACTTGTGTATAAGTCTGTGATCTTATTAATTCGTAGTTTTTGCTCACCCTATAACTAATTTCGTATAATGCATATTATGTTAAATATTAAATAGTATTTGTCACATTTAGATATTAAGGATAACCTACCTACTTTGAAGCTATATCGCTTTGATGCGTAATTCTATAAAAAACATTAAATTTTCATGTTTTCTATTTATCCAGTGTTTTGGATTTAATAAGTAATAGCAAAAAACTTTGGAAATCTGCGATTCTCTTTCCAACACCTCATCATTTCTCTAGAGAATTTGAGCAAAGGCGATATTGATAACTCATTTCATTAAATCTAGCCAAATGAGAATGATTTTACTTATAAAATCCTTTTAAATTAATGGGTTACACTAAAAATCAATAAAATAAAATTGACTATTCTCAATAATGTGAGTAAAATTCATCCGCAAATACAAATTTTGTATTGTGATACATCTATTAACCATATTAAGGAAAGGAGTTAGTTATGCTAAGTAAGTCAATTACAGCAAAATTAAACGAACAAATTAATCTTGAGTTCTATTCATCAAATGTCTATTTGCAAATGAGTGCATGGTGCCATAAACATGGTTATGAAGGCGCTGCAGCATTTTTACTTCGTCATGCCGATGAAGAATTGGAACATATGCAAAAGTTGTTTACTTATGTGAGCGAAACCAGTGGGATGCCTTTGTTAGGTAAAATTGACGCTCCTAAACACGATTACGCTTCATTAAAAGAAGTTTTTGAAACAACACTTGAACACGAAAAACTAGTGACATCTAAAATTAATGAGTTAGTTGAGAGTACTTTTGCAGAAAAGGATTACTCTACTTTTAACTTCTTACAATGGTATGTGGCTGAACAGCATGAAGAAGAAAAATTATTTAACAGTATTGTTGATAAATTCAAACTTCTTGGTGAAAGTGGCACAGCGCTCTACTACATTGATCGTGAATTAAAAACTTTATAAGAATAGGAGAAATAAAATGTTATCAAATAGCGTGATTAAACTATTAAATGATCAAATGAATTTAGAGTTTTATTCTTCTAACTTATATTTACAAATGAGCGCCTGGTGCGAACAACAAGGTTTCGAGGGAGCTGCAAAATTTTTATCAGAGCATGCGGCTGAAGAAATGCAGCATATGCGTAAACTCTTCACTTATTTAAATGAGACCGGCGCTTTGGCTATCATCACACAAATTGATGAACCACCTCATCAATTTTCCTCATTGAAACAAGTACTTGAATTAACTTATGAACATGAAAAGTTAATTACCTCTAAAATCAATGAATTAGTTGGTAGAACTTTTGAAGAGAAAGACTACTCTGCCTTTAACTTCTTACAATGGTATGTGGCTGAACAACATGAAGAAGAAAAATTATTCAGTGGAATTTTGGATAAATTAAATCTTCTTGGTGAAGATGGTAAAGGTTTATTCTTAGTTGATAAAGATTTAGGCGCATTAACAACAAACAACTAATCAAGTCTGATGAAAAAGGCTAAGTCATTATCGATTTAGCCTTTTTTTATATCAAAATCTAGCTACTTTTGTCTAAAAGTGCGGTGCTTTTTTCAGGTGTTTTTGAAGGATATTGAGATTGTTGGTTGGTTTCATAATGAAATGTACGATAAAAAAACGCAATAAGTAGAATAACTAGCGCCAGTAAAATTTGAATTAAGCGCTTTTTAGTTAGTTTTTCAGCAGCCATACTTCCTCACCAATGTTTGTACTTTTTAAATTAATAATTTAGTGGTATTATTGAGATAGATCAATTTTACACGATTCTTTTCCATTTTTCTGGAATTTGGGGAATAAATGAAAATTTTACCGACTGAAACAAAATTAGGACGTCGAGTTCAATCTGGTGGATGCGCAATCCATTGTCAAAATTGTAGCATTAGTCAGCTATGTATTCCTTTTACTTTAAATGAACATGAATTAGATCAATTAGATAATATCATTGAACGTAAAAAACCTATCCAGAAATCTCAAGTGCTTTTCAAAGCAGGGGATGAACTTACATCACTCTATGCTATTCGCTCTGGTACGATTAAATCTTACACAATTAGTGAAACCGGTGAAGAACAAATTACTTCTTTTCATTTACCGGGAGATTTAGTCGGTTTTGATGCGATTATGAATATGCAACATCCAAGTTTTGCTCAAGCCCTGGAAACCGCTATGGTGTGCGAAATTCCGTTTGATATTTTGGATGATTTATCCGGCAAAATGCCGAAATTACGCCAACAAATTATGCGTTTAATGAGTAATGAAATTAAAAGTGATCAAGAAATGATTTTATTACTCTCAAAAATGAATGCTGAAGAACGCCTTGCCGCTTTTATTTATAATTTATCGCAACGCTATTCTGCACGCGGCTTTTCCGCTCGAGAATTCCGTTTAACGATGACACGTGGTGATATCGGTAATTATCTCGGTCTCACCGTTGAAACAATCAGTCGTTTACTTGGCCGTTTCCAAAAACTAGGTGTTTTGTCTGTACAAGGAAAATACATTACGATTAACAATATGGCAGAGTTAATCGATCTATCCGGCACTAATAAAACTAAAATCAAAATGGTTATCTAACCTTTCCCTTTTCGGCGCATAAAATTGCGCCGGATGCCTTTTTAAGTCTCTCTCCTTGTCATTTATTCAAGAATGTTCTACCCTATTTATAACCAATAAATGGAGGTTGTACATGAAATTCAATAACATACTGGTGATTTTAAATCCTGAAAATGACAAACAATATGCCCTTGCTAGAGCTGTTCGTTTAGCTCAAGAGCAAAAAAGCCAATCCCCAGTAAAAATAACCCTTTTCCTCGCAATTTACGATTTATCTTATGAAATGTCTGCGTTACTTTCCTCGGAAGAACGTACAGAAATGCATAAAAATGTCATTGAACAACGTAAATTAGCCATTCAACCCTACATTGAAAAATATGCTTCTGATGGAATTGAATTTGCTACAACCGTTGTTTGGAACAGCAATGAGGCAGAAGCCATTGCCACTGAAGTAGAAAATCAAGGATATGATTTGGTGGTGAAATACACTAAAGCGGAAGAAAGCCTGACATCATTAATCGTGACGCCGGTTGACTGGCAATTACTGCGTAAATGTCCGGTACCTATTTTAGTAGTGAAAGATGGCGATTGGAAACACCAACGCCGGGTTTTAGTCGCTGTCAACGTATCTGATGATGAAAATGAAGCGCATAGCTCGTTTAATGATGAATTAGTCTCATTAAGTATGGATTTAGCGGCATCTTTAGATCGTGGCAATATCCATCTTGTTACCGCTTATCCGCCAACGCCAATCAATATGGCTATAGATTTACCGGAGTTCAGCTCTGGTGAATACAATAGCGGTTTACGTGGACAATATTTAATTAATATGAAGGCATTGCGCCAAAAATACGGTATTAATGACGATCATACCCATGTAGTTGAAGGCTTCCCGGAAGATGTGATTCCGCAAATTGCTAAAAAAATCGAAGCTGAACTCGTAATTTTAGGAACCATTGGTAGAACGGGGCTTTCTGCCGCATTTTTAGGAAATACAGCGGAACATGTCATTAGCAAACTAGACTGCAATTTATTGGCCATCAAGCCATCAAAGAAAGAAAATTAATTTAATTGCTTTCAGTTTAATGATTTTTTCTTATTGCAGAAAAATTATGGGTATTCTGATAAAACAAAAACCACCTCTATAGGTGGTTTTTTAATAAGAAAAGTGCGGTCTAAAATTTAACTGTTTTTTAGTCCGCACTTTTAACTTTCAATAAAGAAGAAGGAAATTACTTCTTCCGCTCTATCCATTTTCCATCGACAAAATCCACAATCCATTTCGTGGCTTTGCCATTCTTTTCAGAGGTAACATATTGACGTTTTTCCTTACGGCTAAAACGAATAATTGCCTCATTCCCCTCCGGATCGACTTGTGGTGCATCGGCTAAGTAGCGCAATTTCTCCGGTAAACGCTCACGATACAACGCCAATTCTACCACTTTCGGGGCGCGAGTTTCACGAGATTTCGGGAAATTATGGGCTGACATAAACACGCCGCTGGCACCATCGCGTAATACAAAGTAAGCATCCGATTTTTCGCATTTTAATTCGGGGAAAGGAATCGGGTCTTCTTTTGGTGGTGCAACTTCACCATTTTTTAAAATTTTACGGGTGTTATCACATTGCGTACAGCCCATGTATTTACCGAAACGTCCTAATTTGAGGTGCATATCGCCACCGCACTTATCACATTCGACAACCGGACCGTCATAGCCTTTAATCTTAAATTTACCCTCTTCGATTAAATAACCCTCGCAATTTGGATTATTACCGCAAATGTGCAATTTGCGATGTGGATCGATAATGTAACTATCCATCGCCGTACCACATTTCGGACAACGCTTACGTTCCATTAGCGCTTTCGTTTCCGATGCATCATCCAACACATTTAATAATTCCGCTTCCGGAATCAAATTAATAGTAGTTTTGCAACGTTCTTTCGGTGGCAAAGAATAACCGGTACAACCTAAGAAAACTCCTGTGCTAGCCGTTCTGATGGCCATATTGCGTCCGCAAGTCGGACAAACAATATCGGTTTCGACCAAATTATTCGGACGCATTCCGCCTTCTAATTCGTCTAATTCCGCTTTGGTCAGTTGAGTCGAGAAATCTTTGAAGAATTGGTTTAATTCGGTTTTCCAGTTTTTCTCGCCGGACGCTATTTGGTCCAACACATCTTCCATATTGGCAGTAAAATCATAGCTCATTAAATCAGCAAAAGATTGATTTAAGCGATCGGTCACAATTTCGCCCATTTTTTCTGCATAAAAACGACGGTTTTCTGTACGCACATAACCGCGTTCCTGAATCGTAGAAATAATGGCGGCATAGGTGGAAGGTCGGCCAATACCACGTTTTTCCAATTCTTTCACTAATGCGGCTTCTGAAAAACGTGCCGGTGGTTTAGTGAAATATTGTTGTGGCTGCACTGCAGACAAATTGAGCTTACCGTTAACAGAAACATCCGGTAGCGCTTGATCTTCAGCAGATTTACTTTGTTGCGGCAATACTTTTGTCCAACCGTCAAAACGTAAAATACGTCCTTTGGCCGTTAACGTATAATCCCCTGCTGTCACTGTTAACGTGGTACTGTCATATTGTGCAGCCGGCATTTGACAGGCTACAAACTGACGCCAAATTAAATCGTATAAACGCACGGCATCTTTTTCCATGCCGACTAAATCATTTAATCCAACATGAATATCGGAAGGTCGAATAGCCTCATGGGCTTCTTGCGCATTGTCTTTACTGGAGTAAAAATTCGGTTTTTCCGGTAAATAAGCGTGTCCGTAATGTTTTTCAATATAACCGCGCACCATATTTAAGGCATCTTGGCTTAAATTAGTGGAGTCCGTACGCATATAAGTGATGTAACCCGCTTCATATAAACGTTGCGCTAACATCATGGTTTTCTTTACACCAAAGCCCAAACGGGTACTTGCCGTTTGTTGTAGCGTAGACGTAATGAACGGTGCTCTTGGTCGAGAACTGGTCGGCTTGGTTTCTAAATCAGAAATGACATAATCGGATTTACTTAAAAAATCCACCGCACTTTGTACCTGTTCCGCATTTTTCGGCTCAAATTTTTTGCCTTTAAATTGCGTGACATCTAACTGAATTTCATCACCTTTCGGTGTGTTAGTAAGAACGGAAACTTCCCAATATTCTTGCGGCACAAACGCCTTAATCTCACGCTCACGTTCTACAATCAATTTCACGGCGACCGATTGCACACGGCCGGCAGATAACCCTCGCGCCACTTTTTTCCACAGCAACGGCGACACCATAAAACCGACAACACGATCTAGGAAACGGCGAGTTTGCTGCGCATTCACGCGATCCATGTTCAAATTTTCAGGATGTTCAAAGGCTTGTTTAATGGCATTTTTCGTAATTTCGTTGAAGACGACACGGCTATAGCGTTCATCCTCACCGCCAATCACCTCACGCAAATGCCACGCGATGGCCTCTCCTTCTCTATCCAAGTCGGTAGCGAGATAAATATGATCGGCTTTTTTGGCAAGGGATTTTAGTTCAGCAACGACTTTTTCTTTACCGGGTAAAATCTGATAGTTGGCTTTCCAACTGTGATATGGGTCGATCCCCATGCGTTTGACTAAAGCATCTTGTTCTTTTTGTTGTTTTATCGCTTGCTTTTCTTCCGCACTAAGACCTTTGGTGGAAATAGGTTTGGCTTTCTCTCCGGTCGCGGAACCCACCGTCGGCAAATCACGAATATGGCCCACGCTAGATTTCACTACATAATTGTTTCCTAAATATTTATTAATGGTTTTCGCCTTCGCCGGCGACTCCACAATAACCAAGGATTTTGTCATTATTATTACCTAATTTCGATTAACTTGTATAAAATTGCCCGCTATATTGCTAACTATCTTCAAGTAGGTCAACTACTTTTTTCCAAAAGGCATAAGAAATGGATAAACTCAACGCAATTTCAATTTTTTGCAAAGTGATTGAAACTCAAAGTTTTACCAAAGCGGCCGCATTGCAAAATATCTCCGTTGCCATGGCAAGCAAATTGGTTTCTCAATTAGAAGAACAGTTAAAAACACGTTTGTTACAACGAACTACCCGTAAGATTGTGCCAACGGAAGCCGGCAGCCTCTATTATCAGCGTTGCCAGCCGATTTTATTGGAATTGGAGGAAGCCGAATCCAGTATCAGCAATCTTTCTACGTCTCTGCAAGGCAATTTAACGGTTTCCGTGCCGCGTGATTTCGGTTTACGATTTATTACGCCGAATTTAGCGAGTTTTGTTAAAGCCCATCCGAATTTACACGTGGACATTGAGTTTAACGATCGCATGATTGATTTGGTCAGCGAAGGATTTGATTTAGCTTTGCGTATTGGTTATCTGCAAGACAGTTCCTTGGTGGCAAAGAAAATTGCGACCTCCTCAATGCACTTCGTCGCTTCACCGGAATATTTAACCATTCATGGTACACCACAAACACCGGAAGAATTAGAACATCACGACTGTCTTTTATACAAAGCCACAGGAAATCAAATTTATTGGGAATTTAACAAACACAATAAAATTCAGCGTATTAAAATGCGTTCTAAACTGGTGTGTAATAATGGCTTAACCCTTGCTTCATTGTGCGTTGACGGTGTTGGCATTATTAACACTCCACGTTTCTTTATTGAGGAAGAATTGGCTTCGGGAAAATTGGTTGAGATTTTAGCGGACTACCGACAACAAGAGTTGGATTTACACATTGTTTATCCACACCGCCGTCATTTGTCAGCCAAAGTCAAAGCCTTCATTGATTTTATTACTCGGCTGGATTTATGTAAGACAAAACCGTAAAAGTGCGGTCCTTTTTAAGTACATTTTCGTTTTACATGACCTTGCAATTAAGCAAGGTCATTTTTTATGTCTAAAACAAAAGGAATGTGCTCCGGCAACGGTGCGAGTCTGCCTAACTCCACCCACGCACAAGGAAAATGGAAATCAGACCCCATAGAGCCGGCAAGTTGATGTTCTTCCGCAAGTTTTACTAACAACTGATATTGATCGCGGCGTTGCCCACAGCCTGAAATTTCAATGGCATCGCCGCCCCATGCTTTAAAACTTTCCGTCAGTTTTTGTACCCACTTCATAGTCATCGTATAACGCAACGGGTGGGCAAACACGGCAACCCCACCGGCTTGATGAATGATGTCGATGGTTGTTGGAATATCAACCCACTGCGGTTTGACATACGCCGACTTCCCCTGCCCCAAATAACGTTTAAAGGCTTGACCATCATTAGAAACTTTACCGATTTGTACTAAATGACGGGCATAATGGGCTCGGGTCACTTCTCCGTCGCCGGCTAATTTTTTTGCCTCTGAATAGGCATGTTCCACACCGATTCTTTCTAATTTCGCCCCGATTTCTTGCGCTCGAATCTCGCGTAATTTCGCTTGCTCTGCTAAAAGTGCGGTCATTTTTTCATGTGAAATATCAAACCCTAACCCTACAATATGAATGGAGCGATTTTCCCACAACGTGGAAATTTCCACGCCATTAATGAGCCTCATGCCTAAAGCGTCTGCCTGCTGTCTCGCCTCTGCAACCCCGGCAACGGTGTCATGATCTGTCAATGCCAATACATTCACGCCTTTTTCATGAGCACGCAAAACCACCTCAGATGGTGTCAAGATACCGTCCGAGGCAGTACTATGGCAATGTAGGTCATATTTGATCATGCTTTTCCTTATTTAATTGCTTGAACTAATTCTTTCACCAATTTGGGGCCATGGTAAATCAAGCCTGAATACACTTGTAAAAGCTCGGCGCCAGCTTGGATTTTTTCTTGCGCATTTTGCACACCATCAATGCCGCCGCTGCCAATAATGGGGAGCTGTCCTTTGAGTTCTTGGTGTAATCGTTTAATGATTTCCGTGCTTTTCTGTTGTAATGGTTTTCCGCTTAATCCGCCCTGCTGCTCAGCATTTTTTAAATGTGTGACGTTGTCGCGAGAAATCGTCGTATTGGTGGCAATGACACCGTCCATTTTATGACGCAACAACGTATCGGCAATTTGAATTAACTCACTTTCCGCTAAATCCGGTGCAATTTTCACTGCAATCGGCACATATTTGCCATATTGTGTCACTAATTCTTGTTGACGGAATTTAATGCTTCTCAACAAATCATCAAAATAATCACCATATTGCAGCTGGCGCAAATCCGGCGTATTAGGCGAAGAAATATTCACGGTAATATAACCGGCGTAGTTATAGGCTTTATTCAAACAAATCAGATAATCATCTTTCCCTTGTTCTAAAGGCGTCAGTTTATTTTTACCGATATTAATCCCTAACACACCGTCATAGTGGGATTTTTTGACATTTTCAATTAGCTGATCGATACCATAATTATTGAAACCGTTTCGATTAATAATACCTTCGGCTTCTACCAAACGAAACTGGCGTGGTTTGGCATTCCCCTCTTGCGCCAATGGCGTCACTGTGCCCACTTCAATGAAACCAAAGCCCATGGCACCAAAGCCATCAATCGCTTCAGCGTTTTTATCTGCACCTGCCGCCAAACCGATAGGATTTTTAAATTCAATCCCCATGACCATTTTGGGTGTGCCTTGAGGGCAATTTAGAAGTTGTTTTAATAAAAAATGAACCGGCGAATGTGCCGCTAAGCCAAGGGCTTTTATCACCAAATTATGCGCATCTTCAGGATCAAGGGCAAAAATCCCTTTACGAATGAAAGAATACATACTCGTTTATCTCTCCGGATAGTTAACTGTGAAAGGAATAGAAAAAGTGCGGTCAAATTTAACCGCACTTTTATGTTTACTGTAACGCTTTTTCGATTTTCTCAAATAAATCGCGAGATAAATCCTCTGTCTCACTAATGCGTTCTAGCGCACGTTTCATCAAGGTTTGGCGCTGCGCATCATAACGTGCAAAACGAATTAACGGCTCAATTAACCGAGAAGCCACCTGTGGGTTGCTTTTGTTTAGCTTAATCAAAATATCCGTTAAGAAACGATAGCCTGAACCGTCAATAGCATGGAAAGCCTTTAAGTTTTGTCCCGCAAAGGCACCGATTAGAGAACGCACGCGATTCGGGTTATTAAAATTAAAGCTTGGGTGATCCATTAACTGCATCACATTTTGCAGCACATTGTCTTCCGGACGAGTAGCTTGTAAGGCAAACCATTTGTCCATAACTAAACCATCATGTTGCCATTTTAGCTCAAAATCAGCCAATAAACCGTCCCGGCAGGCCAATTTCGCTTGCGTCGCAGAAGTTAAAGCGGCAAGCGTGTCGGTCATGTTATTGGAATAGGTGTAATGCTTATTCACCAAATTATTTCCGATATTACTATATGCCAAATAACTTAAGCACACATTGCGCAGTTTGCGCAATGCAATGTCTTGACGATTGATTTGGTAATCATCTAAACGAATTTGATTATAAGTTTTTAACAGTAATTCTTTTAAATTGTCGGCGATGGTATGTGCCATAAATTCCCGTGCAGCACTGATTGCATCAGGATCAATGGTTTTAAATAATTCGGCAAATTCTGTCGCTTTCGGTAATGTCAGAATTAAACTGGTTAACTCAATGTCTTTTTGATAATTATCTAAAACTTGATAAAGCACCGCTGCAATTTCTGCTGATAATTCTAGCGGTTGTCCTTGCTGATAGTTAGTTACGTTACGTCGTAACTCAGCACCAAGTAACATCTGTGCGGCATCCCAACGAATAAACCCGTTTTCAGCAAATTTTAATAAAGTAATCAGTTGTGAAGTGGAATAATCGTAATCTAATTTCACCGGTGCAGAGAAATCACATAACAATGCTGGAACCGGCTTGGTGTAAATATTATGAAATTCAAAGGTTTGATCTTTTTGTGTAATGTTTAACACATTATCCACAACACCATCGGCATCATAAAGCGTTTGTGCTGCCCCTTTTTCATCATATAACGCAATTTTCAACGGAATGTGTAAATTCACTTTTTCCATTTGATCTGCCGTTGGTGGCGTTAATTGAGAAACCTGCAATTGATAAACGTGATTTTTTTCATCGTAACAATCACTGATGGTTAACTCCGGTGTACCGGATTGACTATACCAACGGCGGAACTGGGTTAAATCCAAATCATTGGCACGTTCCATGGCTGACACAAAATCTTCACAAGTTGCGGCTTTGCCATCATTTTCCGCAATATATAACTTCATGCCCTTTTGAAAGCCTTCTTCGCCCAATAAGGTATGCAACATGCGAATCACTTCCGCCCCTTTTTCGTACACTGTGACCGTATAGAAGTTATTCATTTCAATTACTTTTTCCGGACGAATCGGATGTGCCATCGGGCCTGCGTCTTCAGCAAATTGTACGGTACGCAAAAACTTCACGTTATTAATGCGATTTACCGGGCGGGAGCCTGTGTCAGAGGAAAACTCCTGATCACGGAAAACCGTTAAACCTTCTTTTAAACTTAGTTGAAACCAATCACGGCAAGTGACTCGATTCCCTGTCCAGTTGTGGAAGTATTCATGCGCAATCACACTTTCAATGGCTAAATAGTCGTCATCGGTTGCCGTTTGAGGATTGGCCAAGACATATTTGTCATTAAAAATATTCAGCCCTTTATTTTCCATGGCGCCCATGTTGAAGAAGTCCACCGCGACAATCATGTAAATATCGAGGTCATATTCTAAATCAAAACGTTCTTCATCCCATTTCATGGCACGTTTTAAACTTTGCATTGCCCAATCGGCGCGATCTAAATTGCCACGATTAACATACAATTCTAAAGCGACTTCACGACCACTTTTGGTGATGAATTTATCTTTCAGTACATCAAAATCGCCTGCCACTAAAGCAAATAAATAGCTTGGTTTTGGGAAGGGATCATGCCATTCAACCCAATGACGTCCATCCTCTAAATCGCCGCTGTTAATGCGATTGCCGTTAGAAAGTAAAAAAGGATATTTCGTTTTATCTGCCGTAATTTTCGTGGTGTAACGCGCTAAGATATCCGGACGGTCTAACATGTAAGTAATTTGACGAAAGCCCTCTGCTTCACATTGTGTACAAAATGCTTCACCGGATTGGTATAACCCTTGTAATGAGGTGTTGGCAGCAGGACTTAAAACAGTGGTAATTTCCAGCTCAAATTGGTCCGCCTCTACTCGCGCTAAATCCAACGTTAAACTTTCACTGTCCTGCTGATATTGGGAGAACGGTTTGCCATTTAATTTAATGGAAGAAAATTGAAAATCATGCCCGTCTAAACGCAATGTCGTACTTTCTTTGTTAAGACGTTGATATTGACTTGTTGCTACAACAAATGTTTTTTCAGGCTCCAATTGGAAATCAAGATAAATGTCGGTAACAGTGAAATCGGGGGTTTGATAATCTTTTCTATATTTGGCTTTAGCGAGCATAAAACAACCTAATTCTAAGGGCTAAAAAGTGCCGTTAAGGATATGATTTTTAGCCTTAAGTTGCAAATGGATTTTCTTTGGCAAAGTTATCGCAAACGTTTGCGCATTATGCTATTCTAGCGCCGTTTTTTATCTCCAAGAATGAGGCAAAAATGTCTTTAACATCCCCAAAAGTCGCGATTGTAATGGGTTCTCAAAGTGATTGGGCAACCATGCAAGAAGCCACGCAAATCCTCGATCAATTACAGGTTTCTTATCACGTAGAGATTGTTTCTGCACACCGCACCCCCGATAAACTCTTCCAGTTTGCCGAAAATGCACAACAAAAGGGTTATCAAGTGATTATTGCCGGTGCAGGCGGTGCTGCCCATCTGCCGGGAATGATCGCTGCCAAAACCATCGTGCCCGTACTTGGCGTACCGGTGAAAAGTTCCATATTAAGTGGTGTAGATAGCCTCTATTCCATCGTGCAAATGCCTAAAGGCATTCCCGTTGGCACCTTAGCTATTGGACCTGCCGGTGCGGCAAATGCAGGCTTATTAGCCGCACAAATGTTAGCCATGAATAATGCTGAATTAGCACAACGCTTACATGAGTTCAGACAGGCACAAACACAAAGCGTGTTAGACAATCCGGACCCGCGACGTTAAAAACAACAAAAATATCTACCGCACTTTATCCATGCTCAACCTAAAAAGTGCGGTCATTTTTTTCCGCGTTTTTTAATAAGTAACTAAAGGTAGTGCAAACATGAACGTTTGTGCCATCAATAAAAATCAATGAGAATACTATGCAAAAATCCGCCCTCTACCCGACGATTTATGTGCTTGGCAATGGACAGCTCGGCAGAATGTTACGCTATGCCGGTGCACCTTTAGATATTCATGTTCAACCGTTACCTTTCGATGCGCCGGTATTTGAATTATCGCCGAATGACATTATTACTGCGGAAATCGAACGTTGGGAACCAACGCCACTCACCAACCTCCTCGGCAATCACGCCAATTTCGTCAATCAAAAAATCTTTGCTCAATTAGCCGATCGCTTAAGCCAAAAATCCTTATTAGATCAATTACATCTTCCGACTTCGCCTTGGTGTCTGCTAAAAGAACCATTGCAATGGGCAGAGGTATTTCAGCACATTGGTGAGAAAGTTGTCGTTAAACGTCGCATGGGCGGTTATGACGGCCGTGGGCAGTGGATTGTGTCTGATGAAAACAAAGCACAAATTACTGAGGACTTGTTTGGGGAAACCATTGCTGAAAAATTCATTCCCTTTGATTACGAAGTGTCTCTCGTGGGCGCCCGTTTCCGTAACGGCGAGACTCGTTTTTATCCGGTCACTCACAATTTACAGCAAAATGGCATATTACGTTACAGTGTCATGGATATCACTTTCCCACAACAAAGCGCACAGCAACAGCAAGCTGAAATGATGTTAAGCAAAATCATGAATGAGCTCAATTATGTGGGCGTGATGGCAATGGAATGTTTTGTGGTTGGCGATCAGCTTTTAATTAATGAGCTTGCACCACGCGTACACAACAGCGGACACTGGACGCAACTCGGTTGCTCCGTCAGTCAATTTGAATTGCATTTGCGCGCATTGTTGGATTTGCCTACGCCGGAATTAAAAGTATCCGCGCCAAGCGTGATGGTGAATTTGATCGGCACCGCGCACAACCCACAGTGGTTAAACACCGCCTTTGCACAATTACACTGGTATGGCAAAGAAGTTCGCCCGGGGCGCAAAGTGGGACACATTAACATTTCCCATCCGGATAAAAAGGTCATTATCGCGCAATTAGACAAACTCGCCACAGAGTTGCCGGAAGACTATCAATCCGGTTTGCAATGGGCAAAAAATAAGTTGATATAGTTAACATTTTCGCAACATATTGCTTGTCAAAAAGAAACCCGAGCAGTATAACTAAAGAGATTTTTCACCCACCATCCGAGGATAATACTATGTTTGAAAAGATTACTGCCGCACCGGCGGATCCAATTTTAGGTTTAGGCGAAGCATTTAAATCCGAAACCCGTAGTAACAAGATTAATTTAGGCATCGGCGTATATAAAGACGCCAAAGGCAATACCCCGATTGTTAAGGCGGTAAAAGAAGCGGAAAGACGTTTATTAGAACAAGAAAATACCAAAAACTATTTACCGATTGACGGTGTTGCTGATTTTAACACACGTACCAAAGAATTATTGTTTGGTGCAAATTCCGATATCGTGAAAAACAACCGTGCCAGAACCGCACAAAGTTTAGGTGGCACCGGCGCGCTACGCATTGCCGCAGAGTTCGTCAAACGCCAAACGAACAGCCAAAATGTGTGGATCAGCACACCAACGTGGCCAAACCACAATGCAATTTTCAAAGCGGTGGGCATCAACATTCGCGAATATCGTTACTACGATGCCGAACGTAAAGCCTTAGATTGGGACAACCTCATTGCGGATTTAAGCCAAGCCGGTGAAGGCGATGTGGTTTTACTTCATGGCTGCTGCCACAACCCGACCGGTATCGACCCAACACCGGAGCAATGGGACAAACTGGCTGAAATGTCTGCACAAAAAGGCTGGTTGCCATTATTCGACTTCGCTTACCAAGGCTTTGCTCATGGCTTAGAAGAAGATGCTTACGGTTTACGCGCCTTTGCCAAAAACCACAAAGAACTTTTAGTAGCAAGCTCCTTCTCTAAAAACTTTGGTTTATATAATGAGCGCGTTGGTGCATTCACTGTCGTGGCAGAAAATTCTGATATTGCTGCAACAGCATTAACTCAAGTAAAAGTCATTATCCGTACCCTCTACTCCAACCCGTCTTCTCACGGGGCAAATACCGTTGCATTGGTATTAAATGATGCAAAATTGCGCCAAGACTGGGAAAACGAACTCACCGAAATGCGCGACCGCATCAAAAAAATGCGCCACCGTTTTGTTGAGTTGCTTAAAGAATACGGTGCACAACAAGACTTTAGCTTCATCATCAACCAAAACGGGATGTTCTCTTTCAGTGGCTTGACCGCAGAACAAGTTGACCGCTTGAAAGAAGAATTTGCCATTTATGCCGTGCGCTCAGGCCGTATCAACGTTGCCGGTATTACCGAAGACAATATTCGTTACCTCTGCGAAAGCATTGTCAAAGTGTTGTAATTTTTAACCGCTCTTTAAAAGAAAACGGCATCGAAATAGATGCCGTTTTTGTTTTCTGAAAAACAGTCTCAAAACTGACCGCACTTTTATCACTCAAAACAAAAGTCCAGTTATTTTTCCTGCGCGTTTTGACTTACTCCCTTAATTTCGTTATATAAAATAAATTACAAAGGTATGTATAATTTCATATATAATGAACCACATTAAAAACTAACCGCGCTTTTCTTATGAATAAAAACACGCTGATTTTTATCTTGCTCATTTTATTGCTTTTCGGTCTTGCCTTGTTTTCTTTGTCGTGGGGGCGTTTTGCCATTCCGATTGAAAACGTAGTACAAAGCCTAATGGGCAATAACACCAGCGACGTGCAAAACAACATCATTTTCAATCTGCGCTTGCCACGCATTCTTGCCGCTATTTTAGTGGGTGCTGCGCTTGCGGTGGCGGGCGCAACTTTTCAGGGAATTTTCCGCAATCCGCTGGTGTCGCCTGATCTGTTAGGTGTATCCAGTGGGGCTTGTATTGGCGCAGCCATTGCGATTTTGCTCGGTTTTGGTTTGTTTGCCATTCAGGGATTTGCATTTGTGGGCGGTTTAATTGCCGTGTTGATGACCATGAGCCTGCCGAAACTAGTGCGACGTGATTCCACGATTATTCTTGTGCTTTCCGGGATTATCATTTCCGGCTTTATGATGGCTTGCCTTGGTTTAATTAAATATCTCGCCGACCCGGAAACTCAACTTGCCGACATTGTGTATTGGCAAATGGGGAGTTTGACCAAAGTGGATTATAAAAACCTGAGCATGCTCGCCCCGATTATTCTGTTTACTACCGGCGGTTTACTCATGATGCGTTGGCGCATTAACGTATTGTCATTAGGTGATCGGGAGGCAAAATTAATTGGTGCCAATATTCGTTTGGAACGCAACGTTATGGTGGTGTTTGCCACCTTGCTCACTGCATCTGCGGTCTGTTTAAGCGGCACGATCGGTTGGATTGGCTTAATTATTCCGCATTTGGCGCGTATGTTTATCGGCGACAATAACCTTCGCACCCTTCCGCTTTCTGCACTGATCGGTGCCCTATTCTTGCTCATTATCGACACCTTAGCACGCAACTTATATACCCAAGAAGTTCCACTCGGCATTCTGACAGGTTTTATTGGTGCGCCGTTCTTTGCTTGGGTGTTAGTGAAGCAAAAGGTCGCGGAATAAGGAGCCGACATGTTAAAAATCAACCAACTTTATTTTCAACATCAGCCTCATATTCCGTTATTAAATGGTGTGGACTTAACGCTGAATGCAGGTGAATTAGTCACCATCCTCGGTGCTAACGGACGCGGAAAATCAACGTTGCTGAACTGTATTGCCGGTTTACTCACACCACAACGGGGCGAAATTTTTCTCAATAATGTAGAAATTAAGCATCTGACAAGTAAACAAATTGCCCGTCAAGTCGCCTATGTATCGCAACATTCACCGCAAACTTATCAATACAAGGTATTGGATTATGTGGTGCTGGGACGTGCAGCTCACCTAGGTTTGTTCGGCAAACCGCGTGAGGAAGATTATCACTTGGCAGAACAAGCGTTAGCCCAACTGGGTATCAGCCATTTTGCCGACAAAATTTATATGCAAATGAGCGGCGGTGAAAAACAATTAGTCAATTTAGCCAAAATTTTAGTGCAACAGCCGCAACTGATTTTGTTTGATGAACCCACTTCCGCCCTGGATTACGGCAATGTATTTAAAACCTTGAGCCTGATTAAAGAGTTATCACATCAGCAATTTTCCATCATTATGACCACCCATAATCCTGATCACCCGATGCTTTTGCATGATGTGATCCCGAACAGCAAAGTGGCCATCTTAAATACCCAAGGAAAATTGCACTGTGGTTTAACCGAAGACATTCTCACAGAAGACAATCTGCGAGAACTTTACCAAACAGATTTGCGCTTAATTGAGGTGCCTGAATTAGGACGCAAAATCTGTGCCATTACGCATATTTAAGAGGACGTGCTTATGACCCTGAAAAAAACATCTCTAAAACTTACCGCACTTTTTGCTGCTACCCTGTTGGCATTTTCTGCACAGGCAAAAATCGTCACCGACGTGGACGGCAACCAAGTGAACATTCCCGATCGCGTCGAACGTGTCGCCGACCTTTGGCATGCCAATAACCAAATCGTGTTGTTATTAGGTGGGGCCGACAAATTAGTTGCAACGACCACTGCTATTGCGGCGAATCCTTGGTTCGCTGAAGTGTATCCAAACATTAAAAACGTTCCGGTGCTAACTAACGGCGAAACGATTCAAGTGGAAGAATTGTTATCCCAAAAACCGGATGCTGTGTTGTTGTCTAAAAAATCCATGCTAACCGAAGTAAACCAAGCCGGCTTAAAAGGCGTGCGTGTGAGTTTTCAAGATTTTGAGGGATTAAAGAAAACTGTGAGCATCACTGCCGAGGTTTTAGGAGACAAAGCCCCTGAAATCGCGAAAAGTTACATCAAAGAACTTGAAGGCAACATTCAATTCGTCGAATCCCGCATTAAAGACGTGAAAGAAGAAAAACGTCCAACTGTATTGCACATCACTAGCGGCGCTGATTTACTTAAGATTGACGGTGGCAAATCCATGATTGGTGAATGGATTCGTTTAGCCGGCGGTAAAAGCGTGTTACCGGATCAAGCCAACATGGTGACTGTCACCATGGAGTCCATTGTGGAAGCCAACCCAGATGTAATTATCATCGGCAGCAGCGGCAATAAATCTCAAGCCGCCATTGAGAAAATCAAATCTGATCCAACTTGGCAATCCATCAGTGCGGTCAAAAATAATCGTATTTATGCCAACCCGACGGGGACTTTCCCATGGGATCGTTATAGTGCAGAAGAAGCCTTACAAATTTTGTGGGCGGCACAATTATTCCACCCAGAAAAATTCCAAGACATTGATATGGTGGAAAAAACACAGGCGTTTTACAAAAAATATTACGGTTATGCATTAAGTAAAGAAAACGCTGAGCAAATCTTAAAAGGGCTATCACCTCTTAAGTAGTATTGGTTTTTATCGTAATTATGGGTAAAATGCAGACTCTTTTTTCATCCGCCTACTTTTTGTAGGCCTTAATACAAGGAAATTTCTATGAAAATCAGTGCAAGAAACCAATTAAAAGGTAAAGTTGTTTCAATCGAAAGCGGTTCTGTAAACGCAATCGTTCACCTTGATATCGGTGGCGGCAACGTAATTTCTTCTACCATCTCTCTTGAAGCGGTAAAAGAATTAGGTTTAGCAGTAGGCAAAGACGCTTATGCAATTATCAAAGCAACTTCCGTAATGGTTGGCGTAGAATAATTTATTCTTAATGAAAGACAAAACAACCGTACTTAAAAAAGTGCGGTTGTTTTTTTATGTGTTTTTTCCAACACACGAATTTGGTTTCCAAAATCGAGGCTTGCCGTCGGTTCATCCATCTGATAAAAACTACTACTATCATGCAGGTTATCCGGAAGAAGGACGCGTTTATTTCTCGAATTTGAAATACAGCTTCTAACCCCCTTCTTAACAATTTTATTAATAACAAGGCCCTGTTTAACAGGGCTTTATTTTTGACTTAGATTGGCAAAAATACCATGAGAAAGCACAGCACTTTGTATTTTCTGAGCCTAAAGTGCGGTGTATTTTTTCCGTGTTTTTCAATTCATTTATGCAAAAATTGAGGCTTCGTATATAATGAGCCGCTTTCCAAATAACCGAATAGAAACAATGAATACAGCAAGCCAAACAGAAAAGAAACAAAGTTACAATTTCAATAAGTTACAAAAACGCCTACGCCGTAATGTGGGCAACGCCATTGCCGATTTCAATATGATTGAAGAAGGCGATAAAGTGATGGTATGCCTTTCCGGTGGGAAAGACAGCTATACCTTATTGGATATTTTGCTCAACCTACAACAAAATGCGCCGGTCAATTTCGATATTGTGGCGGTGAATTTAGACCAGAAACAACCGGGCTTTCCGGAGCATATTTTGCCTGAATATTTACAATCTATTGGTGTAGATTACAAAATTGTAGAAGAAAACACATATGGCATCGTGAAAGAGAAAATTCCGGAAGGAAAAACCACTTGCTCGCTTTGTTCCCGTTTACGTCGCGGGATTTTATACCGTACAGCGACCGAACTTGGCGCAACCAAAATTGCGTTAGGGCATCATCGCGATGATATGTTGGCGACGCTGTTTCTGAATATGTTCTACGGCGGAAAATTAAAATCCATGCCGCCAAAATTGATTTCTGACGATGGCAAACAAATTGTGATTCGTCCGCTTGCCTATTGCAAAGAAAAAGACATTGAGAAATACGCCGTTGCGAAACAATTCCCAATCATTCCTTGTAACCTATGCGGTTCACAGCCGAATTTGCAACGACAAGTGGTGAAAGAAATGTTGAACACTTGGGATCGCCAATATCCGGGGCGTTTGGAAACCATGTTTAGCGCCATGCAAAACATTACCCTTTCTCATTTATGTGATCCGAAACTTTTCAACTTTAAAGGCATTAAACACGGTCAAGCGCTTGAAGGTATCGAGGGCGATACTGCATTTGATGAGCAAAATATCACGCCAATGCAATTTGATGATGAAGATCAGACTGATTTCAGTGAACAAGAAATGATTGCATTTAAAGAAGTGAAGTAAAAAACGTGGCTAAAAACCACCGCACTTTTAGTGCGAGGTGCGTAATAAAAAGCTGGTTGAAAACAAATAAAAAGGCGCGTTTATACGCACCTTTTTCTTTTATCTTTTTCTTCTACATCACTTAAATACGTCTCGCCTGCCAATAGGCTTTGCGCCAATAATCGCTATTCATGGAAGAATAAACGACACCACCTTTTGTTGACGCATGAAGGAATTTATCCTCTTTAACATAGATACCCACATGGTAACCGTTTGGTCCTAATCCTGTTTTAAAGAAGATTAAATCCCCGGTTTGAATATCTGATTTTTCGATATATTGTCCGTATTTAGCTTGATCTTTGGTTTGGCGCGGTAATTTTATGCCAAAGCGATCAAAAAACGTGGTTTGCACAAAACCGGAACAATCCACGCCATTACGACCAAGCCCACCAAGCACATAAGGCGTTCCCGCCCATTCATGTTGTTGTTCGCTTAATAAAGCTATCGCCATAATGGGATCGTTAATTTGTCCTTTGTAATTAATGCGCGAGGATTTGTATCCGCCGGAACAGGCAGCTAACGCCAACACACAACCACAAAGCAATAAAGATTTTAAAACACGCATTGATAGAACATCTCAAACTAAAAAGCTATCAACAAGGACATTATTGATAGCTTATTTTTATACTTATTAGGCTTTCGGTTTGACTTTTTCCACCCGATTACGCAATTTTTGTCCCGGTTTAAACACCACTACGCGGCGAGCAGAAACCGGCACGCTTTCACCGGTTTTCGGATTACGCCCCGGACGAGAGGATTTATCGCGTAACTCAAAATTACCAAACCCGGATAATTTCACGTCATTCCCAGTTTCTAACGCAATTCGGATTTCCTCAAAAAAACTTTCGACTAAATCCTTGGCTTCACGTTTACTGAGATGGAATTTCTCAATAAGATTCTCGGCGAGTTCTACTTTAGTTAATGTCATAGTTTAATCTCTCAAGTAAGCATTAAAACGTTGTTTTAACTCAGATAATACCGCTGAAATTACTGCGTTAATTTCATCTTCTTCAAGGGTTTTTTCATTGTCTTGAATCACGAGGCTTATCGCTAAGCTCTTATGACCTTCTGCGACGCCACTACCTTGGTAAACGTCAAATAAATTCACTTGCGTTAATTTATCACCGCCTGCAACACGACAAGCGTCTAATACATCGTCTGCTGCAACACTATCCGCAACCACAAGAGCTAAGTCACGGCGATTCGCCGGGAAACGGGAAATTTCTTTTGCTTTCGCAATATCACGACGAGAAATATGCGCAATGGAAATTTCACACACAAATGCCTTGCCGTTGATACCAATTTTTTGAGCAATCGTCGGATGAAGTTGACCAATAAAACCAATTTCTTCACCGTCTAACATAATTGCAGCAGATTGCCCCGGATGTAACGCTGTGTATGATTTTGCTACAAATTTTGCGCGATTTCCAGCAGAACTTAATGAAAGTAAATTTTCAATATAACCTTTTAAATCATAGAAATCGGCAGGCGCAGCTTTTTCGCTCCATTGTTCATTTGCTTTCGAACCGGTCATCACTGCCGCAAAAACTTGTTCTTGACGTACGCCAAATTCGGCTTTTTCATCCGGTACAAAACGTAAACCAAATTCAAACAAACGCACACGATTTTGTTGACGATTTTGGTTATAACTTACCGCCCCTAGCAATCCGGTTAATAGTGAAACGCGCATCGCGGACATTTCAACAGAAATTGGGTTAGGTAGAATAAACGGTTTAATTTCCGGGTGGAGTAAACTTTGAATTTTCGGATCAACAAAGCTATAAGTAATGGCTTCATAAAAATCGCAACTCACTAATGCCGCTTTAATTCGCGATAATTCAATGTCTGCTTCGCTATGCTCGCGCATGCGCAAATGCGCTAACGGTGCATTATTTGGAATACTGTTATAGCCATAAATACGCGCGACTTCTTCAATTAAATCTTCTTCGATTTCAATATCAAAACGCCAAGATGGCGGAACGGCCGTCCAACTGTTGTTAGCGTAAGAAACCTGTAAACCAAGGCGTTGTAAAATATCGGTTACCGTTTCTGTTTCAATATGATGGCCAAGTAACGCATCTAATTTGTGACGTTGTAATGTGACTTGTTGACGTTTTGGTAAATGGGCTTCATGAGTCACCTCACAAATTTCACCGGCTTCCCCACCACAAATCTCTAATAAAAGTGCGGTCGCTCTTTCCATTGCTTTACGTGGCAATTCAAAATCCACACCACGCTCAAAACGATGAGAAGAATCTGTATGCAAACCATATTGACGAGCACGACCGGTAATCGCCAATGGCGCAAAAAATGCTGCTTCTAAAATCACATCTTTTGTGTTTTCTACATTCACACCACTGGCTTCACCACCGAAGATCCCCGCCATTGCCAATGCACCATTTTGGTCGGCAATCACTAAAGTGTTCGGTTGAAGTTTCGCTGTCGTACCATCTAACAAGACAAGCTCTTCATTTTCTTTCGCCATGCGAACTTGTACCGGTTGTGCCACTTTTGCCATATCAAAAGCGTGCATCGGTTGGCCCAATTCAAGCAAAATATAGTTCGTGACATCCACAATTGGATCGATAGAACGAATATCGCAACGGCGCAATTTTTCTTGTAACCACATTGGTGACTGCGCTTTAACATTGACATTCTTAATCACACGTAATAAATAACGCGGACAGGCTTCGGCAGCTTGAACATCAATTTGTACTTTATCGCTAATGGTCGGTTTAACCACCTCAAAGTGCGGTGGATTTTCGTGAAGTTTATTCACCACAGCTAATTCACGCGCCACACCGGCAATGCTTAAACAGTCTGCACGGTTTGGCGTTAAGCTGATTTCAATAGCGCTGTCGTCTAATGTTAAATAATCGCATAAATTGGTACCGATAGGCGCATCTTGTGGCAATTCGATAATGCCATTGGCATCAGATTCAATGCCGAGTTCGCTGAATGAGCAAAGCATGCCTTCGGAAGGTTGTCCGCGTAATTTGGTTTTCTTGATTTTGAAATCACCCGGTAATTCAGCGCCTTCTACCGCACAAGCCACTTTCAAGCCTTGACGACAATTCGGTGCACCACACACGATATCTAACAAACGCTCGCCGCCCACATTCACTTTGGTTACGCGTAATTTATCGGCATCAGGATGTTGTGCGCATTCCACCACTTCGCCTACAACCACACCGGTGAAATCGCCGGCCACTTTTTCTACTCCGTCAACTTCCAAGCCTAACATGGTAATTTGTTCGCAAAGTTGTTCCGTAGAAATCGCTGGATTAACCCATTCGCGTACCCATTGTTCACTAAATTTCATACTTATCTCTCACTCAAAATTATTTAAACTGTTTCAAAAAGCGTAAATCATTCTCGAAGAATGAACGTAAATCTGTGACGTTGTAGCGTAACATGGTTAAACGCTCTACCCCCATGCCCACTGCAAAGCCAGAGTATTCATTTGGGTCAATACCAACATTGCGTAAAACATTTGGGTGTACCATACCGCAACCCAACACTTCTAGCCATTTTCCGTTTTTACCCATTACATCCACTTCGGCAGAAGGCTCTGTGAATGGGAAGTAAGACGGACGGAAACGCACTTGCAAATCTTCTTCGAAGAAGGCACGTAAGAAATCGTGCAACAGGCCTTTTAATTCGGTGAAATTCGCATGTTTATCCACATACAATAATTCGATTTGATGAAACATCGGTGTGTGGGTTTGGTCGTAATCGTTACGATACACGCGTCCCGGCGCCATAATGCGAATTGGCGGCTGTTGTTTTTGCATGGTACGAATTTGTACCCCGGAAGTTTGCGTTCTTAACAATAATTCAGGATTAAACCAGAACGTATCGTGATCGGCACGCGCCGGGTGATGTTTAGGAATATTTAAGGCATCAAAATTATAATAATCGCTTTCGATTTCAGGGCCGGATTCCACAGAAAACCCGAGTTCAGAGAAGAATTTGGTCACGCGCTCAATCGTAATGGACACCGGATGTAAACAGCCCATTTCCACTTTGCGTCCCGGTAAACTCACATCAATACGTTCATTTTCTAATTGTGCATTTAACAGGGCTTGTTCCCATTCTGCTTTTTTCGCATTTAAGAAATCTAATGCGGCTTGTTTGGCTTCGTTAATTTTCGCGCCCATTGCCGGACGTTCTTCCGCCGCCACGTTGCGCAATTCTTGCATTAATTGGGTAAAATGACCCTTCTTACCAAAATATTCCACGCGAATTTCATCAAGCGCTGCAAGGCTTTTATCTTCAATGTTGTCTATGGCATGTCTTGCTTTATCCACAAGCTCTTTAAGATGCTGCATAAATATCCTCTGTGATGATTAATTTATCTAAAATTTTGTCAATAATAATACTAACTGTTTAGAAAATCACGCAATTTATCTATGACCGCAGAAATTATTCCGTAATAAAACGAAGATTTATCGAGAAAAATGACCGCACTTTATTCTTCCATTTGCCTTTCTCATGAAACTTTTCAGCCATTTTCTTTGGATAAAAAAATAGAGGCTTAAAAAAGCCTCTATTGATTAAAAATACATTTTATTATTAGCGTAACTGTTGCAACGCTTCAATACGTTTTTCCAACGGCGGGTGGCTTAAGAATAATTCTGTTAAGCCGCCACCGCGTTTACCGTTAATGGCAAATGCCGCCAAGGTGGAACCTTCGAGCTCTTCCGGCTCATGCAAATTTTGTAAGCGTTTTAGCGCATCAATCATTTTTTGCTTACCCACTAAATTCGCCGAACCTGCATCGGCTCTGAATTCGCGTTGGCGAGAGAACCACATGGCGATCATGCTTGCCAAGAAACCAAATACGATTTCCAGCACCATCGAAACTAAGAAATAGATCCCGGAATTGCTTGAGCTTTCACTGCCCTGATTGCGGGAGTTAGCCACCACGTTTGCAATGATGCGTGATAAGAAAATCACGAATGTATTGAGAACACCTTGTAGTAACGCCATGGTCACCATATCGCCGTTTTTAATGTGGCTCACTTCGTGCGCTAAGACTGCTTCGGCTTCGCCACGGGTCATTTTATTTAACAATCCGGTACTCACCGCCACTAACGAATTGTTTTTGCTTGCGCCGGTGGCAAACGCGTTCACATCTGCAGAATGATAAATGGCGACTTCCGGGCGCGGCAAACCGGCACGATCTGCTTGTGAATATACGGTATCCAACAACCAACGTTCTGTTTCGTTTCTCGGTTGTTGAATCACTTCAGCCCCTACAGAACGAATTGCCATGGTTTTGGACATAAATAACGAAATAATCGAACCCGCAAAACCAAATAGTGCGGCAAACAGCATTAAACCGCTCGCATCACGAGATTGAATGCCGGTCAACGATAAAATGATGTTAAAAACCAACAATACTGCCATGTTGGTGGCAAGGAAAAGTAAAATGCGCATCATCGATGAAAAACTCCTCAATAAAACAGTAATAAAAACACGCTTGGCTATAATGGCGACGAAAAAAGGAAAATCAAGTATGCCAATGAATTCAATGAGAAAAAATGTTGTTTTATTGGAAAAAGAGAAAAGAGAAAAGCGCGGTGGATTTTGACGATGTTTTTTGAAAAGAAAAAGGGAGTTGGTCGATAAGCCGGGTTCTGTCGTGGACAATCATTCATCTAGGCGCACATTTACACATGCGCTCAAGCAACCTACCCGAATCCTGAACGGGCCATTCATTGGATTCCTATTTGGTCTTGCTACGAGTGGAGTTTACCCTGCTACCAACCGTTACCGGCGGCACGGTGCGCTCTTACCGCACCCTTTCACCCTTACCTGATCCCTTGCGGGCCATCGGCGGTTTGCTCTCTGCTGCACTTGTCGTAGGCTCTCGCCTCCCGGACGTTATCCGGCACTCTGCCCTGTGTAGCCCGGACTTTCCTCCCGCCTACTTGTCCCCCAGTTTACGCTTTCGCGATGTTAGAGGCTTCAATAGACCGGCGATTGCCTGACCAACTCAGGCGCGCAGTATAGCTTAAATTCAAGGTGAAATATAGTGTTAAGTAAAAAGTTGGGCTAGAATGAACGCCATAAAAACAGGCCTAAAATATACCGCACTTTTGTGCCACATAAGGAAACTTCAATGAATTATTTACAAATTGCCCGAGAAACCCTGGGCGTTGAAGAAAAAGCCCTAGGGCAACTCAGCGAAAAATTAGACGGCACCTTCACTGAGGTTGTTGATTTAATTTTAAATTGCAAAGGACGCTTAGTGATCGGCGGTATCGGCAAATCCGGCTTAGTGGGCAAAAAAATGGTCGCCACCTTTGCTTCCACCGGCACACCGAGTTTTTTCCTGCATCCTACGGAAGCCTTTCACGGCGATTTAGGTATGCTGAAACCCATTGATGTGGTGATGCTCATTTCCTACAGCGGCGAAACCGATGATGTCAACAAACTCATTCCAAGCCTAAAAAACTTCGGCAACAAAATCATTGCGCTTACCTCCAATAAAAATTCCACTTTAGCGCGCCATGCGGATTATGTGTTGGACATTAGCGTAGAACGGGAAGTCTGCCCGAACAATCTTGCCCCGACCACTTCCGTAGTTGTTACCATGGCATTGGGCGATGCGTTGGCAGTTTGTTTAATGCGCGCTCGTGATTTCCAACCGGAAGATTTTGCGAAATTCCATCCGGGCGGCAGCTTAGGTCGCCGTTTGTTATGCCGTGTCAAAGATCAAATGCAAACCCGTTTACCGATTGCCGCCTTAACAACCTCCTTCACCGATTGCTTAACCATTATGAACGAAGGTCGTATGGGCGTGGCGTTGGTGATGGAGCAACAGCAATTACGCGGTATCATCACCGATGGCGATATTCGCCGTGCATTAACGGCCAATGGTGCCAATACGCTTAGCAAAACCGCACAGGAATTGATGACCTCTCATCCGAAAACCATTCATCAGGATACCTATTTATCCGAAGCGGAAAATTACATGAAAGCACATAAAATTCATTCTTTGGTTGTGGTGGATGATGCGCAAAATGTCGTGGGTTTAGTGGAGTTCTCAAGCTAATGATAACGGAATTACAAGAAAAATTAAAACAGGTGAAATTCGTTATCACCGATGTGGATGGCGTATTAACAGACGGTTTACTGCACTACGATGCTAACGGCGAAGCGCTCAAAAGTTTTCATGTGCGCGATGGTTTAGGTATTCGCATGTTGATGGAAGCCGGCATTCAAGTCGCCGTGTTATCCGGACGTGATTCGGCAATTTTGCGCAAACGCATTGCCGATTTAGGCATTAAACTCGCTTTTTTAGGCAAGCTGGAAAAAGAAAGCGCCTGTTTTGAATTATGCCGCCAAGCCGGTGTTGCACCAGAGCAAACGGCTTACATTGGCGATGACAGCGTTGATCTCCCCGCTTTTGCTGTTTGTGGACTTTCCTTCGCGGTTGCCGATGCCCCTGAATACGTCAAAAACTGCGCCGATTACACCTTGGGCTTAGGTGGCGGCAAAGGCGCCTTCCGTGAAATGTCCGATATGATTCTCAATGCCCAAGGCAAAGCGGAAATTTACAATTCAGCTCAAGGATTTTTGAAGACGGCGAAAAAGATGGCGCAGTAAAAACGCCGTGAAAAACGACCGCACTTTTTGATTCATATCGTGGGCGGATATTAAATCTGCCCTACTTTGCTATTCATCCATTCCCTCCATTCTTAAATAAAATTTTTATTTCCTCTTGACTTTAGATTTTTGTACTAGTTTAATAGTGCAACTTGATTTTATGTTTTAAGGAAATGAGAATGTCATCTGCTTTTATTCAAACATTCACACAAAACGTTGCTTATCACAGTGACCCTACCGCTATTTTCGCCACCTTATGCGAAAACAAACCGAATACGCTACTGTTAGAATCTGCCGAAATTTCCAGCAAAAACAGTCTGAAAAGTTTATTACTCGTTAACGCAGCCATGAAAATTTCTTGCTTGGGGCAAAGTGTTACTTTTCATGCGTTGACCGACAACGGTACCGCAGTGTTACCGTTAATTGCGCAAAAACTTTCGGCACAGGTCAACGTAACATCCCAAACAAGCACCGAACTGCAAGTGGAATTCAAACCTGCCGGCAATAATGCGGACGAAGACAGCAAATTATTGGCACCAGGCATTTTCGATGGATTGCGTTGTTTCACCGAACTTTATCAGACAAGTTCGTTACCGGTTTTTTTAGGCGGGTTATTCGCCTATGACTTGGTGGCAAATTTTATTCCGATGGAAAATATCACTTTGCAAGATGATGGCATTACCTGCCCTGATTATTGCTTTTATTTAGCGGAACAATTACTGGTGATCGATCATCAATTGCAACAAGCGGAATTACAAACCTTTTGTTTTGCACAAAATGCGTTGGCTACGTTGCAACAGAACGCCCAAGAGATTGCCAAAAAACTCTTGGAAATTCGACCGCACTTGAGCCTCAAATCGGCTTCTACCGAGGTTGCCATTAATTTAGATGATGATAAATTCAAGAAAATTATTGAGCGCCTGAAGCAACATATTTATTGTGGCGACGTGTTCCAAATCGTGCCGTCCCGTCGTTTCTCCCTTGAATGCCCGAATACGTTGGCGACTTATCGTCAGTTAAAACAAAACAACCCAAGCCCGTATATGTTTTTTATTCAAGACGAGGATTTCACTCTGTTCGGTGCTTCACCGGAAAGCGCCTTGAAATATTCGCAAACTACCCGTCAGTTGGAGATCTACCCGATTGCCGGTTCCCGCCCGCGCGGTTTTGATGCTGACGGCAATATCGATCCCGAATTAGATTCCCGTTTAGAACTGGAATTGCGTTTGGATCATAAAGAACAAGCGGAACATTTGATGTTGGTGGATTTAGCACGTAACGACATCGCCCGTGTGTGCGAAAGTAAAACCCGCCATGTGAAAGATTTAATGCAAGTAGATCGTTATTCGCACATTATGCACCTTGTTTCTCGCGTTGTAGGTAAACTTCGCCCTGAACTGGATGCATTACACGCCTACCAAGCCTGCATGAACATGGGGACGCTAACCGGCGCACCGAAAATCAAAGCCATGCAGTTAATTTATCAATTTGAACAACAAAAACGCCACAGTTACGGCGGCGCCGTGGGCTATTTACAATCTAATGGCAATTTTGACACCTGTATCGTGATTCGCTCCGCCTTCGTGCAAAACGGCATTGCTCATGTGCAAGCCGGTTGTGGTACGGTGTTGGATTCCGACCTGCAAATGGAAGCCGATGAAACCCGTCACAAAGCTCGCGCGGTCATCAACGCCATCGTACAAACCAATAAGAAAGCGAATCAATAGGAGTGAGATCATGGCAACCATTTTATTTTTAGATAACTTTGATTCCTTTACATACAATTTAGTGGATCAATTTCGCGGATTGGGACATCAGGTTCACATTTACCGCAATGATTGCGGTTTAGCGATTTTAGAAAAAAATGCTTTAGCACAGCCGGACACGATTCTTGCCCTCTCCCCCGGGCCGGGCACCCCGGATGAAGCGGGCAATATGATTCCGTTGATTAAGCGATTAATCGGCAAAGTACCGATGCTGGGCATTTGTTTGGGGCATCAAGCGTTAATCGAAGCCTTCGGCGGCAAAGTCGTTCACGCGGGTGAAATTTTACACGGTAAAGTGTCCCGCATTGAACACGACAATGAAGCCATGTTCAAAGGTTTGACCAACCCGATGCCGGTCGCGCGTTATCATTCCCTCATGGGCATTAATTTACCCGATGAATTGATTCCGAACGCCTCTTATCATGGCATTAATATGGCAATTCGCCACCGCACTTTGCCAATTTGTAGCTTCCAGTTCCACCCCGAATCTATTTTAACGGTACAAGGGGCACAGTTATTAGCGCAATCGGTGGAATGGTTGTTGAAACGGAATTAATATGCCACTTCCCCTCTTTAGCAAAGAGGGGGATTTTAAATAGAAAAGGATAAAACATGATCACAGTATATGGCTTAAAACGTACCCTATCCCCTCGCAAATCTGCTGTAGCAGAGGTGATTTATAACTGTCTGGAGCTCGGTTTAGATGTCGCCAAAGGCAAGCACGCACTTCGTTTTATTTGTTTGGAAGACGACGATTTTTACTACCCGCATACCACAAACCGTACCGACAATTACATGGTGATTGAAATCAATTTAATGCAAGGTCGTTTAGAGCAAACCAAAAAACGTTTAATCAAAATGTTGTTCAGTGAATTTGAATACAAATTAGGCATTAGCCCGTTTGACGTGGAAATCACCATCAAAGAGCAACCGGCGCATTGCTGGGGCTTCCGTGGCATGACCGGCGATGAAGCGCGCGATTTGGACTACGATATTCATAAATAAGGACAAGGATGATGGAAAACCAAGCTCTATTAGAAAAACTTTATGGCGCACAAACCTTAACCGCCGCGGAAAGCGAAGCCTTATTTAACGCCATCATGTTGGGTGAATTAAGCAACGAACAAATCGCCGCCATGTTAGTGGCACTAAAAGTGCGTGGCGAAACCATCGATGAAGTCAACGGTGCCGTATTAGCCGCCGTTAAAAATGCCAAACCGTTTCCCACACCCGATTACCCCTTTGCTGACATCGTCGGCACAGGCGGTGACGGCGCCAATACCATCAATATTTCTACGGCGTCCGCTATTGTCGCAGCCGCTTGCGGTGCCAAAGTAGCGAAACATGGCAACCGTAGCGTTTCCAGTAAAACCGGTTCAAGCGATTTATTAACCGCACTTGGCGTCAATATTGCCATGTCTCCAGAACAAGCCCGCAAGGCATTGGACAACATCGGCATCTGCTTCTTGTTTGCACAGCAATATCACCCGGGCTTCAAATATGTTGTACCGGTACGCCAAGCCTTAAAAACCCGTACACTCTTTAATATTCTTGGTCCGCTTATTAATCCGGCACGTCCGAAACGTCAATTGCTCGGCGTTTATTCTCCTGAACTGATTGATATTTATGCTAAAACCGTTGCTCAATTAGGTCACGAACACACGATTATCGTGCACGGCAGTTGCTTAGACGAAGTGGCCATTCATGGTGCTACAGACGTGGCGGAAGTGCGTAACGGCGAGATTGAACGTTATACCCTAACACCACAGGATTTTGGCTTCCACGTCAAACCGTTGGAAAGTTTGCGCGGTGGCGAACCGACAGAAAATGCGCAAATGATTACCGCACTTTTACAAGGCAAAGGCAAAGCGGAACACAACCAAGCCGTTGCCATGAACACAGCCCTCTTACTAAAACTGTTCGGACAAGAAGACATTAAACATAATGCGCAACGAGTATTGGATGTGATTGCGCAAGGCAAACCGTTTGAAACTTTACAGAAATTGACGACCTATTAATTTAAAGCCTGTTTTCAAAAATAAGACATCAACATGATCACACAAGACTTTTCCAAACCCCTTGAAACCGCCACGGTGTTACAAAAAATCGTGCTCGATAAAGCCGAATGGGTAAAAAACAAAGAAGCGGAATTTCCATTAAGTGAATTTGAAAAAAACATTCAAAAATCCGACCGCGCTTTTTATGAGGCGTTAGCAAAAGGCACGCACCAAAAACCGGCATATATTTTAGAATGTAAAAAAGCCTCGCCTTCTAAGGGATTGATTCGCAGTGAATTTAAACCGACAGAAATTGCGCAGGTCTATAAAAACTATGCCAATGCGATTTCTGTGCTGACCGATGAAAAATACTTCCAAGGCGATTTTGCCTATATCAAGCAAGTTCGAGACGTTGTCACACAACCGGTATTATGCAAAGACTTTATGATCAGCGAATACCAGGTTTATTTGGCGCGTTTTTACCAAGCAGACTCGATTTTACTCATGCTTTCGGTGGTGAATGATGAGACTTATCGTATTTTGGCGGATTTAGCACATTCTCTTGGCATGGGCGTGTTGACCGAGACCAGCAACGAAGAAGAATTTGAACGCGCCTTGGCGTTAGGGGCAAAAATTATCGGCGTAAATAATCGTAATTTGCACGATTTAAGCGTGGATTTAAACCGCGTGGTGGCATTAACCACCCGATATGCCGACCACATTCCTGCCGATGTACGAATCATCAGCGAATCAGGCATTTACCATCATCAGCAAGTACGTGAATTGCAACACGTTGCCCATGGCTTTTTAATCGGCAGCAGTTTAATGGGCAGTCCCGACTTAAACAACGCCGTGCGTGAAGTTATTCTCGGCGAAAACAAAGTGTGCGGTTTAACCCGTACGCAAGACGTAAAAACCGTTTACGAAAGCGGCGCATTATACGGCGGGCTGATTTTTGTCGAAAATTCTAAACGTTGTGTCAGTTTACGCCAAGCCCAAGAATTGGTGACAGCAGCCCCACTTCGCTTTGTGGGCGTGTTTCAAAATCAAGACATTGATTTTATCGTGAAAATCGCACAGCAATTACAGCTCTATGCCGTTCAGTTGCATGGCGATGAAACAACGGAATTTATCACCGCACTTCGCGCCGAATTGCCTGAAAGCATTCGTATTTGGAAAGCGATTTCCATGGATGTAACCCGTAAAAGTGCGGTGGTTTTTGACGACGTTTCTGAGATGGATCGTTTTGTTTTCGATAGCAAGTCAGGCGCACAACAAGGCGGTACGGGTGAGGCTTTCGATTGGTCGCTGATTCCTGCCCATCTGAAACATAAAATTATTCTGGCGGGTGGCATTAACCCCGATAACATTGAAGACGCATTGGCACAACGTTGTGTCGGTGTGGATCTGAATTCCGGTGTGGAACGTGCCCCCGGTATAAAAGACGCTGAAAAAGTGCGGTCGGTTTTTGCAAAGATTTTATAGCGTCACAAGACCACACAATAAATAATGGCGCACAATATCCAATGTGCGCCTTTTTCTTTTCTTAATTCAGCCTTTTCTGCGATCAAATCCGTTTTTCTCTGACTCCAAATAAAACCTAATACCTCGTTATAGTTACAACAATTTAACAAATGAGAATTAATCGCAATTAATCTATAAAAACAAAAGGTTACATCCTATATTCGGATAAAAAATAGGGATATTCTTGATGACGATCAAATAATGTTCCACCTTATGAGCATATCATAGCGCCAATAACCATGTATAAAATGTGTGAATTGGAGTGAATATATGCAACGAAGCGATGGATTATTTTCTGCCTTAGCCGATGTTTCCCGCCGGGATTTCATGAAATTATGTACCGCACTTGCGGCAACAATGGGGCTAAGTAGTAAAGCCGGTGCGCAAATGACAGAAGCCTTGATGGCGCCTGCTCGTCCGCCGGTATTATGGATTGGTGCACAAGAGTGTACGGGATGTACTGAATCTCTGCTACGTGCCACCCACCCAACAGTAGAAAACTTGGTATTGGAAATGATTTCCTTAGAATACCACGAAACGCTTTCTGCAGCCTTTGGGGAACAAGCTGAAGATAATAAACATAATGCTATGCATAAATATTATGGCAAATATGTTTTAGTCGTAGATGGTTCCATTCCTGTGAAAGACGGTGGTGTTTATTGTATGGTCGCCGGGAAACCGATTGTAGAACACATTCAAGAAGCGGCAAAAGGTGCTGCAGCCATTATTGCCATCGGTTCTTGTGCAGCATGGGGGGGCGTGCCTTCCAGCGGTGGTAACCCAACCGGTGCAAGCAGCTTATCCGAAGTGTTACCAAAAGGCACGCCGGTCATTAATATTCCGGGTTGCCCGCCAAATCCACATAACTTCCTTGCAACAGTCGCTTACATTCTTACTTATAAGAAATTGCCGGCAATGGACAAACTCAATCGTCCGCTATTCGCTTACGATCGCTTAATTCACGAAAACTGCTATCGCCGACCGCACTTTGATGCAGGTCGCTTTGCCAAAGAATACGGTGATTACGGTCACCGCAACGGTTGGTGTTTATACCATCTCGGTTGTAAAGGACCGGAAACTTACGGCAACTGCTCTACCTTAGAATTCTGTGATGTCGGCGGCAATAACTGGCCGGTCGGTATCGGTCATCCTTGTTATGGTTGTAACGAAAAAGGTGTGGGCTTTACCAAAGGTATTTTCCAATTAGCGGGCGTAGAAAACCCAACACCACGCGTTGAAAAACCGGATGTCAACAACACCGAAGGTTCGGGTGCAACTATGACCGCTATTGGTTTATTAGGTGGTGCTGCTGCCATCCTTGCCGGTGTCAGTGTCGTGACCTTACGCGAATTAAGTGTTCAACATAAAGCCCGTTCCGAAGCCAAAGCGGCAGATAAAGAACAGCATACAGGTAAATAAGATGGATAGACGAAAATTTCTAAAAGCCGGTGTGCTTGGCGGAATTGCTTCCACCTTGCCTGTGTCGAGTGCACAGGCATCCGAAGTGGTTGAACCTATTCCCGGTGCGCTTGGAATGCTTTACGACTCTACCCTTTGTGTAGGTTGTCAGGCATGCGTGGCTGAATGTCAAAACGTGAACCATACACCAGTGAATCCAAAAGGCGATCAGACTTGGTCAAATAACGACAAACTTACGCCGTTTACCCGCAATATCATTCAAGTTTGGAGCGATGGCGATGGTAAAAATAAAGACCAATCGGAAAATGGCTATGCTTACGTTAAAAAACAATGTATGCATTGCGTTGATCCGAACTGTGTAGCGGTTTGTCCTGTTCAAGCCCTCACCAAAGATCCAAAAACAGGTATCGTGAAATACGATCCTGACATTTGTACCGGTTGCCGCTATTGCATGGTGGGTTGTCCTTTTGATGTACCAAAATACGACTACGACAATCCGTTCGGTGAAATCAGCAAATGTGAACTCTGTAACCAAAAAGGTGTTGAACGCTTAGATAAAGGCGAATTACCGGGTTGCTGCCATGTTTGCCCAACGGGTGCCATTATTTTTGGTACGCGTGAAGAGTTATTGGCAGAAGCAAAACGCCGTTTAAGCTTATTACGCGGTACCGAATACGACTACCCACGTCAACACGTCAATAGCACGGATAAATACCGCGCTACCGTACCGGCATATCAATATCACATCTACGGTGAAAAAGAAGGTGGTGGTACACAAGTCCTTGCTTTAAGTGGTGTACCATTTGAAAATCTTGGCTTGCCACCTCTAGATGAAGTAGCGACAGGTTCTCGTGCTGCGCATTTACAACACTTCTTGTATCGCGGCTTGGCATTGCCATTAGTGGCACTTGCCGGTCTCACCTTTATGACTTACAAAAATATGCATGGCGATAAAATTGCCGAGCGTATTGCAGCACAAAAAGAAGCCATGCGTCAGGCACGCAAGGAAATTGAAGAAGCGGAGGATGAACACCATGAGTAATCCACGTCCGGTGGGCGGTCGCCTTGTTTCTGCCGCAATTCTCTTTTTTGCACCACTTGCCGTACTTTGCGTTTTATTAATTTTAAAACGTTTGGTTTTCGGTATCGGTTCCGTGACCGCACTTAATGGCGGTTATCCTTGGGGTTTATGGATTGCCTTTGACTTGCTTGTCGGTACAGGTTTTGCCTGTGGCGGTTGGGCATTAGCTTGGACAGTGTATATTTTCAACAAAGGGAAATATCACGCCCTTGTGCGCCCGGCATTGCTTGCCAGTCTCTTCGGTTATTCCCTTGGTGGTTTATCCATTACGATTGATATGGGCCGTTATTGGCACTTACCGTATTTCTACGTTCCGGGACAATTCAATACCAATTCCGTGTTGTTTGAAACGGCATTTTGTATGACTGTGTATATCATTGTCGTCACCTTAGAATTTGCCCCGGTATGGCTTGGTTTCCTTGGTTTAAAGAAATGGTTTAATAAACTCAATAAAATCATGTTCTTCATTATTGCCTTGGGTGCCTTGTTGCCGATGATGCACCAATCTTCCATGGGTTCCTTGATGATTGTAGCGGGACACAAAGTCCATCAGGTATGGCAAAGCTATGAAGCGCTACCAATTCTCTCCTTGCTGACAGCTTTCATTATGGGTTTCTCTATTGTGATTTTCGAGGGTTCTTTAGTTAAAGCGGGTCTTGCAGGAAAAACACCGGATGAACGTCATTTATTTACTCAATTGGCACGCGTTACAGCAGGCTTGATTTTCTGTTTCTTAGCTGTGCGTTTTGGTGAGTTGATTTATAACGATAAACTGCAAATGGTTGTGGGTTTCGACAAATTAACTAAATTTGAAGCATGGATGTTCTGGATTGAAGTCTGGTTGATGGTATTACCGTTACTTACCCTCTTCCTCGGAGAGAAAAAATCAGATTCCCGTTGGTTATTTATTTCGGCATTAAGCATGTTACTCGGTGCAGCATTATGGCGGATGAACTACTCGCTTATCATGTATAATCCGGGCAATGGCTATCAATATTTCCCATCAGCGGAAGAATTGCTTATTTCAATCGGCTTCGTTTCTATTGAAGTATGTGCCTATATTTTAATCATTCGTTTATTCCCTGTATTGCCGGTATTTAAAGAAAAACATACCGAAGACTCAGAAAAAATTATTGCCGAAAAAGCGGCATTCAGCAAAAAAGTTAGCGGAGCAGAATAATGTCAGAAAAAAAACGTATCTCAATTGACCCAATTACCCGTATTGAGGGGCATTTACGTATTGATTGCGAAATTGAAAACGGCGTCGTCACCAATGCTTGGTCATCCGGTACCATGTGGCGCGGTATGGAAAATATCGTAAAAGGTGCCGACCCACGTGATGCATGGATGATTATGCAACGTATCTGTGGCGTATGTACCACAGTACACGCGATTATCAGCGTGCGTGCCGTAGAAGATGCTATCGGTGCTAAAGTACCAGTCAATGCGCAGTACATTCGCAACATGATTCTTGCTGCACACAGCATTCACGACCATATCGTGCATTTCTATCAACTCTCCGCGATGGACTGGGTGGATATCACCGCTGCGCTAAAAGCTGATCCTGAAAAAGCAGCAGACATGCTAAAAGGTGTCTCTACATGGTCATTAAACAGTGCTAACGAATTCCGCAATGTACAGAAAAAAATTCAAGCATTAGTGGACAGCGGACAACTTGGTATTTTCGCTAATGGTTATTTCGGTCATGCTGCAATGAAACTTCCACCAGAAGTCAACCTCATTGCCGTCGCGCACTATTTGCAAGCGCTTGAATGTCAACGTGATGCTAACCGTGTAGTCGCATTACTCGGTAGTAAAACACCACACATTCAAAACTTGGCGATTGGTGGTGTAGCAAACCCAATTAACTTAGATTCCCAAGCAGTACTAAACCAAGAACGTCTCATGTTCGTGAAAGCTTGTATCGACCGCTTAACTGACTTCATTAACCAAGTGTATAAAGTAGATGCAGCAGTATTTGCGGCTTACTATCCTGAATGGTTAAGCTTAGGTAAAACATCCGGCAACTACTTATCTGTACCAGAATACCCAATTGATGCAGATAACTCTAAATTCATGTTAAAAGGTGGTTATATCGAAAACGGCGATTTATCGACTTTCCGCCCAATTGATCAACAAAAAGATGAGTTCGTTGTAAAAGGCATTAAAGAAAGCGGTAAACACGCTTGGTACGAAGACGATGAGCCATTAGAACCTTGGGCGGGTTTAACTCGTCCGAAATACACAGGCTGGCAAGATGATGGTAAATACTCTTGGGTAAAAGCGCCGACATTCTACGGTAAAGTTGTCGAAGTGGGGCCTCTCGCCTATTTAATGTGTGGTTTGGCAGCAAATGACACACCAACCGTGACCCATTTCAATGAATTGAAAGGCATTTATGAAAAATTGACTGGTAACACGTTAACCACCGATCAACTACATTCTACCCTTGGACGTATTATCGGTCGTACCGTGCATTGCTGTGCGATCAACGACATTTTAAGCGCTCAATGGCAAATGCTCATTGATAACATCGCGAAAGGTGATATGACGGCTTATATCAAAACGGATATTCCAGCAAACGGTGAATTCCGTGGTGTTGGTTTCGGTGAAGTACCACGCGGTATGCTTTCTCACTGGGTTGTGATCAAAGACGGTCGCATTGAAAACTACCAAGCGGTTGTACCATCCACATGGAATGCCGGTCCACGTAACGAACAAGACCAAATGGGTCCTTATGAGCTTTCCATTATTGGTACACCGGTGGCAGATCCGACTAAACCATTAGAAGTGGTTCGAACCATTCACTCTTTCGACCCTTGTATGTCCTGCGCCGTGCACGTTGTTAACACAGAAAACGGTGAAGTGACCGAAGTGAAGGTGTTGTAATGAAGCCATTAATTCTTGGCGTCGGCAATATTTTGTTAAGTGATGAAGGTGTCGGTGTGCGCGTTGTGCAGGAGCTTGAAAAACGCCTTGAAATTCAACCGCACTTTGACATCATCGATGGTGGTACTTGTGGCATGGAATTACTGGATGCGATGGCAAATCGCGAGCATTTAATTATTATCGATGCTGTGCTTGCTAACAAACAGCCAGGTGAGATTATTGTGTTACATGACGAACAAGTGCCTACCTTTTTCTCACGCAAAATTTCGCCACACCAACTGGGTATATGTGATGTACTTTCTGCAATGAAATTGACGGACGAATTCCCAAAACACCTTTGTCTTATCGGTATCCAGCCAGAATCGCTAGAATCCGGAATTGGCTTGACGGAAACGATACAAAAAACATTACCGAATGTTTTTGTAGCCTTGAATCAAGTGATTACTGAATATGGTTTGAATCTAGACTCTCCTCTTTAGAAAAGAGGGACGGGGGGAGATTTGACCTAATTAATAGAGGCAAGAGTTAAATCTCCCCTAACCCCTCTTTACGAAAGAGGGGAACTTTCTTTAAGATTTCACCTACTATGCTTTAATCTTATTGATATTGACAAACACCCACTGATAGCGCGCGTCTCTGACGCGTGCTTATTTTATTAATACTTCTGGCACACGTTATAGAACGCACGCCACTATTTTGTGAAAAGTTAACCATGTACCGACACGAAAAAACTCCTGAAAATGCCACCGCACTTTTAACCTCCGTTACTGGCTTTGATGAAAACCCAACTGAGCTCTTTCTTGCTGAAATGCAAAAAATTGTGCCTGAAATGCAGGATCTTCCTTTCTATCACAAAGGCATTGAATGTTTCTGTCCAAAATTCGTTGTATTTGAAGGACAATGGGTCGGCTCGGTGTTAACCCCATGGATGATTAGCGTCGTTATTCTGCCAGGCCCGCAACAAACGTGGGAACCGCGAGAATTAGGTGATAAACTCACTGTACAACTGCCTTACAAGGCGCTTACTTTCACGGTCAGTGGCGTTGAAACCGTACCGCAATACTTAAGCTGTTCCTTGCATTCCCCGCTTGATCCGAATCTTAGTAACAAACAAGCTATCCAACTAACACAGGATTGCCTACGCATGATTTTATCCATGCCGACCAAACAAGCGACGTTTGATCCAGATCGCCGCAATTTATTTAAAGCAATGGTAAAATAAGCGAAAATTTTTAATCGGAGTAAATGAATTATGTGTTTAGGCGTGCCCGGTCAAATTGTAAAAATCGGCGACAGCGCATTACAACTTGCCACCGTTGATGTTTGCGGTGTGCAACGTGAAGTGAATATTTCCCTTATCTGTAACGATGATCCCAAACCTCTGCTTGGCAAATGGGTTCTCGTCCATGTTGGTTTCGCGATGAGCATTATTGATGAAGAAGAAGCTAAACAGACTCAAGAAGCCCTGCTTGCCATGAGTCAGTTGGAACATGAAGTAGGTGATTTTTTGGGGTTGAATCAGGGGGGATAAATTTATACTTCAATGACTACTAAAACTCTTATTATATTTTAAGGATCTTTATGGAAAAAGAATGGTATGTATTTCAAGAAACTATTAAAAATTATTTTCTTAGCCTAGGCCTATATGCAGAAACGAATAAAACAATAAAAGGTATAAGAACAGAGCATGATATTGATGTATACATAGATTTTTCCTTTATTGGTTTAGAAACCGTTTGGCTTATCGAAACAAAATGTTGGAATAAAAAAGTAGATAAAAATACAGTATCTGCATTTATGCATAGAGTAGGTGAAGCTGGTGCTGATAAAGGAATTATTGTTTCTAAAGAAGGCTTTCAAGCAGGTGCTGACGAAGCAGTAAAAAATTCAAATATTCTATTACGAACATTTGAAGAGTTAAAAAAAGAAACTGAACGTTATTCATTAACCAATATATTAAGCCCATATGAAAAGAGGTTTAAAATTCTTGAAGCACGATATTGGTCACATTCTAAAAAAATTAGACAAAAATATAATCTAAGAGCTTACATAGAAGATAACATTGAATTTTCAGGTTTCCTTTTGTTAGCAAAAATTTGCTCCGTAATAGAAAATATTAAAAATGTGTCCTACCCAATCGATCTATGTATTCCACAGTTAACACAAGTTGGAGAATTAGAAGCTAATAACCTTCAGCAAGCTATAAACTGGCTAAATTTAGGTTTAAATCTTTTAGATGAAAGATTAATACTTGCTGAAATAGAAATGCAGAAAAACAATGAGTTTTTACCTAAACTAGATTATCCCTCAATATCAATTGATTTCTACAAATATATATTTTCAGTACAAGCGTGAATACTTTCGCTATCTTATGAGAAAAATTTAAGTCGTTATTAATTGAAGATAAAAGCAGGCTTTCAGCTTGCTTTTTGTTTTCATATTGGTGTCTTATTTGCAAGACACGCTTATTTGCAATATTATTGCGCCCCATTTTATTTCTAACTCCCTGGAGGCATTCATGTTTGAAATCGATTCTATTGAGCTTTTAGGCTATGTGGCCACATTCTTTGTGGCAGCATCATTTTTATTTAAATCTATCGTTTCTTTGAGAACCGTTAACTGCATCGGTGCAATTTTGTTTGTGGTCTATGGTCTTCTTAAGGGTACCTATCCCGTAGCGTTATTGAATATTTTCTTGGTTTTAGTAAACGTTTATCAATTGTGGCGCTTAAGAAATAAAAGCACAGTAGTGAGTGTGAAATAGTCACAATAGAACTTCTCTTCAAATGCGTGCTGATGGCTTATTTAATTCGTCAGACAGCACGCAACATCATTTTAAAATAACGCTCAAATCCCCTTCAGAAAACACCGCACTTTTCCCTTTTCTTCTATTTCACTCAATTTATGATCTCAATCACGGTTTTGTGAAAATGACTTGGGTAGAATAAAAATCCCATATTAAATATAAGGATACGACTAATGACTTCGGCAGAACTTTTCGGTGAAGGAATTAATCTGATGTTTTCAGGGATGGGTTTTGTATTGGTCTTTTTGCTCATTTTAATCTGGGCAATCGGACTGATGTCAAAGCTGATAAACAAATATTTTCCTGAGCCTCAACCCTCACCAAAAACGCCTCCAAATACGACCGCACTTTCTGCGGCACCTACTGACGATTTTGAGCGTTTGCGCCCTGTAATTGCAGCGGCTATCGCGCACCATCGCCGTACCCAACAGTTCAAATAAAAATAAGGATTTTACTATGACTAAAAAAATTAAAATGACCGAACTGGTGCTTCGTGATGCTCACCAATCGCTTTTCGCGACCCGTTTACGTCTCGATGACATGTTGCCGATCGCTCAAGAATTAGACAATATCGGCTATTGGTCGTTAGAGGCTTGGGGCGGTGCAACGTTTGACAGTTGTATTCGTTTTTTAGGAGAGGATCCGTGGGTACGTTTGCGTGAATTGAAAAAAGCCTGTCCGAAAACCCCGTTACAAATGCTGTTACGTGGTCAAAACCTCTTAGGTTATCGCCACTATGCCGATGACGTGGTAGAACGTTTCGTCGAACGTTGCGTAGCAAACGGTATGGACGTGTTCCGCGTATTTGATGCGCTCAACGACCCGCGTAATATGAAAGCGGCATTGCAAGCCGTGCGTAAATTCGGCGGTCATGCACAAGGAACATTAAGTTATACCACCAGCCCGGTACACACCATGCAAACCTGGCTTGATACCACCGAACAATTATTGGAAATCGGTATAGACAGCTTGGTGATTAAAGATATGTCAGGTATTTTGAACCCGATGGCGGCGGCAGACTTAGTGCGCGAAATCAAAAAACGTTTCGACGTGGAATTACATTTACACTGCCACTCGACTACCGGTATGGCGGAAATGGCACTGTTAAAAGCCATTGAAGCGGGCGTGGACGGTGTGGATACGGCGATTTCTTCTATGTCCGGCACTTACGGCCACCCGGCAACAGAATCCATGGTAGCGACCTTACAAGGCACCGAATATGACACCGGTTTGGATATTCCGCGTTTGGAAAAAATCGCTGCCTATTTCCGTAATGTACGTAAAAAATACGCCAAATTTGAAGGTCAGCTACGCGGTGTAGATAGCCGTATTTTAGTGGCACAAGTACCGGGCGGCATGCTTACCAACTTAGAAAATCAATTAAAACAACAAAATGCTTCCGACAAATTGGATTTGGTTTTAGAAGAAATTCCTCGCGTACGTAAAGACTTAGGTTACATTCCACTTGTTACCCCAACCTCTCAAATTGTCGGCACACAATCCGTTATTAACGTGCTGACAGGCGAACGCTATAAAACCATCGCGAAAGAAACTGCCGGTATTTTAAAAGGTGAATACGGTAAAACACCTGCACCGGTAGATAGCGAATTACAAGCTCGCGTATTAGAAGGTGCCGCTCCGGTGACTGACCGCCCAGCCGATCACATTGCCCCTGAAATGGCGAAAATTGAAGCTGAAGTTGCCGAACAAGCCAAAGCAAAAGGGGTGAAATTAGCAGACAATGCGGTGGACGATGCTTTAATCGTGGCGCTCTTCCCTCAAATCGCTTGGAAATTCTTAGAAAACCGCAACAACCCTGCAGCCTTTGAACCGGCACCAACCGGCAATGAAAGTGCGGTGGAAAATAAACCTGTTTCTAAAGCAGCACCAGCAGCGTCCGGCTCCACCGTTTATACTGTGGAATTGGAAGGCAAAGCCTTTGTGGTGAAAGTCAGTGAAGGCGGCGACATTTCACACGTAGCCACAACCACAGCAGCTGCGCCACAAACCGCACAGGCACCAGCGCCAAGCAGTGGTGGTACACCAGTAACGGCGCCAATGGCGGGTAACATTTGGAAAGTGGTGGCAACAGAAGGTCAAACTGTCGCGGCAGGTGATGTGTTATTCATTCTTGAAGCCATGAAAATGGAAACCGAAGTCAAAGCGGCACAAGCCGGTACCGTGCGTGGTATCTGTGTCAAAGCCGGCGATGCCGTCGCGGTGGGTGATACTGTTATGAACCTCGTCTAAGGAGTTACCTATGGATAGCATTATTGCATTAATTCAGGGTATGGGACTGTTCCATTTGCAATGGGGTCAAGCAGTGATGATCGCTATCAGCTTGCTCCTATTGTGGCTTGCCATTTCGCGCAAGTTTGAGCCATTGCTATTATTGCCTATCGGCTTTGGTGGATTGTTATCAAACATTCCCGAAGCCGGGCTTGCCATGACGGCATTGGAGAATTTGCTTCATCTTGGTTCACCGGAGCAAATTGCCGTCATTGCGGCGAAATTAGGTGTCGCCGCTGATCCGGCAGTCATTAAAACTGCACTTGCGACAGCTTCCGGCTCTACCGTAAATCAACTGGAAGCCTTGTCTATGGACATGGGATACAGCGCCGGGATCTTGGCTTTGTTCTATAAAGTGGCTATCGGTTATGGCATTGCACCGTTAGTGATTTTCATGGGCGTAGGCGCGATGACAGACTTCGGCCCGTTATTAGCAAATCCGAAAACATTACTGCTTGGTGCAGCAGCACAGTTCGGTATTTTCGCCACCGTACTCGGTGCATTGGCATTGAACTATTTCGGTATTATCGAATTCACGCTCCCACAAGCGGCATCCATCGGTATTATCGGTGGTGCGGATGGTCCGACTGCGATTTACCTCACCAGCAAACTCGCACCGGAATTGCTTGGTGCCATTGCTGTGGCGGCTTATTCCTACATGGCGTTAGTGCCATTGATTCAGCCACCGATCATGAAAGCCTTAACCACGGAAGAAGAACGCAGGATCCGTATGACACAAATGCGCCATGTGAGCAATCGTGAAAAAGTCTTGTTCCCGGTGATTTTGCTGTTGCTCGTTGGTTTACTTTTACCGGATGCCGCCCCATTGCTCGGGATGTTCTGTTTCGGTAACCTCATGCGCGTCAGTGGCGTGGTAGAACGTTTAAGCGATACTACACAAAACGCCTTGATTAACATCGTCACCATCGTGCTTGGTTTGTCTGTGGGTTCTAAACTCATCGCCGATAAATTCCTACAACCGCAAACCTTGGGTATTTTGATTCTTGGTGTGATTGCCTTCGGGATCGGTACCGGCAGCGGTGTTTTAATGGCGAAATTGATGAACAAATTCAGCAAAAATAAAATTAACCCACTCATCGGTTCTGCCGGTGTGTCTGCCGTACCAATGGCAGCAAGGGTTTCCAACAAAATCGGACTGGAAGCAGATAACCAAAACTTCCTACTCATGCATGCCATGGGACCTAACGTTGCCGGTGTGATTGGTTCCGCCATTGCCGCCGGAGTGATGCTGAAATATGTGGGTGCAATGATGTAGCATTGAAAATGCGGCAAAAAAGCACCGCACTTTAGGTTCATTCCAAGTAAAAAAGCACGCTATTTTCTAGCGTGCTTTTTTCTTTCTCTTCAATTCATTAAAAAACAACCGCACTTTTTTTTACTCTCTTTTAAATTTCTTTATTAACACGCTATATTTTTACATACTAGTGTAGTAGTATGCTCTACATCATAGAAAGTGCGGTCATTTTTCTAAATGAATTTTTCCGTACACCAATTCCACAACAAGGAGAAATAAACATGACAAAAATTGCATTGGTCACAGGTGCCACCGCCGGTTTTGGAAACGCTATCTGTCGCACGTTATTGAAAGCGGGCTATTTAGTGATTGGTACAGGAAGAAGACAAGAACGTTTAGCGCAATTAGAACAAGAATACGGCAGCCAATTCTTTCCTCTTGCATTCGATATTTCGGATCGTCACGCGACTGAAAATGCATTCAAAACGCTGCCGACAGAATTACAAGCCATCGATTTATTAGTGAATAACGCAGGCCTTGCCCTTGGCCTGGAAAGCGCAGATAAAGCCAATTTAGATGACTGGGAAAAAATGATCGATACCAACGTGAAAGGTTTGGTTACCGTAACCCGCTTAGTTTTGCCGCAAATGGTGGCGCGTAATCAAGGGCATATCATTAATTTAGGCTCAATTGCCGGCAATTATGCCTATCCGGGTGGCAACGTTTACGGCGGCACAAAAGCCTTCGTGAAACAATTCAGTTTAAACCTCCGTGCAGATTTGGCCGGCACCAATGTACGTGTTTCCAATGTAGAACCGGGATTATGTGGCGGTACGGAATTTTCTAACGTACGTTTTAAAGGCGATGACGCCCGCGCGGATAAAGTGTATGAGAACGTCCAATATGTCACTGCACAGGATATCGCCAATATCGTTTTATGGCTCAATCAACAACCGGAACACGTGAATATTAATCGAATTGAAGTGATGCCGACGGCGCAAACTTTCGCGCCATTAAATGTGGCAAGAAATGGCTAACAAAAAAGGAAACTACATGTCAGACACGATTTTAAACCCTTATTTTGGGGAATTCGGTGGAATGTATGTGCCGGAAATTTTAATGCCTGTGCTTCAACAATTAGAAAAAGCATTTGTTGAAGCGCAACATGATCCGGAATTTCAACGTGAATTTCAGGATTTACTGAAAAATTATGCCGGCAGACCGACCGCACTTACACTTTGCCGTAACTTAACCAAAGGCACCAAAGCCAAAATTTATTTAAAACGGGAAGATTTACTCCACGGCGGTGCCCACAAAACCAACCAAGTTTTAGGTCAGATTTTACTGGCAAAACGCATGGGGAAAACCCGCATTATCGCAGAAACCGGCGCAGGTCAGCACGGTGTGGCGACAGCCCTTGCTTGTGCCATGTTGAATATGCCTTGCCGCATTTACATGGGTGCCAAAGACGTAGAACGCCAATCACCCAACGTATTCCGTATGCGCTTAATGGGGGCTGAAGTGGTGCCGGTGCAAAAAGGCTCTTGTTCTTTAAAAGATGCGTGCTGTGAAGCTATGCGTGATTGGTCGGCAAACTATGAAACAACCCATTATTTATTGGGTACAGCAGCAGGCCCTCACCCTTTCCCAACCATTGTACGCGAATTCCAAAAAATGATTGGCGAAGAAACCAAACGTCAAATCTTAGAAAAAGAAGGCCGTTTACCGGATGCCGTGATTGCGGCGGTAGGGGGCGGCTCAAACGCTATCGGTATGTTTACGGATTTTATTGATGAACCCAATGTGCGTTTAATTGGCGTAGAACCTGCCGGCCACGGCATTGAAAGCGGTGAACACGGCGCGCCGTTAGGCCATGCAAAAGTCGGTATTTATTTCGGGATGAAATCGCCATTAATGCAAACAGAAGACGGTCAAGTGGAAGAATCCTACTCCATTTCTGCCGGGCTAGACTTCCCTTCTGTTGGCCCGCAACACGCCTATTTGCAAAGCATTGGTCGCGCGGAATACCCTAGCATTACCGATGATGAAGCCTTAAATGCGTTCCAAGCACTGGCAAAACATGAAGGCATTATTCCTGCGTTAGAAAGTTCTCATGCACTGGCGCACGCGCTAAAAATGATTCATCAGGAACCGAATAAAGCACAAATTTTGGTAGTGAATTTATCCGGTCGTGGCGATAAAGACATTTTTACCGTAGATAAAATTTTAAATGAAAAAGGAATGTAATTATGAGCCGTTTTGAAACGACCTTTTCCCGATTACACGCAAAAAAGGAAGGCGCATTCGTTCCTTTCGTTACCTTATGCGACCCGACCTTTGACCGCTCTTTTGAAATTATTTGTACCCTCGTTGATAACGGTGCGGACGCATTGGAATTGGGCTTCCCGTTTTCTGATCCGTTATTGGACGGTCCTGTTATTCAGGCAGCCAATAATCGTGCGCTCAACGCCGGGCATAGCACGGAAGACTGTTTTAAATTGCTTGCCAAAGTGCGGTCAAAATACCCGGAGATTCCCATCAGCCTATTACTTTGCGCGAATTTAATTTTTGCCAAAGGCTTGGATAATTTTTATCAACGTTGTGCGGAAGTCGGTGTGGATGCTGTTTTAGTGGCGGATATTCCATTATTGGCAAAAGAAGACTATGTAAAAACAGCCAAAAAACACGGTGTTCAGCCCGTCTTTATTTGTCCGCCGAATGCGGATCAAAAAACGATTCAAGGTGTGGCTGAAAGCAGTGAAGGTTATACGTATTTGGTCTCGCGTGCTGGCGTGACCAGCGCAGAAAACCAAGTTCATGCGGCTAACTTAGACACCCTTGTAGAGCAACTCAACGCTCACCATGCTCCGCCTATTCTACAAGGTTTCGGCATTGCTCAACCGGCGCAAGTAAAAGAAGCTCTTCAACTTGGCGCAGCCGGCGCGATTTCCGGTTCGGCGACCGTAAAAATCATTGAGCGAAATTTAGAAAATCACGCCCAATGTTTAACGGAACTCGCTGAGTTTGTTCGCAACATGAAAGCCGCTACGAAATAACGGAAAAAATGACCGCACTTTTAATGTATAAATCGTAACCAATTATGTATAAAGGCTTTTCTTGGAATCCCACAAACAGCAAGGACTTTTCCCTAAAATGTGATCTCGATCTAATTTTATTTTAAGCGTATAATGCCGACCAGTTTTTTTGTGATTAAGAAATAATCATTCACATAAAGAAAATTTTATAAGATAAACATAGATGGAGAATGTTAATGTCCAGAAAATTAAGAAGAACAAAAATTGTATGTACCATGGGTCCAACCACTGACCGCGGTAACAATTTAGAAAAAATTATTGCCGCCGGTGCGAACGTAGTACGTATGAATTTTTCTCACGGTACACCGGAAGATCATATTGGTCGTGCAGAACGTGTCCGTGAAATTGCAAAAAGACTAGGCAAAACTGTTGCAATTTTAGGCGACTTACAAGGTCCTAAAATTCGTGTATCTACATTCAAAGATGGCAAAATTTTCTTAAATGTCGGTGATAAATTTATCTTAGATGCAGAATTACCGAAAGGTGAAGGTACACAAGAAGTTGTTGGCTTAGATTACAAAACTTTACCGCAAGATGTGGTTCCAGGCGATATCCTCTTATTGGATGACGGTCGCGTTCAATTAAAAGTGTTATCTACCGAAAACGCAAAAGTCTTCACGGAAGTTACCGTTGGTGGTCCATTATCAAATAACAAAGGGATCAACAAATTAGGCGGTGGTTTGTCTGCTGATGCATTAACTGAGAAAGATAAAGCTGACATCATTACCGCTGCACGTATCGGTGTAGACTACCTTGCAGTGTCTTTCCCGCGTTCTAGTGCCGATTTGAACTACGCCCGTCAATTAGCGAAAGATGCCGGTTTAGATGCCAAAATCGTTGCTAAAGTGGAACGTGCTGAAACCGTAGAATCTAACGAAGCGATGGATGACATCATTTTGGCTGCTGATGTCATCATGGTTGCCCGTGGTGACCTCGGTGTTGAAATCGGTGATCCGGAATTAGTAGCGGTTCAAAAGAAATTAATTCGTCGTTCCCGTCAATTAAACCGTGTGGTAATTACTGCAACACAAATGATGGAATCCATGATCAGCAACCCTATGCCAACCCGTGCGGAAGTCATGGACGTGGCGAATGCGGTATTGGATGGTACTGATGCGGTCATGCTGTCTGCAGAAACTGCTGCAGGTCAATACCCGGCTGAAACGGTTGCGACAATGGCAAAAGTTTGTTTAGGCGCAGAAAAAATGCCGGGTGCAAGCGTTTCTCATCACCGTATGAATGTTGAATTTGACGACATCGAAGAAACTATTGCTATGTCAACCATGTTTGCAGCCAACCATATGAAAGGTGTCAGCGCCATTATTGCGATGAGTAGCAGTGGCCGTACACCGTTATTAATGTCCCGTATTAGTTCCGGTTTACCGATTTTTGCCTTATCCCGTAACCAAAAAACATTAAACTTGTGCGCATTATATCGCGGTGTAACTCCGGTCTTTTACAATGATGTTAGCCGTACAATGGAAGGTGCTCAAAAAGCAATTAGCGTGCTAAAAGACAAAGGTTTCTTAATGACCGGTGATATCGTGTTATTAACTCAAGGGGCTGAATTTAGCGAAAGTGGTACAAACACTTGCCGTATTCTGACCGTTGAATAATTGATTGTATAAAACAAAAGGCTTAGAAACATTTCTAAGCCTTTTTTATATCAATTATATTGTCTTTATCGTGAAGAAAATATTAACTCACTAAAAATATCTTATTTCCTGACCGCACTTTATTCTAATGCATTAAGCAACTAACTCGGTTTTCATATAAGTTAAACGATCTACGTCTGTAATAAAACGACTTAAGTCTTGCTCTTCCGGTTTGTGAACATAAGAAACCTCGCCCAATAACGGGGCATCAATTTTTTGTTTCAAGGTTTCGATCACTTCTGCGTAGTGCCCCAATCCAGGGTTAATTCGATTAGCTACCCAACCCAACAACGGCAATCCTTTATCAATAATCGATTGCACTGTTAATAAAGCATGGTTGATACAACCTTCTTTAATACCTACCACAACAACAACCGGCATATGGTGCTCAGCAACCCAATCGGCAAAACTATAATCTTTATTGATCGGTGTTAACCACCCAAAAGAACCTTCAACAACAACTGATTGATATTTATCACGTAAATGAGCCAAGTCTTTATTTAATTTTTCAATATGAACCCGCTTACTGCCCTCTGTTAAGATAGGTATCGTGTGTAAAAACGTATAGCTATTCACTTCTTCATAACTAACTTTTTCTTCTGTACTCGCCATTAACGTTAATACATCAGGATTATCTTTCGTGTCATAGTCGCTATTTTCAGATAAATTATGTGGCGGATAAATCATTTCATCCTGACCAAATGCAATAGGTTTATAGCCGACAACCTGCACACCCGCTTTTTGTAAGGCCTGCATAATTGCCCGACTTACCACAGTTTTCCCTACATTTGTGTCAGTTCCGGTGACAAAAAAACTACTCATTAATATCCCCTTTTTCATATAATTTTCAGAATTCTAAGAGAATTTATAATGAGTAGTATTGAGCTAAAACAAATTTGCTGAATTTATTTACGATTTATTCCTGTTATTCCAAACTGGTTAACAAAGCTCCGTCATAAATTCCTTGCTTAATTGCGGCAGCAGCGACGACCGGACTATTCCATTCATATTTACCCATCACAACTTCTGCAACCTTTCCATGAGGAAAATAGGTCGCGAGTTTTTGATTGAGTTCTTCAAGTAAAGCATCTTTAACAATTAACATACTAGAGTTGAGCATGATCTTCTCTGCAGAGAAAATATGAAGGAGATTCATCAAAATATAGGCTAAACAATCTGTTAAATGATCCAAAATTCGTAATGCCGTCTTCTCTTGTTGGATAATATTTCTACACAAGAACTTAATTTTTTCAGCATTTGTGGAAAAATGATTATTCGGATACAGCAAATCAATGAGCTGAATAATTGCCCGATGGGTAATCTGATGTTGTACTTGATAACGCTCTACTTCCGGTAAATCACGATTAATTAGGGCTTGTAACTCATTTAATCGAGGAACGACTAAGTGATTAATATTAATTCGCTCATGCTCTCGATTAAATAAAATATTCCCTTCTGACAATACGTTAAAATTAACCTCATCATCTAATTGGATAAACAAAGCATCATCACAATTAATTGCATTACCTAAAGTCGATTCAGCTAATAACCAAGTCTTAAAATACTCTGAAATTAAAATTGGAACATCAAAATAAGGCGAAAATAACGTTCTAAGATTTAATTGATTAAATCTCTGACTTCCTAGTTTTATTAGGTTTCCGTCTTTATCCAATTCCCCACCGACAGTGACTGAAAATGTAATTAAATTTGATAATTCTTTTGTTTTATTAAGGAATTGTTCAATGCTACTGACTAAAAACTCATCGAGCGTTGACAATTTATTTGTTGATAGTGGGAAAATCTTTTGTTTAACAATAACACCGTTAAGCTCACTAAGTGTGATTTCAAAACGATCTTCCATCAATGTGGCACATAAGGACTGCCAATAGATTGGAGAGACACATAATGCGGTTGCCGGTCGTCCACGATTGTCTGTATTACGTACCGTTTTTTCCATAATTAAATGCTTTTCGATGAGATCGCGAGTAAGAGAAGTAATCGTCGCGGGAGCAAATCCGGAAAGTTTTGAAAGTTCAATACGGGAAATTTCTTCAAATTGTTCAATTAAACGGTAAATTCTGCCTAATTGAATTAGGCGTGAGGGTGTTTTTTCTTCCTTATTCATTCAATGCGTCCATATTTATTATCATAATTAATTTGACGAACGTAGTTATACCAGTTAACTCTTTTTACTCAAGAAATTTGCTTTAAATCTGCGCCTCCTGTCACAAAAATAAAAACCACCGGATAGATTTTTGAAAATTTTCGAACTTGAGGTAAACTAACGCGGTTTCTAAAAAAGCATTAATTCTGAGGTATATATGACAAAAATTGCATCAATTGTAGATGTACTACAAGGCAAAATTGCAATTGGCGAAAAAGTGACTGTACGCGGTTGGGTGCGTACTCGTCGCGATTCCAAAGCAGGCCTATCCTTTCTCGCCGTTTATGACGGTTCTTGCTTTGCTCCCATTCAAGCTATCGTAAATAATGATATCGTTAACTATGAATCTGAAGTATTACGCTTAACAGCCGGCTGTTCCGTGATTGTCACCGGCACTGTTGTAGAATCTCCGGCAGAAGGGCAAGCGGTCGAATTACAAGCTGAAAGTGTCGAAGTCACCGGTTGGGTCGAAGATCCGGAAACCTATCCAATGGCAGCAAAACGCCATTCAATCGAATATTTACGCGAAGTCGCGCATCTACGTCCTCGTACTAATATCATTGGTGCTGTTGCCCGTGTGCGTCACTGTTTAGCACAAGCAATTCATCGTTTCTTCCATGAACAAGGTTTTTATTGGGTTGCTACGCCATTAATCACTGCTTCCGACACGGAAGGTGCGGGTGAAATGTTCCGCGTTTCTACGTTAGATTTAGAAAACTTACCGCGCACAGATAAAGGTGCGGTGGATTTTAGCCAAGATTTCTTCGGTAAAGAATCGTTCTTAACCGTATCCGGACAATTAAACGGTGAAACTTACGCTTGTGCGTTAAGTAAAATCTATACGTTTGGTCCAACGTTCCGTGCTGAAAACTCCAATACAACTCGTCACTTAGCAGAATTCTGGATGATTGAACCGGAAGTGGCTTTCGCAACGCTCGCAGACAACGCAAAACTTGCTGAAGATATGTTGAAATACGTTTTTCGTGCCGTTTTAGCCGAACGTCGTGATGACCTAGAATTCTTTGCTAAACATGTTGATGGTGATGTCATTAATCGTTTGGAACGTTTCATTCATTCCGATTTTGCACAAGTAGATTACACCGATGCGATTGAGATTTTATTGAAATCAGGCAAAACTTTCGAATTCCCGGTTTCTTGGGGGATCGACCTTTCTTCCGAGCACGAACGCTATTTAGCAGAAGAATATTTCAAATCGCCTGTTGTAGTGAAAAACTATCCGAAAGACATCAAAGCCTTCTATATGCGTTTAAACGATGACGGAAAAACCGTTGCTGCAATGGACGTGTTAGCACCGGGAATCGGTGAAATTATCGGTGGTTCACAGCGTGAAGAACGTTTAGATGTGCTGGATAAACGTATGGCAGAAATGGGCTTAAACCCTGAAGATTATTGGTGGTACCGCGATTTGCGCCGTTATGGCACCGTACCGCACTCCGGCTTCGGTTTAGGTTTTGAACGTTTGATTGTTTATGTTACCGGTTTACAAAACATTCGTGATGTAATTCCATTCCCGCGAGCACCACGCAACGCAAACTTCTAATTTAATGATACACAGAATCGCCTTGTTAAAAACAAGGCGATTTTTTATGCTTAAAAAACACATTTAAAATTGACCGCACTTTTGATGCTTTGAATAACAAAAAAGATACCTAAGTGCGGTATCTTTTTTCTGTGTTTTTTTAATCTGATGATCGAGCAACTATTTAACAATGCGTAAGTGAGATGTAGATTTCTCCGCCTTTTTCGGTCTATCCGTTTTATCGACAGCTTTCTCAAACCCAATTGGTTGTTCTTCTGCCTGCGCCGGATGATCATCATAAGCTTCTTCCGGCTCAAACATCACGCCATCGCCATTCTCACGCGCATAAATTGCTAATGCTGCCCCCATTGGAATGTAAATATCCTGTGGCACGCCACGAAAACGGGCATTGAATTGAATAAAATCATTGGTTAACTGTAAATTTCCGGTGGCATTAGCAGACAAGTTCAACACAATTTGTCCATCTTTGACATACTCTACCGGCACTTTCACGCCCCAATAAGTGGCATCAACCACCAAATACGGTGTGAAATCATTATCGACCAACCAATCGTAATAAGCCCTTAATAAATAAGGACGTTTCGGGGATGATTTATATTCCATTTGGTCCCCTATTATTTTTCATCCATTAAGTTTTTCGGCGCTAATTCGCCCACGGATTGCAAGAAAGAATCGCGTTCAAAAATACGAGACATATAGGCTTTCACTGCTTTGCTGCCAGCACCGCTGAACTCGACACCCAATTCCTGCATACGCCATAGTAACGGTGCTACATAGCAGTCAATTAAGCTAAATTCCTCACTCATAAAATAAGCGGTTTGATTAAAAATCGGTGCAATCGCAAGAATTTCTTCTTTCAATTGTTTTAACGCATTCGCACGTTCAGTTTCGGAAGCGGCATTTTGCGCGGTTTCCAACGTTGGATACCAGTCTTGCTCAATACGTAACATTAGCAAGCGGCTTTTTCCGCGAGCCACCGGATAAACCGGCATTAATGGCGGATGCGGAAAACGCTCGTCCAAATATTCCATAATGATGCGAGAATTAAACAGCACTAAATCACGATCAACTAACGTAGGCACGGTACCGTACGGATTGAGTTCCATTAAATCTTCTGATAATGCTTGCGGATCTACAATTTCCGTTTCATAAGCTACGCCTTTCTCAGCCAACACAATACGCACTTGGTGACAATAAATATCGGTTTTATTTGAAAATAGCGTCATCACAGAACGTTTATTTGCAGAACTTGTCATCTATTCCTCCGACGACTTGGTAATAATTGAAATATTTAACCGATATGCCTCATATCGGGAAAAATGGTCGACTATTCTAGCATAAAGCGTCATGTCTTTTCCAAGAAAAGGCATGATATTTTATTTTTAATAAGCATAAAAAATCCGTTTTATAAAAAACGGATTTTTCTTTTTCAAATACGAATAGGTAAAATCAATGAGATCTCTTATTTCCACTTATCGGCAGCCGCATAATCACTGTCGCGACCTTCAATCCAGCGCTCCCCTTTTTCGGTTTGTTCTTTTTTCCAAAAAGGCGCTTTGGTTTTCAAATAATCCATAATAAATTCATTCGCGTGGTAAGCATCGCCACGATGCGCAGAAGCTGTTCCCACCAACACAATTTCATCACCGGTATTCAATTCACCTACACGATGAATGATAGAAATCTTTTGTAAATCCCACCGCGCTTTTGCCTGTTGAGCAATGTCCATCAAGGCTTTATGCGTCATCGCCGGGTAATGTTCCAAATACAAACTGCTGACTTCATCCCCTAAGTTCATATCACGCACTTTGCCCACAAACATCACTGTGGCACCAACCGAATTTTCTTCACTTAACCAGCGATAAACGGCATTTTGATCGAACGTCTGCTCTTGCACAGAAATTTGAATATCGTTCATTTAGCCCCCGGTCACCGGTGGGAAAAACGCAATTTCATCGCCATTTTGAACCGCACTTTCTAACGGCATTAAGGTTTGATTAATGGCCACCAAAAGTTTATCCGATTGCAACGCCAATGCCCATTTATCACCTTTCGCCGCAAGATGTTGACGTAATTCTTCTACCGTGGCGAAATTTTCGTTTACTTCAATGGCATCCAAACCGATTAATTCTCGAGTTTGAGCAAAAAATAAAACACGTAACATTATTTCCCCTCCGCAATAAAATGCCCGGATTTTCCACCGCTCTTTTCTAACAAACGTACCGTTTCAATCACCATGTCTTTTTGCACTGCTTTGCACATATCGTAAATGGTTAATGCGGCAACGCTTGCGGCAGTTAAGGCTTCCATTTCTACGCCGGTTTTACCGCTCAATTTACACAGGCTTTCAATGCGTACTTGATTGGTTTCAGGAAGTGCATTCAAACTCACTTCGACTTTTGAAAGTAAAAGTGGATGACACAGAGGGATTAGTTCCCAAGTACGTTTTGCGGCTTGAATACCGGCAATTCTAGCGGTAGCAAACACATCGCCCTTGTGATGTTGTCCGGAGAGGATCATTTGTAAGGTTTCCGGCGCCATACGAATATAGGCTTCAGCACGCGCCTCACGAACCGTGTCGGCTTTGGCGGAAACATCCACCATATTCGCCTCGCCATTCGCATTAATGTGAGTAAATGTGGTCATGATAATTTAAAAGTGCGGTTGGTTTTCTTGATGTTTTCAGTATCGACGTAAATTAACCGCCGATACTGGCTAAATGATTACGCACACCGCTATCGCCGACATGCAGATAATGATGTTCACGCTTACCTTGTAACGCTGAGAAAATTCTTGATTGCAAAAGCATTTGTTGCTCATCAGATTGTAACAAATCACGTAAATCAATCCCTTCTTCACCAAATAAGCAAAGGTGCAATTTCCCTTTGGCAGAAACTCTCAAACGGTTACAGCTGGCGCAGAAATTTTTCTCATAAGGCATGATTAAGCCGATTTCGCCCATATAATCCGGGTGACGGAAAACTTTTGCCGGGCCATCAGAACGATTTTTTATCTGCAATTGCCAGCCGTCTTGCAAGAGTTTCTGTTCTAAAATCTGTCCCGATAAATGGTGTTTTTGGAAGAAAGAATTCATTTCACCGGTTTGCATCAACTCGATGAAACGCATTTGAATCGGTTTATTTTTAATCCATGCCAAGAAACCGGAAAAGTCTTTATCATTCAAATCTTTCATTAAGACAGAATTGACTTTGACTTTTTGATAGCCACATTCAAAAGCGCGATCAATACCACGCATAATGTCATCAAACTTATCGACGCCGGTAATACGCTGGAACATTCTTGCATCTAGGCTATCCACGCTGACGTTAATAGACGTTACGCCGGCTTGTTTCCAATCGGCCACATCTTTAAACAAACGGAAACCGTTTGTAGTCAGTGCAATTTGTTTGATACCGTCAATGCCACGAATGCTTTCGACAATTGGCAGGAAGTCTTTACGTAAGGTCGGTTCGCCACCGGTAATACGGACTTTTTCCGTTCCCATCACAGCAAAGCTACTGACCAAGCGACGAATTTCGTCCAAGGTTAAAAAACTCGGCTTATTAGGTTCAGGCTGATAACCGTCAGGTAGGCAATAATTGCAACGAAAATTACATACATCGGTAATCGACAGTCGTAAATAGTAGTATTCACGCTGGAACGAATCAACGAGTTGAGCCGCGCCAACATTTTTGATTGGAATGGTTTGCATTTGACACCTTTCTAAAAACGGAGAGGATAAATCGTTTCCAACGTATCCCTGAATAATACCGACTTCGTATTATTGGCATTACCACCCTATTTTGTGTTCAACACATTGTGCACAAAACGTAGGTGAGTAAGCTCGGAGTTACATGCGGTTAATAAATTTTGCAGCATTGTAAAAGATTCACGAAAACAAAAGCAATCAATTAATTTGATCTAGGTTATAAATTCATAAAATTCTTTAAAATCAATTATATATACTTTTATATAGCGTTGATAAAATACCCAAAAACAATGACTAATATACCTAATAATAATTGCCAATCTGTACAGGCTCATAAACCAGGTTATAATTGCGCACGAAAATTGATAAGGGAAATAAGATGGCGGACTTTAAAGGATATCAACAATACGAAAATTTAAGTACACTCAAAAAAGTCGTCGCTATTGGTGGTGGGCATGGACTCGGCCGCGTGATGTCTTCTTTAAGTTTTTTGAAAGAACGTCTTACCGCCATTGTTACGACCACCGATAACGGCGGTTCAACCGGCCGAATTCGCACTAATCAAGGTGGCATTGCCTGGGGAGACTTACGTAACTGCTTAAATCAAATCATCACGGAACCAAGCACCGCCTCCGCATTGTTTGAATATCGTTTTGGTGGCAACGGCGAATTAGCGGGGCATAACCTCGGCAATCTCATGTTAAAAGCCTTGGAAGATATGCATATTCGCCCAACGGAAGCAGTCAATCTCATTCGTGAATTATTGCATGTAAAATCTTTTATTGTCCCGATGTCCGAGCAATCGGTACACCTCGCGGCCGTATTAAACGGTGGCAACAGCGTTGTTGGCGAAGTCAGCGTCGATAGCTTAACTGAACTACCCAAATCCATTTTTCTTGTGCCTTACGTCACCGCCACACCGGAAGCCATTCAAGCGCTAAAAGAAGCTGATCTGATTTTATTTGGCCCCGGTAGTTTCCTCACCAGCATTATGCCGCCTATTCTTCTACCGGAAATTACCGAACAACTTCGACAAAGCGAAGCAAAAAAGATCTTTATTGATAATTTAGGTATTGAGCACAGCCCGGCATCCAGTCTTTCTCTTGCAGATCGCATTCAGTGGATCAATAAAACCGTTGGTCAACCTATCATCGATGGTGCAATTGTGCCCTTTAATGCCGTACAAAATAGCCAACCCATGGAGATCAAAATCCTTTCGGGCCGTCTTAATGCAGACGATATTTCCTATCGCCACGATCGCGCGCTCCTCTGCTCCGCTATTGATGAACTCCTAGGTGAACTCTTAGAATCGCCGGAAGAAGAACATTCCGAACCCACCTCGCTTTAATAAAAAGTGCGGTGAAAAAACAACGAAAATTTTCACCGCACTTAAATCTCTACGCAGATCACAAATTTCACATTTTTTGCTTAATAAAAACACATAACTCAGCATAATGGTGAAGGTTATTTCATCAGGAGATTGAATTATGCAAAAAATGTTACTGCTTAGCGGTTCTCGCTATGGCAATACAGGCTATTTGGAACATGCCATTCCGTGGTTACAGGATTTTTTAGCAGCATACCAAGGCAAGAAAATCGCCTTTGTGCCTTACGCAGGTGTGCGTCAAACTAACGATCAATATGAACAAAAAGTGCAACAAATTTTAGCGCCCTTAAATATGAAAATTCAGTCAGTACATCATGGCAAACCGCACCGCGCCATTATTGAACAAGCGGATGTGATCGCCATTGGTGGCGGCAATACGTTTTGTTTGCTAAAGCAAATGTATGAACATGATTTATTGGACATTATTCGTGAAAAAGTGAAAAGCGGCACGCCGTATTTCGGTTGGAGCGCAGGTGCCAATATGGCAAGCAAATCCATCATGACCACTAACGATATGCCCATCACCTATCCACCATCTTTTGATGCGCTTAATCTATTCCCTTATCAAATCAATCCGCACTTTATTTCTGGCAAAATGCCGGGGCATAACGGGGAAAGCCGCGAAGAACGTTTTGAGGAATTTTTACTGGTGAACCCAACGGCACAAATTTACGCCATGCCGGAAGGCACGGCGTTTTTAATTAACGGCAATCAGGTGAAAATTCTGGGTGAGAATAATATTGTGCATTTCAGTAAAAATATGCAGCGCCGTGACATTCCTGCCGGCTCGGTGTTTGAAATCTCATTGTGAATAAAAAAGTGCGGTCGGTTTTCAGCTTGTTTTTCGAATGTAAAAACGTTTTGAAAATCGACCGCACTTTTGGAGGTATGATTAAAGAAAGTTATTTCTTAAACACTCTCACATTGTTAAATCCGCTTTCTTTTAAATACAATGCCTGCAACTTACTCATGACACCTCGTTCGCAATACAGCACATAATTCTTGCTTTGATCTAACTCGGCAAATTGACTGGAAAGTTTATAGAACGGCAACAGAATCATTGCTTGATGTTCAATGTGCAACGGATTTTCATCAATTTCTTCCGGGCTACGAATATCGATGATCACATCATTTTCATTCAACACAGACACAGCATCCACAGAAACGACTTCTTTCTCCGTTTGCTCGGCAATTTGGCGAATATCTAAATATTGCGCATTTTCCACCGCACTTTCTAGCACGGCAAAATTGAAATTGCCTTCCTCTTGTTCAATTTTCGCTTTTATCGCTTTCACTGTCGGATTTTTGGAAATCACGCCGCAAAATTCCGGCATGGATTTGGCGATGTCATCGGTGCCGATATGTTTTGCCATGGCGATGATTTGTTCTTTGTCGTGCGTAATTAACGGGCGTAATACCAATACGTCGGCAGCTTCATCAATTAAACGCAAATTGGTTAAGGTTTGGCTGGAAACCTGACCTAGCGCCTCGCCGGTCACAATCGCCTGAATATCAAAACGTTGCGCCACTTTAGACGCTGCACGCACCATCATCCGTTTAAGCACCACCCCCATTTGCCCGTTATCTACGTTCTCGAGGATCTCGCCTACCACGCCTTCAAAATTGATCGCCACGAAACGTACTTTGTGGGAACTACCGTAACGTTGCCAAATATGATACGCCATCTGTTTCACGCCAATTTCGTGTGCCGCACCGCCTAAATTAAAAAAGCAATAATGCACGCGTGAACCGCGACGTAACAACATATAACTAGACACGCCGGAGTCAAATCCACCGGAAATCAGCGACAACACATCTTCCTGCGTGCCAATCGGATAACCGCCGATGCCTTCATAACGGGCACGTACCAACATCATTTTGTCGTCTTCAATTTCAATACGCACCGTCACATCAGGATTTTTCAGTTGCACTTTGGCGCTGGCAATATGTTGATTCAATCCGCCACCGATATAACGCTCTGCTTCTATTGACGTAAATTCGTGTTTCCCTTTACGTTTCACTCGCACGCAAAAAGTCTTGTTTTCTAACTGAGATGCCACGTCTGACAAGGTTTGTTCAAAAACATCATGTAGGCTGGAAAACGGTTTCTCTTCTACTTGCAGAAAATGGTGAATCCCCGGAATGCGTTGCAGCTGCTCAATGAGCATCGGAAAATTTGCCTCAATTTTCGACCGCACTTCAATGTAATCCCAATGTTTCACTACCGTGACCGTATCATCATGCCTTGTTAATACATTACGAATATTGCTGGTCAGGATTTTCACGAACCGTTTCCGCACGGATTCGCTTTTAATCATAATTTCAGGAAATAATTTGACGATAAATTTCATGTTAATTCACTTTTTATCCAATAGAAAAATGCGGCGTATTTTAGCAGATAGTGCAGAAATTGCCATGCTGAGGGTTGTTTATTAACAATGAACAATTATCTGCTCCGCCATTAATTTTTCCTACCTTTCCTCATCACCACCAAAATGTGATCTATCTCGCAGTTTCAAGCCTTGCATTGTGTTCAAATTGAAAAACGGCCCTCTTTTAAGGACAAAATATTAAATGCCTGATGGCAGTAAAAGATCGGGGATATCACTTTGATTCACAACGTAGAAAAAAGGAGAGAACAGATGGCAAAAGATCTTAATGTCTTTGACAAACACTACAGTTTATTAATCAACGGCGAATGGACGGATGGCTCAGAAGGCAACACCTTAACAGCCCATAACCCTGCAAATGGAGACGCATTGGCGACCTTTATTGACGCCACCGATGCGGATGTGGATGCTGCTGTAAATGCCGCCAAAGAAGCCTTTAAAACCTGGAAAAATACCAGTGCGACAGAACGTGCCACGATTTTAAATAAAATCGCAGACATTATTGACGAAAATACCGAGTTATTTGCCTTACAAGAAACGCTGGATAACGGTAAGCCAATTCGCGAAACGCGCGCTGCCGATATTCCGTTGGCATCAGATCATTTCCGCTATTTTGCCAGTGTGATTCGTTCCGAAGAAGGTGTGGCAAACCAACTGGATAACGAAGACTTATCGTTGATTTTACGCGAACCGATTGGCGTTGTTGGTCAAATTATTCCGTGGAACTTCCCGTTCTTAATGGCCGCATGGAAAATTGCGCCAGCATTGGCGGCAGGTTGTACTGTCGTGATTCACCCGTCATCCTCCACATCATTGAGTCTGCTTTCCTTGGCGCAAAAGATTAATCATTTGTTGCCGAAAGGCGTTTTCAATGTCATTACCGGCAAGGGCTCCAAATCCGGCGAATATATGTTACGTCACCCGGGATTTAGCAAACTGGCGTTCACCGGTTCCACCGAAATCGGTCGAAAAATTGGTATGGCTGCGGCTGAAATGTTGATTCCATCCACCTTGGAATTAGGTGGCAAATCCGCCAATATTTTCTTTGACGATATGCCATTTGATAAAGCATTAGAAGGCGCACAAAAAGGGATTCTCTTCAACCAAGGGCAAGTGTGTTGTGCCGGTTCACGGATCTTCGTACAAGAAAGCATTTACGATAAATTCATCGCGGCATTAAAAGAAGAATTTAAGAAAGTTAAAGTCGGCTTGCCTTGGGAAGATGACACGCAAATGGGCGCACAAGTCAACGGAAATCAAATTAAGGTGATCAGTAAATACGTGGATATTGCCAAAGAAGAAGGTTGCCAAATTATCCTCGGTGGTGGCAAATCAACCGATCCGGCATTGGCTCGAGGCGAATTTTTCCAACCAACTTTAATTTTGGCGCCAGATAACAAAAAACGTGTCGCGCAAGAAGAAATCTTTGGTCCGGTTGCTGTGGTGATCAAGTTTAAAGATGAAGCAGATGTGATCCAAATGGCAAATGACAGCGATTATGGCCTTAGTGGCGCAGTGTGGACGTATAACATTAACCGCGCACTACGGGTTGCACGTGCGCTCGAAACCGGTCGTGTTTGGGTGAACTGCTATAACCGTTTACCGGCCGGCGCACCGTTTGGTGGTTACAAAACTTCCGGTATCGGTCGTGAAACCCATAAAATGATGCTTGCCGCCTATACACAGGTCAAAAATATCTTTATCAGCACTCGTGAAGAGCGTGAAGGCATGTATTAATCTTTCAATTTTCCCCTAAAAACAAACCGCACTTTGATTTTATCCCTTCAAAGTGCGGTTTATTTTTAATGTGTTTTTACTTTTCGACGAACTCTCCGCTCAACAGCGCAATTTCCTGTTTTAATGCATAAGGCATATGCCGTGGTCCGCGTACGGCAGTAACACCGAATTGCCCCATTTTCGCGCGTGGAATGAGGCTTTCATCATATTCTTTTAAGCAACGAATTTTCATCACCCGCTTCACCTGTAAATCATCCGTACGTTTTTGATGATACGGAATATTCACCTCCAACACCAAACATTTATAGCGAATAGCCCCTGTAGGTTCAGTGACGTACATATACACAATATCATCTACCGCAATATTGTTACTCTGCTTCCAGTAAATTTCTCCGCCTTCGCGCAAGTCTTTCTCCACATCATAATATTTCGGGTTGGCCGGCACGATCCATTCCGTATAACGCACGATCCCCAGTTGCTTCTTCACTTGTCGTGTAGCGGTCAGATCAAAACTGGCATTTAATAAAAACAATACAGTGTCTTTTTCTACGGAGCCATCTAGCAACACCGTCAACCAGTGATTTTTGTTCATGTGATAGGCTGGTAGGAATCCTGATTGAGGTAAAAATAAACTCAGCATTTCAGGGGAACATTTCACGTTCATCACCGGTAATTTCCCTGAGCCACTTAGCCCCAACGACGATTTTTCGACATTCATCACAATGGCATACCATTTTCGATTATCGGCATGACGCAACACCGCATAATCTGGATGGGTCTTCCACAAATATTCCGGTTTAATGCCATATTGGGTGAAGACATACTCGAAAACTTGTTGGGTTAACTCGGTCATTCCACGTTCCTTCTATCACTTTGATGACATCATTTTACGCCAATTTAGTCCTCAAAATAAAAGACATTAATTTCCACATCATTATTGTGCTTTTTAGTTCAACAGGCATATTATATTCCTTGAGAAAGGACTCAATTTAATCATATGAATAATGGATTATTCACCGTAGAGAGCAATCTCACTCTAATTAATAAACTCGGAGGAGTTATATGGAAGGGAAAACAATTGCGCCAATTGAAGTAAAAATGGGCTTCAAATGGCAAGGGTTACTGCTTTCAGTGATTGTCGGGATGGCAATTTGGCTGATTCCAATACCGGAAGGCCTTTCTGCCAAAGCATGGGGTATGCTTGCCCTATTTGTTGCCACGATTGTGGCGATTATCGCCAAAGCCATGCCCATGGGCGCAGCAACATTAGTCGCACTCGTCATTAGCGGTTTAACCGGCTTAACACCGTTATCTCCCGCCAAAGGGGAAGTGGGCATGTTATCCGGTTTCTCCAACGGAACCATTTGGTTAATCGCCATTGCGATGTTTTTATCTCGCGCGGTCATCAAAACCGGTTTGGGAAAACGCATTGCCCTCTATTTCGTCGCGCGTTTCGGTAAAAAAATGATGGGCGTTGCTTATGGTATCGCATTAGCCGATGTGGTCATTGGCCCGGGGATTCCGTCTGCCTCTGCGCGTGGTGGCGGTATCATGTATCCCATCATGCAATCCATCGCTGATGCCTACGATTCCAAACCCGGCCCAACCGCCAGACGTGCCGGTGCATTTCTTGCCATCGCCGTATCACAAATCGACACTATCGTGTGTACCATGTTCCTCACTGCCATGGCGGGCAACCCGTTAATCGCGGAACTTGCCAAAGGTCAAGGCGTTGAAATTACGTGGATGACTTGGTTCTTAGGAGCCATCGTACCGGGCGTTATCAGTTTGATCGTATTGCCTTATTTCGTCTATTTGATTTACCCGCCTGAACTCAAAGACACACCGAAAATGGCAGAAATGGCGCGTGAAGAATTGCATAATATGGGGCCAATGAGCAAAGCTGAATGGATTTTGGCGCTTGATTTCATCTTATTGTTGTTCTTATGGACCGTAGGTGATTTGGTCTTCCATATTCCGGCAACCGTCTCCGCCTTTATCGGTTTGGTGATTTTGTTACTCACCAACATCATGAGTTGGAAAAATATCGTTGCTGAAACCACCGCATGGGACACCATGTTCTGGTTTGCAGTTTTGGTGATGATGGCAAATGCATTGAATAAATACGGTGCCATTGCTTGGATTTCCAGCCATATTTCCTCCTCGGTGGGGGCATTCAGTTGGCCGGTTGCCTTTACGATTTTAGTCTTAGTGTATTTCTACACTCGCTACTTTTTCGCGTCTGCCATGGCGCATATTTCCGCCATGTACTTGGCATTCGTTGCGGCAGCCATTGCCGTTGGCACACCACCGATTATTGCCGCGCTCGGCTTAGGTTATACCTCTACCCTCTCAATGAGCTTAACCCAATACGCCGGCGGCCCTGGCCCAGCCCTCTATGGTTCCGGTTATAACTCAACCGGTCAATGGTGGGGCGTCAGCTTCGCCACCTCCATCGTATCCCTCATTATATGGTTTGGTGTCGGTGGCTTATGGATGAAACTATTAGGTTGGTGGTAAAACCATATCAAGCTTTATTACTGACCTAAAATTCTTATAAAAAAATGACCGCACTTTATTTTTCAACCTAAAGTGCGGTCACTTTTTCCAGTATTTTTAAATTAATCTGCGAGAAATAATGGCCCCATCGGCATTTTCGGCAATGCAAATCGGTCGGGATAAAGCACATTGACCAAATATAATCCTTCCGGTTTAGCTGTCGGTGCGGCGAGAGTACGATCTTGCTGAGCCAATAACCAAGCTAACCATTCCACCGGTTGATTGCCGCAACCCACCTCAATCAAGCTCCCCACAATGTTACGCACCATATGATGAACAAACGCGTTTGCTTGAATATCCACGATGATATATTGCCCTTGGCGACTGACGTTTAAATGGTGCACATTACGCCACGGCGTGTTGGATTGGCATTGCGCAGCACGGAAAGAACTGAAATCATTTTCACCGAGCAACGCCTGCCCTGCTTGGTGCATTAATTGATGATCGAGTTCCAAATGGCAATGGGTCACGCCTTGCGGCAAAATGGCTGAACGCAGTTTATTACAATATAAAATGTAACGATAACGACGAGCAGTAGCGCTAAAACGGGCATGAAAATCATCATCAACCACTTTCGCCCACCGCACAGCAATATCATCGGGCAAATTCGCATTGACACCAAAACTCCAGGCTTTCTCAGGACGATTAGCAGTCGTTTCAAAATGGATCACCTGCCCAGTGGCATGTACGCCGGAATCCGTACGACCTGCACAGAAAATACTAATGTCTTCATCGGCAACGGTGGAAATCGCCCGTTCCAGTTCAGCCTGTACGCTTGCCACTTTTTCTTGTTTCTGCCAACCGAAATACTGTTTTCCGTCGTATTCCACACTTAATGCAATTTTCATGTTCTACTCTGATTTTACTTAAAACGGCGTGCATTATAACAAGGCTTGGCGGATCTCAAAACATTCTAAAAACCCACCGCACTTTTGCTGAATTTCACACATAAAAAAAGCAGAGATTGCTCTCTGCTTTTTGGAAAAACGTATAAAAATTAACGTTTGGAGTATTGTGGACGACGACGTGCTTTATGTAAACCCACTTTTTTACGTTCAACGCGACGTGCGTCACGAGTAACGAAGCCTGCTGCACGAAGTGCTGGGCGTAAGGTTTCATCGTATTCCATCAATGCACGGGTAATACCATGACGGATTGCACCCGCTTGACCGGAAATACCACCACCTTTAACAGTGATGTATAGGTCTAATTTATCAGTTAATTCAACCAATTCTAACGGTTGACGAACTACCATGCGAGCAGTTTCGCGACCGAAATAAACGTCTAATTCGCGTTGGTTGATAACAATCTTACCATTGCCCGGTTTGATAAATACACGAGCTGAAGAGCTTTTGCGGCGACCTGTGCCGTAGTTTTGATTCTCTGCCATATCCTAAAACCTCGTGATTAAATATCTAATACTTGTGGTTGTTGTGCAGCGTGTTGGTGTTCAGCACCTGCGTACACTTTTAATTTACGGAACATTGCACGGCCTAATGGACCTTTTGGCAACATACCTTTAACCGCAATTTCAATCACTGCTTCAGGACGGCGTGCGATCATTTCTTTGAAAGTCGCTTGTTTGATACCGCCTACATAGCCTGTGTGCCAGTAGTAAATTTTATCGCTGTCTTTGTTACCGGTTACAGCAACTTTGTCCGCGTTGATAACGATGATGTAATCACCTGTGTCAACGTGCGGAGTATATTCAGCTTTATGTTTACCACGAAGACGACGCGCTAATTCAGTCGCCAAACGACCTAAAGTTTTACCTGTCGCATCTACTACATACCAGTCGCGTTTAACCGTTTCTGGTTTTGCTACAAAAGTTTTCATTAATTAATTACCAATATAATAATATTAATACCCAGTGCTTAAAAAAGCACAACCAGTTATCTTAATCTTCACCCCTTCGAGTGCGATCTCGACAAAATAATGCGCGGTGGGAATCCGCAGCATTTACAGGGTCGGGCGATTATACAGAAAATTTCACCGAAAAGCTAACGGTTTTACAGGGAAAATACGATAAATTTTGACCGCACTTTGTCTTTTTATTCTTCACCGTCAAATAAAAAATCTAGGGTTTGCGCCCTAACAGGCAAATCACAGAACTGGCACCAACATGACGGCTGCCTTCATTCATTTCTCGCACATCATGCTCTGCCAATAGCCATTCCAGCCCCAATAATGCTTGTTGCATCTCCTCCAACGAGCCGAGCATTTCAACATGGCTAGGCCCGCCGGTGCCATAACGAAGTTGATCAGGATGATAAAAGACGCCGGCAAACAAGCCGCCCGGTTGCAAGGCATTCACAATACGTTGCATGACTTGAGTCCGTTCCGGTTCCATAAAATGGCAAAAGACGGACGTAATCACCGCATAATGCGCCGTGGGCATCGTCATTTCGGCAATATTGGCTAATCTCGTCGTGAATGGTACCTGATACTGATGCGCCAACGCTTGTGCTTTTCGCAATCCCACTTGAGAGAGATCCACTCCTTCCGTTTCTAATCCGTGACGGGCTAAAAAGATGCCATTACGCCCTTCTCCCGTGGCAAGATCTAAGGCTCTTCCCGAGGTTGGCAAGTAAGGCTGAATTCTGGCGATAAACTCATTGGGTTCCGTGCCGAAAATATATTCTTCCGTTTGGTAACGCTCATCCCATTTTGTCATGTATTTTCCTTTATTCTGCTAATAACTGCCCTAATCCGCTTTGGCGTTGTACCGGATTTTTCACCGCACTTTCCCACACACTTTGCGATGCAAATACCGTGAGGAAATCTTTGGTGCGTGTGATTCCCGTGTAAACCAGCTCTTTGGATAAAACCGGGCTATTCTCCAACGGTAAAATCAGGAACGTATGTGGAAATTCGGAACCTTGAGATTTATGCACGGTCATGACAAAGGCGGTCTCATGATTCGGCACCCGGCTTGCCAGCACCGTTTTGTAGCTATTTTGTCCTTGTTCAAACCATACGCGCCCATGACCTAAATAAATACCGATGTCACCGTTATATAAGCCGACACTACTGTCATTTTGTGTAACCATAATCGGTTTTCCGATATACCATTCCCGTTCCTGATGAAATTGTAACAACCGTTTTTGACGCAATTTTTCTGCAATAGCGAGGTTTAACTGCTCGACACCAAACTCGCCTACGCGTAATGCGGTTAAAAAGCGGATACGGTTAAACGCGGCAAAAATTGACCGCACTTGATCTTCATGAAGAACGCCCTCTGACGGAATCTGTTGTAAATAGCGCGCATATTCTTCCGCAGCACGATCGACAATCAATTTCACACAAGCTTTACGCTGTTGCTCGTCGTCTTTATTACTCAAATAATGCGCAAAATCCGTTAAGTACACACCACAATGCTTATCTTGATGTTGCTGATATTGTTGTAATAACTGCCAACTCTTGAGCGCATCCCCTAAATTCACGGTCGTTGCCAACTCACCCACTTCCGGATTCGCCCCAAAACGGCGACTGACTTGTAAATAACAAATACTGTCGCTAATAGCATTTACCTTATCTTCTGATGGCAATGTCATCCCTGTCGTTGCCTGTAAATATTGCGCCATGGACGAGCTGTATGTCGGTTTTGCCGCATTCACAAAACGCCCTAATTCGCCCAAAATAGCACCGGCCTCTACGGAAGCAAGTTGGTCTTTATCGCCCAACAAAATCAGTTTGGTTTCCGGTTTGAGCGCATTAAGCAATTTAGCCATTAAGGTGAGATCGATCATGGATGCCTCATCCACCACCAACACATCCCACGGCAATGGATTGTCCACATGATAACGGGTTTCTTCACTGAAAAAGCGTACACCAAGCAAACGATGGATCGTTTCTGCGTTCATCGGAATCGCTAAATTCTCGACGATTTCCCGCTTACTTGGTTCCTGTGCAAATGTCTGTTTTAAACGTTCCACGGCATCCACAATAGATTCCGTTAAACGCGCTGCCGCTTTACCTGTTGGCGCAACCAATTTAATGCGCAAATCGTTTTGATACAGTTCTTGCAAGGTTAAAAGCAACTTGGTTACGGTTGTTGTTTTCCCCGTTCCCGGCCCGCCGGTAATTAAACAAAAACGCTGACGCAGCGCTATAGCCACGGCGATTTTTTGCCAATCAATCCCCTGTTCTTCCTGAAAATAGCGATCGAGAATCGAGGCAATTTGTGAGAGTTGCTCGGTTGAAAAAACAGGCTCAAAACAGACTGCACTTTTGAAGTAATCGGCAATTCGAAATTCGTCTTGCCACACACGATAAAAATACAAGCAATTAAACTGCAACACCAAGGGCGCAATTTGCTGTAATGGCGAATCCGTAAAGGCGATGTGTTGCGCCTTTTGCAAGGTAGATTGCCATTGGGAGATCGGCAAATAATCAATTTTTTGCTGAATTTCCGTCAGATAAATACGTTCGTTGAAATAATCCTGTAAACCAAATAAATCCTGTTCAGTGGCTTGGTTCAACAAAAGACAGGTGTTGCCTTGACGATAATTAAAATTACACAATGCCGCCATCAGGACCGCCAAGTTTTGCACAGAGGGCGCATAATCAAACGGTTGCTGTTTACGGTGAATAAACTCGGCAAAATAATAGTCGGCGGCGTTAATAATGCCTTTTTCTTTGAGTTGGGATAATAGAGCTAACATCAGAATAAATTCTCCAAAGCCTGAATTAACGCGTAATCCGGCTTATCAAAAAACACACCGCCCTGATTTTCACCGTTCATGCCGCGTAAGAAACAATAAAACACACCGCCAAAATGGGTTTCGTAGTCATAATTTGCGTCACGTTGTTGTAAATAACGGTGCAATGCCAGCGTGTAAAATAAATATTGCCAGTTGTAATGGTTTGCCAGCATGGCTTGCTCAAGGCTTTTACCAACGTAATTTTGCGGCTCTACACCCAGGAAATTCGATTTGTAATCCACCAAATAATATTTACCGTTATGGCAGAAAACCAAATCCATAAAACCGCGTAACATACCTTTAATCGCATCAAATTGCAGCGCTTCCGATGGCAAACGGTGATGTTTTTGCAACACGCGATTAAATGCCGACACATCAAATACCCGATTGAGTTTCAAATAAAACTGCATTTCTTTCACACATTGCTGGCGAGATAAATTATTCAGCTTCAACGTTGGATCATCCGCACTTAACGGCGTATCTAAAATAGCGTTCATCCATTGTTGTAAGGATGGCAACCACGTTTCATCTAACTGTAGCCATTGGCAGAGTTTTTGCACTTTGTCTTCATTTAACGGCTGACTAAAATCATATTTTTCCAAGAAACGGTGCAATGCGGTACCGATTTTAATCCCGTGCGGGAAATCAAAAGGCGAATAACCGAACGGATAGGCAGATTCATGACTAGTGCTTGCAGGCATTGTTTCTGTCGCTTGCTCGTTAAAATCGTAATCGTTGCCGCCATCAAAAACAGGCTCAAAAGCGACCGCACTTTCTGCTGCTAGCTGTTCTTTGTAATATTTTTTATTTTGATGAATTGCCTCAATAGCGCTGAAACTGGTCACCGTCCAGTTTTGTTCAATATGTCCAGTGAATGTTGCCGCGTTTAATGGCGTTTGAGTCTCCGACTGCATTGGTTCATCTAGTGCTTTTAATGCCGTGGTTTCAGAAATCTGCACACTTCCCTGCGGGGCGCGTTGAACCAAGTTTTCTAATAGCGGCAAGCTATCGTAGGCTGTCGGATTCTCATTCGTTTGAATGTCTCCTTGTGTGAGCACATATAACAAGGCACTCCACTTTTTCTCAAAGGTTTTCGGCACACCGATGTTCAACTGATATTTCGCTCGGGTCAGCGCCACATAGAGTAAACGAAGATGTTCGGCAAAATCCTCTTGTTTTACATCCTTCCCATGAGAATCATCAATATCCCACAGCACCTCATCCCGATCTTGGTCGTAATAAGTTGAAATGTGTTCAGACCTAAATTTGGGGGCATAACCGACAAACGGCAACCAAACTAAATCATACTCCAACCCTTTGGATTTATGAATCGTGACAATTTTGACCAACTGCAATTCGCTTTCCAACCGCACTTGTTGCTCTTTTTGCCGATCTTCCCCTTGAATTTGCTTTTCAAACCAACGTAACAATGCGGCTTCACTTTCGTTCAACGTTGCCGCTTCTTGCAATAACTCCGCTAAATGCAGCAAATCTGTCACCAGACGTTTACCATCCACGGTGGGATACAATTTTTCAGTAACTTTTTCTTGTAGGAATAACTGGTGCAACATCACCAATACACCTTGTTTTTGCCACGTTCTTTGATAATGAATAAATTTTTCTACCCAATATTCCCAACGGTTTTCGTCTAAACGAATACGCTGAATATCGGCCGCCGTTTGCGCAAAAATCGCCGTTGCAACAGCATTTAAAATGTTGCGTTCAGAAAACGGATTCAGACATGCCGTTAAAATTAACAACAGATCTTTTGCTGCATTACTGTCAAACACATTGCTATTTTCAGACAAAAACACGGAAGCAATACCAAGACGACGTAACGCATTTTTTACCAAATCAGCTTCTTTGCGACTACGCACCAATACCGCAATACTTTCCGGTTTTAGCGTTTTTTCGATGCCTTTTTCATCGGAACGAAAATCGGCGGTATTTTCCACCGCACTTTGCAACCAATGTTGAATAGAAATGGCACAGGCTTTCGCCATATTCTCTTTTACGGAAGCTTCATCCACATAAAACCGCACGACAGGTTCCAGTTCACCGTTTAACCAAAATTGCGGATGATCGTCTTTGGCTGCGACCGGTAGGAATTGAATCTTGTCATATAAAAACGGAGGTTGTTCGGTAAAATCAAACAAATGATTGACACATTGCACCACATCTTGGTGAGAACGGTAATTTTTTCCTAAATTGAAACGGTGCTGCGCTTCATCAGCCGCTTTAAAGTAAGTAAAAATGTCTGCACCACGGAATTTATAAATCGCCTGTTTTGGATCGCCAATCATAATAAAGCCGTTATCCGACGCAGGATCTAATCGCTGTGGTTCTACATATACCTTAGAAAAGATCTGATACTGCACCGCGTCCGTATCCTGAAATTCATCAATCATGGCAAACGGGAATTGATAACGAATCATCTGCGCGAATTCAGTATTATTCGGGTGGTACAAGGCGTCTTTTAACAAGCGCAATAAATCATGAAAACTTTTTTCGCTATGATTGAGTTTGTATTTGGCTAGCTGCCCATTCAGCGTTTCTAAATAATGAAACCAGAGCGCTTGAGATAGTAAAGCCTGTTGTTCGGAAAATGCTAACAACTCATCAATTTTGATGAAAAGCGGATGGCTCAAAGCTTCCTGTGCTTCCTCGCCTTTCTGTTCGTCCATTGCCGTTTGCCCGAAGCGGTAAAAACAATCCGGAAAATCTGCTTTTTCGTTTTCCGCCCAATGCTTCATAGCGGCAAGCCATTTCGGGTGATTAGCTGATGTGAAACTGCGACGGTTTAATTTTTGTTCTTTCGCATTCTTATATTTGGTGTTGATTTCTGTTTCAATCAACTCCGTAATTTCCACCTCTTTTTCTAGCCATTTTTGCTTTAATTCCTGCGTTTGAGCGATTAATGCTTGCGAGTAATCGGTAAGTTTTGAAAGAAATTTCTCGAAAGTCCCCTCAAAAAAGTGCGGTCGTTTTTCCGGAAGTTTTAATTCGGTTCCGGCAAATTTTTTGATTTTTGTCACAATATTGCTTGGCGAAACCAAATTCTTTTGAATAAATTCGACAACCACATAAGGCTGTGAATAAAAATACTCACGCCAAATTTTTTGTGCCAAGCGCAACAACAGCTCGTCTTCTTCGCCAGTCAATTCTAGATTGAAATGAACGCCTGAATTGAAGGCGTATTGCATCAGCATTCGGCGACAGAAACCATGAATGGTATAAATCGCCGCCAAATCCATATTTTGTTCCGCCAAAGTCAGGCGTTGAATCGCCAAAGGTAAATCAGTGATGCTCGCAACCAATTCGCGTAAAAAATCATCCTGTTTAAACACCGCGGAATCTTGTGTCTGCTGATAAGCTGTCAATTTTTGTTTGGCATCGTAAATACGTTCGCGAATTTTGCGTTTCAGCTCCTCTGTCGCCATTTCAGTAAAGGTCACCACCAAAATTTGCTCAACATTCAACGCATAAGGAAAGGTATTTTCTCCCGCTTGCAGTAACAAACGTAAATAAAGGGAACCCATGGTGTAGGTTTTACCTGTACCGGCAGAGGCTTCAATTAAGCTGACAGCATTTAATGGAATGGAGATCGGATTGAGTTGTTGCATGGTTAAGATTAAAAGAATGAAAAATATTGAATAAAATAAGGGCGGAACCGAATCCGCCCAATACTCTCGTTAGAAATTAACGACTTTATCTGCCCATAACGTCCATTTGGAAACATCATCTAAAGTGCCGCGAGTAATGCCGTCAATTAATTTGGCTTCAAATAAACCGCGTGCTTTGGTGCAGCTTGTGCAAAGTTTAACTTCCGCACCTTGTGCCACCAAGATTTCCATCACTTGTTGTACGTTAGAACCTTCATTTGGGTGCTGACCGGCAATGCCGCTTAACACCGAATCACCAAAACAGAACACTTTAATTTCCACTTCCTTGCCATGTTCTTCCTGTAAATTCACGGCTAAACGTAATGCGTTGAAGCTTTTTTCTGTGCCATATGACGATTCATTTAAAATAAAAAGAAGTTTTTGCATCATTAACCTACCCAGATAAATTTAATTAAGAATAATAAGGAAACCACCCACACCGGTGCATTCACTTCGCGCCAACGCCCCGTTCCGACTTTCATCACACAATAGCTGATGAAGCCAAAAGCGATGCCTTCTGTGATGGAGTATGTAAATGGCATCATCGCAGCCGTAATAAAGGCAGGAGTCGCTTCTGTTAAGTCGTCCCATTGCACTTTAATTAAGCTGGATGCCATCAAAATACCCACATAAACCAATGCGCCCGCGGTGGCATAAGCAGGCACCATGCCGGCTAATGGAGAGAAGAAGATCGTCAGTAAAAACAATAACCCGACAACAACCGCCGTCATACCCGTGCGCCCGCCGACCGATACGCCTGCGCCACTTTCAATATAAGTACTGATTGCAGAAGTACCGATATACGATCCGACAACGGCGCTTGCGCTATCAACATATAAGGCTTGTTTCATTTTCGGGAAACGCCCTTTTTCATCGCTAAAACCTGCTTTGTCTGTCACGCCAAGCAAGGTGCCGGACGAGTCAAATAAGTTCACTAATAAGAAAGAGAAGATGATACCAATAAGTGCCGTATCCAAGGCGCCGGCGATATCCACTTGGCCAACCACTTGAGTTAATGCCGGTGGCATGGAAACGATGCCATGAAACATCACGCTTTCGTCAAAATACAATGCAAGTGCGGTCACTGTAGCGATAGAAATTAGCACGCCGGAATAAATATTGCGTGCTGCCAATACCACGATAATAAAGAAGCCAAGGATGCCCAATAACACTTGTGGACTGTGTAGATCGCCTAAAGCAACCAACGTTGCAGGATTCGCAACGACCAGCCCCATATTTTTAAAGCCGATTAAGGCGATAAAGAAGCCGATACCGGCACCAATGCCGACCCGTAAACTGAGCGGAATAGATGCCATCAACCAATAACGGATTTGGAAGAGAGTCAATAGCAATAAGCCGACAGAACCCCAGAAAATGGTGCCCATGCCCACTTGCCAGGAATAGCCAAGTTTACCGACCACCACATAAGCAAAGAAGGCATTCAAGCCCATTGCCGGCGCTAACGCGATAGGCAAGTTACTGAATAACCCCATGGCAATCGTACCGAAGCCTGCAATTAAACAAGTGGTCACAAAGACAACTTGCTTATCCATGCCCGCATCCCCCAACACAGACGGGTTCACGAAAACGATATACACCATGGTGAAAAAGGTGGTAATACCGGCAATAATTTCAGTTTTGGACGAGGTTCCTTTTTCTTTTAATTTAAAGAATTGTTGTAGAAAAGATTGATTTTCCATTGTAATTTCCAATCAGAGACAAAATAAAAACGATGAAAAACAAGGTTATAAGAAAGGTGTTTTTCCCGCTGATTCTAGCAAAAGATCAGAAAGACTGCGACGGGTTTGGAAAAATAAAAAACGAGATAAGAAAGAAGAAAAATAAGCAAAAAAAGATGGTGCGACCGGCTGGACTCGAACCAGTGACCCCCACCATGTCAAGGTGGTGCTCTAACCAACTGAGCTACGGTCGCAGTGAAAAGTGCGCTAATAATAGCTACCTTTTTAGGCTAAAACAAGTTTTTTATTTGATTGCATGGATGACTGCAAAAAAATTAACCAATTCATTATAAAGATAAAAATATTGCAAAAACAAACCGCACTTTCCTTGCTAGAAAAGTGCGGTCAAAAATTTGAATGTTTTTTAGAAACGTGAATTAGAAACTTGACGTATCTTGGAAAAGACCTACTTTCAAATCGGTTGCGGTGTAGATTACACGGCCGTCCACTTCCACTTCGCCGTCTGCCATGCCCATGACTAATTTACGGTTAATCACGCGTTTCATGTTGATACGGTAAACCACTTTTTTCGCACTTGGCAAAATTTGCCCGGTAAATTTCACTTCGCCAACGCCTAAAGCGCGGCCTTTACCTTTACCGCCAACCCAGCCTAAGAAGAAGCCAACTAATTGCCACATAGCATCTAAACCTAAGCAACCCGGCATTACCGGATCACCGATAAAGTGACAAGCAAAGAAAGGTAAATCAGGATGAATATCTAATTCGGCTTCAATATAGCCTTTGCCAAAGGTACCACCATCCTCGGTCATTTTTACAATACGATCCATCATTAACATGGTCGGTGCAGGTAGTTGCGGACCTTCTTTGCCAAACAATTCGCCACGTCCAGAAGCCAATAAATCTTCGTAAGTGTAACTGTCTTTAATGTTTGGAGTACAAGTGTTCATTATTAATCATCCTATAAAATATGGTTAAACAACGTAATGTTGAATGCGGGTTGGATTCTAGCAAAGCATTCCGTTATTTAAAATAGCTAACACTTGTACGCCAAACTTGTCCGATCAGTTAATTTTTGATGGCTATTTTGATTTAGCGATTTTTTCTCCCGAAGAACAGATCCCACAAACCGAATTTGTGAGATTGCTGTTCAGAATATTGATCAATACGCTGATGAATCAAACGAGACAACGGCAAGGTGTCAAAATCATACGTTTTATTTTCTTGTTCCACCAAATCCCGCTGCAACAAAATTTCACAGGCTTGATCCACTGTTTCTACCGGATAAATAAAAAACTCTTGGTTTTTAACCGCACTTACCACCGCTTCTGACAAACTCAGCTGATTTAGCACCGCACTTGGGATCATCACGCCTTGTTTACCCGTAAGTCCACGACGTTGGCAAATAGTAAAGAAACCTTCAATTTTGTCATTTACACCGCCCACGGCATGCACTAAACCAAATTGATCGATTGCACCGGTAATCGCGATGGATTGTGATAATGGCAAGGAAGACAAAGCACTTAATAAGACGCAAAAACTCGCTAGAGAGGCACTGTCTCCGTCAATTTCACCATAAGATTGCTCGAATACTAAAGAAGCGGAAAAGGGCAACTGTGACGGCAATTCAAGCACATTGGCCAAGCAGGCTTCCGCAATCATAATACCCTTGCTGTGAATATTACCCGCTAGTTCATTTTTGCGCTCTACATCCACAATTTCGCCATCGCCAAATTGCACGATACAACTGATTCGCGAAGGCTCACCGAAAGACAATGGAGTGCCCGGATATTCAATGATTGACAAACCATTAATTTGTCCCACCATCTCGCCTTCAGTCGCCACATAAATTTGTTCCTGCAAAATACCATCGTAGGTTTGCTCACGCAGAAAACCAAATTGCGCTGTTTTATGTTGAAAATAACGTTCAAAATCCACCGCACTGAGTGGATTAGATTCGGTTAAAAGTGCGGTCTCTGTGAGCATCATTTTTAATTTCAGCGGTGATACATTAATCAAATGGCGATTTTCACTGTCACGCACTAATAATTGATACAGTTTGTTAAAACCTCTTAAATCCAACGCCGGTAACTGATTTTGTTGGGCAACCCATTGCACATAACGCATCCACTGCTGTTGTTGCTCCGCCGTTTCCACACGGCAATAGCTTTCAATTTCCGCATAATCTGCTAGATGATACAGCGCTTCTTCCAGCTCTTCTAACGCCGCTAATTCCGTGCGATTGCCTAGCACAATCACTTTCAAGGACAAAGGGTAACTCGGAATTTCACAAGGTAACGTTTTAAATGGATGAGCGGAATACCAATCAAACACACCTGTCGTTAAAATCTGTTTCAAACGTTGCCATAAATCAAATTGTGCCAATAATGCGCCCGCACTCACGATCAATACGCCGTTATTCAGCTGGTGAACCAGCCCAGCATGAAGTTGAATATCATGAGAAGACGCATGCACTTTAAGCGAACCGAATAACTGGAACTGATCCAAATATAACGCCGTAGCAACGCTTTTTTTGGCTGCAAAATTATCTTCTAGCGATTGTGCAGGCTCAATGTAAACACGTGGAAAAGAGAAAGAATCCCCTTGTTCCACGATATATTGCACCCCACACACGCCGACTTCCGGTTGGTACGTTTTAATAAAACCTTCCAATAAAGACGCATATTCCGCTTGGTCATCCGCTTTCATCACCAATAAAGCGCGGTGAGAATTTCGGATGAAATGACGCACAGCTTCACCTGCGCGAGGTTGTAACGCAAAAAAATCCTGAGATAGTGAGGGAATCTCGGTTACCGTCAATTCCGGACGTAAGGCCTTCCAAGGCAATGTAGTATTAGATAAAGAAGATAAAGTCACATTAATCTCTGTGTTGTCTATTTAATTTGCGCGCATTATCGCACATTTCTTCCCGTCTTTCTTCGCATCGCGTAAAAATCTGCTAGAAAAATGCCGATAAACAGCGTATAGTGACAGAGTTACCACGTCACTAAATAGAATTCCTATGAAATATCAAAAGCTAGAAAATCAAGAAGCTCATTGGAAATGGGTGTATTTAACAAAGAAAGCCCGTGAAGGTGAAAATGTCACACGCTATGCAGAAAAAAGTTTGCAAGAAGACATTGTTAAACAACTCATCGGCTGCCAAAACTATCCGCAAAAAATTGAAGAATGGATAAAAGCGCATTTAGCCCCTGAATTGGTGATTAAAATGGATCAGGCTATTCGTGCTAGAAGAAAACGTTTCTTCAATGGTGAAAAACAATCCACGAAGAAAAAATCCATTGATTTGGAATATGCGGTTTGGCTTCGTTTATCAAAATATTCCCGCAAAATGAAAATGACGCTCTCGGAAACTATCATGTATATGATTGATGAACGAGAGAAAAAAGCGTTATATGAAAATCAAATGTCGGCAATGAAAGCCGGATTAAAAGATTTACTCAAATAAAAAAGACAAGTCCAACTGGGCTTGTCTTTATTTCAATGACTAAATAAGGAAATCTTTATTATTCTGCTACCGGAATAATTTTTGTTGCGTGTGAACCTTTGTCACCGTGAATCACTTCAAACTGAACTTTTTGCCCCGCTTTTAATGAGCGATATCCATCCATTTCGATCACAGAATAATGTGCAAAAATATCAGTATCACTGCCTTCTGCAGAAATAAAGCCAAATCCTTTTGCATTATTAAACCATTTAACAACACCAACTTCCATAATTTAAACCTCTTATGGTTTTCGTCCTTTTAGAACTACGTTTACTTCAATAAGACAATTGCCCTATCACCTTGATATGTTGGCATTTATATTTAAATAAATTTCTCTCGCACGCAATAAGAAAAGTTGTAAAATCAAACCGAGATCACAAAAAATAACAAAATTAATCAGCAAAATCCCTTCAGCTTTTATAATTTCCCATTTTATTCATTTTTATTTTGTTTTTGTGTATTTTGTTCTCGTAACTGTTTTGCCACTAAGGCAATGGCTTCACCACTTCCCACACCTTGCGACATTAATTCTTGAATTTTTTCAACGGCAAGTTGTTGCTGTTCATGCGTTAAATTAAGTAAATCATTATCTAACATTTTCTGTCCTTTATTATTTGCATAAAAAGTGCGGTCGTTTTTTTATGTATTTTTTACCATTGAAAAATCTGCATTACATTTTTCCATTGCTCATCTAACCCTGCCTGAAGCGTAATTGACTGTTGCGTTAACGGATGAACGAAGGTTAATTTTTCCGCATGTAACATTAAACGAGAGCAGCCAGTGTGTTCTGTCAAAGCACGATTTTGGTGTAAATCGCCGTACTGCGTATCGCCTAAAATCGGATGAAAAATATGTTTCATGTGACGACGAAGCTGATGTTTACGCCCGGTTTTCGGTATTAAGCGAACCAATGAATAACGAGAAGTAGCATAGCGCCCTACGCCATAAGGCATTTCAACGGTTTTTAATCCGTCATAAAACGTGACCGCACTTTGAGGTTCTTTATCCTGTTGCGCAAATTTATCGGCAATTTTATCCAATTGAACTTTCAACGGATAATCAATTTCGCCCTGCCCTGTCACATAACCACGAACCACCGCCAAATATTCTTTTTCTGTTTGTTTTTGCTCAAATTGATGACATAACAAATTTGCCATTTCACTATTTAATGCAAACAACAGCACACCGGATGTAGGCCTATCCAAACGATGTATGGGATAAACCAATTGCCCAATTTGATCACGTAATGTTTGCATCACAAATTGGGTTTCATGACGATCCAACCAGCTACGATGAACCAACATACCTGCCGGTTTATTCACCGCTACTATATGCTCGTCTTGATATAAAATCTCTAACGTCATTGTTGTTGCAGCAATTCTTCGATTTCAATGATCGGGCGTAGTAATTCTGCCAAATACGCCTCTTCTTTTAGTGCTTCTTCCAAATAAGGGCTGATCGCAATTTGGCTTGGCAACGGTGCCTGACTTTCCAAAAGGGCGTACATGCGCGGAATAAAAATCCATTGTAGCCATTCTGTCGGGCTCATGGTATCTAACGCAAAAGGCTGATCGCTCAAAAACGCCTCTTCTTGTGGCGGCAGTGTTTGCCACAACGCTAAACGCTCCATAGTTTGCTGTAAATTTTGTAAATGTAATCGGGTTCGTTGATACATAAAAAAGACCTCGTAAAAAACGGCTCATTGTAGAAGATTTCGCGTTTTTGCGCCAGCCATGGCAAATTTAGTGTAGAATTTGCCCTTTCAACTTTAACGTTACCTTTCTATGTATTTAATCGAAGCCTTTTTCTCTCTACAAAGTGATCAATTTTCCTTGGAAAAACAAAATCATTGCGTTAATCAAATAGTTGAACAATGGCGCTACAATGGGCAAATTATCGGACGTGAAATTCCACAATTTGTTGCTGAACAGGAAAATCAGACGGGGTTGGCCGTACGTGTTACCTGCCCGGAGCAAACCTCCCTTTTGGCAGAATTCAATAATTCCTTGGTTGATGATGCCATTCAGGCAACAGAAAAGTGCGGTGTGTTTTTTGAGAGTTTTCAGATTGTGGCAGAAGATCTCAATTCAGAAATCACGGCTACAGAACCTCCCCCTTGGCAACTGCTCTACACCACCTATTTGCAATCATGTTCTCCACTACAAAGCGGTGATACTTTGCAGCCAATTCCGTTGTATAAACAACTGAAAAACATACCGCACTTAGCAATGGATTTGATCAAATGGCAGGAAAATTGGCAGGCGTGCGATCAGTTGCAAATGAATGGTTCGGTGTTAGAAGAATCCGCCTTGGTACAAATTACCGACACAAAAAGCACGCTGTTTAAACATGGCTATCATTTAGCACAAGAAATTGAGCGCCACAGTGGCATTCCGACTTACTATTATTTGTATCGCATCGGGGGCGAAAGTCGCGAGGCAGAATTGCAATCTTGCTGCCCGATGTGTAAACGAAACTGGACATTAAGCCAACCACTTTTTGACTTCCTCTATTTTAAATGTGATCATTGCCGCCTCGTTTCAAATCTCTCATGGCATTGGCAATAAGGAAAACTATGCATTATCAAGATCCCAGCTTGAACGCCTTAAAACTCGGTCAGCAAACTCAATATGCAGAAAAATATGACCGCACTTTATTACAACCGGTCCCTCGCCATCTCAATCGCGACACGTTGGGCATTACACAAACGCAGCCCTTTTCCATCGGTGCCGATATTTGGACGGCATATGAAATTTCATGGCTCAACCTCAAAGGCGTTCCCCAAGTGGCTATTGCCGATGTACAAATTGATTTTTGTAGTGAGAATTTAATCGAATCGAAAAGTTTTAAACTCTATTTAAACAGTTTTAACCAAACAAAATTTGCTGACGCCGCCGAAGTGCAACACATCCTGCAACGGGATTTACAGGATTGCGCCAAAGGCGAAGTTAAGGTGCAATTAAATTCGCTGGCAGACTATACGGCGCAACCTATTGTTGCCCTATCAGGCGAATGTATTGATGAGTTAGATATTGAAATTCAGGATTATGCGTTTAACGCTGAGTTGCTGAAAAATTGTACTGGGGATAATGTGGTCGAAGAGACTTTAGTTAGCCATTTGCTCAAATCCAACTGCCTTATTACCCAACAGCCGGACTGGGGGAGCTTGCAGATTCATTATGTGGGTAAACAAATTAATCATGAGCAGTTATTGCGCTACATTATTTCTTTCCGTCAACATAACGAATTCCACGAGCAATGCGTTGAGCGTATTTTCTGTGACCTCATGCAATATGCAAAACCGGAAAAGCTGACGGTATATGCGCGCTACACTCGTCGAGGTGGATTAGATATCAACCCGTACCGCTCAAACTTTGAAGCGTTGCCACAAAACCTGCGATTAGCACGACAATAAACATCAAGTGCGGTCACAAAATTCGCTAGATTTTATGACCGCACTTTTACGTTATAAACTAAATTCTTGTCACATCAAACTTCGTTAGATCAATACCATCTTCTGTGCCGTAAAACTTAGCTAACGCTTGTCGTAAAGTTTCAGCCCGTTTCGGTAAGCCTTTTTCCGCATAGACCTTCACTTGTTCATAGACCGCCTGTTTAAACGGTTGAGTATCACCAGGTTGCCCATTGAGATTATCAGCGCTGGCAAAATAACGAAAACCGGCAGCGGTTGCCAAAATCCATTCTAATGCTTGCGGTTTGACTTCCACTTTTTCAAATAAACGTTGTTGCTCTTCACTACGTCCATCAGGTTCATACCAATAGCCAAAATCTTCTAATTTACGGCGTTCTTTACCGGCAACCAGCCAGTGGGCGATTTCATGTAATCCACTGCTGTAAAAACCACGCGCAAAATAAATGGCATTGTAAGGGCAATCCTCATTTGCCGGGATATACAATGGCTCATCGCCCCCTTTGACTAATTTGGTGTTGTATTCTTGTTCAAAACATTGATTAAAAATATGGATTAAATCTTCGATATGATGTTCCATTTTGACTCCAAAAAATAAACCCGCTTAAAGAAGCGGGTTGCAATAATAAAGCCTTTGCGGCGAACCGAAAAGGCTTTTTTGTTTAGTTATCAGAGGAGGCAGAATCGTCGTTTTTTTCTACCGCACTTTCAGCCTGTTGAGTCTCTGCTGCTTTAGGATCTTCAGCTTTTGGCTGTTGAGGCTCAGCGCGATTAGCACCTCTCGGTTCTTCCCAGCCAGCAGGTGGTGTGACCGGTTGGCGATTCATCAACTGTTTAATTTGCTCTTCTTCAATGGTTTCATATTTTACTAATGCATCTTTCATGGCGTGTAAAATATCCATGTTGTCGATTAGAATTTGTCTCGCGCGCTCATAGTTACGACTCACAATCGCACGCACTTCCTCATCGATCACATGCGCAGTTTCATCAGACATGTGTTTTGCTTTCGCCATGGAACGCCCCAAGAACACTTCCCCGTCATCTTCAGTATAAAGAATCGGGCCAAGTTTATCGGAGAAACCCCATTGAGTCACCATGTTACGAGCAATATTAGTTGCCACTTTAATGTCGTTAGAAGCACCTGTCGAAATATTTTCTTCGCCGTAAATCAAGTCTTCTGCTAAACGCCCTGCATACAACGTAGAAAGTTTACTTTCCAATTGTTTTTGACTAATGCTCACTTGGTCGCCTTCCGGTAAGAAGAAGGTTACACCTAAAGCACGTCCGCGCGGAATGATTGTCACTTTATGCACTGGATCGTGTTCCGGCACCAAATAACCGACAATGGCATGACCCGCTTCATGATATGCAGTGGACTCTTTTTGCTTATCGGTCATGATCATGGTACGACGTTCAGGTCCCATGTTGATTTTGTCTTTGGCTTTTTCAAACTCAACCATCGTAACGATACGTTTATTGGTGCGTGCAGCAAATAACGCCGCTTCATTCACCAAGTTTGCCAAATCCGCACCGGAATAACCTGGCGTACCACGCGCAAGGGTCATTGCATCAACATCCGGCCCAACAGGCACTTTTCGCATGTGAACTTTAAGAATTTGCTCACGACCTTTCACATCAGGCAATCCAACCACAACTTGACGGTCGAAACGTCCCGGGCGGGTTAACGCTGGGTCTAAAACATCCGGACGGTTAGTTGCAGCAATCACGATAACGCCTTCATTGCCTTCAAATCCATCCATTTCAACCAACATTTGGTTTAAGGTTTGCTCGCGTTCATCATGACCACCACCAAGCCCAGCACCACGTTGGCGACCAACGGCATCGATTTCATCGATAAAAATCAAACAAGGCGCATTTTTCTTCGCTTGTTCAAACATATCCCGCACACGAGAAGCCCCGACCCCCACAAACATTTCAACGAAATCAGAACCGGAAATCGTGAAGAAAGGTACTTTAGCTTCACCGGCAATTGCTTTTGCTAATAACGTTTTACCGGTACCTGGAGGCCCCACCATTAAAATCCCTTTTGGAATTTTACCGCCTAAATTTTGGAATTTTTTCGGTTCACGTAAGAAGTCAACGATTTCAGCCACTTCTTCTTTTGCTTCATCACAACCGGCTACATCAGCAAAAGTGGTTTTGATTTGCTCTTGTGTCATCATACGCGCGCGGCTTTTGCCAAAGCTCATGGCTTTACCGCCACCGCCTTGCATTTGACGCATGAAGAAAACCCAGACGCCGATTAATAACAACATCGGGAACCAAGCAATCAAGATTTGAGATAATAAGCCTCTTCTTTCCGGAGGTGTGCCTTCTACTTTGACTTTTTTATTTAATAAATCATTCAGTAAGTTTTTATCTTCTAAAGGAATGACTGTTGTATATCTAGAACCGTCTGCTTTGGTAACTAAAATTTCATTGTCTTCAAACTTAGCCTGACGCACCTGACTATTTTCAACATCAGTAATAAAAGTTGTATAGTCCGTTACACTGCCGGTAGAAGTCGAATTAAAACTTTGATATGCCGTCATCATGACAACAGCAACAACAACCCAAAGAATTAAATTTTTTACCATATCGTTCAAGGCATTACCCCATACTTATAAAGTTAATAAAATGTTGCAAGGTTACTATATTTGTTTCGAAAGTTAAAGTTATCAAATTGATTGTCTTTCTTTGTTACTTAACCCATTAAAACTTATAGCCACTTGCAACGATATAAACTTCCCGAGAGCGATCTCGAGAGGCCTCAGGTTTCCGAACTTTTACTACACTAAAGAGAGAACGAATCTCTTTTAAGTATTCATCAAAACCTTCACCCTGAAAAACTTTTACAACAAAACTGCCTTTGTTTGCCAACACCTGTTTGCACATATCCAATGCAAGCTCGACCAAATACATTGCACGTGGAATATCCACTGATGGCATTCCACTGAAATTAGGCGCCATGTCCGACATCACCACATCGACTTTTTCTTCACCAACGCGTTCTAGCAAAGTACTCAGGACATTTTCATCACGGAAATCCCCTTGTAGGAAATCAACCCCTACAATGGGATCCATCTCCAAAATATCGCATGCGATAACGCGTCCATTCCGACCAATTTGGCTGACGACATACTGCGACCAACCACCCGGAGCGGCACCAAGATCGACCACTGTCATACCCGGTTTAAATAAACGGTCTGTTTGCTGGATTTCATCAAGTTTGAAATATGCACGGGAACGCAGTTTTTGTTTATGCGCTTTTTGTACAAAAGGATCTTTAAAATGTTCGTTTAACCAGCGAGTAGAACTCGCTGAGCGTTTTTTCTTGCCCATAACCTGTCTTATATTTTGTAATGTCGTTGTATATGAAGGCTTAAGCTTTACTTTTCAAGCCTTAAATCATCATTAATAAAAAATCCACCTTTCCTCGATTTTTGGCGGAAAGGTGGCTTAAATCAGAATGGTGCTTATTGTAGCAATTAAAGTGCGGTCTATAAAACGATCGTTTTATTTTTATAAACGAAAATACGATCGTGCAATGCCAAATCTAAAGCTCGGCTCAATACTGTTTTTTCTACATCACGACCGGCTTTCATCATGGCTTCCGCGCTATAAGTATGGTCAATATTGATCACATTCTGCATAATAATCGGTCCTTGATCCAACTCATTATTAATAAAATGCGCTGTTGCACCAATAATTTTCACGCCACGTTCATAAGCCTGTTGATAAGGTTTCGCACCAATAAATGCCGGTAAGAATGAGTGGTGAATATTGATAACTCGATTAGGATAACGAGCCACAAATTTTGGATTTAACACGCGCATATATTTTGCAAGCACAATGTAATCCGGTGCAAATTCGTCAATTTTTTCAGCGAGCAACTGATCGTGTTCTTCACGGGTTAAATTTTGATGACTAATGCAGAAAAACGGTACATCAAAACGCTCTGCCAACGTACGCAATGAATCATGATTTCCAATCACCGCAGCAATCTCTACATCAAGACCACCATAGTAATTTTTCATCAAAATATCACCTAAACAATGCGCCTCTTTCGTCACTAAAATCACAATTCGTTTACGTTTTGCACTGATGAGACGGCAATTTGTCCCTTCAGGTAAACTCAGTGCCAAATCGGCCAACAAGGTTTCTTCATTAAAAATCCCTTGTAGTTCCGTGCGCATAAAAAAATGTTTGGTTTCAAAATCAACAAATTCATTATTATGCACAATATTTAATTGATGCTTATAACAAATATTTGTGATCTTAGAAACAAGTCCTTTATCATCAGGACAATCCGTCAATAATATTTTATTTTCAAGCATATTATCCTCTTAATAAAAAAGAAACCCATAAAAATGGGCTTCTCTCGATAATTAAAAATAGTATTAAATTTCAAAATCGGATAAAGATTGACCTTTATCTAATTTTGTTTGAATCGCTTTTGGCGTACGACCTTGACCTGTCCAAGTTTTTGTCACGCCATTTTCATCAACATACTGATACTTTGCAGGGCGTGCTTCTCGCTTCTTACGAGGAACTTCCGCACCTAAAATCTCAGCTAATTCATCGACGGTAATACCTTCTTGTTTCAATAAATCTTTATATTTAGCGATGCGTTCTTGACGCTCTTTTTCCTCTTGTTGAATTTTCAAGAGTTCTTCTCTTTTTTCATAAATAACCAGTTGTAACTTTTCTAAAATACTTTCTAATAATTCCAACGATTCGTTTCGGGCAAGTACACGTAAACTACGAATATTTGTTAAAACTTTTAACACTTCAGCCATTAAATTTACCTCCGATATTCATTATTAATATAAAATCCTTAACTATCATAAACAAATAAATATTCTAGGTAAACAGAATTCATCGAATTTATTTATGACGTAAAATTTCATTTTCCTTATTGGCATCTCTCTTTTTTTATTGTAGTCTTGTGGTGTCCTATACATACGTAGAGGTGCAAACGTTATAAGTATATTTTCAGAGTGGATAACGATGAAGAAAATGGAAAGGAACGTTTGCCGAAATCAGTTAAAAGTCGTTTTAACTGGTTGGTGGCGTCTTCGAAAGAACCGTCACTGTCATAGTCAATAACAACTATGGAGCGCTACTGGTTAGGTTAGGTCTTTGTTTACCTACCGTTTTAAATCATTTCTGATTATTCTAAATATTTAAAGTCAGTGGTTCTCCCTTAATTTTAGGTAGAACAACATATGGAACTCATCGATTACTCATCGTCAATTTGGTCAATACTTCCTCCTTTACTTGCGTTGCTATTAGCGATTGTTACGCGTAAAGTTATCCTTTCTTTAAGTGTCGGGATTCTGGTCGGTGCCGCCATGTTGGCGAACTTTGAACCGCTGAATACCTTAGTGTATTTAAAAAATAATATTTCTTCCCTTTTCATTACAGAAAACGGTTTGAATAGCAACAACATTAACATTCTGCTTTTCTTATTATTGCTTGGTGTTTTGACCGCACTTTTAAGCATGTCCGGCAGTAACCGTGCATTTGCCGAATGGGCGCAAAAACACATTAAAGATCGTCGTGGTGCAAAATTAGTTGCCGCAGCATTAGTTTTCATTACCTTTATTGATGACTATTTCCACAGCTTAGCCGTCGGTGCAATTGCTCGCCCAATTACCGATAAATTCAAAGTATCTCGCGCTAAATTAGCTTATATTCTCGACTCTACTGCTGCGCCGATGTGTGTGCTTATGCCGGTGTCCAGCTGGGGAGCATACATTATTACGTTAATCGCAGGTTTATTTGCAACCTACTCACTCACCGGCTATACCCCAATCGGCGCATTTATGGCGATGAGTGCCATGAACTTTTATGCCATTTTCTCCATTTTAATGGTGTTCTTTGTTGCCTATTTCTCTTTTGATATTGGCTCGATGGCACAACATGAAAAACTTGCCTTAGAAGCTGAAAATAGCGAAGAAGAACAACTCTCTGATGTAAAAGGCCATGTACGTAATCTTATATTACCGATTTTAACCTTAATTATCGTGACCGTTTCCGCCATGATGTATACGGGTAACGAAGCCTTAGCCGCCGATGGCAAACCTTTCTCTATCTTAGGTGCATTTGAAAATACCACCGTTGGTGTCTCATTAGTTGCCGGCGGTTTAAGCGCGGTATTAGTTGCTTCACTTTGTGTTTTTGCCGATCGTTTGGTGAATGTCTCCGAATACATCAAAGCATGGGGCGTAGGGATTAAATCCATGTCCGGCGCAATTCTCATCTTATTCTTCGCATGGACCATTAATAATGTAGTAAGTGATGTGAAAACCGGTGCTTATTTAGCCTCTTTAGTTTCCGATACATTGCCACTTGCTTTATTACCTGCACTTTTATTTATTTTGGCATCCGTCATGGCATTCTCCACGGGCACCAGCTGGGGAACCTTCGGTATTATGTTGCCAATCGCTGCCGCCATTGCCTCTCACTCAATGCCGGGCTCTGTAGAATTTATGTTGCCTTGCTTATCCGCAGTGATGGCGGGAGCAGTTTGCGGTGACCACTGTTCACCGGTATCCGATACGACCATTTTGTCTTCCACAGGAGCAAAATGCGACCACATGGATCACGTTACCTCACAGTTGCCTTATGCCCTTACCGTGGCAATCGCGACTATCGCAGGTTATATCGTCGTTGGCTTTACCTATTCCGGCCTACTTGGTTTTATCACCACTGGTGCTGTACTTGCCTTACTCGTGTTTATCTTTAAAAAACGCTAAATTGTGATCTGGCGCACAAAACCAAAACAAAAAATTTAATTTTGTTAAATTTATAAAATGCGGCATAAAGTCGCATTTTTTATAATTAAAATAAAAATAATTTTATAAAACACCAAAATTAAAATTTAAAAAGAATTTTATTCTGGAAAATCAAGAAAAATTTCATTTTCTCATCAAATTTTAAATAGACAACTCAGCTGCTTTCCATTACAAATAACTCCATCCCTTACAAAGTACCCACATTTACGTTGCTCATGTAAAAGTGCGGTCAAAAAAATCAGTGTTTTTTAAGACAACATATTAAGAGGTGAAAATGAAAAAATTATCGGGAGCAGAAATGGTCGTTCAATCCTTGCGTGATCAAGGTGTTGAATTTTTATTTGGTTATCCTGGCGGTGCGGTTTTAGACATTTATGATGCCATTCATACCCTCGGCGGTATTGAACATATTTTAGTACGCCACGAACAAGCCGCAGTACACATGGCTGATGGTTACGCACGCGCCACCGGTAAAGTAGGCTGTGTTTTAGTTACCTCCGGCCCTGGTGCCACCAATGCCATTACCGGTATTGCTACCGCGTATGCGGATTCTATTCCGTTAGTGGTGCTTTCCGGACAAGTACCATCGGGATTAATTGGTAGTGATGCCTTCCAAGAATGCGACATGGTGGGGATTTCCCGTCCGGTCGTGAAACACAGTTTTTTAGTTAAAAACCCGGAAGACATTCCGACCATCATTAAAAAAGCCTTTTATATTGCCTCTACCGGTCGTCCCGGTCCTGTCGTAATTGATTTGCCGAAAGACATACTCAATCCGTTGAACAAATTTGCCTACACTTATCCGGAAGAAGTCACTTTGCGTTCTTACAGCCCAACGGTGCAAGGCCACAAAGGGCAAATAAAAAAAGCACTAAAAGCCTTATTGGTGGCAAAAAAACCGGTGCTTTTCGTGGGCGGTGGTGTGATTTCGGCCAACTGCCACGATGCCGTAACACGCTTTGCTAAACAGTTAAATTTGCCGATCACCTCTTCTCTTATGGGCTTAGGTGCTTTCCCGGGCACGGATAAACAATTCCTTGGTATGCTCGGTATGCACGGCACTTATGAAGCCAACACCGCTATGCATAACAGCGACTTGATTTTAGGTATCGGCGTTCGCTTTGACGATCGCACCACCAATAATCTCTCGAAATATTGCCCGAATGCGAAAGTGATTCATGTAGATGTAGATCCCACCTCCATTTCCAAAACCGTACCGGTGGCAATTCCGATTGTAGGCAGCGCAGAAAGCGTATTAGAGGAATTTTTATCGTTATTGGAAGATGAAAATCTTGCGAAGTCCCAATCTGATTTAACCGATTGGTGGAAAGAAATCGAACAATGGAAAGCAGAGAAATGCCTAGATTTCGATCGTCACAGTGGCGTAATTAAACCACAACAAGTGCTTGAAACGATTTATCGCCTAACCAAGGGTGATGCCTATGTGGCATCTGATGTAGGACAACACCAAATGTTTACTGCATTACACTACCCGTTTGACAAACCACGGCGTTGGATCAACTCCGGTGGGCTTGGCACTATGGGCTTTGGTTTGCCTGCTGCACTTGGCGTAAAACTCGCCGAACCGAAAGCAACGGTGGTTTGTATTACCGGTGATGGGAGTATTCAAATGAACATTCAAGAGCTTTCTACCGCCAAACAGTATGATATTCCTATCGTCGTCATTTGTTTGAATAACCATTTCCTCGGTATGGTGAAACAATGGCAGGATTTGATTTATTCCGGTCGCCATTCGCAAACTTATATGAACTCGTTGCCGGATTTCGTGAAATTAGCGGAAGCCTACGATCATGTGGGTATTCAAATCGCCAAACCGGAAGAACTGGAAGAAAAACTCCAACAGGCGTTCAGCATTAAAAATAAACTGGTCTTTGTTGACATCAACGTTGATGCCAACGAACACGTTTACCCAATGCAAGTACGTGGCGGCGCCATGAATGAAATGATTTTGACTAAACCGGAGAATGCATAATGCGTAGAATTTTATCAGTATTACTCGAAAATGAATCAGGCGCGTTATCCCGCGTCGTCGCCTTATTCTCACAACGTGCTTTCAACATTGAAAGCCTTACCGTGGCACCCACAGACGATCCGACGTTATCCCGTATGACTATCGAAACCTACGGCGATGAACAAGTATTGGAGCAAATTGAAAAGCAATTGCACAAATTGGTGGACGTGTTCAAAGTGATTAATTTAAGCGACTGTGAACACGTTGAGCGTGAAGTGATGTTAATTAAAGTCCGAGCACAAGGCGCGGCACGGGAAGAACTGAAACGTTTGACGGATATTTTCCGTGCACAAATTGTGGACGTCACCACGAAGTCTTACATCATCCAACTCACCGGAACCAAAGACAAACTGGACGCCTTCGTGAGCACATTAAAAGAAGAAGCCATTGTCATCGAAATCGTCCGCTCCGGTTTAGTGAGCTTACCTCGTGGAGAAAAAGGCTATTTATAGCCGCTATATAAACATCAAGTGCGGTCAAAATTCGTTGAAAATTTTGACCGCACTTTTTTAGTTAACTACGTGCCGAAAAGCAGAGGCTATCTATTTTATTTTTTTAATTTGACATACATTTGCCCAGGGCTATTTTCTGAATCCTTTTTAAGCTGACATTCAAAAATATTGCTATACATTTTTACAAGATCACTTAGTTTTTTACATCCATAATTCCTCGGATCAAAATCAGTTTCCAATAACCCCCACTGTTGTCCCAAAAAACCTAATTGTATCCAGTCAGGTTGTTGTTCAAAAATTTTATGTAATGTTTCTAAAGGAAGCCCTTTACCTTTTGTTGTAGAAGTTTTAGCAGTCTTAGATATTTGAAGTTGACTAGATTCTTTTTTACCAACGACATTTCCTATTTCTTCCGTCTCATCATGTAAATTTTCAACATAAATAAAACGACTACAGGCATTACGAAACGCGGCTGGGGTCTGTTTCTTACCAAATCCATAAACAGTAGCACCTTGTTACTTCAAGCGAATTGCTAATGCAGTAAAATCACTGTCACTGGAAACTAAACAAAAACCATCAAAACGATTTGTGTAAAGTAAGTCCATGGCATCAATAATCATAAATCCATCAGTTGCATTTTTCCCTGTCGTAAAGGCAAATTGTTGCATAGGTTTAATTGCGTATTCATTAATGGCTTCTTTCCATTGCCCATTCGTAGAAACAAAATTGCCATAAATACGTTTAACTGTCGCCTCCCCATAATGTGTTGTTTCTTCCAAAATGGCTTTAATATCTTTAACAGAAGCATTATCAGCATCAATTAATACCGCTAAACGTTTAGTACTTTCTTCCACTACATTAAAACTTGTCTTAATTTTAGACATATTCTTATTCCTAAAAATAAATGTGAAACAGTGTAAATTGCTCGTTAAAAATACATTGAAAAATGCGAGTAAAAAACGACCGTACTTTTATTCCATTTTTAAACTGTGCTACTTACTATCTATTCACAAAATATATTACATAAACAAACACCGCATATAACCCCCCTGGAAAAAATAAACAATTTTGTGACATGCATTCCATTTTTAATAAAATGAGGTGCTATAATTTACGTAGTTACATGCAAAATTTGTGCAATTTAATCAATCTACGATCTATTTCTGACATTTATAAGGAGTTAATGTGAAATTAGATGAAATCGCCAAGTTAGCGGGCGTTTCTTGCACAACGGTGAGCTACGTTGTGAATGGAAAAGCTAAACAATATCGCGTAAGCGATAGCACGATAGCCAAAGTGCAGGCGCTGATTAAGCAATATGATTTCAAACCCAATGCCATGGCGGCAAGCTTGCGCGTGGGCAAAAGTAAAACTATTGGTTTGATTATTCCTGATTTTGAAAATATCAGCTACGCAAAAATCGCCAACAAGTTAGAAAATCACTTGCGAGAAAAAGGATATCAGCTGTTAATTTCTTGTTCGAATGATCACATTGAAAATGAACAAGACTGCGTAAAACATTTATTACAACGTCAAGTTGATGCGTTGGTTGTTTCTTCTGCTCTGCCTTATAACACAGATTTTTATCAAAATGCCGATGTCCCTGTTATTGGGTTTGATCGCCGTATTCAATCACCCAATGTGGTAAATGTATTGACCGATGATGAAGGCGATGCCTGCCGCTTAGCAGAGGAATTTCTCAAACTGCCAAATCAACAGCAGGTGTTATTCTTTGGCGCACTGTCTGAATTGCCCACTAGCAAAGAACGTGAGTTGGGTTTTCGCAAAGCACTGAAAGATAAAACGGTAAAAGTTGATTATTTATATACAGATAAATTTCATAAAAACAATGCGGCAAATACATTTGCACAATGGTTATCAGAAAAAGGGATTTTGCCAACAACCATTTTTACCACGTCATTTACGCTATTAGAAGGCGTGATGTTGGTATTATTACAACGTTTTGGGCATGTGCCTCATCACTTAACGATTGCAACCTTTGGTCATTTTGAAATGTTGGAGTTATTGGAGAATCCAGTGATTTGTAGCGTGCAAGATTACGATAAAGTATCGCAATCGCTATTGAATTTGGCATTTGATGCTATTTCGAAAAAACATAAAACGACAGTAAATAGCACGCCTTTAAGCCGTAAAGTGATTAAGTACCACTGTTAGCATCCGTCACATCGGGAATCGTCACCGGAGGGGGCAAAGGTTCCGGTGTCCCTAAAAAGTGCGGTTCCCTTTCCATTAATAAATCCCACACAGCCTGCAAGCGGGCAAAAAATTCTCGCACTCGCACTTTTGTATAACCTTGCGGATAATCGGCAACAAAACAAATGGCATCAATATTGTGGAATTTCGCAATAAACAAGGCTCGTTCACAGTGAAATTTTTGTGAAATGATTGTAAGAGAATGTGCTTTAAACACCTGATCGGCACGAACTACGGAATCCAACGTGCGAAAACCGGCGAAATCCAAATAAATAAACTCTTGCGGCACGCCCATTTTTTTCAAATCTTTTAACATGGTGCGAGGTTCATTGTATTGCAACGTACGGTTATCACCACTTAACAACAAATAATCCACCTTTCTTTTTTCAAACAAACGTTGCGCAGTCAATAATCGATTGTAATAAAAGAGATTCAGAGTGTTATCCGAGAAATATTTTGACGTACCAAGCACCAAACCATAAGGACGATTTGGCACTTTTTCGATGTCGTAGTAGATGTCATTACGCACATAGTATCCAATGGTCTGATCAACAATCACCAACAAAATTGCAAAAAAAACCATAAATAACGCCATGTAACGGGAAAGCCGTTTCATCTGCGTTAGTGTGAAATATGTTTGTAACTTTTCTTTTAAATTCAATTTCATTAGCTGTTTTATCAGAAAAAATTGGTATTCAACATAATGAAAAAAAGCCTGGAATTCAAGTGTAATTTCGTTATTTATAGCCTTAAAAACTTCCAGATGTTTAGACGTCTAAAATTTCTTGACAAGGGACAGTCGCAGGATGTAACGTTACTCACCTTTACTGATAACAAGAGAAATTGCGCCGGATTTTGCAATGACAATAAAAAAGACCACCGTTTTTACCCATCAACCTTTACAGCTTACGTTAGGCGGTCAACTGGAACATATTGATGTCGCCTATCAAACTTACGGCGTATTGAATGCGGATAAAAGCAATGCCGTGTTAATTTGCCACGCCCTTACCGGGGATGCCGAACCTTATTTTGAACAAGAGGCAAACCAGCAAGGTTGGTGGCAAAATTTCATGGGTGACGGATTGGCATTAGATACTTCGCGCTATTTCTTTATTTGTTCCAATGTGCTTGGTGGTTGTAAAGGCACAACCGGCCCTTCTTCAGTTAATCCGCAAACCGGTCGCCCGTATGGTAGCCAATTTCCTACCGTCGTCGTACAAGACATTGTGAAAGTACAAAAAGCCTTATTAGACTCGCTGGCGATTCCACATTTACACGCCATCATTGGCGGCTCTTTTGGCGGCATGCAAGCCAATCAATGGGCGATTGATTACCCTGATTTTGTTTCTAACATAGTGAATTTATGCTCTTCTCTGTCTTTCAGTGCAGAAGCCATCGGATTTAATCACGTTATGCGTCAAGCGGTTATCAGTGACCCAAACTTCAATAACGGTGATTATTACGACGGTGCAAAACCGGATAAAGGATTAGCGTTAGCGCGTATGCTTGGCATGCTCACCTATCGTACGGATATTCAGCTGACCAAAGCTTTCGGACGCGCGACCAAAGCAGAAGGCAATTTGCAGGGTGACTATTTCCAAGTGGAATCTTATTTGAGCTACCAAGGTCAGAAATTTCTTGCGCGCTTTGATGCCAATAGCTACCTGCATTTACTACGTGCGTTAGATTTATACGATCCAAGCCTCGGTTATGTCGACTTAAAAACCGCACTTTCCCGCATTCAAGCACGCTACACGTTAGTTTCAGTGGATAACGATCAACTGTTCAAATTGCCGGAATTACGCAAAAGCAAACAGCTATTGGAAGAAAATGGTGTGAATTTAAATTATTACGAATTCAGCTCAGACTATGGTCATGATGCCTTTTTAGTGGACTACGCCTTTTTTGAACATAAAATTCGTGATGGATTGGCAGGAAAAATAGAAAAATGAACCTAAAAAGAAACCGCACTTCGTTTTAAAGTGCGGTTTCTTTTTGATGTGTTTTTCATTAAAAAATGGAAAACGCTAAAACAAGAATCACGCTAAGAGAAAGCGCAACCGTCATCATTGCATAACCGAAAGTCCCCATGATTCACCTCTTTTTTTGTCTTTATGTTAAAAGAGCCTATATCTTAACAAAAAATTCACATAAAAAGCCAACCAAATATGAAAAAGCCGACAGATTAATAAAAATTCTGTGTTATGCCCTTAACCAAAAGCACTTACCTCTTTATAATAGCCAAAATTTTTAGGGAGAAAGTTATGGCTACCATCAAAGATGTTGCCAAAATGGCAGGCGTATCCACCACCACGGTGTCGCACGTAATCAATAAAACCCGCTTTGTGGCACAAGAAACAGAAAGTTTGGTTTTACAGGCCATCAAAGATCTTAATTATTCCCCAAGTGCGGTGGCGCGTAGCCTTAAAGTGAATACCACCAAATCTATCGGCATGATCGTCACCACCAGTGAAGCCCCTTATTTTGCAGAAATCATTCATGCAGTAGAAGAACACTGCTATCGCCAAGGTTATTCATTGTTTCTGTGTAACACGCAAAATAATGCGGAAAAAATCAAAAACCATTTAGAAATGCTAGCGAAAAAACGCGTAGATGGCATTTTGGTCATGTGTTCCGAATATTTGCCGGATTCCTTAAACCTACTCCATTCTTTTGAAAATATCCCGATGGTCGTGATGGATTGGGGCCCGAATGTATACACTGACATCATTCAAGATAACAGCTTTGATGGCGGCTATTTAGCCACCAAACATCTCATTGAAAACGGTCATAAATACATCGGCATTATTGCCGGTGAACTCACTAAAACGACGGCTAAAACCCGTTATGAAGGCTTTATCCATGCGATGAAAGAAGCCGGTTTAACCGTTAATCCGAACTGGGTAATGGAAGGCTTTTTTGAACCGGAAGACGGCTATGAGTGCATGAATAAAATTTTAAGCCAAGACAACCTACCAACCGCTGTATTTTGTTGTAACGATGTCATGGCGTTGGGCGCAATTTCTGCGATTGGCGAAAAAGGCTTACGTGTACCGGAAGACATTTCCATTATCGGTTATGACAACATTCATGCCTCACGTTTTTATTCACCGCCACTGACAACCGTGCACCAATCTAAGTCTCGTTTAGGTGTGCAAGCCGTGAATTTATTATTTGAACGCATTAACCATAAATCCGATCAGAAAGAAAAAATTGAAATCCACCCTGAATTGGTGGTTCGCAAATCGGTGAAAAAAATGTCATAAACAAATAAAAAAGGGGCTCAAAAAAGCCTCTTTTCTTTACATTTAAAACGCCACAAAAACCGACCGCACTTTCGCCGCAATTATGCTATGATGAGCCCCCAATTTACTTGCATGGAATACACAAATGAGCGAATTCAAAAAACTGGATCCCGATACGGCTATTGATATTGCCTATGATATTTTTCTTGAAATGGCACCGGAAAATCTCGATCCTGCCGATATTCTGTTATTTAATCTGCAATTTGAAGAACATGGCGCTGTGGAGTTCGTCGAAACCGCTGATAACTGGGAAGAAGAAATTGGTGTGTTAATTGATCCGGAAGAATATGCCGAAGTCTGGATTGGACTGGTGAATGAACAAGACGAAATGGATGATATTTTTGCCAAGTTTTTAATTTCTCACCGAGAAGAAGATCGTCAATATCATATTATTTGGAAAGAATAACGCGTATTTCCGTTCATTCCGGCACGCGAAAACCCTCGCCCTGCCCTGTTCGTCTAACACAGGGCGAAAAACACGGTAAAACCCACCGCACTTTCCGTCTTTCCTATTTCTCTACAGGCAGCACAAACCAACCAATCGGACGTAACTTAACAAAATACTCGGGCTGATTTGGTATGTAATCATTCGGATTTAAATGCACCAATAATGGCAATCCATGCCATCGCACCTGAATCTCCCAATAATTCCCCATAGAAATCGCCGATTGCACATCACAACGTTCTGCAGGTTCGCCGGTTAATGCCAATAACACACCTTCCGGGCGAATACCGAGTAAATAATTTCCATCCTGTGGTAGCTCATTCGATTCAATCGACAAGGGATTTTCTGCCAGAACATAGTTTCCGTTTTTTACCGTCACAGGAAAGAAAGACACTTCCCCCATGAAGTTTGCCGTAAAACGAGAGGTTGGATGATGATAGAGCGTATTCGGCAAACCAATCTGTTCGACTTTTCCTTGATTCATCACCACGACTGCATCAGAAATAGCAAAGGCTTCTGTTTGATCGTGGGTCACATAGAGCACGGTAATGCCCAATTTCTGTTGTAAATGGCGAATCATCTCACGCATGGTGCGGCGCAAGTTGGTATCCAAATTACTTAACGGCTCATCAAATAATAAAATTTGTGGCGCAATTACCAACGCCCGCGCCAAGGCGACACGTTGTTGTTGCCCACCGGAAAGTTGTTCGATACGGCGATGTTCAAACCCCTCGAGCTCCACCATTTTTAATGCTTGACTGACTTTTTCGGCGATGTCTGAGGAATGGGTTTCCTGCATTTTCAAACCGAACGCCACATTTTCCCCGACGGTTAAATGCGGGAAAAGCGCATAGGATTGAAACACAATGCCGACACCACGCTGTTGTGGCGGTAACCGACTGATGTCTTTTCCGTCACATAAAATTTGCCCTTGATCGAGATCTTCTAATCCGGCAATGAGGCGCAGAATGGTGGTTTTGCCACAGCCTGATGCACCCAATAAGGTCGTAAATTTGCCTTTTTCAAAAGAAAGATTGAAATCTTGCAATACCTTGGTTGAACCAAAAGCTTTATAAACCTGTTTTAATTCAATATGTTGTGTCATGTTATCGTCCTAACTTTGTCTCACCAACCCATCGACCAAATAAGCCGATAACCAGCATCATAATCACAATTAAACTAGCGCCATAGGCCACGGCTAAACCGTAATCGCCATCTTCTACCCGATTTAAAATAAACGACGTTGCCACGCGGGTGCTTGGCGTAACTAAGAAAATAATCGCACTAATGGTCGTCATGGCACGCACAAAACTGGTCACTAAAGCAGACAATAAAGCGGGCTTCAATAAAGGCAAAGTAATAAAACGTAACGTCTGAAACGCACTGGCTTTTAAAGAATAGGCAGCTTCATCCAATGCCGGATCTAATTGTTTAAAATTCACTAATGCGGCACGCAAACCAATAGGCATATTGCGAGTCACCATCGAAAGCACAATGATCGCTCCTGTGCCGGTTAAATAGAGCGGGACATTATTGAACGCAAGGATGTAAGACACCCCGGCAACTGTTCCCGGCACCGCAAAACTGAGCAACGTGAGAAATTCAATGTGTTTTTGTCCGAAGAAACGATGACGAGAAAAGAAATAAGCCAACAAAAAGCCACTCACTGCCGTAAAAGGGGCGGCGATCACTGCGAACAAGACAGTTTGCAGTAAAGAAGGAATCGCACCGTTCTTCCAGCCTTGTCCGAATAGCGTGATGTAGTGTTGCAAAGTAAAAGTGTGATTAACACCCCAGTTCTGCATCACGCTGCCGTAAAAAATACTGCCATACAATAAAGCATTGAAACCAACCCAGGCAGCAAAAATACTTACAACGGTAATCTTTAAACCGAAAGATAAAGGCGTGCTTCGACCTTCAAACCCTTTGCCCGAGAGCGTAACGTAATTTTTACGCCCGATAAAATGATATTGCAGCCAGAAAATCCCGAGGGAGATACTTAACAAAATAATCCCCAAGGCACTTGCAGAGACATAGTCGTTTTGTGCCCCCACAATGTAAAAATAAATTTGCGTTGCCAACACGTCAAAATTGCCGCCTAACACAAAAGGCGAGCTGAAATCCGCCAAAGATTGCACCATCACGATTAAAAAGGCATTGGCTAGTGCCGGTTTTAATAACGGCAACACGATAAAACGGAAACTCTGCCAACGATTTGCGCCGAGCATCACGGCGGCTTCTTCCAATTTCGGTGAAAGATTTTTTAATGCCCCTTCCAACAACATAAATGCCATGGGCGTGAGTGCCAACGTGTGAGAAATAAGAATACCGTTAAAACCATAAAGCCAATTCGGGTTCACGCCGAAATGTTGCGTAAGAAATTGAGTGACATAGCCTGAGCGCCCAAGCATCAACATCACACCTAAGCTCACAACAAAAGGCGGCGTCACCATCGGCAATAAGGAAAAGATCTTGCTGATAAACAAACTGCGTTTGGCAATTCTTGTGGTGTACAACGCCAAAACAAGAGCAAACATAACAGAACATACGCCGACCGCAGAGGAGACCGCCAAGGAATTACCAATGACTTTCCACAAGCCGAGGTGGTTTAATAGCGTAAAAACATTGCCAAATTCACCGGATTCGCCAGTAAAAAAGATCGTAAATAATGCGGTGATCGGATAAAAAATAAAACCGATCACCAACACGGCAAGGCCTGTGGCGACCGCCAATAAAAAACGATCTCCCCGTAAAAAACCTAACCACGCCAAGGCATTGACGAATATGGAGCCTATGGCAATAAACAGGAAAATCACCGCATAACCGAAGCGAAAAGCATAAGCTTCCGCGGAGAACCAAATGAAGAAGCTCAAAAGTGCGGTCAAAATAACGATTATTTTTGCCGAGCGACGAGAATCAGGCAGTCGCTGAAAAAAGGGGAAAATCCACAATGCACCAAACCACAGCCAACTGATATTGACCTGAGCCCATCCCATCGCGGCGAAATATTCTTTCGCGGTCGCCCCGAAAAGGCCATAATCCAAGGCACGCACCGGCAAACAGGCAAATGCCAAGAAAGCGAGCAAAATCCAAGTGATAGGTTGATGGAATAGGTGTTTTAGCATGGATACGTCAGCATAAGATCTTGCTCGGCACAATATTTATGCCGAGCATAGGTAGGGTTATTTCGATAATTTGATGTCAGCCAGCCACTTATTAATTAATCGCTTGCCTTCGTCTTTAGAACCAAATTTCACAAAATCAAATTCAACAAAATCTAATTTTTTCGGGTCAACGGATTTTGGTGAAGATTCCGCATTGGCATTGGTTGGGATTTGATATAAACCGAATTCACGCCATGGTATTTCCTGTACCTCTTTCGACAGTACAAAATCCATAAAAAGTTTAGCATTATCGAGGTTACGTGCACCTTTAATAATACTTGCACCTCCCAATGCATAACCGGTTTTACCTTGTGGGATCACCGTTTCCACCGGCGCGCCTTTTTCTTTCTCGGTGGCATACGCATGCACAAAACCGACACTCACCGCACTTTCACCACGGGATAAATTCGCCGTCACTAAATTACTTTTCACATATTGCGACACGTTTTCATTGAGCTTTTTCAAATAATCAAAGGCTTTTTCTTCGCCCCAAAGCTGAATCAAGGTTGCCATGATGGTATAGGTCGTGCCGGAAGCGCGCGGATCGGGCAGTTGAATTTCACCTTTATATTCCGGTTTGAGCAAATCTTCCCAGCTTTGTGGTGCGGGCAAACCCAGTTGTGCCAATTTTTGTGTATTCACACCAAAGCCCAACACCAACATGTATGCCACGGAAGTAAAATCGCCTTTTTGCATCATAAGCGATTTAAACTGCGGTAAGATTTCCACTTGTTTTGGCGAACGGTAGGCTTCTAACAAACCCAACTCGCCTGCTTGGAAATGCGGCTCAATGGTGCCGCCATACCAAAAATCCGCCTGCGGATTGTCTTTCTCCGCTTTGATCTTGCCAAAAATGGTTTCCGTGCCCCCGTGTACAAATTCAGTTTTCACATCATATTTTTCCCCGAACTGCGTCGTCACTTTTTCACACAAGGCATTTTGCACCGTGCAATACACGGTCAAACGCCCTTCTGCCACAACTTGTTGGCTAAAAAATAAAGACGAAAGACACACCAAACCTAAACTATGTTTAAACCATTTTTGCATTTCAACGCTCTCTTAAACTGAAATAATGAAAGGCTGAGATTATATGCCATTACATGAAAAATCGAAATCGATTGCGTTTAATTTTTATGCCAATGAAAGCCTTGTAAATACAGGTACAACCAATCACCTGTAAACAAAAACGATGAATTTGTCGTTGTGGTTTAAAATTTGTTGGGAAAAAAGACCGCACTTTTGATTTTTAATGACATACTCATTTTTCAAATGTTTTAACCTTTATCAAAACATGACATTAAAGGTAGAATAGCGCCTTAATTATCAATGTCTTTTAATAATCTCTAAGGAGTTTCAATCATGGCCACTGCAATTCAACAACGAGAAGAGCTTCAACGCCGTATTTGGCAAATCGCTAATGATGTACGGGGCGCTGTTGATGGTTGGGATTTTAAACAATATGTGCTTGGTTCGCTTTTCTATCGTTTTATCAGCGAAAACTTTGCCAACTATATTGAAGGTGGCGATGATAGCGTTGATTATTCTGCGTTTAATGATGACGACCCTATTATTGCAACCATCAAAGAAGATACTATCAAAGCAAAAGGCTATTTTATTTACCCCAGCCAATTATTTAAAAATATTGCGGCGAATGCCAACACCAATCCAAATCTTAACACCGAATTAAAACAAATCTTTAACGACATTGAAAACTCCGCCATAGGCTACCCTTCCGAACAGGATATCAAAGGCTTATTTGCTGATTTTGATACCACCAGCAACCGCTTGGGCAATACCGTTGCCGATAAAAACAGTCGTCTCGCTGCTGTATTAAAAGGCGTTGCCGAATTAGATTTTGGTGACTTTGAAGATAATCATATTGATTTATTCGGTGATGCTTACGAATTTTTAATTTCCAACTATGCTGCTAATGCCGGTAAATCGGGTGGCGAGTTCTTTACGCCACAATGCGTTTCCAAGCTGATTGCTCGACTGGCTTTATATGGACAAGACAAGGTCAATAAAATTTATGACCCTGCGGCCGGTTCGGGTTCTTTATTATTGCAAGCGAAAAAACAATTTGATGAACACATCATTGAAGAGGGATTCTTCGGGCAGGAAATTAATCACACCACTTATAACCTTGCTCGTATGAATATGTTTTTGCATAACATCAACTACGACAAGTTTGATATCGCCCTTGGCAACACCTTAATGAATCCGCAATTTGGCGATGATAAACCCTTCGATGCTATCGTTTCTAATCCGCCTTACTCCGTGAAATGGATTGGTTCAGACGACCCGACATTGATTAACGATGAACGCTTTGCCCCTGCCGGCGTGCTTGCGCCAAAATCCAAAGCGGACTTTGCCTTTATTTTGCATGCGTTAAGTTATCTTTCAGCCAAAGGCCGCGCGGCGATTGTCTCCTTCCCCGGCATTTTTTATCGCGGCGGTGCCGAGCAAAAAATTCGTCAATATTTGGTGGATAATAACTATGTGGAAACGGTCATTGCGCTTGCGCCAAATCTCTTTTTCGGCACCAGTATTGCGGTGAATATTTTGGTGCTTTCCAAACATAAACCCAATACCCAAACCCAATTTATTGATGCCAGCGGTTTATTTAAATCCGCCACCAATAACAACATTTTGGAAGAGGAACATATCGAGCAAATTCTCAAATTGTTTGCCGATAAAGAAGATGTGCCTCATTTAGCCAAATCCGTGTCCTTTGAAGACATCGTTAACAATGAATACAACCTTGCGGTGAGTTCTTATGTAGAACAAAAAGACACTCGAGAAGTGATCGATATCGATAAACTCAACGCTGAAATTCGTGAAACCGTTGCCAATATCGACCGCTTGCGTGCTGAAATTGACAAGATTGTAGCGGAAATTGAGGGGTAAAACACCATGAAAAACAACCGCACTTTTTTAGAAAAATTATTGGATGGGGCTGAGGTTGAGTGGAGAACTTTAGGTGAAGTATCAGAGTTACGTAATACTGGAGTGGATAAAAAAATTAATGAAAGTGAAAAAAGTGTTAGGTTATTAAATTTTACAGATGTATTTAATAATCAATATTTATCAAATAGCACTCCAACCATGATAGTAACAGCAAGTGATAAAAAAATTATTGATTGCAATATTTTGAAAGGCGATCTTTTTATCACTCCTACGTCTGAAATTTTAGATGAAATAGGACAATCTGCCGTTGCTTTGGAAAATATTGATAATGCTGTTTATAGTTACCACATTATGAGAATTAGAATTCATGATACTAATTTTCTGTTACCTGAGTTTTTAAATTATCTGTTTAGAACATCACAAATAAAGCAACAAATCAGAAAAAATGCCCAAGGAATTACAAGGTTCGGTTTAACTCTACCACGCTGGAAATCTTTGGTTATCCCCATCCCTCCACTCTCTGTCCAAACCGAAATCGTCCGAATTTTGGACGCATTGACAGCGCTTACCAGCGAGCTTACCAGCGAGCTTACCAGCGAGCTTATACTACGCCGGAAGCAGTATGAATACTATCGGGAGAGATTGTTAAGTGAAGAAGAACTTGGGAAGGTTGGGTTTGAGTGGAAAACGTTGGAAGAGCTTGTTGAAAAAACTCAAAATATAAGATGGAAAAACAATACTAAAACATATCGCTATATAGATTTAACGTCTGTAGATAGAGAAAATAATAATATTATCGACACCATTGAAATTAATGCACTAAACGCTCCTAGTAGAGCACAAAAAATAGTCAAAGAAAATGATATTATCTTTGCAACAACCAGACCAACACAGCAACGTATGGCATCAATTACTAAAGAATTTTCAGGTGAAATAGCAAGTACAGGATACTGTGTGTTACGAGCTAATACTGATATTGTTTTACCAAAATGGTTATTTTACTTTTTATCTACAATTAACTTTAAAAACTATGTGGAAGAAAATCAAAGTGGTTCTGCATATCCTGCAATCTCAGATTCAAAAGTTAAGGAATTTAGAATACCTGTTCCCGAAGTAATTATTCAACAAAGTATTATTGAAAAACTAGATAAATTTTATAGTTTAACAAACTCATTACTTCATGGTTTACCAAAAGAAATTAATAATCGAACAAAACAATATTCATATTATCAAAATGAATTACTAAACTTTTTAGGGAAGGGGGATTTATGAGTAAAAAATTATCTGAACTATCTCAAGATTTAATGCTAGACGAAGGGAGAGTTCATTTAATTTATGCCTTCAATGGAACAGGCAAAACAAGGTTGTCAAATGAATTCAAGAAGCTAGTCCAATCATCTACATCTATAGATGAGAATAGAAAAATAATATATTACAACTCGTATACTGAAGATATTTTTCATTGGAATAATGAGAGTCCGACACCAATATTGAATATACATAAAAATAAATTTATTGACTGGATAAACAACATATTATATGAGGATGAAAAAGAAGAAATAATCTCACACTTTCAAAGATATATAAACAATAACAAACTAACCCCTAATATTGATAAAGACTTTTCTAAAGTGATTTTTTACTATGCTAGTGGAGATAACAGGGCAGAAGAAAAAATAAAAATATCAAAAGGGGAAGAAAGCAACTTCATATGGAGTGTATTTTACACTATTTTAGATAAAGTAAAAATAAGTTATGAAGAATCTGACGACAGATTCAAATCCATTAAATACATTTTTATAGATGATCCAGTTAGCTCTTTAGATGAGAATCATTTAATAGAACTAGCTATGGATTTAGCAAAAATAATTAAGATCATAAAATCCAAAGTAAGAGTAATAATATCAACACACAACCCATTATTTTATAATGTATTACATAATGAATTTAAAAAAGATGACTATAAAAAATATTATCTAGAGAAATATGAAAATGAAGAATATGCTCTAATTAAACAAGATAATGATCACCCATTCGCATATCATATTTTTTTGAGAAAAGAAATTCAGAAAGCCATAGTTAATGGAGATCTACAAAAATATCATTTTAATTTTCTCCGTAATCTCCTAGAAAAAACATCTACTTATCTTGGATATAAAGGATGGAAAGATCTCTTAGAAGCCATTAATAAAAAAACAGGCAATGATTTTAAGCCTAGACTAATTGATCTAAATAGCCACTCAGCGCATTCAAGCGAAGAAACTTCAAATTTAAGTGATTCTGATAAAAATGAAGTAAAAAAATTAATTAGAGCTATTGATGAATTCTGCAATTTCGTGTAGTAACACTAATGAACGACTTAATCATCTACAACACCGATGATGGTAAATCTCACGTTGCTTTATTGGTTGTCGAAAATGAGGCTTGGTTGACTGAAAGTCAGCTTGCGGGACTTTTTGACACCTCTGTACAAAATATCGCCTTACATATAAAAAATATATTAGAAGACAATGAATTAGACGAAAATTCAGTTATCAAGGATTACTTGATAACTGCCCAGAATGGTAAGCAATATCAGGCAAAAACATTGTAAATAGATACTGAAGATTTAGAAAGTTTAGAAAACTGGCAAAAAGATCTGAAAAAGCAAAAGAATTAAGGAACCCTTATGACCCAATATAAAACCATCGCCGAATCCAACCATTTTATCGTTTTAGATCAATATAATAAGCTTGTAGAAGAGCCTAATGCCGGTTATCAAACTGAAGGGAGCCTTGAGCGTGAGTTTATTCGTGATTTACAGGCGCAAGGGTATGAGTATTTACAAGAGCTCAATAGCCATGATGCATTGGTTAAAAATTTACGGGTACAATTACAGCACTTGAATAACGTGGTTTTCTCCGATGCGGAATGGCGACGTTTTTTAGAGGAATATTTGGATAAACAAAGTGATAGTCTCATTGAGAAAACCCGTAAGATTCACGATGATTATATTTATGATTTTGTGTTTGATAATGGACGCATTCAGAACATCTATTTGCTTGATAAGAAAAATCTTGCCAATAACTCTGTACAAGTCATCAATCAATTTGAGCAAAGCGGCAGCTATGACAATCGTTATGATGTGACGATTTTGGTGAATGGTTTGCCGCTTGTACATATTGAATTAAAAAAACGCGGTGTGGCTATTCGTGAAGCTTTTAATCAAATTCACCGCTACAGCAAAGAAAGCTTCAATAAAGAAAATTCGCTCTTTAAATACATTCAGATTTTTGTCATTTCTAATGGCACAGATACTCGCTATTTTGCCAACACCACCAAGCGCGATAAAAACAGCTATGACTTCACAATGAATTGGGCTACGGCAAAAAATACCTTAATTAAAGATTTAAAAGATTTTACAGCGACCTTCTTGCAAAAGCATACCCTGCTTAATGTGTTGGTGAATTACTGTGTGTTTGATGTTTCCGACACCCTATTGATTATGCGCCCGTATCAAATTGCCGCCACCGAGCGTATTTTATGGAAAATTAAAAGTTCTTATTTGGCTAAAAATTGGAGCAATAAAGAAAGTGGCGGCTACATTTGGCACACCACCGGCTCCGGCAAAACGCTCACCAGCTTTAAAGCTGCACGCCTTGCAACGGAATTAGACTTTATTGAAAAAGTATTCTTCGTGGTTGATAGAAAGGATTTGGATTATCAAACCATGAAGGAATACCAACGCTTTTCACCGGATAGCGTGAATGGTTCGGAAAGTACGGCAGGATTAAAATGCAATATCGAAAAAGATGACAATAAGATAATTGTTACCACAATTCAAAAACTCAACAACCTGATGAAATCGGAAGATAAATTACCGATTTACGATAAACAAGTCGTCTTTATCTTCGATGAATGTCATCGTTCTCAATTTGGTGAAGCGCAAAAAAATCTGACGAGAGAATTCAAAAAATACTATCAATTCGGTTTTACCGGTACGCCAATTTTCCCAAGGAACGCATTAGGTGCAGAAACCACGGCGAGTGTTTTTGGCATCGAACTCCACTCTTACATTATCACCGATGCGATTCGTGATGAAAAAGTGCTGAAATTTAAAGTGGATTACAATGATGTTCGCCCGCAATTTAAAAGCATTGAAACCGAAAAAAATCTTGAAAAACTGACCGCACTTGAGAAGAAACAAGCCTTTTTACAACCTAAACGCATCGAGCAAATTGCCCAATATGTTTTAGACAATTTCAAACAAAAGACCCATCGTTTTAATACGGGTAATCATGGCTTCAATGCCATGTTTGCCGTAAGCAGTGTCGATGCGGCTAAAATCTATTACGAAACGTTCAAACGGTTGCAAAGTGCGGTCAAAAATCCACTTAAAATTGCGACAATTTTTTCCTTTGCCGCCAATGAAGAGCAAGATGCCATTGGGGATATTGTGGATGAAAGCTTTGAAGTAGAAGCGATGAATTCTACTGCCAAAGAATTTTTAAAATCAGCCATTGACGATTACAACAACTATTTTGCGACGAATTACGATGTGGATGGTAAATCCTTCCAAAACTACTACCGTGATTTAGCCAAACGTGTCAAAAACAAAGAAGTGGATTTACTGATTGTTGTTGGAATGTTTTTAACCGGTTTTGATGCGCCGATGTTAAACACGTTATTTGTAGATAAAAACTTACGCTACCATGGTTTGATTCAGGCTTATTCACGTACAAATCGCATTTATAACAGCACTAAAAGTTTTGGCAACATCGTGACCTTCCGCGATTTGGAACAAGACACCATTGATGCCATTACGCTTTTCGGTAAGTCCAATACACGCAATGTCGTATTGGAAAAAAGTTATCAACAATATATGGAAGGCTTTACCGATGCCGGTGTTGCTTGTCGTGGATATGTTGATATTGTAACTGAGCTAAAAGAAAAATTTCCTGATCCAAGTGAAATTCAAACGGAAAAAGATAAGAAAGACTTTGTGAAATTATTTGGTGAATATTTGCGGGTTGAAAATATTCTGCAAAATTATGACGAATTCGCCGCCTTGCAAGCCTTCCAATCGCTTGATACAGCAGATGAAAAAGCCGTTGAAGCCTTTAAAGAAAAATATTATTTAACGGATGACGCTTTTGCTGAAATGCGGCCTATTGATATACCAAGTGAACGTAATATTCAAAATTATCGATCTACTTATAACGATATTCGAGATTGGCTCCGTCGTCAAAAAGAGGGCGAGGAAAAAGCAAAATCGACCATTGATTGGGACGATGTGGTGTTTGAAGTGGATTTATTAAAATCCCAAGAAATCAATCTAGATTACATCTTAGAATTGATTTTCGAACACAATAAGAAAACGAAAAATAAATCTGAACTCATTGATGAAATTCGATCTATCATTCGAGCAAGCCTAGGAAACCGAGCAAAAGAAAGTTTGATTGTGGATTTTATTAATCAAACTGACTTGGATAACATTGCCGACAAAGCTGGCATTATTGAGTCATTCTTCCAATTTGCCCAAAAAGAGCAACAACAAGAAGCCGATGAATTGATGAGCAGTGAAGGACTGAATATTGATGCCGCAAAACGTTACATGAGCGTATCTTTAAAACGCGGATACGCCAGTGAACAAGGTACGGATTTAAATGATGCGCTCCCGAAAATGAGCCCACTTAATCCGCAGTATCTCACAACCAAACAACGTATATTCCAAAAAATCGCTGCATTTGTTGAGAAATTTAAAGGGATTGGAGGAACTCTCTAGTCAAATAAAAAAGTGCGGTTGAAATTCAATCTACTTTTTCACCGCACTTTTGATCTCCAAAAACATCCTCGGATCCGTTTTTAATTCAAAATTTGATCTCGCGCACAAATTTTAATAAATGCCTATTTCCGCCCATAGAAAAATCTTCTTTATTTATAACCAGTTATTTGATGTCAACTCTATTGAGAAAAAATATACCGCTTGAACTTTCAATAAGAACACATTATCTTGTGCGCGATTTTTCGAACAATAACTATATATTGTGTTTTAACACATTTCACAAGGAGCAGGCATCTTCTATGAATAAGGCACTAATGGTCACCAAACGTGACGGCACACTGGAGCCGATTAACCTCGATAAAATCCACCGCGTAATTACATGGGCGGCAGAAGGACTGGACAATGTGTCCGTCTCACAAGTGGAATTGCGTTCTCACATTCAGTTTTACGAAGGCATTCGTACCTCTGATATTCACGAAACCATTATCAAAGCAGCTGCAGACTTAATCAGCAAAGATTCTCCGGATTATCAATACCTTGCTGCGCGCCTTGCAGTGTTCCATTTGCGTAAAAAGGCTTACGGCCATTTCGATCCGCCTCGTTTATACGATCATGTGAAAAAACTCGTGCGCATGGGCAAATACGATCATGCCTTATTGGATGATTATACCCGTGAAGAATGGGATGAAATGGACGGTTTTATCGACCATTGGCGCGACATGACCTTCTCTTATGCGGCAGTAAAACAATTAGAAGGCAAATATCTCGTTCAAAACCGCGTGACCGGTGAGATCTACGAATCCGCCCAATTCCTCTATTTATTAGTGGCAGCAAGTCTGTTCTCCAAATACCCGCAAGAAACTCGCTTGGATTATATCCGTCGTTTCTACGATGCGACTTCTACCTTCAAAATTTCCTTGCCAACCCCTATCATGGCTGGCGTACGTACGCCAACCCGTCAATTCAGCTCTTGTGTGTTGATTGAATGTGGCGACAGCTTGGATTCCATTAACGCTACCGCCTCTGCCATCGTGAAATATGTTTCTCAACGTGCCGGTATCGGTGTAAATGCCGGTGCGATTCGTGCGCTGGGTAGCCCAATTCGTGGTGGCGAAGCATTCCATACCGGTTGTATTCCGTTCTATAAATATTTCCAAACTGCCGTGAAATCCTGCTCTCAAGGTGGTGTGCGTGGCGGTGCGGCAACCGTGTATTACCCAATTTGGCACTTAGAAGTAGAAAGCCTGCTAGTATTAAAAAACAACCGTGGTGTGGAAGACAACCGCGTGCGTCACATGGACTACGGCGTACAGCTGAACAAATTAATGTATCAACGCTTAATCAAAGGCGGCGACATCACCCTATTTAGCCCGTCCGACGTGCCGGGGCTTTATGAAGCGTTCTTTGCGGATCAAGACAAGTTTGAAGAACTTTACGTGCAATACGAACAGGATCCGTCCATTCGTAAACGTACCGTAAAAGCCGTGGAATTGTTCTCTTTATTAATGCAAGAACGTGCGTCCACCGGTCGTATTTACATTCACAACGTGGATCACTGCAACACTCACTCACCGTTCGATCCGAAAGTGGCACCAGTGCGTCAATCTAATCTTTGTTTGGAAATCGCTTTACCGACCAAACCGTTAAGCCATATTAACGATGAACAAGGCGAAATCGCCCTTTGTACCCTTTCCGCCTTCAACTTGGGCAAATTGGAAAACTTAGACGAGCTAGACAATCTGGCGGATCTTGCGGTGCGTGCATTAGATGCTTTATTGGATTACCAAGATTATCCGGTGATTGCGGCAAAACGCAGTTCCCTAGCCCGTCGTTCTTTAGGTATCGGCGTCATTAACTATGCGTACTACTTGGCGAAACACGGCGTGCGTTATTCTGACGGCAGCGCCAACGATTTAACCCACCGCACTTTCGAAGCCATTCAATATTATTTATTGAAAGCCTCCATGAACTTGGCAAAAGAGCAAGGCGCGTGTGAATACTTCCATGAAACCACTTACGCGCAAGGTATTTTGCCAATCGATACATACAAAAAAGACATCGACAGCTTAACCTCAGAGCCGTTGCATTACGACTGGGAAAGCCTACGCCGCGACATTAAAGAATTCGGCTTGCGCAACTCTACCCTCACCGCCTTAATGCCGTCGGAAACCTCTTCTCAGATTTCCAACGCCACCAACGGTATCGAACCGCCTCGCGGCCACGTGAGCGTCAAAGCTTCGAAAGACGGTATTTTGAAACAAGTGGTGCCGGATTATGAAAACTTAGGTGAAAACTACGAATTGCTTTGGGACATCCCGGGCAACGACGGCTACTTGCACTTGGTCGGCATCATGCAAAAATTCGTTGACCAAGCCATCTCCGCCAACACCAACTACGATCCGAAACGTTTTGAAGATGGCAAAGTGCCGATGAAAGTGTTGTTAAAAGATCTGTTAACCGCTTACAAATACGGCTTAAAAACCCTCTACTACCAAAACACCCGTGACGGTGCCGAAGACAGCCAAGAAGATTTAGATGACGGCTGTGCAGGTGGGGCGTGTAAGATCTAAGGTTTTATATGAATCTATTACAAGATATTATTGATGGCTGTGTAAATCACAGCCTTTCATTAGACGAAACTCTGATGAAATGTAAGATTCTTGCTTATCGTTTAAAAAATACAGAGCTTGTAAATTGGGTTAATAATGAAATTAATGGGTATGAAACCAAAGATAATTTTCCTTCTTATAGAATAATCCAAGTTCATTCCAAGGGGAATTTTAAGTATCCTACTATGCTCATAGAAAATCAAAATATCCCATCTATAGCAATAAGCGAGAAGTACAGAGAATATGTTAATACTTGCTACATATCTAGAGGAGTGTCTGCCTTAGAGCATTTACTAAGGAATTCGACTTCAAATATTTTATATGCAAACTGGGATCATAATTTAATTCTCCTTGAGGGGAAAAAAATTTATAAACATGCGACATGCTTAGATGCATGGCAAGAGATCCCTACATCAGCAATTACTGAGATATTAGAAAAAGTAAGGAATATAATTTTAGACTTCTGCCTGAAAATAAACCAAGAATACCCTAAAATTGGAGAGACCCCAATGACAGAGACTTATGACCTAAAACATGCAGAACAAATTGTTCAAAATACTTTTAATTTCTATGGAGGAACTCAAAATGTTGCAACAAATAGCCAAGAGTTCTCTCAAAAAATTCAAATGAATAGCACTGAATTATTTGAAAAAATAGCTGATAGTATTAATTCTATATCAGATATTGATATGAAATATAAAAGTGAATTACTAAGTCTACTGACTCAGATGAAAGAAGCTAATAGTAGTAAAACGTTTAATGAAAAATACAAAAACTTTATTGGATTAATCAGTGATCACGCGAATATACTTACTACTCTTGGACAATTCATACCTGCTTTAACAAACTTATTAGGACATTAAAATGGCATACACCACTTTCTCACAAAACAAAAACGACCAGTTAAAAGAGCCGATGTTCTTTGGTCAAAACGTTAACGTTGCCCGTTACGATCAACAAAAATATGAGACGTTTGAAAAGCTCATTGAAAAACAACTTTCCTTCTTCTGGCGTCCGGAAGAGGTGGATGTGTCGCAAGACCGTATCGACTACGCGGCGTTGCCTGAACATGAAAAACATATTTTCATCAGCAACTTAAAATATCAAACCTTGTTAGATTCTATTCAAGGTCGCAGCCCAAACGTAGCATTGTTGCCATTGGTATCCATACCGGAATTAGAAACCTGGATCGAGACCTGGACGTTCTCCGAAACCATCCACTCCCGTTCTTACACGCACATTATCCGTAACATTGTGAACGATCCGTCTATCGTGTTTGACGACATCGTGACCAACGAAGAAATCATCAAACGGGCGCGCGATATTTCTTCTTACTACGACGATTTAATCCGCGACAGCCAACTTTATAGCCTCTACGGTGAAGGCACTTACACTGTAGATGGCAAAGAATGTGTCGTCACCTTGCGTAACTTGAAAAAACAACTTTACCTTTGTTTGATGAGCGTGAACGCGCTTGAGGCCATTCGTTTCTATGTGTCTTTCGCGTGCTCCTTTGCCTTTGCTGAACGTCAATTAATGGAAGGCAATGCAAAAATCATTAAATTCATCGCCCGTGATGAAGCGTTACACTTAACCGGTACACAGCACATTTTAAATATCATGGCGGCTGGTCAAGACGATCCGGAAATGGCAGAGATTGCGGAAGAATGTAAACAAGAAGCCTACGATTTATTCTTGGCGGCAGCAGAACAAGAAAAAGACTGGGCGGATTATTTGTTCAAAGACGGTTCCATGATCGGTTTGAACCGAGATATTTTGGTGCAATACGTGGAATACATCACCAATATCCGTATGCAGGCTGTTGGCTTGCCATTGCCATTCCAAGCGCGTTCCAACCCGATTCCTTGGATCAACGCATGGTTGGTTTCCGACAACGTACAAGTGGCACCACAAGAAGTGGAAGTGAGTTCTTATCTAGTGGGTCAAATTGACTCCAAAGTGGACACCAAAGATTTCGACGATTTCGATCTGTAATCTTTCATATCGCTAAAAGTGCGGTGGGTTTTTCGGGTGTTTTTAAACGCCGGTAAAATCTACCGCACTTTTTTATTTCTCAATGATTGTCTCCTCTACTCAGTAAAACAAGCATGTAATCCTTTCATAAAAATCACCGCACTTTTATCTCTTTCTTCTTCACAAAATATATTTGATAGCCGTCACAATTTTGTTAAAAAAATGTTTCTAGTTTATTAAAATAATGCTAATAAATAGCAGCCATGGAGGACATTTATTATGCAAACACAAATCCCTTTCTTCGCTAAATATAAAAGCCTGATTATTCTTGTTTTGGATTTTATCTTGATGTTGGTGCTAATCAACACGTTGCCCTTCTCACCAAAGGAAAACCGCGGCTTGGCCTTGCTGACGTTCATCGGTATTTTGTGGTTAACGGAAGCCTTTAATATTACGGTAACCTCGCTTATGGTGCCTATTCTCGCCATTGGTTTGGGGCTCATTAATACACAGAAAGCCCTTGCGCCTTTTGCTACGCCGATTATTTATATGTTCTTCGGCGGCTTTGTTATCGCGGCAGTATTACAAATTCAGCAACTGGATAAAATCATCGCGAATTACATCGTGCGACTCGCCAAAGGCAATTTAAAACTTTCCGTGGCGTATTTATTTGGGGTCACCACCTTTTTATCTATGTGGATCAACAACACGGCTGTTGCGGCAATGATGTTGCCACTTACCATCGGGATGTTAAAAGGGTTGAATGCAGAAAAAAATTATCGCCTGTATGCGTTTACCTTATTAGGCATGGCGTTCTGTGCCAGTATCGGAGGCATTGGCACTTTAGTCGGTAGCGCCCCTAATGCCATCTTAGCCTCTCAAATTCAAGTGACTTTTACTGAATGGTTAGGCTATGGCTTCCCGGTAATGCTGTTGTTGCTACCTTCCATGTTATTTGCCCTTTGGGTAATTTTACGTCCCAACTTTCATGTTGAATTTGCCCCTTCTCTTGAAAAAGTCTCTTTCACGAAAAAGAACATCATCACTCTCATTATCTTCAGCGTGATGGCATTACTGCTTCTGTTTAGCTCGCTCATCAACCCGTGGTTCTCCGGTTTACTGGGCTTAGAGAAAAAAATTGATAGTTTCGACAGTATTATCGCCTTAACCGTCGTGGTGATTATCGGCGTGACCGGTGTAGCCAAATGGAAAGAAATTCAAGAACGTGTGGAATGGGGCGTGTTAATGCTTTTCGGCGGTGGTTTAACCTTGAGTATCGTGATGAAAGACTCCGGTGCCAGTAAAATCATGGCAGATACCATTGTGCAATTTACCAATGAAAAACCGCTGTGGGTGCTTTGTTTCGTTGTCAGTGCGTTCATCATCTTCCTCACAGAATTCACCTCTAACACCGCCAGCGCAGCATTGATCATGCCGATTGTGATTTCGGTAGCACAAACCTTAAACCTGCCACCAATTGCCCTCGCCGCTATCATCGCCTGCGGTGCAAGTTGTGCCTTTATGTTGCCAATCGCCACACCGCCGAATGCGATTGTGTTCGCTACGGGGCATGTCAAACAAGTGGATATGGCAAAAGTCGGCTTTATTCTCAACCTTTTCTGTATCGGAATAATTGGCGGCATGGCATATTTCGTGTGGATCTAATTTCGATTACAATACGCCCAATGCTATTTAGAGCAGTTTTCTAACTGCTCTTTTTTCTTTTGATGATCATGAAAATTCATTTATTACACAGTCGCCAAACCATCGAACACGATAATCAAATCCCGCTTCTCAATCGCTTGGAACAACATGGCATTCATCATGAATACCAATGTCGTAGTGGCTATTGTGGTTCTTGCCGAGTAAAAATAAAAAAAGGCAAAGTGTCCTACGCAGAAACACCGTTAGCCTTTTTACAACAAGACGAGATTTTATTATGTTGTTGTCGGGTGGAAGAGGATTTGGAGATTGAGTTGTAAAAACACGGTGAAAAATGACCGCACTTTGATCGATGAAGCTGAAATGATGATCGATTTCGGATACAAAAAGGGGCGCTTACTCGCCCCTACTTTTATAGATTATTCAAATCCAACACATCCGTCATATCAAACAAGCCCTTGTCTTTTCCCTCAAGCCATTTCGCCGCACGCACAGCGCCGTTAGCAAAGGTCATACGGCTGGAAGCTTTGTGGGCAATTTCAACGCGTTCGCCGATGTCGGCAAACCAAACGCTATGTTCGCCAACCACATCAGAAGCGCGAATCGTAGAAAAGCCAATTTCATCTCGTTTACGTTCACCGATAATGCCGTCACGGCAAAATACGCCGTGGGTTTTCAAATCACGCCCCAACGTTTTGGCGATGTGTTCGCCCATGGAAAGTGCGGTGCCGGACGGCGCATCCACTTTGTGGCGATGATGCGCTTCAATGATTTCAATGTCGCAATAATCGCCCATCACTTTGGCGGCTTTTTCCAATAATTTAAACACCAGATTCACGCCCACGCTGAAGTTAGAGGCAAACACAACACCAATATGCTCCGAAGCGGCTTTAATCGCTGCTTTGCCTGCGTCATCAAAACCTGTTGTGCCAATAATGATATTTTTTTGATTCGCCACACAAAATGCCAAATGCTCCAAGGTGCCTTCCGGACGAGTGAAATCAATCAGCACGTCAAATTGTTCTTTTGCCGCGTTTAAATCATTGCCCACCTGAATGCCTAAGTGACCAATGCCCGCCAACTCACCGGCATCTGCGCCCACCAATGAGGAACCTTTACGTTCAAATGTCGCGCCTAATACCACGCCTTCTGCGTTCTGTACTGCTTGAATCAACTGGCGCCCCATGCGTCCGCCGGCGCCTACGATTGCAATTCTTAAAGCCATAATCTTCTCCGATTTAAACTAACTCATGATGTTCAACGCACCACTGTAAATTAAGTACGCGCCAAACAGAATAAAAATCACGCCTGACACGTTATCTATATAGCGACTATATCGGCTATAAAAACGTTTTGCAAAGGGGCGTGAAAATAAGAGGGAAATCACATAGAAATAAACAAAGGTTTCTATCGTGATAATCAAAAGTGCGGTCAACATTTGCCGCGTTTCAGTGATGTTGACGAGGACAAAAGACATCACGCTGCTGAAATAAATCACCACTTTGGCGTTGGATAAATTCACCAGCAGTCCTTTGATGATTTCATTTTTAGACGCTGTGTTTTGCACCAAATTGCTTTCATCAAATACCGCATTGGTTGTGACCCGAGCCATTTTCACACCCAGATAAAACAAATAGCTACCGCCCAATGCCATCACAATACCTTGCAACGCCGGCATCGTTTTAAACACAATCGCCAAACCTAACACCGCGGCCGTCGCCCAAATGGTCACGCCAATCGTAATGCCAATCACACCATAAATTGCGGTTCGCCGAGAATGTATTGCAGCGGTACGGCTGACATAAAAGAAATCAGGCCCAGGCGAAAGCAACCCCATTAAATGAACGAACATTAAATGTAACATGATTTGCTAGATAAAATGTGCTAAGGCGAGAATGACGAGAATGCTATAACCTGCCGCCAAAATATCATCCACCATAATGCCGAAGCCGTTGGTGAGTTTTTCATCGAAATAGCGAATCGGGTAAGGTTTTAAAATATCAAACAGGCGGAAGGTCACGAAAGCAACGGCGCACCAAAATAAGGACACTTCCGGCACAGCCAACAGCACCAAGAAAACCGCGACGATCTCATCCCAAACAATGCTGCCATGATCGTGCACACCCATGTCATGGCTGGTACGTTCACATAACCAAATACCAAGAAAGAAACAAAGTGCGGTCAATATAAAAAACGTTTTTGCACCCAGCCAAGGCAGTAATAATGCGCCAACGATCACGCCCACTAAACTGCCCCAAGTACCGGGCGCAGGATGCAATAAACCGGAACCGAAACCCAATGCGAGAAAATGAATAGGGTTGCGCAACGTTACCCGTTCGAGAGGATTTTGTGGTGCAGTCATAATAAAAGACCTATTTAAAATGATCGAAACCGCCACTGGTCACGATGTCAACCGGTTGACCGTTACGTTGAAATTGAATGCGCTTTTTGCCGGCATGGCGAATTTGTCCGACACAGGTATAAGAAATGCCAAGATGCGCCAAGGCTTTTTCTAATTTTGCTTTATGGCTGTCTGGAACGGTAAAACATAATTCATAGTCTTCACCGCCCGATAAGGCAAATTGTTCCGCTTGTTCCGCGCCAAATTCCTCAATTAATTGAGGGGAAAGTGGGAGTTTGTCCAACTCAACCACCGCGCCGCATTGGCTGCGCGTTAAAATATGTCCAAGATCAGCAACGAACCCGTCAGAAATATCCACGGCGGCATTCACAACACCGGTCATCGCCAGTTCCATGCCAAATAGGACTCTTGGTGTAGGATGTAAATGGCGACGAATTAAATATTCTTGCGCAGAATTGACCGCACTTTTGCCCTGCAATAGGAAAGACAAGCCCGCAGCGCTATCGCCCAAGGTGCCGGATACATAGATCCAATCGCCCACTTTGGCGTGATGGCGACAAAGGCATTTGTTCTTCGCCATAATCCCTTGCGCAGTAATGGTGACACTTAAAGGCCCTTTGGTTGTATCTCCACCAATTAAATCCACGTTGTAATGATCGAGGATATCAAAAAAGCTTTCGCTGAATTCCGCCAACCAATCATGATCAATTTTTGGTAAGGTTAAAGCTAATGAAATCCAAGCAGGCTCTGCGCCCATGGCGGCAAGATCACTTAAATTACACGCAACGGCTTTATACGCCAAATCGGCAGGACGAATATTCGGCAAGAAATGGATGTTTTCCACCATAGTATCGGTGGTAATAGCAAGATGCTGATTAGGATTTAATTCGGTGACGGCACAATCGTCACCGACAGAAAGGAGGACATCTTTGCGAGGCACACGTTTAGAGGCGGTAAAATAGCGTTGAATAATATCAAATTCACCCTCTGTCATTGTGCCTCCTTGTCTCAATGAAGATTAACGTCGTACAACCGGTGCGATTTTATCCAACACACCGTTGATGTATTTGTGGCTTTCATCTGCGCCAAAAACTTTGGCGACTTCGATTGCTTCGTTGATCACCACTTTATAAGGTACATCCGCCTCAAATTGCAGCTCATACACCGCTAAACGTAAAATGGCTTTTTCGATTGGATCCAGTTCCTCTAAACCACGATCTAAGTAGCCTTGCATGGTGCGCTCCACTGCCTCCACATTTTCCACCGTTTGGCGGAATAATTTACGGAAATACGGGGTATCCACGCCCTTCATGTCCTGTTCGGTCATGAAATTGAGTTCTACGATTTCCGGTGAATTTTGTGAAACCGCCCAAGAATATAACGCTTGCACGGCACATTCACGCGCACGACGACGAGGAGAAATTTTCTTTACTTGTTCCGTCATTGTCACTTAGGCTGCCTGAATTTGATTTAAAAGATTTACCATTTCTAACGCAACCAAGGCGGCTTCCGCGCCTTTATTACCCGCTTTGGTGCCCGCACGTTCAATGGCTTGTTCAATGTTTTCAGTGGTTAATACGCCGAATGCTACCGGAATGTCAGATTCCATCGCCACTTTGCCTAAGCCGCTGCTGGCTTCGCCTGCCACATATTCAAAATGCGCTGTGCCGCCACGAATCACCGTGCCTAAAGCCACGATAGCATCAAATTTTTTGCTTTCCGCCAAACGACGCGCAACTAATGGCAATTCATACGCGCCCGGTACGCGAACTAAAGTGATATTTTCGTCTTTTACTTGACCGACACGTTTCAACGCATCAAGAGCACCTTCCAAAAGACTTTCATTGATAAAACTGTTAAAGCGTCCGATAACAACGGCAACTTTCGCTTCTGGTGCAGCGATATGACCTTCTAAAATTTTCATGTGATTTCCTTTGTAAGATGAATAAAAAAGAGTGCGCGGATTCTAGCATAAAATTCATTTTCTGGCAGTAAGAAAAAGCCAAAGTGCGGTTAAAAAACACTGTTTTTTATAACCGCACTTTATTGCTAATTAGCATTGCCAATCAGACAGAATTAACGCCAAGCTTTGAATTGGTTAATCAAGCCGTTGGTTGAACTATCGTGGCTTTCCACTTTCTCGTTATTTACTAATTCAGGCAGAATTCGGTTAGCAAGTTGTTTACCTAGTTCCACGCCCCATTGGTCGAAGCTGTAAATGTTGAACAACACACCTTGTACGAAAATTTTGTGTTCGTACATGGCAATCAACGCCCCTAAACTAAACGGTGTGATTTTTTGTAACAAAATGGAATTGGTCGGTTTGTTACCGGTAAACACTTTAAACGGCACGATGTCTTTCACATCTTCCAAGGTTTTACCTGCATTCAAGAATTCGGCTTCCACTTGTTCTTTGGTTTTACCAAATGCCAACGCTTCGGTTTGGGCAAAGAAGTTGGAAAGCAATTTGTTGTGATGATCGGACAACGGATTATGGCTTTGCGCCGGTGCAATGAAATCACAAGGAATTAATGTGGTACCTTGGTGAATCAATTGATAAAACGCGTGCTGACCGTTCGTGCCCGGTTCACCCCAAATAATTGGGCCGGTTTGATAGCCGTCGATCACTTTGCCATCACGGCCGACATATTTACCGTTAGATTCCATGTTGCCTTGTTGGAAATAGGCGGCAAAACGGTGTAAATATTGGTCGTACGGTAAAATCGCTTCCGTTTGTGCACCGAGGAAGTTGGTGTTCCACAAGCCCACTAAAGCTAGCGTTGTCGGAATATTTTGTGCTAATGGCGCATTGCGGAAATGTTTATCCATTTCATGGGCACCGCTTAATAAGGCTTCAAAGTTTTCAAAGCCGATAGAAAGCGCAATAGACAAACCAATAGCAGACCATAAAGAATAACGACCGCCTACCCAATCCCAGAATTCAAACATATTGTTGGTATCAATGCCGAATTCTGCGACCGCTTTTGCATTGGTCGAAAGCGCGGCAAAGTGTTTTGCCACATGGGCAGGATCTTTTGCTGCAGCAAGGAACCAATCACGGGCAGACAAGGCATTCGTCATGGTTTCTTGGGTGGTGAATGTTTTGGACGCCACTAAAATTAAAGTGGTTTCCGGATTCACTTTTTTCAACGTTTCCGCAATGTGTGTCCCGTCCACGTTAGAAACAAAATGCATGGTTAAATGATTTTTATACGGGCGCAAGGCTTCGGTCACCATGTAAGGGCCAAGATCGGAACCGCCGATACCGATATTGATCACATCGGTAATAGCTTTGCCGGTATAACCTTTCCATTCACCGGAAATCACGCGTTCACAGAACGATTTCATTTTGGCGAGCACGGCATTCACTTCCGGCATCACATCTTTGCCATCCACGAAAACCGGCGTATTAGAACGGTTACGAAGTGCGGTATGTAATACGGCACGATTTTCCGTACGGTTGATTTTTTCACCGTTGAACATGGCTTCTTTAGCTTGGGTTAAACCACACTCTTCAGTGAGTTGACGCAATAAACCAAGGGTTTCTTGAGTCAGGTTATTTTTGGAAAAATCGATCAAAATCTCGTTGTTAAAGGTTAAGGAATAGTTGGCGAAACGATCTTTCTCTTGCGCGAATAAATCTTGAATGGTTGTATTTTTATGTTGCGCATGATGTTGGGTTAACGCTTTCCATGCATTCGTTTGGGTTGGATTGATATTTTGCATAAGCACTCCTTTAAATTTAATCAATGTATTCGGTTAATACACGCGGGGTTAATTTAGTGATTAATTCATAACTGATAACGCCCGTAATTTCTGCGATTTCTTCAATCGGTAATTCTTTGCCCCACAAGATCACTTCATCGCCGACCTTGTCTTGGCTGTCTGCGCCAAGATCGACAGTCAGCATATCCATGGACACTTTACCCACAATCGGCACACGGCGACCATTCAGATAAACCGGTGTCCCTTGTGGCACATCACGCGGATAACCGTCACCATACCCGATAGCTACCACACCGATTTTCGTATCTTTTTCACTTGTCCAAACACCGCCGTATCCCACCGGCTCGCCCTTTTTATGTTCGCGCACGGCGATTAAGGAGGAGGTTAAATTCATCACCGGCGTTAAACCGTATTCTTTTCCTGCGGTATTATTTGGAGAAATGCCGTACATAATGATGCCAGGGCGAATCCAGTCTAAATGCGCGTCCTGCCAGAACAAAATACCACCGGAAGCAGAAATGCTCCGCTCACCGGCTTTGCCTTCCGTTGCCTGTAAAAAGCGGCTTAATTGTTTTTCTGTGTAACCGCACTCTAGCTCATCAGCACGGCTAAAATGGCTCACAAAGCCAATATTCGAATCAACACACGGAAGCGATTTGAGTTTTTGATAAAAGTTGTCCACTTCGTCCAAATGCACGCCTAAACGATGCATTCCTGTATCAATTTTTAACCACACTTTCACCGGATTAGGCGTTTGGGCTTCTTCAAGAGCCTCTAACTGTTCTTGGCTATGCACGACAGTTTGAATGTTATTAACGGCTAAAATAGGTAGGTCTTTGGAAGAGAAAAAACCTTCTAACAGCAAAATCGGTTTGGTGATGCCGTTGGAGCGTAATTTTAGTGCTTCTTCTAAACGCGCTACGCCAAAGCAATCCACCATACTTTCGACGGCAGAAGAAACAAACACCACACCATGTCCGTAGGCATTGGCTTTTACCACCGCAATAATTTTACTGTTTGGGGCTTTTTGTTTAATGGTTTGAATATTGTGTTTTAACGCAACAGAACTGATTTTTGCTGTTGCAGGTTTCATGTGCATTTTTTATCTCTTTTACTCTGTTATCTAATATTCGTCATCATAATGATGATGTTCTGCTAAGTTATCAAAACGGGAAAAATTGCCTTGGAATGCCAATTTAACACGTCCAATCGGCCCGTTACGCTGTTTACCAATGATAATTTCCGCAATGCCTTTTTCTTCCGATTCACGGTTATACACTTCGTCGCGATAAATAAACATAATCAAGTCCGCATCCTGCTCAATAGAGCCTGACTCACGCAAGTCTGAGTTGACCGGGCGTTTATCCTGACGGTTTTCCAAGGTACGGTTTAATTGTGACAGGGCGATCACCGGCACTTCTAATTCTTTTGCCAAGGCTTTCAAGGAACGGGAGATCTCCGCAATTTCCAACGTACGATTTTCAGAAAAAGCCGGCGCACGCATTAATTGAAGGTAGTCCACCATGATTAAACTTAAGCCGTTATTTTCACGATAAACCCGTCTGGCACGGGAACGTAGCTCCGTCGGCGTTAAACCGGAAGAATCGTCAATAAATAAATTCGGTTTTTTAGCCAGCATCCCCATGGTACTGGAAATTTTTGCCCAATCGTTGTCATCCAAGCCCTGCCCGGTACGAATTTTCGTTTGATCCACACGCGAAAGTGACGCCAAGCTACGCATCATAATTTGTTCCGCCGGCATCTCTAAACTGAACACCAATACCGGTTTATCACTGCCTAACGCCGCATTTTCACATAGGTTCATGGCAAAGGTGGTTTTCCCCATGGAAGGACGCGCCGCCACAATAATCAAATCAGATTTTTGCAAACCTGCCGTTTTCTTATCTAAATCTTTGAAACCGGTGGAAACGCCGGTAACACCGGAATGATCTTTAATTTGACTGAGTTGTTCTATTTTATTGATGGTGTTTTCCAGAATGGAAATGATATTTTGTGGGCCTTCAGTGCCAGATGTGCGCTTCTCAGCAATGGCAAAAACTTCTCGCTCCGCCTCATCCAGCAAATGTTTCACATCCTGCCCTTTCGGAGAATAGCTGTTTTGCGCAATTTTGTTCCCCACGGAAATCAACTCGCGCATGATTGCTTTTTCTCGCACCACATTGGCATAAGCCACCACATTGGCGGCACTCGGCGTGTTATTAGAAAGCTCCGCCAAATAAGCAAAACCGCCCACCTGTTCGATGACTTCGCGACTTTTTAGTGCCTGTTCTAAGGTAATTAAATCCACCGGCGATTGCTGGGCAATCAGCTTTTCCATTTCCTCGAAAATCAGACGATGTTCAAAGCGATAAAAATCCTCTTTCACCACATTTTCTGCCACATCATCCCAATACATGTTGTTCAGTAAAATACTGCCCAACACGGCTTGTTCAGCTTCAATAGAATGAGGTGGAATGTTCAAATTGGTGGTGTTTTGTTCTTTTGCCGGAGGAGAATTTTTAGACGCCATTATTGCCTCAGTGGATAAAAATAAGTCCCTATATGATATACCAAATCCGGAGGCGGTTTAACTTAAAAGTCAAAAAAAGTGCGGTGGAAATTCGCTCTGAAAATCCACCGCACTTTTGTTTGAAATGAACGGGTGAAAAGAAAGATCAGCCGTTTAATTTGCGTTTTGCCACCACCGCATCGGATAACTCTTGCAAGACTTTTTCACTGTCTTCCCAACCGATACAGCTGTCGGTAATGCTTTGGCCGTAAGTTAATGGTTTGCCTTCGACCAAATCTTGACGGCCTTCAACCAAATGGCTTTCAATCATCACGCCGAAAATTTTATCGGAACCTGCGGCAATTTGACGTGCCACTTCACGGCTCACATCTAATTGTTTTTTGAATTGTTTGTAGCTGTTGGCATGGCTGAAATCCACCATGACATGGGCTCTATAACCTGCTTTGGCAAGTTCATCGCACACCTCGGCAACATCTTGTTCGCTGTAATTCGGGCCATTGTCACCACCACGTAAAATAATGTGGCAGTCTTCGTTACCTTTGGTGGAAACGATAGCAGAATGACCAAACTTCGTAACAGACAAAAAATGATGTGGTGCTTCTGCGGCACCAATCGCGTCTAGGGCAATTTTTACGCCACCGTTGGTCGCATTTTTAAAGCCAACGGCACAAGATAAACCGGAAGCCAGTTCACGGTGCACTTGGGATTCGGTGGTTCTTGCACCAATCGCGCCCCAACTCATGAAATCCGCTAAATATTGCGGCGTGATCATATCCAAAAACTCCCCTGCCGTCGGCACGGTTAAATCGTTAATGTCAGACAATAATTTACGTGCCATACGCAAACCGTCGTTCAAGGCATAGGTATTATTTAAGTGCGGGTCATTAATTAAACCTTTCCAGCCCACAGTGGTACGCGGTTTTTCAAAATACACACGCATGATAATTTGTAAGGTATCCTGGTATTTTTCACGCATTAATTTAATGCGTTTCGCATATTCTAATGCAGCTTTCGGATCATGAATGGAACAAGGCCCGATAACCACAAGTAAACGATCATCTTCACCATGAATAATTTTATGCACTTCGTGACGGGCATTTTCCACCGTTTTCACCGCAACGCTGCTTGCCGGATATTTTTCTAGCAACGCAATCGGGGGTAACACCTGTTCAATCTTGCCAATTCGCGTATCATCGTTTTCAATAGAAATATCGTTTTTTGTATTCATTATTCACTCGCTTATCTTCATAAAATTCTAAAATGACCGAAAAAGTGGTATTACTCTACCACTGCAATTTGTACTAGTAAACTAGTTTATTTGATTTCTTTTTTAATGACCGCTTAATACCTGTGCCGGTTGCAATTTCGCCGCACGATTTGCCGGATAAAGGCTGGCAAATAAACTGAGAATTAACGCAGAAAGCAACACCAGCAACACATCTTGCCAATGTAGCTCGGTTGGTAGGAAGTCCACGAAATAAATGCCGTCAGATAATAATTTCCTACCGATTAAACCTTCCAAACCCTGTATAAGTGCGGTCAAATTTAAGGCCAAAATCACGCCCAACACAATGCCAATGAGACAGCCTTTCATGCCTGCCTGCAAGCCATACCAAATAAAAATACGCTTAATAAACCCATTATTCGCCCCAAGAGTACGCATAATGGCAATGTCGCCGGCTTTATCTTTCACTGCCATAATGAGCGTGGACACAATGTTAAAACACGCCACCCCAATCACCAGCACCATGGCAATATACATCACCGTGCGAATCAGCTGAATATCACGATACATATAGCCGAATTTACTGATCCAGTTTTGCAGGTAGAGCATCTGCGGATAATCTTGCAACATGGAATAATCAAGGGTTTGAATGTTAAACGGATCGGTGGTTTTCAATTCTACCCCACTCACCTGCTCCGCTTGATAATCCATCAACTGCTGCGCCTGCGCCAAAGGCATGAGGGCATAGCTGTGATCCAGCTGCCCATCTAAACGCAAAATGCCGGTTACTTGAATTCGTTCACGCAATGGCTGGGTTAAATTTTCCGTGCCTGTTTGTTGTGAAATTAACAAGGAAACCCAATCCCCTTCTTGTACATCCAACTCTCGTGCAATCCCCGAGCCCAACACCAACCCGCCATGTTGCGCGAAATTTTGCCATCCTTGATTTAACACGAAACGCCCAAGAGAACTCACTTGATCTTGCAATACCGTTTCCACGCCTTTAATTTGTACTACTTTTAATTTTGCGCCATTTTCCACTAAGGCGGTAAAACTGACAAAAGGCGAAACGCCAATGATTTGCGGATTTTGTTTCAACTTAGCGGCAAGATGTTGCCAATGATCAATCGGTGCATTGTTTTGCCCGTTTGCAGAGAAAATTTCCGCATGCGGCACCACCGCCAAAATCCGTTGATTGAGTTCACGTTCAAAGCCGTTCATGGCACTTAAGCCGATAATTAACACCGCCACGCCCAAGGCAATGCCGATGCTGGAAAAAAACGAAATCAGCGACACCAAACGGTTTTTATGTTTACTGCGTTGATAGCGCCAACTAATAAAAAATGGCGTATTCATCAGGCATTTTCCTCGCGTAGCACGCCGTCTTGCATAATTAAACGGCGATTCAATTTTTCCGCCAAATTCAAGTCATGGGTCACCAATAAGAACGCAATTTGCTTTTCTTGGTTAAGCTGTTGAATCAACTCAAAAATGCTTTCCGTGGTTTTGTGATCCAAATTCCCGGTGGGTTCGTCTGCTAACACCAATGCCGGGTTATTCACCAGCGCACGGGCAATCGCCACACGTTGACGTTCCCCGCCGGATAGCGCAGACGGGCGATGTGAAATTCTGTGCTGTAAACCGACCGCACTTAAGATCTGTTCGGCGCGATCCTGTGCTTCCGTTTTATTTTGTTGCCCGATAAGCATCGGCATCATGACATTCTCAAGTGCGGTGAAATCTGCCATCAAATGGTGAAACTGATACACAAACCCTAAATATTGATTGCGCAACTTCGCCAAGGCGTTCGGGCTCATTTGTTGCAACGATTGTCCTTTGATAAACACTTCACCGCTGCTCGGTTGATCCAAACCGCCCAAGGTGTGTAGCAACGTACTTTTGCCCGAACCGGAACTGCCCACAATCGCGACCAATTCGCTCGGTTGCATAGAAAAAGACACCTGTTTTAGCACTTCCGTTTGTTGGGTGCCTTCTTGATAAAATTTCGTGATATGTTGGCAAGATAATAATGCTGTATTCATTTTTTCATCTCTTTTTTATTCGTAGCGCAAGGCTTCTGCCGGCTCGACTTTCGCGGCGCGATAGGCAGGATAAAGGGTGGATAACAATGACAATAATAAGGAAAACGCGACAATCGTCAGGATTTGCCAAGGCTCAAGTGCAGTCGGTAAATAAAGTGTTTTTGCACCTAAGAGATTCACAATGGCATCCAAATTTAACGTCACTAACACGCCCAATATAGCGCCCGCCAAGGTGCCCATTAACCCCACCAATAAACCTTGATAAATGAAGATGGAACGCACCTGTCCTTTCGTTAAACCGAGGGTTTGCAAAATGGCGATCTCGCCCTGTTTGTCCACCACCATCAGGCTTAAAGACGTAATAATATTGGACACCGCCACCACGATAATTAAGCTCACCAACAAGCCCATCATATTTTTTTCCATACGCACCGCTTGGAAAAACTCACCTTTTTGCGTGCGCCAATCGGTAATTTGCGCGGCTGTGGGAAATGCCACCGGCAGCTCGGTAATTTGGAACGGATCCGTTAAAAATAAACGGAAACCTTGGGCTTCGCCCGGCTGAATTCGCATTAAGCGACCAATGTCCGTTAAATTGGCGAAGGCTTCATATCCTGACACTTCGCCCGTATCAAAATAGATTTCGCTGACGGTAAATAAACGCTGCAACGGCACGCGCCCGAACGGCGTGTATTGGCTGTTTTCGGTAATCATCAAACGCACTTTGTCGCCGACATGCAGGTTTAATTTCTGCGCCAGTTGATCGCCAAGAATGATTTTAAACTCACCTGTCGGGAGCAAATCCTCAAAATGCGATTCGGATAAAGCAGACAAAATCGGGTCATCTGAAAATTGTCGAATTCCAATCACTTGTCCTGCGCTAACACCACTTGCAGTTTGAAAAATCACATTGGTCATGTTTATCGGCACGGCTTTTTGCACAAAATTTGGCATCGGTGGCTCGGCATCATCGATCTTCACCTTGCCGTTTGGGCTAACAATGGCGTGTGGAATGGAAGAAAGCACCTGTTGTTTTTGATAACCTTCCAAACCATTCATCACAGACAGCACGATAATCAATGCCATCACGCCAAGCACAATGCCGAAACTGGCTAAATTCGTCACCAACCGTCCAAAACGATCGGCACTTTTTGCCCGCCAATAGCGCAATGCAATAAAAAGAGGGATAGATAAACTCATAACGAATAAGAAATCATTCAAAATACGGAAAAAATTGCGCGCTAGTTTAGCATAGACCAAGATAAAAAGCAGAAAATCGGCAAAGAATTCTCTTCTTATGTCTACTAGAAAAATGCGTTAAAAAAACACCGCACTTTTAGAGAGATAACATTTGACAGCACAAGCACATCTTCCTACTATTCCTCCCATTTATTTGAACTACAACAAACGGAAAGCTTATTTTGAAAAACACCACTGAAATACTAAAAAATGCCCTTGCCCAACGTATCTTAATTTTAGACGGCGCCATGGGCACGATGATCCAAAAATATAAACTCACCGAAGCAGATTTCCGTGGTGAACGCTTTAAAGAAAGTGTGGTGGATTTACGTGGCAATAATGATTTGCTCACTCTCACCCAGCCGCTGTTGATTTCCGCCATTCACGAAAAATATTTAGAAGCCGGCGCAGACATTATCGAAACCAATACGTTCAGCTCTACCACCATTGCGCAAGCGGATTACGATTTGCAATCCATTGCCTACGAACTCAACTTTGCCGGCGCGAAACTGGCACGTTTGGCGGCGGATAAATACAGTACGCCGGAAAAACCAAGATTCGTCGCAGGGATTCTCGGCCCGACGAACCGCACTGCGTCCATTTCCCCGAACGTGAATGATCCGGGCTTCCGTAACGTCACCTTTATGGAATTGGTAGATGCCTATTCGGAAGCCACGCGCGGCTTAATTGAAGGCGGTGCCGATTTAATTATGATCGAAACCATTTTCGACACGCTAAATGCCAAAGCGGCAGTGTTTGCCATTGAAACCGTGTTTGAAGAATTAAGCGTGGAATTGCCGATTATGATTTCCGGCACCATTACCGATGCGTCTGGCCGTACTCTTTCAGGACAAACTACCGAAGCGTTCTACAACTCCCTTCGTCATGCGAAACCACTGACATTCGGTTTAAACTGTGCGTTAGGCCCGAAAGAACTCCGCCAGTATGTTGAACAACTGTCTAAAATCAGCGAAACCTACGTTTCCGTCCACCCAAACGCAGGCTTGCCAAATGCCTTCGGTGGCTACGATCTCGGTGCGGAAGACATGGCGGTACACCTGAAAGAATGGGCGGAAAGCGGTTTTGTGAACATTATCGGTGGCTGTTGCGGCACCACACCGGAACACATCAAAGCCTTTGCCGAAGCGGTAGAAAATATCCCGCCACGCAAATTGCCACAAATCAAAACAGCCATGCGTTTATCAGGTTTAGAACCGCTCAATATTGATGATGAAAGCCTGTTCGTGAACGTGGGTGAGCGTAATAACGTGACAGGTTCGGCGAAATTCAAACGTTTAATTAAAGAAGACAAATTTGCCGAAGCCATTGAAATTGCCATCGACCAAGTAGAAAACGGCGCGCAAGTCATCGACGTGAACATGGACGAAGCCTTGCTCGACGGCAAAAAATGCATGACCCGTTTCCTCAACATTATGGCAACCGAACCCGATGCAGCAAAAGTGCCGGTGATGATCGACTCCTCCAAATGGGAAGTGATTGAGGCGGGCTTGCAATCGGTGCAAGGCAAACCGATTGTGAACTCCATCTCGTTGAAAGAAGGCGAAGAAATCTTTATTGAACACGCCAAACTGGTACGTAAATACGGCGCGGCGGTGGTCGTGATGGCGTTCGACGAAGTGGGACAAGCGGACACCGAAGATCGCAAAGTGGAAATCTGTACCCGTGCTTATAACATCTTAGTCAACCAACTTGGCTTCCCGCCGGAAGACATCATTTTCGACCCGAATATTTTCGCCATCGGCACCGGGATTGAAGAACACAACAACTACGGCGTGGATTTTATTAACGCAACAGGTCGTATTAAACGTAGTCTTCCGCACGCCAAGATTTCCGGCGGTGTGTCAAATGTGTCCTTCTCCTTCCGTGGTAACAATGTGATGCGTGAAGCCATTCACGCGGTCTTCCTCTATCACGCCATCAAACAAGGCATGGACATGGGGATCGTGAACGCAGGCCAGCTTGCGATTTATGACGATCTCGATCCTGAATTGCGTGAAATCGTAGAAGATGCGGTATTAAACCGCAGCCCGGATGCCACCGAAAAATTGCTCGATATTGCAGAAAAATATCGTAATCAAGGCAACGATGAAAGTGCGGTCGATTCTGTCGCCGAATGGCGTAAATGGCCGGTGGAAGAACGTTTAAAACACGCGCTGGTGAAAGGCATTACTACGTACATTATCGAAGACACGGAAGAAGCGCGTCAAAAATTGCCAACGCCGTTAGAAGTCATCGAAGGTCCGCTCATGGCAGGCATGGACGTGGTGGGTGATTTGTTTGGCGACGGTAAAATGTTCCTGCCGCAAGTGGTGAAATCCGCGCGCGTAATGAAACAATCCGTGGCGTATTTAGAGCCATTTATCAACGCCACCAAACAAAAAGGCTCCAGCAACGGCAAAGTGGTGATTGCCACCGTGAAAGGCGACGTGCACGACATCGGCAAAAACATCGTGAGCGTGGTGTTGCAATGTAATAACTTTGAAGTAATTGACTTGGGCGTGATGGTGCCGGCAGACAAAATCATTCAAACCGCGATTGAGGAAAAAGCGGATCTTATCGGCTTGAGCGGTTTGATTACGCCATCTTTAGACGAAATGGAATACTTCCTCGGCGAAATGACCCGTTTAGGCTTGAACTTGCCAGTCTTAATCGGCGGTGCGACCACCTCCAAAGAACATACCGCCATTAAACTGTATCCAAAATACAAACAACATGGCGTGTTCTATACCTCGAACGCCTCCCGTGCGGTAACGGTGTGTGCCACGCTGATGAACCCAGAAGGCCGTGCAGCATTGTGGGAACAATTCAAGAAAGATTACGAAAAAATCCAACAATCCTTCGCCACCCGAAAACCGTTGCGTAAACAACTCAGCATTGAAGAAGCGCGCGCCAACCGTTTCAATGGCTTTAGCGGTGAATGGGCAGATTATGTGCCACCAACGCCAAAACAAACGGGCATTGTGGAATTTAAAAACGTGCCAATTGCTGAGTTGCGCAAATTTATCGACTGGTCGCCGTTCTTCCGCGTGTGGGGCTTGATGGGCGGTTATCCGGATGCCTTTGATCATCCGGAAAGTGGCGAAGAAGCCCGCCGCGTGTGGAATGATGCGCAAGCGATGTTAGATGCTTTCGAACAAAACCACAAACTTAACCCAAGCGGCGTGTTGGGCATTTTCCCTGCGGAACGTGTGGGCGATGATGTGGTGTTATTCTCCGATGAAGACCGCATGCAAACCATCGGCACGGCTTACGGCTTACGCCAACAAACAGAACGTGGCAAAAACAGCAAAAGCCAATTTAACTTTGCCTTAAGCGACTTTATCGCTGATCGCGAAAGCGGTAAAAAAGACTGGATGGGGATGTTTGCCGTGTGCGCCGGCATTGAAGAAATGGATTTGGTGGAAGGCTATAAAGCAGCAGGCGATGACTACAACGCCATCTTGCTGCAAGCCGTGGGCGACCGCCTTGCCGAAGCCATGGCAGAATACCTGCACTTTGAACTACGCACCCGCATTTGGGGCTACACACAAGAAGAATTCGATAACCAAGGGTTAATCAATGAAAACTATGTCGGCATCCGCCCGGCACCGGGCTATCCAAGCTGCCCGGAACACACGGAAAAAGCCTTGATTTGGGATTTATTGGAAGTCGAACAACGCATCGGCATGAAACTCACCGAAAGCTACGCCATGTGGCCGGCCGCTTCCGTCTGCGGTTGGTACTTCACCCACCCGGCAAGCAACTATTTCACCTTAGGTCGCATCGATGAAGACCAAGCTCAAGATTATGCCAAACGTAAAGGTTGGGATGAGAGAGAGATGATGAAATGGCTAGGTGTGGCGATGAAGTGATTAAGAAATACACTTAAATTCGATAGTTAAATAAAAATACATAATAAAGTCAAGGTATAAATATGCGCTACAAGTGGATAATAAAAGATTCAGAAAACAGTTCTAAACTATTAGATGAACATAAAGAATTTTGTAATGAAATTTTTATACTAGATCATTTATCTGGTAAAGAACCTTCTCTTTTTGTTCAAAATATTATAGCTGTAAAGATAGACAACTTGAAATTTTTCGCTTCTGCCTTACTTGATTCAAATGTTATGTCTTCTATTCATAGATTTATAGAAGGTAATTATCAAAATGATGGCTTAATTGAATTCCTTGAATTTATTACAGAAAATAAATGGGGTCTAAGTCCTTACTTCTATTACCTGGAAGCCTATTCAAAAGGTATCATTGATAAAAAGGATGAAACTCAAGTTAGAGAGTATTTAATCAAACACACAAAATCATTGTTAAAGTTATACTTAATGGATGAAATATTTTTCCTTAAAAACAAGGAATATAAAGAAACAGTAAATGAAGAACAAATATTTTTTTATTTAAAAGGTAAAACTATAGATGAAACAGCTTCAGAAAGAGTTGATAATTTCATTATGAACTATTCAAATAATATTAATCTATTAGGAATAGAGATTTTGTTAATCAAGATGATCTTTATTAATTTATTTGAACTACCAAAAGGGACTGTAAAAGAAAAGCTTGATATTTTTGATAATTTTATGCAATCTCAGTTAGGTAAAATTTTTGCAAGAGAATATTACTTAGCAAAGCAATACTTTAATGGTAGTGCTGGAAAAATATTTGGAATCCATAAGAACTCAAAACAAGAAAAGGTATTAAATACCATTAAGTCTACAACCTGGGATCTATTTCTACTTAGATTTCCTGAATGTAGTTTTATACATTCTGATGGTAATGATGAGGTTAATATAGGGTTTATTGTAACACAAGAAAAATCATTATTTAAGTTGGGTAAACTATTTAAATATGATGAGATTTTTATCGAAAATAATATTCCAATTCCTACTTTTCTAGACACAGAAAAACTATATATTGAAAAAAAAAATGATAAACCTAGTGAATACATATCCTACCTCCATGAAAGTATGCTGAAGTGTCTGAAAAACTATTTTCCAAACTAATAGTTAGAATATTTTCTAGATGTCCCCACAATAGCGTAAGCGTCTTCGCTTGTGCCTCTCATCTAAAAGTGCGGTTAGAAAATCCAAAGAATTTTGAACATTGGTTCTGTCAACGGCTTATGGGTAAAATTCTCAATGTTTTTATTAAACAGCACCAGCGTGGACGCTGGCGCTATCTTTCTTTATTTACACATCTCTGTTGGCGCACGCTTCCTAGCGTGTGCCTAATTTCACTAAAAAACACTCCAAAAACTCACCGCACTTTATTTACTTTCTTTGGCACGCGTTAGGCAATGCGCGCTAGCATAAATTTTTATGACTAAAAAAATGCGGTCATTTCCTCAAACGTTTTTCATTTCAAAAAACACTTGGAAAAATGACCGCACTTTGATCAGAAAATTAACGACTATTTCACCACTATAAATTCCGGTGTAGCTTGTCGTTCGATGAGTTTGCCGACAGGATATAGCTCAACACCGGCGTTTTGTGCAACGGCAAAAACCTCTTTTTCTGCATCCGGTTTAACGGCAATGAGTAAGCCACCGGAGGTTTGTGGATCGCATAATACGGCTTTCTGTAAATCCGTTATTGGAGCGATTTTATGTCCGTAGCTGTCGAAATTGCGGTTCGTGCCGCCCGGAATGCAACCTTGTGCGATGTAGTCATACACACCGTCCAAGGTTTTAATGTTGGCGAAATCCACTTCGGCATTGAGATTGGAGCCTTCGCAGATTTCGGCTAAATGCCCTAACAAGCCGAAACCGGTGACATCAGTCATGGCAGTGACGCCATCAATGTTTGAAAGCTGACTGCCTAGCAAATTCATTTGGCACATCCACTTAGTCGCCAAACCTTTATGTTCCGCTTTTAATTTGCCTTGTTTTTCTGCCGTGGTTAATACGCCGATGCCCAATGGCTTGGTTAAATACAAGTTACAGCCTGCTTGTGCCGTAGCGTTTCGTTTCACTTTTTCAGTGTCGATAATGCCGGTTACGGCTAAGCCAAAAATCGGTTCCGGTGAGTCGATGGAATGACCGCCGGCAAGGGCAATGCCCGCTTCCTGGCAAGCAAAACGGCCGCCGTCAATAATGCGTTGTGCCACGCTTGCCGGCAATTTGTTAATCGGGAAGCCAAACACCGCAATCGCCATAATCGGCTTGCCGCCCATGGCAAAAATATCGCTCACGGCGTTGGTTGCCGCAATGCGTCCAAAATCAAAAGGGTCGTCTACAATCGGCATGAAAAAGTCCGTGGTACTGATAATCGACGTACCATTGCCTAAATCATACACCGCCGCATCATCCTTGGTGTCATTGCCGACAAGGAGATTCGGGTCAATAAACGGAGCCATTTCGGTATGCAAAATTTCCTCTAAAACCTTAGGCGATATTTTGCAGCCTCAACCGGCGCCGTGGCTATATTGCGTCAGCCGAATGTCGTTTGTTATGACGCATTCATTCTGCTTCGCGTGCAAAGCCTGCTCTGTCATGCTTACTTCCTTTTTGTTAAACGAATGGCGTAATTATAGCGTTATTGAACTAATGATTCATTAATTGAAATGCATTTCTCAGAAACAAAAATGCGGTGAAAATTCACCGCACTTTTATTTTTTAGCTTGTCATCCAAAGCAAATTACAAGGCTTTTAAGATGTCGTCCACACGTTCTTTGGCGTCGCCGAACAGCATTTGCGTGTTTTCTTTGAAGAACAGCGGATTTTGCACGCCGGCGTAACCGGTATTCATCGAACGTTTGAATACCACCACATTAGCCGCTTTCCACACTTCCAATACCGGCATGCCGGCGATTGGGCTGTGCGGATCGTCCATTGCCGCAGGGTTGACGGTGTCGTTCGCACCGATAACCAAGACGGTGTCGGTGTCAGCGAAATCATCGTTGATTTCATCCATTTCCAGCACGATGTCGTAAGGCACTTTGGCTTCCGCCAATAACACGTTCATGTGGCCAGGCAAGCGTCCGGCAACCGGATGGATACCGAAACGCACGTTTACGCCACGCTCGCGTAATTTTTGGGTGATTTCTGCCACCGGATATTGTGCTTGCGCCACCGCCATGCCGTATCCCGGGGTGATAATCACAGAGCTGGAATTTTTCAATAATTCCGCCACTTCTTCTGCAGTGGTTTCGCGGTGTTCGCCTTGTTCCGTATCGGAAGACACTTGAACGTCATTACCGAAACCACCTGCAATAACGCTGATGAAAGAGCGATTCATGGCTTTACACATGATGTAAGACAAGATCGCACCGGAAGAACCTACAAGCGCACCGGTCACGATTAACAAGTCATTGCTAAGCATGAAACCTGCCGCAGCTGCTGCCCAACCGGAATAGGAGTTCAACATGGACACCACCACCGGCATGTCTGCACCACCGATAGAGGCCACTAAATGCCAACCGAATGCAAGGGCAATCACGGTCATGATTAATACCGGGAAGATATTTTCCGGTTCACTTAAGAACGCCACCATTAATAACGCGGAAACAATAAGCGCTGCCAAGTTTAATTTATGACGGTGTGGCAACATTAAGGCTTTGGAATTAATTTTTCCGCTTAATTTACCGAATGCCACCACAGAGCCGGTGAAGGTCACCGCACCGATGAAGATCCCCAAGAACACTTCCACGTTATGCACGCTGGCAAGTGCGGCTTGTTCTGCAAGGAATTTCGCTTGTTCTACGTCATTTAAACCGCTAGGCATGGTTGGGATATCATGCAAACCGTAGCTGTTATAGCCTACCAATACGGCAGCCAAACCCACGAAGCTGTGCAAGATTGCCACTAATTCCGGCATTTCCGTCATTTCAACTTTTAATGCACGCTGAATACCAATCGCCCCACCAATCACCATAGCAATGATGATCCATAATGTGCCTTCGGATTTTGGCCCGAAGATGGTGGCGATGAGGGCAATCCCCATCCCGATAATGCCATACCAGCACCCTGCTTTTGCCGTTTCATGTTTAGAAAGACCGGCTAAGCTCATAATGAAGAGCAACGCTGCCACAATATACGCAGCTTGTACAAAACCTTCTGACATGATTTTCTCCTTTAGCCTTTTCTAAACATGGAAAGCATACGTTGAGTGACGCGGAAGCCACCAAAAATGTTGATGCTTGCCACTAAAATCGCAATAAACGCCAACACACTAATGAAGAAATTACCTTGTGAGATTTGCAATAACGCCCCTACGATAATAATCCCTGAAATCGCATTGGTTACCGCCATCAATGGGGTGTGTAGCGCATGGCTCACATTCCAAACCACATAGTAACCCACGACACAAGCCAAGACGAACACGGTTAAGTGAGAAAGGAAAGCCGCCGGTGCAATAGACGTGAGCCATAAGAAAAGCACACCCACTGCCGCCATAATGCCGTATTTTTTACGCGGATCCGTTGGTTTTTCTTCCTCTTTTTTGACCGCACTTGCGGTTTTTGCTTGTTGTTGCGGTTGCGCAGACACTTGAATTGGTGGTGCCGGCCATGTGACTTCACCATCACGAATCACTGTCACGCCACGCAATACCACGTCGTCGAAATTGATGTCGATTTGACCGTCTTTGTTTTTGCAAAGCAATTTCAACAAGTTAACCAGGTTGGTACCGTAAAGTTGGGAAGATTGCGTTGGTAAACGGCTTGGTAAATCGGTGTAACCAATGATTTTCACTTGATTATCGGTGACCACCACTTCGCCGGCTTTACTCAATTCACAGTTACCGCCGGTCGCTGCGGCTAAATCCACAATCACGCTACCCGGCTTCATGGATTCCACCATTTCTTTGGTGATTAAGCGCGGTGCAGGTCTGCCCGGAATTAATGCGGTGGTAATGATAATGTCCACTTCTTTCGCTTGTTCTGCGTAAAGGGCAAGCGCGCGACGATTAAATTCCTCAGACATGACTTTAGCATAGCCATCGCCACTGCCGCCTTCTTCTTTAAAATCGATTTCAAGGAAGCTGGCGCCCATACTTTCTACTTGTTCTTTTACTTCCGGACGGGAGTCAAAAGCACGTACAATAGCACCTAGACTGTTTGCAGCCCCAATCGCGGCAAGACCGGCAACACCCGCACCAATCACCAACACTTTCGCCGGTGGCACTTTACCTGCTGCGGTAATTTGTCCGGTGAAGAAACTGCCAAATTCATGTGCGGCTTCCACCACGGCACGATAACCGGCAATATTTGCCATTGAACTTAATGCATCCAATGCTTGCGCACGAGAAATACGCGGCACGGCATCCATCGCCAACACATTGATTTTTTTCGCTGACAATTTTTCCATGAGCTGCGGATTTTGCGCAGGCCAGATGAAGCTGACTAAGGTTGCCCCTTCTTTAATTAAAGCGATTTCATCGTCGGTCGGCGCGTTGACTTTAAAAATAATGTCCGCTTGCCAAACCTGTGCGGCATCACCGACTTTCGCACCGGCAGCTACAAATGCCTGATCTTCAAAACTCGCTTTGAAACCCGCATCATGTTCAACAATCACATCGAAGCCAAGCTTCAAAATTTGCTGAACCGTTTTCGGCGTTGCCGCCACACGACTTTCATTATCAAGCAGTTCTCTAGGTACACCAATTAACATAATGATTCCCTTTGATAGATTAAGATGTAGGTAACAAATTTACCCGCCCGAAATGACACCTCTAGGCTGTCAAATTAGCCCTCACTCTATCATTGTTCCCCTAAAAACGAAAAAAAATTTTCGGCTTTTTATTCAATATGTGATCCCTATTACAATTTGTAGTAGCACATAAAAAAATTAGAAATCCCTCCCTCGCTTTGCTATCTTAGCGCGCGAATATTTTGGCTGCCGTTTCACATTCGGTCAGTTAAAAAACACTGAAAAACTTAACCGCACTTTGATGCTCAAGGTCAAACACAATGCAATTACCTCCTCTACAATCCGCCACCTTAATCCGTCGTTACAAACGTTTCTTAACCGATGTGCAACTGCCAAACGGCGATATCACCACGCTGCACTGCGCCAATACCGGTGCCATGATTGGCTGTGGTGCAGAAGGCGACATCGTTTGGTATTCCACCTCCGACAGTGCCACACGGAAATACCCAAGCTCATGGGAATTAACGCAATTAGCAAATGGCAATATGGTTTGCATTAACACCCACCGCTCTAATCAGCTCACCTTTGATGCCTTACAGAAAAAACAAATCCTTGAACTCGCCATGTATGATGAAATTCACCCGGAAGTGAAATACGGTGAGGAAAACAGCCGTATTGATTTCCTGCTAAAAGGTAAAGATCTGCCCGATTGTTATGTAGAAGTGAAATCCATCACGTATGTAGATAACGACAAAAAACTCGGCATGTTTCCCGATGCTGTTACGACACGCGGACAAAAACACTTGCGCGAATTGATCGCAATGAAAAAACAAGGCCATCGTGCCGTCATTTTCTTCTGTGGCTTACATGATGGTTTTGACCATTTCCAAATCGCGAAACATATTGATACCAAATACGATGCGCTTTTCCGGCAAGCTCTCAAAGAAGGTGTGGAAGCCTATGCGTATGCCGCTGAATTTGAAAAAACGCAGGGAATTCCAACCGCACTTCATCTCACAAAGGTCGTACCACTTAAGATAAACTCAATTTAAGCAAATTATTTGAGAATTATTTTCATTAAAGTGCTTGACATTATTTTTGAGAATAATTATCATTCAATTACCAAAACAAATTATAGATAATCACTCCAACTTCAACGCCTCATCCCCCACAAGAGGCGTTTTTTTTCACCTGAAATCTGCCCTTTTCCTTAAAAATAATTCAAATTTAGCGAATAATCTCTATAATGTAGCCTTTCGGTAAATTGAATAACATTAGGAAAAGACATGACTGATATGAATACCGTTCTCGCAGAACTAAAACGCGGCGTAGATGAAATTCTTTCTGAACAGGATTTAATTGAAAAACTTAAAGAAAATCGCCCATTGCGCGTGAAACTCGGCGCAGACCCAACCGCACCGGATATTCATTTAGGTCACACTGTAGTATTAAACAAATTACGTCAATTCCAACAATTAGGCCACGAAGTTTATTTCTTAATCGGTGACTTCACCGGCATGGTGGGCGATCCGTCCGGTAAAAATGCGACTCGTCCGCCGCTTAGCCGCGAAGATGTGTTACGCAACGCGGAAACCTACAAACAACAAATTTATAAAATTCTCGATCCGCAAAAAACCCATATTGTATTCAACTCTGAATGGTTGGGTAAATTAGGCACCGAAGGCATGATTCGTTTGGCAAGCAACTACACGGTTGCCCGAATGTTAGAACGTGATGATTTCAAAAAACGTTTCTCTAACAATCAACCGATTGCGATTCATGAATTTATTTACCCGCTCTTACAAGGTCATGATTCTGTTGCGTTGGAAGCCGATGTTGAATTAGGCGGAACCGACCAAAAATTCAATTTATTAGTGGGTCGTGAATTACAAAAATCTGCCGGTCAAAAACCACAAGTGGCAATTACCCTGCCATTATTAGTGGGCTTGGATGGCGAGAAAAAAATGTCTAAATCCCTCGGCAACTATATCGGTGTCACCGAAGCACCAAGCGAAATGTTCGGCAAAATCATGTCCATTTCCGATGACTTAATGTGGGATTGGTATAACCTGCTTTCTTTCCGTCCATTAGCAGAAATTGTCCAATTAAAAGCTGATGTGGCAAACGGTAAAAATCCACGGGATGTCAAAATCTTATTAGCCAAAGAAATTATTGCCCGTTTCCATGATGACGCGGCTGCAGATGCGGCTGAACAAGAATTTATCAACCGTTTCCAAAAAGGCGCGATGCCGGATGACATGCCTGAATTTACCTTTGAAGGCGAAATCGGGCTTGCCAACTTGTTAAAAGAAGCCGGCTTGGTCGCTTCGACTTCAGAAGCCAACCGTATGGTACAACAAGGCGGTGTGAAAATTGACGGTGAAAAAGTAGAAGACGCCAAACTGGTTATCAGCGCTTCGACTGCGGTTTACCAAGTAGGTAAACGTAAGTTCGCCAAAGTCACGGTGAAATAAAAACATCACAAAAATGAACCGCACTTATGTCATCATAAAGTGCGGTTATTTTTATCCGCGTTTTTTAGGGTTAACACGAGGAGCAAAAGATGAGTCAAAAAATTTGGGTATTAGGTGACGCCGTGGTGGATTTAATCCCCGACGGAGAAAATCATTACTTACGCTGTGCGGGCGGTGCGCCGGCAAACGTGGCGGTAGGCATCGCCCGTTTAGGCGGTGAAAGTGCGTTTATCGGTCGCGTGGGCAAAGATCCCTTGGGCGAATTTATGCAACAAACCCTGCAACAAGAAAACGTACAAACCAGCCACATGATTCTTGATCCGCAACAGCGTACTTCCACGGTTATCGTCGGGTTAGATAACGGCGAACGGAGCTTTACCTTTATGGTCAATCCAAGTGCCGACCAGTTTTTGCAAGTAGCGGATTTACCGAATTTCCAAGCAAACGAATGGCTTCATTGCTGCTCTATTGCTTTAATCAACAATCCTTCCCGCGAAACCACCTTTGAAGCCATTCGTCGTATTAAAGCCGCGGGCGGATTCTTCTCTTTTGATCCCAATTTGCGCGAATCCCTTTGGGCAAGTTTTGACGACATGAAGCAAACCGTTATGCAAGCGGTGGCATTGGCAGATGTATTGAAGTTTTCAGAAGAAGAATTAACGCTGCTCACTGACACACAAACTCTAGGCGACGCGTTTGAAAAAATCACCGCACTTTATCCGAAAAAATTGATCATTGTGACCTTGGGCAAAGACGGTGCACGCTATCATTTAGCCGGTAAACAAGATGTGGTTGCCGGCAAAGCCTTAAAACCGGTTGACACTACAGGTGCAGGCGATGCCTTTGTCGGCGGTCTTCTTGCCGGGCTTTCACAACATTCAGATTGGAAAGAAATTTCTGTACTTGAGCAAATTATCCGTCAAGCCAATGCCTGTGGCGCGTTAGCTACCACGGCAAAAGGCGCGATGTCTGCCCTACCGAATAAAATGCAATTAGCCGATTTTTTGGCGAACTAGTCTTTTACTTTAATCGCGCGCGTCCTTTGACGCGTGCTAATTGCCCAAACATCGAGGAAAAACCTTATGGCTATTTTCAACAATGGAAAATACAAAAGCATCCTTGCGGCAGAACCCGGTGAGCTTGCGGAAATTGCTCAAACCGTGCTAAAAGACAAAGATTTTCGACCGCACTTTCATATTGCGCCACCAACCGGACTGATGAACGATCCTAACGGTCTCATCTTTGACGGCGAAAAATATCACCTTTTTTATCAATGGTTTCCCTTCGATGCGCTGCATGGTATGAAGCATTGGAAACATTTGATCACCAAAGATTTCCAACATTATCAATCCGCTGACGATCTCATTCCTTGTGAACTGTTTGAATCCCACGGCTGTTATTCGGGCGGCGCCATTATTTGGCAGGAACAAATTGTCGCCTTTTACACCGGCAACACACGTAATGCGGAAAATCAACGCATTCCTCATCAAAATATGGCCATCTTTTCTAAAGAAGGAAAATTGCTCTCCAAACGTTGTCTGCTTAATCAAGCCCCGAAAGGTTATACCGAACACGTCCGCGATCCGAAACCTTTTATCACGGCAGAAGGCAAAATTCGTTTTGTACTTGGTGCACAACGGGAAGATCTCAGCGGTACGGCGATTATTTTTGAAATGGACAATCTTGAGGATACACCGCGTTTACTCGGCGAACTTTCCTTGCCTGCCTTTGATAATAACAAGGTGTTTATGTGGGAATGCCCTGATTTATTGAAACTTGGTAATAAAGATGTGTTTATTTGGTCGCCACAGGGCAAATTACGGGAAGCTCATCAATTTCAAAATAACTACCACGCGGTGTATGCCGTCGGCAAATTGGAGGGCTTAACCTTTCACGCCGAACACATCGCCGAACTGGACCAAGGCTTTGATTTCTATGCACCACAAACTTTTGCAGGTCTTAGCAAGACAGAAAATGCCATCCTGTTCGGTTGGATCGGATTGCCGGACTTAACCTATCCGACAGACAAATTCAAATGGCATTCGGCTTTAACGCTACCAAGAGAATTGCTCTTAGAAGGCAACAAAATCCACCAACGCCCTATCGCCAAAACGTATGAAAATCTGACCGCACTTTCTACGCTTCAGCTTGATAGCAAAGCCGAGATTGCAGACTTAGATCGTGCCTACATAAAATTTGAGTCGAATAATCACGCCTTTGATTTAACCTTCTTCCAAAATGAACAAGGACAATCCTTGCGTCTTTCTTATGAAAACGGATTAGTTTGTTTAGATCGTAGCCAAAGTGAACAAACCGCGTTGATGGAAAAATTCGGTAGTAAACGTTTCTGCGAAATTGAGAATCTGCAAACAGTAGAAATTTTCTTTGATTACTCTGTCATGGAAATTTTTCTCAATCACGGTAAAAAAGCCATGACCTCTCGCTTTTTTATTGAAGCACGGAAAAACGTTGTGGAAAGCAATCAAAAATTAACGTTACAGATTGGTTATCCCAAAGCCATTCAATATCGATAAAAAAAGTGCGGTGAAATTTCACCGCACTTTTTATTTTATCCCGATAAACCTAAACCTTTTCCAGTTTTGCTAAGTGTGCTATCAGCCATTTAATCCCTTGATTTTGGAACGCGATTTGTAAGCGCAAATTATTGTCTGCCCCCTCTACATTGATTACAGTGCCAAAACCGAATTTTTCATGTTTTACTTTTTGCCCCATTTTCCATTCGCTTTCATTGGCAATCGGCGAAACACTGCCTACTTTGGCTTGATTTAAGGCGCGGGTAACTGTGCCGCGTAAACGGATTTCCTGCAAACATTGTTGGGGTAATTCCGAGATAAAACGAGAAGGCAAATGACGTTCTTCTTTGCCATATAAACGACGACTTTCCGCGTAAGAAATGGTGAGTTTTTGTTTAGCACGGGTAATTCCCACATACGCCAAACGACGCTCTTCTTCCAAACGCCCTGCTTCTTCAAAGGAACGGAAACTTGGGAATAACCCTTCTTCCACGCCAATCATAAACACCCGAGGAAACTCCAAGCCTTTTGCCGAGTGCAAGGTCATCATTTCCACACAGGCTTGATGCGGTGCCGCTTGTTCTTCACCGGCTTCTAATGAAGCATGCGTCAAGAACGCCGTAAGTTCTGTCATGTCTTCCGCTTCTTCAGGCTTGATAAATTCGCGGGCGGCAGAGACCAATTCTTCCAAGTTTTCAATACGCACTTCGCCCTTTTCGCCCTTTTCCTGTTTATACATTTCATACAAACCGGAATGTTTAATGACAAAATCCGTTTGTGCAAACAACGGCATTTCTTCCGTATCCCGTTGCAGAGAATTGATTAATTCCATAAAGCGAAGCAAGGCGGTCGCAGCACGACCTGCCAGTTTATTTTCCTGTAACGCCAAATTGGTGGCTTGCCATAAGGTGATTTGATGTTCTCGAGTCAGATTACGCAAGGTGTCCAACGTGCGATCACCAATGCCTCGTGGCGGTGTATTGATTACCCGCTCAAAGGCGGCATCGTCTTGGCGATTAGCAATTAAGCGCAAATAGGCCAAAGCATCCTTAATTTCCTGACGTTCGAAGAAGCGCATGCCGCCATAAATACGATACGGAATTTGTGAACGAATCAACGCTTCTTCAATCACCCGTGATTGACTGTTACTGCGATATAAAATGGCACAATCGTTGAGTTTACCGCCGTCTTCAATCCAGGTTTTAATTTGTGAAGCAACAAACAGCGCTTCATCCAATTCGTTAAAAGCGGCATAAATGCCTACAGGGGCGCCTTGATTTCCTTCCGACCATAAATTTTTCCCTAGTCGGTTGTTGTTATTGGAAATTAACTCATTCGCCGCTTGCAAAATATTCATGGTAGAACGGTAATTTTGCTCTAATCGAATGGTTTGTGCATTGACAAACTCTTTTAAAAATAACTGAATATTTTCGATTTTTGCCCCGCGCCAGCCGTAAATAGATTGGTCGTCATCGCCCACAATCATCACTTTGCCGCTTTTGCCCGCCAACAAACGAATCCATTCATATTGAATTTTGTTGGTGTCTTGAAACTCATCCACCAAAATATGCTGAAAACGTTGTTGATAACGTTGCAAAATCAGAGGCTTGTGTAAAAACAATTCATACGAGCGCAATAAAATTTCGGCAAAATCCACCAGCCCGGCGCGATCGCAAGCATCTTGATAAATCTGATAAATCCGAATCCATTCACGTTCTTGACGATCGTGATGATCATCAATTTGATTCGGACGCAAGCCTTCGTCTTTTTTATTGTTGATATACCAAGCGGCTTGTTTGGGCGGGAAACTTTTTTCGTCAAAATGATGTAATTTCATGAGGCGTTTGAGTAAACGCAATTGATCTTCCGAATCTAAAATCTGGAAATCTTGCGGCAAATCCGCATCAAGATGATGGGCACGCAGAAGTCGATGAGCGATACTGTGAAAGGTGCCGACCCACATACCAAACAAACGCTGATTGCCGTCGGACAAGACGGATTCAATACGATGACGCATTTCTGCCGCAGCTTTGTTGGTGAAGGTCACCGCCATAATGCTCCCTTCGGAGATACCCTCCACGCCAATCAACCACGCAATTCGGTGCGTCAATACGCGGGTTTTACCACTCCCCGCGCCCGCCAACACCAAATAATTGCCCAACGGCGCACTCACCGCTTCCCGTTGTTTATCGTTTAAACCATCTAATAATTCTGCGAAATCCATTATTTTTACTCACAAATACTGTTTTTTTGTACAGGCGAAATTATAGCGAGTTTTGGTAAAAACTCAATGAAGGAAAGAGAAAAGAAGAGAAAGTGCGGTGTTTTTTTCTGATGTTTTTTCATAAAAAAGCGCACCGTAAAAGATGCGCTTTAGTAAAACGAGAAGTATTAGAAAATAATGCTACCGATTAATGCAATGATAAAACCCACAAAGCCGATTGAGGTTTCCAACATAGTCCAGGTTTTTAACGTGGTTTTAGTGTCCATTTCCAAGAAACGACTCATTAACCAGAATCCGCTGTCATTGACATGAGAGAACACTGTGGCACCTGAGGCGATGGAGATCACGATAAAGCATAAGTCCAATTGACTAAGATCGGTCGCCGCAGCAACGGTCGGTGCGATTAATGCAGAGGCGGTAGTTAATGCTACCGTTGCCGAACCTTGTGCTACACGCAGCGCCATGGAAATAATAAAGGCGGCAATAATAATCGGCATACCGGTATTGGATAACATAGCAGACAATTCATCGCCGATACCGCCGGCACGTAATACGCCACCGAACATACCACCCGCCCCGGTGACCAAAATAATGGAGCAAATTGGTCCGAGCGCACTGTTGCAAAGGCTTTCGATTTGTTCGTAGCTACGTTCACCGCGCAATAAGGCAATAGCGATTAACAACGTAATTAATAAAGCAATAGGTGTTTTACCAATTAAACGCAAGCTTTGCACCCACAAGGCTGAACCGTCGATGACTTTTGCAACGCTAAGCGTATTTAAGCCGGTATCAAACAAAATTAAGAAAATCGGTAAAACCAAAATAAATAACACGCGTCCAAACGGTGGTGGGTTTTGAACGGAAGTTTCGCTAATGGCAGAGCTATTCAAAAAGGTTTTCGGCAGTTCCACAAAGAATTTTTTGCTGATATACATACTGAACAAATATGTCCCGATGTACCAAGTTGGAATAGCACAAATTAATCCGACAAGCACCATCAACCCCATGTTTACACCAAGCAAATCTCCGGAAGCAACCGGACCGGGATGCGGTGGTAAAAAGGCGTGCATAACGGCGAAAGCACCGGCAACCGGGAAAGCGTAACGTAAGACAGAACCACCAAAGCGTTTTGCCACGCTAAAAACGATTGGCAACATCACGACCAAACCAGCATCAAAGAAAATCGGAAAACTGAATAATAAGGCGGCAACCCCAAGGGCAAAGGGTGCTTTTTGTTCGCCAAATTTATTGATTAAGGTATCAGCAAGCACTTTTGCTCCGCCGGTCACTTCAAGTAAACGACCAATCATGGCGCCCAAGCCAACCAACAAGGCAACCGATGCCAACGTATTGCCGAAGCCGGTTAATAGCGTCGGCAAAATCTTGTCAACAGAAATGCCTGCTGCAAGTGCAGTCAATAAACTAACTAAAACCAATGCGACAAAGGCATGCATTTTAAATTTAATGATAAGTAGCAATAATAAAAGTACCGCTACGATCATGATGAAAATTAACATAATTCGTCCTCACGCCAGAATGTTACTGGTAACATACTCTTTATCGCAAAATTGGTAAATAGATATCATTTATAACTGTGATCATAATCACAAAAAATATATTCATGCTTAATTCATCTGCAAAATCGGACATTTTATAGCCTAAAAGAATTGTTACCGATAACATTTTTAGGCTAAGCTAAGTCTATTAAAAATCAGAGAAGGAGAAACACATGGCGGCAGGTAAAAGTTTTATTTTAATGGGGGTATCCAGCACCGGTAAAACCTCTGTGGGGACGGAAGTCGCGCATCGTCTGGGGATAAAACTGATTGACGGAGACGATCTGCATCCGCGTGCCAATATCATCAAAATGGGCGAAGGTCATCCATTAAACGATGAAGATCGCGCGCCTTGGTTGGAGCGCATTCGGGATGCAGCATTTAGCTTGGAGCATAAAAGCGAGGTAGGCATTATTGTTTGTTCGGCATTGAAAAAGAAATATCGTGATCAAATTCGTGACGGCAACAGCAATGTAAAATTCCTATTTTTACACGGTTCTTATGATGTAATTTTGGAACGTATGCGCCAACGCAAAGGGCACTACATGAAAGAAAGTATGCTGAAAAGTCAGTTTGAAACACTGGAAGTACCGGGTGCAGATGAACCTGATGTGATTCCTATTGATATTAATGCGTCTTTTGACGAAGTGGTTGAACGTTGTATTCAGGCGCTGAAACCTTATCTCTCTTAGAACAAAAAAGTGCGGTCTATTTTTCAAGTATTTTAAAATGTCTAAAAAAACCACTGCACTTTTATATGCTTTCCCCTAAATGGATCTGGTAGCCTAAATTGATGATGGCGCTTTGCGCGGGAATATTGTCAATTCGCGCCAGTAATTCCTGTGCAGCAATCCGTCCGATGTCTAAACGCGGCGTGATCACCGTGGCAAGTTGCGGCGTGATCGATTGACCAACATCATGCCCGTGGAAACCGGCAACAGCAATTTGCTTGGGCACTTGAATGCCTAGCCGTTGGCATTCAAAAATAGCGCCTATAGCGATGTCGTCATTGGTGCAAAAAATACCTTCAATTTGCGGAAATGTTTCAAGTGCCTGATGTAATAATTCACCACCTAGTGTAAAAGAAGAATGTTCTTTAGTGGCGATCACATGTGGTGTTAACTGATGCCTTGCCATGGCATTTTCATAGCCTTGCTGACGTAAACGCGTGCGTTTATCTTGACGCGCCGCAAAATAAACTACGTTGCGATGCCCACGATTAATCATGGTTTCCACCATCGCTTGTGCCGCCGCGATATTGTCAAAACCGATAACCTGTTGGATACCAACCTCGGTGGTATCCATGATTTCAATCACAGGAATATTCGCCACTTTGAGCATTTTTTTAGTTTTTTCGGAATGCTGACTTTCCGATAAAATAATGCCGTCCACGTTGTAAGACAGCAGACTTTCAATACGACGTTCCTCTTTCTTTTCACTGTAACCGTAATGCGCCAACATGGTTTGATAACCCGCTTTATCGGTAATTTGCTCAATACCACGAATCACATTAGCGAACACCTGATTAGTCAACGACGGTACCAACACACCAATTGCCCGACTTTTAGCATTGGACAAGATATCCGGTGCGCGATTAGGAATATAGCCGAAACGTTCAATAGCTTCCGCAATGCGTGCTTGTGTACCATTCGCCACTGAATCAGGATTGCGTAGATAGCGACTAATGGTCATTTTCGTAATGCCAAGGTAATCGGCAATATCTTGTAATGTCGGGCGTTTATTTTTTGTCATAAAAAAGAAGAAAGCCTAAAGAATAAATAAGATGATTTTAGACTAAGGCAAAATCAATCACAAATTGCTAAACGTTCTCTACCGCTATAAACCGTGGCGCGTCCTGGTCTGGCAAAACCAATTAACGTTAAGTTGTATTGTTCTGCCATTTCTACCGCCAAATCTGTTGAAGCCGAAATCGCAACTAACATTTCAATGCCGGCAGACACTGTTTTTTGCACCATTTCATAACTGGCGCGACTGGTCACAACAATAAACCCTTGGGGCTTGTCCGCTTTGGCATGCCAACCTAATAATTTATCCAACGCCACATGGCGACCGACATCTTCACGAATGGCGAGTAATTTACCTTCCATGGAGAAAAATGCCGCCGCATGCGTGGAGCCTGTTTGTTTACCTAATTCCTGAGCGTCCTGTAATTGCTGTAAGCAATCGTCTAGTTGTGCCACACAGAAGGTTAAAGTGCGGTCTAATTTTTTGACATTTTTATACACCTGTTGAATCTGCTCCGCACCACAAATACCACAGCCGGTTCGTCCCGTTAAGGTGCGTCGATGATCTTTCAATGCCACAAAACAGCGGGTCGCCAACTCAATTCTCGCTTCAATGCCATTGCAGGCTTCTTCAATATCAATGCCATAAATATCACTCGGTTTATCAATAATCCCTTCCGATAAAGAAAACCCCATCGCGAAATCTTCCAAATCTCGTGGAGAACACATCATCACTGTGTGAGAAATATCGTTATAAACCAACGCCACAGGCGTTTCAGTGGCTAAAATTTCTTGTTTCTCAGAAATAGAAATCTTGTTACCGCTTTGTTGCTCATTTGTTAATTTTTTAATAAAGTGAATTAATTTTTTTTTGATCCAACTCAAAATTTTCTATCCTTATAGCCATTATTAATTATGGATTTCTGTACAAAAAATAGGTATTCTACCCGCCGCTACTAGTCAGGTAACTATGCATTTTAATTGTTACATAACTACTCAGCATCGTTTCGCTAAATTTTAATACAAATTTAACAAAAACGACCATCAGATTATCTAGTTAAATACAAATTTAAAACTATCAAACTGAAAACAACAACAAATTTTGTTGATTGTGGGGAGTGTTTATGCAGATCACAAGAAGAAAATTCTTCAAGGTCTGTGCCGGCGGTATGGCAGGAACATCGGTTGCGATGTTAGGCTTTGCTCCGGCTACGGCCTTAGCTGCGCCACGCGAATACAAACTATTGCGTGCGAAAGAATCGCGTCAAACCTGTACATACTGCTCGGTAAGTTGCGGTATGTTGATGTACAGTACAGGTACACCATCTAATACCTTAAGTGGCCACACCGCGACAAATACCCGTTCTAAATTATTCCATATCGAAGGCGACCCGGATCATCCGATCAGCCGTGGTGCGTTATGCCCTAAAGGTGCCGGTGCGTTAGACTTTATCAATAGCGAAAGCCGAACCTTATATCCGGAATACCGCGCGCCGGGTTCCGATAAATGGGAACGTATTTCTTGGCAAGATGCGATTAAACGCATTGCCCGCTTGATGAAAGATGACCGTGATGCCAACTTCGTTGAGAAAAATGCTGAAGGCAACACGGTCAACCGTTGGACAACCACGGGGATTATGACGGCATCGGCAATCAGTAATGAAGCCGCATTGCTAACCCATAAGTGGATTCGCATGTTAGGGATGCTTCCGGTATGTAACCAAGCGAATACTTGACACGGACCAACGGTAGCAAGTCTTGCTCCATCATTTGGTCGCGGTGCCATGACAAACAACTGGGTTGATATCAAAAACGCCAATCTTATTCTTGTTCAAGGCGGTAACCCTGCTGAAGCTCACCCTGTTGGCTTCCGTTGGGTCATTGAAGCGAAGAAAAACGGTGCGAAAATCATCGTTGTCGATCCGCGCTTTAACCGTACAGCTTCCGTAGCTGACCTTCACGCACCAATTCGTTCCGGTTCTGACATTGCCTTCTTAATGGGGGTGATCCGTTACTTATTGGAAACCAATCAAATTCAACACGAATACGTTAAACACTATACCAATGCATCCTTCTTAGTGAATGAAGGCTATAAGTTCGAAGACGGTTTATTCTCCGGATTTGACGAAGCAAAAGGTAAGTATGATAAATCAACTTGGAACTACCAATTTGATGAAAATGGTCATGCTAAACGTGATATGACATTACAACACCCACGTTGTGTCATTAACGTATTAAAAGAACACGTTTCCCGCTATACCCCGGAAATGGTTGAAAAAGTTACCGGTGTAAAACAAAAAACCTTCCTACAAATCTGTGAAGAAATCGGTAAAACATCGGTACCAAATAAAACCATGACGCACTTATATGCGCTTGGCTTTACCGAGCACACAATCGGTACACAAAATATTCGCTCCATGGCAATGATCCAATTGCTCTTGGGTAATATTGGTATGCCGGGTGGTGGTATTAACGCATTACGTGGTCACTCTAACGTACAAGGTACAACCGATATGGGCTTGTTACCGACAATGTTACCTGGCTATATGCGTTTACCGACAGACAAAGAAACGTCCTTCGACCAATTCATGAATGCAATTACGCCGAAAGACATCGTGCCAAACCAAACAAACTATTATCGTAATACATCAAAATTCTTCACCAGTATGATGAAGACTTTCTATGGCGATAATGCGACAAAAGAAAACGGTTGGGGCTTTAACTTCTTACCAAAAGTCGATCGCGTCTATGACCCGATTACTCATGTCAAAATGATGCATGACGGTGAATTGAACGGTTGGATTTTACAAGGTTTCAACGTATTGAACTCATTACCGAACAAAAACAAAACTGTTGCAGGTATGAGTAAGTTGAAATACTTAGTCGTTATGGATCCATTGCAAACCGAAAGTTCCGAATTCTGGAAAAACTTTGGGGAAGCGAACGATGTAGATCCGTCCAAAATCCAAACAGAAGTATTCCGTTTACCAACCACCTGTTTCGCAGAAGAAGATGGTTCTATCGCTAACTCCGGTCGTTGGGTGCAATGGCACCAAAAATCTTGCGATCAACCAGGCGAAGCCTTACCGGATGTAGAGATTTTATCTATGCTCCGTGAAGAAATGCATGAGCTTTACAAGAAAGAAGGTGGTCGCGGTATTGAGTCCTTTGAAGCCATGACATGGAACTATAATATTCCACATGCGCCATCATCAGCTGAACTTGCTAAAGAAGTTAACGGCTATGCTTTAGAAGATCTTTATGACGCAAATGGCAACCTAATGTATAAAAAAGGTCAACTACTTAACTCCTTTGCACACTTACGTGATGACGGTACAACGTCCTCCGGTAACTGGATTTATGTAGGTCAATGGACTGAAAAAGGTAACCAAACAGAAAACCGTGATAATTCCGATCCATCCGGTTTAGGTTGTAACTTAGGTTGGAGTTTTGCATGGCCGGCAAACCGTCGCGTGCTTTATAACCGTGCGTCTTTAGACATTAACGGTAATCCATGGGATAAACATCGTCAGTTAATCAAATGGAACGGCAAAAACTGGAACTGGTTTGATATTGCTGACTATGGCACACAACCACCAGGTTCTGATGCAGGTCCGTTTATCATGTCTGCTGAAGGTGTTGGCCGCTTGTTTGCTGTTGATAAAGTCAATAGTGGACCGGTACCGGAGCATTATGAGCCGATTGAAAGTCCAATTGATACGAACCCGTTACACCCAAGTGTTGTCACCGACCCAACGGTACGTATTTATAAAGAAGACCGTGAATTTATCGGTTCAAATAAAGAGTATCCGTTTGTCGCAACAACTTATCGTTTAACCGAGCACTTCCACAGCTGGACGGCACAAGCGGCATTAAACATTATCGCGCAACCACAACAATTTGTGGAAATCGGTGAGGCACTTGCAGCAGAAAAAGGCATCCAAAAAGGCGATATGGTAAAAGTTACCTCTCGTCGTGGTTATATCAAAGCTGTTGCTGTGGTGACAAAACGTTTGAAAGCGTTAGAAGTTGACGGAAGAACAGTACACCATGTAGGTATCCCAATTCACTGGAATATGAAAGTATTAAATGGTAAAGGTAACCGTGGTTTCTCCACCAATACCTTAACGCCATCTTGGGGTGAATCAGTCACACAAACCCCGGAATACAAAACATTCCTAGTTAATATTGAGAAGGCGGAGGTATAACATGGCTGGAACTGCTCAAGGCGTTCAAACGCAAGACATTATCAAGATCTCCGCTACATCAGGTTTAACTGAGCCGCCACGTGCGCGTGATCACAAAGTTGAAGTGGCAAAACTCATTGATGTATCCACCTGTATCGGTTGTAAAGCCTGTCAGGTAGGTTGTTCGGAATGGAATGATATTCGTTCTGATGTGAATGCCCAATGTTTGGGGATTTATGACAACCCGGTTGATCTCAATGCAAAAGCATGGACGGTGATGCGCTTCAACGAAGTGGAAGAAAATGATCGTTTAGAATGGTTAATCCGTAAAGACGGTTGTATGCACTGTCAAGAGCCGGGCTGTTTAAAAGCTTGTCCGGCACCGGGTGCGATTATCCAATATGCAAACGGTATCGTGGATTTCCAATCTGACAAATGTATCGGTTGTGGTTACTGTATCGCAGGTTGTCCGTTCAACATTCCACGCATGAATCCGGAAGACAATCGTGTGTACAAATGTACCCTTTGTGTTGACCGTGTTTCTGTGGGTCAAGAACCGGCTTGTGTGAAAACCTGTCCGACCGGTGCAATTCGTTTCGGTTCCAAAGAAGAAATGAAAATCTACGCGGAACAACGTGTCGCAGATCTTAAAGCGCGCGGCTATGAAAATGCCGGTGTTTACGATCCGGAAGGCGTCGGTGGTACGCATGTAATCTATGTATTACACCATGCAGATAAACCTGAATTGTATTCCGGTTTACCGAAAGATCCACAAATCGACACAACCGTTACGTTATGGAAAGACATCCTGAAACCGGTTGCTGCGGTTGCCATGGGTGGTCTTGCACTTGCTGAAATCGGTCACTACCTCACAGTAGGCCCGAATGAGGAAGAAGATGTTGAAGATCATCACGAAGAATTTGAAGATAAAGAGGGAGGCAAAAAAGATGAGTAAAGGTAAATTTGAGATTACCAATGATACCCGTATCATTCGTCACAAACTCCCAGCGCGTCTAAGTCACTGGTTCTTAGTAATCAGTTTCTTCTTAACCATGTTTACCGGGGTAGCGTTCTTCTTCCCTGACTTTGCATGGTTAACGGAAATTCTTGGTACACCACAACTTGCCCGTGCGATTCACCCGTTCACCGGTATTTTAATGTTTATTGCCTTTGTGTTCTTATGTTCACTCTACTGGCACCATAACATTCCGGAGAAAAACGATATTCGTTGGGCGAAAGGAATGCTTGAAGTCTTAAAAGGTAACGAGCACGCTGTTGCTGATAACGGTAAATATAACTTGGGTCAAAAAATGTTGTTCTGGACATTGATCCTTGCCATGTTTACCTTAATGGGCTCCGGCATCATTATGTGGCGTCAATACTTCTCGCACCACTTCTCTATTCCGGTGTTGCGTATCGCCATCTTGTTGCACTCTGTTTGTGCCTTTATGTTGTTCACCGGTATCCTAGTACACATGTACATGGCATTCTGGGTGAAAGGCTCCATTCGTGGTGTCGTTGAAGGCTGGGTAACCGTTCGCTGGGCGAAAAAACACCACCCGAAATGGTATCGCGAAGAAGTGCTTCCTGAGTTAGAAAAAGACGTTGTACGGGAAGAGAAAGGCGAAAAGACCAAAGTCATCTTTAAGAAATTTAGCTAATCTAAAAGTGCGGTTAAAAAACGCAATCAATTTTGACCGCACTTCTTGTTGAAGCAAACTATTAAAGAAAAGAAAACAGCACCTTAAAGGTGCTGTTTTTGTATGTATCAATAAAATTATGCCGACATCACGGAAATCGCTTTAATTTGCGCATAAACCAATTGTCCCAGTTGTAACGCTAAATCATGGAAAGACCATTTACTGATACTTGCCCAAAGGTGTTTTCCGCCAATATCCAGTTTTAAATCTACTCGATTTTCCAGTTCTAAAATCTTAACAATCCGTCCATACAACGTGTTGCGAATACTCGATTGTTCTACTTTATTCAAACTAATCGACACATCAGAACTATGAATGCAAATTCGCACTTTCTCATTGATCTGCGCCTCAACTTGATTAATCCAAATGTTCTGATCGCCAATCGAAAGTGCGGTCATTTTATAAGATGGATTATGCATAAAAACAGGCAAAGAAAGCACCGCACTTTGTTCGTTTTCTTGCTTCCAAGGAAGAAACAGCGGACTTTCCCAAATACTTTCTAACACATCATAAGCTTCAACTTTGCCATTAGTGAGCAATACAACCCGCTCAGCTAAACGCAACAATTCATCAAGACTGTGGGTCACATACAAAATAGGGATGTTAATTTCTTTCGATAACCGTTCCAGATAATTCATCAACTCACGTTTACGCGGTAAATCCAACGCAGAAAGGGGTTCATCCATTAATAAAATTTCCGGATCCGTCAATAATGCACGCCCGATGGCAACCCGTTGTTTTTCACCACCGGATAAGGTTATCGGATAGCGTTTTAACAAATGGCCGATACCTAGCAACTCAACAATATAGTTAAATTCATCTTTGCTGGTGTTTTTCATGCCATAACGCAAATTGCCATTCACCGTATAATGAGGAAATAAACGGGCATCCTGAAAAACATAGCCTATGTTGCGCTGATTGATCGGCACACAAACATTTTCTGCCGAATTGAACAATTCACGATCATTTAACGCAATCACACCTTCATCCGGATTAATCAATCCGCTGACAAGATTAATGAGGGAAGATTTCCCCGAACCTGACAAACCAAAAAGTGCGGTGACACCTTGCGATGGAATATCTAAATGCGCTTCTAGGGGTAAAGTACCTAACTGTTTTTTTACATCAATGTGCAGCATCGCTTTGTCCTAATCTTTTTTGCATACGTTTTGCCAACCATTCTGATAACAATAAAGAAATCAGCGATAAAATCACAGCAAAGACACATAATCTGGCCGCTTGTTCTTCCGCTCCCGGTGTTTGAATAAAGGAATACATGGCCAAGGGAATGGTTTGGGTTTCGCCGGCAATATTGGACACAAAGGTGATGGTGGCGCCGAATTCCCCTAAAGAACGCGCAAAACCGAGCACAATGCCGGCAAGAATGCCCGGTAAAGATAACGGTAAGGTGATAGTTAAAAATACCCGCCATGCAGAAGCACCTAATGTTCTGGCGACCTGCTCTAATTTTAAATCGATACTTTCAAGGGAAAGGCGAATGGCACGCACAACCAAAGGGAATGCCACCACCGCAGAAGCTAATACAGCCCCTTTCCAGCTAAATCCAAAGGTCAATCCAAACCATTGATACAAATACTTGCCGATAAAACCATTGCGTCCCATGGCAACCAATAAAAGATAACCAATGACAACCGGCGGCAACACCAAAGGCAAGTGAATAATCCCGCCCACAATGGATTTGCCATAAAAATCTTTTCGTGCCAAAAGCCATGCCACCAAAACAGCAACAGGCAAACTCCATACCATAGCGCTGACGGAGACTTCCAAACTCAAGCGAATGGCATCGATTTCTAATGGGCTCAAGCCTAATAACACCAGAAACTCTGTAAGCAAAATTCAATTCCCTATATAAACAAAGCGTAGCACAATGGCTACGCTTAATGAGTCAAAGTCGGTTTGCTTATTTTACAGAGAAACCGTAATCCGCAAATACTTTTTTCGCTTCAGGTGATTCTAAGTATTTCAAGAATGCTTGCGTTTCTGCATTATTGTGATCTTTTAAAATCGTAACCGGATAATCCGCCGGTTTGTAAGAATCTTGTGGGAACACGCCAATCGCTTTCACTTCTTTGCTTACTTTCGCATCAGTTGCATACACAATACCTAAAGGTGCTTCACCACGTTCAACTAAGGCTAATGCCGCACGCACGTCTTTGGCACGAGCTAATTTGTCTTTGACTTGATCCCATAAGTTTAATTTGGTTAACGCTTCTTCCGCATATTGACCTGCAGGCACGTGTGCAGGGTCACCTACAGACAAATAAGCATCTTTTAATTGGTTAATCCATTCACCTTTTGCGATATCAACGTTTTGTAATTTGCTGTCTTTTTGTGAGATTAAAACCAGTTCATTACCCACTAATAATTTTTCGGTTTCTTTAACGGTTACCCCTTTTTCTGAAAGGTATTTCATCCATTTTGTGCTGGCTGAAATAAATAAATCCGCTGGTGCACCTTCTTCAATTTGTTTTGCTAAGGTTGAAGAGGAAGCAAAAGAAAATACCACTTCTTCTTTTGGATTTACTTTTTTGTAATCTTCTGCCACTTGTTTTAATGAATCGGTCATGGAAGCAGCAGCAAACACAGTCACTTTCGCCTGTGCAGAAAGAGAGAATGCTAAACAAGCCGCCGCTAAACCGGCAGCGATTTTTGAATATTTAAACATAGTAAAAACTCCGTTTTGGTTGGTTAATAAATTATATATAGCATAAATTATACAACGAAAATAGAGAAATAAAAGGTGTATAACCCATTATTTAAAAAACAAAATATATCCTAACCTTTCGGAGGTAGGGTTAAACATTCTTATTCTTTTAGAAATATAGTATGATGTGCCGCATATAGTCGTCAGCGCAATTTTGAGGAACACGATGAACGGAACAGAAATTTTACTCACCATCAAACTGAAAGAAACCCTTTTCGCCGATCCTAAACGCATCCGTTTATTACAAGAAATTGAAAAATGCGGTTCTATCAATCAAGCGGCTAAAAATGCCAATGTCAGTTATAAAAGCGCTTGGGATCACCTTGAGGCGATGAATCAAATCAGCCCGAAACCGTTGTTAGAACGTAATATCGGTGGGCGAAATGGTGGCGGAACGGCATTAACCGTTTATGCACAACGTTTATTAAAACTCTATGACTTATTAGAACAAACCCAAGAAAAAGCCTTTGATATTTTGCATGATGAAAAAGTGCCGTTAAACAGTTTGCTCTCTGCCATGGCGCGTTTTTCTTTGCAAACCAGTGCCAGAAACCAATTTTTCGGCAAAGTACAAGCATTAAGATTTGAAGATGTTCACTGTTTTGTGGACATTCTTTTAGAAGATTTTGACAAACCGCTGACTGTCTCTATCACTGAAAAAAGTGCGGTGCGTTTAAAACTTGAATCTGACAAAGAAGTAATGGTGATGTTTAAAGCACCATGGGTCAAAATTACCGCCAATCCGCAAGAGAATTTGCCAAATCAATTTAAAGCAACGGTCACCTCCATTATTGACAAAGGCGAAGCCGGTGAAGCAATTTTAGTGTTAGAAGGCTCAAACATCGAATTCTGTGCAACACTCACGAAAGATCAACATGTAGAAATCAATCAGTCCGTTTGGGCTTCTGTTGATCCGGAACAGGTGATTATTGCGACGCTTTATTAATCTCTAAAGACAAAAAGTGCGGTGATTTTTCACCGCACTTTTGTAAGAAACGCAATAAAAAATTTACAATGTAATTTCATCAATGGATTTACCGAAACTCGGCACAAATACCTGCAAAAAATAATCCATTTCGGGGCTTTGCCATTGAGCCATCAATTTTTCTAACCGCACTTTTGCCGATTTAAATTCCTGATTGCCATTTTCCAGCTCAAATTTCACCTTAATATAAGCACAAATTAAATCCGCCTGCTTCACAATGTGCTTTTCTTCCTCTGCAAAACATTGAGTATCCAAGTAGGGTAAAAAATCGGCTTGTAATGCTTCCGGCAATAAACTCATTAAATGCAACTCAGCAGCTGTTTCAATTTGTTTATAGGCGTGCGTAATCTCTTCATTGAAATATTTGATTGGTGTAGGCAAATCGCCGGTGAAAATTTCCGAGGTGTCGTGATACATCGCCATCACGGTAATACGATCCGCGTTGAGTTGGGCACCGTAAAAACGGTTTTTAATGAGCGCCAATGCATGGGCAACAAAAGCCACCTGCAAGCTGTGTTCCGCCAAATTCTCTCGTTCAATATTGCGCATGAGCGACCAGCGCTGAATCAATCTTAAGCGATCCAAACAGGCAAAAAAATGACTGGTTTTAATTTGTTCCATGCCACAGTCCATTAATTAAAAGTATATTCTTCGATAACCACAGGAATCTTATACACTTGACCCAAGCGGGAAATTTCAACCTGAACCTGTGTATTCGGACGCACATCCGCAATAAGTTTCATCATGTCTGCCGGCGAACGTGCCTCGACCTCATTGATTTTCAGAATAATATCGCCTGCCTGTAACCCTGCTTTTGCAGCCGGGCTATTCGGAATAATGTTGGTGATTAGCACCCCTTGCGAAGATGCCCCTTGCCCATTGCTAAATAAAATATCCGTTTGCACACCGAAATAGCCACGAATGACACGTCCATCACGAATAATTTTTTTCATGACGTCATTGGCTAAATCAATGGGAATCGCAAAATTTAAGCCTTCCGCAATTTCATTGGCGGTTTTGCCTATACTCAACGTGCTGATACCCAATAGCTCACCAGCAGAATTAATTAACGCACCGCCGGAATTACCTCGGTTAATGGATGCGTCAGTTTGGATAAAGTTTTGGCGGCCCAGTGCTTCACCAACCGCACTACGCCCTACCGCACTGACAATCCCTTGCGACACACTTTGTCCCAAATTATATGGATTACCAATGGCCAGCGCCACATCGCCCACATGCACCGGGCGGTTTGGATTTTGTGGAATCGTGGATAAGTTATCCGCTTTGATTTTTAACACAGCTAAATCCGTTAACGCATCCGAACCAATTAATGCCGCATCAAAAATGTTGCCATTTTGCAATGCCACCACAATTTGATCGGCATTTTGAATCACGTGTTTGTTGGTCAAAATATAGCCGTCTTTTGACATGATCACGCCGGACCCCAAGTTATTCACTTGAAACTGAGAGGAAGAGGAAGTAAAGGCTTGATTATAAACATTCACCACGGCAGGCGAGGCAATACGCACGGCGTCACGGTAAGAAGCAACATCATGTTGAGAGTCAGTGATTTTAGGCATGACATACAAAATCACGGCAGCGGAAGCCAAGCCGATAATCGCCGAATGAAAAAGTTTCTTTAACATCAGTTCCTCATTTTCTTATATAAATTAACTTGAGATCATCGCCAACAGGTTCGCAAGATTGCAGTTGCCATAAAGGCGCATCGGCAAGTTGCGTTAAATTAGGCAAATGGCATAAATCTCTGGCTTGATCGCCTAACAATTTTGGCGCCATGTAAATAATCAGTTCATCCACCAAATTTTCAGCAATTAATGCGCCTGCTAAAGTCGCGCCCGCTTCCACCCAAAGGGTGTTAATTTGGCGTTTGCCTAATGCCGACATCAAGGCTTGCAAACGAGTTTCACCTTGATTTCGGTCTAATTGTAAGTACTCGGTAAAGACCGGAAAGCCTGCAAGGGGATAACCATCTTCGCCGACCAACCAAACCGGTGATTCCGTTGAAAACACCTTAAAATCCGACCGCACTTTATGGCTAGAATCCAAAATGACACGCACCGGTTGGCGTAATTTTTCTTGTGGATAGTCAGCTTTTACGTTAGGCGGTAATTCTTCCCAACGTACATTTAAACTTGGATCATCCGCCAGCACGGTTTGTGAAGTCGATAAGATCGCAGAAGCCTTGGCGCGATATTGCTGTACATCCGCCCTTGCCTGTGCGCCGGTAATCCATTTGCTTTCGCCACTTGCCATAGCGGTTTTGCCATCAATACTCATGGCCAGTTTTAACTGCACGAAAGGCTTGCCGGTACGCATGCGTTTTAAAAAGCCTTTGTTCAACAGTTCGGCTTTTTCTTCCAATAATCCCGCCGCACTTTCAATGCCTGCATCGCTTAAAATCTGTAACCCTTTGCCCGACACTTGTGGGTTCGGATCGCACATCGCCGCAATCACTTTACTCACGCCGGCTTCAACCAAGCCTTTCGCACAAGGCGGCGTACGCCCAAAATGAGAACAGGGCTCTAAGGTGACATAAGCTGTTGCACCACGGGCATTTTCACCGGTTTCACGTAATGCCATCACTTCCGCATGCGGCTCACCGGCTTTCGCATGAAATCCTTTGCCGACCACCTTGCCATCTTTCACCAAAACACAGCCCACGGAAGGATTTGGCGTTGTGGTGAACTCGCCCTGTTTGGCTAAATCAAGCGCCAGTTGCATAAAAGCAACATCTTTTGGGCTAAATGGTTTGTTCATCAATGATCCTTTAAGTTTTCGATTTCCTGGCTAAATTCGTTGATGTTATCAAAACTCAAATAGACGGAGGCAAAACGGATATACGCCACTTTATCTAAATTCTTTAATTCTTCCATCACTAATGTGCCCACTAATTTACTCGGCACTTCGCGCTCACCGGTCGCGCGCAATTTGTGAATAATACGGCTAATGGCTTTTTCCACATCGTCAGCACTCACAGGGCGTTTTTCCAAGGCATGTTGAATGCCTCGACGTAATTTATCTTCATTAAACGGCTCACGATTGCCGTTATTTTTAATTACTTTCGGCACAATTAGTTCAGCCGTTTCAAAGGTCGTAAAACGCTCGTGACACTGACCGCACTCTCTACGGCGGCGTACCTGAAAACCGTCAGAAACCAAACGACTGTCAATCACTTTGGTTTCTTCTGTCGAACAAAAAGGACAACGCATACTTGTCTCCCATCATAAATAGCGAAAAAAACAACTGCACTTTGGCGTAAATAGCGCGGTTATTTTACAAATTATTTGCACAAAGTGCGGTATAAAAAACAAAAATTTTTAAGTTTTACTTCACGCTAATCGTTTATAGCAAACGCAAGTAAACCGTGATTTCTTCTCGATCGTGATACAGGTGTTTTGCCTGTAACTGGAATTTTAACCCTTGTTGGGACAATTTATCCGCAATGAATTGCAGACATTGTTGTACTTCCGCATAGCGTTTTTTCATCGGCAGCTTCAAATTAAAGATCATGCTGTGACACCAACCATTCAACAGCCATTTCACCATTAACTCGGCAATTCGGCTTGGCTGCTCTACCATGTCGCACACTAGCCAATCAATTTTACGTCGTTTCGGCGGCTGAAACTTAAAACCGTCTTCCGCACAATGCTCAATACGCCCCGTATCATGCAAACTGGCTGCCATTTTGCCGTGATCCACCGCATACACAAACAATCCACGTTTCACTAACTGATATGTCCAACCGCCCGGGCAAGCGCCGAGATCCACGGCATACATGGTTTCGTTAAGCAATTCCGCTTCTTTTTGGCGTGGAATAAAACTCAAAATCGCCTCTTCCAATTTTAATGTAGAGCGACTTGGTGCATCGGCAGGGAATTTTAGGCGTTGAATGCCCATTAAATGGGCGGAATGATTGTGATTGTAAGAGTAGCCCACATAACAAGTATTATTTTGTAAGAAAAAAACATGCAATGTCAGACCGCTCTTTAAGTTACTTTTTGCATTTAGCCAGCCTTGTTTTTTCAACGCTTGGCGCAGTGGCACCGTGAATTTACGGCAAAATCCAAGCAATTCCTTCGCTTCGTTCGTATCGGCGGTTTCTACCCATAATTCATTGCTGTTTGTTAATGGAATGGTCTCTGCAATCTGATGATATTGTTGAAGAATCGGAGTAATACGATCCTGCTGCGGTAAATCCGTCAGTAAATCGGAAACCACGATCATTTGACGTGCAAAAATCAGCTGTTGAAAGGGCAATTCTCGTGCCAATAAATCCGCTTCACCGGGCTGATAACATTCAAAAATTACATAGCCGCTGTTTTCGGTCACACGGGCGAAGCCAAAGACGCCTTTTTCTGCTGCTTTATCGGTGATTTCCGCCGCCAACTCGCGCTCAAATCCCATTCGACAATATAATGCCAACTTATTCATTTTCTTGTTTATTTTCTTCTTGATTAATGGTTTGAATAATCCAGGAACGGAACGCCACAATGCGCTCATCATTGCTGTTATCTAAATGATTGACCACGTAAAAGGATTTCGGATCCCGCAAATGGGTATCAAATACCGGTTGTAAATTGCCGTTGTCCAACTCTTGTTGCGCTAAAATACGATTGGCAAGCACGATGCCTTGTTCATGAATTGCCGCTTGCAACGCCATGAACGTATGACTAAAGATTGGGCCTTGCTGAATATTCAATTCTTCCAATGCCAAATAATTTGCCATATGTTGCCAATTATCGCGAGCATGAATATGCAACAACGTATGATGTTTTAAATCCTGTGGCTGATGAATCGGTTTTTGTGCCAATAATTTCGGTGCGGCAAGCACCAGTAAATCCTCTTCCACCAAACGATCCACTTGTAAGTTATCCCAGTTGCCTTTGCCGTAATAAATCGCAATATCAATGTCTTGGCTAAGCAAGCCTTCATCTTGATCGACGCCTTTTAAACGTACTTCAATGTCGGGATATAATTTATTAAATTCGCTTAAACGTGGCACCAACCATTGAATACCGAAGGTTTGTGGCACGCTGATAGTTAAATGCTTATCATTTTTTAAGGCGAATAATTTATCTGTCGCCTCCGCTAAACGGTGCAGAATTTTGGTGATGTCCGCATAGTAGGCTTTGCCAAAATCCGTTAATTCCAGCGCACGATTTTTACGTTTAAATAACGTAACGCCTAAGAAATCTTCCAAAATTTTTATTTGATGGCTAATCGCTGCTTGCGTCACAAATAATTCATCCGCCGCTTTCGTAAAACTTAAAAATCTCGCGGCTGACTCAAATGCTTTTAGCGAATTTAAAGGTGGCAAACGTTTATACATGTTATTTCCCAATGATTCATTTCTTAGAAAAAATTTAAATCAGATTACTTTTTTTTATCAATCTAATAAAAAAATCTCTTTTGCCCGTTATACTTATTCTACTTAAAATGAAACCATACTTAAGTCACAATTTCTTAACCGTTAAGATTTTCGAATTAAGTATGATGTTGTGTTTGCATATTGTTTGGTTTTTCCAAACCAAAGTAACGAAAGTTACTTTTTCTTTTCATTTCCTGTATATTCGGCATTTTCGCCAGACACCGCTCCCAAAAGAGCGGTGTTTTTTATGGGCGATTTTAACATAGTTCTGCTGTTATTTCCTGCCCTATTCCTCTCCCCCAAACGAGAGTCTTCCCACTTAAACTTTTCATTTGTTTTTACGACTAAAATATTTTCAATCCTGATGGAATGGTGTAGATTAAAAACGACTTAAATCGCAATCTATATTAAGGAAAAACCATGTCAGACTTACTTGATTGGAAAAATCTCGGATTCAGTTATATCAAAACAGATTATCGCTTTATCGCTCATTGGAAAGACGGCAAATGGGACAATGGTGAATTAACCACCGACAGCACATTGCACATTCACGAAGGTTCCACCGCGCTGCATTACGGACAACAATGTTTCGAGGGATTAAAAGCCTACCGTTGCAAAGACGGTTCAATCAACCTTTTCCGTCCGGATCAAAATGCGAAACGTATGCAAAACACCTGCGATCGCCTGTTAATGCCACAAGTGCCGACAGAATTATTTATCCGCGCCTGTAAAGAAGTGGTTAAAGCCAACGAAAAATGGCTCGCTCCATATGGTAGCGGGGCCACACTTTATCTTCGTCCATTCGTTATCGGTGTCGGTGAAAACATCGGCGTACGCCCCGCACCAGAATACATTTTCTCCATTTTCTGTTGCCCAGTAGGCGCCTATTTCAAAGGTGGTATGAAACCGTCTAATTTCTTGGTAACCGATTATGACCGCGCTGCACCGCATGGTACCGGTGGCGTCAAAGTGGGCGGAAACTATGCGGCAAGCTTATTACCACACGAACTTGCCGCTGAACGCAAATTTGCCGATGCCATTTATCTTGATCCGAAAACCCATACCAAAATTGAAGAAGTGGGCGCGGCAAACTTTTTCGGCATTACGCGCGATAACAAATTCATCACGCCACTTTCGCCATCCATTTTGCCAAGTATCACCAAATACTCACTGCTCTATTTGGCAAAAGAACGCTTAGGCATGGAAACCATTGAAGGCGATGTCTATATCAATGAATTAGACCAATTCGCCGAAGCGGGTGCTTGCGGAACGGCTGCTGTTATTTCACCTATCGGTGGCATTCAATATGGCGATGACTTCCACGTTTTCTATTCAGAAACTGACGTGGGTCCAATCACTAAACGCCTTTACGAAGAACTTACCGGCATCCAGTTCGGTGACGTAGAAGCACCAGAAGGTTGGATTGTGAAAGTAGATTAATTTCTGCTTTCCAAAGGATAAAAGTGCGGTCAAATTTGACCGCACTTTTCATTTATATCCGATAAAAAAATCCCCATAACCTTAGGGCTACGGGGATTTTTAGTTGAATTATGGATTAACGAATTTTTCGCCTAATTCAATATCTGCACGCAATGTCGGTAACATAGCGTCCAACGCTTGTTGCTCAAACGCGCTAAGTTTACCGATTGGCAGAATTTCTTCTACACCTTCTTTACCAAAACGAACCGGTTGAGCAAAGAAGCGAGCATATTTACCATCGCCTTCGACATAGCTACATTCAATCACCGTTTCGCCTTGTAATCCGCGTACTACCGCATTTGCAAAACGTGCCGCAGCTTGAGCCATGGATAAGGTTGCAGAACCGCCACCGGCTTTAGCATTCACCACTTCAGTACCGGCGTTTTGAATACGTTTAGTTAACGGCTCGATTTCTTCCTCTTTCCATTCAGCGTATGGCACTTGAGATAATAAAGGAAGAATGGTCACGCCGGAGTGTCCGCCAATCACCGGCACGGTTGTACGATAAACGTTTAAGCCTTTTAATTCGGCAACAAAGGTTTCAGAACGAAGCACGTCTAATGTGGTCACGCCAAATAATTTACGTTTGTCATAAACACCGGCTTTTTTCAAGACTTCTGCTGCAATCGCAACAGTCGTATTTACCGGGTTGGTAATGATCCCAATGCATGCTTTCGGACAGGTCACAGCGACTTTTTCAACTAAGTTACGTACGATGCCTGCGTTAATGTTGAATAGATCTGAGCGATCCATTCCCGGTTTACGTGCTACGCCGGCAGAAATTAGCACGACATCCGCGCCTTTTAATGCAGGTGTCGGATCTTCACCGGCAAAACCTTCCACTTTAACCGCGGTCGGAATGTGGCTGATATCCACAGCAACGCCCGGGGTTACCGGTGCAATATCATAAAGTGATAGCTCGGAACCTGCCGGCAACTGTAGTTTCAGCAATAATGCTAATGCTTGACCGATACCGCCTGCGGCACCTAAAACTGCAACTTTCATTTCATTCTCCTCATGTAGTAAGAAATGGGTAGTTAAAAATTTGTAAAAATTGTACGCCTACCAACGTTTAAATTCAAACAGACAAATTCAAATGTGCGATCTAACTCAAATTTTTTCTTTTTCCCCGTAAAAAAGGTCATAAAAAACGCCTTAAATTTCCACCGCACTTTCACCTTATAAAGTAAATATTTATTTGCTAAAAACGCTATTTTTATGCAAAATTCAGCCACTTTAATCTGATAAGAGAAAGGCTCATGTTAAACGAAAATCCAGATAACCTGACAAAAGCATTCAAAGATTTATTGCGCCAAGAAAAATACGGTTCACAAAGTGAAATTGTCACCGAATTACATAAAATGGGATTTAGCACAGTTAATCAATCGAAAGTCTCCCGTATGCTCAGTAAATTTGGGGCGGTTCGCACCCGTAATACCCGTATGGAAATGGTCTATTGCTTGCCAAGTGAGTTAAGCGTGCCAAATACGCGGAGTTCCTTAAAAGATTTAGTATTAGACATTGATCATAACAATATGCTTATCGTCATTCGGACAACACCGGGCGCAGCACAACTTATCGCGCGTCTGCTGGATTCCGTGAGTAAAATGGAAGGCATTTTGGGCAACATTGCCGGCGATGACACCATTTTTGTGACACCAACCAAAGAAACCGACATCAATAACTTAATGTTGCGTATTCAAGAGTTATTCGAAAATACCCTTTAAGTGCGACAAAAACAGAAAAACTGTATGAAAATTCTCCTTACTGGCGCCACTGGTTTTATCGGAAGCGCCTTGATTCCTTCATTATTGGCGAAAAATCATCAAATTACCGCCTTGGTGCGCCATCCGGCAAAAGCCAAACAACAACTCCCCTATCCCATTGAATTCATTAATACATTGGATTACTTTCAGCATTTTAATCAATTCGATGCGATCATTAATTTAGCAGGAGAACCAATATTTTCTCGTCGCTGGACAACCACACAAAAAGAGCGGTTAGAATCTAGCCGCATTTCATTAACCGAAAAACTGACACACCTGATAAATCGTAGCGACGATCCGCCACACTGTTTTATTTCCGGTTCCGCCACAGGTTATTACGGTGATTGTGGCGAACAACTTATTGATGAAAATACGCCCCCGGCAAATCATTTTGCTGCCCGCTTATGTCAACAGTGGGAAGCCGCAGCCTTAAAAGCCAACACGCGAGTATGCCTCATACGCACCGGCATGGTACTCGGCACACAAGGTGGTGCATTGGCAAAAATGTTGCCGTTATATCGTTGTGGACTAGGTGGAAAACTGGGTTCCGGCAAACAGTTCTGGAGTTGGATTGCCTTAGAGGATATGGTACGTGGCATTTTATTTTTATTGGAAAATGCCGATTGCCGGGGCGCATTTAATTTTGTTGCACCACATGCCATACGTAACGCCGAATTTAATGTGTTATTAGGTGAAACCTTACGCCGCCCTCACATGGCAACCGCTCCGGCGTTTATGTTGAAAATGTTACTCGGCGAACGTGCAAATTTATTACTCGACAGTCAAAATCTCGTACCACAACATTTGCTAGCTCAAGGGTTTCAGTTTGAACATCCTGATCTTGCTCAATTCCTCCAGAAAGAAATCACCGTTAAATAAAATCTCTCGAATTTTCCACCGCACTTTTCCAAAATACGCTTTTCGACGTATAAAAAAGTGCGGTGGTTTTTGCTAGAATTTCTCCCAATTTTTTATTGTTCTTAAGCCCATAAATGGCGATAATACACCGCTTATACGAACGAATTGAACGCTATGACACATTACATTCTACTGATCATCAGCACGGCATTGATTAATAACTTCGTGTTGGTGAAATTCCTTGGACTCTGCCCTTTTATGGGCGTCTCAAAAAAAATCGAAACCGCTATCGGCATGGGCTTGGCAACAACCTTTGTGCTGACAGTGGCGGCGCTTTGTTCCTATTTGGTGGATAATTATATTCTCGCGCCATTGAACGCAACTTTTTTACGGACACTCGTCTTTATTTTAGTGATTGCCGTGGTGGTGCAATTCACCGAAATGGTGATCAATAAAACCAGCCCAATGTTATATCGTTTATTAGGGATTTTCCTACCGCTCATTACCACCAACTGTGCCGTGCTTGGCGTGGCGCTGTTAAACGTGAATCTTGCGCATAATTTAACGGAATCGGTGGCTTATGGCTTTGGTGCCTCTGCCGGTTTTGCCTTAGTTTTAGTCTTATTTGCCGCATTGCGTGAACGTCTGGTTGCCGCTGATGTACCGATGCCATTTCGCGGCGCATCTATCGCCTTGATTACGGCAGGCTTAATGTCTCTCGCCTTCATGGGCTTTACCGGATTGGTGAAACTATAATGGCGACTTTCTATTATGTTCTCATTGCCATTGTTGTATTGGCGCTGATTTTCGGCGCTATTTTGGGCTTTGCATCCGTAAAACTGAAAGTCGAAGCGGATCCTATTGTCGAAAAAATCGATGCGATTTTACCGCAAAGCCAATGTGGACAATGTGGCTATCCCGGTTGCAAACCCTACGCAGAAGCTATTGCCAATGGGGATGTGATTACGAAATGTATTCCAGGCGGCAGACCAACTGTCATTAAAATTGCCGAACTCCTTGGTGTTGAACCACCGGAAACAGACGATTTAGCAGAAGATCCTACACCGAAAGTCGCCTTTATTGACGAGAATATGTGTATCGGCTGTACCAAATGTATTCAGGCTTGTCCGGTGGATGCCATTATCGGTAGCAATAAACTCATGCATACCATCATTCCTGATTTATGTACCGGTTGCGAGCTTTGTGTTGAGCCTTGCCCAACGAGCTGTATTTCCATGATTAAAGTCGAAAAAAATATTGATACTTGGGATTGGAAATTCGATCCTAATTTAGTGATTCCGATTGTTGATACCACATCGGTTGAAAAGAAAATCATTGTGGGGAAATAAATGGCGGATGTATTAACACGTTTCAACAGTGGCAAACTTTGGGAATTTGACGGCGGCATTCATCCACCGGATATGAAATCCCAATCTAACGGCACGCCTATTCGCACGCTCCCTCTGCCCGATAATTTTTATGTCCCGCTAAAACAACACGCCGGTACTGCAGGAAACCTGTTGGTAAAACCTGGGGATCTGGTTCTCAAAGGACAACCTCTGACACAAGGCGATGGCTGGCGCACCTTACCTGTTCATGCACCAACCTCCGGTACGGTCATTGCCGTAGAGCCTTATGTCGCAGCACACCCATCCGGATTGACAGAAACCTGCGTACATATTCAAGCAGACGGCTTGGATCAATGGCGACCACAAATGCCAATCGAGGATTTTTTCACCAAAACTCGGGAACAGCTGATTGAAAAAATTTATCAAGCAGGTATTGCCGGCTTGGGTGGCGCGGTATTCCCGACAGCCGCCAAAATTCACTCTGCTGAAAAACAAGTTAAACTGTTGATTATTAATGGCGCAGAATGTGAACCCTACATCACCTGCGATGATCGCTTAATGCGCGATTACGCCGATGAAATCATCGAGGGCGTGCGTATTTTGCGTTATATTTTGCGCCCTGAAAAAGTCGTTATCGCCATAGAAGACAATAAACTTGAAGCCGTATCTGCCTTAGAACGTGCGTTACATGGCGCTAATGATATTGAAATCCGCGTCATTCCGACCAAATACCCTTCCGGCGCAGCAAAACAACTCATTCAAGTGCTGACCGGCATGGAAGTACCAAGCGGACAACGTTCTTATAGCATTGGTGTACTCATGCAAAACGTGGGAACCGCCTTTGCCATTAAACGAGCTGTACTTGATGATGAGCCATTAATTGAGCGCGTTGTTACCCTCACCGGCGATAAAATTCCTAATAAAGGCAATTATTGGGCACGCTTCGGTACCCCAATTTCGCATTTATTGCGCGAAACTGGCTACCAATATGACAACCGCTTCCCGGTCTTCATGGGCGGTCCAATGATGGGCGTGATTCTACCTGACTTAAATGCGCCGATGACCAAAGTAGCAAACTGCTTATTGGCACCGGATCATTTTGAATATGCGCCACCGGAACCGGAAAAAAACTGTATCCGTTGTTCAGCCTGTTCCGACGCTTGCCCGGTAAAACTGATGCCGCAGCAACTCTATTGGTTTGCGCGAAGCGAAAATCACGAAAAATCGGAAGAATATTCTCTCAAAGACTGTATTGAATGTGGTGTGTGCGCCTACGTTTGCCCAAGCCACATTCCGCTTATTCAATATTTCCGCCAAGAAAAAGCCAAAATTTGGGAAATTAAACATAAAGCAAAATTAGCAGAAGAAGCGAAGATCCGTTTTGAACAACGCCAAGCCCGCCTAGAACGGGAAGAACAAGAGCGCAAAGCGCGTTCTCAACGAGCCGCTGCAGCACGCCGTGAAGAATTAGCACAGCAAAAAGGCGTCGATCCGGTCGCTGCTGCCTTAGAACGTTTAAAAGCGAAAAAAGCCGAGTCTGCAGAAAATGCGCAAATTGAGCAAAAAACCCTTATTGATGAAAAAGGCCATATTCAGCCTGACAATAGCGACATCATGGCACAACGCAAGGCTCGCCGATTAGCTCGTCAAGCGGAAACCGTAGCGTCTGCCGAACCGGCAACAGCACAAAATGCGGTTAAAATTTCAGATGAAAATCCGGCAGAAACGGATCCGCGCAAAGCTGCGATTGCCGCCGCACTCGCACGTGCTAAAGCGAAAAAAGCGGCGCAGCAAGGGGAAACCGCAACCTCTACCGAACAGACAACAGTCCAAAGTGCGGTTCAAATTCCAGATGAAAATCCAGTGGAAACTGATCCACGCAAAGCTGCGATTGCTGCCGCACTCGCGCGTGCCAAAGCGAAAAAAGCGGCGCAGCAAGCAGAAGCCGTAACCTCTACCGAACCGGCAACAGACCAAAGTGCGGTTCAAATTCCAGATGAAAAATCAGCAGAAACGGATCCACGCAAAGCTGCGATTGCTGCCGCACTCGCACGTGCTAAAGCGAAGAAAGCCGCTCAGCAAGGAGAAACCGTAGCCTCTACCGAACCGGCAACAGCCCAAAGTGCGGTTCAAATTTCAGATGAAAAACCTGTGGAAACGGATCCGCGCAAAGCTGCCATTGCCGCTGCTATCGCACGTGCTAAAGCGAAGAAAGCCGCTCAGCAAGGGGAACTCGTAACCTCTACCGAACCTGAAACAGCACAAAGTGCGGTTCAAATTTCAAATGAAAAACCTGTGGAAACGGATCCGCGCAAAGCTGCCATTGCCGCTGCTATCGCACGTGCCAAAGCGAAAAAAGCCGCTCAACAGGCACAACAAAATGAACAGGATTAAGGAATATACATGTTTAAGATGATCAGTTCACCTCACACCCATTCAGGCAAACTCACGGCGCGCGTGATGTTTTGGGTGATTCTCGCCATGATTCCGGCAATCATTTTGCAAATTTATTATTTTGGATTTGGCGTATTGATTCAATCCGCATTAGCCATCGGACTGGCGTTATTACTGGAATGGAGCGTCTCGCTATTACGCAAAAGACCGGCTCTGAGCGATATTTCTGATTTTAGCGTCATTTTAACCGCACTGATTCTTGCTGTGGCGATTCCGCCTTATGCACCTTATTGGATTATTCTTATTGGCACATTTTGTGCGGTGATTCTCGGCAAGCATGTTTATGGTGGTTTGGGACAGAATCCGTTTAACCCTGCCATGGTGGGGTATGTGGTGCTGCTCGTATCGTTCCCATTACAAATGACCACTTGGATGCCGCCCATTGCGTTATTGGCGGAGCCGCCGACCTTTCATGATGCGGCATTGTTGATTTTCTCCGGACTGACTTCCGACGGTTTTAGTCTTCATCAATTAACGGCGTCCATTGACGGCATTACGCAAGCAACACCGTTAGATACCGTACGAACCTTTTATTCTTCTGCTAGTTCCTGCATAACCGATGCGATATGTTCCGAAGTGGCATTTTATGAATTGACTAACTTACCGATTTTCACGCAAAACGGTTGGGACTTCGCACAAGGTTGGTGGCAAATTAACCTAGCCTTTTTACTGGGCGGCATCTTTTTAATACTGAAAAAGGTGATTCACTGGCAAATTCCGGTGGCGATGCTAGGCAGTTTTACGCTATTGAGCTTGCTCACCGAACTCTTCGGCAATGGTGCACACTTAACCGTACCGGGACAGTTATTCAGCGGTGCCATGATGTTCGGTGCATTTTTTATCGCCACCGATCCTGTTACCGCCTCTATTACGCCACGAGGCAAACTGGTATTTGGTGTTCTCGTGGGGAGCTTACTATATTTAATCCGTTTTTACGGCAATTATCCTGACGGTGTCGCATTCGCTATTTTACTCAGTAACATTTGTGTGCCATTAATTGACCACTATACCCGTCCGCGCGTTGCCGGCCATCGGAAATAAGGACTTCGCCATGCAAACCATTAAAGTTACTTCAAAATCCGCTATGTTGTTGGCATTCGTGGCATTTTGTTGCACGGCAATATCCAGTGGGGTTTATTTTTTAACTAAAGATAAAATCGCTCAAGCAATGCAAGAGCAACAACGGGCGTTGTTATTGCAAGTAATTCCACAGGACTACTTTACTAACGATTTAACACAAGATTGTGATGTACCGAAAATCGACGCATTGCAAAATGTCGCGATTCAAAAAATCTGTACAGCCAAAAAAGACGGCAAAATCACCGCTTATGCTTTTGAAAGCGTGGCACATGACGGTTACTCCGGTGATATTCGTATTTTAGTCGGCATGAAACCGGACGGTGAAGTGCTTGGTGTGCGAATTACAGAACATCATGAAACACCGGGTTTAGGCGATAAAATCGAAACGCGCATTTCCAATTGGATTTTGAGTTTTGATCATCAAATCATCAGCCAAGAGAAAGCGGCAGAATGGGCGGTAAAAAAAGATGGTGGGAAATTCGATCAATTTGCCGGCGCCACGATTACGCCGCGTGCCGTTGTCAACCAAGTAAAACGCGCGGCACTTGCCATGTTGGACAACTTGCCGAAAGAGAAAGAATAATGGATAAATTAAATGAGACCGTAGAAACCTCACAAGCAAATGACACTCAAAGTGCGGTGAATATTTCAGATAAAAACAACATTTGGAAAACAATCTTCATTCAGGGCATTTGGACCAATAACTCCACGGTGGTGCAACTGCTTGGCTTGTGTCCATTATTGGCAGTCTCCAACTCCGTCACTAATGCTCTGGGTTTAGGTTTAGCCACTATGCTGGTGCTTACTTGTACCAACACGGTGGTTTCCGTATTCCGTAAACACATTCCAAATGCAATTCGTATTCCGATTTATGTCATGATCATCGCCAGCACAGTAACGGTGGTGCAATTATTGATGAACGCTTATACTTACGAACTTTATCAATCGCTCGGTATTTTCATTCCGCTTATCGTCACCAACTGTATTGTAATCGGTCGTGCGGAGGCTTTCGCCTCTAAAAACAGCATAGCCCATTCTGCATGGGATGGTTTTTCTATGGGATTGGGCATGTTGCTTGGTTTGGTCGCTCTCGGTGCTATCCGTGAAATTATCGGCAACGGCACCCTGTTTGACGGCATTGAAAATCTGCTAGGCGATTGGGCTGCATTTATGCGAATTGAGTTTTTCCATAGCGACAGTAATCTGCTACTGGCAATTTTGCCTCCCGGTGCATTTATCGGTTTAGCATTGCTATTAGCGTTAAAAAATATCATAGATACAAAAAAGTAGTTTAAAAATAAATAATGCTCAGATAATTCGTCCCCATCTAATTTGCCTGAGCGACTGAGAATTTTTAGGAAAATTTAGCTTGTTTGAGCAACCTAGTTGCGAGTTCTAAATTTTCCGTAAGGAAAATTCTCACCAAGCTCAGACAAGCAAATTAGCTTGGGGTGTGTTTTTTGCTACTTTTTTGCACAAGCAAAAAAGTAGAAGGAAAAGTATGAATAAAGAAAAAAGAATTGAGATTCTAAAACGTCTGCGTGCGGCAAACCCGCACCCAACAACGGAACTGAATTTCAGCTCGCCCTTTGAATTATTAATTGCGGTGATTTTGTCGGCACAAGCCACCGATAAAGGGGTGAATAAAGCGACGGATAAGCTGTTTCCTGTCGCCAATACGCCACAAGCGATTTTGGCTTTAGGCGTAGATGGTTTAAAGGAATACATTAAAACTATCGGCTTATTTAATAGCAAAGCAGAAAATATCATTAAAACCTGCCGTGACTTAATTGAAAAACATAACGGCGAAGTCCCGGAAGATCGCGAAGCGTTAGAAGCACTTGCCGGCGTGGGAAGAAAAACCGCGAATGTCGTGTTAAACACCGCATTTGGACACCCGACTATCGCCGTGGATACCCATATTTTTCGCGTCTGCAATCGTACGGCGTTTGCTCCCGGCAAAGATGTGGTGAAAGTCGAAGAAAAATTGATTAAAGTCGTGCCCGCCGAATTTAAAGTGGATGTCCACCATTGGTTAATCTTGCACGGACGTTACACCTGTGTCGCCCGTAAACCTCGTTGTGGTGCGTGCATGATTGAAGATTTATGTGAATATAAAAATAAAACAGAATATTAAAAATACAGGAAAACTTATGACAACAAAATCAGAAAGACAAACTTGGTCCAGTCGCTTAACTTATGTACTTACCGTTGCCGGTGCAACCGTAGGCTTTGGCGCAACATGGCGCTTTCCTTATTTAGTGGGAGAACACGGCGGTGGTGCCTATGTCATGCTGTTCTGTTTAGCCATGATTTTAATTGGGATCCCGATGATTTTAGTAGAAAACGTCATCGGCCGTCGTTTACGTGTTAACTCCATCGATGCCTTCGGTGACAAGATCCTTGATAAAGGTAAAGGCATTTCAAAATACTGGAAAATCATCGGCTACATGGGCTTATTGGGAGCATTTGGGATCATGGCTTATTACATGGTGCTTGGCGGCTGGGTAATTACCTATATCATCAATCTCATCAGCGGTACTCTCGATATTTCTGTGCCGATCACCAAAGATGTAGCTAAAGATTTCTACGATTTACACATCAGTAACAGTCCGGTTGAAATCATCATTTACACCGCACTTTTCGTATTGGTGAATTACATTATTTTGGCAAAAGGCATTATCGGTGGTATCGAGCGCTCAGTGAAATACTTAATGCCATTGTTGTTTATTTTCTTAATCGGTATGGTCATTCGTAACGTGACCTTACCGGGCGCCATGGAAGGGATTACGTTCTACCTCAAACCGGATTTCTCTAAAATCACCGCGGAATTATTTATTTTTGTATTAGGTCAAGTTTTCTTCGCATTAAGTCTGGGTTTTGGCGTATTAATCACCCTATCCAGTTACTTAAATAAAGAAGAAAATTTAATCCAAACCGCCGTTATCACCGGCTTCAGTAACACCATTATCGCCGTGTTAGCCGGCTTTATGATCTTCCCATCCTTGTTTACCTTCGGTATTGAACCAAATGCAGGCCCAACCTTAGTGTTCCAAAGTTTGCCGATTGTGTTCTCCCATTTATGGGCAGGTAAATTCTTTGCAATTATCTTCTTCGGCTTATTGCTTATCGCCGCTTTAACGACATCTATTACCATTTACGAAGTGATTATCACAGCCCTGCAAGAAAAACTCAGAATGCGTCGTAGCAAAGCCATTATCTTGACCTTGGGCGGTATCTTCCTTTTAGGCAACGTACCGGCAATTCTCGGCGACAATCTGTGGAAAGACGTGACCTTCTTCGGTAAAAGCATTTTCGATGCCTTTGATTTTGTCAGCGGCAATATTCTGTTTATGTTAACCGCACTTGGTTGCGCCCTTTTCGTTGGTTTCGTGCTAAAAGACGAAGCGAAAAAAGAACTCTCTCCGACACCAAATTCTCTCTTTACCAACATTTGGTTTAACTATGTGAAATTTGTCGTGCCGTTTATTATTTTGGTAATTTTTATTAGTAACCTGATTTAACAAAAAAAGTGCGGTAAAAATTCACCGCACTTTTTTATTTCATACCAAACAATTTAACTACTTCCCTTCCGCCAAATTTTTCTTCTCTTCCAATGCTTCCCAACGCATAAATGCCGTTTCCAGTTCGACTTCGGCGTCAGCCAAGGCTTTCAGCTTGGCATCCGTCACATCGTGAGATTGTTGGAAGAAATTCGGGTCACCGATTTCGGTTTGAAGTGCGGTGATTTTTTCTTCTAAATCTTCCAACAGTTGCGGAAGTTGTTCCAGTTCACGCTGTTCTTTGTAAGAAAGTTTGACGGATTTGGGTTTATTGGAAACCGATTTATTTTCCACCGCACTTTCTTCTTTTTTCGGCTCAACTTTTTTCTGTTTCTCTGCATTCTGTTCAGTTTTTTGAGCGAAATAATTGGCTTGTTGCTGTTTGGCATCGAAGAAGCCACCAACGTATTTGTTCAACACGCCTTTGCCTTCAAAGATGTAACATTCCGTTGCAGTGTTGTCGATGAATTGACGGTCGTGGCTGACGATGAGCAATGTGCCTTGGTAATCGGTGAGGATTTCCTCCAAAAGCTCTAAGGTTTCTACGTCCAAGTCGTTAGTCGGTTCATCGAGAATCAATAAATTATTCGGTTTCAATAATAATTTTGCCAATAACAAGCGGTTACGTTCACCACCGGAAAGGGCTTTTACCGGCGTCATGGCGCGTTTCGGTGGGAACAAGAAATCTTGCAAATAGCCCAACACATGGCGTTTGATGCCGTTGACTTCCACGTCCTGCTTGCCATCGGCAACGTTATCCATCACGGATTTTTCCGGATCAAGATCAGCACGGTATTGGTCAAAATAGGCAATCTCCAATTTAGTACCACAACGAATAGAACCGCTTGTGGGTTGAATTTCACCGAGCAGCAATTTGATAAAGGTGGTTTTACCACACCCGTTCGGGCCGACTAAAGCGATTTTGTCGCCGCGTAAAATGGTGGTACTAAAATCGTTAAGTAATTGTTTGCCGTCAATGTCGTAACTGACGTTTTCCATTTCAAACACGATTTTGCCGGAGCGGCTAGACGTGTCTAATTGCAATTTTGCGGTGCCCATCACGTCACGACGTTGGCGACGTTCTTCGCGCATGGCTTTTAACGCGCGCACGCGTCCTTCATTACGGGTGCGACGGGCTTTAATGCCTTGGCGAATCCAAACCTCTTCTTGCGCTAAGCGTTTATCAAACAGCTCATTTTGTAACGCTTCTACCCGCAAGTTTTCTTCTTTCGCGGTAAGGTATAAATCATAGTTGCCGGGGTAAGAAACCAATTTGCCGCGATCTAAATCCACGATGCGGGTCGCCATTTTGCGAATAAAAGAACGGTCATGGGAAATAAACACGATGCTCCCGCCAAATTCCATCAGGAAATTTTCTAGCCATTCGATGGCATCCACGTCCAAGTGGTTAGTCGGCTCATCCAACAACAGTACATCCGGATTACACACCAAGGCACGCGCCAAAGCAGCTTTACGCAACCAACCACCGGATAAATCAGCAAGCTTAGTATTCGGATTTAATTCCAATTTTTGTAACACTTCATTGATTTTATTTTCAAATTGCCAACCGTTAGCGTGTTCCAATTTCGCTTGAATTTGGGCAAGCTGATTTAACGTCTGATCACTGTAATACTGCTCTAGCTGCACGGAAATATGATGGTATTCCTTCAATAAATCCGCCAAATGCTCAATCCCTTCCGCCACATAATCAAACACATTGCCTTCTGCATGGCGCGGCGGATCCTGCTCCAAGCGGGACACGACCAAGTCTTTTTCATACTGCACTTTGCCGTCATCCATAATGACATCTCCGGCAATAATTTTAAGCAACGTAGATTTGCCGGCGCCATTGCGACCGACTAAACACACGCGCTCATTAGGCTCAATATGTAGTTCGGCATGATCCAATAAAGGGGCATCGCTGAAAGAAAGATATCCGTTGGTTAAGCTGATAAGTGCCACAAAAAATCCTTTAAAAATAAAAAAAATAGTAATGAAATGACTTATGCTTCGACAAGCTCAGCAAGCGCCATTTCACATTTATGATAAATAACGACCGCACTTTAAAGTTGCTGATACACTTTCAATGCATACGCATCCGACATGCCGGCAATGTAATCGCAAATCACGCGTTTTTTACCGTTTTCTTCTGCATTCCGCCAACGGTTGGCGGTGTTGGTTGGGAGTAAGCGTTGCGGATCCGAATCAAAAATTTGGAACAGTTCCGTCAAAATACGCTGACCTTTGTATTCTACACGTTGCGTTTCCACATTATTGATCACGTATTTCTGGACAAAATTTTTGAATACTTTTAGCACGCCCACCACTTCCGACGGTAATTCGGCGTTATAACGCAACAGCGGATCGCTAAACTCAGGTTGAATTTTCCAACGCACATTGGTGATGAAATAATTCACTAACGCACCGATAGCGTTTTTGCGTAAGTAATGTTGATCGGAAAACAGTTTTGTACTGATATCTTCAATATGTTGTCGCATCCAATCTGATTGACAGTCTTTCAATGCATTCAAGGCCTCTTGCCATTGCTGCACATTGACCACACCGACGACGACGGCATCTTCCAAATCATGCACGCCATAAGCGATGTCATCCGCTAGCTCCATAATGCTACAGTCGAGGGATTTAAAACGAGTCTTTAAAATCTCTTGCGGATTTGACCGCACTTTTTGGAGTGAACCGAATAACGCACGATCGCTTTCAGAAAGCGGCTCAAGCAACCAGTTAAACATGTCAAGATCGTCACGGAATAATCCTTTCCCGGGCCGCCAGTCAGCGATTTTGACATAACGAGGATCACTGTGTTGGCTTTCAGCGAATTGATCATATTGCGCGGAAGAGACATCCAAAATGGTCGGGTATTTCACAATGCCAAGAATGGTGCGACGGGTTAAATTCATTCCGGCATTGGGCGTGTAAGGTTCAAGCTTGGTGAGCAACCGAAAAGTCTGTGCATTTCCCTCAAAACCGCCATTATTGCGCATCATATAATTGAGTGCGACCTCGCCACCATGCCCAAAAGGCGGATGGCCGATGTCGTGCGCAAAACACAAACTTTCGATTAAATCATTGGTGGGCAACAAAGGGCTAAGTTGCTTTTGCAACTCGCTTTTATCCTGAGACAGTTGTTGTGCCAAGGTAGCAAAGGCTTCAGCAAATTTGAGTTGCGCCACAAGGCTACTGCCGATTTGTGCCACTTCTAAAGAATGGGTTAATCGAGTGCGGTAAAAATCATTTTCGCCCACCGCATGAATTTGCGTTTTTGCTTGTAAACAACGAAAAGCGGCGGAATGAAGAATACGCCCGCGATCACGACGAAACGGCGGACGGTGGTCTTTTTCCCGTGGTTTATCGTCAATAAAACGTTGCTGCCAACGGGGATTAATTTGATTTTTCATGCTATACCAATACGTAGATCAATTTGAAGACAAAAGGTGCCAAAATTGAGCTAATGATACCGCACAATACTAAAGAAATGGAACTGTAACTCCCTGCCTTTGCATTATTTTCCATGCAACTGACCGTACCTAGCGCATGAGAAATCGCCCCAACGGATAAACCGATCGCTTCTTGATTTTTCAACCCGATTTTTTTCAAGAGCAGATAACCAAAAATCGAACCTTGCAAACCGGCAACAACAACCCCAACAGCTGCCACCGAAGGAATCCCACCCAAATTTTCAGATACTGCCATGGCAATCGGTGTAGTAATAGATTTCGGTAAAATGGTCGCCACAATATCTGGTTTCGCCCCGAGAAGTAATGCCAATACGGCGCCGCTAATCATAGATAAAAGAGAGGCGGACACGGTGGTAATCAAAATGATTTGCCAATGACGAGCAATTTGACGAATTTGTTCATATAACGGCACCGCCAATGCAACAATACTCACGCCCAATAAATTATTCAGCGGCGCATTGCCGGCCATATAGGTGTCATAAGGTAGATGAAATGCCAACAAGATAGCCACTAACATTAGCACGGTTAACACAAAGCTATTTAATACCACCGATTTCCAACGTTGATTGATTTTCACCGCCAAAACAAAAGCAAGAATTGTCAATAATGTATAAGCATAAACAAAATAAGACATCATTCCTCCTTCATCCGTTTTTTCATGATTTTATGTTTGAGGTGCGTAAAGGATTTGAGGGAAAACAGATAGTCAGACAGTAAACCGATCACAACCAAGGTCACGCAAGTACTGACAATATTCGGCACTAATAATTCTTTCATTTGATCCATGAGCAAGCCGGAATATTTGACGATTCCCACACTGACCGGCACAAATAATAACGCCATATAACGAATTAAAAGACGGGAGGAAAACATCACCCACTCCACTTTGACGATACGTAATATCAAACAAGTAAACAGTAACAATAATCCCCAAATACTCGATGGAATACCAATAGGAACGTAATAGGCGATAAGTTCGCCCAAATACAACATGAAATACAATACAAGCAACGATCTGACTAAATCAAAAACTTTCCGATACATTATAAAAACTCAACTTTTTTTTAAACTTTAAAATAATTTTACTCCTATTTGGTTAGGAGGGGAATTTTTTATTCAAAACGTGGAGGGAATAAAGCCAGAAAAAGAAAAAAGTGCGGTCAACATTTCACAGATAAAAAATCATCAAATGTGTTGAATTTTATACAGTTAAATAAAATTACAAAGTTTTTACTTGCAACTGAAATACAATCCCTTATAATACCGCTCGTTTTTACGAGACTTATCAGTGTTGCCTGGGTGGCGAAATTGGTAGACGCAGCGGATTCAAAATCCGCCGTTGAATAAACGTGTCGGTTCGAGTCCGACCCTAGGCACCAATGATAAGTTTCAGAAAAATGAAAGCTGCGGTAAAACGCAGCTTTTTTTGTAACTGAATCTTCCCTTCCGCTTAAAATTTACCGAGAAAAACGACCGCACTTTTAATGCGCTAATGATTATGCCACAAGGATTTTTCTGCATTCTACTGTTGCTGCTCTCTTTTACACTTCAGGCAAAAACGCTTACCTGTCGTGTTGTAGGCATCACTGATGGCGACACCTTTAGCTGCCTAACCACAAATAACCAACAGATAAAAGTACGTTTAGCCGAAATTGACGCCCCTGAGCATAACCAACCTTTCGGTAAAAAATCTCGTCAACGACTCGCTTCACTCATTCACCAACAACATGTCAAACTGGCGGTTACAGGAGAAGATCGTTATCATCGCACGTTAGCCACGGTATATAATTCCCAAGGGCAAAATGTCAATTTAATCATGGTGCAGCAAGGCATGGCCTGGGCATATAAACAATATGCGACGACGCCCATTTATACCCAAGCCGAACAAATTGCCCAAAATAAACGCCTTGGTTTATGGCAGGATCGTTCTCCAATTGAACCGCACTTATGGCGTCATTCCAAAAGGTAAGCTATATGAATTTTGAGCCTATGACATTTCGTCAATATTTTCCTTATTTCACGCATAACGATGCGGTGGTGTATTTAGATAACGCCGCAACAGCATTAAAACCACAATGTCTCATTGATGCCACGGTGGATTTTTACCGGTCTGCCGGTTCGGTGCATCGTAGCCAATATGATGAAAAACAGACCGCACTTTATGAACAAGCACGTACCCAAGTAAAACATCTCATTAATGCAGAAGATGAACAAGCCGTCATTTGGACATCGGGCACCACTCAAGCGATTAATACCGTTGCAAATGGCTTATTGCCACATCTAAAGACTGGCGATGAAATTATTATTAGTGAAGCGGATCATCACGCCAATTTCGTTACTTGGCATCAAATTGCCGAAAAAAGCAGGGCAAAACTTCATGTATTACCGATGGATGATAGTTGGTTAATTAACACCGAAACCTTGCTAAAACAATTAAATCCAAACACTAAACTGGTGGCGTTAAATTTTGCATCAAATGTCACCGGTACTCAGCAACCAGTCAAACAACTGATTCAGCATATTCGAGACAAGAGTTCTGCCTTAATTTTGTTAGATGCAGCGCAAGCAATTAGCCACGTTAAAATCGACTTAGCCGAATTGGATGTGGATTTTATTGCTTTTTCCGCCCATAAAATTTACGGGCCAACCGGACTTGGCGTGTTAAGCGGAAAATTATCCTCACTCAATTTGCTACAACCGCTCCAATATGGCGGTAAAATGATCAGCAAAGTCAGCAAAGAGCAAATTACGTTTTCAGGATTGCCTTACCGTTTAGAAGCCGGCACACCCAATATTGCTGCCGTCATTGGTTTTAATGCAGTGTTAGCGTGGCTAAGCCAATGGGATATTGCAGAAATGGAATCCTCCGCTGTACATTTAGCAGAAATCACTCGCCAGCGCTTAAGCCATTATGAAAAATGTAAACTCTTTAATTCGCCACAACCAAGTTCGGTGGTCAGTTTCGTTTTTGAAGACATTAATGCTTCCGATTTAGCCACCTTACTCGCAGAACAACAGATTGCACTACGCGTTGGAGAACATTGTGCCCAGCCTTATTTGGCGCGTTTAGGACAAACGGCTACGTTGCGCTTATCTTTTGCGCCGTACAATGTAGCCACAGAGGTCGAAACCTTCTTTAACGCATTAGATAAAAGTTTAGAGTTATTAAGATGAATATTGAACAACAATTAGTTGAAACAAAACATTGGGAAGATCGCTATCGCTTGATTATTCAAGCAGGAAAAAATCTTCCTGAGCCAAATGAAGAAGAATTGGCAACGATGCAAACCATTCCGGGCTGTGAAGTGCAAGTCTGGTTTAAATTCACCGAAAAAACGGACCGCACTTTTCACTTTCAAGTTTACAGCGAAGCGCGGATTATGAATGGCTTGTTATGGATTTTGTTGCAGCGCATTGAAAATCAAACGGCTGAAGCTTTGCACCAATTTGATCTAACCACTTATTTCAATGAATTAGGCATTGCTCAACGGTTAAGTTCCACTCGATTAAATGGTTTAAAGCATATTGAAGAAATTTTGCATCACTTATAAACAAAAAAGCGCGGTTTACCCGCGCTTTTTTATTGGCTTTATTTTTCCAAATGCTTAATTTTCTTGATCACGTTCGATGTGGAAAAACCATTCTCAAAATTCAGTACTTTCACATCGCCACCGTTTGCCCAGACTTCTTTACTACCGGCAATGTCTTCCGGTTTATAGTCGCCGCCTTTCACCAATAAATCAGGCAAGACTTCACCAATTAAACGTTGCGGCGTATCTTCATCAAAGGCAACCAGCCAATCCACAGAAGAAAGACCGGCAAGCACCGCCATTCTCGAGGCCAAATGATTAATCGGTCGTTCTTCCCCTTTTAAGCGTTTTACCGATTCATCCGTATTCACAGCAACAATTAAACGATCACCTAGCTTACGGGCATTTCCTAAGTAAGACACGTGACCAGGATGCAAAATATCAAAACACCCATTTGTCATCACGATTTTCTCGCCACGATCTTTTGCCAATTTAACCGCTTGTTTCAATTCATCTTCGGTCATCACACCAAAACCGGTGATAGTTCGTCCATGAATCGCATTTTCCAACTCGACAGTTGAAACGGTTGATGTGCCCAATTTACCCACCACAATACCGGCGGCCACATTGGATAAATAACAGGCCTCTTCAAAACTACGGCCATCCGCTAACGCGATTGCAAGCACACTGATCACCGTATCGCCTGCCCCTGTCACATCAAAGACTTCTTTTGCCTCTGTCGGCAAATGGAATACCGGTTGATTTGGACGCAATAAGGTCATGCCTTTTTCAGAACGTGTCACCAAAAGTGCGGTGAGATTGATGTCTGAAATGAGTTTCAGCCCCTTGTCGATAATCTCTTGTTCGGAATGACATTTCCCCACGACCGCTTCAAATTCCGACATATTCGGTGTTAACAAAGTGGCTCCACGATAACGTTCAAAATCAGTCCCTTTCGGATCGATCAACACCGGCACATTGGCATTGCGCGCAATTTGAATCATTTTTTGTACATCATTTAAGGTACCTTTGCCGTAATCCGAAAGCACTAAAGCGCCGTAATTTTTGATCGCACTTTCTAATTTTTGTAATAAATTTTCGCTTGTCACATTTTGAAAGCCTTCTTCAAAATCAAGACGTAAAAGCTGTTGATGACGGGATAAAATACGTAACTTGGTAATCGTTGGATGGGTAGATAATTGGACAAAGTTACAATCGATTTTTTGTTGTTGTAATAATGCGGTTAATGCAACACCCGCCTCATCCTGACCGGTCAAACCAAGCAACTGTACCGGCACATTTAATGACGCAATGTTCATCGCCACGTTTGCTGCACCGCCCGCACGCTCTTCATTTTTCTGAACGCGTACCACCGGCACCGGCGCTTCCGGCGAAATTCGATTGGTCGCACCAAACCAATAGCGATCCAACATCACATCGCCTAATACCAAAACTTTTGCCTGATTAAATTGTGCAGAATATTGACCCATTTGATTTTCTCTTAACTTATTGAAATAAAAAATTTTGCTAATATTACCACAGGGGAAATGCTATTTCCTAAAAATTCCGTTAAACTAAAAACCAATTGAAGTCACCCTGTAATCCTTATGGCAAAATCAGTTCTTCCGACATTTAAAATTGAATTTCTCCATCCAAAACACTGGGGCTTTTGGCTCGCTCTCGGTATTTTCCGCTTAATTTTACTTCTGCCTTACCCTATTTTATGCAAAATTGGCAATGGATTAGGTTGGCTGTTTGCTAAAACCGGTGTGGGCAAAAGACGCGCTAAGATCGCGAAACGTAATCTGGAACTTTGCTTTCCTGACTGGTCTGAACAACAAATTCATCAGATTTTACACGCCAATTTACGCTCTACTGGTATGGCGATTATTGAAACCGGCATGGCGTGGTTTTGGTCTGATCACCGTATAAAAAAATGGTCAAAAATTGAAGGACTTAGTTATTTACAAAACAATTTGGCCGATGGCATCATTTTCGTCGGCGTACATTTCTTAACGCTTGAATTGGGCGCTCGTATTGTTGGCATTCATCAACCGGGGATTGGGGTTTATCGCCCTAACGATAATCCATTGTTTGATTGGGTTCAAACACAAGGGAGATTACGCTCCAATAAAGCGATGCTGGATCGTAAAGATCTTCGTGGCATGATTAAGGCAATAAAAAACGGCGATATTATTTGGTATGCACCTGACCACGACTATGGTCGAAAAAATGCCGTTTTCGTGCCGTTCTTTGCGGTTCCTCACGCTGCAACAACAACCGGTAGTTATTACTTATTAAAGTCTTCTCCAAACAGTAAAGTGATTCCTTTCGCGCCGCTTAGAAACGCAGATAATTCCGGCTATACGGTCACTATCTCTCCGCCGGTCGATTTTTCTGATCTACATGATGAAACTGAAATTGCGGCAAGAATGAACCAAGTGATTGAAACAGAAATTATGAAAGGCATTGAACAGTATATGTGGCTCCATCGCCGCTTTAAAACACAACCGAATGAAGACAATCATTTATATAAAGACTAGATACAAAAAAAGTGAGCCGCAAGCTCACCTTTATTTTGAATGATTTTTTATAATGCTTCTGAATCTAACTCATCAGCCATCGCAGAGAGAATTTCACGCGTTAAATAAGCCAAAGAACGATAAAACGGCAGTGTAGCCTGTGTTTCAACTTTCACTAAAAACTTAGCTGCACAAGGCAGAAGAAAACGTTCAAATAATTCCTGTTGAGTGCTTAAAGAATCCGCATTATCTTCCAACCAAGATGCGGTTAACAATAACATGGCAAAATGATCGATATCCTCGGCTTCAGGCAAACCACGAACTTGACGAAAAGCATGAAACTCTTCAATAGAAATGTCATACGCAGAAATTTCCGTTGCAACATTTCCGGATTCACCAAAAAGCTTTTGGTATTCTTTATCTAACAAGGTTAAATCAATTGCCATTTGTAATGAATCTAACGCCTTTTGGCTGTCATTATCTTCGTTTAATGCCCAAACTTGAGATAAATTACCTTGATTTAGCCAAGCAAATACACCGGATAAAATAGGTTCTGTCGGCTGGCGATAAAATAAATTACCAAATAATCGACTAATCAAAGAAAAGTTATTTAATTGTAGGTTCTCTTGCATTATGCCTTATCCTCTTTCGCTAAAAGTGCGGTCAGATTTTCTTGCGTTTTTTGTGTCGCACGATTAAAAATATTCAAATAACCTGCTTCATTTAATAAATGTATATCGCCAAAAATATCATGCTGAATATCCGTAATACCACAGAAATTAAATAAACCATCAACCAAACAGGTTTGCAACGCTTTATCAAAATTCAGACTTTGGTAACGCTCAAGATTATTTCCCATGGTGATAAAATGCTGCATTTTCTTATTGCTCAATAAACCTACCGAACAACCATTTTCAGTTTGATAGGCAAAGCCATAACTCAACACGCGATCCAAATAGCCTTTCAAAATTGCTGGAAATCCCATCCACCAAAGAGGATAGACCAACGTAATCAAATCAGCTTGTTTTATCAGACTTTGTTCAAATTTCACTTCTGCCGGTACAATACCAGCCTGACAAGCACCTAATTCATCCCAAGATAAAATGGGATTAAAATTTAACGTATAAAGATCTCGCACAATCGTTTCTACATTCATTTCATGCGATGCCTGAACAATACATTCTACTAAAGCTCGATTAAAACTTTGTTGGTTAGGGTGAGCAAAAATAATTAAATGCTTCATTAATATCCTTAAATCTTGTTAACTTTTAATGTAATGCTATCCACAGCGGTTACTTCAACAATGTCATTGACAGCTAAATCACATCCTTGTATTCGCCAAGTAGTATCGCCAAAAGCGCCTCTACCAATACCATTTTCACCAATTTCCAAAACTTTGCCCTGCGCCCCTATCATTGCATGATCCCGTTGGTTAAGAACACTTTTTGATTGATCGATTTGATCTTTAGCGTGTTGATAACGCCACCAGATAATACTGAAAATACTGGCAATAACGGCGTACATTACCGCAAGAAAAGAAAGAGGTAGCGTAGGAATCAATTTTGTAATAACTGCAATCACAATGGCAGATAATCCCCACCATAAAAGAAAAACACCAGGCACTAAAATTTCAGCAATAAGCAAGACAAAACCAAGAATAAGCCAATGCCAAACACCCCAGTCTGTTAACCATTCCATACCAACCTCTACTTTATTAATTTGTTCTTTTATCGGATTTTAATAGCTCAGAGATTCCTGCAATTGAACCGATTAAATTACCCGCTTCTAAAGGCATTAAAACAACCTTACTGTTATCCGAACCACCAATTTCTTTTAAAGCCTCAGTATATTTTTGTGCAATAAAGTAATTAATTGCTTTAGTATCACCATTAGCAATAGCATCAGATACCATTTGAGTCGCTTTTGCTTCTGCTTCAGCTGCACGTTCACGGGCTTCAGCCTGTAAGAATGCCTCTTGTCTTTCCCCTTCGGCTTTCAGAATGCGCGATTGTTTTTCCCCTTCTGCTCGTAAAATCTCAGCTTGACGCACCCCTTCTGCTTCCAAAATATCTGCACGTTTATTACGTTCTGCTTTCATTTGTGCATTCATCGCTGCAATAAGTTCATGTGGAGGACGAACATCGCGGATTTCAATACGGGTGACTTTGATTCCCCAAGGATTTGTGGCTTCATCCACAATAGACAGTAATCGGCTATTAATAGAATCGCGCTGAGATAACATTTCATCCAATTCCATAGAACCTAATACAGTACGAATATTTGTCATAGTAAGGTTGATGATAGCTTGCTCTAAATGATTTACTTCATAAGCAGCATTACGTGCATCAATAACTTGAACGAAACATACCGCATCAATAGCTACGTTGGCATTATCTTTTGAAATAACTTCTTGTGATGGAATATCTAAAACCTGTTCCATCATATTAATTTTACGACCTACACGATCAACGAATGGAACAACAAAATTCAAACCAGGCATTAAAGTACGGGTATAACGACCAAAACGTTCAATAGTCCAGTTATAGCCCTGAGGAACAGTCTTAAGCGTAGAATAAAGCAATACGCCAACAAGCACGACAAAAACAATAGCGGCAATTGGTAAGCCATCTAAAAAATACATAATTTTCTCCTTAAAACATCAACAGTTACCCTTTAAAGAATAACAATTAGCACAAAATTTGTATATAACAATTCAGGTAGGTTTTATTGTCTGCAGTTGTACAATCTTCTTCTGTTTATTATTATCTTCCCACCAGAAAAGCAAAAACCCCCGATGCACTCACATCAGGGGTTCGTATCAGGCTTGGCGGTGACCTACTCTCACATGGGGATGCCCCACACTACCATCGGCATTACGGCGTTTCACTTCTGAGTTCGGTATGGAATCAGGTGGACCCACCGCACTATCGCCGCCAATATTCTTTATGATTTCTATCTCTTCTTATTCGCGTCTTCTTAATCTAAAAACAAGCCTTCTCTCAACTCTCTCTTCTACGTCCATTCTCTTAACTGTTATCCTTCCAACTCGCTCATGTCCAGGGTAACCCCAAAAACACTTGAGCGTTGTATGGCTAAGCCTCTCGGGCAATTAGTATGCGTTAGCTCAATGTATCACTACACTTACACACCGCACCTATCTACGTCTTAGTCTTAAACAACCCTTACTGTCTTAAAGACAGGGAGAACTCATCTCTTGGCAAGTTTCGTGCTTAGATGCTTTCAGCACTTATCTCTTCCGCATGTAGCTACCCAGCAATGCCTCTGGCGAGACAACTGGAACACCAGTGATGCGTCCACTCCGGTCCTCTCGTACTAGGAGCAGCCCCAATCAATTCTCCAACGCCCACGGCAGATAGGGACCGAACTGTCTCACGACGTTCTAAACCCAGCTCGCGTACCACTTTAAATGGCGAACAGCCATACCCTTGGGACCTACTTCAGCCCCAGGATGTGATGAGCCGACATCGAGGTGCCAAACACCGCCGTCGATATGAACTCTTGGGCGGTATCAGCCTGTTATCCCCGGAGTACCTTTTATCCGTTGAGCGATGGCCCTTCCATGCAGAACCACCGGATCACTATGACCTACTTTCGTACCTGCTCGACTTGTCTGTCTCGCAGTTAAGCTTGCTTATACCATTGCACTAACCTCACGATGTCCGACCGTGATTAGCAAACCTTCGTGCTCCTCCGTTACTCTTTGGGAGGAGACCGCCCCAGTCAAACTACCCACCAGACACTGTCCGAGACCACGTTTCGTAATCTTCGTTAGAACATCAAACGTTAAAGGGTGGTATTTCAAGGACGACTCCATAATCACTGGCGTGACTACTTCAAAGTCTCCCACCTATCCTACACATCAAAATTCAATGTTCAGTGTCAAGCTATAGTAAAGGTTCACGGGGTCTTTCCGTCTAGCCGCGGGTACACCGCATCTTCACGGCGATTTCAATTTCACTGAGTCTCGGGTGGAGACAGCCTGGCCATCATTATGCCATTCGTGCAGGTCGGAACTTACCCGACAAGGAATTTCGCTACCTTAGGACCGTTATAGTTACGGCCGCCGTTTACTGGGGCTTCGATCAGGAGCTTCTCTTTCGATTACACCATCAATTAACCTTCCAGCACCGGGCAGGCATCACACCCTATACGTCCACTTTCGTGTTTGCAGAGTGCTGTGTTTTTAATAAACAGTTGCAGCCAGCTGGTATCTTCGACCGGTTCAACCTTCGCCCGCGAGGGACTACAATCTACGCCGGCGCACCTTCTCCCGAAGTTACGGTGCTATTTTGCCTAGTTCCTTCACCCGAGTTCTCTCAAGCGCCTGAGTATTCTCTACCTGACCACCTGTGTCGGTTTTCAGTACGGTTTAGTAAAGCCTTTCGCTTAGTGGCTTTTCCTGGAAGTGTGGTATCAGTTACTTCAGCTCCGTAGAGCCTCGTCATCATCTCTCAGTGTTAAGGAAGTCCGGATTTGCCTAAACTCCCCACCTACCAACTTAAACGTGCATATCCAACAGCACGCTAACCTAACCTGCTCCGTCCCCACATCGCAGCTTTACCAAGTACGGGAATATTAACCCGTTTCCCATCGACTACGCTTTTCAGCCTCGCCTTAGGGGCCGACTCACCCTGCCCCGATTAACGTTGGACAGGAACCCTTGGTCTTCCGGCGAACGGGTTTTTCACCCGTTTTATCGTTACTTATGTCAGCATTCGCACTTGTGATACGTCCAACAGCCCTCTCGAACCATCTTCATCCGCTTACACAACGCTCCCCTACCCAACAGACTTACGTCTGATGCCGCAGCTTCGGTGCTATATTTGAGCCCCGTTACATCTTCCGCGCAGGCCGACTCGACTAGTGAGCTATTACGCTTTCTTTAAATGATGGCTGCTTCTAAGCCAACATCCTAGCTGTCTAAGCCTTCCCACTTCGTTTCCCACTTAATATAGACTTTGGGACCTTAGCTGGCGGTCTGGGTTGTTTCCCTCTCCACGACGGACGTTAGCACCCGCCGTGTGTCTCCTGAGTATCACTCTTTGGTATTCGTAGTTTGCATCGGGTTGGTAATCCGGGATGGACCCCTAGCCGAAACAGTGCTCTACCCCCAAAGGTGTCCGCTCAAGGCTCTACCTAAATAGATTTCGGGGAGAACCAGCTATCTCCCGGTTTGATTGGCCTTTCACCCCCAGCCACAAGTCATCCGCTAATTTTTCAACATTAGTCGGTTCGGTCCTCCAGTTAGTGTTACCCAACCTTCAACCTGCCCATGGCTAGATCACCGGGTTTCGGGTCTATACCTTGCAACTAGCCGCCCAGTTAAGACTCGGTTTCCCTTCGGCTCCCCTATTCGGTTAACCTCGCTACAAAATATAAGTCGCTGACCCATTATACAAAAGGTACGCAGTCACCCTTTCGGGCTCCCACTGCTTGTACGTACAAGGTTTCAGGTTCTATTTCACTCCCCTCACCGGGGTTCTTTTCGCCTTTCCTTCACAGTACTGGTTCACTATCGGTCAATCAGGAGTATTTAGCCTTGGAGGATGGTCCCCCCATCTTCAAACAGGATATCACGTGTCCCGCCCTACTTGTCGTTAGCTCAGTACCACAAAAGTATTTTCGAGTACGGGATTATCACCCTCTACGATTCGGCTTCCCAGCCAATTCCTCTAATACTTCCGCTATCACTAACAGGCTCCTTCGCTTTCGCTCGCCGCTACTCACAAAATCTCGGTTGATTTCTTTTCCTCGGGGTACTTAGATGTTTCAGTTCTCCCGGTTCGCCTCATTATCCTATGGATTCAGATAATGATAGTAGGTTCTTCACCCACTGGGTTTCCCCATTCGGACATCTTGGATTAAACGCCTCTTATCGACTCATCCAAGCTTTTCGCAGATTAGCACGTCCTTCTTCGCCTCTGATTGCCAAGGCATCCACCTTGTACGCTTTGTCACTTAACCATACAACCTCAAGTATTCTTACCTTATTATTTAAATAATATTAAACAACAACTTTCAAACACTTCAGCTACGATTAATAACAGTTAATTAAGAGCAATCGCCTTTTATCAATCACTCTCACTCAGACTTTCTTGAAAGTCTCGTTTTCAGCTTGTTTCCAGATTTTTAAAGAACAGATAAAACAATGTAAGTTAACTTACTTACCATCATCATAGTTAAATTCATTTTAACTAACACAACACAATATTTAATACCATCAAATAAAATGATAAAAAATATACTTCAATAAACTTAACTATGACGATATTGGTGGAGATAAGCGGGATCGAACCGCTGACCTCCTGCGTGCAAGGCAGGCGCTCTCCCAGCTGAGCTATATCCCCAATCACATCCCTTGGCTTTCACTCACACATAGTGGCTTGATATGTTTAAAATTAGTTAATGTAATAAAAACTAATCTACCAAACTCACCAGTCTAAGTGGTGGGTCTGAGTGGACTTGAACCACCGACCTCACCCTTATCAGGGGTGCGCTCTAACCACCTGAGCTACAGACCCAATAGGATTTTGTCTTCGATATTGTTGTTCTTTCCTTGTCTACAACCATCAAACAAACTGTGTGAACACTTAAAGTCGAGTCTATCTTTGGTAAGGAGGTGATCCAACCGCAGGTTCCCCTACGGTTACCTTGTTACGACTTCACCCCAGTCATGAATCATACCGTGGTAAACGCCCCCCCGAAGGTTAAGCTATCTACTTCTGGTACAACCCACTCCCATGGTGTGACGGGCGGTGTGTACAAGGCCCGGGAACGTTATTCACCGCGACATTCTGATTCGCGATTACTAGCGATTCCGACTTCATGGAGTCGAGTTGCAGACTCCAATCCGGACTTAGACGTACTTTGTGAGATTCACTCCACCTCGCGGCTTCGTCGCCCTCTGTATACGCCATTGTAGCACGTGTGTAGCCCTACTCGTAAGGGCCATGATGACTTGACGTCATCCCCACCTTCCTCCGGTTTATCACCGGCAGTCTCCTTTGAGTTCCCGACCAAATCGCTGGCAACAAAGGATAAGGGTTGCGCTCGTTGCGGGACTTAACCCAACATTTCACAACACGAGCTGACGACAGCCATGCAGCACCTGTCTCATGGTTCCCGAAGGCACTCTCATATCTCTACAAGATTCCATGGATGTCAAGAGTAGGTAAGGTTCTTCGCGTTGCATCGAATTAAACCACATGCTCCACCGCTTGTGCGGGCCCCCGTCAATTCATTTGAGTTTTAACCTTGCGGCCGTACTCCCCAGGCGGTCGATTTATCACGTTAGCTTCGGGCACCAAGCTTAAAGCCCAATCCCCAAATCGACAGCGTTTACAGCGTGGACTACCAGGGTATCTAATCCTGTTTGCTCCCCACGCTTTCGCACATGAGCGTCAGTACATTCCCAAGGGGCTGCCTTCGCCTTCGGTATTCCTCCACATCTCTACGCATTTCACCGCTACACGTGGAATTCTACCCCTCCCTAAAGTACTCTAGACTCCCAGTCTGAAATGCAATTCCCAGGTTAAGCCCGGGGATTTCACACCTCACTTAAAAGTCCGCCTGCGTGCCCTTTACGCCCAGTTATTCCGATTAACGCTCGCACCCTCCGTATTACCGCGGCTGCTGGCACGGAGTTAGCCGGTGCTTCTTCTGTATTTAACGTCAATTTGTCGTGCTATTAACACAACAACCTTCCTCAATACCGAAAGAACTTTACAACCCGAAGGCCTTCTTCATTCACGCGGCATGGCTGCGTCAGGGTTGCCCCCATTGCGCAATATTCCCCACTGCTGCCTCCCGTAGGAGTCCGGGCCGTGTCTCAGTCCCGGTGTGGCTGGTCATCCTCTCAGACCAGCTAGAGATCGTCGGCTTGGTAGGCTATTACCCCACCAACTACCTAATCCCACTTGGGCTCATCCTATGGCATGCGGCCTTGCGGTCCCGCACTTTCGTCTCTCGACTCTACGCGGTATTAGCGACAGTTTCCCGTCGTTATCCCCCTCCATAAGCCAGATTCCCAAGCATTACTCACCCGTCCGCCACTCGTCAGCAAGAAAGCAAGCTTTCTCCTGTTACCGTTCGACTTGCATGTGTTAAGCCTGCCGCCAGCGTTCAATCTGAGCCATGATCAAACTCTTCAGTTCAAAAAGTTTAATCGCTCAATACTGCTAGCCAAGTAATCTATCTATAAATAAATAAACGTTTTTCGTAGCACTATTCAGTTCAATTTTAAAATCTTTAATGATAAAAACGAATCTTCAAGTGCCCACACAGTTTGTCTGATTGATTGTTAAAGAACAAAAAATTCTGAGAAGCCTCAGAATTAAAATTGGTCGGCGAGATAGGATTTGAACCTACGACCCACTGGTCCCAAACCAGTTGCGCTACCAAACTGCGCTACTCGCCGATGGGGTGGCTAATGGGACTTGAACCCACGACAACCGGAATCACAATCCGGGGCTCTACCAACTGAGCTATAGCCACCATATTTAATTAGTTGAACTCGCATGACCTTTGGCGCGCTCGACAGGATTTGAACCTGCGACCTTTGGCTCCGGAGGCCAACGCTCTATCCAACTGAGCTACGAGCGCTAGAAGCGTCGTTGCGGGGCGTATATTAAAAGTTTAAAAAGTGCTTGTCTAGTTTTTTTTTATAAAAATTTATCATCAGCTATTTTTTTAGCCAAAATGAATATAATTTATAAAATTTCTGGTTATTTTTTATTTAACTCTAACTTTTTAGTGAAAAATTTAACTTCTATTTAGTTTTGGCGCGTTTAGCCGCACGACGTTTCATTCGACGTATCCAACGGGTGATCTTCCAAGCTTTCGTAATAGAATAAGAATAAAGGAAGAAGAGAATAATGAATGCAATGAACATGATCCATTCATTAATATAGTAAATTTCCCCTAAAATCCCAAAGCCGGCACACAATGCAGCGACAAAGGTAATTAACAAAAACGCCTGACGGGAAGTTAAACCTGCACGCACCATCAAATGATGGACATGCAAGCGATCCGGACGGAATGGGCTCTTCCCTTTTCTTAAACGACGATAAATAATCGCCACCATATCCACCAACGGAATAGCAATCACCCAAAGTGCGGTCACCGGATTCATCGGATGACCTTTGCCTTGCGTACTTAGCAACAGAATCCAAATAATCGTAAAACCGATCAACGTACTGCCGGCATCACCCATAAAGACTTTAAATTTCGGTCCCAACGGAATCCCCAGATTCATCATTAAATAAGGAATCGTTGCAATAATTAAGCCAAAACTCCAATAAGCCAAATCCATTTGCCCATCGCGATACATCAAAATACCGATCGCAGCGAAAGAAACACAAGACAATCCGCCCAGTAAACCGTCAATACCATCGATCATATTAAATGCATTAATGATACCGATGGTCGCCAACACGGTAATAATTAAGCCGATAGATCCTAACGTGAGCTGGAATGGCCCTAAAATTTGCCCTAAATGATCGAGGTAAACATTCCCCATATCGATCATGAGAATGGCTAAAAATGCCTGAACGCCTGCGCGCAAGAAAGGACTAATGTCATAACGGTCATCAATAATGCCCATTAATAGCAAGACTAAAATACTGAATAAATAAAGATAAGGTAAACGCGTTTGATCCCACTGCATGAGATAAAAACAAAGATTCCCCATAAACAATGAAATGCCGCCAATTAACGGAATTGCGCCTTGATGGCGTTTACGATAGTTAGGTTTATCCACCAAACCGATTTTAATCGCAACGGGGCGCATCACAAGTAAAGTTAAAAGTGCCCCAAGAAATGTAACAAATAACGTCAATAACATAGGTTTTCCCATGAAAATAAAATGTGCAAAGGATATCACAAAGGCAAAAGGCTACATAAATATTTTTACTCACCTTCCTTTTTTTCAGTACAATAAAGCACTTTTTTGTATATAAGGATAAAAACGATGGCAAATTCAACCGCACTTTTCTCCCGCGCTCAACATGTTATTCCGGGCGGCGTTAACTCACCGGTTCGCGCTTTTAACGGTGTCGGCGGCACACCGGTCTTTATTGAAAAAGCACAAGGCGCTTATATTTATGACACAGACGGCAAACAATATATTGACTACGTAGGGTCTTGGGGCCCGATGATTTTAGGACACAATCACCCCGCTATTTTAAATGCCGTGATGAAAACCGCACAAAACGGCTTGAGTTTCGGCGCACCGACACCGTTGGAAATCGAACTCGCCGAATTAGTGTGTGAACTTATCCCTTCAATTGAAATGGTCAGAATGGTGAGCTCCGGCACCGAAGCTACGATGTCAGCCATTCGCTTAGCCCGTGGCTATACAAATCGAGATAAAATCATCAAATTCGAAGGTTGCTATCATGGTCATGCGGATTCCTTATTAGTCAAAGCCGGTTCCGGCGCATTAACATTGGGGCAACCTAACTCACCGGGTGTGCCGGCAGATTTTGCCAAACACACGCTCACCTGTACCTATAACGACATCGACTCTGTCAAACAAGTCTTCGAGCAATATCCTGACGACATCGCTTGCGTGATTGTCGAACCTGTCGCAGGCAACATGAACTGTGTTCCACCGAAAAATGATTTCCTGCAAGGGTTACGTAAACTTTGCGATCAATATGGTGCCGTATTCATCATTGATGAAGTAATGACCGGTTTCCGTGTGGCACTTGGCGGTGCACAACGTTACTACAATGTCACACCAGATTTAACCTGTTTAGGCAAGGTGATCGGCGGTGGTATGCCAGTAGGCGCCTTTGGCGGCAAGAAAGAAATTATGCAACACATTGCCCCAACCGGCCCGGTTTACCAAGCAGGCACCTTATCCGGCAACCCGATTGCTATGGCAGCCGGTATCGCTTGCTTAACAGAATTGAAAAAAGCCGGTAATGAGCAAAAACTGGCGCAACAAACGGAAAAATTAGTAAAAGGCTTGCAACAGCTTGCCGATAAGCATCAAGTGCCGTTCACCGTCAATTATGTCGGCGGTATGTTCGGCATTTTCTTTACTGATAAAAAAGAAGTCACTTGTTATCAAGACGTGATGACGTGCGATACCGAAAAATTTAAACGCTTTTTCCACAAAATGTTGGATTTAGGCGTTTATCTGGCGCCGTCTGCATTTGAGGCAGGCTTTATGTCTCTTGCGCATTCTGATGAAGACATCGAGCGCACGCTAGCGGCAGCAGATATTGCTTTTGCTGAATTGGCATAATTCATAAAACGCAAAGTGCGGTCAGATTTAAAAACGTTTTTAAATCTGACCGCACTTTGATCTGCCCCCCAAAAGTTGGACAGGTTAGTTAACTTAAATATTGAGCTCGGTATTGCACCGGGCTCAATCCTTTTAAACCAAGTTTAATTCGTTTTTGGTTGTAATACACTAAATATTCTTCAATTTCAGCCTGTAATTCAGCAATTGAATGATAACTCCGTGAGTAAAAGCACTCGGATTTTAATATCGCAAAAAAGCTTTCAATCACCGCATTGTCGTAGCAATTTCCTCGGCGACTCATGCTCTGTACGGCTTTTCCTTTCAGCATATTCCCCATTCCGCCGAGCCATACAATACCCCTTGGTCGCTGTGAATAATCGGGCATTCTGTTGGTTCAAGCCTACTAAGCCCTTGTTCTAACATCTTTTTTACCAATAAACTTTGGGCGTGTTGCAAAGTTATAGGCAATAATTTCCCGCGTTTCCCATGTCTTTTCTTGCGTAAAATGGAATGAATACCTAACTCGTTCATCAGCTTTAACACCGTTTTATGATTCAAATTAAAACCCATTTGGCGTAATTTAAACGTCATGGGGCGATAACCATCTCGTTTTCTGTTCTTTTTATACAGCGATAAGATAGCCTCTTTTACCTCGTGATAATTTCGCTTAATCTCTTTATAGTAAAAGCTTGAACGAGGCATTTTAGCCACACGAAGTAAATCACTTAACGCATGGTCTGGCTTCAATCTTTCAATGATTTTTCTTTTTTCTGTCGCTGTTTTTGACGGTCGAGCGCCTCTAACTCCTTTAGGTAAGCAATCTCCGCACTAGCCAAGTGCGAGCTCTCGTTGTAACTTTTTAAACGCTTTAGGTGAAAAGTCTGTGGTTTCTTGAATTTCAATGTCTTTCTTTTTCATCTTTGGCTTCACTATTTTCGGTGTTTTAAGGTTTGTATAAGGCGATTTTACGCCATCAAGCCCTCTTTCCCGAAATGCTTTTAGCCAATAAATGACGAGAACGTGGGAAATTTGATGAAGTTTAGCCACCTCACGGATACCATAATTCTGTTCGGTGACGAGTTTGATAATTTCTAAACGAAATTGATAAGAGTAAGACATAATCTGCACCTCAAATTAGGTGTCCAGGTTTTGGGGTGCAGATCATTTTGGGGTGCAGATCACTTAAGCCGATTATTTATCTAATTGAACAGGAAGAAATAAGCTTAATGGACGTTTTCTCACAATTTGACAAACTTCATGCCAAATTGCCCACCAGCTATCAATTTCCGTATTTAAAGAGCGCAGTGCGACCCAAAGTGTCAATGAAAAACTGACCATTAAATTCACTAAACCAATCAGCAACACAAAAGCAATGCATTGTAAAAAGAATGGATAGGCAAATTGTCCACTGACTGCACTATATCCTAAATTCGCTGATGAAAATGCAACATGACGAATATCTAACGGGAGATGAGTTAAATATCCCACTAAACCGGTAAGCCCAAGTAACATACCAAAACAGAAGTTACCAATAAGCGAACCATAATTCTCATGCATATAATTAGCAAATTTAACGCGAGACTTCTCAGACATCAATTTTTTTAATAACGGATGTTGTGCTAAACGCATGCGCATATTCAAATAATTGCTGCGGTTATCAAAATAGCCAGAAATAATTCCGGAGCAGAATAACCATACACCTGCAATAGCTGCGAACCATAAAGAACCATCTAAAGGATCAATACGGTGTAATTGATAGGCTATTTTCTCTGAATTCATCAATGGCTCACCTGTTTGATGTTGATAAACAAAAGCAATTAATGCCGCTAATCCCATAGCAACTACTACATTGCCTAAAACGGCCACGCTTTGGGAACGAAATACATCCACTAATAACTGGGCTAATTTCATATTTAATGTTTTGCCTTGTGGATTTTTCTCTACTGCCTCAGCAAAACGAGCAGCTGTCATGGCTGGCTGTTTGGTTGCAACCGTGAAATGCAACATAAAGATCACCATAAAACCGAAGCCGTAATTTAAACCTTCGGCAAGACCTTTCCAGACTTTATCATCAATAATGCTGCCTAAATAAGTTTTAAATAGCGCCATCAGTGCAATTAATACACCACCACCTGCCGCAGAATAAAACATTGCCCAGTACTCTTTTTTATCTCGCGTAATGTAATGCTCGCCATGATCGCCCGCATTTTGGGTAATGCTACGTGAAATTAATCTTGAGCTTTGTTTCCATAATCGGGTGATGCTATGTTTTTCTGCTGCTGCGCGGGCAAAACAGCCGGTTAATAACAATATTCGGCGTGGTAAATAGCGATTTGAAACAAAAATCGCCATCAAGGTTTCTAATCGTTCTAAGGTCTGAGAAAGACGCTCCAATAAATAAGCCGTATTTAAAGAAGAGCCCACCACAGCTCCACGTTTTTGCAAACGCTCAACCAATTTTTTACATTGGCTAAACATTACCTGTAAATGGCTATCATCAAAAACGGTTGATTGGCGGCGGGCCTGTAACCAATTCACCACTTCATGGTGCAATGCCACAAAAGGGGAATCAGCATTCAACAGAGAGGGCTCCATTCGCATCAATTCAGGATCCATATCTTCAGCCGCAATCCAAATTGAAAGCATCTCAATGGCAAATAACCCTTCACTTTCAATATGATTTTTTAAACGTTCACGATCTTTTTGTTCTGTACAACGGGTTAAGACGCCAAATACGCCTCGCCACGTTTTTAAAGGAACGGCATCAATCCAGCGTGCATCATTTTTATCGCTAAACAATAAATAAAAAATATCACGTAAATCATTAATATCTTTAAAAGAGGGGTTAAAACGCTCATAAATACGCGTTTTCATCTCCTGTCCAAAACCGCCACGTGTAAGAATACCGCTACTAATAAACAAGGGGTAAAGGCGTAAACCACATAACCAACCACATAATAATTTCGAAACAGAACATCCTAATTCTTTATCTTTCTTTAAGATAAACTTAAACAAATGCAAGGTCGGAGAAATTTTTTCTGTGGGGCTGCTACGTAATAATTGGCACAAGCCCTCCACGAGACCAAAGGCATCGTTTTCCGCCACTTTGTTACGCAAAAATTGCGGTAAGGTATCGATTTTAATCATGAGCTTCCCCCTCATATCGTTTATATTCAAAAGCGTGACATTATACAGCGCTGTTGGATAAAGTAAAAATTAACGGAAAAAGCGATCTGCCCCCCAAAAAGTTGGACAGGTTAGTTAACTTAAATATCCTTCAATTTCAGCCTGTAATTCAGCGATTGAATGATAACTCCGTGAGTAAAAGCACTCTGATTTTAGTATCGCAAAAAAACTTTCAATCACCGCATTATCGTCGCAATTTCCTCGGCGACTCATACTTTGAACCGCTTTACCATTTGGCGTAATTTAAACGTCATGGGGCGATAACCATCTCGTTTTCTGTTCTTTTTATACAGCGATAAGATAGCCTCTTTTACCTCGTGATAATTTCGCTTAATCTCTTTATAGTAAAAGCTTGAACGAGGCATTTTAGCCACACGAAGTAAATCACTTAACGCATGGTCTGGCTTCAATCTTTCAATGATTTTTCTTTTTTCTGTCGCTGTTTTTGACGGTCGAGCGCCTCTAACTCCTTTAGGTAAGCAATCTCCGCACTAGCCAAGTGCGAGCTCTCGTTGTAACTTTTTAAACGCTTTAGGTGAAAAGTCTGTGGTTTCTTGAATTTCAATGTCTTTCTTTTTCATCTTTGGCTTCACTATTTTCGGTGTTTTAAGGTTTGTATAAGGCGATTTTACGCCATCAAGCCCTCTTTCCCGAAATGCTTTTAGCCAATAAATGACGAGAACGTGGGAAATTTGATGAAGTTTAGCCACCTCACGGATACCATAATCCTGTTCAGTGACGAGTTTGATAATTTTCAAACGAAATTGATAAGAGTAGGACATAATCTGCACTTCAAATTAGGTGTCCAGGTTTTGGGGTGCAGATCACTTTTATGTTTAAACACTAATTTAAAATTTGCAACAAACGCGTCAATAACGTGGCTCTCTCCGACTCGTCCAAGGCACGGCCGAATTTGTTCGTTAAAATAAAGAAGTCTTCTGCCTTTTCACCAATGGTGGTGATTTTGGCATTAAGTAAATTCAGCTCTAAGTCGCAGAACACAGCACTCACATCCGCCAACAAGCCAGCCTGATCCAGAGCGAACAATTCCATTTCAGTTTGATCGTTCTTCTCAAGATTCAAAAAACGCACGTCGGTTTTCACATGAAAATGAGCCAAATGGTGTTTTTCGCGCAGGCGTTGTTTATTCACCGTTTCTGACGTTAGGCTTTTCGTCAGAGCATCTTCCAACATGCGACGACGATCAAATGGCAACTCAGCACCATCCAATTCAGTCACAATAAAACTGTCCAACACATAGCCGTCTTGCGTGGTAATAATTTGTGCATCGTGAATGCTGAGTTTTTTCGCGCCGATGGTACTCACGACTTTATTAAACAGGTTCGGGCGGTCATTGGTATAAATAAAAATTTCCGTACCACCACCGGAAAACCGATTGCTCACTTTTACCAACACATCACCGCGAAACTCGGCAAGCAGTTGCGTATGCCAGCTGATTTGCTGCGGCGAATTACGTAAAAAATAATCCAACGGGCAACGTTGCCATAGCTTTTCAATTTGCGGCTCAGAAAGTGCGGTGTTTTTTTCACGTATTTCTAACAACGCTAAGTGGCGATGCTCTTCAGCCTTTGCCTGATTGTCCAACAAGGTTGCCAGCCCTTGGGCAAATTGTTGCGTGGTGTAATCGTATAAGGTCGCTAATAAAGAACGCTTCCAGCTGTTCCATAAGGTTTCATTGGTTGCCACAATGTCGGCAATGGTGAGGCACGTTAAATAATCTAAGCGCACTTGATTACGCACACGCTCGGCAAAACTCAGCACAATTTCCGGGTCATGAATGTCCCGTCGTTGTGCGGTCACCGACATCAACAAATGCTGTTCTACCAGCCATGCCATGGTTTCTGTTTCGCGTTGGTCGAAACCATGCAGTACGGCAAACTCGCGTATATCTTCCGCCCCCAGTAATTCGTGCGCACCGCCACGCCCTTTGGCGATGTCATGAAATAAGGCGGCAATATACAATAAAGTGCGGTCAGAAATTTGATGCATTATTTGATGGCAAATCGGGTGATTTTGTGCCGACGCTTCCGCTAAAAAACTTTCCAGTTTTAACATCACACGCAGAATATGTTCATCCACGGTGTAACAATGAAACAAATCAAACTGCATTAAGCCGACAATATTGCCCCATTGCGGTAAATAGGCGGTCAGCACACCATATTGGTGCATCGGGAAAAATGCGCGTTGGATGGCATTGGGCTGATTAAACAACCGAATAAATTTTTCTCGTGCTATCGGTAAATCGCATAAATACCCTTGCCGTTGCTCTAGCGCTAAATACAGCTCACGTAATACGGAAGAATGGATCTCCGCTTGCGGATATTGCGTTAAATAATAGAAAAGATCGAGGATGCTTTCCGACTGTTGTTCAAAGCATTGGCGATGGCGCAAACAAATGGATTGATTTATCAAGCTGAAATTCACATCAAGCACTTGCTCGTTCACCACTTCATGTGGGGTTAAAAAATGCTCCTGATAATGCTTGACCAGTAATTCGCTCAGCAATGAAATGGAATGTAACGCCTGAAAAAATTGCTTCATCATGGCTTCCACGCCTTGATTGCCTTCGCCTTGGAATCCCAATAATTCGCTGACTTTTAATTGACGATCAAATAAGAGGCGGTTGTCATAACGCTTCAAGATAAAATGCAATGCATACCGCACTTTAAACAGAAATTGTTGGCTTTTCAGCAACAAAGCATACTCCGCCGGATGAATAAATCCCGCTTGCAAAATTTCCTGCAAATTTTTGGCGCCGTTGTGGCGAAGGGCAATCCAATACAACAAATGCAAATCCCGCAAACCGCCAGGACTGTATTTAATGTCGGGTTCAAGATTGTAAGACGTATTGTTATAACGTTGATAACGCTCATTTTTTTCTTGAATCTTTGCCTGACAGAAATCGGTTTTTGACCAAAAAGTCGGTTGTTGCACCAATGCGACCAACTGTTTGAATAACGTTTGATTGCCGATTAAATAACGGGACTCCAGTAAATTCGTGGCAACGGTAATATCCGCCATGCCTTCCGTTTCGCATTCGGCAAGGGTACGGATGCTCTGCCCAACGTTAAAACCGCAATCCCATAAGAATTGCACGAATTGACCGAGTGTTTCCTGCAGCGCAGCCGTTGGTGTTTGCTCGGTTAAAATCAAAATATCCAAATCGGAAAGCGGAAACATTTCCTGCCGCCCGTAACCGCCCACGGCAATCAGACTTAATGTGGGATTGTCGGCAAATTGAAAATGGCACCACAAGTGCAAAAGGAATTGATCATAAAACGCGGTACGATTGGCAATCAGTTGATCGATGGCTATTTTGTCAAAATTCGCCAGTTCAAACTGTTTTAAATTTTCTCTCTGAATTTTGACCGCACTTGGCGTGAGCTCGGCTTGGGTATCGTAAGGAAAAAGCATAGGTTGCCTTGCAAAAGCAGGAAATAGAAAAAATCCGCCACGGGAAACGTAGCGGATTTCGGTTAATTAAACGTTCACCATGACACGTTGGATGCGCCCTTCGGCAATCTCTTCGTCACGGATGGTCATCACTTCACAGCCGTTTTCTGTGACCACAATTTGGTGCTCAAATTGGGCGGAATGGCTACGGTCTTTGGTTTTTACCGTCCAACCATCGCCCATTAAACGCACTTCTTTTTTACCGGCGTTAATCATTGGCTCAATGGTGAATACCATGCCCGGTTTTAACACGACACCGCCATCGTCCGCATAATAGTGCAACACTTGTGGTTCGCAGTGGAATTCCGTCCCAATGCCATGGCCACAATATTCGCGCACCACACTAAAAGTTTGAGATTCCGTATATTTTTGTACGGCTCTACCGATTTCATTTAAACGAATGCCCGGTTTAACCGTACGCAGACCGACATAAAGGGCTTCTTGCGCCGCTTCCACCAGCTTTTTACTGCGTAAATTGGTTTCGCCAACGATATACATTTTCGAGTTATCTCCAAAATAACCGTCTTTTATCACCGTGACATCAATATTCACAATATCGCCATTTTTCAGATGCTTATCAAAACTTGGGATGCCATGACAAACCACTTCGTTAATGGAAATGCAAGTCGCTTTCGGGAAACCATGATAATTCAAGCAAGCTGGAATAACTTTTTGCACGTTCACCATATAATCGTGACAAATGCGATCCAATTCTCCGGTGGTAACGCCCTCTTTTACATAAGGTTCAATCATCACCAACACGTCGGATGCCAGTTTGCAAGCTTCGCGTAATTTAGCAATTTCCTCTTCCGTTCTTAATGGAATACTCATGTTTATCTCCCTATTTAAAAATTAATGGGCAGAATTATAGCACTGTGACAGAGAAAAATCCTTGATAAATTCTTGAATGGACTAGTCGGTTATTGGATAATACGCCCTCAAATAAATCGTGGGGAATTACACAATATGACAGAGATATCCGTTCCGTTAACCTTTACTGATGCTGCGGCACAAAAAGTGAAGTCTTTAATTACCGAAGAAGAAAACCCGGCACTTAAATTGCGCGTCTATATTACCGGCGGCGGTTGTAGCGGCTTCCAATACGGCTTTACCTTTGACGAAAAAGTCAATGAAGGTGACTTAACCGTAGAAAATGCCGGCGTGCAATTAGTTATCGACCCGATGAGCCTACAATATTTAATCGGCGGTACCATTGACTATACCGACGGCTTGGAGGGTTCACGTTTTGTGGTGAATAACCCGAATGCCTCATCCACTTGCGGTTGCGGATCCTCTTTCAGCATCTAATATGGATTTTCAGTTTACCTCCCATCAAGGCAACACTGTCGCGAAGTGCTCCATGGAGCACGAAGCCTTTGCCAACTGGTTTAACATCGAAGTGCGGTTAAATCCACAACTGATTTCCACCGCACTTTTTCATTTACAAAACTTACCCGCCCCCCATGCGGCGGATGTCGTGTTAACCGGTGCCGAATACAGCTTATACATTAACGCAGATGAGGTGATGGCGAAGGCAAATAATCTTGCCATTGAGAATCAAGACGCATTGGAAGACGGTTTTTATTATTACGATGATGAAAGTATCGCCTTTTGTGGCATTGAAGATTTTGCCCGTTTTTTACATTCTTACTTGGATTTTATCCGTGCCTAATCCCAACATTCAGCCCAAACGGTAACGCACATGGCAACAACACCTGCTCAAAATACGTCTTCCAAACAACCTTCTACAACGCCCCAAAAATCTTGGACGACGACCCTATTAAAAATTGCATTTACCGCCTTTTGTATGTTGTTTTGCTATTCCGCTTATTTGGATTGGCAAATTCGCAGCAAAATGGACGGACAAATTTGGCGTTTGCCGGCGGAAGTGTATAGCCGTATTGAAAGTGTTCGGGTCAGCGACCAACTCAGCCTTGAGCAAATTAAACAACTCCTGCTCGATAACGAATACCGCCAAACCACAATGATCGCAGCACCGGGCGATTTTAAAATCGAAGACAACACTATTGTCTTATTGCGTCGTGCGTTCCCTTTCCCCGACACACCGGAGGCACAACGGGTTTTTCGTCTGCGTTTTGAAAATGACAAACTGGCAGTCATTGAAGATCTGATTAACGTCAAAGCGATTGATGAATTTCGCTTGGCGCCGAAATTGATTGCCATTTTGCAATCGGACAAAGAAGAACGTCTTGCGATTTCCTTGCAACAATACCCACGCTTACTCATTGATGCCTTATTACTGACAGAAGATCGTCGTTTTTTCCAACACGATGGCATCAGCCCGCTGGGCATTTTGCGTGCCGTGATCACCAACATTCAGGCAGGTCATACCGTGCAAGGCGGCAGTACGCTGACCCAACAACTGGTTAAAAACTTATTTTTAAGTAACGAACGCACCCTCACCCGTAAAATTAACGAAGCCTTGATGGCGTTAATTCTCGATTGGCGTTATGACAAAAACCGTATCTTAGAAACCTACTTAAACGAAATTTACCTCGGGCAGAACGGCGATAACCAAATTCATGGTTTTGAATTGGCCAGTCAGTTTTATTTCGGACGTTCCGTGCGCGAAATCAGCCTAGATCAAATTGCCTTATTAGTGGGCATGGTCAAAGGCCCTTCCCTCTATAATCCGTGGCGTAATCCAACGAATGCACTAGAACGCCGCAATGTGGTGTTGCATTTGATGTTGGAACACAAAATCATCGGTGAGGAACTGTATCAATTATTGAGCCAACGCCCGCTCGGTGTGCAAGAAAAAGGGAAAATTAGCCGTAAATACCCGGCGTTTATTCAAACCTTACAAACCGAATTACGCCACCAACTTGGCGAAGGCAAGACAGAAAATCTCCTGGGGGCGCGAATTTTCTCTACATTGGACGTGAAACAACAAGATCGCGCAGAACAAGCGGTAATCAGTGCCGTATCCGATTTACAGCTCAAACATAAGAATCCGTTTTTGGAATCCGCCATGGTGGTTGCCGATTATCAAACCGGTGAAGTGCGCGCCATTGTGGGCGGGCTGCAAACGCAATTTGCCGGGTTCAACCGTGCCTTATCGGCTAAACGTCAAATCGGCTCGTTAGTAAAACCGTCCATTTATTTGACCGCACTTATGTATCCGGATCAATTTCGGTTGAACACACCGATTAACAACCAACCGATTACCATCAATGTAAAAGGCAGTCCGCCTTGGCAGCCACGCAATTACGACCGCAAATACAGTGGCTCGGTCATGCTGATGGATGCGTTGGTTCGCTCATTGAATATTCCAACGGTCAATATTGGTATGAAGCTGGGGTTAACGAAAGTGATTTCGGTACAACAAGCCATGGGGTGGGATAAAGTCACGATTCCGAAAGTCCCGTCAATGTTGCTGGGTTCCTACGCCATTTCGCCTTATGACGTGACCAAACTTTACCAAACCATCGCTAATGAAGGGACAAGCATTCCGCTCAACACCATCAACAGTGTGGTGGATAGACAAGGCAATGTGGTTTATTCCCGCGAATTTGAGCCCAAACAAGTAGTTCCACGTGAAGCCGCCTTCCAAACGCTCTTTGCTATGCAACAAGTGGTTGATCGTGGCACAGCTCACAGCCTGCAACCGGATTACGCCTATTTACACTTAGCCGGCAAAACCGGTACCACTAACGATGCTCGCGACACTTGGTTTGTCGGAATTGATGGCGAAAACGTCACCACCATTTGGCTTGGTCGAGACGACAACGGTGAAACGAAACTCACCGGTGCCAGCGGTGCGTTACAGGTTTATAAAGAGTATTTAAAACGTGCCACCACCCGACCTTTAAAACTTCATAAACCGGAAGACATTAAATGGGTCGGTATCAACGCCTATGGCGGTTGGGATTGCAGTAGTGCTCGCACCATTCCTGTTTGGGCAGACAGAAATCAATCGTTCTGCCAACAAACCGAATATACGCCGACAATACCTTCCGCCAATGCTGTTGAAAGCAATAATGTACCAAAACAAGAAAGCGTTTGGGATGTGTTAAACGAAGGTAATTCGGCACCGGTGGAAGACGCAAGACCGGCAAATTAACGCAATAACTTTGCATCCATCTCTTTAAAAAATACCGTAAAAAAAAGATCGCACTTTAGGTGTTAAAGTGCGGTCTTTTTTTAATGTATTTTGTGAGGGCGCAACAACATGAATCCCTCACAAAATGATGTTGCTATTGCCAGTGTTTCTTCTTCGATGTATGCCCGATGCCCGGATTAAAACTGTTGGTTGGATCGAGCGCTTTATAGAATTTACGCAACGCCGGTTTCGCTTCATACAAATGGCCCACATTATGTTCTGCCGGGTATTGTGCGCCGCGTTTATCAAGCAATTCCAACATTTGATGCTCCAATTCCATGCAATCATGACCTTTTTTAACGATGTAATCCTGATGGAAAACATGACACATAAAATGCCCGTAATACAATTTATGACTGATTTTTTGGTCGATCTCAGGCGGCAGCATTTCAAACCACTCACGATCATTACGACGTAATGCAATATCCAGTGCCACAATGTCTTCCACCTCTTTTTCATGAATCGCACGATAACGAATCGCTGCTGAGGCAACGGCAAAGCGGTGTAACATCGCCGCTTGAGTTTCTACGGCATCACATTCAAAGAAAGCGCCTTTGCTGCTCTCTTTAAAGTAAGAGGTTAAATAATCCCGCGCTTCCTGTACGCCATCACCGCCCATTTTAACAATCAAGTGATGTTCGTATTGATCACGATATTGCCATAATTTTTTCGGCAAATGTTCCGGCAAGACCGTTGAAATCGCCTGCATGATTTTGTCGCTGAAATGACTTGGCATAAAACTGATTTTTTTAGCCAAACGATCCACTTTGGCTTTCATGGCAAATAACTTCGGCAACCAATGTGTGCCAAATTTCTTGATAACCCAGAAAGTGTCTTTACCGTATTTGGCAGCTACATCAAACGCATCACGATGAATATACTCGCCGGAAATCGGTAGCTGTTTAAAATTCGCCAACATATGACGACGAAGATCATTTAATGCTTCAGTTTGGTTGGTGCCAATATAAAATACCGCGGTCTTGTTCTCCGCCACAAAGGTATCCAAACGGACGGCAAAAATCGCTAATTTACCCGCACAACCGGAAGCCTCATAGTGACGTGCCGGATCGGCATTAAAACGTGCTGGGCTGTCTTCATCCACTTGGCGCACATGATTGCAGTAAGCGTGATCATGACCTTTGCCACAATCTAATTGAATGTCTTTACGTTGATAACGTTGATTCTCCAAATTCGCTAAAATTTCTTCCGGCGTTTCACCCAAATCAATGCCTAGGTGATTAACGAGTTGCAATTCTCCCTGCTCTGTTAATTGGGCGTAAAGCGCCATTTCCGTGTAAGCCGGGCCACGTTGCACCAACGCCCCACCGGAGTTATTACAAATACCGCCAATCACCGAGGCGCCAATACAGGAAGAACCGATGACAGAGTGCGGTTCACGTCCGTGCGGTTTTAAAGCAATCTCTAATTCATTTAGCGTAGAGCCCGGCAAACAAACCACTTGCTGTGCATCATTAATTAATTGAATGCCAGAAATACGCATCGCGTTGATAATCACAATATCACGATCGTAATCATTGCCATCGGGCGTAGAACCGCCGGTTAAACCGGTATTGGCGGCTTGAGCAATAACAATAACATCTGCCGCCACACAAGCTTTAAGAATCGCCCAAAATTCCGTTAAATTTCCCGGACGGACTACGGCCAAAGCGTTTCCGTTACCAAAACGATAACCACTGCGATAGGCTTCCGATTTGCTTGGGTCGGTAATCAAATATTTGTCTCCGACAATTTGACGAAGTTGACTAATTAATGAAGTACTGGTCATAGATTGTTACCCTTATGTTAAAAATAACGTTAACGAAAAACGCCAAAAGAATAACAGAAATTAACCAGTAAAACACAGTAAAAACACACTTTTTTTAGACCGCACTTGTTTGTACAAAAGTACTAATTTAATTAAAGCTGAAACAATTAAGTTACATAGATCACATTTTTTAAAAAAATATGCGCACTTTTTGATAACTAGATCACACTTTCTCCAAATAGGTATATTTTTTCTAAGCGTATTTCCTAGAATTCCTGCGATGTTTTAATCGCTAATTATTATTAACAGGAGTAAACATGTCTTTTTTCCTAAGCGTCTTACCTATTGCTTTATTGATCTATTTAATGGTGAAGCGTAATGCTTTACCGTCTTACGTTGCATTACCTTGGATTGCAACACTTGTTATGGGTGTGCATTTATTGCACTTCAATACAGACATTATTACCATCAGCGCGAATGTAACCTCGGCAATTGTGGCGGTACAAACCCCAATTACCGTTATTTTCGGCGCGATTTTATTCAACCGTTTTAGTGAAGTGTCCGGTGCAACCGACATCATGCGTAAATGGTTAGGTAACATTAACCCAAACCCGGTTGCACAATTGATGATTATCGGTTGGGCGTTTGCTTTTATGATTGAAGGCGCCAGTGGTTTTGGTACACCCGCCGCTATTGCCGCACCAATTCTGATGGGGTTAGGTTTTAATCCGTTAAAAGTAGCGATGCTTGCCTTAATCATGAACTCCGTTCCGGTTTCTTTCGGTGCGGTGGGCACTCCAACTTGGTTCGGTTTCGGTCCGCTTAAATTGTCTGAAGACATGATTTTAGAAATCGGCTCCATGACCGCACTTATCCACGCCGTAGCCGCGCTTATCATCCCATTACTGGCACTTCGTGTATTAGTCAGCTGGAACGATATTCGTAAAAACTTGGTCTTTATTTATATCAGCGTATTTGCTTGCGTTGTGCCTTATCTCCTCATTGCACAAGTTAACTATGAATTCCCTTCTTTAGTGGGCGGTGCAATCGGTTTGTTTATCTCCGTATGGGCAGCGAATCGTAATATCGGTTTGGCGAAAGTCGAAAACACGTTGGATAGCAATGCAGTAACCACCGGTCAAGTGATCAAGGCACTCTTCCCTACCGGTTTATTAATTGCGTTCTTAATCGTGACGCGTATTCATCAACTGCCGTTTAAAGCGATGATGAACGACACCACCGTTTGGTTTACTACCGTATTAGGTTCACTAGGTACATTTGAAGTGAGTAAAGGCCTTATCTTTAGCCTAAAAAATATCTTCGGTTCTGATGTTTCCTCAAGCTATAAATTGCTTTACGTGCCGGCATTAATTCCATTTGTTATCACCGTATTAATTGCCATTCCGGTATTCGGGGTTTCCGGAGCAAAAGTCAAAGACATCTTTACGTCGAGCTTAAGACAGTCCAAAAATCCATTTATAGCCCTAATGGGTGCTTTAGTGATGGTGAACTTAATGTTAGTGGGTGGCGAACATTCTATGGTGAAAATCATTGGCCGTACCTTTGCAGAAGTGAGCGGTAATAACTGGACGATTTTCTCCTCTTACCTTGGTGCGGTAGGTGCGTTCTTCTCCGGTTCTAACACCGTGTCGAACTTAACCTTCGGTAGCGTACAATTATCCACCGCAGAGACCACCGGTTTATCTGTCGCATTAATCTTGGCACTACAATCTGCCGGCGGTGCGATGGGTAACATGGTATGTATTAATAATATCGTTGCCGTGTCCTCCGTATTAAACATTCAAAATCAAGAAGGCACCATCATCAAAACAACGATCATTCCAATGGTGATTTACGGTATTATTGCTGCGCTTTGTGCCACGCTATTAATCCCGTTGTTCTACACGTTGTAGCGGCAACACATAAAATTAACTAAAAAAACGACCGCACTTTTGCGGTCGTCATTTAATTTTTACCTTATTTCTCTTTTTTAACATTGGAGTATTACTATGAATGTGAATTTCTACGTGACCTGCATTGCCGACGTAGTAAAGAGCGGTGTAGCAAAAAACACCGTTCTATTACTGGAAAAGTTAGGCTGTCAGGTGACCTTTTTGGAAAAACAAGGTTGCTGTGGACAACCTGCATTAAACAGCGGTTATACCAAACAAGCCCTTCCCGGCATGAAAAACTTGGTCGAAACCTTTGAAGCCAACGACTACCCTATCGTCGCCCCTGCCGGATCTTGCGTTTATGCCGTTAAAAATTACCCGGATTACTTCACTCGCGCCAATGAACCGGAATGGGCGGAGCGCGCGAAAAAAGTCGCCGCTCGTTTCTATGACTTAACGGATTTTATCGTCAATAAACTCGGCGTAACCGACATCGGTGCCCATCTGCCAGGTCGTGCAGTTTATCACCCCTCCTGCAGTCTATTCCGTAAACTTGGCATCGTGGACGAGCCGATCACATTACTAAAACACGTTAAAGGTTTGGAACTGTTACCTATTCACAATCAACAAACTTGTTGCGGATTTGGTGGCACGTTCTCGGTCAAAATGGCAGAAATTTCCGGTGAAATGGTAAAAGAAAAAGTGGAACACGTTGAAGAAGTCGAACCGGAATACTTAATTGGCGCAGACGTGAGCTGTTTACTCAATATCGGTGGTCGCCTACAACGTGAAGGCAGCAAAATCAAAGTGATGCACATCGCAGAAGTGCTAATGCAGGAGTAATAAACTATGTCATTAAAAACCAGCAATCTTGCATTTAAAGCACGCGTTGATCGCGAAGTCCATAATGAAATCATGCGCAAAGCGGTGGTAAAAGCCCAAGAAACTATCGGCACAAACCGTCAAAAAATGGTGGATGAGTTAGGCCACTGGGAAGAATGGCGTGATTTATCGAAACAAATCCGTAACCACGTTTTAGCAAACCTTGATGCTTATTTGCACCAACTGAGCGAAAAAGTCATGGAAAACGGAGGTAAGGTTTATTTTGCCGAAACCGCCGAAGAAGCCACCGAATACATTCGCCAAGTCGCGCTGAAAAAAAATGCCAAAAAAATCGTGAAATCCAAATCCATGGTAACCGAAGAAATCGGGTTAAATGGCGTGTTGGAAAAAGAAGGCATGCAAGTCATTGAAACCGATTTAGGGGAATATTTACTGCAAATTTCCGGCGACAAACCCTCTCATATTGTGGTACCTGCGATTCACAAAGATCGCCACCAAATTCGTAAGGATTTACATGAAAAACTGGGCTATGAAGGTGCTGAAACCCCGGAAGACATGACCCGTTTCGTGCGTGAAAAAATTCGTCAGGATTTCTTAGAAGCAGACATCGGCATCAGCGGATGTAACTTTGCTGTGGCGGAAACCGGATCTGTTTGTTTGGTCACAAATGAGGGTAACTTACGTTTAGCCACCACCCTCCCTAAAACGCACATTGCCGTGATGGGAATGGAGCGCCTAGCACCGACGTTCCAAGAAGTAGACGTGTTAATTACCATGCTTGCCCGTAGTGCGGTGGGTGCAAGATTAACCGGCTACAACACCTGGCTTACCGGTCCGCGCCTTGCCGGCGAAACCGATGGTCCGGAAGAATTCCATTTAGTCATTGTCGATAACGGTCGTTCCGATATTCTGGCTTCCGAATTCCAAGAAGTTTTACGTTGTATTCGTTGTGGTGCCTGCTTAAATACCTGCCCGGCATACCGTCAAATCGGTGGTCATGGGTATGGTTCTATTTATCCGGGTCCAATTGGTGCAGTGATTTCGCCATTACTTGGTGGCTATGACGAATTCAAAGAATTGCCGTATGCCTGCTCCTTATGTAATGCCTGTAACTCTGTTTGCCCGGTACGCATTCCATTAGCCCAACTGATTTTAAAACACCGTGAAAAAATGGTGGAACAAGGTAAAACGCCGGCATTGGAACGCTTATCCATTTTCGGTTTTGGCTTTGCCAACTCACATCCAACCTTATGGAAAATCGGTGTAAACACCGGCGCCAAATTAGCGGGAAAACTCATTAAGAACGGCAAAGCGCCAATTAAAATGGGTGCCTTGGCAGAATGGACAAAAGCCCGTGATTTACCGACACCTGAAGGCGAAAGCTTCCGTCAATGGTTTAACAAAAGAGGAGCAAACTAATGGATTTACAAAATAGAGAAAACTTCCTCAATCAATTGGCAGCCAAAATGGGCAAAGAACGTCGCACTGTGCCTGAAGTCATGGCAACGCCGGTGAATACTCATCCGACAGAACGCCTAACCCATTTAACGCAAGCAGAACTTTGCGATGAATTTGTAAACTTCGCCAAAGTGATGATGGTGGATGTGGTTGTGACGTCAGAAACGTTAGCAAAACAGACCGCACTTGAGCTTTGCGAAAAATACGGTGGCGGCGATATCGTGTTAAACGATGACCCGCGTTTAGAAGAACTGGGCATCACCGAAGCGGTTCAAGAAAAATACACTTGTCATATTTGGTCGCCGGAACAAGCGGAAGCGAACATTGCCAAATCGGAACAAGCCAATATTGGGATTGTTTACGCCGAATATGGTTTAACCGAATCGGGAGGTATCGTGCTATTTTCCCAAGCTGAACATGGCCGTTCTGTGAGCTTACTACCGGAGAAATCCATTGTCGTTGTACGCAAAAGCAAGATACTACCCCGTGTAGCACAACTAGCAAAAATCCTACATGACAAAGCCCAACAAGGCGAACGTATGCCTTCTTGTATTAATATCATTTCCGGCCCAAGTTCCACAGCAGATATTGAATTAATCAAAGTGGTCGGCGTGCATGGCCCGGTGGCGAAAATCTACCTTGTCATTGATGATTTAGCACAAAACTAAAACATCCTCGCCATGAGATAAAAAGGAAAGTTGCCAAACTTTCCTTTTTTATGCGCCATAAAAAAGCTCATTTTGTGATCTACCTCAGAGATTAAACAAGAATTTACTTGCACTAAAAATTGATTAGAGGATAATAATTATCAATTATATCTATAGGCAAATGCAGTAAATCAAGGAGATGCGCATGTGTTTTTCCCGTTGGTCTCAATCTGTTCTTTTTAGTTTTATGCTTCTGTTTTCAGCATTTACCCATGCAGAAGATAACTATCAGCAATGGGTACAAGACATTGAAAATCGGTTGGATAAAACCGCCGCACTTTATGCCGAAAATAAAGTCGATGAGGCTCGTACCGAAGTCCAAATGGCTTATTTTGAAGTGTTTGAAAATCTTGAAGGGCCGATTCGCATTAACTTTTCTGCCCAAAAAAGCTATCAAATGGAAGCCACCTTTGGTGAAATTCGTAAAATGATTGGTGAAAACCAGTCGCAAGAACAAGTCAAAGCGAAAATCGATGGTCTTAAAGCTGCGTTACAAGAAGTGCTTCCTTCCCTAACCGCAGGACACCAACTTAATGCCTCCGGTCAGCACGGCGTATATGAAAACGCAACGATTGTTGCACACTGGCAAAAAAGCTTTAAAACTATCGATGATTTATTAGCTCAAGCCATGACTGCGTATGAAGCAAAAGATTACGCAACCGCCAAAAAACTGGTGCAACAAGCGCAATACGATGGGTATAAAAACTCCGAAATGGAAATGTCCATTCGCCAAAATCGTTCCGCCACCATTTCCGGCAATCTTAATCAACAGTTTTATGATTTAATCAAACTGAGCGAACAACCGGATCAAATCAGCAATTTCGGTTATCAAATCACGACGTTATTACAAGACGTTGAAGAGCAACTGCCTGACTTACCAACCACCCGTGATACACAAGTGGAACAACCTAACAATCAAACTATCGCTGATACCACGCAGGACAAAGACTGGTCGCAGGTTAGTGCACAAGTGAACGCTGGCATTCAACAAGCCATCGGCTTGTACGAGCAAGGCGAAGCCAAAAAAGCCATGTTAGCGGTGCAAGATACCTACTTTGACATTTTTGAAAGCACTGGCATGGAAAACAAAGTGGGTTCCCGCGACAGCAATTTCAAAACACAATTAGAAGGCTATTTCACCCGTTTGGTGAGCTTAATGAAAGCCGGCGCAGAGAAAGAAAAGTTGCAAGAACAAGCGCAAGGATTAAGCCAAGATTTAAGTAAAGCTGTAGAGATGTTACAGGGCGGAGAACAGACTGCATGGAGCATGTTCTTATACAGCTTATTAATCATCTTGCGTGAAGGGCTAGAAGCACTACTCATCGTGGCGGCTATCGTGGCATATTTAGTAAAAAATAACCATCAAGACAAACTGCCTGTCATTCGTCAATCCGTCTATGTGGCATTACTCGGCAGCCTCATTACTGCCGTGATCTTCCAACTTATTTTCTCTAATTCCGGCGCCAGCCGAGAATTGTTGGAAGGCTTCACAATGATGATTGCCGTGGTGATGTTATTCATGATGAGCTATTGGTTGCTTTCCAAAGTGGAAGCGCAAAACTGGAAACGCTATTTGGAAGGCAAACTCTCTACTGCGCTCACCACCGGCTCTCTTGTAGGTCTGTGGCTGACCAGTTTCCTTGCCGTGTATCGTGAAGGCGCAGAAACCGTGTTGTTCTACTATGCCCTCGCCGGCGATGCACAAAGTGCGGTGGATTATTTCTATCTTTTCGGCGGTTTCTTCCTTGGCGTGCTAATTCTCGCCGTGTGTTATGTCCTCATGCGCTACACTGTGGTAAAACTACCGCTTAAACCGTTCTTTATGTTCACCGGTTCATTCATGTATTTAATGGCCTTTGTATTTGCCGGTAAAAGCGTACTGGAACTTATCGAAGGCAAATTATTTGAACCGACCTTGGTTTCCGGCATCACGGAAATCTCATGGTTGGGTATTTATCCTTATGTAGAAACATTGGTTCCGCAGGCTGTCTTGTTGGTGGCTGCTGTTTTTGCATTCATTTATATGAAGTACCAAAGCAGAAAATCTGCTTAATGTCGCACAAGCTATACTTATTCAGTTAAGGAGAAACTAAGTATGAAAAAAACATTAATCGCCACCGCACTTTTAGCAGGCATGATCACCGCACCCGCAGCTTTAGGTTTTAAAGAGTTCCCAGTAGGTGAACCGGTGACTATGAACGAAATGGAAATTGCCGCCGTGTATTTACAACCGGTTGACATGGAACCACGTGGCATGGGCTTGCCGGCAGCGAAATCCGATATTCACTTAGAAGCGGATATTCACGCCACCAAAGGCAACAAAAACGGTTTCGGTGAAGGCGAATGGGTGCCTTACTTAACCATTCAATATACCTTAGTAAACAGCGACACCGGTGAAAAACAAGACGGCACCTTCATGCCGATGGTGGCCAGCGACGGTCCTCACTACGGTGCAAACATCAAAATGATGGGCGTGGGTAACTACAAATTAACCTACCACATTGACCCGCCACCAAAAGCCGGTATGCACCGCCATACGGACGAAGAAACCGGTGTTGGCCGTTGGTGGAAACCATTTGATGTTAACTATGAATTCAAATTCACCGGTTTGAAATAAGCCTTTCAGGTGTTAACTAAAAATAACAATAAAAACACCTTGAAATCACTCAAGGTGTTTTTTTATGCTAGAGCATAATCTCTGATCAAAAATAAGCGATATGATTCATTCACCCTTTCGGAGTAAGCTATGAACTATTTTTTTGTTTTCCTCATTCAAACCCTACTCCCTATTTCTATTTTGCTCAGTTGCAGTTGGGTGCCTTACCCGAACGCCAATGTGAAAAAACTCATTTGGCTTTCTCTTTTCGGATTTTTTATCGGTAGCCTCATCTCGCTGAATTTACCTGCAACACAAAGTGCAAAACTCGCTGTTACCATTATTGCATTGTGTATTTTATTGTTTGCTTATTTCAGCCAATTTATCCATTGGCAAAAACTCAATACCTTTTGGCATATCATGTTGTCTATGCTTGCCGGACACTTGTGGGCGAAAGATCCCAATATTGCGGCTATCACCGGCACAGACGTCATTAACACCGACTTTTTACTTCAATTCAGCGCGATCATTTTAGGCGTTATTTTCTGCATTATTGTCGCCGGTTGGCTATTTATTTTATTTCAACAACAAAAAACGCCCGGAAAAACGACCGCACTTTCTGTTTTCTTAACCTCCCTTTTCACACTGCTATTAATAACCCCATTGATGGGCGATATCTTGTTGATTTTAATGAAGCTCCAAGTGGTAGATCTCACAAAAGTGCGGTTAAGTTTTGCGGCAAAATCAGGCAATATTTCCGTCTATTTGAATTATATTAACGTCGCGGTATTGGCATTTATTGTGTGCCTATTTGCTTTCAAAACACACTTGCCACGCGTTCATCAAGTTAAGCAAGAACAAGACCCGATTGAAAAACGCAAAGCGATTGCCGCCAAACAGACCTCCGACAAAATTATCGCTTACGGTTTAGTCGCAATCGCTATCATCCTTGTTTCCCAACTTTATTGGGACAGAATCGCGTCCCAGCCGCCACAACTTTCTGAAGCTCAAAGAGTCACCTTAGATGGGGAAAACAACGTACACATCCCAATCGAACAAGTAAAAGACGGGAAATTACACCGTTTTCTTTGGGTTGCCGACGATGGCAAAGCGGTACGTTTCTTCGTTATTAATCGCCTGCCCGACAAACTCAGTCTTGCTGCCGTATTCGATGCCTGCATTTTATGTGGCGACCAAGGTTATGTAATGGAAGGCAACCAAGTGGTATGCGTAGGTTGTGGCGTCCGTATGTTTACCCCTTCCATCGGCAAACCGGGTGGTTGTAACCCGGTGCCGATTGATGATTGGAAACAAACGGATACGGAAGTGGTCATCAACAAGAAAAACTTGGAAGAAGGATTAAATTACTTCAGCACCATCCTTGAAATCGAAGTGGTGGATCCCGTTAATGGTAAGAAATTGACCAACACTAAAACGGAACACAAATACAATCATGAAGGCAAAACCTATTTCTTTACTGATGAAAAGAACTTAGAACTGTTCCGTGATAATCCTGAGGCCTATTTAAACCAAGCCGATGAAGCCACAACCGCCAAGGAGGAAAAATAATCATGTTAGCGCGAATGTTATTTCAATCTTGGCGTTACGGTTTAAAGCGTAAGTTTCTTGCCATTGTCACCATTTTCCTCGCTGCCGGTTTGATTTCCGCCTTGCTCGCCGTGTCCATAGACATTGGCGACAAAATGGCAAAAGAGTTGAAATCTTACGGTGCCAATATTTTGGTAGAACCGGCTAGCAGTGCCGTTTTGCCGGATGATGTCAGCGGCCGTAGCTCCCTCGCTACGCAAGATTTTTTAGATGAAAAAGAACTGCCGAATGTGAAAGACATTTTCTGGCGCAACAACATTGTGGGGTTCGCGCCCCTACTGAGCACACAGATAAAAGCCAGCGTAGCTAACGGCGTAGAAAACGATGTGAGCATCCTCGGGACGTTTTTTGATCATAATATTCCTGTGCCGGATGAAGAGGATTACCACACCGGGCAAAAAATCATCAGCCCTTATTGGCAAGTAGAAGGCGAATGGGTAGATGATGCTACTGATGATTTCGGTGAACAAATTCCTGCCCTACTCGGTGCCCAACTTGCTAAACAACAGCAATGGAAAATCGGCGATGTGATTACTTTAAGTTATCAGACGGAAGAAAACGCACCTCAACAACACATGACCGCTATCGTAAAAGGCATTGTTAAAACCGGCGGCACAGAAGAACAACAACTGATTTTGCCGTTAAGTGCGGTGCAAAATTTACTTGGATTAGAAGGCAAGGTACAGGCGATTAAAGTCTCCGCGCTCACCGTACCGGAAAATGATTTATCCCGCAAAGCCCGCGCCAATGTGGACGGTTTGGCCGCAGAGGAATATGACCGTTGGTATTGCACGGCCTACGTTTCCTCTATTTCCCATCAATTAGAAGAAGCGATTTCCGGCGCGATTGTTCGCCCTATTTGGCAAGTTGCGGCTTCCGAAGGCGTCGTCATTGAAAAAATTCAATTATTACTCGCTGTCGTCACCCTTGCCGCACTGATTGCTGCCGCCATGGGCATTGCTTCATTAATGACTACAACCATTATCGAACGTAGTAAAGAAATTGGCTTAATGAAAGCGCTCGGCGCCTATCAATGGCAAATCGTCTTGCTGTTTTATTGCGAAGCCATCATCAGCGGCTTAATCGGTGGTATCTTAGGTTGCATTGCCGGTTGGGGCTTAGCACGTTTTATCGGTGCCACGTTATTTGGCGCACCGCTCAGTTTCGCCTGGATCGTTATCCCTTGCGTACTGGTACTTTCCGTCTTGATCGCCGTGATCGGCGCTTGGTTCCCGGCACACCGTATTGCCCGTCTTTATCCTATTGAGGTACTTTATGGCAGACAATAAACCTATCAATATGTTTTGGCGCTTGGTGTTACGCGCCTTGCGTCTGCGCTTGCAGCGGGTATTCATCATTTTTGCCGCACTCACGGTAGGCGCAAGCATTGTGACGGCAATGGCGGCAGTGTACTTCGACATCAACACTAAAATGAGCCAAGAACTGCGTACCTTCGGCGCCAATTTTTATATTGGCCCAAGCAACGGCAATTTAATCAAAGTGGATCAAGTGCAACAGATTCTTGACCAAGCACCGAAAGGCTTAATCACGGCTGCAAGCCCCTATTTATATGGCGTGACACGTAGTGATTTAGAAAAAATCGTGATAATGGGCGTGTGGTTTGAAGACATGAAAACCCTTGCGCCTTATTGGCAAATCACAGGCAATCCTATCGGGGTAAACTTCGACGAACGCAACGCTATGATCGGTAAAACTCTCGCGGAACGGCTCAATTTAAACGTAGGCGATAAACTCACGTTAAGCCTCAATTCCGTGGATAAACACCAGTTCAATATTAAAGCTATCGTAGAAGCAGGCGATGCTACCGACAATATGTTGATCGTGAGCCTCGATTTTGCACAAAACTGGTTAGAAAAAGAAAACTTGGCGACCAACGTATTGTTAAACGTCAAAAACGATCAAGGCCAAGTGGATCAATTCGCCCAACAGTTGCAACAACAGTATCCCGATTTAGACATTCACCCGATCCGCAAAGTCTCCGCCTCCGAAGGGCAAATTTTAGATAAAATCAAAGGCTTGATGGGCTTGATTTCTGTAGTGATTTTGATTTTAGCCACCCTTTGCGTGAACACCACCTTAATCGCCATTGTGGGCGAACGAGCGAAAGAGTTTGCGTTACAAAAAGCCCTTGGCGCGAAAAGTCGAGATATCATTAAACAAATCGGCGCAGAAACCTTGATTATCGCCCTTTGCGCCATTGTATGCGGCTTAATCATCGGCTACCTATTAGCACAGGTGCTCGGCTTAACCGTATTCAAAGCCTATATTGATATGCGCCTGCCGGTGCTCCCAATTACCATCACTTTATCCTTATTAGTGGCGTTTATCGCGGTTATCGTACCGACCCGCCGCGCTTTAGACATTCAAACCGCCAACGTATTGAAAGGGGAATAATATGGCTAAACCCGTCATTGAAACACAACATTTATACAAAAGATTCGGCCAAGTGACCGCACTTGAAGACATTAATATTCAAATTGCCGAGGGTGAATTCGTCTCTATCATGGGTGCCTCCGGTTCAGGTAAAACCACATTAATGAATATTCTCACCGGCTTGGATACCGCAACCGAAGGCAAAGTGATTTTAGACGGTGTGGATGCCGCACAACTGGACGAAACGGGCAGACAACGTTTCCGCGCGGAAAAAATCGGCTTGGTGTTCCAACAATTTCACCTTATCCCTTATTTAACTGCGCTTGAAAACGTGATGCTGGCGCAACATTATCACAGCGTGGTAGATGAAGCCGCCGCCAAAGCCGTATTAGATCAAGTGGGCTTGGCGCATCGGATGAATCACCGCCCAAGCCAACTTTCCGGCGGGGAACAACAACGGGTGTGCATTGCGCGCGCCTTAGTGAACCAGCCACCGGTCATTTTTGCCGACGAACCGACCGGCAACCTCGATGAGACAAATGAAAATTTGGTATTAAATTTACTCACGGAATTAAACCGGCAGGGGCGCACTATCGTCATGGTGACCCATAACCCGGACTTAGGCAAACTCACCAATCGTATTATTTATTTGCAACACGGCAAATTATTGCGTGAGGAAAAAAATGCAGGCTAATTTCCTTCGTTTTCTCGGTATAAGTGCGGTCGTTTTTTTCAGTATTTCCTGCAAGGAGGAATCCGCGCAAATCGGCCAACCCGCACCGGAAATTGCCGCCTTCGATCTGCAAGGCAATAAAGCCACCTTAAGCGACTGGCAGGGCAAAACCATGCTCATAAACTTCTGGTCAGAAACCTGCGGCGCTTGCATTGCGGAATTAAGAACCTTGCAACAATGGGCGGAAAAATACCCAAACCAAGTACAACTGATCGCCATGAATATCGACGGCGAAAAGGCCGACACACAAGCGATTGTCACCAAACGACAACTCACCTTGCCGGTGTTTAAAGATCAAATGAAAATCACTGCCGAACGTTATCAACTTGTCGGCACGCCAACCTCTTTCGTGGTTGACCCAAACGGCAAACTGATATATAAATTTGAAGGCTTGCTACCCGAAAAGGAGCTGAAACAACTCTTTACCCCAACGAAAATAAATTAAGGAAAATCATGAAAATTTACTACGCTATTCTCCCTCTTATCGCACTCAGTGCTATTTCTACCGTTCAAGCTGAAGGCAACTTAGAACACGGCAAAAAAATTTTTAACCGTTCATGTGTGCTCTGTCATGGGAAACAAGCTGAAAAATCGGCTATGGGACAATCCCAAATTATTAATACCTTCAACGAAGAAAAAATTATTAGCTCACTTCAAGATCGCAAAAGCGGAAAAATTTATGGTGGCGGCAATCACGTAAAAGAAGGGCTGAGTGATCAAGACATGCAAGATGTAGCAAGCTATATCCAAACACTCAAACAATAGTACGTTGTCTTAATATCCTAAATTCCGAAAAAGTTATAAAAAACCGCACTTTAGATAAAAATCTCAGTGCGGTTTTCTTATGGTTTATCTCAGCCATTTATAGTTTATTGTCAGTTTTCTTCTATTCTTTTTTAATACGACTAAATTCCTATGCTGTAAAAAGCAAAAACCCCCGATGCTCACACATCAGGGGTTCGTATCAGGCTTGGCGGTGACCTACTCTCACATGGGGATGCCCCACACTACCATCGGCATTACGGCGTTTCACTTCTGAGTTCGGTATGGAATCAGGTGGGCCCACCGCACTATCGCCGCCAATATTCTTTATGATTTCTATCTCTTCTTATTCGCGTCTTCTTAATCTAAAAACAAGCCTTCTCTCAACTCTCTCTTCTACGTCCATTCTCTTAACTGTTATCCTTCCAACTCGCTCATGTCCAGGGTAACCCCAAAAACACTTGAGCGTTGTATGGCTAAGCCTCTCGGGCAATTAGTATGCGTTAGCTCAATGTATCACTACACTTACACACCGCACCTATCTACGTCTTAGTCTTAAACAACCCTTACTGTCTTAAAGACAGGGAGAACTCATCTCTTGGCAAGTTTCGTGCTTAGATGCTTTCAGCACTTATCTCTTCCGCATGTAGCTACCCAGCAATGCCTCTGGCGAGACAACTGGAACACCAGTGATGCGTCCACTCCGGTCCTCTCGTACTAGGAGCAGCCCCAATCAATTCTCCAACGCCCACGGCAGATAGGGACCGAACTGTCTCACGACGTTCTAAACCCAGCTCGCGTACCACTTTAAATGGCGAACAGCCATACCCTTGGGACCTACTTCAGCCCCAGGATGTGATGAGCCGACATCGAGGTGCCAAACACCGCCGTCGATATGAACTCTTGGGCGGTATCAGCCTGTTATCCCCGGAGTACCTTTTATCCGTTGAGCGATGGCCCTTCCATGCAGAACCACCGGATCACTATGACCTACTTTCGTACCTGCTCGACTTGTCTGTCTCGCAGTTAAGCTTGCTTATACCATTGCACTAACCTCACGATGTCCGACCGTGATTAGCAAACCTTCGTGCTCCTCCGTTACTCTTTGGGAGGAGACCGCCCCAGTCAAACTACCCACCAGACACTGTCCGAGACCACGTTTCGTAATCTTCGTTAGAACATCAAACGTTAAAGGGTGGTATTTCAAGGACGACTCCATAATCACTGGCGTGACTACTTCAAAGTCTCCCACCTATCCTACACATCAAAATTCAATGTTCAGTGTCAAGCTATAGTAAAGGTTCACGGGGTCTTTCCGTCTAGCCGCGGGTACACCGCATCTTCACGGCGATTTCAATTTCACTGAGTCTCGGGTGGAGACAGCCTGGCCATCATTATGCCATTCGTGCAGGTCGGAACTTACCCGACAAGGAATTTCGCTACCTTAGGACCGTTATAGTTACGGCCGCCGTTTACTGGGGCTTCGATCAGGAGCTTCTCTTTCGATTACACCATCAATTAACCTTCCAGCACCGGGCAGGCATCACACCCTATACGTCCACTTTCGTGTTTGCAGAGTGCTGTGTTTTTAATAAACAGTTGCAGCCAGCTGGTATCTTCGACCGGTTCAACCTTCGCCCGCGAGGGACTACAATCTACGCCGGCGCACCTTCTCCCGAAGTTACGGTGCTATTTTGCCTAGTTCCTTCACCCGAGTTCTCTCAAGCGCCTGAGTATTCTCTACCTGACCACCTGTGTCGGTTTTCAGTACGGTTTAGTAAAGCCTTTCGCTTAGTGGCTTTTCCTGGAAGTGTGGTATCAGTTACTTCAGCTCCGTAGAGCCTCGTCATCATCTCTCAGTGTTAAGGAAGTCCGGATTTGCCTAAACTCCCCACCTACCAACTTAAACGTGCATATCCAACAGCACGCTAACCTAACCTGCTCCGTCCCCACATCGCAGCTTTACCAAGTACGGGAATATTAACCCGTTTCCCATCGACTACGCTTTTCAGCCTCGCCTTAGGGGCCGACTCACCCTGCCCCGATTAACGTTGGACAGGAACCCTTGGTCTTCCGGCGAACGGGTTTTTCACCCGTTTTATCGTTACTTATGTCAGCATTCGCACTTGTGATACGTCCAACAGCCCTCTCGAACCATCTTCATCCGCTTACACAACGCTCCCCTACCCAACAGACTTACGTCTGATGCCGCAGCTTCGGTGCTATATTTGAGCCCCGTTACATCTTCCGCGCAGGCCGACTCGACTAGTGAGCTATTACGCTTTCTTTAAATGATGGCTGCTTCTAAGCCAACATCCTAGCTGTCTAAGCCTTCCCACTTCGTTTCCCACTTAATATAGACTTTGGGACCTTAGCTGGCGGTCTGGGTTGTTTCCCTCTCCACGACGGACGTTAGCACCCGCCGTGTGTCTCCTGAGTATCACTCTTTGGTATTCGTAGTTTGCATCGGGTTGGTAATCCGGGATGGACCCCTAGCCGAAACAGTGCTCTACCCCCAAAGGTGTCCGCTCAAGGCTCTACCTAAATAGATTTCGGGGAGAACCAGCTATCTCCCGGTTTGATTGGCCTTTCACCCCCAGCCACAAGTCATCCGCTAATTTTTCAACATTAGTCGGTTCGGTCCTCCAGTTAGTGTTACCCAACCTTCAACCTGCCCATGGCTAGATCACCGGGTTTCGGGTCTATACCTTGCAACTAGCCGCCCAGTTAAGACTCGGTTTCCCTTCGGCTCCCCTATTCGGTTAACCTCGCTACAAAATATAAGTCGCTGACCCATTATACAAAAGGTACGCAGTCACCCTTTCGGGCTCCCACTGCTTGTACGTACAAGGTTTCAGGTTCTATTTCACTCCCCTCACCGGGGTTCTTTTCGCCTTTCCTTCACAGTACTGGTTCACTATCGGTCAATCAGGAGTATTTAGCCTTGGAGGATGGTCCCCCCATCTTCAAACAGGATATCACGTGTCCCGCCCTACTTGTCGTTAGCTCAGTACCACAAAAGTATTTTCGAGTACGGGATTATCACCCTCTACGATTCGGCTTCCCAGCCAATTCCTCTAATACTTCCGCTATCACTAACAGGCTCCTTCGCTTTCGCTCGCCGCTACTCACAAAATCTCGGTTGATTTCTTTTCCTCGGGGTACTTAGATGTTTCAGTTCTCCCGGTTCGCCTCATTATCCTATGGATTCAGATAATGATAGTAGGTTCTTCACCCACTGGGTTTCCCCATTCGGACATCTTGGATTAAACGCCTCTTATCGACTCATCCAAGCTTTTCGCAGATTAGCACGTCCTTCTTCGCCTCTGATTGCCAAGGCATCCACCTTGTACGCTTTGTCACTTAACCATACAACCTCAAGTATTCTTACCTTATTATTTAAATAATATTAAACAACAACTTTCAAACACTTCAGCTACGATTAATAACAGTTAATTAAGAGCAATCGCCTTTTATCAATCACTCTCACTCAGACTTTCTTGAAAGTCTCGTTTTCAGCTTGTTTCCAGATTTTTAAAGAACAGATAAAACAATGTAAGTTAACTTACTTACCATCATCATAGTTAAATTCATTTTAACTAACACAACACAATATTTAATACCATCAAATAAAATGATAAAAAATATACTTCAATAAACTTAACTATGACGATATTGGTGGAGATAAGCGGGATCGAACCGCTGACCTCCTGCGTGCAAGGCAGGCGCTCTCCCAGCTGAGCTATATCCCCAATCACATCCCTTGGCTTTCACTCACACATAGTGGCTTGATATGTTTAAAATTAGTTAATGTAATAAAAACTAATCTACCAAACTCACCAGTCTAAGTGGTGGGTCTGAGTGGACTTGAACCACCGACCTCACCCTTATCAGGGGTGCGCTCTAACCACCTGAGCTACAGACCCAATAGGATTTTGTCTTCGATATTGTTGTTCTTTCCTTGTCTACAACCATCAAACAAACTGTGTGAACACTTAAAGTCGAGTCTATCTTTGGTAAGGAGGTGATCCAACCGCAGGTTCCCCTACGGTTACCTTGTTACGACTTCACCCCAGTCATGAATCATACCGTGGTAAACGCCCCCCCGAAGGTTAAGCTATCTACTTCTGGTACAACCCACTCCCATGGTGTGACGGGCGGTGTGTACAAGGCCCGGGAACGTATTCACCGCGACATTCTGATTCGCGATTACTAGCGATTCCGACTTCATGGAGTCGAGTTGCAGACTCCAATCCGGACTTAGACGTACTTTGTGAGATTCACTCCACCTCGCGGCTTCGTCGCCCTCTGTATACGCCATTGTAGCACGTGTGTAGCCCTACTCGTAAGGGCCATGATGACTTGACGTCATCCCCACCTTCCTCCGGTTTATCACCGGCAGTCTCCTTTGAGTTCCCGACCAAATCGCTGGCAACAAAGGATAAGGGTTGCGCTCGTTGCGGGACTTAACCCAACATTTCACAACACGAGCTGACGACAGCCATGCAGCACCTGTCTCATGGTTCCCGAAGGCACTCTCATATCTCTACAAGATTCCATGGATGTCAAGAGTAGGTAAGGTTCTTCGCGTTGCATCGAATTAAACCACATGCTCCACCGCTTGTGCGGGCCCCCGTCAATTCATTTGAGTTTTAACCTTGCGGCCGTACTCCCCAGGCGGTCGATTTATCACGTTAGCTTCGGGCACCAAGCTTAAAGCCCAATCCCCAAATCGACAGCGTTTACAGCGTGGACTACCAGGGTATCTAATCCTGTTTGCTCCCCACGCTTTCGCACATGAGCGTCAGTACATTCCCAAGGGGCTGCCTTCGCCTTCGGTATTCCTCCACATCTCTACGCATTTCACCGCTACACGTGGAATTCTACCCCTCCCTAAAGTACTCTAGACTCCCAGTCTGAAATGCAATTCCCAGGTTAAGCCCGGGGATTTCACACCTCACTTAAAAGTCCGCCTGCGTGCCCTTTACGCCCAGTTATTCCGATTAACGCTCGCACCCTCCGTATTACCGCGGCTGCTGGCACGGAGTTAGCCGGTGCTTCTTCTGTATTTAACGTCAATTTGTCGTGCTATTAACACAACAACCTTCCTCAATACCGAAAGAACTTTACAACCCGAAGGCCTTCTTCATTCACGCGGCATGGCTGCGTCAGGGTTGCCCCCATTGCGCAATATTCCCCACTGCTGCCTCCCGTAGGAGTCCGGGCCGTGTCTCAGTCCCGGTGTGGCTGGTCATCCTCTCAGACCAGCTAGAGATCGTCGGCTTGGTAGGCTATTACCCCACCAACTACCTAATCCCACTTGGGCTCATCCTATGGCATGCGGCCTTGCGGTCCCGCACTTTCGTCTCTCGACTCTACGCGGTATTAGCGACAGTTTCCCGTCGTTATCCCCCTCCATAAGCCAGATTCCCAAGCATTACTCACCCGTCCGCCACTCGTCAGCAAGAAAGCAAGCTTTCTCCTGTTACCGTTCGACTTGCATGTGTTAAGCCTGCCGCCAGCGTTCAATCTGAGCCATGATCAAACTCTTCAGTTCAAAAAGTTTAATCGCTCAATACTGCTAGCCAAGTAATCTATCTATAAATAAATAAACGTTTTTCGTAGCACTATTCAGTTCAATTTTAAAATCTTTAATGATAAAAACGAATCTTCAAGTGCCCACACAGTTTGTCTGATTGATTGTTAAAGAACAAAAAACGACGCGCGGTTTTATGCTTTACAACGGCGCGTCGTTGTGGGGGCGTATTATAGGCATTTATCACTCCCTTGCAACCCCTTTTTACGTTTTTTTGCAAAATATTTTTTAACTGATTATTTTTTAGCTATTCCTAAATAGGAAAGTGCGGTCGAAAACCTACCTATTTCTAACCGCACTTTACTTGCTAAACCTGAGTGAATTCGATTATTTACCCACTTGACTTCCGATTAAGCCGCCTAATGCTGCGCCACCTAGCGTTGCTCCAGTTGAGCCACCAATCATGTTACCGGCAACCCCGCCTACAGCCGCACCGATAGCCGTGTTTTTCTGGGTTTTACTTAAATTACTACAAGCACCTAATGCCACTACTAGTGTCACAATGCCTAAAAATTTAACTGTCTTTTTCATATGTAACCTCATGAGTTATAAGTTAAATAAGTAATACCTTCACGATTACTCATAAAATTAGACGCATTTTTTCTCGAAAGTTTTACTTTTTCCGCAACGAAACTTCACCTGCATTAAAATATTGAATGCCATTTTCTGTCATGAGACATAAATGACCTTGTGCATTAATCCCCTGTTCAATACCTGAAATGGTGCTTTTTTCGCTTATCACATTCACTTCAGTACCTAGATAGGCATCATATTCCAGCCATTGTTGTTGCATTTCCGCATCAATACCGTGCTGTTCAAAACGCGCTAAATAACGATAAATGGTATTGACTATTTGTATGATCAGTTTCTCTCGATCAATATATGGAAAAAATTCCGTCAACTCTGCCCAAGGTTGATCGATTTGTTTTTCTTGTCCAAGAAAAACATTCATGCCGATACCAACAACCAAATTTAATTTACCGTTTGGATGATTAACGATTTCCACCAAAATACCGGCCAGTTTTCGCTCATTAACCAAAATGTCATTCGGCCATTTTACTTGAAAACCGTACATATCCAATTCAACTAGCGCTTGCACAATCGCCAAGCCAATCACGGTACTTAACCCATCCAAAGGTTTACGAGGGTCCAATTGCCAGTAGAAACTCATGATAATTTGCCCGGCAAAAGGCGAAATCCATTGTCGCCCACGGCGACCACGCCCGGCGGTTTGATATTCAGCCAAGCAAAGATCACCTTTTTGAAGGTGAGCAACATTCTCTAATAAATATTGGTTGGTTGAGGAAATGACCGGTTTAACCACCACATGATAAGGTTTCAACGCCTCCGCTAGACGTTTTTCATTTAATAAAGGTAATTCAGGGATCAAATAAAGATGATCATTTTCTAACGCAAAATACAGTCCTTGTTGCTCCATCTGGCGCACTTCTGCGAATAATTCCTCTTTGCTGCAAGCTAAAAGTGCGGTCAAATTTTCCAATGAATTTTCTACATCGCTTGTCAGTAATTCTAGTAATTTCGCCATAAATCCTTCCTGTTTTTCAGCGTTTAAACGATGGCTATCATACGCTAAAAATGCAAATTTTTTATCATTTTTTCTTTTCAAATACAGGATGGATCTGTATAATCCGCCCGCAATATTTTTTCATCATTTTAACTTAAAGAGAGATATTGCAATGGCATTACGCATCTTAAAAGAAGCACTCACATTTGACGACGTTCTTCTTGTTCCAGCTCACTCTACTGTGTTGCCTAACACAGCTAACCTTTCTACTCAATTAACCTCAACGATTCGTTTAAACATTCCTATGTTGTCAGCGGCAATGGATACGGTAACCGAAACGAAATTGGCTATTTCCCTTGCACAAGAAGGCGGTATTGGCTTTATTCATAAAAATATGTCCATTGAACGCCAAGTGGATCGTGTGCGTAAAGTGAAAAAATTTGAAAGCGGTGTGGTATCCGATCCCATTACGGTAACACCAACATTAACCATCAGCGAATTAAAAGCCATTGCACAGAAAAATGGCTTTGCCGGTTATCCGGTTGTCGATGCTGAAGGTAACTTGGTCGGTATTATCACCGGTCGCGATACCCGCTTTGTGTCTGATTTAAACAAAACCGTTGCCGATTTCATGACACCGAAATCTCGTTTGGTTACTGCTAAAGAAGGGGCAAAACGTGAAGAAATCTTCCAATTAATGCATGAACATCGCGTAGAAAAAGTGTTAATTGTTGATGATAACTTCAAATTAAAAGGTATGATTACCTTAAAGGACTATCAAAAAGCAGAACAAAAACCGAATGCCTGTAAAGATGAATTTGGTCGTTTGCGCGTCGGCGCAGCGGTTGGCGCAGGTCCTGGCAACGAAGAACGCATTGATGCGTTAGTCAAAGCGGGCGTCGATGTTTTATTAATCGACTCTTCTCATGGCCACTCCGAAGGCGTATTACAACGTGTACGTGAAACACGTGCAAAATATCCGAATTTACCGATTGTTGCCGGTAACGTCGCCACCGCAGAAGGTGCGCTTGCCTTGGCAGATGCCGGTGCTAGCGCAGTTAAAGTAGGGATTGGCCCTGGCTCTATTTGTACCACCCGTATCGTCACCGGCGTGGGTGTGCCACAAATTACCGCCATTTCTGATGCGGCTGAAGCCTTAAAAGATCGCGGCATCCCAGTCATTGCTGACGGCGGTATCCGTTACTCCGGCGACATTGCGAAAGCACTTGCTGCTGGCGCCAGTTGCGTCATGGTCGGTTCCATGTTTGCCGGTACAGAAGAAGCACCGGGCGAAATTGAATTGTATCAAGGCCGTGCGTTCAAATCTTACCGTGGCATGGGCTCGCTTGGTGCTATGGCGAAAGGCTCAAGCGACCGTTATTTCCAATCCGATAACGCTGCCGACAAATTAGTACCGGAAGGTATTGAAGGCCGTATTCCTTATAAAGGCTTGCTCAAAGAAATCATTCACCAACAAATGGGCGGATTACGTTCTTGCATGGGCTTAACCGGCTGCGCCACCATTGATGACTTACGCACAAAAGCACAATTCGTGCGCATCAGTGGCGCCGGTATTCAAGAAAGCCATGTGCATGATGTCACCATCACCAAAGAAGCCCCGAACTATCGTATGAGCTAATTGGGTTTCATTTTTAACAAGAAGTGCGGTCGATTTAAAAAACGTTTTGAAAATCGACCGCACTTTTTATTTTCTCTTCTACTCCTTTTTAATAAACATAAAATATTTTTTCTCAACATAAAAGCAATCGTTTGCGCAGCATCATAAAATTCACTAAAATACCGCCCTCTTATTCTCCTAACCCCAGCGTATCTAAGGATCATTTTATGGAACACGCTCAACACCAAACAGAGGAAGCGGATTTAGTCTATCGCCTCGAAGATAAACCGCCCTTTTTTAACGCATTAATTAGTGCAATCACCCATTTATTAGCCATTTTTGTGCCGATGGTTACCCCCGCCCTGATTGTCGGGGGCGCGCTCAATTTACCGGTACACATGACCGCCTACTTAGTCTCCATGGCCATGGTCGCATCCGGTATCGGTACCTATATTCAAGTGCATCGCTTCGGTTTTATTGGCTCGGGCATGCTTTCCATTCAATCGGTCAATTTTTCTTTTGTCAGCGTCATGATTGCCGTGGGATTAAGCATGAAAGAAAATGGCATTGACGAACACACCATGATTTCAACCTTGCTTGGTATTTCTTTCGTTGGTGCTTTTTTAGTTTGTGGTGCGGCTTGGATTTTACCTTATTTAAAACGCGTCATTACTCCAACCGTAAGCGGTGTGGTGGTGTTACTTATCGGTTTAAGTTTGATTGATATCGGCATTACCGATTTTGGCGGCGGTTTCGGTGCCAAAGGAACAGAAGCCTTTGGCTCAATACAAAACATCGGCTTAGCCGGTTTAGTACTGGTCGTTGTGTTAATTTTTAACTGCATGCGCAATCCGTTTTTACGCATGAGCGGCATTGCCGTCGGCTTAATCGCAGGCTATATCGTTGCGTTATGCTTGGGTATGGTCGATTTTTCTCCATTAAAAGACGTGGACATCTTTACCATTCCAGTGCCCTTTAAATATGGTTTTGCTTTTGACTGGTCAGCATTTTGGGTCGCTGCCATCATCTATTTATTAAGTGTTTTTGAAGCTGTCGGTGACTTAACGGCAACAGCAATGGTTTCCGGTCAACCTTATGAAGGTGAAGAATTCCGCCAACGTTTACGCGGCGGCGTGTTTGCCGATGGCTTGGTGTCAGTGATTGCCACTGCCTTAGGGTCTTTACCGCTCACCACCTTTGCACAAAATAACGGTGTCATTCAAATGACCGGCGTAGCTTCCCGTCATGTTGGGAAATTTATCGCGGCCATTTTAGTCTTATTTGGTTTATTCCCAATTGTAGGTCGCGCTTTCACCACCATTCCAAGCCCGGTACTCGGTGGCGCAATGGTATTAATGTTCGGCTTAATCGCCATCGCCGGTGTGCGAATCATCATGACTCACGGAATCAATCGCCGCGAAGCGGTTATCGCAGCCACAGCGGTCGGCGTGGGTTTAGGGGTCGCTTTTGAGCCGGAAGTGTTCAAAATGCTGCCGGATGTTTTCCGCAATGCCATTGCTGCCGGTGGTATTACGGCTGTGGTATTAAACTTAATCTTGCCAAGAGATGCACAAGATAAAAGCATTTACTTAAGCGAAAAATAAAAAGGATCGCAAGAAAAGGCGGTGTAAGAAAAACACCTGAAAAAACACCACACTTTTTATGATCAACCTCAAAATTTCAAATTAAAGCCGTTTACAACGGCTTTATTTTTTCGCTACATTCAAGCATCTATAAAATAAAACCTAAGGAGATATTATGGATTTAATTATCGGTCTAGTCGCAATTGTACTCGTTGCGTATTACATCGTGAAAGGCTATTCCGCCACGGGTGTGTTAATGTTCGGCGGTTTAGTGTTGTTACTACTTTCCGTGCTAATGGGGCATTCTATTTTGCCGGAAAATGTAAAAACCACGGGTTCAACCTATTTAGACATTATTGAATATGTAAAATACTTGCTGTCTAACCGTAGCGGCGGTTTAGGCTTAATGATCATGGTGTTATGCGGTTTCTCTGCTTACATGACACACTTAGGCGCAAACGATATGGTAGTGAAACTTGTTTCAAAACCACTCAAAAATGTACGCTCCCCTTACGTTTTAATGATCTTTGCCTACTTTCTCGCTTGCCTGATGTCTTTTGCCGTGTCTTCAGCAACAGGCTTAGGTGTGCTATTGATGGCGACGTTATTCCCGGTGATGGTAAACGTGGGCATTTCCCGCGGCGCGGCGGCGGCAATCTGTGCCTCACCGATTTCTATTATTTTATCGCCGACCTCGGGCGATGTGGTGTTGTCTGCGGAAATCTCCAAAATTCCACTGAGTGAATTTGCCTTCTCTACCAGCTTGCCTGTTTCCCTCTTTGCCATTTGCGGTATCGCAATTGCTCACTTCTTCTGGCAACGTTATTTAGATCGCAAAGAAGGCGTGGTAACCACCACATTGGATGTCACCGACATCAAAACCGACGTGCCAACGTTCTATGCCATTTTACCTTTACTACCAATTATCGGCGTATTGCTGTTTGACGGCCAATGGGGCTTACCGAAATTACACATTGTCACCATTATCATTCTTTGTTTCATCATCACGGCGATAATTGACTTTGCCCGTAATTTCAGCGCGAAAAAAACCTTCGATAACTTAATCGTGGCTTATCGTGGCATGGCAGATGCTTTTGCCGGTGTGGTCATGTTATTAGTAGCCGCCGGAGTCTTTGCCCAAAGCTTAAGCACAATTGGCTTCATCACGAACCTCATTGATTCCGCACAAACGTTCGGTGGCAGTGGATTAATCATGATGTTGGTACTCGCCGTCATTACGATTTTGGCGACGATGGCAACAGGTTCCGGCAATGCAGCCTTCTACGCCTTCGCTGAATTAATTCCGAAACTTGCCATTCAAATGGGCGCTAACCCGGCTTACTTAACCATCCCGATGTTACAAGCGTCCAACCTGGGTCGTGGTTTATCACCGGTCTCCGGCGTTGTAGTTGCCGTATCCGGTATGGCAAAAATTTCACCATTTGAAATCGTAAAACGTATGTCTGTGCCAATGATCGTCGGCTTTATTTGCGTCATCATCGCCACTGAATTCTTCATTCCTGCCGTTTAATACGGCATAAAGTGCGGTCGGTTTTTAACGTGTTTTAAAACGCAAAAAAAAAATCCACCGCACTTTTGTTATAATCTCGCCCCTTATTCTTTTTAATCTTCTTTTTAATCAGTTATAACATCTATGCGATCAAATCGTTTTGCCGCCACCATGTTGGTTATCGGCTGTATCTTATTTGGACTCGGTAGCCTTATCGTTAAATTTGTTCCTGTTGGCGCCTACGCCATCGCCTTTTGGCGGTTGCTAATTGCATCAGGAATTTTTTGGCTTTTAATGAAGCTTTATCGTAAGCCCTTGCCAAAACAACCTAAGGCTTTATTTTGGGCAATCGCTTCAGGCATTTTTCTTGCATTTGATTTAGCCTTTTGGCATGAAAGCATTTACGCTGTCGGACCGGGTATTTCCACCCTATTAAATAGCTTACAAATCTTCTTTTTAGCATTTATTGGTTGGCTGTTTTTTCAAGAACAGCAAAGTAAATTACAGCTTGTAAGCCTGCTTATCGCGACTGTTGGTGTAATACTCATTGCGAGCCCCGAATTGCAAAATAACATCGAAGCGAGCTACGGTATCTTTATCGGATTACTTTCCGGCGCCTGCCTCGCCGCATCCATGGCATCGATTCGCCAAGCACACCGCATTGAACCGATTTCCATATTTCCACTCATGTGGCTTATCAGTATTAGCGGTGCCTCCGCATTAATTCTACCGGCACTGATATTCAACGCCGACTCCCTTTATCCAATGACTCTCACAGACATCGGTTTAATTCTGATCTACGGCGTTGTTATGCAATGCATCGCCTGGGGCATGATTGCCTACACAATCCCTTTGCTCAGTCTAGGCTTAACCGGATTATTGTTACTTTCCGAACCTATCGCTGCACTCGTTATCGACGCATTTTTACTGCACAAATCTATTAACGTATGGCAATGGATTGGGGCCTTTATCACCTTATTCGCCATTTATTTAGGGTCACTGAAAAATAAATGAAAAAAACACCGCACTTTATGTGGTAAGACAATCGCTAGCGTTTACGTTAGAGGGGGGAAATGATAGAATGCGCCACCAGTTTGGGCTCGCAATACAATTTATTGTCATGACAGTGCGACCGAAATTCAATCTATCCCAGCATATATAGAAATTGTTAGAGAAAACCATGACCAACATCCACAATCATAAAATCCTCATCCTCGACTTTGGTTCTCAATACACCCAACTTATCGCCCGTCGTGTGCGTGAAATCGGCGTATATTGCGAGCTTTGGGCGTGGGATGTGACTGAACAACAAATCCGTGATTTCAATCCAACGGGGATTATCCTTTCCGGTGGCCCGGAAAGTACCACAGAAGAAAACAGCCCGCGTGCGCCAGAATATGTTTTTAACGCCGGTGTGCCGGTGTTAGGTATTTGCTACGGCATGCAAACCATGGCAATGCAACTTGGCGGTTTAACCGAAACCTCTGATCACCGCGAGTTTGGTTATGCTTCCGTTTTAATGGAAAATACCACCGCACTTTTCGCTGATCTCAATGACAGCGATAACAAATTGGATGTGTGGATGAGCCATGGCGATAAAGTCACCCGCTTGCCACAAAACTTCCAAGTGACCGGCACAACACCAACTTGCCCGATTGCGGCAATGTCTGATGAAAGCCGTCATTTCTACGGCGTACAATTCCACCCTGAAGTCACACACACCAAAAAAGGCTTGGAATTATTAACCAATTTCGTGATGAACATTTGCGGTTGCGAAACCAAATGGACTGCCGAAAACATCATTGAAGACGCCGTTGCCCGCATTAAAGAGCAAGTAGGCGATGACGAAGTGATTTTAGGCTTATCCGGCGGCGTGGACTCTTCTGTAGTCGCGTTGTTATTACATCGTGCCATCGGCAAAAACTTACATTGCGTGTTTGTCGATAACGGTTTATTGCGTTTAAACGAAGGCGATCAAGTGATGGAAATGTTCGGCAATAAATTCGGCTTAAACATCACGCGTGTCGATGCAGAAAGTCGTTTCTTAGGCGAACTTGCCGGCGTATCTGATCCTGAAGCGAAACGTAAAATTATCGGCAAAGTGTTTGTAGACGTATTCGATGATGAATCGAAAAAACTAACAAAAGTAAAATGGTTGGCACAGGGCACCATTTACCCTGATGTTATCGAGTCTGCTGCGAGCAAAACAGGCAAAGCACATGTGATTAAATCCCACCACAACGTAGGCGGCTTACCGGATTATATGAAACTCGGCTTAGTCGAACCGTTGCGTGAATTGTTCAAAGATGAAGTGCGTAAAATCGGTTTAGCTTTAGGTTTACCGGCTGAAATGATCAACCGCCATCCATTCCCTGGCCCGGGTTTAGGCGTGCGTGTATTAGGTGAAGTGAAAAAAGAATACTGCGATTTATTACGCCGTGCCGATGCCATCTTTATCGAAGAATTACGCAACAGCGGTTGGTATGAAAAAACTAGCCAAGCCTTCAGCGTATTCCTACCGGTGAAGTCTGTCGGCGTCATGGGCGACGGACGTAAATATGACTGGGTAATTTCCTTGCGCGCCGTAGAAACAATCGATTTTATGACCGCACATTGGGCACATTTACCTTATGATTTACTCGGCAAAGTCTCCAACCGTATCATCAACGAAGTGAACGGCATTTCCCGTGTCGTATATGACATTAGCGGAAAGCCCCCAGCAACGATTGAGTGGGAATAACTTAGTAAAAAGCCTTGAATTTTCAGGGCTTTTTTATTTCTATAAAATACCTTTTTCAAGGATAGAAAAACAACGGTTCCAACATCTGTCAGAAAAAATATCGAAATTAAGTAGAAATGAAACTTAGGATTGGGTGGTGAACTAAGCAGAATTGGTCTTAACAGTAAGCGGTATACTGCGTCGCATCCCTGCGGGTTTCTACCTAGTCCACCATTGACTGATGATGCTTTGTAGCTTGCGACATAAAACTGATACTAAAAGTGTCCTATACCTTCAGCCCGCTTATTTCAGGAGACCAATCCTGACTTTCAAACATCTCATCTTGAAAGTGACTACATAATAAAATCGTTTTAGCAGATTGTCAATTGGAGTGTCCGTCGATATTTCAGTCATTTTTTTCATTCTTCATTTATACAATAAAGATAATAAATTACTTTGATTACATAGTGTTAGCTGGTGTTACCAGATGAAATTTTATGACTTTTATGAAAAAAACACATAAAATATCCCGTCTGATTGCACCCACTCTAAAATCTTGTTAAAGTGCGGTACAAATTTTTCATAAAATTAGGAATTACAAATGAGTCAAGAATACTTAGATTTTGAATTACCCATTGCCGAACTTGAAGCGAAAATCGAATCTTTACGCGCCATGGCAAACCAAGATAATGACATTAATCTTGATGATGAAATTGCTCGCTTACAAAAGAAAAGTATTGAATTAACCGAAAAAACTTTTGCAAATTTAGATGCGTGGCAAGTTTCTAAAATGTCTCGTCATCCGAATCGTCCTTATACTCTTGACTACATCGAACATATTTTCACTGAATTTGAAGAACTTGCGGGCGATCGCGCTTTTGCAGATGACAAAGCAATCATCGGTGGTTTGGCGCGTTTAGACGGAAGACCGGTCATGGTTATTGGACACCAAAAAGGCCGTACCGTCAAAGATAAAGTAAAACGCAACTTTGGTATGCCGGCACCGGAAGGCTACCGCAAAGCATTACGCCTCATGCAAATGGCAGAGCGTTTCAAATTGCCTATTATCACCTTCATTGACACCCCGGGAGCTTACCCTGGTGTAGGCGCGGAAGAACGCGGTCAATCAGAAGCGATCGCACGTAACTTACGCGAAATGTCCCTCTTAAAAGTACCGGTGATTTGTACCGTTATCGGTGAAGGCGGTTCCGGCGGTGCGTTGGCTATCGGCGTGGGGGATAAAGTCAACATGTTGCAATACTCCACCTACTCCGTTATTTCTCCGGAAGGTTGTGCATCTATTTTGTGGAAAAGCGCCGATAAAGCCTCCACCGCAGCAGAAGTAATGGGTTTAACCGCCAATCGTTTAAAAGAACTTGGCTTGATTGACAATATCGTTCGTGAGCCGTTAGGCGGTGCACATCGCAATTACGCTGAAATGGCGAAAAACTTGAAAAAACGTTTACTTGAAGACTTAGCTGATTTAGACGTGTTAAATCAAGAAAATCTGTTGGATCGCCGTTATCAACGCTTAATGAGCTACGGTTACGCATAGAAAAGAAAAACAAATAAAAATCCCACCGCACTTTCCTGCGTAGTCAAAAGAGAAGAAAAGGAGAAAAGGCAATGAAACACGTACTTTCAATTCAATCTCATGTGGTTTATGGCTACGCCGGCAACAAGTCGGCAACCTTCCCAATGCAATTGCACGGTATTGACGTTTGGGCGTTAAATACCGTGCAATTTTCCAATCACACCCAATATGGCAAATGGACCGGCATTGTCATTCCAAAAGAACAAATCGGCGAAATCATACGCGGCATTGATGAAATTGATGCCTTGAAAAAATGTGATGCAGTGGTTTCCGGTTATTTGGGATCTGCCGAACAAATCGATGAAATCATCAATGCTGTTCATAAAATCAAAGCCATCAATCCTCATGCACTTTATTTATGCGATCCTGTGATGGGACACCCAGATAAAGGCTGTATCGTGGCAGATGGTGTACGTGAAGGTCTGATTAACATTGTTTCAGAAGCGGATATTATTACACCGAATTTGGTGGAACTCCGTGAATTAAGCGGCTTACCGGTTGAAAACTTTGAACAGGCACTGACTGCCGTACAAGTCATTTTGGCAAAAGGACCGAAAAAAGTGCTGGTCAAGCATTTAAGCAAAGTGGGCAAAGATGCAACACAATTTGAAATGTTGTTGGCGACCGAACAAGGTATGTGGCACATTTCCCGTCCGTTGCACCCGTTTGATCGCGAACCGGTCGGCGTAGGTGATTTAACCGCTGGTTTATTCCTCGCCAACCTACTCAATGGCAAATCGGATGTAGAGGCGTTTGAACACATGGCAAACGCCGTCAATGATGTCATGCAAACGACTTTAGAACATGGCGAATATGAATTACAAATCATTGCCGCTCGAGATCTCATCCTCCATCCGCGTAGCCACTATAAAGCACAAAAAATTGCATAACTCTCAACTTCCTCCCGTCCAACGGGAGGAAATTTTATCCGCCTATGCTTCTTGAACAATTTTCACAGCAACTCCGCCAACTTGCTCCAAACCAAACTCACTTTCTTATTGGGTTTAGCGGTGGTTTGGATTCCACAGCACTACTCGCTTTATTTGCGAAAATCCGTGAAAAGCAACCGCACTTTCAGCTGCGCGCCATCCATATTCATCACGGATTAAGCGCCAATGCCGATGCTTGGTCAGCCCATTGTCAACAAATTTGCCGCCAATTTCGTATTCCGTTGCAAATTCAACACGTGGACGTTAGCACAGAAAATGGCATTGAGGCGGGGGCTCGCCAAGCCCGTTATGAAGCCATTGCACAGCAAATTTTACCGACTGAATGGCTCGCTACGGCACATCATCAACAAGACCAAACTGAAACATTTTTCCTTGCCCTAAAACGCGGCAGTGGCGTGCAAGGCTTAGGGGCTATGCCGTTGAAAAGCAATGTTTACGGCGTGCCTATTTTTCGTCCCTTATTGAATTTTAGCCGCCAACAATTACTGGCGTTTGTACAACAGGAAGGGCTAAGTTGGATTGAAGATGAAAGTAATGAGGACAATCAATACGATCGCAATTTCCTACGTAACATCGTATTGCCTGAATTGCGCCAACGCTGGGCGCATTTTGATTCGGCAGTGCAACGTTCCGCGCAACATTGTTATGAACAACAACAACTGCTTAATGAGCTGTTAGCGGAAGAATATCAAAAAAACATTGTGAAAAATGACCGCACTTTTAACCTGCAACATTTCTCTGACTATTCGCCGGTGAAACAACGCGCCTTGTTACGCTTATGGTTGCAAGATTGGGGCGTTACCCTCCCCTCTCTCGCGCAATTAGAGCAAATCATTTCGGATGTCATTTTCGCGAAATCCGATGCGCAACCGCAATTTCGCCTAGGCGATAACATTGTCCGCCGCTATCAACACCGTTTATTTCTCACGCCGATATTTAACGATATTTCACAGGAATATGTTGAGGCAACATTTGATCACCCCATTTCCTTACCGGATCATTTAGGCACGCTGTTGCTACAAAAAACAACCGAAAAAATGACCGCACTTTGGCGGGATGAAAATGGGCAAACACATCAAGAAGCGTTAAATTTACCCTTAGAAGGAACTAAAGTTTGGATTCGATTTAGTTATTCGGGTAAGGTGAAATTAACCCCAAACGGCGTGAATAAAGACATTAAAAAAGTGTGGCAACAGTTAAACGTCGCCCCTTGGCAACGCCAACGCATTCCGCTGATCTTCTACGATGATAAGCTACAAAGTGCGGTCGGTTTTTTCACTGTTTTTCAAAATTAAGGCAAACAAAAAGGCGCATCAAAATGCGCCTTTGTTGTCTTTATCGGCTGAATTAAATCGCCCAACCGCAAGCGTAGAAAGCCACTAAAACAACGGCAATGACAACGGTACCGATATTTAAGCGTTTGAAATCGCCACTCACCACACGGCCAATCACCAATGCGGCAAAGCCCAACATAATGCCGGTCACAATGTTTGCCGTTAACACGATAAACACCGCGCAAATCAAACCGCTCATGGCGCCAACGAAATCGTCAAAATCCAATTTGCTGACGTTGCTTAACATCAATAATCCCACGTACATTAACGCCGGTGCTGTCGCATAGTTCGGCACCAAGAAGGCTAATGGTTGGAAGAACAACATTAATAGGAACAATACGCCAACAACGATTGCGGTGATACCGGTTTTACCGCCTGCGGCAGTACCTGCTGCGGATTCGATATACACGGCTGCCGGTGCTGTGCCGAAAATACCGGAGAATAAGCTACTTACGGAGTCGGACGTTAAGGCTTTACCGCCATTAATGATTTGACCGTCTTTATCCAATAAATCCGCTTGTCCCGCCACTGCGCGGATGGTACCTGTGGCATCAAATACCGCAGTCATCACTAAAGCGAACACCACCGGTAAAATGGCCGGTTGTAATGCGCCCATGATGTCTAATTGCAAGAATAAAGACTCTTCACCGAAACTTGGTATTTTGAAGACTTGGCCGTTAAAGGTCACATTCGGATCGAAAATTAAGCCGACTACGGTAATCGCAATGATCACCCATAAAATACCGCCTTTCACTTGCATTTTTTCTAAGCCGATAATTAACGCCAAACCAATTAATGACATCATCACCGGAAACGCAGTGAACTCGCCCAATTTTACCGGCAAACCGGCTTGGTTACTCACCACAAGCCCAACGCCGTTTGCAGCGATTAAAAGCAGGAATAAACCGATACCGATACCTGCACCATGTGCAATACCCACCGGTAAATTACGCAAAATCCAAGCACGAATCCCTGTGGCAGAAATGAGCGTGAAGAAAACCCCCATTAAAAAGACCGCACCTAAGGCGACCGGAATACTCACTTTTTGTCCGATAACCAAGCTAAACGCGGTAAATGCCGTTAAAGAAATAGCACAACCGATTGCCATTGGCGCATTAGCCCAAAAACCGATTAAAAGTGAGCCTAAGCCTGCAACTAAGCAGGTTGCAATAAAGACCGATTCCGCCGGAAAACCTGCCGCACTTAACATGTTCGGCACAACGATAACGGAATACACCATGGCAAGGAAAGTGGTTAAACCGGCAACAATTTCTTTGCGTACGGTAGAACCGCGTTTAGTCAACTCAAAGCGTTTTTCTAAAGCGGAAGATTGAGAAGATGACATGAAATTACCTTTTAATTTGTCGTTGAAAAAAAGAGGCGCTATTTTACCGCAACGCCAAAAGAAGTAAACGTTTGCGCAAGAAATTGCAGAAAATATCTCTCTTCTCTTTACGCCGCTTAAACGCTAAAAGCGCTCTAGTTTTAACAACATAGAAATCTCGACGAAAACAATTCCTTAAAAGGGAATAACCTATTAATAAATATGATGTTTTGATTAAAAAATCGGTGCTATACTAGCACATAATTTATGTTACCAATAAGAGGAAATTAAAATGTCCATTTTAGTGACCGGCGGTGCCGGTTATATCGGCTCGCATACTGTCGTCGAATTATTAAACGCCGGCAAAGATGTCGTGGTATTAGACAATCTTTGCAATTCTTCGCCAAAATCCTTAGATCGCGTAAAAAAAATCACCGGCAAGAGTGTAAAATTTTATGAAGGCGATGTGTTAGATCGTGACTTGTTACAAAAAATCTTTGCTGAAAATCCGATTCATTCCGTCATTCATTTTGCCGGGTTAAAAGCCGTTGGCGAAAGCGTGCAAAAACCTGCTGAATACTATATGAACAACGTCACCGGCTCATTGGTTTTATTACAAGAAATGAAAAAAGCCGGCGTGTGGAATTTCGTCTTCAGTTCTTCCGCCACCGTTTACGGTGATCCTGAAATCATTCCGATTATCGAAAACTGCAAAGTGGGCGGCACGACTAACCCGTACGGTACCTCTAAGTTTATGGTGGAACAAATCCTACGCGATATTGCCAAAGCCGAACCCAAATTCAGCATGACCATTTTGCGCTATTTCAATCCGGTGGGCGCACATGAAAGCGGTTTAATCGGCGAAGATCCGAATGGCATTCCAAACAACTTATTGCCTTATATCAGCCAAGTGGCAATCGGCAAATTGCCTCAACTTTCCGTATTCGGTAGCGACTACGACACCCATGACGGCACCGGTGTGCGTGATTACATTCATGTGGTGGATTTGGCGATTGGCCACTTAAAAGCGTTGGATCGCCATCAAGACGATGCCGGCTTGCACATTTATAATTTAGGCACCGGCGTAGGCTATTCTGTATTAGATATGGTAAAAGCCTTTGAACAAGCCAATGACATTCAAATACCTTATAAATTAGTGGATCGTCGTCCCGGCGACATTGCCACTTGCTATTCTGATCCGAGCCTTGCCGCCAAAGAATTGGGCTGGAAAGCAGAACGTGGCTTAGCTCAAATGATGAAAGACACGTGGAATTGGCAAAAAAATAATCCAAAAGGCTATCGAGATTAAGCCTTATGCACGAACTCTCTTTGTGTCAAAACATCATTGAAATTGTTGAGCAGCAATGCAAACAACACAATGTCAATAAAGTCACCGACCTCTGGCTGGAGGTCGGTGCCCTTTCTTGCATTGAACCCAGTGCATTGGAATTTGGCTTTGAAATGGCAGCGCAAGGCACACCGGCGGAAAATTGTAAGCTTCATTTAATTTCCATTCCCGCCAAAGCTTGGTGTTGGGATTGCAAACAACTTGTCGAAATTCAAGCCAATAACAGCACATGCCCACATTGCAGCAGCGCGCATCTACAACGCCAAAGCGGTGATGAACTCCGCATTAAAGAAATTGCCGTCGAATAAAATTGCCCTGAAATCATGATGACAGAACAACCGATTAAGCCTTCTCTCGCCACCCAAATTTTCAGCCGCAATATGCTGATTTGTGTCTTTACCGGCTTCAGCTCCGGGTTGCCACTTTTTGTGCTGTTGCAGATGTTGCCAATTTGGTTGTCGGATAATGGCATTAGTGTGCAAACCATCGGGGCTTTTACCTTAGTCACCCTACCCTACACACTCAAATTTTTGTGGGCGCCTTTGCTGGATCGTTATTTTCCTCGATTTCTCGGTCGTCGTCGCAGTTGGCTAGCTATTTCCCAACTCTTGCTTCTGCTGAGTCTTTACCTGATCGGTTTATACGATCCGAAAGAACAAATGCAGATTGTCATTTTTCTGGCTACGTTCATCGCCTTTATGTCCGCCACCCAAGACATTGTGTTGGATGCCTATCGACGGGAAATTTTGCGCGATAACGAATTGGGTTTGGGCAATACCATTCACATTAATGCTTATCGCATTGCCGGTTTGATTCCGGGCGGACTGTCATTGTATCTCGCCACGTTCCTACCATGGAAAACGGTGTTTTTATTGACTGCACTTTTCATGCTGTGCGGACTGTTTATGACCTTCTTTTTAAGTCGCGAGCCACAAATTCAAATTCATCAAAACAAGCAGCCGTTCTATCAAGCTTTTACCATTCCGCTACAAGAATTTTTCCAGCGTAAAGGCATTTATGCAGGAATTGGCTTTATTGCCTTTCTGTTCCTGTATAAATTCGGCGATGCCCTTGCCACCACGTTACAAAGTAAATTCATCGTGGACATGGGCTTTAGCAAAACGGACATTGCCTTAGTGGTGAAAAGCACCGCATTGTGGTCGAGCATTATTGCCGGCATGGCAGGCGGCATTGTGATGTTGCGCCTCGGCATTAACCGCGCGCTTTGGGTCTTTGGTTTTATTCAACTGATTACTATCGGTGGCTTTATTTGGCTTGCCGGATTTGATTATTTCCACGTTGTAGATAACGCAGCACGCTTAAAGCTCGGCATTGTGATTTGTGGTGAATACATTGGTGTGGGCCTCGGCACAGCGGCGTTTGTAGCCTTTATGGCACGGGAAACCAACCCGCTTTACACCGCCACTCAATTGGCGTTATTTACCAGCCTTGCCGCCTTACCGAGCAAAGGGCTTGGCGCACTGTCCGGCGAAATCGTTGCCGCAGTGGGTTACTATCATTTCTTCTGGATTTGCTTATTTTTAGCCATCCCGGGCATGCTCTGCTTATGCTGGGTTGCCCCCTGGAGCGAAAAAGTCACCACGCCGAATGCTGGCAATTGACATTTTTAGGGAATTAAGCAACCATACGCCACGATTAATAAAACATTTTCAAAACCGACCGCACTTTCTTCCCATTAGCGGAAAAGTGCGGTGGTTTTTTCAGTTATTTTTCATTTAAAAAAGAGGACAACATGAAAATTATTCTATTAGGCGCACCGGGCGCAGGAAAAGGGACACAAGCACAATTCATCATGAATAAATTTGCCATCCCGCAAATTTCCACGGGCGACATGTTACGCTCTGCGATCAAAGCCGGCACCGAATTAGGCAAACAAGCGAAAACCTTAATGGACGCTGGTCAATTAGTGCCGGATGATTTAATCATTTCCTTAGTAAAAGAACGCGTAGCCCAACCTGACTGCGCCAAAGGTTTCTTACTTGACGGCTTCCCACGTACGATTCCACAAGCAGACGCCTTGAAATCTGCCGGTATCACTATTGATTATGTATTGGAATTTGATGTGCCGGATGAAGTGATCGTAGAACGCATGAGCGGTCGTCGTGTACACCAACCTTCCGGTCGTTCTTACCACATCGTTTACAACCCACCGAAAGTGGAAGGCAAAGATGATGTGACCGGCGAAGATTTGATTATCCGTGCCGATGACAAACCGGAAACCGTGTTAGACCGTTTGAAAGTGTATCACAACACCACCAAACCATTAGTGGATTACTACCAAGCAGAAGCCAAAGCGGGCAACACCCAATATTTCCGCTTAGACGGCACGCAAAAAGTTGAAGATGTCAGCAAAGAATTAGACAAAATCTTGGCGTAATTCCGCATCACAAACAAAAAAGCCATTCTATTTCAGAATGGCTTTTTTATTATGCTCCGATTAACTCGGGATTAACGGTTTATTACCATTGGTAAAGCGCACCGGCACCCACACCGTAGTTACCACGGCTGTTGGTAGAAACACTGGCTTTAAACACCCAATTTTCATTAGGAGTAACACCGGACACACCAAGAGAAACCGCTGATTGACCACCATAGAAACCGGTACCCACACCCACACCGATCGCACCGGCTTTCGTGGATTGAGGAACGGAAGCGTGAGAAATCGCACTCGCAACACCGCCTCTTAAGTCTTTATTTAAGAGGTTTACATTGCCACGTAATTCATTGATGGAATTGTTATTAGCCGCTAATTGAGTGTTAATCGCCGCAATATTATTCGCATTGGTCTGAATGTTAGCTGTGTTAGTCGCGATATTAGCTGTATTAGCTGTAATCTTACCCGTGTTAGTCGCAATATTAGCTGTATTAGCCGTAATATTGGTTTTATTGGTTGCGATATCAGCTTTATTAGTTGCAATATCTGCTTTGTTGGTTGCAATATCTGCTTTGTTGGTTGCAATATCTGCTTTGTTGGTTGCAATATCTGCTTTGTTGGTTGCAATATCAGCTTTATTAGTTGCAATATCAGCTTTATTAGTTGCAATATCTGCTTTGTTGGTTGCAATATCGGCTTTGTTGGTTGCAATATCAGCTTTATTAGTTGCAATATCTGCTTTGTTGGTTGCAATATCAGCTTTATTAGTTGCAATATCGGCTTTGTTGGTTGCAATATCGGCTTTGTTTTTCTCAACTTTACCGTCTAAAGATTTTAACTGAGCCACGTTCACTGCATCAGTGTCTTTTGTACCAGCGGCAACGCTGGTAATTTGACGAGTGATATTCTTGTCAACATCACCAACAGAAACTGCCCCTTTCGTTGATTGCCAAGTTGCATCAGTTTTATTCTGGGCTGATGGATCATAGCCTTGAACACCGCTATTTACGGTTGTTTTAGAATTAGATCCCAACGCTACGGAATCTTGAATGCTTGCACCAGCTTGACTACCGATTGAAACTGCACCAGAACCTGTCGCACCAGTACCTGTCTCTGTTGCTAAACCAATACCAATTGAACCAGTATTTGTTGCTTTTGAGGACACACCTAAAGCAGCAGAGTAAGCGCCTGAAGCATTACTTGATACCCCAACTGCAGTTGTAGCAGTCCCTGACGCATTAGCCTGATTACCTAATGCAGAATTATAGGAGCCTGTCGCATTTGCTCCATAGCCTAGTGCCGTAGCACCACTACCTGAAGCTTTGGTATCAGCACCTACTGATGTCGCACCACCAATATTAGTGTCAGTTGTGTTTCCTTCATTAGCCTTAGCATTGCTACCAACAGCGATATCTTTTGAAAGACCTGTTTTAGCATCTTCAGCACCAGCACTAGCACTAATAAAATTATTTGCTGCATTGGCAAACGTAGAAACACCAAAAGCAGAAAGGATCACAACGGCTACCGTGGATAATTTCATGCTTGTATTTTTGTATAAATTATTGACATTTTTCATAATAGGCACCCTAAAATAAAAATACATTACTTACCATCAAAACTGATGAAGAATACAGCCCTGTATTCTCTTTAAGACTTTAGCATAAAAAACAAACACATTCACTCCATTTGATTTCTTTATGCTTATTAAGTATTTACCTCCAAGGTATCATAAACATAAATTATTACATAAAGACACAATCAATCTATGATACGCATATCTCCCGATTTCCCTCTTAAATCGAAGATACAAGACGCAAATAAAAAAATGATTAGAAAAATGACCGCACTTTCTAAAAATAGAGCGATGGTTCAAGCGTCCTCGCTTGGACCAAATAAGCACAAGCGTGGACGCTTGCGCTATCTAGGGGGCCACTCTATCGTGGTATTAGCCTTTTACTGAATTTACTCTTCAGACTTAGCCCTATTTCTAGCATCTTGGCTTTCTGCAGACTTTCTAGCTGATTCAGGAGTCTTCAAATATAATTCATCCAGCTCTTTTGGTTCTGTAATAGCTTTACGAACAATGAAGTTAATTAAGTCAAACATTTTTTCTGCAACATCATCAAAATCTTCATCTGACATAGTTCCTGGGTGAACTGCATTATTTCCAGTAATTCTTAAGGTATCTGCAACTTGTATCACCTTAGCAGGCAAAGAACCATCACCTGCTAATGCACGAATATCATCATTAATGTTTTTACCCTCTTTACCCAAGTGTTTTAATAACTTCTGTAATGCTAATCTTAATAAAGCTGCTCCACCACGATGAGATTTGCTAAAAATAGAAGCCGCCTCCATATAATCAGCCTTAACATCTTCGGGCATATCTTCTACAGGAAAAGGAGCATTTCCCGTATCAGGATAAATCATAAATCCTACGATCGTTACACCTACAAGTGGCACGGTATGTACTTCTTTTCTCCATAAACTTTTTTTCTGACATTTAGAACAGCTAGCCACACTATAATCAGAAAATGCACCTCCTGGATAACTCACCCATTCCATATGGGCATACGCATTACAGAATGGACAATTAAAAGCTTCAAGATTAAATTTAGGAGCCACATAGTTATTCATATATTTTCCTCATAATTACTAAATTTCATTAATCAAATTCAAAACCCGCTTATCCGACACCTGATACTTCGTCCCCAACTGCTGAGCAAACAAACTCACCCGCAATTCCTCGATCATATAACGAATCTCCGCCACCTCATCAGAAATTGGTTTGGATTTCGGTAGTTTGGCAAGGAGTTGTTGGTAGGCTTGTTGCACTTGTTCCACGCGTAACATGACGGCACGATCACGATTGACATCTTGAGCAAGTTTATCCATGCGTTTGTCGATGGCTTGTAGATAGCGGAGTAAGTCCGGCAGGCGGGCGTAGCCGCTTTTTTGCACGAAGCCTTGATAAATCAAACCTGAAATCTGGCTTTTCATGTCGGACAGGGCGAATGCCATAGTAAAATCCATTTTGCCTTTGAGACGTTGGTTGAGTTGGTGTGTGAGCGTGAGGATCTGCTCCACTTTTTGCGCAATATCTACGGTGACTTCATTAACGTTTTCACGCACAAAATCCCGTAGCTTATTAAAGCCTTCTTCGTTCCACACAAAGCCGCCGAAATCCGCAATCAGTTTATCCACGGCACAGGCGATGCAGTCGTCAATTAAATCCAACACGCGCCCAAACGGCGTAAAATACAGCCCCAATTTGGCTTTATTCGGCAATTTTTCATGCAGATATTTAATCGGTGACGGCACGTTGAGTAGCAACAAACGGCGCAAACCTTGTTGCATTGCTACCGCTTGTTCAAATTCCGTTTCAAACAGTTTAATGCCCACTGCGTCTTTTTCGTCCACAATGGCCGGGAAAGCTTTCACGCTAAAACCGCGCTGTTTTTGTTCGTAACATTGTGGTAGCTCGGCGAAACTCCAAATGTGTAACCCACTTTGCTCAATGCCATCATCCGCCACCGCAGAAATACTTTCTTGCACACGATCTTTTAAACTAAATTTCAGCTCGTCTAAATTCATGGATTCGGCGATTTTCTTGCCGTTTTCATCCACCACACGGAAAGTCATTTTCAAATGGCTCGGGATTTGTTCCCAATTCCAATGTTCCGCTTCTACGGTGACACCCGTCATACGGCGCAATTCATAAATCAGCGTTTCTAACAATGGCTTTTCCAAAGGCACGGCGCGCCCTAAAAAGGCTTGGGCATAATTCGGTGCCGGCACGAAATTACGACGATAAGATTTCGGCAGAGACTTAATCAGCGCAATCACCAGTTCTTCCCGCAAGCCCGGTATTTGCCAGTCAAAGCCCGTCATTTCCACTTGGTTGAGCAACGGCAACGGAATATGCACGGTCACGCCGTCCGCATCCGTACCCGGTTCAAATTGATAGGTCAGTTTGAGTTTCAGATTGCCTTGATGCCAGAAATTCGGGAAATCCAGCTTGCTCACTTGCTCGGCATCGTCGTTAATCAAGAAGGAGCGTTCAAAATTAAGTAGCTCGGGATCTTGTTTTTCTGCCTTTTTCCACCAAGTATCAAAATGTTTTTGCGACACCACGTCAGTGCCGATACGCTGATCGTAAAACTCAAATAAGGTGCGCTCGTCCACCAAAATATCACGGCGACGGCTTTTGTGTTCCAATTCCTCCACTTCTCGAATCAGTTGCTGATTTTGCTTGAAGAATTTGTGCTTGGTGTTCCAATCCCCTTCCACCAAGGCGGATTGAATAAAGAGCTCACGACTCACTATTGGGTCAATCGAGCCATAATTCACCGGTCGGGCTGCCACAATCGGCACGCCATACAAGCTCACCTTTTCATCGGCAATCACCGCCCCACGAGATTTCGACCAACGTGGCTCGGAATAGGATTTTTTCGTTAAATGCTCGGCAAGCGGCTCAATCCATTCCGGCTCAATTTCCGCCACCATGCGCCCCCAAAGTTTGGAGGTTTCCACCAACTCTGCCGCCATCACCCATTTCGGTTGTTTTTTGAAAAGCACGGAATTAGGGAAAATCGCAAAATGCGCATTGCGGGCGCCAAGATATTGTTGTTTTTCAGCTTCTTTTAAGCCGATATGCGACAGCAAGCCACTTAAAAGTGCGGTGTGAATTTTCTGATATTCTGCTTTTTCCGAATTAATCGGCAAGCCCATTTCACGCACAGCAAGGCGAATTTGTTGATAAATATCCTGCCATTCACGAATGCGCAAATAATTTAAAAAATCCTTTTGGCACTGACGGCGGAATTGGTTTTTCGTTAATTCTTTTTGCTGTTCTTGCACATAATGCCAAAGATTCAAGAACGCCAAGAAATCCGATTTTTTATCGGCAAAGCGACGATGTTTTTCATCGGAAGCCTGTTGTTTTTCGGTTGGGCGCTCACGCGGATCTTGAATGGATAACGCCGAGACAATAATCATCACTTCATAAACGCTGCCAAAATCGACCGCACTTAGAAGCATTTTGGCAAGGCGCGGATCGACAGGAAGTTGGGCAAGTTGGCGACCGATTGGGGTAAGTTCCCAACCTTGCTTTTTCTCTGTCAATTCGCTAGCGCGCGTCTCCTGACGCGAGCTTTCATTTGTCAAATTTTGGACACGCGTCGGGAGACGCGCGCCATCATGAGATTTATATTTTTTCGGTTGAATCGCGCCTAACTCTTCCAATAACTTCACGCCATCTTGGATATGCCGTTTATCCGGCGCATCGACAAAAGGAAACGCTTCAATGTCGTCCAAACCCAACGCCGTCATTTGCAAAATGACAGAAGCCAAATTGGTACGCAGAATTTCCGGATCGGTAAATTCCGAGCGATTATTAAAATCCTCTTCCGAATAAAGACGAATACAAATGCCCTCACTTACCCGTCCGCAACGACCTTTTCGCTGATTAGCAGAAGCCTGTGAAATCGGCTCAATCGGCAAGCGTTGCACTTTGGTGCGATAGCTATAACGGGAAATACGCGCCGTGCCTGGGTCAATCACATATTTAATGCCTGGCACGGTGAGCGAGGTTTCCGCAACGTTGGTCGCTAACACAATGCGATTTAGCCCACTCGGATGAAAAATTTTGTTTTGTTCTTGCGCAGACAAGCGGGCAAAGAGCGGTAGGATTTCCGTGTGTTTTAGATTTTGCTTTTGCAAGGCTTCGGCGGTGTCTCGAATTTCCCGTTCACCGTTCATAAAGATCAAAATATCGCCGCGCCCTTCCGCTTGCAGCTCATCCACCGCATTAAGAATGCCTTGTAGCTGATCTTGATCGTCTTCTTCCGCAACAGGGCGATAACGCACTTCCACGGGATAAGTTCTGCCCGAGACTTCGATAATCGGCGCGTTATTAAAATGTTTAGAAAAACGTTCCACATCAATGGTGGCCGAGGTGATAATGACTTTTAAGTCCGGACGGCGTGGTAGCAACTGTTTCAGATAACCGAGAATAAAATCGTTGTTCAAGCTGCGTTCATGGGCTTCATCAATAATCAGGCAAGAATATTGATTGAGGAAACGATCCGTTTGAATTTCAGCCAGCAAAATCCCGTCTGTCATCAACTTGATTTGGGTGTTATCGCTAATCTGATCATTAAAACGGACTTTATACCCCACTAAATCGCCAAGCTCTGTTTGTAATTCTTCGGCGATTCGAGCAGCTACCGAACGGGCGGCAATACGGCGCGGTTGGGTGTGTCCGATTGTGCCGAGATTGCCTAAGCCAAGCTCCAAACACATTTTCGGCAACTGCGTGGTTTTCCCTGAACCGGTTTCCCCCGCCACGACGATCACTTGATGCTCGGAAAGCAGTTTTTGAATTTCTGCTTTGCGTTGGCTAACAGGCAGGCTTTCCGGAAAAACGATGAGATTTTGCACCGCACTTTTCCGTTGTTCTACACGAAATCTTGCTTGTTCAATTTGTTGTTGGATTTCAGCCGCAACGGCTTGTTGCGCCTCTTGGCTTTTAATCTTGCCGATGCCATGAATGCGGGCGGATAAACGGCGTTGATCCAGCCGCATGATGTCGTTGAGTTGAGAAAAAAGGGATTGCTGTAAAGAGGTTACTTCACGTTTTACTGATTTGTTCTTCATACCTATTTACTTTTTCAAACTGCCGTAAGCCAAGCAAAACCAGCCGATTAAAAATAACGTACCGCCGACAGGAGTTACCCAAACCAGGAATTGTCCTGCGCCAAGCGCGAGTGCATAAAGACTGCCGCTAAAAAGAAGAATACCGAATGCCCATGCACCCGCAGCGAAATTGGCCATTTTGCCGGCAACCAATGATTCACGGCACAATTGCGCAATGCCGATACCCATGATGGCAAGGGTATGGAACATTTGATATTTCACACCGGTTTCAATCCACGCTAAAGCTTTAGGATCTAAAACCTTGCTTAATCCGTGTGCCGCAAAAGCGCCAATCGTCACACATAAGAAACCGCTCAATGCAGCGATAAATAACCATTTGTTTTTCATTAGAATTTTCCTATGAGTAATGCCAAAATACCGGCAGCGATAAGTGGTCCGACAGGGATACCGCCCAGAAAAGAGACACCAATAATGGTGCCAATCACCAAGCCTGTCACTAAGACAGGTTGTTCCCCCATCAGCGGAACGCCTTTGCCCGCAAGCCAGGCGACCAATACACCCACTGCAATGGCAACGAACATTTTCCAACTGACAAATGCCGACAGGCCGGGAAGCTGAATTTTACCGGAAACCAACGGGCTCAAAACGCCGATGGTTAAAATCACAATACCAATGCTCAAGCCGTATTTTTCCAAATAGGGAATATATTTAGCGAGAAGCGTTTGTTGCATGATCAGCAGCACTGCGGCAGAGATAGTGATAGAGCTGTTGTGGCTAAGAATGCCGAGCAAAATTAACACCACTAAAAGTAACGCAATCATATTGAATTGAAGCGACATATTGATCCTAAAGTGCGGTAAAAATTTGCGGAGAATTATAGCATAAGCCATCAAATTTGCCCTGTGGCAGACAACAAAAAACCGCACTTGGGGAAGCCAAAGTGCGGTTGTATTTCAAAACGTTTTTATGCTTGCGTATGTCTTGCGGCGACTTCTTCTAATAAGGTTTTAAGTTCACCTTGTTGAAACATTTCCAACACGATGTCACAACCGCCGATTAACTCGCCTTCTACCCATAATTGCGGGAATGTCGGCCAATTGGCGTAAGCCGGTAATTCAGCACGAATATCCGGATGTTGCAAAATATCCACATAACCGAAGGGTACGCCACAGTTAATCAACGCTTCCACCGCACGAGCAGAGAAACCGCAAGAAGGGAATTTTGGCGAGCCTTTCATGTAAATCAGAATCGGATTTTCGCTGATTTGTTTTTTGATTTTATCTAGAGTTTCCATAATGTTCCTTGTATTCATTGAATGAGAAAACGCGCGCATTGTATCACAAACCCAAGTTGCCACAAATAAAAGTCGAGCGTTTTACTACGTTATTTACCAGCTTCCACCTGCGCCACCGCCGTCAAAGCCGCCTCCACCGAATCCGCCACCGGAACCACCGCCGAAACCGCCTCCGCCAAAGCCACCACCGAAACCACCGCCATCTCTGTCGTTACGACGACGGTCTGACATGGATTTTCGCAATACGTCATTTAGCACATGATTATTGGTTGGCGTGACATAAGGTCGGCGACTGTTCATTTCCGCCATCACCACAATCAAAATAAACAGCGCTAACATGATAAAGGGCACAAAATCCCCGAAATCATTCTCTTCTTCCGCTTGTGCGGCAAATTCGCCTTTGGTTGCAGCAATAATGTAATCCAAGCCATTATCGATGCCTTGGGCATACTGCTCGTTACGGAAATAAGGGCGAATTTGGTTGCGAATAATTTGTGATGCAAGGGCATCGGTCAACACGCCTTGCAAGCCTTGTCCCACCGCAATAAACAATTTGCGATCGTCTTTGGCAATGAGTAACAACACACCGTTATTCAGATTTTTTCGCCCGATACCCCATTTATCGCCTAATTCAAAGGCATATTGAGAAATCTCATATTCACCGGTCGTCGGCATAATCACCACCGCAATTTGCGAACTGGTTTCTTTGCCATAGGCTACCAACTTAGCCTCTAATACGCCAAGCTGCTTTTCCGATAAGGTGTTCGTGTAGTCATTCACATAACGGAAAGGTTTTGGGGAATCAGGAAAGGTGACGGCGGAAACAGTCGTCGCCATAAAAATGCAGAAAAAAATGACTGCACTTTTTAAGCTCAATAAACCAAATACGCGTTTAATCATGAATGATCACCTCGTTATCCAGTTCATTTTTATCATCCGGTTGAACCGGAAAATGCTGAATTAAGTGTTCACCAATTTTCTGCATCGAAGCCAAAATACCTTCCGTATATTGCTTTTGTTTAAAATGCGCAATCATGCGGGCACATTCTGTTTGCCAAAAATCATCGCCCACATACTGATGAATACCGATATCACCGATAATCGCACATTGACGATCATCATAGGCAATATAAATCAACACGCCATTACGCGCCGCCGTTTGATGCATTTCAAGTTGTGAAAAAACACCCAACGCACGTTCATAAACAGAAAGTGCGGTCGGTTTTGACGGTATTTTTCGTTCGATAAAAATCCGAAATTCAGCGGAGGTTTGTCGCTCAAGGCAGCTAATCTCCGCCTCGAGCTGTTTTTTATCTATCGGGATTTTTGAAAATAATGGCATCGCGCCACCTTGTTGTCCGTTTAGTTAAAATTCACTGTTGGCGCATTTTCAGCACCCGCAACAGATTTGAAATAAGGTTTTTCTTTGAAACCAAAAATCATCGCAACCACTTTGGTTGGGAAAGTACGAATTTTTTGGTTGTATTCACGCGCTGCTTCATTGAATTTATTACGCGCGACATTAATGCGATTTTCGGTACCTTCCAATTGCGCTTGTAAGTTCATAAAGCCTTCGTTCGCACGCAATTCAGGATAATTCTCTACGCTGACCAATAAGCGGGACAACGCAGAACCCACCGCATTTTGATTTTGTTGGAATTGGGTTAATTGTTCTTCCGTTAAATTAGACGGATCGATTTTGGTTTGCGTTGCTTTGGCACGCGCTTCAACAACACCGGTCAAGGTTTCTTTTTCAAAGTTTGCCTGGCCTTTCACAGTATTCACTAAATTCGGGATCAAATCGGAACGACGCTGATAAGTCGATTCTACATTTGCCCACACAGAATTAATTTGTTCTTCCGCAGCAACCAAGCCGTTATAACTTGGAATTAAGGTCATGGCCGCAACAACGGCAACAATAATCAGAACAAGCCATTTTTTCATTTTTTTCCCTTACAATCATTAAACTTAGCTAAAAAACAAAAGACCTAAACATAAGTTTAGGTCTTTTTTATCTTTATCTGAAAATAATTAACAAAACGCTAATTATTTAGTACCGCTAACTGCGATTTCTACGCGACGGTCATCAGCTAAGCAAGCGATAAGCGCTTTACGGCCTTTAACTGCGTCACATTTGTTACCAGTAACTGAGTTTGCTTTACCGTAACCGGTTGCAGAAATAGCGTTTTGAGAAACACCTTTAGCAACTAAGTAGTTAGCTACAGTTTCAGCACGTTTTTGAGATAATTTTTGGTTGTAAGCGTCAGAACCGATACGGTCTGTGTAACCTGCAACTTTAACGTTTGCACTTTTAACTTGTGCGATTTCGCCGTAGATACCATCTAACACGCCTTGTGCTTGTGGTTTTAAGTCAGCTTTGCCGAATGCGAAAGTTACATCAGAGTTTAAGTTGAAAGTTTTGTTTACAACTTCAGGCGCTACAACTGGTGCACCTTGACCGAAACGGTAAGATAAACCTAAAGCTACAGAACCGATATCTGGGGAATAACGAGTATCTGAGTCAACACCAGCTTTTCTTTCAGCTTTACCTAAGTTGCCTACACGGCTAACCCATTGGTATTCAGCACGTAATGCTAATTCAGGAAGAATTGCATATTCAACACCTGCTGCGAATACTGGAGATACTTTTAGGTTGTGGTATTTATAAACATCACTACCATCAGTAACTTTATAATCGCTACGGATTAATGCTGCACCAACGCGACCATAAACATCTAAGTCTGCTAATACCGGGTAGCTGCCTTTAAGCGCTAAAGTAGTACCGTGCGCTGTGTGTCTAAAATATTGTTCACCGTTGGTTTTAGCTTTAGCACGACCGAAATATTCGTAACCTGCTTCAACAGCCAAGTTATCAGTGATTTGATAACCACCGAACACACCGTAAGCTTCAGAGTTACGGCTAACTGTTTGACCTGGTTCATCTTTAAATTGGTTAAGACCGTGATGTACAGATGCCCAACCAGCTTTTGCGCCGGCATAGAAAGTGTCAGCTTGTGGAGCTGCTTGTGCTACTGTTGCTGCTGCTAAACCAGCGATAGCTAATGCGATTGCAGTTTTTTTCATTTTGATGATCCTCTTTAATTTAGTCATCTATTTTAAAACAAGTATCAGCTGATATAGCTGAAAACCGACACAAGAACTTGTGTCACCGTCATCTTAAACCGTTTAACCCTAAAAGTGAAATTTTTTACAATTTCCAGCTTAAGATGTTGTTTCAAATAGGATTGAAGTTTTCCTATTTCTTTTGATGAGAAATATCCAACTCCCCTCAAAAGTTGCGGCATTATCCTACTGAAAGAACATAAAATCAAACAAATAGACATCTTATTGCTTAATTTTTAAGCAATTAAACATTCTTTTTGTCTATTTTGCAACCCCATCCCAATATTTCTTCAATAAATTTAATATTTATCAAATGATTTTCTATGTTAAACTTTGGTTACTTTTTACTCCACCTAATCCCAAACAAACATTAACCAATATAGAGTGGTGCAACATGCTACCCCGCTTAACAAAGATCCCTCAACTTTCTCCATTAGTCAGTGATTATTTAGATACGCTACGATTGCAACATTTTGAAGGAGACATTGCCTCAAGTTATGCCAATCGTCTCAGCCTTGCCACCGACAACAGTGTTTACCAACAACTTCCGCAAGCGATTTTATTTCCGAAAAGCGTTGCCGATGTGGTACGCCTAACCAAACTCGCACAACAGGAACAATACCTTTCTCTCACGTTTACGCCACGTGGTGGTGGCACTGGCACCAATGGGCAATCCATCAATAACAACATTATTGTTGATCTCTCTCGCCACATGACAAAGATTTTAGAACTCAACCTAAAAGAACGTTGGGTACGCGTGCAAGCCGGCGTGGTGAAAGATCAGCTTAATCAATTTCTAAAGCCGCACGGTTTATTTTTCTCGCCGGAACTCTCCACCAGTAACCGCGCCACCTTAGGCGGCATGATCACTACGGATGCGTCAGGACAAGGTTCTTTACAATACGGGAAAACCTCCGACCACGTGCTCGGTTTACGCGCCGTACTCATCAATGGCGAAATTTTGGAAACAAGTGCGGTCAAATCTGACGACGTTTTTCGCTATACAGAAGAAAGCTCTCTCTCTGCCAATGTGAAAAAAATACATCAAGAGATTTTTCAACGTTGTAAAGACAAGCGATCAACAATCCTGAGTGATTTGCCCCAATTGAACCGTTTTCTGACCGGTTACGATTTAAAAAATGTGTTTAATGATGATTTAAGCGAATTCAATTTAACCCGCATTTTGACAGGTTCTGAAGGCTCACTTGCTTTTATTTGCGAAGCCACGTTGGATTTAATGCCGCTACCACAACATCGTACGTTAATTAACATTAAATACAATTCTTTTGATGCGGCATTACGCAACGCGCCTTTTATGGTCAAAGCCAATGCACTTTCCGTAGAAACCGTAGATTCCAAAGTGTTGAATTTGGCAAAACAAGACATTATTTGGCATTCCGTCAAAGAACTGTTAACAGAAGACGCACAACATCCTATTCTTGGCTTAAATATTGTGGAATATGCCGGCAATAATCAGGCATTAATTGAAAAACAAGTGGCGCAGTTATGTGCACAATTAGATCAAAAAATTGCTGAAGGCAAAGATCATATTATCGGCTATCAAGTTTGCGATCATTTGCCGTCCATTGAACGTATTTATGCCATGCGGAAAAAAGCCGTAGGGTTACTTGGCAATGCCAAAGGCGCGGCAAAACCCATTCCTTTTGTGGAAGACACTTGTGTGCCGCCGGAAAATTTAGCGGATTACATTACCGAGTTTCGCGCTTTATTAGATAGCCATAATCTGCAATACGGTATGTTCGGCCATGTGGATGCAGGCGTGTTACACGTTCGTCCTGCATTAGATTTATGCGATTTAGAGCAAGTTAAATTATTTAAACAGATTTCCGACGAGGTGGCGGAACTCACCCGCAAATACGGCGGTTTAATTTGGGGTGAACATGGCAAAGGAATGCGCTCGCAATACGGCGAAAAATTCTTTACGCCCGAATTATGGCGCGAATTACGTTACATCAAATTCTTATTTGACCCACAAAATCGTCTCAATCCAGGGAAAATCTGTACGCCGTTAAACAGCGAACAAGCACTTTATTCCATTTTATCGCCAATGCGAGCCGACCTCGATCGCCAAATTCCCGTTCAAATGAAAGAAGAATTTATCGGTGCCATGAATTGTAACGGTAACGGGCTATGCTTTAACTTTGATGTCCACAGCACCATGTGTCCGTCAATGAAAGTGAGTAAAAATCGCGTCTTTTCACCGAAAGGCCGCGCCGCCATGGTGCGTGAATGGTTGCGTTTATTAGCGAATGAGCAAGTTACCCCGGCGCAATTGGATTTCAAGCAATCCACGGTAAAACTCACGGATATTGTGCATAAAATCCAAAACAGCTATCAAAAACGCCGTGGCGAATACGATTTTTCCCATGAAGTGAAAGCGGCAATGGACACTTGTCTGGCGTGTAAAGCTTGCGCCAGCCAATGCCCGATTAAAATCGACGTGCCTAGCTTCCGCGCGAAGTTCTTCCATTTTTACCACCAACGTTATCTGCGCCCCATCAAAGATTATGTAGTGTCCAATGTGGAATACGTTGCGCCGCTAATGGCAAAACAAGCGAAGCTCTTCAATTATTTTACAGCGACTAAATTTAGTCAAAAAGTCGCAGAAAAATGTTTAGGCATGACGGATTTACCGTTGCTCTCGACACCCAATCTGCAACAACAACTCATTCAACTTGGCCATCAAAACGCCTCATTAGAGCAATTAGAAAGTTTAAGTGCGGTGGAAAAACAACGTATTTTGCTTATCGTACAAGATCCTTTCACTTCTTATTATGATGCCAAAGTCGTTGCCGATTTTGTGGCGTTAACGAAAAAACTGGGCTTTAAACCTGTGGTATTGCCATTTAAACCTAACGGCAAAGCGCAACACATTAAGGGCTTTTTAACCCGTTTTGCCAAAACCGCAAAAAATCAGGCTGAGTTCCTTAATCGTATGGCGAAACTAGGTATGCCTTTGGTCGGTGTGGATCCCGCCATTGTGTTGTCTTATCGAGATGAATACCAAGAAATTCTTGGCGCTGAGCGCGGTAATTTCCATGTGCTGACCGCCCACGAATGGCTCAAGCAACAGTTGGATAACGGCATCTTGTTATCCGCCCAAAACACCGAAAAAACCGACCGCACTTTTGAGCCGCATCAGTGGTATTTATTCCCACACTGCACAGAAACGACTGCGATGCCAAACAGTGGCAAAGAATGGCAACACATTTTTGCCGCTTTCGACCAGCAGTTGCAGGTTGAAAGTGTCGGCTGTTGCGGCATGGCTGGTACTTTCGGGCACGAAACCCAGCATATTGAAATGTCGAAAGCCATTTATGAAGCCTCATGGGAGAAAAAGCTGCAAAATAAAGATCCGAACTTCTGCTTAGCAACCGGTTATTCCTGTCGTAGCCAAGTGAAGCGTTTCGCCCATTATCAGCCGAAACACCCTGTACAAGCCTTATTAACTTTATTGAAATAACGACACCATGAGCATTTGGAAGAAACACCTCACGCTACAACAACTGAATGACTTCTGCCAGCACTGTGCCGTGGCACATTTAGGCATTGAATTTACTGCACAGGGTGATGATTGGCTGGAAGCCCGTATGCCGGTGGATCACCGTACTACTCAACCCATGGGATTTTTACATGGTGGCATCTCCGCTGCACTTGCGGAAACCGTTGCTTCCACTGCCGGTTTTTGCTGTGTAGAAGTAAATCAGGCTGTGGTTGGTTTAGAAATTAACGCAAGCCATTTACATCCTGTAAAACAAGGCTATGTTTGCGCTAAATCAAGCCCGATTCGTTTAGGTAAAAATGTACAGGTTTGGCAAATTGACATTCGAGATGCACAAGATAAACTGTGCTGCGTTTCACGTTTAACTCTTTCTATTATTACACATGACTAATTTAAAAATCGGCGTCATTCTTGCCAATTTAGGTACGCCGGACTCACCAAGTCCTAAGGATATTTCCCGTTATTTATGGCAATTTTTAACGGATCCCCGCGTGGTCGATTTGCCGCGTTGTAAATGGTATCCGTTACTTAAAGCCATTATTTTGCCGTTGCGTTCTAAACGAGTCGCAAAAGACTACCGTTCTATTTGGACCGAACAAGGTTCTCCGTTAATGGTGTTCACCGAACAACAAAAACAAGGCTTAATCGACTTCTTCCGACAACAGCAACTGGATGTGGAAATCGAAATTGGCATGACTTATGGCAATCCGTCCATGCCAAGTGCGGTGCAAAAATTAATGGATAAAAAAGTGGAGCACATCATCGTACTCCCGCTTTATCCACAATACAGCAGTAGTACAACAGGTGCCGTGTTCGACTCTTTTGCAGAGGCATTAAAACAGCAACGAGGCATTGTGCCCTTTGATTTTATTCATTCCTATCCGCTCAACCAACATTATATTTCTGCCCTCATTGATTCTTGCAAAGCACGGTTAAAGGCAGATGAGTTTTTACTGTTTTCCTTTCACGGCATTCCGTTACGTTATGAAAACACCGGCGATTACTACCGCACACATTGCCAACAAACCGCAGCCGCGGTGGCACAAGGGTTGGGCTTAAATGAAAAACAATGGGGTTTAACCTTCCAATCCCGTTTTGGTAAAGAAGAATGGTTACAGCCTTATACTGATGAGTTTTTGTCTAACGCTGCAGCACAGGGCATTAAGAAAGTGGCGGTGATTTGCCCGGGCTTTGCTGTGGATTGTTTGGAAACTTTGGAAGAAATCGCTGAGGAAAATAAAGACTATTTCCTTTCTAACGGCGGTGAAAGTTATCAATACATCCCAGCGCTAAACGCCTCTCCAGCACATATCGAAACCTTGGGAAGATTAGTAATTAATCAAATGGCAAAAATGAAGTGTAATAACTGCGCTTCACCAAACATTGCCATTATTCCAACCATTACGGTGCCAACGTCAAACAATCTCAGTAGCCGTTGTCATTAAAAGAAAAATAAAAAAGTGCGGTGGATTTTTGAGGTGTTAAAAACACTTAGAAAATCCACCGCACTTTTGTTTTATAAGGTGCAAATAAACGCACCTTACTATGATTCTTGCTATGATTAATTCGCTTTCCACTCGCCGTTCACAACGGTACCAACGACGTGGTAATCATTCGTGAAGACAGCAAGGTTAGCGACTTTGCCAGCTTCAACGGACCCCAAACGGTCATCTACACCAATGGCGCGTGCCGGATAAAGGTTACTCATGCGAATCGCTTCGGCAAGAGGAATCTCAACATATTCCACCGCATTTTTGATGGATTCCATCATGGTGATAGAAGCACCTGCGATCGTGCCGTTACCGTCATAACAACGTCCTTCTTTCACATAAATGGTTTTCCCCACAAAGGTGAAGGTTTCTAATTCAGGGCCTGCACCGGCAGCCGCTAAAGAATCGGTCACAATACAAAGTTTGTCGCCTTTCACTTTTTTATCCAAACGCACATTGCCAAAATCCACGTGTACGCCGTCCACGATAATGCCGGTATAAACGTCAGAATCCAACACGGCACCTACTACGCCCATGGCACGACCGGAACTGACCGGTGACATCGCATTGTGTAAGTGCGTTGCGAAAGTTGCGCCTTTACGGAAAGCCGCTTTTGCCACGTCATAGGTAGCATTAGAGTGACCGACTGAAACCACGATGCCACTTTTCACAAAATCAGGCGTATAGTTGATGGTTGGGTTTTCCGCGGCAATAGTGAGCTTCGTGATCACATCGGCGTTTTCACACAAGAAATCTTTCATTTCAGGTGAAATTTCACGGATATATTCCGGACGGTGTACGCCTTTTTTCTCTACGCTCAAATATGGCCCTTCAATATGCAAACCCAGTGCTTGGTTTTTATGCTTATTCAAATATTCACGCATAATTTTCACCGCACTTTTAATGCCTTCATCCGGTGCGGTAATAAAGGTTGGTAAGAAACTGGTACAGCCGGATTTCAGGTTGGTTGCTTGCATGATTTCTAAGGTTTCCACGCTGGTTTGGTCGTTGAACATCACACCACCACAACCGTTTAATTGCAAGTCAATAAAACCGGCAGTGAGGTTATGCCCCTCTAAATCAAGGGTCTTAATACCGCTTTCCAATTCGCTTTGTGGAATCACGGCTTCAATGTGTTCGCCATTCACCACCACCGCATAATCCCGAAGGATTTCATCTTTGGTGTAAATGACGGAATTAATTAATGCATATTTCATAATCGTACCTTTAAATAATCTAAAAATTCACCGCACTTTTGCGCTAAACATTACAACACGCTGTGAATGGCGTGACTTTCCAAGTCGGTGAAATATTTCACGGTTTTCACTTTCAATTCTTGCAATGCAGGTTCATCACACACCAACACAAAATGGCGATGTAATTGCAACGCACTCACTGTCCACATATGGTTCACTGCGCCTTCAACTGCGGCTTGCACAGCTAACGCTTTCGCATGGCCGGTAGCCAAAATCATCACTTCTTCTGCGTCTAACAAGGTGCCTACGCCAATGGTTAATGAATATTTCGGCACTTGAGTAATATCGTTATCAAAAAAACGGGAGTTCGCAATAATGGTATCCGGTGTTAAGGTTTTAATACGGGTGCGGGAGCTCAATGAAGAAGCCGGCTCATTGAAGGCAATATGCCCATCTACGCCAACGCCGCCCATAAATAAATGAATTTTGCCATAAGATTTGATTTTTTCTTCGTAACGGCGACATTCTTCATCATGATCGTCCGTATTGCCGTCTAAAATATTGATGTTTTGCGGCTGAATATCAATGTGGCTGAAAAAATTGTTGTGCATAAAGCTGTGATAGCTTTCCGGATGTTCTTTCGGAAGGCCCACATATTCATCCATGTTGAATGTGACCACATGTTTAAAACTCACTTCACCGGCTTGGTTTAAGCGGATCAGTTCTTGGTAAGTTTTAAGTGGCGTTCCGCCGGTAGGTAAACCCAATACAAACGGGCGTTCTTCGGTGGGATTAAAACGATTGATTCTGTCAACGATATGACGTGCTGCCCAACGGCTAACTTGTTGTTCGTTATGTAGAGGGATGAGGCGCATAATAAACTTCCTTTATTGTGACCGCGCTCTCTATATGTAGGGACAGGCATCAAGCCCATCCCTACGAAGTTTGCAATTTTAGACAAGCAAAAGTGCGGTCTCTTTTTCCATTAAATTAGAGATATTTCGCTTTTAATTCTTTTGCTTTGGCTAATTGTGCTTCGGTCGCTTTTGCCGTCATTGGTTCACGACAATAGCCGGCATCCACACCTTCCAATTTCAACAATTCTTTGATGGTTAAATATAAACCATTCGCTAAGATACCTTCGATTAAATCGTTGGTCACATGTTGAATTTCACGTGCTTCAGCCAGTTTGCCTTGTTTGGTCAAGTCAAAAATTTGTCTTGCACGAACACCGTTCACGTTGAATGTACTACCGATAGCACCATCCACACCTAAAGCCACCGCCGGCAACATCATTTCATCGAAGCCGGCCCAAATTAAGTGGTTTGGATACGCTTTTTGTAAACGTTCTAATAAGTAGAAGTCACCTGCAGTGAATTTCACGCCAAGCACTTTCGGGTTTTTGTAAAGTTCGCCAAATTGTTCTACGCCCATGTTTACGCCGGTTAAGAACGGAATGGAGTAAACGATCATGTTGTTACCGGTTTCGGCAATGATGGTGTCGTAGTAGTGTTTGATTTCAGGGAAGCTGAATTTGTAGTAGAACGGTGTTACCGCAGAAAGGCAGTCATAGCCTAATTCAGTGGCATATTTACCTAATTCCACCGCTTCGTGTAAATTCACGCTACCCACTTGTGCGATTAACGCCACTTGGTCTTTTGCTTCATCTTTTGCAATACGGAAGATTTGTTTTTTCTCTTCAGTAGAAAGCATGAAGTTTTCACCGGTAGAACCGCCCACATACAAACCATTGACTTTCATTTTGTCGATATTGTGGCGAATAATTTGGCGTAAGCCTTTTTCATTAATAGAGCCATCTTCATTAAATGACACTAATAACGCACTGAAAATACCTTTTAAATCACGCATTGTTTTCTCCTGTTTAGTATTTAATACGTTGTTCTAAAATGACATTAAGGGTTTTCTCTTTTGTCTGCGTCGCTTTTTCTTGCTCGGCTTGGACTATCAACGCATAAATCAAATCCAAGACAAACAATTGAGAAATTTTCGTACCAATGGAGTCGCCTTGCAGCTTTCCTTGTTTATTACCGTTGACCAACACAAAATCTGCGTGTTCAGTCAAAGGTGAGCGCATGCTGTGGGTCAATGCCACTGTCGTTGCACCGTTGTCTTTTGCAATCTTTAACGCATGTGCGGTTTCTTGCGAATAGCCGGAATGACTGATGCCAATCGCCACATCATTGGGTTGTAACAATGCCGCTTGCATATACATAAAGTGATTGTTACCGCTCGCATCAACCGGAATGCCGATACGCATAAATTTATTTTTAGCATCTTCCGCTGTCACCCCAGAGGTGCCCACACCGAAGATAAAAACACGATTCGCACGTCGAATGAAACGAACCACTAACTCCAGCTGATTCAGATCCAGCAAATCAATGGTTTCATCCATCACCGTATTAATCACGGACTGCAATTTGCGGGCAATTTTTACCGGTTCATCATCTGCGGTAACTTCTGTATCCAATAAACTGTTATCTTTGCCACCTTGCGTTTTAGCCACTTCAATAGAAAACTCCAATTTGAAATCACTAAACCCACGAAAGCCAAGAGTACGACAAAAACGTACGAAAGTGGCTTCGCCCACATCTAAGTAAGACGCCAGCTCGGCTAAAGAGTGTCGCATAACGATATCCGGCGAGCGGTTAATGGCGTCTGCGATTTTCTTCTCCGTTTTCGTTAAACTCTGGTACAAAGAGCTAATGGTATTCAGTACACTGCCGTTTTTTGCCATAAATGCTCCTAACGATTGATTTGAGTGAGTGCCCATGCAGCCGCGCCGATAAGTCCGGCATCTTGCCCTAACTGAGCCGCATCCAACGGACAACGATAAATTTCCGGCATTTGCGCCAAATACTGTTTCACCAAAGGCAAATAGCCCTCAGCCAACCCAACGCTACCGCCAATGACCACGTGTTGTACGTCCATACCAATCACTAAATCCGCCACTAAATTGGCAATCGCTTTTGCTGAACGAGACACAAGTGCGGTCGCTTTTTCATCCATTTTTCTAAAACGGGCAAAGACTTCTTTTGGATCGCAAGGATCGTCCCATTGTTTAGAAACCGCTTCAATGGCACGTCCTGATGCGATGGCTTCCACACAACCGACTCGACCACAACCGCACACAGGACCATTTGGATCCGCAACAGTATGCCCAATATGGCCGGCAATGCCGTTCGGTTCGGTGAGTAATTGGTGGTTTAAAATTAACCCGCCACCTACGCCGGTAGAGACGGTAATAAAAGCAAAGTTTTGAAGGTTATTTTTATCTTGCAGTTGATATTCTGCATAAGTCGCTGCCTGCGCATCATTCAATAAATACACGGGCTTTGACGTATGCTGAGAAATGCTTTGTTTTAGAGGAAAATAAGCCAGTCCGCCTAAATTTTTCGGATTAAGTGCGGTCAATATTCCTTTATTGATGATGCCTGTGGAGGCAACCGCAACATAATCAAATTGCCCCGCATAATCCGAAAGTAATTGTGCGAGCGTTTGATGCATTGCCTCCACCACGTTTTCTTGCGGTGTATGGATTTGTTGACGTTGTGTCACTTGGTTCCCTGACACAATGGCTGAGGCGATTTTAGTTCCGCCGATATCTAAGGCTAAGCAACGCATCATGTTTTCCCTCTTAATTATTTATTTGCAGAATTAACCGCACTTGAGAACCAGCTCACGATATGTTCTAAACGGGTTAACGCAGATCCTACGGTCACAAAATCCGCACCGATCTCAATGGCTGTTTTGGCAAGTTCCGGCGAGTTGTAACGACCTTCTGCCATCACTTTGCAGCCGGCCGCTTTTAAATCTTTCACTAATTGATAGTCCGGTTCATCCGGTACAGCACCACCGGTATAGCCTGACATGGTGCTACCCACAATATCAAAGCCTAATTTTTGACAGTACAACCCTTCTTCTAAATTGGAGCAATCCGCCATGGCAAGACAGCCCATTTCATGAATTTTTTTGACCGCACTTTCAATATCAACAGGACGCGGACGATTGGTGCCATCCACTGCAATGATATCCGCACCGGCATGCGCTAAATCCTCAATGTCTTGTAAAAACGGGGTGATACGTACCGGGCTGTCCGGCAAATCGCGTTTAACAATGCCGATAATCGGTACATTGACTGTTGGACGCGTTGCTTTCAAGTTGTCCACGCCCTCAATACGTAGTCCAGCCGCACCACCGACAACGGAAGCCTGTGCCATGGCGGCAACAATTTCTGGCTTATCCATCGGGCCATCATCGACCGGCTGGCAGGACGCAATCAATCCATTTTGAATTTTGGCAAAAACCTCTTGGTGGGATAATTTGTGTTGAGTGAATGACATAAAAACTCCTATTAATTTGCGGCTGCATTTGGCAGTCATTCTTGTCATTGTGCATTATATGATAACAATACTTCATTTTAAAATATCTTTTTGAAGTGTTTTTCCAATGATGTGATCTACCTCTCATTTCTGAAATAAAACTTCACAATCTATTTGAAAATGATTTTTTTACTTTAGAATGAATACCGAGTTGTAATCTAACTATGTTTCAAAACATCAATTAACTTACTATCATTACAGGAGTAGCTTATGAAACTAGCAAAACTTTTCCTTGCCACTGCAATCGCATTAGGTGTGACTTCCGCTGCTAACGCTGCAGAGTATGATTTAAAATTCGGTATGAACGCAGGTACGTCTTCTAACGAATACAAAGCCGCTGAAATGTTTGCCAAAGAAGTGAAAGAAAAATCTAACGGCAAAATCGAAATTTCACTTTACCCAAGTTCTCAATTAGGTGACGACCGCGCCATGTTAAAACAATTAAAAGACGGTGCGTTAGACTTCACTTTTGCTGAATCTGCCCGTTTCCAATTGTTCTATCCTGAAGCAGCCGTATTTGCATTACCTTATGTCATCACTGACTACAGCGTGGCACAAAAAGCGTTATTCGATACCGCATTTGGTAAAGATTTAATCCAAAAAATGAACAAAGATTTAGGCTTAACATTATTATCCCAAGCCTATAACGGTACACGCCAAACCACCTCTAACCGTGCAATCAACAGCATTGCCGATATGAAAGGCTTAAAATTACGCGTACCAAACGCAGCGACTAACTTAGCCTATGCGAAATACGTTGGCGCATCCCCAACACCAATGGCATTCTCCGAAGTGTATTTAGCATTACAAACTAACTCCGTTGACGGTCAAGAAAACCCATTGGCAACGGTTCAAGCACAAAAATTCTATGAAGTGCAAAAATACTTGGCTATGACCAACCACATTTTGAACGACCAACTTTATCTTGTAAGTAACGAAACTTTTGCTGACTTACCGGCTGACTTACAAAAAGTGGTTCGTGATGCAGCACAAAAAGCCGCAGAATACCACACCAAATTATTCGTTGACGGCGAAAAAGAATTAGTGACTTTCTTTGAAAAACAAGGTGTAACCGTAACACATCCGGATCTCACTCCATTCAAAGAAGCAATGAAACCTTTCTATGCTGACTTTGTAAAACAAAACGGTGCGAAAGGCGAAGAAGCACTTAAACAAATTCAAGCTGTAAGCAAATAATTCTCTTATTCGTGTGCCTGTTTCGGCAGGCACGCTTTTTCTCTCCTTTATTATTCAACGGAGTTGAATATGAAAATCTTTAATAAACTCGAAGAATGGATCGGTGGGGCATTATTCCTCGTGATATTCTGCATTCTTGTTTTGCAAATTCTATTCAGACAAGCTTTCCACTCGCCATTAATTTGGAGTGAAGAACTTGCCAAATTGCTGTTCGTTTATGTCGGTATGCTCGGTATTAGCGTTGCCGTCAGAAAACAAGAGCACGTTTATATCGACTTCTTGACTAACTTAATGCCACCGGCAGTCAAAAAAATCACCAACACATTCGTACAAATCGTGATTTTCCTCGGTGTGATTTTCTTTATCCACTTTGGTATCAAAACCTATTTAGGTGCCAGTTTCCCGATTGATGCGTTAGGCGGTATTTCTGAAAAATGGATTTATGCCTCCTTACCAATCATTGCCGTATTGATGCTCGTTCGCTTCTTCCAAGCGCAAGCAGACAACTTCAAACAAAACAAAAGCTATTTACCGGCAACCTTCTTTATCGTAAGTGCGGTCGTTTTATTAGGTATTTTGTTCCTTGCCCCTGACTGGTACAAAGCGCTACGCGTAACCGAATATGTTAAATTTGGTTCCAATGCGGTCTATGTAGCATTGCTCTTCTGGTTAGTCATCATGTTCTTGGGCGTACCGGTAGGTTGGTCATTATTTATCACTACCCTACTTTACTTCTCCATGACCCGTTGGAACGTAGTAAATGCGGCCTCTGAAAAACTCACCATGAGTTTGAATAGCTTCCCACTCCTTGCAGTGCCGTTCTATATTCTGACCGGGATTTTAATGAATACCGGTGGTATCACCGAACGTATCTTTAACTTCGCCAAAGCCTTACTTGGCCACTATACCGGCGGTATGGGACACGTTAACATCGGTGCAAGCTTGTTGTTCTCCGGGATGTCCGGTTCTGCACTTGCCGATGCAGGTGGTTTAGGTCAATTGGAAATCAAAGCGATGCGTGATGCAGGCTATGACGATGACATCTGCGGCGGTATCACGGCAGCATCCTGTATCATCGGTCCATTGGTTCCACCAAGTATTGCCATGATCATTTACGGTGTTATCGCTAACGAATCCATTGCAAAATTGTTTATCGCCGGTTTCGTACCGGGTGTATTAGTCACCATCGCCCTCATGGCAATGAACTACTACATCTCCAAAAAACGTGGCTATCCAAGAACACCAAAAGCGACCCGTGAAGAACTTTGCACGTCATTCAAAAGAGCATTCTGGGCAATTTTAACCCCATTATTGATTATCGGCGGGATCTTCTCCGGCTTATTCAGCCCAACTGAATCTGCGGTGGTTGCAGCTGCCTACTCCGTCATTATCGGTAAATTCGTTTATAAAGAATTAACCTTGAAAATGTTGTTCAACAGCTGCGTGGAAGCGATGTCCATTACCGGTGTTGTTGCATTAATGATTATGACCGTAACTTTCTTCGGCGACATGATCGCCCGTGAACAAGTAGCGATGCGCATTGCAGACGTGTTTGTTGCTGTGGCGGATTCCCCATTAATGGTATTAGTCATGATCAATGCCTTGTTATTGTTCCTCGGTATGTTCATTGACGCCTTAGCATTACAATTCCTTGTATTGCCAATGTTAATTCCAATCGCCATGCAATTTGGTATCGACCTTGTGTTCTTCGGTGTTATGACAACCTTGAACATGATGATTGGTATCTTAACGCCACCGATGGGTATGGCATTGTTCGTGGTCGCACGTGTGGGTAACATGTCCGTGTCCACAGTAACGAAAGGTGTATTGCCATTCTTAATCCCGATTTTCGTTACTTTAGTATTAATTACCATTTTCCCAAGTATCATCACATTCATTCCGAATTTGTTAATACCTTAGGAACCTAAAAGTGCGGTTGCAGAACGTAGTAAATTTCAACCGCACTTTGCTTAACCAAAGAGATTACGGTTGCGAACCTGTCTAAGCATCCGTAATTTCAAAACATAAAAACCTATTCAAGCCGTTTACGAATAGCAAACAATAACTCAAAAACGAGGTTTATTATGAAATTTCAAAAAACAACATTAGCTGCACTCTTCTTTGCTGCAACCACTTTTGCTGCGACAGCACAAGCAGCCGCTTATCCTGACTTACCGGTCGGTATTAAAAGCGGTGCCGGTGCGTTAATTGGCGACACTGTTTATGTGGGCTTAGGTACAGGCGGTGACAAATTCTATGCATTAGACTTAAAAACGCCGAACGCGCAATGGAAAGAAATCGCCGTATTCCCAGGTGGCGATCGTAACCAACCGGTGGCTGCGGCTGTTGACGGCAAATTATATGTATTCGGCGGATTACAAAAAAATGAAAAAGGCGAATTACAATTAGTCAACGATGCTTACAGCTATAACCCGGCTGATAATACTTGGAGCAAATTACCAACCCGCTCACCACGCGGTTTAGTAGGCTCTACCGGCGCATCACACGGTGATAAAGTGTATATCGTGGGTGGTTCTAACTTGTCTATTTTCAACGGTTTCTTCCAAGACACTGTTGCTGCAGGTGAAGACAAAGCGAAAAAAGACGAAATCACCAAAGCGTATTTCGAACAACGCCCTGAAGATTATTTCTTCACAACTGAATTATTAAGCTATGAGCCATCCACTAACAAATGGCGCAACGAAGGTCGTGTACCATTCTCTGGTCGCGCAGGTGCTGCATTTACTATTCAAGGCAATGACTTGGTTGTTGTAAACGGTGAAATCAAACCGGGCTTGCGTACTGCAGAAACCCATTCCGGTAAATTCACGGCGAAAGGCGTTCAATGGAAAAACTTACCTGATTTACCTGCACCAAAAGGTCAAAGCCAAGATGGTTTAGCCGGTGCGATGGCAGGTTACAGCCACGGTCATTACTTAGTCACCGGTGGTGCAAACTTCCCAGGTTCAGTGAAACAATTCAAAGAAGGTATGCTCCACGCTCACAAAGGCTTGAGCAAAGCGTGGCATAAAGACATTTACACACTTAACAACGGTAAATGGAAAATTGTCGGCGAATTACCTGCAGGTATCGGTTACGGTGTTGCCGTATCTTATGACAACAAAGTGTTGCTCATCGGCGGTGAAACAGAAGGCGGCAAAGCGTTAACATCTGTTCAAACCATGAGCTATGACGGCAAACAATTAAAAGTAGAATAATCTTCTTTTAGTATCAATTTAACGGATTAAGTACGCTTGATCCGTTATTTTATTTTTAACCTGCTTAGCACAACGCCAACAGAGCTGTAATAACTTCACAAATACACGCCTTTTCATTTGAAAAAAGAAATCTGATTGCGCTATGCTACGCAGGCCTAAAAAATTATTTTATGGAATCAATAAATTAAAGGAGTTCTTATGAGTATTCTCAGTTATGCCCAAAAAATCGGGCAAGCCTTAATGGTACCGGTTGCCGTATTACCGGCAGCTGCTGTACTAATGGGTATTGGTTATTGGCTAGACCCAGATGGTTGGGGGGCAAATAGTCAGCTTGCCGCCTTGCTCATCAAATCCGGTGCTGCCATCATCGACAACATGGGCTTATTATTTGCCGTGGGTGTTGCTTTCGGTTTATCCAAAGACAAACACGGTTCTGCCGCTCTTTCCGGTTTAGTGGGTTACTATGTGGTGACCACTCTACTTGCACCGGGTGGCGTGGCACAATTACAACATCTTGACCCAACTCAAGTACCTGCCGCTTTCGGTAAAATCAATAACCAATTTATCGGGATCTTAATCGGTGTGCTTTCTGCTGAACTTTACAACCGTTTCTACCAAGTAGAGTTGCCAAAAGCTCTGTCCTTCTTTAGCGGAAAACGTTTAGTGCCGATTGTGGTCTCTTTCGCCATGATTGCGCTTTCTTTCATTCTGCTTTATGTATGGCCTTACATCTTCAACGCACTAGTGTCTTTCGGTGAATCCATCAAAGATTTAGGCGCAGTGGGTGCGGGTATTTACGGTTTCTTCAACCGTCTATTAATTCCGGTTGGCTTACACCACGCATTAAACTCTGTATTCTGGTTTGACGTCGCTGGTATTAACGATATTCCGAATTTCTTAGGTGGTGCAAAATCCATCGCTGAAGGCACCGCTACGGTGGGTGTGACCGGTATGTATCAAGCTGGTTTCTTCCCTGTCATGATGTTCGGTTTACCGGGTGCGGCATTGGCAATTTACCAATGTGCAAAACCAAGCCAAAAAGTGAAAGTGGCTTCCATCATGTTAGCAGGTGCATTTGCTTCCTTCTTCACCGGTATCACCGAACCGCTTGAATTCTCCTTCATGTTCGTGGCACCGATTCTTTATGTGTTACACGCGCTATTAACCGGTATTTCCGTGTTTATCGCAGCGAGCATGCACTGGATTGCGGGCTTCGGCTTCAGCGCAGGTTTAGTGGATATGGTGTTATCTTCACGTAACCCATTAGCCGTTGACTGGTACATGTTATTGGTACAAGGCTTAGTCTTCTTCACCATTTACTATGTCGTTTTCCGCTTTGCTATCCAAGCCTTCAACTTAAAAACCATCGGTCGTACCGAGGAAGCTGAAGAGCCAAAAGAAGAACAAAGTGAACACAATCATTCTCGTGAAGAAAGAGCGGTTAAATTTATCGACGCTTTAGGCGGTGCCGATAACCTAAAAACCGTTGACGCGTGTATCACTCGCTTACGTTTGACCCTGGCGGATCGTAGCAAAATTGACGAAGCACAACTTAAATCCCTCGGTTCCAAAGGTAACGTCAAACTTGGTAACGACGGGTTACAAGTTATCCTTGGTCCTGAAGCAGAATTCGTTGCTGAGGCGATTAAAGGACAATTGAAGTAATTTCAAATACCCAAAAAATCCGTAAACAAAAAAAGCCACTTTGGAATCAAAGTGGCTTTTTTATATGTTTTAATTAATCATCAACGCAGATGCTTGTTCTCTTCCGTTTCCGGTTCTAAATCAAGTTTTTCCATCAATAAACGGTCGCCGTCTTCTTCTGGGTTACCGGTAACAAGTAGTTTGTCGCCGTAGAAAATGGAGTTAGCTCCCGCCATGAAGCACATTGCTTGCATTTCTTCGCTCATGCCTTGGCGGCCAGCGGATAAGCGGACGTAACTGTTTGGCATGGTAATGCGTGCTACGGCAATGGTGCGCACAAATTCTGTCCAATCTAGTTCTTCTGCGTCAGCAAGCGGTGTACCTTCGATTTTCACTAATTGGTTGATTGGCACGGATTCCGGTTGCGGATCCAAATTCGCTAGGCTGGCAATAAGTCCCGCTCGTTCTTTGCGGGTTTCGTTCATACCTACAATCCCGCCACAACATACTTTCAAGCCGGCTTTGCGCACTTTGCCTAAGGTACTGATACGATCGTCAAAACGGCGTGTGCCGATCACTTCGCTATAATGTTCCGGGGCTGTGTCTAGGTTGTGGTTGTAGTAATCCAAGCCCGCGTCTTTTAATTCTTCCGCCATGCCATCTTGCAATAAACCAAAAGTACCGCAAGTTTCCATCCCCAGTGCTTTTACCGCTTTGATAATTTCCGTCACTTTGGCAATGTCTTTCGGTTTCGGCCCACGCCATGCGGCGCCCATGCAGAAGCGACCTGCACCACGCGCCTTCGCGATTTTGGCTTTCGCCACGATGTCTTCCACGTTTAATAATTCTTGATTTTGGACGCCTGTATGGTAACGCGCCGATTGCGGGCAATAACCACAATCCTCCGGACAGCCGCCGGTTTTAATCGACATTAAGGTAGAAAGCTGAATGGCACGCGGGTTGAAGTTTTTGCGATGAACTTGTGCCGCACGATAAACCAAATCTAAAAATGGGGTTTCAAATAGGGCTTCTACTTTGCACACCGACCAATATTCTGCGGTTGGATGCGGTGTGATGGAGTAAATTTGTAAGGTACTAGTTGACATAGGTCTCCTTAAGTAAAACAAAGTAAATAAAAAGTGCGGTGCATTTTAAGCGCATTTTTCTTGCTGGCTTATCCGACCATTTTCAATGCGAAGCATACGATCCACTTTGCCCGTCAATTCTGATGGTTGGTGCGTGACAAGCAACAACGTCAGCTTTTTATTGTGGCAAAGTTCATCAATCAAATTGAGCATTTCCAGTCTCAACTCAGGATCGAGCGCAGAAAACGGTTCGTCCAACAACAAAATCGGTTTATCACGCAACAAACAACGCGCCAATGCGACCCGTTGTTTTTGTCCGCCCGACAAACTGTTTGGCAGACGGGATAAAAAGGATGTTAATCCTACCGCATCAGCAAACCGTTCGATCTGATCTTGCTCAAGTGCGGTTAATTTTAAGCTTGTTTTTAAGCCCAATGCCAAATTTTGTTGCACGGTTAAATGCGGAAATAAATTGTTCTCTTGAAACAACATGGACACAGGCCGCTCATACGGCGCGCTACGCGTATAGTTTTCACTGTTTAACCAAATCTTGCCTTGTGTTGGCAACACGAAACCGGCAATTAAATTTAACAACGTACTTTTACCCGCACCGCTTGGCCCAACAATGGCAATACGCTCTCCTACCGCCACCTGCAAATCAAACGACATCGGCAATGTGTCATCAGCTAAAAATACGTTATCTAAGCGAATCATGTTGTTCCTTTTGATGTTCAATTAAAGCAAAAATGGCACCGCATAATAACAGCAAAATACCTGCGGTAACAGCAGCTTCTTGATGGCGATAACTGCCTAATTGTTGATATAACAAATGGGGCAACGAAGTAAATTCTTGGTTACCGAACAACGCAATCGCCGTGAAATCCCCCAACGAAAGCGCAAATGCCAAGGCAAGCGCATAGTTTATTGGTGTACGAAGTGAATGCCATTCAATTAGACAAAAACGTTGCCAGCCAACAATCCCAAGGGAGTTACACAAACGTTCGTAATACAACATATTGTTGTTGAATGGCTCAGTTAAAATGCGCAGTACGAAAGGCATGGCACTCAAGGCGTTACACGCAACAACAATGGCAAATAAATGGGCATTGGTAAAATCTACGTCACGCAACAATAAAAATAACCCCATCGCCAATACCAAAATGGGAATCGCCAAAATCACCATGCCGGCATTGAGAATAAATTGCGCTGTTTTTACATAATACAGCCATTGCAAACGGCGTGAGAGTAACAACAATGCCACCGCCATGAGCAATGCCAGCAAGGCGGACGCAGGCGCAATAGTTAACGAGTAGGTTAAGGCTTTCCACAGTTGCGGATTGTGCCACGCCGTCAGCCACTTGCCTGATGTCAGTGCGCTAAACAAAATATTTAACAACGGCGACAACATAAAACACACAAAAACGCCGAGCAAAAAAACATGGAAAATTTTGACCGCACTTTTCGATGGACTCAGCCAACGATACGGGCTGCTTAACGTGGTTTGTGAGGTAGTGTTGAACAGACTACTAAACGTAAATAGCAGCAAACAAAACACAAACTGCAATAAGGCAAACACTGCCGCTTTTGGCAAATCAAATTCAAATAAAATCGCCTGATAAATCGCCGTTTCTAGCGTGGTATATTGCGGCCCACCGCCTAAGGTGAGCACCACCGTAAAACTGGTAAAACAGAGCATAAAAATCAAGCTGAAAGTCGGCAACATCTGACGACGCAGTGCATGCCATTCCACCAATCGCACAAAACGCCAACCACGAATATTCAGTTGTGCCGCCAACTGATGCTGTTCATAAGGAATGCTTTCCAAACTTTGTAAAAACAGTTTGGTTGCCAGCGGAATGTTAAAGAAAAGATGCGCAATTAAAATCCCCGACAAGCCGTAAATGCTGCCCGTCCAAGTGCGGTCCCAAAAATGCAAGAGTTGTGCAATCCAACCGGAGGCGCCATAAATGCCAATTAAGCCGAAAATCGCCACCAACACCGGCAACACAAAAGTCAGCGACATGATTTTCAGCAAAAAGGCTTTACCGACAAATTCCACATAATAAAAAGCGCGAGCGAGTAGCACACCGAAGAACAGGGATAACAACGCAGAAAGCAACGCTTGTCCGAAGCTAAACGCAATAACGTGATGCAAATAGCGATCGGCAAAGAACTGTTGCCACTGAAATTCAGTGCCCTGCGCCAACACGGCACGCATGGCAAAGCCATAAAGCAACGAAATCAGCAAAATAACGCTAATTCCGCCCACATAATGACGCGGGCGGAATTGCGGGCTAGAAAAAAATAAGCGGGTAAACAATGAACGAGACAACCAAAACATCGTTCGAATTATTTAGTTAATGTGGTTTGCCATTGATTAATCCAATTCCGCAACGTTTCTGGGCTAATATTGGAGGTATTCAAAAAAGACTGCTTCAACACAGTTTCTTTTAGGGCATCAAAGTGCGGTTCAACCGGCGCTTGGATCACCGGGAACATCACGTTTGCCGTGACAATCGGCTTTTGCGCTTCCGGTGTCAGTAAAAAATCCATGAAATAATCAGCACATTGATTTTTATGCTCTGCGATTCGCGCTGCCAATTCTACTTGCATCACATTGCCTTCAGCAAACGTGGTTGCCGCATAATTCTCTTTATTTTCAAATAATTGATGGTATAACGGCGAAGTGGTGTAACTTAATACGACATCTGCCTCCCCTTTCAAGAATGCGCCGTAAGTGTCAGACCAGCCCTTGCCCACCGTAACTGTGTGTTTGGCAAGTTGTTGCCAGGCTTGCGCCACTTGGTCTGCCGGATAAACCGTATTCATCCACACTAATAACCCCCGTCCCACGCTGCTGGTGCGCGGATCTTGATAGATCACACGTAAATCTTCACGCTCTACCAATTCTTTTAGGCTTTTCGGTGGATTTTTCACTTTATTTTTGTCATAGACAAAGGCGTATGTGCCGAAATCGTAAGGCAAGAACGTGTTATCCGTCCATTGATTTGGCAAAGAAAGTTGGCTTAAGTCGATGCTATTTGAATCAAATAATTGGCTTTTTTTCGCTTCATCCAATACAAAATTATCCAAGCCTAACACGATATCCGCTTTGGTTTTATGCCCTTCCAGACGCACGCGGTTAAACAACGTGCCGCCGCTTTCAAATGGCATATAATTCACCTTGCAAAGTGGGAATTGCTGTTCAAATGCTTGTTTTACTTTCAGGCCAGCGCCCCAATCAGACGTAAAAGAATCGTAAGTATAAATATTCACGGTTTCTTCGTAATGATTCGCCAATGCCATACCGGTGTATAAAGAAAGTGCGGTCAAAATTAACGTTGTTTTTTTCATGTGTCTGTTCCTCAGTCTAAATTACATTTTATTTTGATAAGCCCAATGATTGGTCGGTCCATGTCCATGGCCGATATTTAACGGATGGCTAATTGCCGCAGTAATGTAGTCTTTTGCGGTTTTAATTGCCTGTTCCACGGAAACGCCTTTGGCAAGCTCCGCCGTCATACAAGCGGAGAACGTGCAACCCGTACCATGGGTTTGCGCTGTCGCATAACGTGGGCGTTCTAAAGTAAATTGTGCGCTAGGAGTAAAAACCCAATCACGACATACCGCACTTTGTGAATGCGCGCTGTGTCCGCCTTTAATCACCACCGTTTTCACACCACGCGCCTGCAAAATTTGTGCTGCTTGTTGCGCCGTTTGATCGTCAATGACCTCCACGCCTGTTAGTGCTTTAGCTTCCGGCAAGTTCGGCGTAATCACATCGGCCAACGGCAATAAAAATGTATTCAAAGAATCGACCGCACTTTGTTGCAACAATGGCGCACCGCCTTTTGCGATCATAACAGGATCTAACACCAACATGCCGAAGTAATACTGATTTAATGCCTCAGCGACACATTCGATAATCTCTGCTGTGCCTAACATACCGATTTTAAAGGCGCTAATCGTGAAATCATCAGCAATCGCTTTCAGCTGGCTTTGAATGGTTTGAAGGGGGATGGCGTGAATATCAAAGACGCCTAAGGTGTTTTGCGCCGTGACGGCCGTAATCACCGAGGTGCCAAACACACCACGCATTTGAAAGGTTTTTAAATCAGCCTGAATGCCGGCACCACCGCCGCTATCTGAGCCGGCAATGGTCAACGCCTGCGCGACTTTACTCATAACGTCCCCCGCCATTTACCGGCACAGAACGACAAAACGCATATTGCATCATTGTTCCTTTTTTAATGAAAAAAGATAATCAGCAATAATGACGAATGAAGAAGATGTGGAGAAAAAGAAAGGAAGTGTGATTTTCTCGTTAGTTTCCTACGTCAGTATTAACTGTATCAGGTTCACGGGTATGATCTCAGCACAAAGCACCCCGACTAATAACGGGGTTCAGTCTATCTATTTTGCTGAGGAAGGGCAAGGGGATTGTTGGGTGGGGAGAGAAGCACCTTGGGGAAATAAGGTGCTTTAAATGTACAAAAAGCTAAGAAGATTTTACTCTAAAAGGATTCGTTGAACTCATCACCATATTTCCTTTTTCATCATTGAGCAGCTTTCTAAAATGATCCTTATACTTCTCAGAACCCGAGGAAAGATATATTTTATGAATTGCCTTTTTTACATCCTGTTCGTATTCAACATACATTTGTCCCTGTTCCGGATTCATTTGAATTTTATCATCACAAATACTAGCAATGTAAATAATACGACACTCCTGTTCTTCTTTAAAAGCCGAATGTTTCACTAAATATCTTAATGGCAAAAGAATTTTATCTAAAATTTCATGGGTTTTCTCATCTGAAGATAATTTTGAAATTTCTTCTTTTATCTCCGTAAGTTTCTCCCTAACATTTTTCTCAATTTGATCTATTTTTTTCTTATATATTTTCCAGCGGGTAGAAGGTTTTGACTTTTCATCTTCTCTATAAAATGTCAGTTCCTCTCTTTGAGCAAGTTGTAAATAAAAAGGTTTATTATCTGAATAGGACTCTAAATAAATGCAACGGTAAAGGGGTAGTTTAGAAACCAATATAGGGTTAGGCTTATTACTCTCTCCCTGCTTTTCATCAATTTTTTTATTATCAAGAAATACCTCCGTTTTAAAAGGCGCATTTTGATGACTTAACGTATTGAAAGCACTCACCTCTTGATTAAAAAATTTATCTCTCTCAAACACCAAACTAATCCCTGAAGCCTCTTGTCCCTTTTCTTTCCCATACAATCTAAATTGATTAAGGCTGTCGTGGTTAAATGTAAAACAACTAATAAATGTGATTAAATCATCTTCACTTTTTTTACCATAGTTTAAGAAATCCTTTAAAATAGTGCCCTCCGTAGGATCATTCACCCCTTTAATCGTACTCAATCTAAATTTAGATGAACTTTTTTCCTCAGTAGGATTTAATAAAGAAAAACCAATCAATGGTCGAGTATAATGTGCTATATTTTTCTCAAAATCCTCACTCGCCAAAGTTTCTATTTTTAGTTCATTTAATATTTCTGTAACACGGTCCAATATCTTTAAAAGATGAATATCTTTACTTTTAAAAATAAATTTTAAAATATCATGACGATAATCAAACTTTACTCTTTCAAAAATATTATTAACAAACTTGCCAGCACGGTGTCCCTTCTTAATTAATTCAGGAATAAAACTATTAAGTAACATTTCTGTAATTCTTGAATACAAATGCTGGGAATCACTTCTTTTTATATTTAGAAGAATATTTACCGATTTCTTCCATTTGCCGTTATCAGCCCAAACTTTAGCTAAATTCCATTGAGCCAGAGCAAAAAGTTTTGGAGAATCTTCCCGGTGAATCGCCTTATACGCTGCAACCTCCTTTTCCTGCTCTCCTTTTTCTGCCCAAATAATCCCTACATTCCATTGAGCAAGAGCAAAAATTTGCTTGTCATCTTCCCGTTGAATCACTTCATAGGCAGCAATCGCCTTTTCCTGCTCGCCTTTTTCTTCCCAAATCTCAGCTAAACCCAATTGAGCTCGCGCAAAAGCCTTCGGGTAATCTTCCCGCTGAATAGTTTTATAGGTAGCCGCTGCTTTTTTCTGTTCTCCTTTTTCTTCCCACATAACCGCCAAATTATATTGAGCTTTAGCAAAAGTTTCCTTATCATCTTCCCGATGAATAGCTTCATAAGCCGCAATCGCCTTTTCCTGCTCGCCTTTTTCTTCCCAAATCTCAGCTAAACCCAATTGAGCTCGCGCAAAAGCCTTCGGGTAATCTTCCCGCTGAATAGTTTGATAGGTAGCCGCTGCTTTTTTCTGTTCTCCTTTTTCTTTCCAAAGAAAACCTAAATTAAACAGAGCCTTAGCAAAAGTTTCCTTATCATCTTCCCGATGAATAGCTTCATAAGCCGCAATCGCCTTTTCCTGATCGCCTTTTTCTTCCCAAAGAAAACCTAAATTAAACAGAGCCTTAGCAAAAGCTTTTGGGTTATCTTCTCGTTGAATGGTTTCATAGATAGCAATCGCCTTTTCTTGCTCGCCTTTTTTTTGCCAAATAAGTGCTAAATTATATTGAGCCTGAGCAAAAAATTTAGGAGAACTTTCCCGCTTTATTAACTGGTAAAACTCAATCGCCTCCTCTAATTTCCCTTGTTCTTCTAGTGCTAGGGCTCGTAAAAATAATTGGTTCATTCCGTCTTGTGGCATGGGTATTCCCTTAATGTAATAAAAAAACCTATTTTTTTATTCATGTGGTAATCATACCAAACCTCTTCTTATTTCCCCAATTTGCATCTTCAATTATTTGATATGATTCACATCTCATCATTCTCCAACTCCCCCATTTCATGCTAAAGTTTATGCACCATTTTTCATAAGGATTCACCATGTCTTTTGTTGCTCAATTTGTTGATAAGCTCCATTCGCTTGCCGAAGTTTTAATTCACTCTTTTCCAGAAAAATTTGATTCCACCTTATTTGAACAAATCGAACAGCAGAAAACAGATCCCACAACAAATATCGGGCAGATGGCTGTGGCGGTGGCGATGTCGGATTTTGTGGCGGAGGCGTGGCAGAAACAGCCTGCGTTTTTAGCAAAATGTTGGGAAAAACCACCGCACTTTGAGGACTGTGACCAGTACGCCAAGCGGTTAGATGAGGTGTTACAGCATGTGCAAACGGAAGAACAGCTTTATCGGGAATTACGTCTGTTTCGCGCCCGAGAAATGGTGAAGTTGAGTGTTTGCCAAAGTCTTAATTTCGCCACGGTGGAACAGGTTTTTATTCGCTTGTCGCAACTGGCGGAAAGTCTGATTATTGGTGCGCGCGATTGGCTTTATGCGCGGGCTTGTGAAGAAATGGGCACGCCGATGGATGCGCAGGGCAACGCGCAGCAGTTATATATTCTCGGCATGGGCAAACTGGGCGGCTTTGAGCTGAATTTTTCTTCCGACATTGATTTGATTTTTACTTATCCAAGCCAAGGGGAAACCGTAGGTGCGCGCCGCAGCGTGGATAATGCGAAGTTTTTCACCCGTTTGGGGCAACGCTTGATTAACGCGTTGGATCAATACACCGCCGATGGCTTTGTGTACCGCACGGATATGCGTTTACGTCCCTTTGGCGACAGTGGCGCGCTGGCACTCAGTTTTAACGCCATGGAGCAGTATTATCAGGATCAAGGGCGCGATTGGGAACGTTACGCCATGATCAAAGGTCGCATTTTAGGCGCGCAAGCAACGGATCCCAATATCACCGTTTTACAAAATTTATTGCGCCCGTTTGTATATCGTCGCTACATTGATTTCAGCGTGATTCAAGCATTGCGCGAGATGAAACAAAAAATCGAACGGGAAGTACGCCGCCGCAACCTCACCGATAACATCAAATTGGGCGCGGGTGGCATTCGTGAAATTGAGTTTATCGTGCAGGTTTTCCAGTTAATTCGCGGTGGGCGGGAAATTGCCTTGCAACAGCACGAATTGCTGAATTTATTGCCGGAACTGAGCAAGCTGAATTTGATTTCCATCGAACAGGAATCCGATTTGCGCCACGCCTATTTATTTCTACGTCGCGCGGAAAATGTGCTGCAAGCCATCAAAGATCAACAAACCCAACAACTGCCAGACAATGAATTGGATCGTCAACGTTTAATCTTCGCCTGCGCGGAATTTACCCAATGGGATGCGCAACAAGAAAGTGTTTCCGTCAGCTACCCGATTCACGATTGGGCGAGTTTTCTCGCCGTGTTACAAGAACATCAGCGCAAAGTGCGGTCGGTTTTTCAGTCATTAATTGGCGATGAACAAGAAGAAAATACATCGGAAAATGCGTGGGAAGATTTCCTCGAAGCAGATTTTGACGAACAGGAATTGCTCGGCATTTTACAACAAAACGGTGTGCCGGAGGCGGAACAAGATGCGGTGTTGGATCGCCTGTTGCAATTTCGCAACGAATTGCCTCGTTATGCCATTGGTGTACGCGGGCGGGCAGTGCTCAATCGCTTAATGCCAAATCTGCTGGAACAAGTTTTACACACGCCCAACAGCCCTGTTTTACTGCCACGGATTTTGACGATTATTGAAAAAATTCTCACGCGTACCACTTACCTCGAACTGTTGGCAGAGAATCCGCAAGCCTTGACGCAGCTTATCGAACTGTGTGCCCAATCAAAATTTATTGCGGAACAAGTGGCACGCCACCCGATTTTGCTCGATGAATTGCTCGATCAAAAATCCCTGCGAAATCCACCGCACTTTACTGAGTACGCTTCTGAATTACAGCAATATTTATTGCGCCTGCCGCAAGATGACGAAGAACAATTTATCGATGGCTTACGCCAGTTTAAGCACGCTGCCCTGCTCCGCATTGCCGCCGCCGATATTCTCGGTGTGTTGCCTGTGATGAAAGTGAGCGATCATCTTACCTATTTGGCAGAGGCGATTATCGGCGCGGTGGTCAATTTGGCGTGGCAACAAATCGCCGTGCGTTTTGGGGTGCCCGAACATTTGGCGGAAGGAGAGAAAAACTTCCTCGTAGTGGGCTACGGCAAATTGGGCGGCATTGAATTAGGCTATAAATCTGACTTAGATCTCGTCTTCTTATATGATCCCGCCGGCAATAGCCAAACCGTTGGCGGCAAAAAAGTCATCGACAGCAACCAATTTTATTTACGTTTAGCCCAAAAAATCGTCAGTATTTTCAGCATGAATACCAGCGCCGGGATTTTATATGACGTGGATATGCGCCTACGCCCGTCCGGCGATGCGGGGTTGCTTGGTTGCTCTTTCACCGCCTTTGAAAACTATCAACTAAACGAAGCCTGGACCTGGGAAAAACAAGCCTTAGTGCGTAGCCGTGCAGTGTTCGGCGAACAGAAACTCCGAGATGAATTTGAAACCATTCGCCACAACGTGCTTTCTGCCCCACGTGACTTAGTTCAACTGAAACAGGATGTCTGCGAGATGCGGGAAAAAATGTATGAACATTTGGCAAAACATGATGACGCCCAATTCAACATTAAAACCGACCAAGGCGGTATTACGGACATTGAATTTATCGCACAATATTTGGTGTTGGCGCACTCGCCTCAACAGCCCGCCCTCACCCGTTGGTCAGATAACGTGCGGATTTTCGAAATCATGGCAGAATATGGCGTGATTTCTGACGCCGACAGCGAACGCTTAAAACAATGTTATGTGGACCTGCGAAACCGTATTCACCATTTGAATTTGCTCGGTTTACCCTCTGTGGTGGACGGGTCGGAATTTTGTGCAGAACGGGCGTTTGTGCGAGAGATTTGGGCGCGATTGTTTCGTTAAAGTGCGGTCATTTTTAACAACGTTTTTTCATCACTCAAAAACGTGAATTGATTATGAAAATAAAAAAATTCACGTTTTCCCCTTTTTTGCCCCGAAAATATTTTTTCATTTCGCCTATTTTCTGCTATGTTGACTACCTTTTTTCACTACTCGTACTTTTAATTTTTAAGGATTTTTTATGCACGCATTGCTTAAATTTACCCAATTTGTCAGTAAAACCTTTGCCCTTTGGGTTTTACTTTTCGCTCTCCTCGCCTTTCTCTCGCCGGAAACCTTTTTATGGTTCCGCCAATATATTCCTTACTTGCTCGGCATCGTCATGTTCGGCATGGGGATTACGCTGACGTTCAACGATTTCAGTGAAGTTGCAAAACATCCGAAAGCCGTCATTGTCGGTGTTATCGGACAATTTGTGATTATGCCATCCATCGCTTTTGTCCTCGCAAAAGCATTGAATTTGCCGGATGATTTAGCGGCCGGTGTGATTCTCGTCGGCGCCTGCCCGGGCGGCACATCTTCTAACGTGATGACTTATTTAGCCCGTGGTAACACCGCACTTTCCGTGGCTTGCACCACTATTTCCACCTTGTTGGCGCCGTTATTAACGCCGGTGATTTTCTATGTGTTGGCCAGCCAATGGATCGAAATTAACGCTACGGCGATGTTCGTTTCCGTATTAGAAATGGTGCTTTTCCCAATTTTCTTAGGCTTGGTGATTCGTGCCTTGTTCAAAAAACAAATGTCGCAAATCAGCCAAACCATGCCATTGGTTTCTGTTATCGCGATTGTCTTAATTCTTGCGGCAGTGGTTGCCGGTAGCAAAGACAAAATCATCGACTCCGGCTTATTGATTTTCGGCGTGGTTGTGTTGCACAACTGTTTGGGTTACCTCATCGGCTTTATTGCAGCCAAATTACTCAAATTAAATAACTACGACAGCAAAGCCATCGCCATTGAAGTGGGGATGCAAAACTCCGGTTTAGGCGCGGCACTTGCCACCGCACACTTAAACCCAATCGCTGCCGTGCCAAGTGCTGTGTTCAGTTTCTGGCACAACGTTTCCGGCCCGATTTTAGCCAACTACTTCTCTACCTTGAAAAACGGTAATGAAGAAGAAAACAAGTAAGTAAAAACACCTAGAAAAAAGACCGCACTTTAATCTCTTAAAGTGCGGTCTTTTTTTTAACGTTTTTGAACGAATTAATGTTCACGGGTTTTGAAGAATGTCACGTCAGGGTAACGTTCTTGGGCAAGGTTGAGGTTCACCATGGTCGGGGCGATATAAGTGAGGTTATCGCCACCGTCTAACGCCAAGTTTTGCTCGTTTTTACGTTTAAACTCTTCAAATTTTTTCGCATCGCCACATTCCACCCAACGGGCCGTTGCCACGTTGACGGTTTCATAAATGGCTTCGACGTTGTATTCGGATTTCAAACGCGAAACGACCACATCAAACTGCAACACGCCCACTGCCCCAACAATTAAATCGTTATTCAATAACGGACGGAAAACCTGCACGGCGCCTTCCTCGGAAAGCTGTACCAAGCCTTTTAATAATTGCTTTTGCTTGAGTGGATCTTTCAAACGAATACGGCGGAATAATTCCGGTGCAAAGTTTGGAATGCCCGTGAATTTTAACTCTTCCCCTTGGGTGAACGTATCGCCGATTTGAATCGTACCATGATTATGTAACCCGATAATGTCGCCGGCATAGGCTTCTTCTGCATGCGCACGGTCGCCTGCCATAAAGGTTAGCGCATCGGAAATCACCACCTCTTTGCCGATACGTACATGTTTGAGTTTCATGCCTTTTTCATATTTGCCGGACACGACACGTAAGAATGCAACGCGGTCGCGGTGTTTCGGATCCATATTGGCTTGAATTTTGAACACGAAACCACTGAATTTTTCTTCATCCGCAGACACTTTACGCACATCGGCTTGACGGGCTTGTGGCGCAGGCGCCCATTCTGTTAAGCCGTCAAGGAAATGATCCACGCCGAAATTCCCTAACGCCGTACCGAAAAAGACCGGTGTCAGTTCGCCGTTTAGGAATAAATCTAAATCAAATTCGTTGCTGGCACCTTTGACCAATTCCAATTCATCACGCAATTGTTGTGCCAAATCGTCACCTACGGCATTATCCAATTCAGGATTATTCAAGCCTTTTACGATTCGCACTTCTTGAATAGTATGCCCTTGCCCGGTTTGGTAAAGATAAGTTTCGTCTTTATATAAGTGATACACACCTTTAAACAATTTGCCGCAGCCGATAGGCCAAGTAATCGGCGCACAGTGAATTTTCAATACGTTTTCTACTTCATCCAACAATTCCATCGGATCACGAATATCACGGTCAAGTTTGTTCATAAACGTGATAATCGGTGTGTCGCGCAAACGGGCGACTTCCATCAATTTAATGGTACGATCCTCAACCCCTTTGGCGGAATCAATCACCATCAAACAGCTATCCACTGCGGTTAAAGTGCGGTAGGTATCTTCAGAGAAATCCTCATGCCCCGGAGTGTCCAGCAAGTTGACCAAACAGTCGTTGTACGGGAATTGCATCACGGAAGTGGTGATAGAAATCCCACGTTGTTTTTCCATTTCCATCCAGTCGGATTTTGCGTGCTGTGCGGAACCTTTGCCTTTCACCGAACCGGCTTTTTGAATGGCGTTACCATAAAGCAAAACCTTTTCGGTAATCGTGGTTTTACCCGCATCGGGGTGAGAAATAATCGCAAAAGTGCGGCGTTTATTAACTTGTTCTTGTGGGTATGTCATCTGTTCTGTCTGTGTTGTTTGATGAAGAAATAAAGAAACCGCCTTAAACGACGGTCCAAAAATAAGTGGCGCAACTATATGCTTTTTAGCCACTTTTTTCAAGTTTGAGAAGCATGAATGCGAGTACGTTGCAACAAAGTGCGGTGTATTTTCTGGGTATTTTTATTTCGCCATGATAAGTACTCGGCGTGCATTAAAAACGCACAAAATTTATTCTCTCTTTCATTCATCAAATAAAAATTTATTTCAAATGGAGTGAAAGACTTTTCCCATCCCATTGTTTTTAAAGGCGAATTCCGTCAACCGTTACGTGATCAACATCACAAAAATAAGATGAAATCCCAAATAAATCACTTATATATTTATTTTATTAAACACTCATTTTAGTAAATAAAAAAATTAAAATAGAAATCAATAAGTTAAATCAAATCCAGTAGAAAATAGCCGATCAAGAAAATATAAAAATTGTGATCCAGATAACACTTTTCGCCACTAAACCAAAATGGAAGAATTACATAACCATTTGAAAAATAACGGTTTTAAAAACAACGTAAAATTTCTCGTTTATTGACAGCACTAAAAAGTTTTATTAGCGTTGAACCTAAATCGAGAAAAACGCCATTTAATAAAAACAAAATGGAGTGAAACATCCGATTTTATACAATAAGAACGTCAATTTTGTTAAAACTAAAACTCAAGGTGATTAACATGAAAAAAACACTTATCGCACTAGTAGTAACAGCAATGGCTGCGGCTTCAGCAAACGCTGTTGTCGTTTATAAAAACGAAGGCACAAAAGTTGAATTAGACGGACGTGGCGCATTCGAAATGCGTTAACATGAAAGATAAAAAAGTCGACACCAGTGGCAAACGCACTGATTTAGTTGACCGTGGTTCTCGTGTTCGCGTTCGCGCAAGCCAAGAGATTGGCAACGGTTTCAGCGCATTAGCGGCATTTGAAATTCGTTTCACACAAAACGGTACTGTTGGTGATGGCATCAACACCAAACGCTTATTCGGTGGATTCGCACATAAAGATATCGGTTCATTGACTTTCGGTAACCAATTAACTTTAGGTGACCACATTCCTAAAGCTAACTACTCTTACGAATTAAGTGGTAACGTATTACACGATAGCGCAGCAAAAGCGGTTCATTTTATGTCTAGTAAATTTGAAGGCTTCCGTTTTGCTGCAGACTACTACTTTGGCGAAGCAGATAAAACCAAAGCGGATGCAGGTCAAGGTTTTGGCGTAGGTGCGTTCTATGATGGTCAATGGGGCGATGTGGGTGTAAGATTCGGTTCCGGCTATATCGAAGTAAAAAAAGCTGACGTGATGACTAAAGACTACAAACAAAAAATTGCTGGTGTTGGTTTTGACGTGAAATATAAAATCGTTAGCGTTGGTTTTGACTGGGCTCATGGTACATCAATGAAAGGTCACAGAGACTACAACTTCAAACACAGTATGGGTAATAAAGCTACTGGCGTTGGCAGATACGAAAAAATCGACCGTTTTGACTTAGGTTTGAAAGTTGATTTAACCGAACAAAATGCCCTTTACGGTGCATACTTATGGGGTACTGGTAAAAATGAAGGCCAAGCTAACGGTAAATACAGAGGCTGGGTAATGGGTGTTGACCACAGATTTAACAAACACGTTGCTGTTTACCTTGAAGGCGGCAAAGCGAATGTTAAAGAAAACGGTGAAAAAGTTTCCGATGCAACCCGTATCGGCTTAGGTACCCGTATCATGTTCTAATTCTTATTATTCATAAAATACATACTACTGTCTTTTTGACCGATAGCGAAAGCTATCGGTCTTTTTATAGTTGGTAGCTCAGCTAAAAACATGTTTTTTTCTGACCGCACTTTCCTTCTTATCTCACACAAATAAAATTCTCACCAAAAAATGCAAACGTTTGCGCAAAAAGTGCGGTACAATACGCGCCATTATTTTTACGCAGATAAAAAGGAAATGAAATGACACAACTTAGTCTAAAAAAAATCTATTCCGGCAAAGTACGGGATTTGTATGAAATTGATGACAAACGAATGTTGATGGTCGCCAGTGACAGATTGTCGGCGTTCGATGTGATTTTAGATGATCCGATTCCGCGTAAAGGCGAAATCCTGACACAAATTTCTAATTTTTGGTTTAACAAACTGGCGCACATTATGCCGAATCATTTTACCGGTGACAGCGTTTACGATGTGTTACCCAAAGCGGAAGCCGATTTAGTAAAAGATCGTGCGGTGGTGTGCAAACGCTTAACCCCAATTAAAATTGAATCTATCGTACGCGGTTATTTAACCGGCAGCGGCTTGAAAGATTATAAACAAACAGGGACCATTTGCGGTTTAGTCTTGCCAAAAGGGTTAGTAGAGGCAAGCAAATTGCCTGAGCCGATTTTCACGCCATCCAGCAAAGAAGAAATCGGCAATCACGACATTAATATTAGCTATGCTGAGTGCGAAAACTTAATCGGCAAAGATTTAGCAGCGCAAGTAAAAGAAAAAGCCATCGCCCTTTATACCGAAGCCGCAAAATATGCCCTAACCAAAGGTATCATCATTTGTGACACCAAATTTGAATTCGGCTTAGATGAACACGGCACATTAACCTTAATGGATGAGGTGTTAACACCGGATTCCAGCCGTTTCTGGTCAGTAGAGACTTATCAAGAAGGCACAAACCCACCGTCTTTTGATAAACAATTTATTCGTGACTGGTTGGAAAACAGCGGTTGGAATAAACAACCACCGGCGCCGAAAGTGCCGTCAGATGTCATTCAGAAGACCGTAGATAAATACCAAGAAGCCTTGGATTTATTAACAAAATAACACTTAAAGGAATTCCCGCTATGCACTAGAATAGTGGGAATTTTTTGTAACCGGATAGGAGTAATATGAGGTCGGTCGCCATTGTCGGGTTAGGTTGGCTAGGTTTGCCACTGGCACGACATTTAAAAAATCTAGGCTGGGAAGTGAAAGGCACAAAACGCACGCACGACGGTGTAGAACAAATGCGTTTAATGCGTTTGGAAGCCTATCATTTGGAACTTACCCCTGAAATTAATGCGGATCCTGATGATGTCAGTGCCTTGCTGGATGTGGATTCGCTGATCATTAATATTCCACCAAGCCAATATTTTTTCGATCTCAATCAATATGTCGAAGGCGTGCAAAATCTGGTTAACGAAGCCTTATTACAAGGCGTAAGCCACATTATTTTTATTAGTTCCGTCTCCGTTTTTCCTGATATTTCCGCCCATTTTGATGAATCCGTCACGCCACAGCCGGACAGTGACATAGGGCGCGCCTTAGTTGAAATTGAAAACGGCTTGGCAAAAATGCAAGACATTGATTGCGATATTATTCGTTTTGCCGGTTTAGTCGGCAACGATCGCCATCCCGTTTATTCTCTTGCAGGAAAACAAGCACTCAAGTGCGGTCATTCTCCCGTGAATTTAGTCCATTTAGACGATTGCGCACGCGCCATTCAATTATTGTTAGAAACCCCGGGCGGCTATCGTTTATATCATTTGGCCGCGCCAATGCACCCAACACGGGAAGCCTATTATCAGTATTCGGCAGAAAAATACGGGCTAAAACCACCGCACTTTATTAACTCAGAACAAGATCCCCAGCGCATTATCATGGCGGAAAAAATTTGTCATGAATTAGAATTTGTTTACCAATATCCGGATCCGAATTTAATGCTGACAACAGAAGAATAAAAGTGCGGTTGTTTTTCGAAATGTTTTTACCACGCACTTTTATCAAACCCATTCACTCAAACAAACACAGATAAGGAAAGAAAATATGTCAAATACCATTTTGCAACACTTACCCAAAGGTGAAAAAGTCGGTATCGCCTTTTCCGGCGGCTTAGACACCAGCGCGGCACTGCTTTGGATGCGTCAACACGGCGCCATTCCTTGCGCTTATACCGCGAACCTTGGCCAACCGGATGAAGAGGATTACGAGGCTATTCCACGCAAAGCCAAAGAATATGGCGCAGAAATGGCGCGCTTAATCGACTGCCGCACGCAATTAGCCCAAGAAGGCATTGCGGCGATCCAATGCGGTGCGTTTCACGTGACGACAGGTGGTTTGACTTATTTCAACACTACTCCATTAGGCCGTGCGGTGACCGGCACCATGTTGGTCTCTGCCATGAAAGAAGATGACGTAAACATTTGGGGCGATGGCAGTACTTACAAAGGCAACGACATCGAACGTTTCTATCGTTACGGCTTAATGACCAACCCAAATTTAAAAATTTATAAACCTTGGTTGGATCAAAAATTCATCGATGAATTGGGTGGCCGTTTTGAGATGTCTAACTTCTTAATTGAAAACGGCTTTGATTACAAAATGTCTGTCGAAAAAGCCTATTCCACCGACTCCAATATGCTTGGCGCGACTCACGAGGCAAAAGACTTGGAATTCTTAAATTCCGGTATTCGTATCGTCAACCCAATCATGGGCGTACCGTTCTGGCGTGAAGACGTACAAATCAAAGCGGAAGAAGTGACGGTGCGTTTTGAAGAAGGCATCCCGGTGGCATTAAACGGCAAAACCTTCGACAACATCGTAGAATTGTTCCTTGAAGCCAACCGCATTGGTGGTCGCCATGGTTTAGGTATGTCCGACCAAATCGAAAACCGTATCATCGAAGCGAAATCTCGCGGCATCTACGAAGCCCCGGGAATGGCACTCTTACACATTGCTTACGAACGTTTAGTGACAGGCATCCACAACGAAGACACCATTGAACAATACCGTATCAACGGTATCCGTTTAGGTCGCTTGTTATACCAAGGTCGTTGGTTCGATCCGCAAGCCTTAATGTTGCGTGAAACCGCTCAACGTTGGGTGGCCCGCGCGGTCACCGGTGAAGTGACGTTAGAGCTACGTCGTGGTAATGACTATTCCTTACTCAACACGGAATCCCCGAACTTAACCTACCATCCGGAACGTTTGAGTATGGAAAAAGTGGAAAATGCACCGTTTGATCCGGTCGATCGTATTGGTCAATTAACCATGCGTAACCTTGATATCACCGACACCCGCGACAAACTCGGTATCTATTCCCGCACCGGTTTACTGGCGACAAACAAAGATTCTGCGTTACCGCAATTATACAAAAAAGCGTAAAACGCTCTCTTTTCCGACCGCACTTTACAGCGGAAAAAAGCAAGCCTTCGGGCTTGCTTTTTTGTTTTCATAAAACCTATTCAATAGCATTAAACAAAAAAGTGCGGTGAAGATTCACCGCACTTTTAGCCCCGCCTTTTTATCGACTTACAACAAAATCTCTGCACATAACCCGATGCGTTCACCGGCAACATTTTTACGGTTAGAAAGGTTGAGTTGGTAGTGATGCAATTCAGCAATGCGGCGAACAATGGATAAGCCCAAGCCACTGCCTTTTTCATTTTGACCGGCGGGGCGATAGAAACGTTGTCCGAGTTTGGCTAGATCCGCCTCATCGACACCGCCACCGTTGTCTTCCACCAAAATTTTATTTTTTTCCAACCGCACTTTGACCTGACTGCCCGCCGGGCAATAACGAATGGCGTTGTCTATCAGATTACGCAGCATAAGCGCCAACAACAACGGCTGCCCCATTTTTACCGGAGGCGCGGCGATTGGCTCAAACTCCAGCGTGATTTGGTGTTTTTCCGCATGAAAATACAATTCCCCCATCAGCGACGGAATTAACTGTTCCCAATGAATTTCCTGTGAATTCTCCAGTTCTTTCAAATTATCTAAACGGGAAAGAGTTAATAATTGCTCGATCAGTTGGGTTGCGCGATCGATACCTTTGGTCAGATTTTCCAATGCCTGTTCACGCAAGTGAGCGTCATCACCGGCAAGTTGTGCCACTTCCGTTTGAATACGCAAAGCGGCAAGCGGGCTGCGCAATTCATGAGCCGCATCTGACGTAAAACGACGTTCACGCAATAAGGTGGCAGAAGTGCGGTCAAAAAATTGATTTAAATTTTGAATTAACGGCAAAATTTCGGTCGGCAGATTGTCGGTCGGCAACAAAGATGTGTCGTCCGGCGGGCGCTTCGCCACTTGTTCGCCCACTTCTTTTAGACTGCGTAATTCTCGGCGAATAATCAATCCCAGTGCAGCCAATAAAAACGGCAAACCGGCAAACCAAATCCACATTTGCCCGAATACCATTTTATTGATCAGTTCATCGCGATATTCCTGTTCCTGCCCCACGGCGACCATTAAACGACCACCGGCAACAGGTAACCAGAAAATACGCCAGTCATCATCGTCCTCACGAATTTTACTAAGTGAAAAGCCTTTTTGAGGCGCATAAATAAAGTTGTCGCCATTTTCGCCGTCACTGAGCACAATAGTGCCGTCGGTGGTAAAAATTGCAAACGCCAATGCATCATCGTCAAAACGATGTTTTTTAAAAGGACGGCGTGGTTGTGGGTTATGGCGATCGATTAAAAGATGACGTAAATCAGAAGAAGCAAGCCGTTCGGCAAAGAGAATTTGTTGTGCATCAAAAACTTGATTCACTTCTTTACGGACTTGAAACCACGCTACCGCCGTGGAGATCAACCACACTAAAACAGACACCAAGGACAAAGTGGCAATTAATCGAAAACGGAGGCTACGCTTGTGCCAATTAAGCTTCTTCATCATTTTTTCCTAAGGCATAGCCCACGCCATGCACGGTGCGAATAAATTGTTTACCGAGTTTTTGGCGCAAATTATAAATATGCACTTCCAAGGCGTTGCTGTTGACTTCGTCATCCCAGTTATAAAGTTTTTCTTCAATAAAATCACGGGTGAGAACGCGTTCTTTATTCAGCATAAACAGCTCAAGCAGTTTGTATTCCCGCGTGGTTAATGCAATTTCTTGTTCATTCAACAATACTTTACGTTGATTCGGATCGAATTTGACACAGCTATGCTGAATAATCGGGCTGGCGTGTCCATAACGACGACGAATCAACGCTTGCAATCGTGCCACCACTTCCGCCAGCGCAAACGGCTTGCATAAATAATCGTCTGCGCCGCGTTGTAAGCCCGTAATACGCTCATCTAAGGTATCTCGCGCCGTTAAAATCAACACCGGCACATCCTGCCCGTTTTTACGCCATGCCTGCAACACATCTAAGCCATCCATTTTCGGCAACGTTAAATCTAACACCACCGCATCATAAGGCGCACCTTGCGCTGCCGCCAATCCGCTTTTACCGTCAGTAAACCAATCCACCGCAAAGCCCGATTTGGTCAAACCGATTTGAATCCCGTTGCCAATAAGCGCATCGTCTTCGATCAATAAAATTCGCATAAAAAAATCACCGCACTTTTCACTTGAGAAATCGCCATAATAAAAACAAACAAAAAGTGGCTCATCACCACTTTCTGTTTTTAGTCGGATTATTTTACAATTTTTTCGACACGATCAATATCGACTTCCATTTTATCCCAAGATTTATCTACTTCGCCGTAAAGTTTCACTTCATCGCTTGGGGAAATATCCTGACCGCGCCATGCTTTACGGTCGATTTCCACTTGGATTTCGCCGCTGGCATCTTTGAAAATAAAGTCATCTTTGCCCACTTGTTTAACAATGTTACCTTGCAAAATGATGTATTGATCGTCTTTCCAGGTATTTGCATCTGCTGCTTTGCTGACGGTTTGATTGCTGTTAACAAAGCCACCGTGCTTGACTTCACCTTTGTGGTGATATTGTGCCTGTTGTGCGTGCAGATCTTGAAAACCACCTTTGGCAAAAGCGCCGCTTGCGGCAACGGTTGCTAATACGAAAATTGTTGCTAAACTACGTTTCTTCATTTGAAATCTCCTTCATAAAGTTCATTATCACAAAGCCCCCTTGCTTTGTTGAGAGCGATTAAATCAAGTAAAAATTAAGAAAAGATTAAGAAGCTTAAAATTTTCTAAAAAAAGAGAAAAAAGGAAACATTATGCGTTACGACAACATGTCCGCTTTTATTGTGATGGATATTGTACGAGAAGCAGCGAAATACCCGAACGCCATTCATTTTGAAATCGGTCAGCCGGATTTACCGCCTTCCGATAAGGTCAAAGCCGCGTTGCAAGATGCCGTGCAGCACAATCAATTTAGTTACACAGAAAGCCTTGGGCTTCTGGCGTTACGAGAAAAAATTGCGGCGTATTATGACCGCACTTATCAGGTGAAAATTAACCCAAATCGTATTTTGCTTACGCCCGGCACCAGCGGTGCATTCCTAGTGGCTTATGCCCTTACCTTAAATAACGGCGACAAATTAGGTTTAACGGATCCTTCTTACCCTTGCTATAAAAATTTTGCTTATATGATGGATATTCAACCGGAATTCATGCCGGTGGATAAACAAGATTGTTATCAATTAAGCGTGGAACAATTAAAACGCCATCAAATTAAAGCGTTACAAATTTCCTCGCCGGCAAACCCAACAGGCAATATTTACACCACCGAACGCTTGAAAGCGCTTAACGACTATTGTCGTGAGCACGACATTGCCTTTATTTCCGATGAGTTGTATCACGGTTTAGTGTATGACGAAACTGCTGCAACCGCCTTGCAATTTAACGACAAAGCGTATGTCATCAACGGTTTTTCTAAATATTTCTGTATGCCGGGCTTACGTCTAGGTTGGATTATCGTGCCGGAGGATAAAGTGCGTGAAGCGGAAATCATTGCGCAAAATATCTTTATTTCTGCACCAACATTAAGCCAACATGCCGCATTAGAGGCCTTCGATGACGTGCATTTAGCGCAGGTGAAACAGCAATTCCAAGCGCGTCGCGATTTTTTATATAACGCCTTAAAAGACATTTTTACCATTGAATTTAAACCGCAAGGCGCTTTTTATTTGTGGGCGGATGTATCCAAATACACTAATGACAGCTATGAATTTGCCAAACAAATGCTCCATGAAATTCAGGTCGCCACCACGCCGGGCATTGATTTTGGGCAAAATGGTACGAAGCATTATTTGCGCTTTGCTTACACACGCAACATCGAGCATTTGCAAGAAGGGGTAAATCGCATTAAACAATGGCTGTCAAATAAATAAAAATTACCCGTTTCGGTCATTGAACAGTAAATTTATGCGCCTATAATAGGCATGAATTTTCACTTTCTATTAACAATAAGCCCTAAAATTATGAGTATCCGAATTCTACCTGAAAATGAAATTAAACAAGCGGCAGCCTCTTATACTGCGCCGCCACTGTTGTTTTCCAACCCGAAAAACTTATATCAACGCCGTGCCGCACGTTTAAGAGAATTAGCGCAGGATCATCCACTCGCTGATTATCTGTTGTTTGCCGCCGCGATTGCCGATGCGCAGTTAGCATTGCTTGAAACCATGCCGATTCCACAAGATCCTCGACTACAAGCACTTTCCGGTGAGCAATTAGCAAATAAGCCACTAGATGTGAAAAACTGGCAGCGTGACCCAATTTGGCGAAAATTATTGACCGCACTTTTAGAGAAATTAAAACCTTCTGCCAACGACCAAATTCTCACCACCATCGAATGGTTAGAAAAAGCCGCAGACAGTGAATTAGAAGACCTTGCCGATAAAGTCTTGGCACAAGAATTTGCCACTATTTCCAGCGATAAAGCGGTGTTTGTGTGGGCGGCATTATCCTTATATTGGTTCCAATTAGTGCAACAAATTCCGCACAACGCCAAACAAGAAAGTACCGAAGATTTACATCTTTGCCCGGTTTGTAGCGCCTCTCCAACGGCCAGCATGATTCATTTAGGTACAAATCAAGGCTTGCGCTACATGCACTGTTCTTTATGTGAAAGCGAATGGAATATGGTGCGCACACAATGCACAAACTGTGGAGAAAGCAGCGATTTAGATTATTGGTCCCTTGATGATCATTTAGCGGCAGTTCGCAGCGAAAGTTGCGGAAGCTGCCACAGTTACCTTAAAGCCTTATACCAAGAAAAAGATCCGAAAATGGAAGTGATTGCCGATGATTTGGCGTCTATCTTTTTGGATATGGAAATGGAGAAAAAAGGCTTTATGAAAAGCGGTTTGAATCCGTTTGTGTTCCCGGCTGAATAAATCAAAACAATTCAAAAAACGTTTGAAAAAACCACCGCACTTTAACAATAAAAAAGGCATCCATCGGATGCCTTTTATTTTGGAGTGAATTATTTGCCAGATAAATCAATTTGATACACAGCAAATCCCACTTCATCAGTACCCACCTGTTTCATTGGGTATTGCGCGTTTTCTTTGATAAATTGCGCCGTTTGTTCGCTTGGTGAAGTTTCAAAGCGGACATCTAACTTATCGTTGCCTTTGATAGGCACGAAGCGCCAGTTCTTGTCGGCACGTGGGTTCACTGCGCCGTCTTTTTCACTGGTAGCTTTGATGTAATCTGCCAACACTTGACGGTTTTCATCCGGTGACGCGTAAACAATGTGCTTGTCGCCAGTACCTGGGAATTTATTACCATAAGCACGGTAGTTATTGGTGGCGATTAAAAATTCCGCTTTCGGATCCACTGGTTTGTCTTGGTAAGTCAAATTCACCACGCGGTGTGCATCCGGATTGATTAACTTGCACTCGCCGTCATAACGTGGCGGTTGGGTTAAATCGTATTCGTAATTGACACCGTCGATCACATCGAAGTTATAGGTGCGGAAGCCTTCCCAATCCAATAAAGATTGTGGTTTGTCGCTCGCGGGATCGATTTGCTTAAACATCCCCGCGCTGCATTCCAACCATTCTTTCAATTGCTCACCGATGACTTTCACGACCACCAAGGTATTCGGATACAAATACAAATCCGCTGCATTACGGAACGTTAACTCGCCTTTGTTCACTTCGGTATAACCTGTCGGATCGTTTTTACGTCCGCCCGCTTTAAACGGTGCGCCCGCACTTAAAATTGGCAAGCCCGCCATTGCCGGTACGCTTGGGGCAACTTTTTCCACATAAGCTTTTTGCGCTTGGTTAACAATTTGAATGGTCGGGTCATCTTGCACCAATGCCAAATAGCTATACATATTGTCGGTGGCTTTACCAATCGGCTGTGCCACGAATTTACGGGTCGCTTCATGGGTTTCTTTTAAAAGTGCGGTCATTTCCGGGTCATTTTCTGCCAACGCCTTTTTGTTTTCCGCATCATAAATTGGACGCAATACCGCTTTGCCGTCGGTCACAATCCATTTGCCGTTATGCTCGCTCAACACTAAATCTACGACACTGATATTGTTCGCCCAATAGCCCGCCATACTTTCCGGCACGCCTTTTACGGTGCCTTTAGCAATATCCGCATTTGGTAATTTTGCAAATTCTTTATTCGGGAACAAGCGGTGGGAGTGACCGAAAATCACCGCGTCAATGTGCGGCACATCGGCAAGATAGAACGCGGAGTTTTCTGCGCCTTCATGATACGGCTCGTCGGATGGGCCGGTATGTGCCAACGCCACGATAATATCCGCGCCTTTTTTCTTCATTTCCGGCACATATTTTTGCGCACTTTTTACAATGTCGCGGGTTTCCACTTTGCCCGTTAAATTGGCTTTATCCCACACCATAATTTGCGGCGGCACAAAACCGATATAACCGATTTTTAGCTTATGAGACTTGCCTTTATTGTCCACCACCATTTTTTCCTGAATCACATAAGGCGTGTAATAAGGCTCCTCGCTACCTGCTTTCACCACGTTGGCATTCACAATCGGGAAATTTGCCTGTTTGATGGCATCGGCTAAATAATCCAATCCATAGTTAAACTCGTGGTTACCCAATGTGCCTACTTCATAATGCATGGCATTTAAGCAATCCACCGCCGGGTTTGGCTTACCTTCTTTATAGCCCACTGCCGCTTGATAGTCAGCAATCGGGTTACCTTGAATTAAATCGCCATTATCCACCAACACGCTGTTTTTCACTTCAGCGCGAGCCTGGCGAATCAAACTTGCCGCACGGGTAAAACCGAATTTCTCTGTCGGCGCGTCTTTGTAATAGTCAAAGTCCGTCAAAAAACTGTGAATATCAGTGGTACCGATAATGCGTAAATCGACTTGGTTATCGCTTTTCGCGAACGCCATGCGATGGCAACTGAGCGCCAACACGCTGGTCGCACCGATTTGAATAAAACGTCTTCTATTCATCATAATAAACTCCTTCATTAGGGGAAATGGGTTAAAAGTTGGCGTTATTGTAAGGAAATTAAAGGGGCTTTGAAAGGAAAAGTGCGGTCAGAAAAATATCCGTTTTTTTAACCGCACTTTTATCTTTCCATCTTCTTCTCCGCATTGAGAAATAACGATTTTTTCCAACATTTACATTTACCTTTTGCTAAATTGAGATAGAATATATGAGAATAATTTTCAATTTCAAATAAAAGGGTTTTAGAATGTTGAAAAAAACATTATTAGCATTAAGTTGCATCACAATCGCTGTCTCTACTTACGCAAAAGAAATTACGATTCCAACGGCACGAGGAGAAGTGACATTAGCAGCACCGCCAGCCAAAATAGCGGTGTTTGATACGGGAAGCCTTGATACCTTGCAAGCATTAGGTGTAAAAGTAGATGGTGCGGCGGATGTCGGCAAAATACTTCCTTATTTAAAACCAACACTAGAAAAAGCCAAAAATGTCGGCACTATTTTTGAACCCAATTTAGAGGCCTTAAATGAATTAAAACCAGACTTAATTATTGTCGGCACCCGCACGGCGAAAAAATTTGATGATGTCAGCGCCATTGCAAAAACGATCGATTTAACCGATAACGGCAATAAATTAGTGGAAAGCGGCATTCAACGCATTGACAGTTTCGGCCGTTTATTTGATAAACAAGCGGCTGCAGATAAGCTAAAAGGTGAATTGGAAACCTTATTGAAAGACACTAAAGCCGCCGTGAAAGACAAAGGCAACGGTTTAATTATTTTAGTCAACGGTGGCAAAATTTCCGCATTCGGTAGCGGTTATCGTTTAAGTTTTATTCATGATGAACTTGGCGTACCAATGGCGGATCCGAGCATTAAAGGTACCGGTCATGGCCAACCGGCGAGCTTTGAGTTTATTGAAAAAACCAATCCTGACTGGTTGTTTGTGTTAGATCGCATTTCTGCTATTGGCGAAGAAGGTAAAACCGCTAAAGAAGTGTTGAATAATGAATTGGTTCGTCGCACTAAAGCCTGGAAAAACGGTCATGTCGTTTATCTCAGTAGCGCTTCCTACTTAGCGCCGGGCGGTGCGGAACAATTAAAAACGGACTTAAACGCGATTAAAACCGCTTTCGAGAAAAAATAATCACGCTTATCGTTCTCTTCATTGTGTCAAACTAAGGCAATAATGAAGAGAACTTTTTATTGCCTAAAAAACGCCATGTCTGGAATTTTCACGTTAAATCGGATTAATTTTTTAATTCTTGTATTACTCGCCGCATTAAGCATTACCGTGGGCGTAGCCGATTTTCATTGGTCTCAATTTTTTTCTCAGCCGGAACAAATGCAAGTCCTGTTAGTCAGTCGATTGCCTCGTACCTTCGCCGTGATTTTAGTGGGGGCGACTCTTGGCGTGGCAGGCATGGTATTACAAATTGTCTTAAAAAATCGCTTTATTGAGCCGGGCATGATCGGCGCCAGTCAAAGCGCGGCATTGGGGATTTTATTAACCAGCCTATTATTTCCAAGCGCCGCCTTGCTTCTCAAAATGTCCGTCGCCACCGTCTCCGCACTCATCGGTATGGGGATTTTTACCTTATTGTTACAGCAATTGCCGCCACATCAACGTCTCATGGTGCCGTTGGTAGGGATTGTGTTCGGCAATATTATTGAGGCGATGACCACCTTTCTGGCCTACGAAACAGACAGCTTACAAACTCTGTCCATTTGGTTTTCCGGCGATTTTTCCGGCATTTTGGCAGGACGTTATGAATTATTATGGCTTACCGCCGCTCTTGCCGTAGTGGTTTATATTATGGCCGATCGTCTGAGCATTACCGGACTGGGGAAAAATATCAGTACTGGCTTAGGGATTAATTATCGTCAAATGACGTGGTTTGCGTTAATTGTAGTGGCAATGATCACCGCGGTAGTCGTAGTCACCGTCGGGCAAATTCCCTTTATCGGCCTGGTTGTACCAAATATTATTTCCCGCTTAGCCGGTGACCGATTACGCCAAAATCTGCCTTCGGTTGTGTTGCTCGGCGCCAATTTGGTCTTAGTTTGTGACATTATAGGCCGAGTCATTAACGCACCTTATGAAGTACCGATTTCGACCATTTTCGGCATTGTCGGCACATTGATTTTCCTCTATTTGTTATTTAAGGGGAAAGCCAATGCAAAATAATCGCGTCATGTTATTACTCGGTGCCCTACTCTTGTTTGCTTGCGTCTTTTTTATGACCTATCACGCCAATGGTAACTGGGATTTTATTTTGCCGTTTCGTGGAAAGAAACTGTTGTTATTGCTGATGATGGCCTACACCATTGGCATATCCACATTGCTATTCCAAACCTTAACTAATAACCCGATTCTAACACCCAGCATTTTAGGCTTTGATTCCTTATATTTATTGGTGCAAAGCATTTTAGTGTTTCTCTTCGGCGGGATTGGATTTACACAACTCAATGTGGCCGGCAAATTTGCTTTTGAAACTTTGCTTATGTTGCTTGGCGCACTCCTGTTATTCCGTACGCTCAGCAAAAACAACAGCGATCTCGCCCGTATGATTTTGGTAGGGATTATTTTCGGTGTGCTTTTCCGCAGTGTAAATAACCTCCTACAGCGCATGATCGATCCTAATGAATTCGCCGTTGCACAAGGATCTTCCTTTGCCAGTTTTAACACGGTGAACCCAACCTTATTATGGATCGGTACTGTCATTACATTGGTCAGCGCCCTGTGGATTTGGCAACAACGTTTTAAATTAGATGTACTACTACTAGGGCGTGAACGCGCTATCGGATTAGGCTTGGAATATCATCAGTTCAGCCGCCAATTACTCATTTGCTGCGCATTTTTAGTGTCAATTTCCACCGCACTTGTGGGACCGATTCTGTTTTTAGGCTTATTGGTATGTGCCATCGTCAATGCCATCAGCCCAACCATGCATCACAATATTCGCATCCCAATGACGTTTATGGTGTCAGCCATCACATTAGTAAGCGGTCAAGCCGTATTTGAACAGGTGATGAAGATGCAGGGTGTACTTAGCGTGGTTATCGAGTTTGTCGGTGGGTTAGTCTTTATCTACCTGATGTTAAGACGGGCAAAATAAAGGAATGTCTTGTGATAAAAATTGAAAATATAACCTATAAAATTAATCAAGCGACGATTTTAAATAACATTAATCTCACCATTCCCAATGGCGGGATTACGGCATTAATCGGTGCGAATGGCGCCGGTAAATCTACATTGCTGTCTTTAATTGCGCGTTTAAATCCGATTCAGCAAGGGCAAATTTGGTTGAACGACATGAATATCGCCACAACCTCTTCGCGTACCATCGCGCAAAATTTGGCGATTCTCACCCAAGATACCGTGATTCATAGTCGCATTACGGTAAAAGATTTGTTGATTTTCGGCCGTTACCCACACCATCAAGGGCGCCCAACGGAAGACGACAACGCCATTATTCACCATGCCTTACAACGTTTTGAATTAGCCCCGTTAGCTAATCGTTTTCTTAGCGAACTTTCCGGCGGTCAACGTCAACGCGCCTTAATTGCCATGACGTTCTGTCAAAAAACCGATCATGTGCTACTTGATGAGCCGTTAAATAATCTGGATATGTTCCACGCGCGCGAGCTGATGCGCTTGCTACGCCAACTGACCGATGAACTGGCACTGACAACGGTAATGGTGGTGCATGACATCAATATGGCGGCCGCCTACGCTGACACCATTGTCGCCATGAAAAACGGTGAAATCGCAATGATTGGCACACCTACCGAAATTATCACGAAAGAAAACTTAAAATCTGTGTTTAATTTGGATGCAGACGTGTTGGATTATCAAGGGAAAAGATTAGTGATACATCATATTTGATAAATGGTGGTACGGCTTTTATAAAAAAGTGCGGTCGATTTTCACAACGTTTTTAAAACAGCTGGAAAAACCACCGCACTTTCAAAACTAACGTAACAAGCGTTCTACTTCATTGGCTTTGACAAGGAATTGTTTACGTTCAGACGTTGCCATTCCGCTACTGCCCCCCGGAAGTTTAACCGTGAGCGGATTCACCGGGCGTCCGTTAATATGGAATTCATAGTGTAAATGCGGGCCGGTTGAGCGACCGGTATTCCCCGACAATGCAATACGCTCCCCTTTCTTCACACTTTGCCCAGCTTTCACCAACGGATGGCTTAAGTGCATATACACGGTTTGGTATTCTCGGGAATGACGAATGACCACATAACGACCGGCGCCATTTGCCTGATATGCAATTTTTTCTACCGTACCGTCTGCCGGCGCAATCACAGGTGTGCCTATCGGCATAGAAAAATCGACGCCTTTATGTGGCGCAATACGACCTGTAACAGGATGAAGACGACGTGGGTTAAACGGTGAAGATACACGCGCTTGACGTTGCAAAGGATAACGGGAGAAACCTTTACCTAAGGTTTCCCCTTGGCGGTTATAGTAACGTCCGTTCGCAGCTTGAATCGCATAATACCCTTTACCACCACTCATAATATGAATAGCTTCTACGTTACCTTGACCGGTACGTTTATCTTCCAAATATTCGCGAGAAACTAAAATCGATATTTTGGTGTCTTTTTTCAGTTGTTTTAAACTCACCTGCCACTGTAACGCAGAAATCAGTTGGTAAATTTGACGATTATCTAAACCTAATTTTCTTAGGCTATTCACGAAAGAACCATCCATTTCGCCACGTAATACTTCCCGTTTCCAAACACTTTTCTTTTCCAGAATTTGACGGGTAAACTTGCCTTCTGACTGTAATTCGTAGATGTATTCTTTTTTCTGTGAAACCAACCAATTCAAATATTCCAATTCACCGTCATTATTCAAAATCCAATAGAATTGTTGTCCTGCTTGCAAATGTTTGAGTTCAGGGTAAGCAGCAATCAGTTGCTTGCTGGTATCATCCTCTAAACCGGAAAGTTCCAATACATCCTTTAAGCTATCGCCTTTCACCACCGTATGACTAAATTGATCTTTGATTCTCATTGCTTGATCCGCAACATCTAAAATATTCACGACAGCATCTTTCGCATCACTTGGCAATGTATCCAGATCATCAAATTCATCATGGGTTTTGACTTCTTCCGATTCATCGTCTTTCCCCACATCATCGTCATAAGAAGTGGCCTCATCTACAGCATTGAGGTTAAAGGTGTCGGCTAAAATTTGTGTTTCTTGAACAGCTTCATTGGTAAAAGAAACGACATAGGAAGAAACAGGATAAAGCTCACCTAACGAGAGAATTTCCTGAAGTAGATGATTCGTATCAGAAAGTGTATTTTGGGTCGAAAGGTTCGAATAGGTGGGATTTTTAACACTTTCGATTTTGTCTTCTGCGGTGTCATTTAAATGCAGAAAAAAGCCGGTAAAAATCAACAAAAGCGCCAAAAAGAAAATAAGCGCTTTAATACGCGACTTTCTTTGGCGACGTTCTCTTGCTAATTTTACGTGTTGTACCACTGTGGTTTCCTTACAACGGATAAACTAAGTTTACTTATGACTCAATAAAAATAAAAAAATTCAACGGATAAAGCGAAATTCCTGACAAACGGCGCAATTATACACATAAATTATCGGGGAACTTGTTAAATCATAAAAAATAAGCTATTTTTAGCGCAATTTTTCTCCAATGAAATCTCAAATAGAACCCATCATGCAAATCAATGCAATAAAAGTGCCCTTGGTCGAATTAAAAGACATCAATGTAAAATACGGGCAACAAGTCGCACTCAGTCATATTAACCTCGCCATTTACCCAAACTCGATTATTACTATTGTGGGGCCCAACGGCGGTGGTAAATCCACACTATTAAAAGTCTTACTCAAACTACAACAACCGACTTCCGGATCTGTGCGTTACAACAAAAATATTCGTATTGGTTACGTTCCGCAAAAGATCCATTTAGACCATAACTTACCCATTACCGTTGAAAAGTTTTTATCCTTAAAAAAAGGAATTTGTCGTCAGGATATTCAAGACGCAATGGCATTATTGTCTATTAGCCATCTCATTCACAACAGTATGCAAAAACTTTCCGGTGGTGAAATGCAACGGGTTTTACTGGCACGAGCGATTTTAAATAAACCGAATTTATTGGTGTTGGACGAGCCTACTCAAGGCGTAGATATGACCGGCCAAGCAGAGCTTTATCAACTGATTCAGCAGACCCGTGAAAAATTAAATTGCGCAATTCTGATGGTGTCGCATGATTTACATATTGTCATGGCTGACACTAACGAAGTGCTGTGTATTAACCAGCATATTTGTTGCGCCGGCACGCCTGAAACTGTTTCAAACGATCCAACGTTTATTCACTTTTTTGGCGATCAGTTTTCTAAAAATATCGCGGTTTACACCCATCACCACAATCATCGTCATGATATGCACGGCGATATTTGCGGTATGGAATCGCCCCATTCACACTAACGATTCATATTATGTTTGATATTCTTTTTCCCGCCTGGATTACAGGCATGGTACTTTCGCTGATTACAGCGCCTCTCGGAGCGTTTGTGGTCTGGCGCAAAATGGCCTATTTCGGTGATACGCTTTCCCACTCGGCGTTATTGGGTGTTGCGCTTGGTATTTTTTTGCAAATCAACCCTTACATCGCCATTTTAGTCCTCACGATCTTGCTTTCCATTGCCATGGTTTGGTTGGAAAATAATACGCAATTTTCTGTGGATACGTTGCTTGGCATTATTGCGCATAGCTGTCTTTCCATCGGGGTTGTCACGGTCGGTTTACTCCAAAATGTGCGGGTAGATTTGATGTCCTACTTGTTCGGCGATTTACTGGCGATCACTTATGACGATCTCATTTATATCAGTCTTGGTGCTATTGTTGTGCTTGCTGCCTTAATCTATTTTTGGAAACCGCTAATTTCCACCACGATCAGCCCCGAATTAGCCCAAGTGGAAGGCATTAACGTGAAAAGAATGCGTTTTATTCTAATGATCTTAACAGCATTAACCATTGCCTTAAGTATGAAATTTGTTGGCGCATTAATTATCACCTCCCTCCTCATTATTCCGGCTGCCGCCGCTAAGCGCTTTGCCCGCACCCCGGAAAGCATGGTTGGCGTTGCCGTGCTTGTTAGCATGCTCGCGGTTTCCATGGGGTTAACCTTATCCGCCTATTACGACACCGCCGCTGGCCCCTCCGTCGTCATTTGCGCCACGTTTCTCTTTTTGTGTTCATTACTGAAAAAAGAACCGAATTAAATTTGCATTCACCACAACAAATACATAAAAAACGACCGCACTTTAAGAGGATAATCTAAAGTGCGGTCGCTTTTTTTCGTTTTTTAAATTACAACGTCGGACGAATCCCTAAAGTATGGCAAATCGCATAAGTGAGTTCGCTACGGTTTAAGGTGTAGAAGTGGAAGTCTTTTACCCCTTCGCGAGATAATACGCGCACCATATCCATGGCGATACTTGCCGCCACTAAATTACGAGTTGTTTGGTCATCATCTAACCCATCATACATTTTCGCCATCCAGGCAGGAATTTTCACATTGGTGATTTCTGCCATTTTTTGAAGCTGTTTGAAGTTAGTGACCGGTAAAATGCCCGGCACGATTTCTGCATCAATGCCGATAGAAGCACAACGATCACGGAAGCGCAGATAACTATCGATATCAAAGAAGAATTGCGTAATCACATGATTAGCGCCGGCATCAATTTTACGTTTTAAATTGATTAAATCCGCTTGTGCTGATTTTGCTTCCGGGTGCACTTCCGGATAGGCTGCAACGGAGATATCAAAGTCCGCTACTTCACGAAGCAATGTCACTAAATCTGCGGCATAAAAAGGCTTTTTCTCATAACCTTTCGGCTCATCACCACGCAACGCCACAATACGGCGAATGCCACTGTCCCAATAATCTTTTGCTATGCGACGTAATTCGTCCGGTGTCGCATCAATGCCGGTTAAATGCGGTGCCGCTTCTAAACCGGTTTCCTGTTTAATATGTTTTACAACACCGTGCGTGCGTTCACGTTCACCGGAGTTTGCCCCGTAAGTCACAGAAACAAATTTTGGCTTTAAGACTTTTAAACGATGAATGGATTCCCACAAAATATTTTCCATTTTTTCATTTTTAGGCGGGAAAAATTCAAAGGAAACGTTAATTTTGCCGTTCAAATCGGCTAAGTGTTGATTTAAATTATCAATTTCTTTTGCATAACTCATGCAAGTTACCTCATTTCAACTCTGTCAAAGATGTTATTTAAATTAAAGAGAAAGAGAATATGTGTCAATTTCAAATATTTCATTCATTGAATGAATGAAATTAATGTTTAGTGTAAAAAGCCCGCGACAATCACGGGCTTTAAAAACATTGTTTTTTCTTACCGCACTTTTGTCTAATTGCGACGCCGCGCCAACAGCCACCAAGTAATCAGCAGGAACAGTACACTTGGCATCAACGCACCAATAAGCGGTGTGCTGTTATACACTAAGCTGAATTTACCAAATAACTCATTCACCACATAGAACAAGAAGCCGAAAGAAATCCCGATAAGAATACGCGCCCCGGCAGTCACGCTACGCAACGGACCAAAAATAAAGGAAAGCGCTAACATCATCATCACCCCCACCGACACCGGTTGGAGCAATTTACGCCAATAGGTCAACTCAAAATTTCTAGAATCCTGTCCGGTTTCCTTCAAGAAGGCAATGTAATTCGATAACCCCGAAATAGACAACGATGTTGGACGCAATGATGCCACGCCAAGTTTATCCGGCGTTAAATTGGTCTCCCAGTCTTCATTCAAACGATTAATGGTCACCACTTCATCAGGTTGAATACGGGATTCATTCACTTGTCGCAACGTCCATTTGCCATTGTTAAAAGATGCTTGATTTGCATGCTTCATTTTTTCTAATTGGCGTTGTTCATTGAAGGTATAAATATAAATATCGTTCAATTCCACATCATCAGAAATGCTACGCACATACACGAAATTATTGCCGTCTTTTGCCCAAATGCCATTTTTCACCGAAAGCATAGAACCGCCGGAAATAGCTTTGGAGCGCATATCGCGAGCAAATTGCTCGGTTTGTGGGATTCCCCATTCACCAATTACCATCGTAAATAATACCAACGGAATAGTCGTTTTCATCACCGCAATGCCGATGCGTATGCGTGAAAATCCTGACGATTGCATCACCACTAATTCACTACGACTAGCAAGATTCCCCAAGGCAATTAATGCACCAAGCAATGCCGCCATAGGGAAAAAGGTTTCGACATCTTTCGGCATAGTCAACACCGTATAAGCAATAGCCTGTAAGATGTCGTAAGTGCCTTTCCCCACACTACGGAATTGTTCTACAAATTTAATAATGGCGGATAATCCCACTAACATGAACAAGGTGGCGAAAATCGTGCCTAAAATACTTTTACCGATATATCGTTCTAAGGTATTCATTCTGTCATCCCTGTTTTAGCGCTTTTTATTCAATGAATAACGAATACGATACATGAATGCGCTATCCCAACTGTTGAGCAAAATCGCCAATAAGAAAAAGCCCCCATTCACCAGTGGCATAAACAACGAGGCATCCAATTTGCCTGCACCACCGGCTGATTTCAATGAGCTTTGTAATAAGAAGTAAATTAAATACAACAATAACGCCGGTAACACTTTGGCAAAACGACCTTGGCGTGGATTAACACGACTTAACGGCACGGCTAACAATGCCATGATAGGCACAGCAAGAATTAAGGTTAAACGCCAATGAAATTCAGTTTTCATCGCTGGTGTATCGGCATTTAACAGTTGCATAAAGCTCATTTCACCTGCTTCATTTGAATCATCTTCGACCGCTTTATGTCCCAAATAGGCTTGGTATTCATCAAAATGAGTGATGCGGAAATCCGGCAAAATCGCGGTGCCTTCAAAACGATCGCTATTTTGCAAACGAAGGATTTGATCACCGTTTGGTAAAGATTTTAACTCCCCCTGCTCCGCCACAATGACTGACGGCTTAGTTTGGCCTTTTGGCTGGGTTTGGAACACATAAACGTTATTAATTTGATTTTCTTGAATGTCATCAATAAACAGCACAAAATCACTGTTATTTGCCGTCATAAATTGACCGGCAGACAAGGCACCCATATTCGGATTTGCCTTTGCTTCCTCAATGATCGCCACTTGTTTATTAATCGCCCACGGACTCAACCATAATGCATTGTATGCTGCCAATGCTCCGGTAAATAGCGACAGAATCAAAACGACTTTCACTAAAATTTTTGACCCGACGCCACAGGCACGCATGACGGTGATTTCACTTTCGGCGTATAAACGACCTAAGGTCAACAAAATCGCAATGAACAAACAAAGTGGTAACATCAGTTGTGCCATGGTCGGCATGCCTAAACCTAGCAAAGAAAAGACTAAATCTGCCGGCACCTGGCCATTCGCGGCAGAGCCCAGTACGCGAACGAGCTGCTGACAAAAAAAGATCAGTAACAGAATGAACAAAATCGCAATCTGGCTTTTAAAAACTTCTTTGGTTAAATATCGGGTTAAAATCACTTTTTTTGCCTATTTTTCTCTTGCTATTTCAGCAAAAGAGATTAAATTCGTTTCACTTTGAAAAAACCAAATCGGGTTTGGCTTACCTAAAGAATAGGTGGCGTATGATACCCTAATTTGACATTTAAAACAGCAAAATAAGCGAGGAAAAAATGAAGTTTAGCGCACAACATTATGCCGTAAATCAAGCGACGGATTGCCTGATTGTGGGCATTTTTGAAGAAAAAAAACTATCCCAAAGTGCGGTGGAAATTAACAAGATTTCTGATAATTATCTCCTCCATTTGGTGGAAAGCGGTGAACTTAGCGGCAAACTTGGGCAAACCACGTTATTGCGCAATGTGCCAAACCTTGCTGCCGAACGACTTCTCGTGGTGGGGTGTGGTAAACGCGGTGAACTCAACGAGCGTCAATTTAAGCAACTTATGCAAAAAACGACACAAGCACTCAAAGAAACCCAAGCCAAAAGTGCGGTCAGTTTTTTAACTGAAATTCCGCTTAATCAACGGACGCTTTACTGGAACATCCGCTTTGCTATTGAAACTATCGAACAGGATTTATATCAATTCACTCAATTCAAAAGTCAAAAAACAGCAGAAAAATCTACCGCACTTTCAGAGGTAATTTTTAACGTTGACGCAGATGAGCTGGCATCCGCCGAACAAGCGATTCAGCATGCCTCAGCAATCGCCCTCGGCGTACGCCTTGCCAAAGATGTGGCAAACTGCCCTCCGAATGTGTGCAACCCGGCATACTTGGCAGACAAAGCGCTAAACTTAGCCGAAACCTCACCGCTGATTAAAACCACCATTGTCAACGAAGCAGAAATGGAAAAATTAGGCATGGGTGCCTATCTTGCCGTATCACGCGGAGCGCACAACGAGGCAAAATTAGCCATTATGGAATACCGTAATGCCCCAAACCCGAATGCGAAACCGATCGTGTTAGTGGGCAAAGGCTTAACCTTTGATGCCGGCGGTATTTCCCTAAAACCGGCTGCGGATATGGATGAAATGAAATACGATATGTGTGGTGCAGCCTCCGTTTATGGGGTGATGAATGCATTAGCACAACTACAGCTGTCGTTAAACGTGATCGGTGTCATGGCTGGCTGTGAAAACTTACCAGACGGCAACGCTTATCGCCCAGGCGACATTCTCACCACCATGAACGGTTTAACCGTAGAAGTGTTAAATACGGATGCAGAAGGTCGCCTCGTCTTATGCGATACGCTCACTTATGTAGAACGTTTCGATCCTGAAGTGGTCATTGACATTGCCACCTTAACAGGGGCTTGCGTAGTCGCATTAGGACAACACAACAGTGGTTTGGTTTCCACCCATGACGACATTGCAGCCGCGCTTGAACAAGCCGCACAACAAAGTGCCGACAAGGCGTGGCGTTTGCCGTTAAGCGAGGAATATCAAGAACAGCTAAAATCCAACTTTGCCGATTTAGCCAATATCGGCGGACGTTGGGGCGGCGCCATTACGGCAGGTGCCTTCCTCTCCAATTTCACGAAGAAATACCCATGGGCACACCTCGATATTGCCGGCACCGCATGGCTACAAGGCGCAAACAAAGGCGCTACCGGCAAACCGGTTTCCTTGCTCGTACAATTCCTGTTAAATCAAGTGAAATAAAACACGAAGAACGGCACAGGCTTTGAACACTGGCACAGCCAACATCTTCAAAAAATGAAAAAAAATGACCGCACTTTGAGAACGATCCCAAAGTGCGGTCATGACTTTGGTCACTTATATCTCAAAAGAATTATTCCTTGACGAAGATCATCATTTTTGATGGTTTTCGTAAAACCGCCTCATAGCCAAGCCATAAATCCAGTAAAATAAACCACTAAAAGTAAATAACTTGTTCATACTGTTAAATATTTTTTCATACTTAAAAGCAATAAAAAACACAACAGGAAACATATGCAGGGCATTGAATTACGCATAAAAGGAAAAGTGCAAGGCGTGGGATTTCGTCCCTTCGTCTGGTTATTGGCGAATCAATACGGACTACGCGGCGATGTCAACAACGACGGGCAAGGCGTACTTATCCGCCTGCTTGAACCAACAGCGCAACAACTGCAACAATTCTTGCATGATCTGCAAACCCAACTGCCCCCGCTTGCGCTGATTACCGACATTCAGCAACAGGAAAAACAGTGGGAAAATCCACCGCACTTTGAAGACTTTGAAATCCGTGAAAGCGAAAACAACGCCATGGATACCCAAATCGTGCCAGATGCCGCCACTTGCCCCGCCTGTTTGAAGGATTTATTTGACCCGACCAATCGGCGCTATCACTACTCTTTCACGAACTGCACCCACTGCGGTCCGCGTTTTACGATTATTAAAGCCATTCCCTACGATCGCAAAAACACTTCTATGGCTGATTTTCCTTTCTGCCCTGATTGCGCTGAAGAATATAAAAATCCTGCCGACCGTCGTTTTCATGCGCAACCGAACGCCTGTGCCGTGTGCGGCCCTCATGTTTGGTTAAGCGATCAGAAAGGCGAACTTATCGATGAAAAAACGCCAATAAAAACCACCGCACTTTTCTTGCAGCAAGGCAAGATCGTTGCAGTAAAAGGCATCGGCGGTTTTCATCTTGCCTGTGATGCAACCCAGGCTCATGTCGTGCAATTACTGCGCGACCGCAAACGCCGCCCAAGTAAACCCTTGGCGGTGATGGTACCGGATGTGTCTTTTTTAAAGGAGCTCACCAAAACAGAAATCAGATTACTCACCAGCACCGCGGCGCCCATTGTGCTATTGGCAAAACACAAAGTCCCCTCATTAGCGGAACAGATTGCGCCACAACTCAATGAAATCGGCGTGATGTTACCAAGCAACCCGTTACAGCATTTATTATTGAGAGAAGTGAATCGCCCATTAGTGATGACCTCCGCCAACCCAAGCGGACAACCGCCGGTATTGGATAATACAAGTGCGGTGGAATGTTTAAGTGATTTGGCGGATTATTTTCTCTGCCACAACCGCGACATTTTACAACGTGCCGACGATTCCCTCGTACGACTAGCGTTCGACGGTGTAGAAACCCTACGCCGTGCTCGGGGCTATGTGCCAGATGAAACCCTGTTGGATCAGCACAGCCCTAGCAATGTGCTGGCGCTGGGGTCTGATTTAAAAAATACGTTCTGTTTGCTGCGCCAAAATAAAGCCATTGTCAGCCAACACATTGGCGACACCTCGAACGAAAAAGTGAGATCACAATTAGAAGCGAATATCACGCTATTTTGCCAAATCTACCAATTCAAACCTGAGCTTATTGCCATTGATTCCCACGCCGGTTATTTCACCCATGAAGTGGGTAAACGACTGGCTGCACAACATCAAATTCCTTATGTGGAAGTGCTCCACCACCACGCCCATATTGTCAGCGTGATGGCAGAACATCATTGCCATGAACAGGTTATCGGACTTGCGTTGGACGGCATCGGTATGGGGGAAAACGGGCAACTTTGGGGTGGAGAATGTCTGTTGGTCGATGAAAAACACTGCCATTATTTAGGCGGTTTACCTGCTGTGGCGTTGCCGGGTGGCGATCTTGCCGCCAAACAACCTTGGCGTAACTGGTTAGCGCATTTGCATCAATTTGTGCCAAATTGGCAAGAAATCTCTGCCCAAACATGTGCCGACTACGACTGGCCGCTTCTCGCTAAAGCCATTGACCGCAACCTAAACAGCCCGACGATTTCCTCTGCCGGTCGCTTATTTGATGCGGTAGCCTTTGGCTTAGGCATCACACCGCCACAACTGAGTTGGGAAGGCGAAGCCGCTTGCCAATTGGAAGTGCTCGCCTCGCAATCGGCGCTCGCCAGTTTGCCCCTAGATAAAATTGAACTTCCAACCTTAATGCCACTTAACGCTGAAAATAAATTGGATCTTGCCCATTTCTGGCAAGCATGGATTACGCCCGATTCTTCCAACGCCGACAAAGCCTTTATTTTTCACTATGCGTTGGCAGAAGGCTTCGCTCATTTGGCTCGCCAACAGGCGCAACGCCACCAGTGCAAAACAATCGTGCTTTCCGGTGGCGTATGGCACAACCAATTATTACGGCGATTGATAAAAGAACATTTGGCTGAATTTAAGATATTGAGTGCGCATCAGTTTCCGATGGGAGATGGGGGATTGAGTTTAGGACAGGCAGTCATCGCGGCTCAACTATCGGGATTTCGTCCGATGGCCGAGTAACTTTTCTTTGCTTCGCCAAAGAAAAGTCACCAAAAGAAAAGCGACCCCAGCTTCACCGCAATTCTTCGCTCACTTGCAATTTTTTTAACGAAAATTTTCGAACTCGCTACGCTCAAACAAGCGAAAATTTCCTAAAAATTGCAAATCGCTCAGGCGGCTCAGATGGGGCTCAATCGTCTTATTTTTGCATGATTCGTAAAAGTGCGGTCGGTTTTCCAAACGTTTTAACAGCCATCTGCTATACTCGTGACATCATTTCTTTATCTATAAAAGGAATACTTCTTATGCTTAACAAAGATACCCAAATCTGTATGTCTCTGTCCGGTCGCCCCGGTAATTTCGGCACCACCTTTCACAATTATCTTTATCAAAAACTCGGCTTGAATTTTATTTATAAAGCCTTCACTACCGATGACATCGAACATGCCGTCAAAGGCATTCGAGCCTTAGGCATTCGCGGAAGCGCGGTGTCCATGCCTTTCAAAGAAAGTTGCATGCCCTTTTTAGATGAAATCTCCCCTTCCGCACAAGCCATTGAATCGGTCAATACCATCGTCAATGACAACGGTGTTTTATTCGCCTACAACACCGACTACATTGCCATTGTTAAACTCATCGAGAAATACCAATTGAATAAGAACGATCGCGTGATCGTGCATGGCAGCGGTGGCATGGCGAAAGCGGTCGTGGCGGCGTTTAAGCACTCAGGTTTTGAAAAACTCAACGTCTTCTCCCGTAACGAAAAAACAGGCAACTATTTAGCCGCACTTTATGGCTATGATTACATCACTTCCCTCGACAACCAAACTGCCGAGATTCTCGTTAACGTCACGCCAATCGGCATGAAAGGCGGAAAAGAGGCATTCGATCTTGCCTTCCCGGAAGCCATAATCCGTCAAGCCAAAACCGCATTTGATGTGGTTGCTCAACCTGCCGACACACCATTAATTAAAACCGCCCAAGCCTTCGGTAAACAAACTATCTCCGGCGCGGAAGTGATTGTGTTACAAGCCGTCGAACAATTTGAACTCTACACCGGCAAAAGACCGAGCGAAGCACTTATCGCCGAAGCGGCAGATTATGCAAGAAAAAATGCGTAAAGTGCGGTGCGTTTTGAGCGTGTTTTTTAAATATCTTGCTAGCGCACGTTTCATAACCTGTGCCTTTAATCTCAAGAAGTTACAGCACACGCTGGGAAGCGTACGCTATCAAGGGGGGATAGGTGTAATAAAACTACACACCTATTTGATTTTCTCTTAAAATTTACATAGAATCAGTAGACCTAAGGAGAAAACTATCATGTCTGTGCAGCCTAAGTCTATTGCATCAAGTCTATATAAAAGAATGTTGCAATATCAATTTAAAAAAACTATTCCTCCACTTGTTATCGAGGGCTTTAAACGTGATGCAAATAAATTAATAAAACAAGATGCTCAAAGCGCGTATGATTTATTAGGTGTTATAGCATCACTAGAAAACAAACGAGAAAATGTAATTTCTAACTATAAAAAAGCTATTGGTTTGGGAAATGATCCCTACGTCTATTATAATTTTGCAGTTTCATTAAATCGTGTTGGTGAAGTATCCCTTTCTTTAGAAAACCTAAAAGAAGGAATGAAGTTTATTGATCCTTTAAATCTTGATTTACTACAAAGATATCATCATGCATTTATGGCTTCTCTATCCATAAATGAACTACTTGTTATTAATAATAAATTAGCAAAATTAAAATCCCCAGAAGATAACAATTTAAAACTATTAACCCATTTTTTTAATCAAAATAACTTTAATTTAGAACTTATTGAGAAGTTTATTATAAAAGTTGGATATATAATTTATAATAATAATTTAATATCAGCCAAAAGAACATATTTTGAAGGTAATGATAATTCATTATATATGATACTTAATGTAGAGAGTGAAAATATTAGTGATATTGTGAATTGTAATTTTGATATTTCAGATATGAAAATTGAATTTGAAGATGAGTTTAATATTAATTTAAGTAATTTCATTGTATCTTGTGAGGTTATGAATGATTAAACCTGATAATCTTTTGAGTACAGCAAAAGAATTCTCACTAGATGAAAATGAAGTTATATTAAGAGAAAGCATTAAACTTTCATATTACTATGTTTATCACACCGTGTACCTATTATTAAATGAAAAAAATATTAATTGCAATGATCAAAAAATGGGTAGTCACGAACAATTAATAGGTAGAGTGAAAAGTATTAATGATAAAGAAGGTAGAAAATTAGGAGATATACTAAGACGTTTAAGAAATAGACGTGTAAATGCTTGTTACTCTCTAGATAAGAATAATTTTACTAAACAGTTAGCAAGTCAACATATTTTAGAATGTGAAAAGTACATTGAACGTTTTAGTAATCTTATTAAATAAAGTCAGTATTCGCCCTATAGAGCTCGCATCCACGCTGGTGTTTCTTTGGGTCTAAGCGTGGACGCTTGAACCATCATGAAAAAGAAAGTACGGTTGAAATCCAAAACGTTTTTCACATAAAAAACAATCCAAAATTCCACCGCTCTTTTTATCCAATAACGCTCAAATAAAATCCCCGTATAAATTGCCCGAACGACTTGGCATTTTTAGGAAAATTTCGCTTTGTTTGAGCCACGCAGTGGCGAGTTCGAAATTTTCCGTGAAGAAAATGGCAATAAAGGGAGGAACAGCAATTTATCCGGGGTGTGTTCTTTGCTACTTTCTTGCACAAGCAAGAAAGTTGAACAACCTAACAAATCCTTGGCAACGGCTCATTCATCGGTAAATCCAACAACCGTGACTGACCGAAACTGCCTAATAATCTTACTTTTTTATCCGTGGTCACTTCGCCAATCACGGCGGCATTTTTGCCTAATTCATGGGAATGAAGTGCGGTCAGAATTTCAGATGTTTTTTCAGGAGAGGCGATGATCACCAATTTGCCTTCATTAGCAAAGTTTAAGGCTTCTAGCCCAAGTAATTCACAAATGCCGCGGACTTCAGGGCGGATAGGTAAATCGTCTTCGTTGATCTGCATGCCTAATTGCTGGGCGGCGGCAAATTCGTGTAACACCGCATTTACGCCGCCACGAGTAGCATCACGTACCGCTTTTACGCCCTCAATGGGGCGCAATAAATCGATGAGTGGTGCAAGAACAGCGCAGTCGCTTTTGAGATCCGTTTGAATCCCTAGGTTTTCGCGCAAGTTGAGAATGGTCGCGCCGTGTTCGCCGATGGTGCCGCTGACGATAATGTTGTCGCCCGCGTCAATACGATGCATACCCCAATCGATGCCTTGCGGAATAACGCCAATGCCGCTGGTGTTAATGAAGATTTTATCCACCGCGCCTTTTTGCACCACTTTAGTGTCGCCCGTCACCACTTGCACACCGGCAGCTTGGCAGGCTTTTGCCATGGCTTGAATAATGTCTTTGAGTTCGGCTAACGGCAAACCTTCTTCTAAAATAAAACCGCAAGAGAGATATTTCGGCACGGCACCACACACCGCCACATCGTTTAACGTACCACACACAGCGAGCTTGCCGATATTGCCACCGGGAAAGAAAATCGGGTCGATAACGAAACTGTCGGTACTAAAAGAAAGCTGTTTCCCTTGTGCCATGAGCTCTGCTAAAGGCAAGCGGGCTTGGTCTTCGCCCTGCGCAAGAATGGGATTATCAAAGGCTTCGACGAAATAGTCCTGAATAAGTTTTTGCATGGCACCGCCGCCGTTGCCGTGCGCCATGGTGATGAAATCTGTCATTATTCTCTCCGATATTGATAATAGGCGGCACACGCCCCTTCCGAGGACACCATCAACGCGCCATAGGCATTGTCCGGGTTACATTGTGTGCCAAATAACGGGCAATCTGAAGGTTTACATTTGCCGGTGAGCACATCACCACAACGAGAATTCGGGTCATCTGCCACTTGTTGCGGTTGGCTGTGGAAATACACTTCTGCATCAAAGCGTTTATAAGCATCGGTCAGTTCTACACCTGACTCTTCAATTTCACCCAAGCCACGCCATTCGCTGGATTTTTTCAGTTGGAACACTTCACGCATGGCTTGTTGCGCCAGCAAGTTACCTTCGGAATGCACGATACGTTTATATTGATTTTCAATTTCGCAACGCCCGTCCACAAATTGCTGCACCAACATCACAATAGCTTGCAAAATATCTAACGGCTCAAAGCCCGTGATGACAAAAGGTTTGTGGTATTTATCCACGATGGATTGATAAGGCGACGTGCCGATCACCATGCTCACATGACCCGGCGCAATAAACCCGTCAATTTTCACATAATCTTGTGAAAGCAGACTGTGCAATGTTGGAATGATGGTGATGTTTTGGCAAACTACCCAGAAATTCTGAATATTTAATTTATTCGCCTGCTGCAAAGTCACTGCGGCGCTCGGCATGGTGGTTTCAAAACCAAGAGAAAAGAACACGACTTTTTTGTCAGGATTGTTCACGGCAATATTCATCGCATCCAGCGGTGAATACACGATTCGCACGTCGGCACCTTTAGCTTTGGCTTCCAACAAGGAACCACGACGCCCTTTCACCCGCATTGCATCGCCAAAAGTGCAGAAAATCACATCCGGTTTCTGTGCAATTTCAATGCACACGTCAATGCGCCCCATGGGTAACACACACACCGGACAACCTGGTCCGTGGATAAATTCAATGCTTTTCGGCAACAAACGATCTAAGCCGAATTTAAAAATCGTATGGGTGTGTCCGCCGCAAACTTCCATTAAATAGAGCGGATTTTCTGCCGTATATTGCGGCAATTTCGCCATTAATTCATTCAGGCGATTGACTAAACTTTTCGCTAATTTCGGATCACGAAACTCATCAATAAACTGCATTTTGTTCCACAATCCTTATTGTGCCTGTAACCAATCCAACCAGGCTTTTAAGCCTTCTCCGGTGGTCGCGGAAAGTTGAATCACTTCAATTTGCGGGTTCACTTGTTTGGCGTAAGCGATACATTTTTCCACATCAAAATTAAGATATGGCAATAAATCGACTTTATTTAAAATCATTAACTTAGACGCCGCAAACATGTGTGGATATTTCAGCGGTTTGTCCTCACCTTCAGTCACGGACAAAATCACCACTTTAGCTTTTTCACCCAAATCAAATTCGGACGGACAAACCAGATTACCCACGTTTTCAATAAACAGCAGACTGTTTTGTTTCGGTTCAAGTTTGAACAACGCATCATTGATCATTTGGGCATCTAAATGGCAACCTTTGCCGGTATTCACTTGAATCGCAGAGACACCGGTAGCACGAATACGATCCGCATCATTTTCCGTTTGTTGATCCCCTTCGATCACATAACAAGTGCGGTCATTTTTCAGCGCGTTTAGCGTGGTGGTGAGTAAGGTGGTTTTGCCGGAACCCGGGCTGGACACCAAATTCAGTGCAAGAATATGTTGTTGCTGGAAAAGAAAGCGGTTGTGCGCCGCGATTTGATTATTTTTACCTAACACGTCCTGCTCTACTTTTAACAGGCGTTTTTGCGTTTCACTGGCTTCAGAAGCCGATTCTACCGAGTGAAATTTGAAATGAGAAAAGTTCGGATTTTTGACCGCACTTTGCGTGCCGTCATGGTCATGATGAGAATGTGCTACTTCACCGATTCTGACTTGTTCCGGATGTCCACAACCACAAGTTGTACACATAATATTGCCCCTTTACTATCTGGTTACAAAAAACCTCGCTAGGGTAGCACAACCTTTGATTTTTCGGGTTGATTGAGATCATAAAGTCAGAACATCATCAGCCAATTCAGCCGTAAATCCTTGATGATGAGACGCCACCAACGTAGGCAGTGACAGCTCACGCAAAAGTGCGGTCAGTTTTTCGGTATTTTTGCGATCCAATCCGTTAGTCGGCTCGTCTAACAATAACATTTTCGGTTGCATCGCCAACACGCCCGCCAACGCTGTGAAATTTTTTTCCCCACCGGAGAGCGTATGCACAGTGCGATCCTGCAAATGAGCAATACCCAAGCGTTCCAGTTGCTGTAAAGCAACGGCATACGCCTGTTGGTGAGACAAGCCTTGATTTAACGGTCCGAAGGCAACATCGTCCAGCACGGTGGGACCAAACAGTTGATCATCGGCGTGCTGAAAACAAAACCCTACGGTGCCACGAAAAGGTGCAAAATCTTTTTCTTCTCGACACAATTGCCCGAATAGACGAATCTCACCGCGCGCAACAGGCACAAAGCCTAATAAAGCAAGCAATAAAGTGGTTTTTCCTGTGCCGATTTCGCCCTGCACAAAAAAGCGTTGGCCTTCTTCAATTTGAAAAGACAGATTGTCGATAATCTGCCGTTCTCCTCGTTTAATTTGCAATCCGTTGACTTGTAAAACCGTCATTTTTCCCCACTTAAATTTGTCTTTTCACCAAAGCGAAAGCCGCGGCATTGGAGCGCGATTTGTGCCGTCTCAGCTTTGAGTAACGCACGCACCAGTAAAAGCGCAACCCGTTGTGCAGTGACATATAACGTTCGACGATTCAAACCGGCATGATAGCCTCGCGCACACATCGCCAAATCCATTTTTTGTTGCAACTCACCTAACAGGGCAATATAACGCACCGTGAGGACAAAAAGCCAAATGAATTTGGGCGGCAAGGGCAATTTACCAATGGCTTGTACCAACACTGTGTCATTCATTTTCCATAGCAATAACCATACGGAAAACAACAACAGGTTCATGCGTAAGCTAATTAACAAGGCTGTTTCCATGCCCTCGGGATTAAGTTCAATGCCTTCCGTGCCGATACGCCAACTTAAGGTTGCCCAAAGTAATAAGGTAAATCCGTTGAAGACCAGCCAGCGTTTTAGATAAGGAAAATAAGGATCACGACAACAATAAATCAGGATCACCAATAAAATTAAGGCGATGCCGTTTAACCATAGCAACAAAGAAGGTTGAGATAAGGCACTGATCACCAAGCCCCAAAGGAATAGGTAAATCAGGCGCAAGTGAGGTGCAAAAAAGTGCGGTGAAAAAAAACGCTGAAAAACGGGGCTCATTGTACGCACCGTTTGTTATCATCAACGTTCAGTGAAGTGCCAATAGATTGTAATGCGCTAGGGTACATTTTGCTGAGGAGAGAAATCACGCCGTAGCTAATAATGCCGTCCAACACGAATACCGGTAAATGTGACAACAGCAATAAGGCGATTAAATCCTGATAATGTTTGCCGCTGTCTATCGCTAAAACGAGAGAGGCTAATGCGCCGGCACCACCAACACCAATAATGCCCGCGCCCAAGCCGGTGAATAATTTTGCCATGCGTCCCATATCCGGCTTTAAATAACCACGCAATACATAATGCGCTACGACCGCCGGCAATGCCATAACGCATAAATTCACGCCCAATACGGCAAAGCCGCCAAAAGAGAAGAACAGCACTTGCAACAACAACGCAATAAGAAAAGCCGGGAAGACTGCCCAACCGAGAAATAGACCTGCCATGCCATTTAAAATCAGATGAACGCTGCCGATTCCGACAGGCACGTGAATGGTGCCGGCAACAAAAAATGCGGCAGCAAACAACGCTGTTAAAGGCAAACGTTCACTTTCTAAACGACGTAATCCGACAGCCACACCGACTACCGCCAAAGCAACGCCTGCTAATAACACCGGCGTATGTAATACGCCTTCCGACAAATGCATTATTAACGCCCTTTTCTTAATTTACGGGCACTTAACCACGCGGCGATGCCCGCAATGCCGACGATGTAACCAATGCCACCCAAAATATCGTGCAGGTAAATTTTGTCGCGTAACTGCGCAATATCACCACGCAGTAACAACAAGCTTTCATCATTCGCTTGAGTTGGCGTATTCTGCGTTGCGGTGATGCGATCTGCCACTACCGCCGCCCGATGTCCTTCTTCCCCTTCAACCACCACTTTTAAGGCGACTTTCGGTTCAACCACTAACGGAAAATGAAAATAACCACGCTTATCGGTTTTCCCCGTCATTAATGGCTGATTTTCCCCATGGCGCAAAACTTCCACATAAGTTTCCGCAGCAGGAGTCATATCGGAATAATAGGATTTTCCCGTCACCGTTTGCCCATCATACTGGGCGAACACATAAAGCGCATGCGCCAAAGCATGAGGGGCAAACAACAGGGGAAAAAGTGCGGTCAGAATACGCAACGTTTTTTTCATGCGATTACTCGGCATCAAAGGTCAACATGTATTCAATAGAACGGCTATCGTAATCCGGATTGCCTTTGACGTTTTCCTCAAATTCAGCCCAAACTTTGTTGTAACCGGCTTGTGGCGTAAATTCAGCGATACCTTTGTCGTTGGTTAAGTTGAACGGCGCATCTTCACCCAATCCCACTTTAATGTCTTTCACCGGTTTGCCTTTGTGTAACACTAAAATCGACAATGGTTTTCCGGCTTTGGGTTGTGCTTGAGGCACCAATTCGTATTCCATGCCGTGTGCTTTCATCGCTTGTTCGTCCCAGTGTAAAACGGCTTTACCAAATTTCACAGGATTCACAGAAAGTTCGGCTGTCGGTTCTTGTTGTTTGGTTTTTTCTACATATTTGCCACTTGGCAATTTAGACCAAACACCGTTATCAAAACGAATAAACACTTGTGAGGCTTTCTCCGCATTAAGATAAGCTTCGCCTTCTTTAAATTGATAGGTTGCATTAGTAACATTGCCTTTACTATCTAGCAACTTAATCGCTTTCAATTTTTGTTCAGGGTAAGCTTCTGTCTGTTCGTGACCAAATTTCACCACATATTGCCCTGCAGCATTGGCGTCTTTAACGGGTTCTAACCAAACGTTATGCGCGTTAGCAAGGAATGCAGCGAAAAGTGCGGTGCAAATTACGCTTGTTTTTAGAAATTTCATTTGATGTCTCCTTTTATCGTTAAGTTTGACTCATGATAAAATATGGAGTAACTCTAGAATCAAGCGTTTTTTAGAAAATAGATGAAAAATGAGAGAGATAGGTCAGAAGATGTCGTCCGCGTACGATACACCGTACGCGGAGAAAAGGGATTAATTCAATTCAGCCAACATGGCAACAACCATGTCAGAGGATTGTTTCGCCGCCAGCGGGAGAAATTCTTCAAAGGACATATTCGCTTTACCATCCCCCGCATCAGAAATCGCACGAACCACTACAAAAGGCACATTAAACGCGTGACAAACTTGCGCAATCGCGGTGGCTTCCATTTCCACGGCAATCACCTTCGGGAAATCTTGTTTAATTTGTGCCAAGCGTTCACCACCTTGAATAAAACTGTCGCCGGAACAAATCAAACCACGTTTTACATATTGTCCTAATTGCGTGGCAACGCGCTCTACCAGCTCAACAAGTTTTGTATCAGACACAAACGTGACCGGACACGCCGGTAATTGCCCTTTGGCATAACCGAAAGCCGTCACATCCGCATCATGATATTGGGTTTCAGTAGAAACGATCACATCGCCTACGTTCAACCCTTCCGCTACGCCACCGGCAGAACCGGTATTAATCACAAGATCCGGTTGCGTTAACTGCAATAACGCCGTCGTTCCCATGGCGGCGGCAACTTTGCCGATACCGGATTGCAACAAAGCAACTTGTTTACCGCGAATCATGCCTTCATAAATCGTGCCGGAGGCTAATTTTGTCACGATCTTATCAGTCATTAAATTGACTAAAATTTCTACTTCTTGCGCCATCGCGCCAACAATCCCGATTTTCATAAATATCCTTTGTATTTGTTTGCTATTGTTTTTTGTTAATTAAAAAATCTAATACCGCAAGGGCATAATCGTCGTTATATAAGGTACTGGCAGTCAACACATATTTGCCGTCAATAATGACATAAGGAAAAGTAAACACACCGTAATCTTCTGTCAGACGTACTGCGTTATCCACCTGTTGTTTGACTTGTTCCGAATAATAAGTTTGTAAAAAAAGGTTACGTTCAATACCTTGCTGCTCAAGCCAAGTCAAGAGATTTTCCTGCTGAGCAAGTTTGATATATTGGCTTTTTTCAGCCGTTTCAAACATTAGCGCAGAAGACACGTTATCGGCATTTAACGCCTGCAGACTGTAAAAAACCGTCGCAGAAAAACGCGCTTTGGCTGTTGCCACCGGATATTCACTAAGCACCACGCGATCGCGATTAATTTGACTATAAAGTTCAAGAATATCTTGTGCAGAAGAACAAACGCGGCAATCGTAATCAAAAAAGAATTGAATCGGAATGCGATTATCTTCCCGAGTCGGCAACATGAGCGGTTCTTGGTAGGAAAAATAATCTTTGCCATCTTCAAATGGTCGGTTTGTTTCATCCATGGCAGGCGAATGAGACACGCTTTCTTGCGCAACGGCAAATCCGCTGAGAACGAATAAAACGATGACTAATCCGATCCTTGACATAATGTGCCTAACTTTCCAATGGTTCAATATAATCCACTAATAATTGAAGATCGCGGTTACCACGAAATTCATTGATATCTAATTTATACGCAAATCTTGCAGTTTTTATAGATAAATCAGGATAATAGCGCGTATCTATGTTAAAGGCGATAGCATCCAACAAAGGTCCGCCCAGTTTGGGTTCCACCATCATTTTCAAGTGTTTTTCACCCACTAAGCGTTGTTGTAGGATTTTAAATTCACCGTCGAACATCGGTTCAGGAAATGCCTGTCCCCAAGGCCCACCTTGACGCAAGGTTTCTGCCGTTGCCAAATTTAACAAATTCGCATTTAATTCACCGTCAGTCCAAATCGTGCCTTGTAATTGGTCTTCCGCCAATAATTCGCTAACCGTCTGATTAAAAATCTGACGAAAATCGTCAAAACGGCTTTCTTGAATACTCAATCCTGCCGCCATGGCATGCCCGCCAAATTTCAGAATTAAATCCGGATGCTGTGAATAAATCCGTTCCAGCACATCGCGAATATGTAACCCGGGGATGGAACGCGCAGACCCTTTCAACATGCCTCCTTGATCTTGAGCAAACGCAATCACCGGGCGATGAAACTGCTCTTTAATGCGTGATGCAAGAATGCCGAGCACACCTTGGTGCCAATCCGATTGATACAACACAATAGAATGGGGAATGTCCGTTTCAAGTGCGGTGGCATTTGCAAACAAATTTTGGCAGATGGTTAAGGCTTCTAACTTCATGCCCTGCTCGATTTCCTTGCGTGCTTGATTTAAACCATCCAGCTCCAATGCCAACGCACGAGCCGTTTCCATGTTTTCGGCTAACAAAAGCTCCACGCCCACGGACATATTATCCAGCCGTCCCGCCGCATTTAAACGCGGGCCAATGGAAAAGCCTAAATCCGCCGCCACGAAACGGGTCACGTCCCGCTTCGCCACTTCCGCCAATGCACGAATGCCGCAACGACAACGTTCGGCGCGAATACGGGCAATGCCTTGATAAACTAAAATACGATTATTTTGATCTAACGGCACCACATCGGAGACTGTGCCTAATGCCACTAAATCTAACAATTCCGTGAAATTCGGCTGATTTTTTGCATCAAATAGACCAAGTTCGCGGAATTTTGCCCGCAAGGCAAGCATAAGATAAAAAGTAACGCCTACACCGGCCAGATGTTTGGAGGGAAAACCGCAATGCGCCAAATTCGGATTCACAATGGCGTCGGCATTCGGCAGCGTTTCCGGTGGCAAGTGGTGGTCTGTCACAATCACCTTCACGCCTTGCGCCTTTAAAAAATCTACGCCCTCATGAGAAGAGACACCGTTATCTACGGTCATTAACAGTTCAACGCCTAAAGCCAATGCCTCTTGTGCCACGGCAACACTGAGCCCATAACCTTGCTCGAAACGGTTCGGCACTAAATAGGTGACATTAGCAAAGCCCAGTTGACGTAATGCGAGCACAGCCAATGCGGTACTGGTTGCACCATCAGCATCAAAATCGCCCACAATGACGATTTTCTGTTGTTTTTGATAGGCTTCTAGAAGAAATGCTACCGCAGTATCCATGCCCGACATGAGATTCGGATGATGCATGGCACTTAAAGTGCGGTCTAATTGGTTGGCGTTTTTAATGTGGCGCGAACGATAAAGACGATCCAACAAGGGATCGTCACAAAGTTTATCGCCTGCCGGCACATCGCGGCGTAAGATTCGTTTTTGCACAAAGAACCTGCATTAACCTTCTAAGGCAGCAAGTAAATCAGCCGGTTTCAAATAACCGCCGATAACATCACCTTCAGACGTAATGATTGTCGGTGTACCGGTGACGCCTAGTTGCACACCAAGCATATAATGTTTTTTCACCATGTTCGGGGTTTTCAATTCTTTCGGCAAATTGCCTTTTTCTGCTTCATTCAATGCAAACATCGGATCTTTTGCCGTCCAAATCGCTTCCATTTGACGTGCTGTTTGATTATCCAAACCACCACGCGGGAAGGCCAAATAGCGTACGGTAATACCTAAGTCGTTATATTCTTTAACTTGTTGATGCAATAAATGGCAGTAATGACAGGTAATATCCATAAAAACCGTCACAACATGTTTTTCATTTTTTGCCGGATACACAATCATTTCGTCTTTCAACGCATTGACTTTTTCCATCAGCAATTTATTAGAAACGTTGCTGATGCCGTTGTCGGTAAGTTTATAAATTTTACCTTGAATTAAATAGCTGCCATCTTCGCTGGCGTAGAAAATACCTTGATCACTGACAACGGTTTTCAAACCTTTAATCGGTGAGGTTTGAATTTCAATGTCTTTTGCGCCTAATTTTTCTAATTTACTTTTCAACACGGCATCGCTTGCGGTTGCCCCCACAGAAATCGCAAAAAGAGAAAGTGCGGTAATAATTTTTTTCATTTCTATTGTTCCTAAATTGTGAAAATAAGTGCGAATTATAAAAGTAATTGGCGGCTTATGCAAAATTGGGCGCATTATACTAACCCAATAAAATACTTGACTATAACACTCAACTTTTTATATTCTAAAAAGCGTACAAGCTTTCTTGTACAACAACTTTACATCTTAAATTTACTCATAAGAGGTAATCCTAATGAAAAAACTTTTCAAAGTCGCTGCAGTATCTGCACTCACATTAGCTTCCGTTAGCGCATTCGCTGCGTCTCAACAAGCTGAAGAAGTGAAAAAATTTAAAGCTTGGGAAGAAACAGCTGGCCAAAAACTTGAAGCAAGTTTTGATGCAATTGCTACTGCCTCTGCAAGTAGCAATGTGGCCGCAACTGAAACTGCTGTTGCAGAATTTGATAAAAAAGCAGCAGAACATGTAGCTGAATTAGAAGCATTAGGCATTAAAAGTGAAGAAGTTTCACCACTTGTTGCTATGTATAAAGAATATGTAGATGCTGAAAAAGAAGTAGCTCAGCTAATTTTATCTCAAGTCAAATCACCATCTACTGACAACGCTGGTAAAGTTCCTGAAGCTGTCGCAAAAGCAAACGCAAAAGACGATGCTATTGACAAATTAGCAGATCAATTAGAAGAAAAATTCCCTGCTGATGAGTAATTCAGTTTTAGGTTAAATCAATTTAAAACCTTATTCATTCCTTATGAATAAGGTTTTTTATTATTCCATCACCTACCAAATCCCCGCAAAATCCCCTATAATCCCACACTTAATTTAGTCTTTAAACACAGTTAATCATCATGTTTGAAATCAATCCTATCAAAAATAAAATCACCGATTTAACCGACCGCACTTCAGTGCTTCGGGGGTATCTTTGACTTCGACGCCAAAACCGAGCGTTTAGAAGAAGTCAACGCCGAATTGGAACAGCCTGATGTATGGAACGACGCAGATAAAGCGCAAGCACTCGGCAAAGAGCGCGTCTCTTTAGAACAGGTGGTCAATACCATTAAAAATTTAGAGCAAGGCTTGGAAGATGTGGACGGCTTGTTGGAACTGGCCGTAGAAGCGGAAGACGAAGACACCTTCAACGAAGCCGTTGCCGAATTAGACGAACTGGAACAACAACTCGCCAAACTGGAATTCCGCCGCATGTTCAGCGGCGAACACGATGCGTGTGATTGTTATGTAGATTTGCAAGCAGGCTCCGGTGGTACCGAAGCGCAAGACTGGACGGAAATGTTACTTCGTATGTATTTGCGCTGGGCCGAAAGCAAAGGATTCAAAACCGAATTGATGGAAGTCTCCGACGGCGATGTGGCCGGTGTTAAATCTGCTACCATTCGTGTTAGCGGCGAATATGCCTTCGGTTGGCTACGCACAGAAACCGGTATTCACCGTTTGGTGCGTAAAAGCCCGTTTGACTCCAATAACCGTCGTCATACCTCATTCAGCGCTGCGTTTGTGTATCCTGAAATTGACGATGATATTGATATTGAAATCAATCCTGCCGATTTGCGTATCGATGTGTATCGTGCCTCCGGTGCAGGTGGTCAGCACGTGAACAAAACTGAAAGTGCGGTGCGAATTACGCATATGCCAAGCGGCATTGTGGTGCAATGTCAGAACGACCGCTCCCAACACAAGAACAAAGATCAAGCAATGAAACAACTGAAAGCGAAGTTGTACGAATTGGAATTGCAAAAGAAAAATGCCGACAAACAAGCCATGGAAGACAACAAATCCGACATCGGCTGGGGCAGCCAAATTCGTTCTTATGTGTTAGATGATTCTCGTATTAAAGATTTACGTACCGGTGTAGAAAACCGCAATACACAAGCCGTATTAGACGGTGATCTAGATCGGTTTATCGAAGCCAGTCTCAAGGCCGGACTCTAAAAGTGCGGTCATTTTTAAACACGTTTTTTAAAATTAAAGGTAAACAAAAATGTCAGAACAAGAAGTAAAAGAATTAGATTTAAACGGCGAAATGTTAGTCCGTCGTGAAAAATTAGCCGCCCTACGCACGAAAGGTAATGCGTTCCCAAACCAATTCCGTCGTGACGCACTCGCTCAAGATTTGCATGATAAATATGATGCGGAAGAAGGTGAAGCATTAAAAGAACAGCACGTTGAAATTGCGGTTGCCGGTCGTATCATGACGCGTCGTGCTATGGGTAAAGCCACGTTTATCACCATCCAAGATATGAGCGGCAAAATCCAGCTTTATGTTGCACGCGACAATCTACCTGAGGGCGTGTATGCCGATGATGTCGGTCACTGGGATTTAGGCGATATCGTGGGCGTAAAAGGATCATTATTCAAAACCAAAACCAACGAACTCACCGTTAAAGCCACCGAAGTACAATTGCTTACCAAAGCATTGCGTCCGTTACCGGATAAATTCCATGGCTTAACTGACCAAGAAGTGCGCTACCGTCAACGTTACTTGGATTTAATCTCTAACGAAGAATCCCGCCGTACTTTTATCATTCGTTCAAAAGTGGTTGCCGGTATTCGTGACTACTTCATTTCCAAAGGCTTTATGGAAGTAGAAACTCCGATGTTACAAGTGATTCCGGGCGGTGCTTCAGCACGTCCTTTCGTAACACACCATAATGCATTAGACGTAGATATGTACCTGCGTATTGCCCCTGAGCTTTACTTAAAACGCTTAGTGGTCGGCGGTTTTGAACGTGTATTTGAATTGAACCGTAACTTCCGTAACGAAGGCGTGTCAGTTCGTCACAACCCGGAATTTACCATGCTTGAATACTACCAAGCCTATGCCGACTACCACGATTTAATGGATAACACCGAAGAATTGTTACGCAAACTTGCCATCGACATTTTAGGCACAACCATCGTGAAATACGGTGAATACGAATTTGACTTTGGCAAACCATTCGAGCGTATCACGTTACACGAAGCCACCATTAAATACGGTGCAGACAAAGGCATCGTTAAAGAAGATTTATATGATATTGATCGCGCAAAAGCAGTTGCCGCTCGCTTAGGTATCGAAGTGCAAAAATCTTGGGGCTTAGGTAGCATTGTCAACGCCATTTTTGAAGAAGTGGCAGAGCATCATTTAATTCAACCGACTTTCTTAATGGCACACCCGGCGGAAATTTCACCGTTGGCACGTCGTAACGATGAAAACCCGGAAGTCACCGATCGCTTTGAACTCTTCATTGGTGGACGTGAAATCGGTAACGGTTTCTCCGAGCTAAACGATGCGGAAGATCAAAATGAACGCTTTGACGCTCAAGTGGCGGCTAAAGAAGCCGGCGATGACGAAGCGATGTTCAAAGATGAAGATTTCGTTGTCGCCCTTGAACACGGTTTACCACCAACAGCCGGCGAAGGCTTAGGTATCGACCGTCTCGCCATGCTTTACGCCAACGCCCCATCCATCCGCGATGTGATTTTATTCCCGGCAATGCGTCAGAAATAATTAACCTATAAAAAAAAAAAGGAAGTCGTTCGACTTCCTTTTTTATTTACCTTTTATTTTCAACATGTTAATTACATACACACTAAGCCCATCAATATGAAATAAACTTTTTTAACCACATCGTTAAATTTCACTTGATCGCTATATAATAATTTGTATAATGAGATCGTTTTCATTTAAGATAGTCGTCATTCTTAAACACAGTGGCCGGTGCAAACACTCCCCCACGTCTTTACCAAAGATATTCGCACCGGCCATTTTTTTCTTCTTATTCCCTACTAAAGCCATTATCATTACGCCATTCTTTTTCTTCATTCAGAGAACATCTATGCACAATTTAGCCCTAGAAAATCTACTCAATCAAAAGCTCAATAGCGCTACCATCAACGACTACGCCCCCAATGGCCTACAAGTAGAAGGCAAAGCGGAAATCAAAAAAATCATCACCGGCGTCACTGCCAGTCAAGCGTTAATTGATTATGCTGTTGAACAAAAAGCCGATGCATTGCTCGTTCATCATGGTTATTTTTGGAAAAGCGAAAATCCTTGTATTCGCGGCATGAAAGGCAAGCGAATCAAAACGTTATTAGTCAATGACATTAATTTATACGGCTATCATTTGCCTCTAGATGTTCATCCAGAGCTAGGCAACAACGCCCAGCTCGCCCAATTGCTCGGCATCGACAACCTTCAACCGCTAGAACAAAACACAGTCAGCATTCCGGTGTGGGGAACCTTAAAAGAAGCTTTAACTGCCGAACAGTTTGCTGAACGCATTGAGCGCGTTTTAAACCGCAAGCCGTTAATTTGCACAGAAAACGGACCGCACTTTATCCGCAAAATCGGTATCTGCACCGGTGGAGGCCAAGGTTACATTGATCTTGCTGCAGCCCAAGGTTGTGACGCCTTTATCACAGGAGAAGTATCGGAACAAACGATCCATTCTGCGAGGGAGCAAGGGATTCATTTCTTTGCGGCAGGCCACCACGCCACTGAACGTTATGGCGTAAAAGCCTTGGGCGAGTGGCTGGCAAAAGAACAGGGTTTTGACGTGGAATTTAAAGATATCGATAATCCAGCATAACTGGTTAAACCAAAGATCGCTACATTGCTCAAAACAAGCAAAACAAGTATAATTTCGCCAATTTTTTCACTAAAACAAACAGGAATAATTATGGGTTTCTTAACAGGTAAACGTATTTTAGTTACAGGTCTCGCCAGCAATCGTTCTATCGCCTACGGCATCGCAAAAGCGATGAAAGAGCAAGGCGCAGAATTGGCTTTCACTTATTTAAATGAAAAATTACAACCGCGTGTTGAAGAATTTGCCAAAGAATTTGGCGCAAACATCGTGCTTCCGTTAGACGTTGCTACCGATGAAAGCATTCAAAACTGCTTTGCAGAATTAAGCAAACATTGGGATAAATTCGATGGTTTCGTACACGCTATCGCATTCGCACCGGGCGATCAATTAGACGGCGACTATGTCAATGCAGCAACCCGTGAAGGTTATCGCATTGCCCACGACATCAGTGCCTACAGTTTCGTGGCAATGGCGCAAGCGGCACGTCCGTATTTGAATCCGAATGCGGCATTATTAACGCTGTCCTACTTAGGTGCAGAACGTGCCATTCCAAACTACAACGTGATGTGTTTAGCCAAAGCCTCTCTTGAAGCGGCAACCCGTGTGATGGCAGCTGATTTAGGTAAAGACGGCATTCGTGTGAACGCCATTTCTGCTGGCCCGATTCGTACCTTAGCGGCTTCCGGCATTAAAAACTGCAAGAAAATGTTGGCAACCTTCGAGAAAACCGCTGCATTACGCCGCACCGTGACGATCGAAGATGTGGGCAATTCTGCGGCGTTCTTATGTTCTGATTTAGCCTCCGGGATCACCGGTGAAATCGTCCATGTTGATGCCGGTTTCAGCATCACCGCCATGGGCGAATTAGGCGAAGAATAATTTTTTCTTCCTTTATTTATCGGCAGGTTTTTTAACCTGCCTTTTCTTTTGTAAGGTGGACTTCAGTCTGCCATTATCGTTTTTCACTTTATCTGCGGACGAAAATCCGCCCAACGTAATTATGTTCCAAGATAATCCATTACTCGCACAACTCAAACAACAAATTCATGACAGCAAAGAACGTGTGGAAGGCACGGTAAAAGGTACGGACAAGGCTTACGGCTTTTTGGAATGCGACAAGAAAAGCTATTTCATTTCCCCTATTGCCATGAAAAAAGTCATGCACGGCGACAAAATCAGCGCCACGATCGAAAAACAAGGCGATAAAGCTCGGCCAGCATTCCTGTTTGGGGTGCCTTAAAAGAACCATTAACTGCCGAACAATTTGCCGAACGCATCGAACAGATGTTAAAGCGCAGACCATTAATTTGCACAGAAAACGGACCGCACTTTATCCGCAAAATCGGCATCTGCACCGGTGGAGGTCAAGGTTACATTGATCTTGCTGCAGCCCAAGGTTTTGAGGCCTTTATTACAGGCGAAGTCTCTGAGCAAACCATTCACTCCGCTAGAGAACAAAGAATTCATTTCTTTGCCGCAGGCCACCATGCCACCGAACGTTATGGCGTAAAAGCGTTAGGTGAATGGCTGGCAAACGAACAGGGATTTGAGGTGGAATTTAAGGATATGGATAATCCGGCATAACTGATTTACTCTTGACTTCTCTATAAAATATATGTATAGAATAGTAACCATGTAGGAATAAAAGTATTATTTCTGCTGGTATTTTAATTATTACATTTTAACAAGAGGAGAAACACTATGAGTAAAGAATTTGATGCAAAACGCAAAGAACTATTAGAAGAACTGAATGACATTTTAAATAATGCTGAAGAGCTTTTTAATGAAAAAAGTGAAGCAGGCGCAGAAGAACTGAAAAAATTGAAAAAAAATTTAAGTTCTCAAATTAAAACAATTAAAGGACAATTTAGTTCTCTTCAAGAAGAAGCCGTTGAAAAAACCAAAGAGGTGATTAAAAGCACCGATACTCTAGTGCAAGAAAATCCTTACAAAGCCATCGGCACTGCTGGTGTTATTGGATTATTACTGGGCGTACTCATCAGTAAAAAATAGTTTCTATTTACTAAAAGAGTTCTACTGAATAATGGCTGCGTTTACTCATTTTCTACGCAGCCACTTTTTCTTTCAGACAGCTCTTAAGGAGACGGAATGCAAATTATACAAAAAATTAAAAATACATTGATTACAACCCTTGAGTTAACACAAATCCGTTTGCAAATGCTTCGGATTGACTTTATCCAGCTAAAAAATTCTTTATTATCATCTCTCATTATTATATTGTTCTCCTCATTACTTTTATTAGTTTCTTTTATCAGCTTGTTATTTGGTTTAGATTCCTATCTTGCCCCAGAAAATAAAATCACCGTATTTTTCTCTATCAGTGTTATTTCCCTATTCATTGTTTTTATTTTAGCCTTTGGGTTATCGCGTTTTTTAAAAAAACAAAAAACATTTATGATGGATACAGTAATAGAGATACAACAAGATATTAGTGCATTAAAAAATATTATAGGTAAATCCAAACAAGAGTAGGAGAAGTGATAATGCGTTTAGAAGAAGAAAAAGAACTTTTAGTACTCAAGGGCAATATATTGCGACTTAAATTACGTTCACAGGGTAATACAACAAAACGAGAAATTTCATCTCCTCTCCAAAATATAAATTTCTTAGGTTCAGTGTTAAATCAACCCTTAATACGTTCTTTACTATTCACGGCAGTAAGTAAAAAACTGTTTACCACCCGCAGCATTGTTGTTACTGGATTAGGCTTAGTTACGCTCTATGCACTTGGCAAACATAGTCAGCATAACCAATCTGAATAAATTAGCTTTTAATAAATTACCCTAACATATCGGAACACTTACTCTGATAATTGCTCCTATAAGGCAAAACAAGTATAATTTCGCCAATTTTTTCACTAAAACAAACAGGAATAATTATGGGTTTCTTAACAGGTAAACGTATTTTAGTTACAGGTCTCGCCAGCAATCGTTCTATCGCCTACGGCATCGCAAAAGCGATGAAAGAGCAAGGCGCAGAATTGGCTTTCACTTATTTAAATGAAAAATTACAACCGCGTGTTGAAGAATTTGCCAAAGAATTTGGCGCAAACATCGTGCTTCCGTTAGACGTTGCTACCGATGAAAGCATTCAAAACTGCTTTGCAGAATTAAGCAAACATTGGGATAAATTCGATGGTTTCGTACACGCTATCGCATTCGCACCGGGCGATCAATTAGACGGCGACTATGTCAATGCAGCAACCCGTGAAGGTTATCGCATTGCCCACGACATCAGTGCCTACAGTTTCGTGGCAATGGCGCAAGCGGCACGTCCGTATTTGAATCCGAATGCGGCATTATTAACGCTGTCCTACTTAGGTGCAGAACGTGCCATTCCAAACTACAACGTGATGTGTTTAGCCAAAGCCTCTCTTGAAGCGGCAACCCGTGTGATGGCAGCTGATTTAGGTAAAGACGGCATTCGTGTGAACGCCATTTCTGCTGGCCCGATTCGTACCTTAGCGGCTTCCGGCATTAAAAACTTCAAGAAAATGTTGGCAACCTTCGAGAAAACCGCTGCATTACGCCGCACCGTGACGATCGAAGATGTGGGCAATTCTGCGGCGTTCTTATGTTCTGATTTAGCCTCCGGGATCACCGGTGAAATCGTCCATGTTGATGCCGGTTTCAGCATCACCGCCATGGGCGAATTAGGCGAAGAATAATTTTTTCTTCCTTTATTTATTGGCAGGTTTTTTGACCTGCCTTTTCTTTTGTAAGGTGGACTTCAGTCTGCCGTTATCGTTTTTCACTTTATCTGCGGACAAAAATCCGCCCAACGTAATTATGTTCCAAGATAATCCATTACTCGCACAACTCAAACAACAAATTCATGACAGCAAAGAACGTGTGGAAGGCACGGTGAAAGGCTCCGATAAAGCCTATGGCTTTTTAGAATGTGATAAAAAAAGCTACTTTATTGCGCCACCTGCCATGAAAAAAGTCATGCACGGCGACAAAATCAGCGCCACGATCGAAAAACAAGGCGATAAAGAACAAGCCGAACCGGAAGCCTTAATCGAGCCGATGCTTACCCGTTTTATCGCGAAAGTGCGGTTCAATAAAGACAAGAAATTGCAGGTGCTTGTTGATCACCCTAACATCAATCAGCCCATTGGCGCCGCACAAAGCAAAGCGGTCAAAGAAGAATTACAGGAAGGCGATTGGGTTGTGGCAACCCTAAAAACCCACCCTTTGCGCGACAATCGCTTTTTCTATGCGCAAATCACTCAATTTATTTGCCACGCCAATGATGAACTGGCACCTTGGTGGGTGACCCTTGCGCGTCACGAACAACCGCGTGAACCGGTACAAGGACAAGATCACTATGAAATGCAGGATCAAGAAACGCGCGAAAATCTGACCGCACTTCACTTCATCACCATCGACTCTGAAACTACGCAGGACATGGACGACGCCTTGTATATTGAGCCTATCACCTCAAACGGCGAAGAAACCGGCTGGCAATTAGTGGTTGCTATTGCCGATCCGACGGCTTATATCAGTTTAAATTCACAAATCGAAAAAGACGCTAAACAACGTTGTTTCACCAATTATTTGCCCGGCTTCAATATTCCGATGTTGCCACGGGAACTGTCCGACGAGCTATGCTCCCTCAAACCAAACGAAATCCGCCCGGCATTAGTGTGTTATATTCAAACAGATTTAGCCGGCAACATCACCGCGCCTTCACGATTTGTATTGGCAGAAGTGCAATCTAAAGCCAAATTAGCCTATAACAATGTTTCCGATTACCTAGAAGGCAAAGACAATGCTTGGCAGCCGGAAAATCCGGAAACAGCACAGCAAATTCACTGGCTACACCAATTTACCCTAACCAGAACGCAATGGCGTAAAACCCACGCCCTACTTTTTAAAGAAAAACCGGATTATTCTTTCGTGCTGGGAGAAAACGGCAAGGTGCAAGAAATTAAAGCGGAGTATCGCCGTATTGCCAACCAAATCGTGGAAGAATCTATGATTATCGCGAATATCTGCGCCGCCCAATTTTTACATGAAAACTTACAGTGCGGCATTTTCAACACGCACAGCGGATTCGATAAAAAATTCTTGGAAAACGCCCACAATTTCTTGTTAGCCAATTTAGCCAATGATGAAAACAAAGCGGAATTACAAAGTCGTTATGCACCAGAAAATTTGGCAACCTTAAGCGGTTACTGCGAAATGCGCCATGATATTGAACCGATTGAAGGGGATTATTTGGAATTCCGTTTGCGTCGTTTCCTCACTTTCGCAGAATTTAAAGCAGAATTGGCACCGCACTTTGGCCTGGGCTTAAACGGCTACGCCACGTGGACGTCGCCGATTCGAAAATATTCGGATATGGTGAACCATCGTTTAATCAAAGCCCATTTAGCCAACCGTGATTTTGCTAAACCGGAGGAAAGCGTACTTGCCCGCTTGCAAGAAACCCGTCGCCAAAATCGTTTGGTAGAACGAGATATTGCCGATTGGCTATATTGTCGCTATTTAGCAGATAAAGTCGCTGAAAAACCGGAATTTGACGCGGAAGTGCAAGATGTGAGCCGTGGCGGCTTACGTGTGATGTTGCTAGAAAATGGCGCCTCCATGTTTATTCCAGCCTCAACGCTGCACGACAATAAAGAAGAGGTTTTGATTAATCCTGATGAAATCGCTTTTTATGTGAAAGATCAGCGGTTATACAAAATCGGCGACCCAATTCGTGTACAACTCACTGAAGTGCGGGAAACGACCCGAAGTATTGTGGGAACCGTCGTCAAATAGGAATAAAAAAAGCCACACGTCAATATCGCGTGTGGCTTTTTTATGAGAGGGATAAATTAAAGAATCTCTAACAATTCCACTTCAAAGACTAATGGACTAAATGGTGGGATGGCTGCACCTGCGCCACGTTCGCCATAGGCTAATTCATGTGGGATTGCCAAACGCCATTTAGAACCGACCGGCATCATGGAAAGCGCTTCGATCCAACCTTTGATCACGCCGTTAACCGGGAATTCTGCCGGTTGACCGCGAGCGACGGAACTGTCGAATACAGTACCGTCCGGTAATGTGCCAGTGTAGTGAACGCGTACTTTATCGGTTGGAGATGGCACGTTGCCGTTGCCTTCAACTAACACTTCATATTGCAAGCCGGAATCCGTGACTTTCACGCCGTCTTTTTGTTTGTTCGCCTCTAAGAAAGCTTTACCTGCGGCTTCAATTTCTTTAAATTGCGCTTGTTGGGCTTCCGCAGCTTGTTGTTGCAATTGTTGTAACGCTTGGCTGATTTCATTGAAATCTAATGCCGGCGCATGTTGATTTAACACATCGTAAATCCCTTTAGCTACCGCTTCTGCTTTCACCGCTAATTGGCTATCCAATAATTGTTGGCCGATTTGCAAACCAATACCGTAACTGCCTTTGGCTTCGGTATCGTCTAATGTCACTTGATTGAAAAATTCTGCTGTCATGTTGTTTTCCTTTCTGTTGATAAAACTATTTCATTGTGGCTAAGATTTCGCCCATTCTTACCGGAACGTCCACCTCTAAATGTTCTGCTAAGGTCACGGAATTCGCCGGGAATAAGTTAATGACGGTTGAGCCCAATTGGAATGCGCCCATCTCTTGGCCTTTGGTTAATTTGATGGCGCTGTCTCCTTGATATGTCCAGACTTTGACTTCACCGGTGCGCGGCGGATTAATGACGCCTGCCCAAACCGTGCTCATGCTGGCAGTAATGGTCGCCCCCACAAGGATTTGTACCATTGGGCCGAACGCTGTATCAAAAACACAAATAACGCGCTCATTGCGGGCGAATAAATTTGGCACGTGTTCCGCTAAGAACGGATTGACCGAGAATAAATCGCCCGGCACATAAATCATTTTGCGCAAGGTCGCATCGCACGGCATGTGGACGCGGTGATAATCACGCGGAGATAAATAGATTGTAGCAAATTCGCCGTTTTTAAAGGTGTTAACTAATTCTTCATCGCCGGCTAATAAATCAGATAGGCTGAAAAAATGCCCTTTGGCTTGCAATAAGCGGTCATCGTCAATATGCCCGATTTGGCTCACGCGACCGTCGGCCGGTAAGCAAAGTGCGGTCGGATTTTCATTGATTTTTCGTGCGTTGTCTTTTAACTCACGAATAAAAAATTGGTTGAAGCTTTCATAATCGCTAAAGTTCTCTTTTTTTGCTTCGCTCATGTCCACGTTGTATTTCTTCGCGAAAACCTTGATCACGAAATGTGTTACTGCACCCCATTTTTGTTGGGCAAACCAACCGGCGAATTGGGTTAAATACAGTTGCGGCATAATGTATTGAAAAGCAACCTTCGCACGTTGCCAATAAGTGAATTTCGTCATAATGTCTATTTCTTGTACAAATAAAAATGAATAAGGGCGTGATTATATCAACTTTTCTTCGCCTTCCAACCTTAATTTATCCAAACGCACAAATAACAACAGTACCATTCCCAATGCGCTTAATTGCAATTCAACTTATTGAAACAAAAAAGTGCGGTGAAATATGAGAGGATTTTTATTTGATAAACTATCCTAAAATTTCACCGCACTTTCCCCATAAAAAAACCTGCTTCATCTCAATCAAGCAGGTTTTTCTTTAATTAATCGCGCAAATTAGTTTGCACAAGTTTGGCAAGCGGCTTGGAACATCCAAACTAATTTTTCTTGTGCTTTAATGTAATCACTCATTTGTGAAACGGTGCCTTCATCGCCGGCATCTGCCGCCAAAGCAAGAATTTCACGTTGTTGAGCAAGTAACACTTTAAAGCCCTCTAGTGTGCCTCTTAAGCAAGCAACTGCAGTGCTCACAGCAATATCTTCTTTAATACGAGAATGGCTTAAATATTGGCTAAACGCATTGTTTGGTGTGTAGCCCAAGGTTAAAATACGTTCTGCCACTTCGTCCACTTTTTCCACTAAATCGGTGTAAATTTCTTCAAATTTTGCGTGTAATTCAAAGAAGTTCACGTCTTTAATGTTCCAGTGATAACCACGCACGTTGGTGTAGAAGACTTGATAAGTGGCTAATAATTCGTTTAATTTTGCAGCTAATTCTTCAGATTTTGCGGTATCTAAACCAATAAATGTTTTTGACATGATATGTTCTCCTATACTTTACTTTGTTAATTTATAAAAGATGAACGATGCAATGCTTAACCTCGTTCGTTTTTGTTGGCGTAAGTATAGAAAAAAGCACATAATGGCGCTAATTGTTACATTGAATAGAATTGATAGATAATAAAGATGGAATTATTAATAATCATTTCTAAAAACTATCAAAAAGGAACATAAATGACTGACGCAAGCAAGCCAACCGCCCCCACGTCTAAAAAGACCCGCAAAAAAGCCTTAGGCATTTTCTTTTTTTTGCTTATTCTCATGGCGATCCTCGCCGGATTATATTGGTTCTATTTTATTAAGAATTATCAAACCACTGAGGACGCGTATGTGAGTGGCAATCAGGTGATGATTTCCTCGCAAATTGCCGGAAACGTAAGACAAATTAACGTAGAAAACATGGATTTTGTACGTGCGGGAGAAGTGTTACTTGAATTAGATGACACAGATTACCAACTGAGTTTCAGCCAAGCACAAAATACCTTGGCAAGTGCAGTACGCCAAATTTCGCAGCTTGGCTACACCGTGAAACAACTGGAAGCAACGGTTCAAGCCAACCAAACGGCGTTGACGAAAGCACAAGGCGATTTAGCGCGCCGTGAACAGTTAGGGAAAAGCGGAGCGATTGATAAAGAATCGCTACAACACGCCAGAGAAGCGGTCATGACAGCGGAGGCCAATTTAAACGCGGTGAAAAACCAGCTTGCTGCCAATAAATCCTTATTAATGAATGTGCCACTAAAAGAGCAGCCGGAAATTCAAAAAGCCATCAGTGCCGTCAAACAGGCATGGCTCAATTTACAACGTACCAAAATCACCAGCCCGGTCGATGGCTATGTGGCGCGCCGAAGCGCGCAAGTGGGACAAAAAGTTGCCGTGGGTAGCTCGCTAATGGCGATTGTTTCCAACGAACAAATGTGGGTAGATGCCAATTTCAAAGAAACACAATTAAAAGACGTGCGAATCGGTCAACCGGTGAAATTATCCTTTGATTTATACGGCCATGATGTGAAATTTGATGGCAAAGTAGAAGGCATCGAAATGGGAACCGGCAGCGCATTTTCTTTGCTCCCCGCCCAAAATGCCACCGGTAACTGGATCAAAGTGGTGCAACGTGTGCCGGTTCGCATTAGCCTAGATGCACAACAAATCGCAAACTACCCGTTGCGTATGGGCTTATCTACGTTAGTTGAAGTGAATATTTCAGATACCCGTGGTGAAATGTTGTCACAACAAAAACGTACTGCGCCGCTCTATTCCACCAATACGTTGAATTATGATCAAAGTGCGGTGGAAAATCTCATCGAAAAAATTATTCGCGATAACACAAACTAAGGCTTGCCCATCATGCAAAAACCCCTTGAAGGCGCAGCCCTTGGCATCATTACATTAGCGCTATCCCTTGCCACGTTCATGCAAGTCTTGGATTCCACCATTGCAAACGTGGCGATCCCCACGATTTCGGGCGATCTCGGCGCATCGTTCAGCCAAGGCACTTGGGTGATTACCTCTTTCGGCGTCGCCAATGCCATTTCTATTCCCATTACCGGCTGGCTTGCCAAACGTTTTGGGGAAGTAAAATTATTCCTCATTTCCACCGCACTTTTTGTGTTAGCCTCTTGGCTATGCGGCATTTCCCATAGCTTGGAAATGTTGATTCTGTGCCGTATTTTCCAAGGATTAGCGGCAGGCCCGATTATTCCGCTGTCTCAGAGTTTGCTACTCAATAACTATCCTCCGGAAAAACGGGGCATGGCATTGGCATTTTGGGCAATGACCATAGTAGTTGCACCGATTTTCGGTCCCATTCTCGGCGGTTGGATCAGTGATAATTTACATTGGGGGTGGATCTTCTTTATTAATGTGCCCGTTGGACTGTTCATTATCAGTACCAGTTGGAAAATATTAATGCCACGAGAAAGTAAAATTCAGCACCAACCTATTGATACGGTGGGACTAGTCTTATTGGTATTAGGCGTAGGCTGCTTACAATTAATGCTGGATCAAGGACGTGAACAGGATTGGTTCAACTCCACTGAAATCATTATCCTTGCCGTCATTTCCGCCGTCACCTTAACCGCGCTTGTCATTTGGGAACTGACGGACGACAACCCTGTGGTGGATATTTCCTTATTCAAGCAACGCAATTTCACTGTGGGCTGTTTATCCACCAGCTTGGCATTTTTAATTTATCTCGGCTCCGTCGTATTAATTCCCTTGTTGTTGCAACAGGTTTTTGGCTACACCGCCACTTGGGCAGGTTTAGCATCCGCCCCCGTAGGGCTCTTTCCTATTTTGTTATCCCCTCTTATCGGTAAGTTTGGACATAAAATCGATATGCGTATTTTGGTCACCGTCAGCTTTGTGGTCTATGCCATTACCTTTTATTGGCGTGCCGTTACCTTTGAGCCGGGAATGAGTTTTGCCGATGTAGCACTGCCGCAAATGGTGCAAGGGTTAGCCGTCGCCTGTTTTTTCATGCCACTTACGACTATTACGCTGTCCGATTTACCGGCACACAAAATGGCATCCGCCTCAAGCTTGTTTAACTTTTTGCGTACCCTTGCCGGCTCCATCGGTACTTCCCTTACGACATTCTTGTGGTATAACCGTGAAGCCGTTCACCACTCACAGCTGACTGAAGCCATTACGCCGTATAACCCTACTGCACAACAGTACTACCAAATGATGGAGCGTTTCGGTATGGGTGAAGAACAAACTTCTTCCCTGCTTGCCCGTAACATCACATCGCAAGGTTTTATCCTCGGCGCCAACGAGATTTTCTGGTTATCCGCCGTGCTGTTTTTGGCATTATTTATTTTGGTCTGGTTTGCCAAACCGCCTTTTGGAAGCCGCAGCTAAAGTGCGATCCAAAAAATAAATATTTTTCACTTTTATTTACAAATCAATAACAAACACCTATAGTAATGCGCGTTAGTCGGGGTGCTCCGTTGGTTTAAATAACGGAGCTGAGAAATACCCGTGAACCTGATACAGTTAGCACTGACGTAGGAAACTAATGCACTTCACTCTGCTTCCATGGCTTCTTTCAGCCAATTTCCCCGTTTAGTTGTTAGCTGGTTTTGTTTTTCAATCTCACCAAGGATTAAATCAATGACCAAGCTTTCTAAAAATTATTCACCACTAAAAACATCCTTAAAAACAACCGCACTTTGCTTACTTCCAATGCTGTTTTATACACAAAACGCCCAAGCGGAAGGCAAACTGACCATTTATTGCAGCGTACAAAATGTCACCTGTGAAAAAGTTACGAAACGCTTTGCCGAAAAATACAACGTCGATGCCCAATTTGTACGAAATAGCACTGGCACCGTACTCGGTAAAATCAAAGCAGAAAAAGAAAATCCACAAGCCGATGTATGGTTTGGCGGCACATTTGAACCGCACTTACAAGCCGCCGACCAAGGTTTACTCGCGACCTATCGTTCTCCGTTACAAAAAAACATCATGCCACAATTTAAGAAATTAATGGATGAACGAGGCGATTACACATCAATCATCTATTTAATGGAAGTCGCCATTGGCGTGAATACGGAAAAATTAAAACAGCTCAATATTCCGGAACCAAAATGCTTTGCCGATTTGCTTAAACCGGAATTCAAAAATCAAATTCAATATGCCGATCCTCGCGTATCCGGCACGGGCTATTCTTTTCTGACGACATTAGTTCAGCTTTGGGGCGAAGAAAAAGCGTTTGATTACTTGAAAAAACTCAATGCGAACGTGGCCCAATATTCCAAAAGTGGCTTAGCCACCGGCAACTTAGCGACCGGTGAAGTAGGCGTTGATATTGCCTTTATGCATGGCTATGTACGTGAAAAAGACAAAGGCGCACCGGTAAAAGGCATTTTACCTTGTGAAGGCGTGGGCTATACATTAGGGTCGGTAAGCATCATCAAAGGCGCACGTAATCTAGAAAATGCCAAACACTTCGTGGACTTCGTCCTTGATACCGAAGCACAAGAAATCCCATGGCGCGAATCTGACTCTTACCAACTTCCAACGAATATCTATGCAAAAGTGTCACCTAAATCTAGCGATCCAAGCAAATTAAAATTATTGGATATTGATTTCATCCGTTTTGGTTCCGATGCAGAAAGCAAACGCTTAATTGAGCGTTGGGTTGAAACAGTCAAAGGAGAAAAATAGCTGAGAGAAAAGTGCGGTGGAAATTTTAATCATTTTATGTTTTATATCTCATAAGATATAAAACATAATTTATACTTTACAGGATATAAAATAAAAATTATACTCCATAAAGCATAAAGTGAATTCCATACGCTATGCCGTATAAGGAGTAAAAATGGTTATTACCACCGCAAAAATGCTTTCTCATGTAATTCGGGAATTTCGCTATCAAGGCGACCTGTCACAAACTGATGTTGCTAAACTCGCCGGAACGACCCAAGCTAGAATTTCAGCGTTTGAAAATGAGCCGGAGCGTACTAAGTTAGAAACACTATTTAAAATTCTGGCAGGATTAGAACTAGAGCTTATTGTGCAACCACGTAAAAAGTCATCTGATACTGCCCATTCAATCAAAGAGCCAACAGCAACATACGATGACGATGAGGCATGGTGATGAGTAACTCGATTCTAAACGTTGCCATGAATGGCTTGTTAGTTGGTGAATGGCGAAAACTCACCAGTGGCGCCACTGAATTTCAGTATGCAGAAAAATGGCTTGAATCTGTTCGCTCGCGCCCTATTTCATTGTCACTGCCCTTGTCACACAAAATTTATCGAGGAGATTCCGTTTACAATTTCTTCGATAATCTCCTCCCGGACAACGAGCAGATCCGCTCACGCATTCAACAACGTTTCCAAACCTCAACGAAATCCCCATTTGATTTGCTTTCCGCGATTGGACAGGATTGTATAGGTGCAATTCAGCTTTATCAGGGGCAGAGCCGCTCGGTACGTCAAATTTATGCAGAACCGTTAAATGACAAAGAGGTGGAAAACGTGCTGAAAAACTACCGCACTTTTCCTCTCGGCATGGAAGAAAGCGAGGATTTCCGAATTTCTTTAGCCGGCGCTCAGGAAAAAACAGCGCTCCTTTATTACCAAAATCAATGGCAGCGCCCTTTGCACTCCACCGCGACCAGCCATATTTTTAAACTCCCGATTGGTATGGTGGCACAAGGGCAAATTGATCTTTCCAGTAGCTGTGAAAATGAATGGCTTTGCTTGAATCTTATGAAAGCCTTCGGTTTGCCGGTTCCTCGAAGCCAAATTCAGCATTTCGGTGAAATGAAAGTACTGATTGTGGAACGCTTTGATCGCCGTTGGTCTGAAAATAGAAGTTGGCTAATTCGTTTACCACAGGAAGATATGTGCCAAGCACTCAACATCGCCCCTGCGCGAAAATATGAAAATGACGGCGGGCCAAGCATTCTTCAAATTATGTCGCTTCTCAACGGTTCATCCAGCGCCCAAGCAGATCGCAAGCAGTTTTTTAAAGCGCAAATTATTTTTTGGTTACTTTGTGCCATTGACGGCCATGGCAAAAATTTCAGTTTATTTTTGGAACAAGAGAATCGCTATCGCCTAACGCCTTTTTATGACGTGATGTCCGCCTATCCGCTCATCAAACACAACGGACTACAAAAGCAAAAAGTCAAAATGGCAATGGCGTGGCACGGCGAAAATAAACATTATTTATGGGATAAAATACAACTCCGGCACATTTTTAATACTGCTAAACTTGCCGGCTTGGCAAAGGAAACCGTAGAAGACATTTTGCATGAGATCTGTGCACTATATCCAAGAGTCAGTGAAATAAATACCCATGGGTTGCCTGATGAAATTGTCGATCCTATTTTCATGGGATTGGAAATGCAGATGAAAAAGATAAGTTAAAAAAGTGCGGTGGAAATTCACCGCACTTTTAGTTTCTGAAAAGAAAAAACGTCGGAGAAACCGACGTTTTTTATAGCTAGCGTTAAAGCGCTTCAATCGCCTTATACTGCTCACGAATTTTTTCTAATCCGGATTGGTATTCGGCTTGTTTTTCGCGTTCTTTGGCGATAACCGCTTCCGGGGCTTTGGCGACGAAAGCTTCGTTGCTGAGCTTGCTTTCGATGCGTTTAACTTCGTTTTGATATTTTTCAATCTCTCTGGTTAAACGGGCAAGCTCGGCTTCTTTATTGATGAAACCTGCCATCGGCACGAGGATTTCGGTGTTGCCGACTAACTTCGCTACGGCTAATGGCGCTTGTTCGCCCTCTTTAAGTACGCTGACGTTGTCTAACTTCGCCATGGCTTGTAAAAGTGCGGTCTGTTTTTCCAGTATTTTTTGCTCGTCAGCTGGAATATTACGGAATAACAGATCGAGGCCTTTGCTTGGTGCAATGTTGCACTCGGCACGGATGTTACGCACGGCAACAATCACTTCTTTGAGCCAATTGATCTCTGTTTCAGCCTCGGCATCAAACGCGTTTTCCTCCACGCGCGGGAAAGGTTGCAACATGATGCTATCTGCGCTGATACCCATGAAACCTTTCACTTTTTGCCAAATTTCTTCGGTAATAAATGGCATGAGCGGGTGTGTTAAACGCAACAATTTTTCCAACACATGAACCAAGGTTTGGCTTGTTGCACGAATTTGCGCTGCGTTGCCGTTGGCAAATACCGGTTTGGTGAGTTCCAAATACCAGTCGCAGAATTGGTTCCAGGTAAATTCATAAATCGCATTTGCACAAAGGTCGAAACGGTATTGGCTTAATGCGCTGCGGAAAGCTTCTACTGTGCGATTGAATTCGGATTGAATCCAGCGGTCTGCCACGGAGAATTCGATTTCGCCTTGGCTTAAATCTAATTTGTCATTGGTGAGTACGAAACGGCTTGCGTTCCACAATTTATTACAGAAGTTGCGGTAGCCTTCTAAGCGTTTCATATCCCAGTTGATATCGCGACCGTTTGAAGCCAATGCGGCTAGTGTAAAGCGCAATGCGTCTGTGCCGTGAGCAGCAATCCCCTCAGCAAACTCTTTGCGAGTCGCTTTGGCGATTTTCTCTGCCAATTGTGGCTGCATCATGTTACCGGTGCGTTTTTCAAGTAAATCTTCAAGGCTAATACCATCAATCATATCAATTGGATCGAGCACGTTACCTTTCGATTTCGACATTTTTTGACCTTGTTCATCACGGATTAAGCCGGTCACATACACGGTTTTGAATGGCACTTGTGGTTTGCCATTTTCATCTTTCACGAAGTGCATCGTAAACATAATCATACGCGCAACCCAGAAGAAGATGATATCGAAGCCGGTGATTAACACATCCGTTGGGTGGAACATTTTGAGTTCTTTGGTTTGCTCCGGCCAACCTAAAGTGGAGAACGTCCATAAGCCTGATGAGAACCAGGTGTCTAGCACGTCTTCATCTTGTTTGAGTTCAACCGCAGAATCTAAGTTGTATTTTGACCGCACTTCTGCTTCGTTACGTGCCACATACACGTTACCTTCCGCGTCATACCACGCCGGAATACGGTGTCCCCACCAAAGTTGGCGAGAAATACACCAATCTTGAATATCACGCATCCAAGAAAAGTAAAGGTTTTCATATTGTTTCGGTACGAATTGGATTTCGCCGTCTTCCACCGCTTTAATCGCCACATCAGCAAGCGGTTTCACGCTCACATACCATTGGTCGGTTAGCATCGGCTCAATCGGCACACCGCCACGGTCGCCATAAGGCACTTTGAGATCGTGTGGTTTGATTTCGTCTAATAAACCTAGCGCTTCAAAATCTGCCACGATTTTCTTACGTGCAGCGAAACGCTCTAAACCACGGAAATCAGCTGGAATCATTGCTTCATAGCCGGCAAGCGGTTTGCCGTCAGTACCGATAATTTCCGCTTCATCACGAATATCCGCATTTAAGGTTAACACGTTGACCATCGGCAAGCTGTGACGTTTACCCACTTCATAGTCATTAAAGTCGTGCGCAGGAGTGATTTTCACCACACCGGTACCAAATTCACGATCCACATAGTCATCGGCAATAATCGGAATTTCACGGTTAGCCAGTGGCAGAACGACCGTTTTACCGATTAAAGATTGATAACGCTCATCTTCCGGATGCACCGCCACCGCCGTATCGCCCAACATGGTCTCCGGACGCGTGGTTGCCACCACTAAATAATCTTTACCATCTGCCGTTTTTGCACCGTTTGCTAACGGATAACGGAAATGCCAAAGGGAGCCTTTGCTCTCTTTGTTTTCCACTTCTAAATCGGAAATTGCGGTGTGCAGTTTTGGATCCCAGTTCACCAAGCGTTTGCCACGGTAAATCAACCCTTCCTCGTGCAAGCGAACAAATACTTCTTTTACCGCATTGGATAAACCCTCGTCCATGGTAAAACGCTCACGTTCCCAGTCGATGGAGTTACCTAAACGGCGCATTTGTTGGCTGATTGTGCCGCCTGAATAGGCTTTCCAATCCCAAATTTTGTTGATGAACGCTTCACGACCATAATCGTGGCGGGTTTTGCCTTCTTCTGCGGCAATTTTACGTTCCACCACCATTTGGGTCGCGATCCCCGCATGGTCTGTCCCCGCTTGCCATAAGGTGTTATGCCCTTCCATACGGTTAAAACGGATTAAGGTATCCATCAAAGTTTGCTGGAACGCATGCCCCATATGTAGGGAACCAGTGACGTTCGGTGGAGGAATTGCAATGCAATAGCTCGGCGCATTTTCATTTTCAGACGGTTTAAAATAACCACTCTCTTCCCAATGTTGATAAAGGGCTTGTTCTACCGCAGACGGATTAAAACGGTCTGCCATTTCGAATTTTTGTGTCATTGATGCTCTCTTTATTGTCGGGTAGGCTATAGCCCACCGATATTTAATTGAAATGGTGAGCTTTCGCCCACCCTACAATAATTATAGATTTAAATAACCTTTATTATTAATAATATATTTCTCTAATTCTAATAAGATACCTTTAGGCACTTGTCCCGCTCTATATATTCCTTTCTCTATCCAACTGCTTGTATTCAACCAATTCAATTTTTCTTTGATAATTTTTACAAGAATATCATGTTTAATTAAACACCAATCAGAATTTATATCTCGATCATCTATGCGAAAAGCTATATATAAATCTTTATCGAGATATTTTTTAGAAATCATAATGCTTGATTTAAGTTGAACTTTTAATGTAATTAAATCCTGATATGCAAGGAAATCTGCTCCCTCCCAATCATCACTTAATTTAATGCAATTAAAACCGTAGTCAGCAAAAATAGAAGCCAGTTTTTGAAAATTAAAGATTTCTTTTTTCCTTGCTGATAAATTGTTATATTTAATCTTATCTATTTGCATATAAATTCAATTATATAGAACTGCTCTTCACTCGGATAAATCTCCCGAATCACTTCTTTCAATTCATCCAATCCCATATTCTCCTGCTTCGCATGTTGTTCCGTCAGTTCATCAAGGGTAATCGGCGATGCACTTAACACTTCAATCGTGCAGAAATATTGATTATCCTCAAATCGACCAACACGTAGAATATCGCCTGCTTTAAAATGGCTTTCAGATTTATCTCGAATCGTGATAGTTTTGCGCCCGGCGAGAATATCGGCTTCAAAGCGTTGGTAGAAAGTAATGTCGTTCATAAAAGTGCGGTCAGTTTTTTAAGCGTTTTTTGTAACCCTCCTCTTTGGTAAAGATGGGAGTTTTTTTATATCGTTATGCCTGCTCCGTGCTCAACGCCCAGCCTAACTGTCTCAGTTGTTTATAACGCTCACGCGCCAAGGCTTTTGGTTGTTCCTCCACAGGAACAAAGTCGATAATTTGGTTAAAACTATTAATGTATTCCGGCAGTTGCGGTTGCAGATTAATCAGCAAATCACGGCTTTGCGCATTGCGTTTGCCCGTCCAACTAATTTCAATAGGCGTGGCATACGTGGTGGCTTCGCCGGAAAGGTTGTGCGGAACGAACTCGTCGGGTTCTCTTTGCCACAACGCCTCATCAATATTGAGCGCCTGGGTTTCACTTTCACACACCAATAAAACACGTTTTCCCAAACGCCAAGCGGATGCCGCTAAATCGCAAGCAAGGCTTTCCACAGCAGACAAATTTGACTGCGCAGGAGATCTGTCGGAAAGCAGGTAAAATTGCGCGTTTTTCGGCATAAATAACACGTCCAAATTAGGAAAAATGAATTGCAAGATTTTAGCGGAAATCGGGCTAAATATAAAATGTTAATTTCCGAAACCTTTCCGCCGCCAACGGACCGCACTTTATGATCTAAGTCACAAAACCGATTTTCTGTTTGTAATTTCAGTTCATAGATGAGTCAGGCGGTGTTAAAATCTGGTTGACTTTTCATTAATAATCAATAAGAGGTAATTACAATGGCATTTCGTATTGAAAAAGACACCATGGGTGAAGTTCAAGTTCCGGCAGACAAATACTGGGCTGCTCAAACCGAACGCTCCCGCAACAATTTCAAAATCGGTCCTGCGGCATCTATGCCACATGAAGTCATCGAAGCCTTTGGTTATTTGAAAAAAGCGGCGGCATTCGCCAACCATGATTTAGGCGTGTTGCCTGCTGAAAAACGTGATTTAATCGCACAAGCTTGCGATGAAATTTTAGCAAATAAATTAGACGATCAATTCCCGTTAGTAATTTGGCAAACCGGTTCCGGTACACAATCCAACATGAACGTGAACGAAGTGGTGGCAAACCGTGCTCACGTTTTACACGGTGGCAAATTGGGCGAAAAATCCATTATTCACCCGAATGATGATGTGAACAAATCCCAATCTTCCAACGATACCTTCCCAACCGCAATGCATATTGCCGCATACAAAAAAGTTGTCGAAACCACTATTCCTGCCGTAGAACGTTTACAAAAAACCTTTGCAGCAAAATCTGAAGCCTTTAAAGACGTGGTGAAAATCGGTCGTACGCACTTAATGGATGCAACCCCATTAACATTAGGTCAAGAGTTCTCTGCCTATGCAGCGCAATTACACTTCGGTTTACTTGCACTGAAAAATACCCTACCGCACTTACGCCAATTAGCCCTTGGCGGCACGGCAGTGGGTACCGGTTTGAACACCCCGAAAGGCTATGATGTGAAAGTGGCTGAATACATTGCTAAATTCACCGGTCTTCCGTTCATTACCGCAGAAAATAAATTTGAAGCGTTGGCAGCACATGATGCTATCGTGGAAACTCACGGTGCATTACGTCAACTTGCTATGAGCTTGTTCAAAATTGCTAACGACATCCGTTTATTGGCGTCCGGCCCGCGCTCCGGTATCGGTGAGATTTTAATCCCTGAAAATGAACCGGGTTCTTCCATCATGCCGGGTAAAGTCAACCCAACCCAATGTGAAGCCATGACCATGGTGTGCGCACAAGTGTTTGGTAACGACACCACTATCGCGTTCGTTGGTTCTCAAGGTCACTTCCAATTGAACGTATTCAATCCGGTAATGATTGCGAACTTCTTACAATCCGCTCAATTGTTGGCAGATGCCTGTGTTTCTTTCGACGAACACTGCGCAACCGGTATTGAACCGAACTACCCACGCATTAAACAACAACTTGAAAATTCATTGATGTTGGTCACCGCACTTAATACCCATATCGGTTATGAAAATGCGGCGAAAATTGCGAAAACTGCACACAAAAACGGTACCACCTTACGCGAAGAAGCCATTAATCTTGGCTTAGTTTCTGCGGAAGACTTCGACAAATGGGTGCGTCCGGAAGATATGGTGGGCAGCTTAAAATAACGTGATGCGTTAAATTAAGTTATGAATGAAGAAGACGGGATCATTTCCCGTCTTTTTTGCTATAATCGCCCACATAAATTTTTATGACGGATTGTTTATGAAATTAAAATCGCTGCTGTTTATTTTAAGCTTATTTCCTACCGCACTTTCAGCCCATTGGGTCAATGTGGGCACTGCCGACTATAACTGGGGGCCGTTCTTGGTTTATTCCATTGATTTGGCGACCGAAGATGGTACATATCAGGAAAATCAATTGCCTATCATGCTTTCCTTCAAATATGAAAAGCCCGTTGAAGGTAAAAATTTTGCGATTAGCTTAATTAAAGAAATGGAATTTCTAAAAGCGGATAAAGCAAAAAGTGATTTATGGCTAAAAGACATGCAGGCTATTTTCCCGGATTTCTCACCAAACGATGTATTGCGTTACATTGCGTTGCCCGATAAAGGCTATTTCATGTTAAACGACTCGATTTTAGATCATGAATTTGATCCGGAATTTAGCCGCTTATTTGCCGGCATTTGGTTAGCGCCAAACAGCAATTTTATAAAATTACAGCCGCAATTATTAGGCAAAGAAAAAAATGCCACGCCGGCAGAAGAATTTAAAACGCAACCGGAAATTGCGCCGCTGAGCGAAGATGATGCCAGTCCACAATTACCGCCGAATTTCCCGTTAAATAACAAGAATCCGGAATTCGGTTAAAAAACAAAAATAAAGGGTAGCGAAATGCTACCCTTCTTTTTATCTCAAAACCTTACGCTTCTTTAAATGCCTTGATTTGCTGTAAATGATGAGAAATTTGCTTGAATTTATGGCTTTCGTTTTCATCCCACACAATGTCGTAATACGGGGATAAAACCTCCACACTACGTTTAGAATCCAGCACGCCGTCTTCAACGGATAAAAAAACCAGACAGCGACCTTTATTCTTCATGCGGAAATTTTCCACGCATTTAGTAGAGATGTCTTCGTATTCTTCCGGACGATCGATCTTGCCCGTCATATTTTCTTGCGGGAATAAATTCGGGTTGAAAATTGCCTGTTTAATGCCGCACAAGAAACCGATGCGCTCCGCCCAGTAGCCACCCAACCCTACACCGCAAATCAACGGTTTTTCGTCTTTCGATTCAGACACCAGTTTATGCACCTCATTCAGCAAAAAAGTCATGTCATGACGCGGGTGTAATGTGCTGTAATTGATAAAACGCACGTCGTCATCAATAAATTTTAACTGCATGACTTTTTCATGATTACCGGGGCTGCTGGAATCAAAACCATGTAAATAAATAATCATTTTATTACTCCCACTTGATTACGGGTTTTCTGCTCTAAATATAAAATCATCTGCAACGCGATATTAATACCGCTGGTTTTCTCAATCATTTCAAGCCCCGGGCTGGCATTCACTTCCAGCACCAACGGGCCATTTGCCGAACGAATTAAATCCACCCCGGCAACATCCAAGCCCAAGGCTTTCGTGGCATTTAAAGCGATTTGCTTTTCCTGTTCGGTCAGTATCACTTTTTCCGCAGTGGCACCACGGTGGCAATTTGCGCGAAACTCGCCGTTCTGCCCGACACGTTGCATCGCGGCAACTACCCGTCCGCCAATCACGAAACAGCGTAAATCGGTGCCGTTGGCTTCCGTTACAAATTCTTGCAACAACACGGGTACATCCGATTGCTTTAATGTATCCAAAATACTGACCGCACTTTGTGCCCGCTCCGCCAAAATCACACCGATACCTTGCGAACCGCTTAAGGTTTTCAAGATGGTCGGTGCGCCAATGTGTTGCACCGCATGATTGGCCTCCACTTCCATGCCGGCAAGTAAAGAATCCGGCACCGCGATGCCATGTTGTAATAACATCTGCAGGCTCAGCCACTTATCTCGAGCATGACGAAAAGCCTCTACATTATTCAGACAAGGAATACCCAATGCCTGAAAATAGTGCAACACGCGACAGCCCATGAGCATACTGGTCGTGCCAAAACGAGGCAAGACCGCATCATATTGCGGTAATAATTGTGCTTCACTTTCAGGATCTGCCTGGTAATACAACGCAAAGTGCGGTGGATTTTTACGGAGTTTTATTAAGCAACGATTCGGATCCAAAATATCCATTTGATGCCCGTTTTCTTCCGCCGCACGTTTTAGCCGCTGACAGCTATATAAACGCGGCTCACGACACAACATTAACAACTTCATACAAAATTACTTTTTAATGAAACCTTGTTGTTGCAAATAAGCCAACACTTTCGGCCGAATCGGTTTATCCAAACTCTTAATCACATTACGCGACCAATCCATGTCAATGTTGCTACGCTGACGATAATATTCCGCGACGGTGGCGTTATATTCGTCAAGTTTGGCGGTATCCAACGGCTGATAGGCGTTTTCAAAGAACAAGGTTTCTTTCGGCAAACGTGGTTTAGTCGGTGGTTCCTGATCCGGATATCCCAAGCACATGCCAACCATCGGTAAACAATGTTCCGGCAGATTTAACAACTTGCCGACCGCTTCCATTTCATTACGCAAAGAACCGATATACACACCACCGAGTCCTAAACTTTCCGCCGCTAACAAGACATTTTGCGACATGATACCGGTATCCACCGCACCGATGAGCAACACTTCCGCATAATCCAACTGTGCTGTTGGGCAAATTTGTTTATGTTTATGGAAATCAACGCAGAACACCCAAAACTCCGGTGCGGATTTCACATATTCCTGATTGGAACTGTACGCCATCATTTGCTCACGAATAGCCGGATCAGTGATACGCACGATAGAAACACATTGCAAATGGTTAGATGTAGAAGCAAAACGTGCCGCATTTACAAGCTGCTCAATCACCTTGTCAGATACGGGTTCATGAATAAATTGACGAATTGAACGGTGGGCTAAAATACAATCTAACGTCGAAGAAGTGAGTTTTTTCTCAGACATAAACATTCCTTACTGTAACAAATATCAAATTTGTTCCTATCTTACACTAATTACTCGCCCTCCCCAAAACCCCTTTATTCTTTTTTAGAGAGGTCGTAGAATCGTGCTACTGATTAATCACAACAAGGAAAAATTATGTTTGTTACTATTTATGGGCGTTTAAGTTGCCCGTATTGCGTACGTGCGAAAAACTTAGCCGAAAAACTAAAAAATGCCGTGGAAAATTTTGATTATCGTTACATCGACATCATCGAACAGGGCATGACAAAAGAAGACATTGCAAAAATTATCGGCAAACCGGTACAAACTGTGCCACAGGTATTAATTGATGACAAATCCATTGGCGGTTGCACCGATTTTGAAGCCTTAATGCAAGAGCAATTCCCCGACATTTCTTGATGCTTCTTTTATAAAGCCAAAAGTGCGGTTAAAAATCCATTCGTTTTTCTAACCGCACTTTAACCTAGAAATATCCTTAATGACGGGTATTTTCCTGTCCTTTCAAATAACTACCATCTCACTATTTTAATCCAATAACGTGATTTCACCATTACACCGTAAACAATTCATTACACAACAACCAAAAGCATAATGTTGTTTTGATATGTCATACATCAAGCTTTTGAAAGTCATTTATCCATATCATGGCAAAGGTTCATTAGTAAATCAAGGTTCCAAAACATAGACAAACCACTCTAAAACTTCATAGAAAATTAACATTTTGTGAGTCATATCACATTCTTTATTTTACATAGTGTAAAATTTACAATACAATCAGTGTCAATTTTTAAATACACAATAAGGAACATCTATGAATAAAACAGTGGGAAGTACGCTGCTCGTAGCAGGTACCATGATTGGCGCAGGCATGTTAGCCATGCCGTTAACCGCCGCCGGCATTGGTTTTGGCGCCACCTTATTTCTTCTACTTGGGCTTTGGACGCTTTTAACCTTTAGTGCGTTGCTGTTCGTTGAACTTTACCAAACTGCACCAAGTGACGCCGGCATCGGCACATTGGCAGAGCAATATTTCGGTCGCCCGGGACGGATTGTTTCCACCGCTGTATTAATTGTCTTTTTATACGCGCTCATTGCCGCCTACATCAGCGGCGGCGGTTCTTTGTTGACCGATACACTGCCAACCATCGTTGATCGTGATACCTCCGGCAAAGTCGCCGTATTGATTTTCACCCTTTTCTTTGGCGCGTTTATCATTATCGGTACGCACAGCGTAGATAAAATTAACCGCGTGTTGTTCTTTGTGATGATTGCCACATTCGTGATGGTGTTAAGTTTGATGTTGCCGGAAATTAAACTCGACAACTTGATGGCAATGCCCATTGATAATGCGCTGATCATTTCCGCCAGCCCGGTATTTTTCACCGCGTTTGGTTTCCACGGTTCTATTCCAAGCTTAAACAAATACCTCGGCGGTAATGTCAAAGCCTTACGCATATCCATTTTAGTGGGTTCCGGTATCACCTTGTTCGCCTACATTTTATGGCAACTCTCCACCCACGGTTTGCTCACACAAAATGAGTTTCTACAAATCTTGCAACAAGATGCCACGTTGAACGGCTTAGTCACCGCCACCTTAACCATCACCCAAAGCAGTATGATGGCAAACGCCGTGAAGATCTTCTCCACCTTGGCGTTAATCACCTCATTCTTGGGCGTGGGGCTTGGCTTATTAGAATGTATTGAAGACTTATTAAAACGTTCCTTTAACATCAATGCAGGGCGTTTTTCCTTGGGTTTAATGACGTTCATCCCACCAATCATCTTCGCGTTGTTCTACCCACAAGGTTTCATTTTAGCGTTAGGTTACGCGGGTCAAATGTTTGCTTTCTATGCCGTGGTTCTTCCGGTTTCGCTGGTATGGAAAGCGCGCCGCATTCACCCGAATTTGCCATATAAAGTCTGGGGCGGAAAAGTAACATTGATGCTCGTTTTAGTTCTTGGCGTAATCATTACGTCCATCCCATTCGCTATCCGCGCCAGCTATCTGCCGTTTGTGGTGGGTTAAAAACACCTAAAAAAAGACCGCACTTTGATTTTGGGATTCAAAGTGCGGTCTATTTTTATCTTATTTTCTCAATAAACCCCATAAAAAACGCTGAACTCAGTCAGCGTTTCTTTAAATTAAATAGTAAGGTTTACGATTTTTTAGCAAATTCACAGGAAGGATTAATTTGATTTTTCATTTTGCTACTGATTTCGCGGCGTTGTTTAGATAATTCAGCGTTGCGAATAATATAATCATCAACACGATTTTCGTAATCATCCCGCATGCTTTCAATGATAGTACGTACATCTCGAATCGACATATCATCACGAATATATTGATCTAAGTTTTCTAGCAACAACACCCGTTTTTGGTTATCGCGAATCTTACGATTGTTATCGTCCATATCGCGCAATAGTTTATTTTTTAAGCGATACATACGCACATACTCCAAAACATCCTGAAAAGACTTGTTGACGTTTTCCATTGATTTGCTCCCTTATAGTAAAAATGAATTGGCGATAATGTAGCCTTTTTTGTAGATTTCGTCAAAAAATTCCCTGTTTTAAAAGGGGATTATTTCCCCTCCCGATAAATTCAAAAAATTTCCGTAAAAATCATTGATTAGAAAACGGTGAGGTGATAAAACTGAAGTCAATTTTTCACTAAATCAGAGGAAATCCCATGGCAAACGTATTTAATTTCAGTGCCGGTCCGGCAATGATGCCCAAAGCGGTTTTAGAACAAGCACAACAAGAATTATTAAATTGGCAGGGGCAAGGCACCTCGGTTATGGAAGTGAGTCACCGCGGAAAATTGTTCATGGAATTAATCGCCCAATCCCAAGCGGATTTTCGCAAACTCTATAACATTCCTGAAAACTACCAAGTGTTATTTCTACAAGGTGGTGCACGCGGTCAATTCGCTGCCATCCCAATGAACTTATTGCGTGAAAATGGTAAAGCGTTATATTTAAACAGCGGACACTGGTCTGCCACCGCAGCGAAAGAGGCCCGCTCTTTTGGTGAAATTGACGAAATCAACATTTTAGAAGCGGGCGATGAACTCAAAGTCAAATCTCTCGATTTTAGCGATATTGCCGAACAATACGATTACGTTCACTACTGCCCGAATGAAACCATCAGTGGCGTGGAAATTTTTGATGTGCCGAACGTTGGTAACGCTGTCTTAGTGGGCGATTTCTCCTCTACCATTCTTTCCCGCAAAATAGACATCAGCAAATTCGGCTTAATTTACGCCGGCGCGCAAAAAAACCTTGGCCCGGCAGGGATCACCATTGTTATCGTGCGTGATGATTTAATTGGCAAAGCCCGTAAAGCCACGCCATCCATTTGGAATTATGAAACGCAGAAAAACAGCGATTCCATGATCAATACGCCACCAACGTTCGCGTGGTATTTATGTGCTTTAGTGTTCAAACATTTATTGTCTATCGGTGCCTTACCGGAAATCGAACAACGCAATCAGGCAAAAGCCAAATTGTTGTACGATTATTTAGACGGTAGCGATTTCTACCAAAATAACGTGGCAAAAGCCAACCGCTCTTTAATGAATGTCACCTTCACGACCGGTAATGACGAACTGAACGCAAAATTCGTTGCGGAAGCCACCGCAGCAGGGTTACAAGCGTTAAAAGGACACAAAGTGTTAGGCGGTATGCGTGCGTCCATTTATAACGCCATGCCGATTGAAGGCGTACAAGCATTGATTCAATTTATGCAAAAATTTGCGAAAGAAAACGCATAACCCTCTTAAAAGTGCGGTCGAAATTTATCGTAAAAATCTACCGCACTTTCTTTTTCTTTATGACTACTCGGAGCATCTTATGCAATATCTTGATCGTGCCAATGCAGGCGTAAAAGCGCTTTCACCTTATCAAGCCGGCAAACCTATTGAAGAATTAGAACGCGAATTAGGCATTAAAAACATCATCAAACTCGCATCCAACGAAAATCCGTTCGGTTTACCGCCCAGTGCTAAAAAAGCTATCCAAGCACAATTAGACAACCTTCATCTTTACCCCGACTCCAACGGATTTTATTTCAAACAAGCAGTAGCTAAAAAATTCGGCTTACAGCCTGAACAAATCACGCTTGGTAACGGTTCTAACGATTTAATTGAACTCATCGCCCACACCTTTGCCTCCGAGCAGGACGAAGTGATTTATTCTCAATACGGCTTCATTGTTTACCCGTTGATTAGTCAAGCCTTGAATGCCAAACGGGTAGAAATTCCGGCAAAAAATTACGGTAACGATTTGGCAGCTTTTCTAAACGCCATCACGCCAAAAACAAAATTAATTTACCTCGCCAACCCAAATAACCCGACAGGCACCTTCTCAAGTGCGGTAGAAATTTCTGGCTTTTTGGCCCAAGTGCCACCGCAAGTGATCGTGGCATTGGACGAAGCCTATGTAGAATTTACCGAGCAGAGCGAACGGGTGGATTCTTTCGGTTTATTAGCAAAATATCCGAACCTGATCGTGTGCCGCACCCTTTCCAAAGCCTATGGATTAGCCGGTTCACGCATCGGTTATGCCGTTTCCTCGACAGAAATTGCGGGCTTGTTAAATCGTGTACGCCAACCCTTTAACTGCAACAGTCTTGCCCTTGCCGCAGCCACCGCAGCCATTCAAGACGATGAATTTGTCGCCAAAGTGGCAGAAAATAATCGAATCGGCTTGCAATTATTGCAAAACTTCTTTGATGAAAAAGGCTTGCGTTATGTGCCGTCCAAAGGCAATTTTGTAATGTTGGATTTGCAGCAACCTGCCGCACCGATTTATCAAGCACTGTTACGCAAAGGCGTGATCGTGCGCCCGCTAGCTGGATACGGTTTGCCAAACCATTTGCGTATCAGCATCGGCTTGCCGGAAGAAAATCAGCGTTTTTTAACCGCACTTAGTGATATTTTAGGCTTATAACGGACGATTTATGCAACACGCCACTTCCATTACGCTTAAGCCGATCCATCATGTGGAAGGCACGATCAACCTACCCGGCTCGAAAAGTCTGTCCAACCGTGCCTTATTATTGGCTGCGTTGGCTCAAGGCACGACCAACGTCACGAATTTATTAGACAGCGATGATATCCGCCATATGCTCAACGCCTTAAAACACCTCGGCGTGCAATATTCGCTGTCTGACGATAAATCCGTCTGCGAGGTACAGGGCTTAGGTGGCGCCTTTCAATGGCATGACGGTTTAGCGTTATTTTTAGGTAACGCCGGCACCGCCATGCGCCCGTTAGCAGCGGCACTTTGTTTGGCGCGTGAAGGCGCTTCCGCACAAAATGAAGTGATTTTAACCGGCGAGCCGCGCATGAAAGAGCGCCCGATTCAGCACTTAGTCGACGCGCTGTTACAGGCTGGTGCCGACATTCGTTATTTAGAAAACGAGGGGTTCCCACCGATTGCCATTCGTAACACCGGTTTGCGTGGTGCCTCGATTAAAATCGACGGCTCCATTTCATCGCAATTTTTAACCGCACTTTTAATGGCAGCTCCCCTTGCAGAAGGCGACAGTGAAATTGAAATTGTTGGTGATTTAGTTTCCAAACCGTACATCGACATCACCCTTAACATGATGAAAATCTTCGGTGTGGCAGTTGAAAACCAAAACTATCAACGCTTTATCGTGAAAGGCAAACAATCTTATCTATCACCCGGTACTTTCTTGGTAGAAGGCGATGCCTCCTCTGCGTCCTATTTCTTGGCGGCAGGTGCCATTAAAGGCAAAGTGAAAGTCACAGGCATCGGCAAAAACAGTATTCAAGGCGACCGTTTATTTGCTGATGTGTTAGAAAAAATGGGGGCAAAAATCACCTGGGGCGAGGATTTCATTGAAGCAGAACAAGCTCTGTTACACGGTGTGGATATGGACATGAACCATATTCCTGATGCGGCCATGACCATTGCCACGACTGCGTTGTTTGCCGACGGGGAAACCGTGATTCGTAACATTTACAACTGGCGGGTGAAAGAAACGGATCGCTTAACCGCCATGGCAACCGAACTACGCAAAGTGGGTGCTGACGTGGAAGAAGGCGAAGATTTTATTCGTATTCAACCCTTAAAATTAACAGATTTTAAGGCCGCAGAAATCGAAACCTATAACGATCACCGCATGGCAATGTGTTTCGCCTTGGTGGCGTTATCTGACACGCCGGTCACCATTTTGGATCCGGACTGTACAGCCAAAACATTCCCAACGTTTTTTGAGGAATTTTTAGCTATCGCACATACGTCCAACGACAATAATTAAAAACACAGAAAAAACAAACCGCACTTTATATTTTATCGTATAAAGTGCGGTCTGTTTTTAAGAAGATTTACGTTTCCGGCTGATAGCCCTCATCATTCAATGTCGGATTTTCGGCGCCTTGTTTTGCCAGTTGATCACAAATTTCATTTTCACGATGTCCCGCGTGCCCTTTTACCCAGCGCCAATCCACATTGTGGCGAGCAATAGCCTGATCTAACGCAATCCATAAATCTTGATTTTTGACCGGTTTGCCACTACTCGCCTTCCAATTGTTTTTCTTCCAGTTGAAAATCCATTGTGTGATGCCGTTTTTCATGTATTGACTATCACTGTATAAATGAATGTCGCAAGGTTCTTTCAAACTATTTAACGCTTCCACCACGGCCAATAATTCCATGCGGTTATTGGTGGTTAACAAGAAACCTTTGGACAGTTGTTTTTCATGTTGTTTGTAACGTAACAGAATGCCAATGCCGCCCGGGCCAGGATTGCCAAGGCAAGATCCATCGGTGAAAATTTCAATTTGTTTGCGCATATTGACTACTAATTTATTTTAAATGGGGCGATAATACCCGAAATTTTTGCGGATAAAAAGTCAAGTTATGAGTATTCAAATTAACCCGAATCGCCAGATTGTACTGGATACGGAAACCACCGGTATGAACCAGTTAGGCGCCCACTATGAAGGCCATTGCATTATTGAAATCGGCGCGGTGGAAATGATCAATCGTCGTTACACCGGTAATAATTTTCATATTTACATCAAGCCAAATCGTCCCGTTGATCCTGAAGCGATTAAAGTACACGGCATCACCGATGAAATGCTTGCGGATAAACCGGATTTCAGTCAAATTGCCAATGAATTTATTGAGTATATTAAAGGTGCTGAGTTGTTGATTCACAACGCGCCCTTCGACGTAGGGTTCATGGATTATGAATTTGCCAAACTCAATTTACCGATAAAAACCAACGATATTTGCCAAGTGACCGATACCCTCACGATGGCGCGTCAAATGTATCCGGGTAAGAAAAATAACTTGGATGCACTATGTAACCGTTTAGGCATTGATAACAGTAAACGAACCCTGCACGGCGCGTTACTGGATGCGGAAATTCTAGCAGACGTTTACCTTGCCATGACAGGCGGGCAAACCAGTCTTTTTGATGAAAACGAATCAGAAATTATTCAACAGGTTAACGAACAGCAGATACAAAGTGCGGTGGCTTTTTCACACAATTTACGCTTACTTACCCCCACTGAAGACGAGTTGCAGGCGCATTTGGAATACCTCAAATTAATCAATAAAAAGAGCAAAGATAATTGCTTGTGGACGCGCCAATCTCAAGAAGAAACCTTGCACTAAACAAATCGTTCACCGATTAAACAAGTGAGCCCCAAAGAGAAAAAAAAAGTTGACGGAATGCTCCGTCGCCATTATTATGCACCTCACCTGTGCGGAGTGGTAGTTCAGCTGGTTAGAATACCTGCCTGTCACGCAGGGGGTCGCGGGTTCGAGTCCCGTCCATTCCGCCAATTTTATCTATTCTAATTCGGAGCGGTAGTTCAGCTGGTTAGAATACCTGCCTGTCACGCAGGGGGTCGCGGGTTCGAGTCCCGTCCGTTCCGCCAATTTTATCAATAAAATCATTCTTACCTGCATTTATCTTTGAATTCACATTCTTCCGTAGAATTTTTCAAGACACTTTTAAAAATAAATACCTCCGCAAAAGCCGTGTCATTTCTCATCATGAGCAAAATCCGCTATAATGCCGGTCATTTTTCAAGTGCCGATATCAATGATCCCATGGCACATTCATTTATAAGAGGTTTTTATGACAACTCCCGTAGTTGCCTTGGTGGGTCGCCCAAATGTGGGCAAATCAACCCTATTCAATCGTCTCACCCGCACCCGTGATGCATTAGTCGCTGATTTTCCCGGTCTGACGCGCGACCGTAAATATGGCCAAGCGCATCTTGCCGGACACGATTTCATCGTCATTGACACCGGCGGTATCGACGGCACGGAAGAAGGCGTAGAAGAAAAAATGGCGGAGCAATCGTTGCTTGCCATTGAAGAAGCAGACATCGTTTTATTCTTAGTGGATGCCCGTGCCGGCTTAACGTCAGCAGATATCGGCATTGCAAACTATTTGCGCCAACGCCAAAACAAAACCACCGTGGTGGTTGCCAACAAAGTGGACGGCATTGATGCTGATTCCCACTGCGCAGAGTTCTATCAATTAGGCTTAGGTGAAATTGCGCAAATTGCCGCCTCTCAAGGCCGTGGTATCGCGAGCTTAATGGAGCAAGTGCTTACCCCATTAGCAGAAAAAATGGCAGAAGACGCAGAAAAAACAGAAGAAAGTTCGGTCGAAACCACGGATGTTTCTTCTGAAACGACTGAATTTGACGAATGGGATGAAGATTTCGATTTTTCAAACGAAGAAGACACCGCACTTTTAGATGAAGAACTGGCGCAAGAACAAACACCGGATAAACAAAACATTAAAATCGCCATTGTAGGTCGCCCGAATGTAGGCAAATCCACTTTGACTAACCGCATTTTAGGTGAAGATCGCGTGGTGGTTTACGATATGCCAGGCACCACCCGCGACAGTATTTACATCCCAATGGAGCGTGATGGCCAAAATTACACGTTAATCGACACAGCCGGTGTGCGTAAACGCGGTAAAGTGCATTTAGCGGTAGAAAAATTCTCTGTAATCAAAACATTACAAGCCATTCAAGACGCCAACGTAGTGCTATTGGTTATTGACGCCCGTGAGAACATCTCCGACCAAGACTTGTCCCTCCTCGGCTTTATTTTAAATGCCGGCCGTTCTCTGGTAATTGTGGTGAACAAATGGGATGGATTAGACACCGATGTCAAAGATCGCGTGAAATCCGAACTCGATCGTCGTTTAGATTTTATTGATTTTGCCCGCGTGCACTTTATTTCAGCCTTACACGGCAGCGGTGTTGGTAATTTATTTGATTCGGTCAAAGAAGCCTACGAATGTGCGACGCAGAAAATGACCACATCCATGCTTACCCGCATTCTGCAAATTGCGGTGGATGAGCATCAACCGCCGATGATTGGCGGTCGTCGGGTGAAATTGAAATATGCCCACCCGGGTGGTTACAACCCGCCGATTATCGTGATTCACGGCAACCAAGTGGATAAACTGCCGGATTCCTACAAGCGTTATTTATCCAACCATTTCCGTCGTAGCTTGAAAATTATCGGCTCGCCGATTCGTCTGCAATTCCAAGAAGGCAACAATCCGTTTGCCGGCAGACGCAATAAACTCACGCCGAACCAATTACGTAAACGTAAACGTTTGATGAAGTTTATTAAGAAAGCAAAACGATAAACAAAAAGTGCGGTGAAAAATCACCGCACTTTTTTATCTTCTATTTATAGAATACGCCGTTAATGGATAGCCGTTGTGCGGCATAACCTTTGTAGTCACCTCTTTCGTCATATTCAATAGTTAAATAATCAAAAAAGACCACTACGTCACCTAGTACTACATAAGGTTTAGCGTCTTTTGTTAAGATGGCCAACTCATTTTTAGTGTATTTTTTGTGAATATCCAAATTGTGTCGGGCAAACAAATCACGCAAATAGGCATCAAGATTCCATGTAACGTATTCTCCACCCTCTTTTCGTTGTATTTTTAACAAAAAATCCGGCGGGTTATTGTTGCGCAAGAAATCTCCGCATTTGACATAAGCACCATTTAATTTGCCGTGCGAATCTAAAACCGCTTCCAATCCAATCTGACAATCATCTTCTTTTGAATTAAGCTCACTAATGGTAAATCGACGATCTGCTACTTCACCGTTAAGCCACAGGAAACGGTTGTAATTCTGAATGTCCATAAACTGCTCTTGTTTATTTTCAATCTCAAAATAAGACACTAATTCCTCTTGATAACCATTCGATTCAGGCAACCATTCATAAAGCGATTTTTCTTTCGGAATACCATAATGTTGTTTGAATTCCTCAACCCATTGTTCATCTGCTCGTAACAACACTGCATAAGTTCTATTGCGAAATTCATCAGACAATTTAGCATCATTTCCTCGAGTCGCTGTCCATTGTTTAATGTGCTCTTCAGTTAATTTGCCATTGCTATCTAATAATTGTTGAGTTTTTACAAAATTATCAAAACGAGCCAATTGATCTTCGTAAGCGATTTGGTTTGCGTCAATCACAAAAGCATTACTTAATAACGCTAGCAACAGCACGCCGGCAAGAAGACGATATTGTCTAATTTTCGGCACGAGCAAAATGAAGTTCCATAATGCAAGAACCACAGCCCCCATGAGTAAATACACGCGATCTTGGGTCAAGCCATAATACTGAATGCGAATAGACATGGCATACCACAACATCACCAACGGCAATAAATTGAGCCACGGCAACAGACGATAAAACTTCTGCCATTTTTCGTTATCCAACAGGATTTGCAAGGTATAAAGCACAATGCCAAACATCAAATAAGGAAATGCCACATTGGCGATCATGCCTTCCGGCATTTTACCTTGGATCAAAATCGACACTGCATAAGCGTAAATAATCAGAGTATAAATCACCAACGCAGGGGATAAAATCCAGTTTAGCAGAATCTTGCTTAATTCATTAAAACGCCCGCTAAAGAGATTTTCTCGTTGCGACAAACTTAAATATGCCAGTGGGAAAATCCACCACCACGTCACTAACCAAATCCGAGAATACATCGACAAGGCATACATATCCACATGGAATAATGCTTGAATGGCTGCTGCCAATCCGTTGCCTATTCCACCGATGATCAGCGCAAACAATGTGGCAATCACAGCATTGAGCATATTATTGAGCAAGATGCTCATAAAAGTGCGGTTGTTTTTTGCCACGTTTTTACACAAGAAAATTACTAATACGGCAAGGTTTAAAATACCGAAACGCGCACTTTGTGTGAAATCGTTAAGATCAACCAATGTCGCCAACACTCCAAACGCGATAGGAATAAAAATACTCAAACGATAATATTTATTTCCATGGGTCAAATTAACCAACATAAACGCCATTGGCGCCCATAGCAAAAAGTCGGCATAACGCTCCATCATCGCCTTGGGTTCAGGGGCAAAAATCGGGATTGCACCACAAATTGCCACCAATAAAAGCTCAACCGGGTGTCGAATCAAAGCCTGCTTCGCAAGTTGAACAAATTGCAAGAGCCATTTTTTCATAAAATTTCCTTCTTTTTATTAGAGATTATTTCCGCTATTGGCTTTTCCATAGCGAAAATGAATATAAATAAACAGCAGTAACCCCATAGCTGCAAAGGCCGCCCCGGAAAAACCGATATTGGCTAAACCAAGATGTTGCATCACTTGATTTCCAAACAACGCACCTCCTCCTATACCAATGTTATATAGCCCCGAATAAATGGCCATGGCCACATCAGTTGCATCGGATGCCAGTTGTAACACGCGCACTTGTAAACTTAAACCGATGCCCGAAATACCAATCCCCCAAATAAATGCGAGTAAAAACATCGAAAATTGGTTCTCGCTTAGCGGCAACAATAAGACAAGAGAAAGCATTAAAATGCCCATAGAAGCCAATAAAAAAACGGTAGGCGAACGTTGATAAAAGCGATTAAACAGCAAACTGGCTATAATGCCCGATAACCCGAAAATCAAGAGAATCGCCGTAGCGGCAGCATCGCTCATTTCACCGATACGCACCATAAAAGGCTCTATATAACTATACGCCGTGAAGTGTGCTGAAATAATCAATATGGTTAAAGCATAAAGCCCAAGTAATAAAGGGCGTTTGATCAGTAACGGAAGACTGCGCAACGAGCCGGCATTACGACTTTCCAAATGTGGTAAGAAACGATAAAACAAAATTAAAATCGTAAACGCTAACACGGCAATAATGGCAAACGCCTCGCGCCAGCCGAAATATTGCCCGATAACCCGCCCAAGGGGCAACCCAAGCACCATCGCCAAAGCACTGCCAATCGCCAATAACCCTATAGCCTGCGCTTTTTTATCTTTTGGCGCAACGCGAACAGCAAGTGAGGTAGTGATGGACCAAAAGATCGCATGCGTAAAAGCAATACCGATGCGAGAAAGCAGTAATACCCAAAAGTCCCACGCCAACACAGAAAGCACATGGCTTGCTACAAAAACAATCAATAATTTAATGAGTAAACTGCGTCGCTCCAGTTTTGCTGTCATGAGCATAAAAGGCAACGACATGAGCGACACAATCCAAGCATAGAGCGTGATCATCAAGCCGGCTTGTTCCACCGGAATGTGAAAACTGTTGGCAATATCTGACAATAAAGCGACCGGCAAGAACTCTGTGGTATTAAAGACAAATCCAGCAAATGCCAGCAAAATGACACGAAAAAATTTCAGACGCCGAACGATTTCTAAAGTCGCCATTATTACTGTCCTAATTTACGTTTAATCAGATGTTTAATTTGATTGCGCAAGTCTTTGTCAAATCGCACTTCATATTGTGGTGAATAGCAGCTATCAAAAAAGCGAATTGGCAAAACGAACTCCGCATACTTTTTATCGGTCGGCTGCAGATTTAAATCAACGTTACATTGCATAGATTGTAAATCCACAATGCCCGAACCTTCACCTAAAAGTGCGGTGGTTTTTAACGATATTTTTTCAATGTCCAGTTGATGCCCATTAAGTTTGAAAAGACTGGCGACATGGTCATATTTGGTGTTTAAGTCAGTTTTATCTTTCAGTTCCGAATCATTCCAATTGATCGGCAAATACCGTCCTGCCAAGTCTAGCAGATTCAAACCTAATAATTCGCCGTTTTGGGCATCGAAAAAGAATTCGCCGTTAATAATTTGAGAATGGGCAAATTGCACGGCAATTTCCACATCAGCGGACCCCGTCATGGTTTTGGGGAAAGCAAGCCAAGTTAATAGACGTTCGATAGGGTAATTTTTAGCGGAAAAAGCGACCGCACTTTGTTCCAGCTCGCTCACATAATCCACGTGCGCGAGGCAAGGTGAATGCGCCGTACAATAAGAATCAATATCTGCAGTGAGATGTTTGGTGTATTGGGATAAATCCAATGTCGTTTTAACAAAGCCTACCTTTTCTTCATTTAAAACAACATGATCAAAATAGGCGACAAGCTTTCTCTCATCACTGCGCTGAATACCGCCTTTCATAAAATGAAAATTAAAAATGCGATTGTTGCCGTACAGTGGTTTTGCTAATTCCACCGCAATTTGACTATCGCCACTCAATGCAATGTTGTCGGTAGTAATATTATCCAAGGAAAAATCAGAAAAACGCATTTGAATAGTTGCCGCGTTTTGTGCATTTTCAGAGAGTTTGAGATTTTGAATGTCGATTTCCTGCAATTTGACATCACCGAACAACAGTACCGATAAGGGGAACTTGCCTGTCAGTTTTTCAATACTGATTCGGTTATGCCGGACTTTATCGAAGGAAATATAAGGTTGCGGGAGAATACCTAGATTAAACGCGTGAAATGCAGTTTCATATTGTGCCAATTTGGCTGTCACCGCGCTTTCGAGTTTGTTAAGTTGAACATAAAAAAAAGCCAAGATCGCCAACAACACGACCAATGTCATCAAGGCGATCTTTTTCATTTATTTATCCTCATCGATGCGACTGGCAACCGCGTTTTGTTGATTTTTGTATTTAGCGTCTTTGCGGCTGTTATACGGACGTGCCGCCGCGCCACTTAACACTTCAAAACTCAAAGCGCCAATTACCATATTCGGACGCAACGCCAACGGCAATTTACCGGAATTATAAAACTCCAACACAATTTTGCCTTCCCAACCTGGATCGATACGGTGTGCCGTCACATGCACCATTAAACCCAAACGCGCTAAAGAAGAACGTCCGTCCAACCAACCGATAATGTTGGCCGGTAATTTCACAGACTCCAAGGTTGTCGCCAATGCAAGCATGCCTGGGTGCAAAAAGAAGGCTTCATCATCAGCAATAATAATTTCATCGCTCATGACCAATTCCAACTGTGCGGACACTTCTTCTTTCGGGCCGCTTAAATCAATGTAAGGTGCGGAATGCTCACGAAACACGCGAAAAGAATTCCCCAAGCGAACATCAATGGTCGCCCCGTTAATTTTATCGTTAGACGGGCGCGGACTCAGAGAAATCAAGCCTTCATCCAGATAACGTTCAATGTCAGTATCACATAATCTCATGCCAGGCTCCTATTTTTGGCTTAATAATTGCATAATTTGCGCTTTTAACATATTGATAGCAATACGGTTTTTACCACCGCGAGGGATCACAATGTCAGCGTGTTGTTTAGAGGGTTCGATAAATTGCAAGAACATCGGACGAACAGTAGCACGATATTGATCAATGACGGATTGCAAGGTGCGACCACGTTCTTCCATATCACGCTGTAAACGACGAATAAAGCAAATATCTAACGGCGTATCCACAAACACGGAAATATCTGCCAACTGGCGTACACGCTCGTCTGTGAGTAATAAAATCCCCTCTAAAATCACAATACGTTTTGGCGTGAAATGGGTCACTTCATCGGTTCGGGTATGCTCCACATAACTATACACGGGAATATCAACGGCGTTGCCGGCTTTTAAGGCTTTCAAATGGGTAATGAGCAAATCACGGTCCATAGAATTTGGGTGGTCATAATTCGTTTTAACCCGTTCAGACATCTCTAAGTGGCTTTGATCTTTGTAATAACTATCTTCTGCAATAATACCGATTTCTTCACAGCCTAATTCATGACAAAGCTCTTTGTGCACCGTAGAGGCAATAGAACTTTTTCCTGAAGCCGAAGCGCCTGCAATGGCGATAATAATACAAGATGATATTTGATGATCTGACATACCGTTTCCCTTTCTCTCATTAAGGTAAATAAATTGGCGAAATTATAAAGAAAAAAGCCTTTTTTTGACATAAATAGATCCATTTACAAACAATTTTTCTACAATTAATTTTTTACGCAACATATTCGCTCATAAAATTCTTCGTTTTGTGAGACTTCTCACATTAATTAAGGGGTATTTTATGTAACATGCAAACCTTGAAAGCACTTGCTTGAGCGCATTTCATATTACATTTTCATTTTATGAACAATAAAGAGGTACAACATGAAACTAAAATCACTTTCTCTTGCAATTTCAACCGCACTTTTGGCCAGTGGGTTATTCGTATCACAAGCCGCAACGGCACAAGGACGTTTAGTCGTGTATTGTAGTGCGACGAACATTTTATGCGAAACCACTACGAAAGCCTTCGGTGAAAAATATGATGTTAAAACCTCCTTTATTCGTAACGGCTCAGGCAGTACCTTTGCCAAAGTAGAAGCAGAAAAAAATAACCCGCAAGCAGACGTGTGGTTCGGCGGTACATTCGACCCACAAGCGCAAGCCGCTGAATTGGGTTTAATCGAACCTTACAAATCTAAACACATTGATCAAATCGTAGAACGTTTCCGTGATCCAGCAAAAACTAAAGGCAACTACGTATCCGCCATTTACATGGGGATTTTAGGTTTCGGCGTGAACACAGAACGTCTTGAAAAATTAGGCATCAAAGAAGTGCCAAAATGCTGGAAAGACTTAACGGATCCACGTTTGAAAGGCGAAGTACAAATTGCTGACCCACAAAGTGCCGGTACAGCCTATACTGCGCTTGCCACGTTCGTACAACTTTGGGGCGAAGACAAAGCCTTTGATTTCTTAAAAGCTTTACATCCGAATGTTTCCCAATACACCAAATCCGGTGTCACCCCATCCCGTAATGCCGCCCGCGGTGAAGCGGTTGTCGGTATCGGTTTCTTACACGATTACGCCCTTGAAAAACGCAATGGTGCGCCATTGGAACTCGTGGTGCCATGTGAAGGCACCGGCTATGAGTTAGGCGGCGTGAGCATCTTAAAAGGCGCACGTAATATCGACAACGCAAAATTATTCGTGGATTGGGCGTTATCTAAAGAAGGTCAAGAATTGGCATGGAAACAAGGTGAATCCTTACAAATCTTAACCAACACAACGGCAGAGCAATCTCCAACGGCATTCGATCCAAACAAATTGAACCTTATCAATTATGACTTTGAAAAATACGGCGCTGCCGAACAACGCAAAGCCTTAATTGAAAAATGGGTTCAAGACGTTAAATTAGCGAAATAACACGCTAAAGTGCGGTCGAAAATTCTTGTATTTTTCTCACCGCACTTTTCTTATATTGATGGCTCGTGTCCTTACGACGCGAGCCTATCACTATCATCAGAACGCACATCAACAAAAGTGCGTTACCTCGACATCAAAAACACAGGAGTGTTGAAATGAAACTCTCAAAAATTGCGTTAGCCGTATCCACATCAGCAACTTTATTCAGTAGCGTATTCTTTTCTAGTCAAGCAGTTGCAGAAGGGCGATTAGTTGTGTACTGCAGCGCACAAAATTCAGTCTGTGAAACTCAAGTCCAAGCTTTTTCTAAAAAATATGACGTTAATACAACATTTGTCCGTAACAGCTCTGGAAGCACCTTAGCAAAAATGAAAGCTGAAACAAACAATCCACAAGCAGATGTATGGTACGGTGGAACGTTTGATACTCATTCACAAGCTGCCGAAATGGATTTATTAACTGCATATCAATCACCAATGCTCAATGAAGTTATGCCAGAATTTAAAGATCCTGGTCGCCGTAAAGGTAACTACAGTTCTGTTGTTTATATGGGAGTGTTAGGTTTTGGTGTAAACACCGAAAAATTGAAAAAGCTAGGTATTACTGAAACCCCAAAATGCTGGAAAGATTTATTAGATCCAAAATTCAAAAATGAAATCCAAATTTCAGATCCACAAAGTGCCGGTACTGCCTATACTGCAATAGCCACTTTTGTACAACTTTGGGGAGAAGATGAGGCTTTTAAATATCTAAAAGAGCTTGATAAAAACATTTCACAATACCCTAAAGCGGGGACTGCACCAGCACATAATTTAGCACGAGGAGAGACAACTATCGGTATTGGTTTCCTACAAAACTATTCTTTTGAAAAACAAAATGGAGCACCAATTGAGGTCATTGTTCCTTGTGAAGGAACAGGTTATGAATTAGGTGGAGTAAGTATTATCAAGAATGCTAGAAATTTAAAAAATGCTCAATTATTTGTCGATTGGGCAATGTCCAAAGAGTCTCAAGAACTATCTTGGGAAAAAGGGCAATCTCACCATATCTTAACTAATGTTCATGCTAAAGGTTCTCCTTACGCATTAAAATCAAATGAGCTAAATTTAATTAAATATGATTTTGATAAATTTGGATCTTCTGATATTCGCAGTGGTTTAATTGATCGTTGGGTACGTGAAGTCAAATTAAATAAATAATTTATAACCAAAAATGGAGGCTTTATGAGAAAGCTGTATAATTTTCTCAATTCCAATCTCTTTTGGGTAATGTTCGCGATGGTAGGCTTTCTTTGCCTACCATCATTGGCGTTATATTACGGCATTTTTGACTCTACTTCAGATGAAGTCATTGCTGCAATGGGATGGAATCAACCTAATTTAACATGGGCATGGTTTGGATCCTTATTCCTTATTCCTCTATTTTCTATTTTATGGAAAAAGAAAGGTGCCGTATCTCAAGGGAAAATTGAATTTATTTTATCCTGTATCATTTTTGCATTTGTGATGATTTCAGCCACACTTGCTAAGATAAGCTTAGGATATTCTATTTTTATTCTGACTCTAGCATTAATTGCAATTTCTACTAATGCTCTTGCAAAAATGAAGGTGATGCAAAGCGATAAATTTATTATCGGTTCTTTAATTAGTATTATCTTGCTCATATTCTTTTTTATTGTTTATCCAACATTGACAATCTTTGTATCAATGTTTTACAAGGGTTCAGAGTTTATTCCTGGACAAGTCATTGATATAGTGAAACAGCCTTATGTCGTTAGAATTATTCTAAATTCTCTTTCTGTTGCAGGAACAATTGGGGTACTAGCTACAGTCTTTGGTTTAGTATTTGCACTATATACAACAAGAATTGCTAAACGAAGTGCTGTAATAGGTAAAATCTTTTCCATACTGCCTATCGTAACCCCACCTTTTGTAGTGGGATTAGGTGTGACCTTAATGTTAGGTCGCTCTGGTTATATCACCCAATATTTAGTTGAATATTTAGGATTTGATAGTAACTGGCTATATGGCTTCACAGGTATCGTTATCGCACATACACTTGCCTTAACACCAATGTCTTTTATGATTTTAGAAGGGGCATTAAAATCAATCCATCCATCAATTGAAGAGGCTTCTTATACTTTAAGAGCAAATCGCTACCAAACCTTTTTCAATATTATTTTTCCATTGTTGAAACCTGCGTTAGCAAATTCATTTTTAGTTGTTGCTATCCAATCTATTGCAGACTTTAGTACACCATTAGTTTTAGGTGGAAGCTTTGACGTAATTTCATCACAAATCTACTTCTACATAGCAGGTTCTCAGTTAGATTACGCGTCCGCAAGTACTCTAGGAACAATATTGTTAATTTTCTCTTTAGGTATTTTCATTATCCAATATTGGTGGATAGGTAATCGCTCTTACACAACAGTATCCGGTAAATCTTACCGCGGTGACGTACAAGAGTTACCAACCACAATGAAGTATACAATTACCTTTATTTTGGGATTTTGGGTAGTATTCAACGTATTACTTTACGGCAGTATTTTCTATGGTAGTTTCACCGTAAACTGGGGCGTAAATTACACGTTAACATTGAAAAATTATATTACCCTATTTGGTCAGGGATTCAGTGATGGAGCTTGGCCATCATTAATTCAAACTGTTATTTTTGCCGCAACTGCTGCACCTATAACGGCATTATTTGGTTTATTAATTGCCTATATTACCGTGCGTCGTGAATTCAAGGGTAAGAAGACTCTAGAATTTCTAACCTTACTTTGCTTTGCTGTGCCTGGTACTGTTGCAGGGGTATCTTATATTCTCGCATTTAATGATGCGCCTATTTATATTACAGGAACGGGCCTAATTGTTATCTTATCAATGGTTATGCGTAATATGCCTATAGGTATGCGCGCAGCTATAGCCGGGCTAGGTCAGTTGGACAAATCTCTAGATGAAGCCTCTCTTTCACTTAAAGGCAGTTCATTTAAAACAATTTGTTTCATTGTATTTCCACTGTTAAAACCCGCCTTATTATCAGCTTTAGTAACGAGCTTTGTTCGTGCAATGACCACCGTCAGTGCCATTGTATTCTTAGTTACTGCTGATACGAGGGTTGCTACATCATACATCCTAAACCGTGTCGAAGACGGCGAGTATGGGATTGCCATTGCATACGGCTCTATCTTAATTGTGGTGATGATGGCGATTATTTTATTCTTCGACTGGATTGTCGGTGACACCCGCATTTCCCGTTCCAAAGCGAAAAAAATGAATTAAGTTGTAGGTAAAAAATATGAGTAATGATTTCTTAGTATTAAAAAATGTCACGAAAGCCTTTGGCAAATCTGTGGTAATTGATGATTTGGATTTAACCATTAAACGCGGCACCATGGTGACGTTGCTTGGTCCATCCGGTTGCGGTAAAACGACCATCTTGCGTTTAGTTGCCGGTCTTGAAAATCCAACCTCCGGACAAATTTTCATTGACGGTGAAGACGTAACCAAATCGTCCATTCAAAACCGTGATATTTGTATCGTGTTCCAATCCTATGCGTTGTTCCCACACATGAGTATCGGTGATAACGTGGGCTACGGCTTACGCATGCAAAACGTGAGCAAGGAAGAGCGTAAACAGCGCGTTAAAGAAGCCTTGGAATTGGTGGATTTGGCTGGGTTTGAAGATCGTTATGTGGACCAAATCTCCGGTGGTCAACAACAACGTGTGGCGCTTGCTCGTGCGCTTGTTCTCAAGCCGAAAGTGTTACTGTTCGATGAACCCTTAAGTAACCTCGATGCTAACTTACGTCGCGCAATGCGGGAAAAAATCCGTGAATTACAACAAAGCCTTGGCATCACGTCTCTATACGTGACCCACGACCAAACAGAAGCCTTTGCGGTATCCGATGAAGTTATCGTGATGAATAAAGGGAAAATCATGCAAAAGGCGCCGGCAAAAGATCTGTATCAACGCCCGAACTCCTTATTCTTAGCTAACTTCATGGGCGAATCCAGTATTTTCCCGGCGAAATTGCAAGGAAATACCGTTAACATTCATGGCTATGAACTTGCCTTAAATAATGCCGCTCAATTCAATTTACCGGACGGGGATTGCTTGGCAGGCGTTCGCCCGGAAGCTGTTTATCTCCATGAAACCGGCACAGAAGCCCAACGTTGCACGATTAAAAGTGCGGTGTACATGGGCAACCATTGGGAAGTCGTAGCGTTATGGCATGGTCAAGATTTGTTGATTAACTGCCGTCCGGAACAGTTCAACCCGGCATCGCAAGAAGCCTATGTGCATCTTTCCGAACAAGGCGTTTTCCTGTTAAAAAACCAATAAAAATCAAAAATAATTAAAATTTTAACCGCACTTTATATTCAAGAGAGTAAAGTGCGGTTATTATTTACGGCATTTTTAACGTTGGCGTTCCGTATCGTCATCGAAACAACCTTAACCTAAGTTTGAGAATCACATGAGTAAAAAAAGAAAAGTCACTTTAACCCTTGCTGCTATTATCATTGTACTTGGCGGAGGCGCGCAGTTTTATACCAATCAGCAAGTGGATCAGGTTTTACAAAAATTCCCTTATTCTTTAGATAATCAACTCAGCCTCAATGTGACAGAAAGTGCCAAGAACTTTTTCAGTCGTGAGCTTACCTTTAGTTTAGAAAATAATGATGGCCAAAAAACCAATATTATTTCTACCAAACTGACGGCGTTGCCTTTTTTCATTACGGCGGAATCTAAACTTTCCGAACAATTGGTACGTCAATTAAACAAAGATCTCAATATCACCATTGATAAAAACACCATTAACAGCAAATTTTCACCGGTAGGTGATTACCTGCAATCAAACGTCCTCACCGACTTCCGTGATTTTACGAACAAAGCGCAAACGCTTTCAGTCACTCTAGACTTTAATGCGGGTACAAAAAACGTAGAGCTTAATGCCAATTTAAGCGGCTTTAACTATGATAAAAACAGCAAATTAGAACAAATTGGTGCCCAGATTAAACTGGTGCCCGTTGGCGAAAACCAATACGACATTTCAACCCTTGAACTCAATGCTAAAAATGCCGAATGGGATTTGTTAAATGGCGAAAACACCAAAATCCAACTGAAAAACGCCCGTTATCAATTTGTTGTAAAAAAATCGGCTGATACAGACTTGCGCGATCTTTCCACCCAATTGAGTAGCGACACCTTACGCATTGCCAACAAAGAACGTACGACAGAAGAAAGCCAAACCGTGATTAACGGCATAATGCTAAATGTACAACAGCAAGGTGTAACAAGTGCGGTGGATTTTGCCAATGAATTTAAGAAACAGCTAAACGGTGAGCAAAATATTAAACAGGTAGCCAATTTTTTATCCGCCGTCCTCACGCAAAACCACATATTTAACGGAACCCTTTCCGTCAAATCCGTGGATGCACCTAAAAATCAAAAGCCTTACTTTAATTTAAATGAGGCGAAACTCAATTTAACGATGGCAAATGCAGATCTCGCCAAAGCCAATCTGACTTTGCAATTAAATGCTGCTAGCATCAAGCAGACGCCGGAAGATCAAAGCAAACAATGGGAAGCCAAAGGGGCTCAAATCGTCTATCAACTTGATGGCTATAACTTGGAAAACAAATTGGCATTTATTCCACTCTATTTAGATGCCCTTTCCATCAAAAATGCCCCCAAAGAAGATAACAAGAGCTTATTAAAGCTGAAGAAACAATGGGCAAACACAATGGCTGGAAACAGCAATGCAGAAATCTCATTACAAGCATTTAATTACCAAAATGTCTCTTTGGAAACATTAGCGTTAAAACATCAAGGCTCAGAGGAAAACAACCAATATCGTGGAAATTCCACACTTTCACTAAAAAAACTGACGTTGTCTGAAGCACAAGCGCAAATGGAAGATCTTGCTTTCAATCTACCGCTCACCGTGAATAATATTGCTCAATTTGCAGAAAATCAGTTTTGCTTTGGGTTGACTGCATCATTGTGTTCAGCTTATTTCACAACGGAAACCACACAAAAACTCCTTGGAAATCAATGGAAAGATCTAGATTTAGCCAGTGATAACACAACCCTCACCTTCAATTTAAATACCTATCCAACCACAAAAGCCTATCCGGTGAGTATCCACCTGAAAGGCGCGTTAAAAACAACTAAAGATAAACAGTCCATCGCAGATATGTTCATCGAAAATATGCAAAGCACGACCAATATTATTCTAAGCAAAGGGCTCGCGGAGACTTCTGATGAAGAAAGTTTAAAAATCAAAAAAGTCTCACCATTTTGGCAAGCCTTGTTGACTGAGCTTAAACCGGAAGAACGACTATTTCCGATATTTATCGAAGAAGGCGATAACTATGTTCTGACATTAGAAAGAGACAATAACCGTTTTCTAATTAACGGAAAAACCGTAGAAGAACTTCTGAAGCAACATGAACTGATGGATTCTTCTCAGCCGGAAAGTAAAGACTAAATACCATCACAAGAAAGTGGGCTACACGCCCACTTTTTTCATTCAGTTTCGACTAAAAAACATTTTATTTTTCCACCGCACTTATCCTTTACAAAAAGCAAAATCCGCCTAAAATACCCCTCTTTACGATTTGCCTTGCGCAAATTCCTGACTTGAAATCAGACCATAAGAGACAACTATGACAACCTCATTTAAACCTGAATTACTCTCCCCCGCCGGCTCCTTAAAAAATATGCGTTATGCCTTTGCTTATGGCGCAGACGCCGTGTATGCCGGCCAACCGCGTTACAGCTTGCGCGTACGCAATAATGAATTTAATCACGCTAATTTAAAAATCGGTATCGATGAAGCCCATGCGCTCGGCAAAAAGTTCTATGTCGTCGTGAACATTGCGCCGCACAATTCCAAGCTCAAAACTTTTATTAAGGATTTACAACCGGTTATCGACATGGGGCCGGATGCGCTTATCATGTCCGATCCCGGTTTGATTATGCTGGTACGCGAACACTTCCCTGACATTGATATTCACCTTTCCGTGCAAGCCAATGCGGTGAACTGGGCGACTGTGAAATTCTGGAAGCAAATGGGCTTAACCCGCGTGATTTTATCTCGCGAACTTTCTCTTGATGAAATCGCCGAAATCCGCCAACAAGTACCGGATATTGAACTGGAAATTTTCGTGCATGGCGCACTTTGCATGGCGTATTCCGGCCGTTGCCTGCTTTCAGGCTATATCAACAAACGCGATCCAAACCAAGGCACCTGCACGAACGCCTGCCGCTGGGAATACAAAATGGAAGAAGGCAAAGTGGATGACGTAGGCAATATCGTGCCGAAATTCGACCCAAGCCAACAGATTGAGGTAAAAAATGTCGCCCCAACCCTAGGCGAAGGCGCAGTGACCGATAAAGTGTTCCTTTATACCGAAGCGCAAAATCCTAACGAGCAAATGACCGCCTTTGAAGACGAACACGGCACTTACTTCATGAACTCGAAAGATTTACGCGCCGTGCAACATGTGGAAAAACTCACCGCACTTGGCGTGCATTCTTTAAAAATCGAAGGTCGTACCAAATCCTTCTATTACTGTGCCCGTACCGCCCAAGTGTATCGCAAAGCCATTGACGATGCGGCTGCCGGCAAACCGTTTGATGAAAGCTTGATGGACACCTTAGAGTCCCTTGCTCACCGTGGTTATACCGAAGGTTTCCTACGTCGCCACACCCACGATGAATACCAAAATTATGACTACGGCTACTCCATTTCCGATCGTCAACAATTTGTCGGCGAATTCACCGGTAAACGTAATGAACTTGGCATGGCAGAAGTGGCAGTGAAGAATAAATTCTTGCTCGGCGATGAAGTGGAAATGATGACGCCACAAGGCAACATCGTGTTTAAAATCAACAAAATGCTCAACCGTAAAAATGCGGAAATCGATGCCGCTTTGGGCGACGGGCATTTTGTCTTCTTAGACGTGCCGCAAGACATTCATTTGGACTATGCGTTGCTCATGCGAAATTTGGTTGATACCAACACGCGCAATCCGCACGAAAAGAAAAGTTAATTTATTGTTAAATAAATGTTGCATTATTAATTTGGAAGCATATAATGCAACTCGTACCCTAAAAAAAATATGACTCCAAATACTTTTAGCCCTTACCCCCTTGAAAGGGCTTTTTTTTGCCTTGAGAAAAATAAAACATAGATTAAAGGATGAATTAGGCCGTACAAATACTTTCTTCTACATATTCGCCAAAAGAAATTAGCGTGATTTCTTTTATTTCCTTGAGATTCTCCCCAATTCGCACTAGACTACCGCCCTCTTTTTCAAACCAGATATTCCATTATGCGTGTTGCTGATTTTTATTTTGATTTACCAGATGAGTTGATTGCCCGTTATCCCAAAACAGAACGAACTGCCAGCCGTTTATTGCAGTTGAATGGCGAAAACGGGGACATTTTCCACCGCACTTTTGCCGATGTGTTGGAATTGATTCATCCGGGCGATTTGATGATCTTCAATAATACCCGTGTTATTCCTGCGCGGATGTTCGGGCGCAAAATTAGTGGCGGAAAAATAGAAGTCTTGGTGGAGCGCGTGTTAAGCGAATCCCGTTTTCTTGCCCATGTTCGCGCCTCTAAAGCGCCGAAAGAAGGCGCTGAACTGATTTTAGGGGAAGATAAATTAGGGGAAGGCAACGGTGTAAAAGCCACCATGATCGGTCGCCAAGGCAGTTTATTTGAAATTGAAATCGCCGAAAAACAGACCGCACTTTTTGACGTTTTACAACAAATCGGGCATATGCCTTTACCGCCTTATATTGATCGTCCTGACGAAGAAGCGGATCAAGAGCGTTATCAAACCGTTTATAACAAAGTGCCGGGGGCGGTTGCCGCACCGACAGCCGGTTTGCATTTTGATGATGAACTTTTGGCAAAACTAAAAGAGAAAGGCGTCAATTTCGCTTTTGTCACCTTGCATGTGGGCGCGGGAACCTTCCAACCGGTGCGTGTCGAAAATATTGAAGATCATGTTATGCACGCAGAATACGTGGAGGTGCCGCAAGAGGTTTGTGATGCTATTTTAGCCACCAAGAAAGCCGGCAAGCGCGTGATTGCCGTGGGAACAACCTCCGTGCGTTCCATTGAAAGTGCGGCATTAGCGGCAGAAGAAAAACAAGCTGCGGTGTTAATTGAGCCGTATTTTTCCGATACGTCTATTTTCATTTATCCGGGTAAAAAATTCCGCGTGGTAGATTGTTTAATTACCAATTTCCATTTGCCGGAAAGCACATTGATTATGTTGGTTTCTGCGTTCGCCGGATTTCGCCATACGATGAATGCGTATAAAAGTGCGGTGGAAAATCGCTATCGCTTTTTCAGTTATGGCGATGCCATGTTTATCAGCAAAAATCCCCATGTGAAGGGAATGGAATAGAAATTGACTTATTTAGGTTCTCCACCTAAAATCCTACAACTCAAGCCTGTTACTCAGGCTTTTTTATTGACTAAAAACCTTCGAACTGTTTATTCGTTGAGGAAATAAAATGAAGTATGAATTAGATAAAACCAGTGGCAACGCCCGTCGTGGTCGCTTGGTATTTGAACGCCCACAAGGCAATTTTACCGTTGAAACCCCGGCGTTTATGCCTGTCGGTACTTATGGCACGGTAAAAGGCATGACACCGGAAGAAGTACGTGCGACCGGTGCAGAAATTCTCCTTGGAAACACCTTCCATTTATGGCTTCGTCCGGGGCAAGAAGTGATGCGTAAACACGGCGATTTGCACGATTTTATGCAATGGCATCGCCCGATCCTTACCGATTCCGGTGGCTTCCAAGTGTTCAGTTTAGGCAAATTACGCAAAATTACCGAAGAAGGCGTGAAATTCCAAAACCCAATCAACGGCGAACGTATTTTCTTATCACCGGAAAAATCCATGGAAATCCAATATGATTTGGGTTCCGACATCGTGATGATTTTCGATGAATGTACGCCTTACCCAGCAACGTTTGACTACGCTAAAAAATCCATGGAAATGTCTTTACGTTGGGCACAACGCAGTCGCAACCGTTTTGATGAGTTGGGCAACAAAAACGCCTTATTCGGTATTATCCAAGGCGGCACCTTTGAAGAATTACGCAAAGTATCCTTAGAAGGTTTGGTGAACATCGGCTTCGACGGCTACGCCGTGGGCGGCTTGGCCGTAGGTGAACCGAAAGAAGATATGCACCGCATTTTGGAATACATTTGCCCGCAAATCCCTGCCGACAAACCACGCTATTTAATGGGCGTGGGTAAACCGGAAGACTTAGTGGAAGGGGTACGCCGCGGTATCGATATGTTCGACTGTGTCATGCCGACCCGTAATGCACGTAACGGTCATTTATTCGTCACTGACGGCATCGTGAAAATCCGCAACGCCAAATACAAAGACGACACCAGCCCGTTAGATCCGCACTGTGATTGCTACACCTGTAAGAATTACACCAAAGCCTATTTATATCATTTGGATAAATGCGGCGAAATCCTCGGGGCGCGCCTAAACACCATCCACAACTTGCGTTATTACCAACGTTTAATGGCGGAAATCCGCCAAGCCATTGAAGAAGATCGCTTCGATGATTTCGTGGTGGAATTTTATGCGAGAATCGGTAAGCCTGTTCCGCCGTTACAACTTGCAGAAACAGAAAAATAATCAGCTAAAAATTATTAGTAAAAAGTGCGGTGAAAAATTTAAGTGTTTTTTCCACCGCACTTTCATCTCTCACAGGAGTTCTTATGCAAATCCTTGAACCTCAAAAATTCGCCAGTTGGAATGAACCCATTGAAATGTTGTATGCCTGCCATAGCAAAGTGAAACGCTTTTGTCGGCAATTAACGATTTTGCCTGATTATTTGGCAAAAAACGGTTGTAATCAGGCGGTGAAAAATGACGTTCAGCAAATTCTCAATTATTTCAATCAGTCAGCCCCGTTGCACCATGATGATGAGGAAAAAGATTTTTTCCCACTGTTGGTGAAATATGTGCCGGAGGCGCAAAAAGACATTGATGAATTAGAGAGACAGCACGTGACCTTGCATGATAACTGGGCAAAATTATCTGAACAGTTGCAAGCCTTGTTGAATGGCGAGCGGGAGAATGTCGATATGGCGTTGATCAACAATGTGGTCTCAGGCTACGACAAACATATCGCCTTGGAAGAGCCGTTATTTAAGCTTGGTAAACAACATTTGTCGGAATCGGAATTACGCGAAATCGGCAACATCATGAGCGCCCGTCGTCGCGTACAAGCTTAAGCTATCGTTGATTTAAATTATGGAATATCAACTTGATACTCGTGAGTATCGTTGTCCTCTGCCGTTATTGATGACGAAAAATGCCGTCAACACATTAGCCCCAAATGATGTATTGACGGTGTGGCTTGCTGCGGAAAGTGACATCGAAGATTTTCGTTTATTTTGCGAAGTACAGCAGTTGTCTTTTGCTGTAATAAGTCAATCTCAACGTACCATTCAAATCACTAAAATCAATAAGTAACCGCCCTATTTTCAGCCTTAAAAAGTGCGGTCATTTTTGCCGTCATTTTTACAATATCATTTTCACATTTAAGCGAATTTATGGTATTTTAACAGCCGATTTTAATCAGTTTACGGACGCTCCATAGCGTCTTCTCTTTTCATTAACTAAAAGGAAATTTGAATGGAAGCTCAACAAGGCAGCCCAATGTCAATGTTATTTATTTTCATCATCTTCGGATTGATTTTCTATTTCATGATTTATCGTCCGCAAGCAAAAAGAAATAAAGAACACAAAAAATTAATGTCCGAATTAACCAAAGGCACCGAAGTATTAACCGCCGGCGGTATCATTGGTAAAATCACCAAAGTAGTTGAAAACAGCGACAGCATCGTTATCGCGTTAAACGACAGCACTGAAGTGACCATCAACCGCAACTACATTGCAGCGGTATTACCGAAAGGCACAATTAAAACCCTTTAATCTTACATTCCTCAAGGGAACAGGAAATCTATGTTAAATCGTTACCCTTTATGGAAGAATCTAATGGTGATCTTTTTGGTCGCCATTGGTATTTTATACGCTCTTCCAAATCTTTACGGTGAAGATCCTGCCGTACAAATCTCAGGAACTCGTGGTCAGGAAGCTAATTCCAGCGTGCTAAGCGAAGTTCAAACTGTCCTAAAAGAAAATAATCTGGCAACTAAATCCATCGTGTTAGAAAACGGCTCTATTCTTGTACGTTTTAACAATACCGATAACCAATTACTCGCCAAAGATAAAATCACTGAAAAATTAGGCAATAACTACTCTATCGCCCTAAACCTTGCACCGGCAACGCCAAAATGGCTAAGTAGCATTGGCGGCAATCCGATGAAATGGGGCTTGGATTTGCGTGGTGGTGTACGCTTCCTGATGGAAGTGGATATGAATTCTGCGCTCACCAAACGTCAAGAGCAATTACAAGATTCCTTACGTGCCGAATTGCGCAAAGAAAAATATCAATACAGCGCTATTAAGTCAGCGGAGAATTTTTCCACAATCGTAAGTTTGGTTAATCCGGAACAGTTATCTGATGTACAACGTTATTTGCGCAAACAGCATCCGACCTTAGACATTCGTGCGATTTCTGATAATACCCTGTCTTTGGCGTTATCTGATGCGGCATTAAACGAAGCTCGCGAAAGTGCGATTGAACAAAACTTAAGTATTTTGCGTAAACGTGTCACCGAACTTGGTGTCGCAGAAGCCGTAATTCAACGCCAAGGCGCAGAACGTATCGTGGTTGAATTGCCGGGGGTACAAGATACGGCTCGCGCGAAAGAAATTCTGGGTGCTACGGCGACCCTTGAATTCCGCTTAGTCAATGGTAATGCAAACTTAGAGGCAGCCGCTCGCGGCATGGTGACTTCTGATTCTGAAGTAAAATATGACAGAAACAATCGCCCTATCGTGCTATATAAACGTGCCGTATTAGGTGGTGAGCACATTACGAACGCCAGTTCCGGTGTGGATCAAAATACCTCTAGACCGCAAGTAAGCGTCACCTTGGATAGCGAAGGCGGCGAAATCATGTCACAAACTACACGCGCCAACATCCAAAAACCAATGGCGACGTTGTATGTGGAATATAAAGATAGCGGCAAAAAAGACGAAAATGGCAAAACCATTTTACAAAAACACGAAGAAGTGATTAACGTTGCCACCATTCAAGGCCGTTTCGGTAGTCAATTCCAAATTACCGGCATTGACTCTCCGGCAGAAGCACAAAACCTTGCGGTGTTACTTCGTTCCGGTGCGTTAATTGCGCCGATTCAAATCGTGGAAGAACGCACCATTGGTCCATCTCTTGGTGCGCAAAACGTCGAACAAGGTTTGCAAGCAAGTTTTTGGGGCTTAATGATCGTCGTCGCCTTTATGGTCATTTACTATCGTAAATTCGGTCTTATTGCCAATGTCGCCTTAATCGCCAATATCATTTTATTGGTCGGCTTGATGTCCTTATTACCGGGCGCCACGCTCACCATGCCCGGGATTGCCGGTATCGTATTGGCAGTAGGGATGTCCGTGGACGCAAACGTGTTAATCTTTGAGCGAATAAAAGAAGAAATTCGCAACGGTCGCCCTGTTCAACAAGCTATTAGCGAAGGTTATAGCGGTGCATTCAGTTCTATCTTCGATGCGAACTTAACCACCATTTTGACTGCGGTAGCACTTTATGCTGTAGGGACGGGTCCGATCAAAGGCTTCGCAATCACCTTATCTTTAGGGATTGCTATCTCCATGTTTACCGCAATCACCGGAACACGCGCAATCGTGAATTTCTTATACGGCGGCAAACGAATTGATAAATTATCAATTTAACGGTGAGGAAATATATTGTGAATTTAGAAAATAGAAGTCAGCCAATTAAAGAAATTCAAGGCATTAAACTCCCTTTCCGTTTAGTGGAATTCATGAAATTCCGTCTATGGGGCTACCTTGCTTCCGTTGTGATTATCGCGGTTTCATTATTCTTTGTATTTACCAAAGGTTTCAACTGGGGCTTAGATTTCACCGGTGGCGTGGTGGTTGATACCCACTTCTCTCAACCGGCAGATTTGGAAAAAATCCGTTCTACGTTAGTACAAAACGGCATTGAGAGTCCACTCGTGCAAACCACCGGTGGGGTCCGCGATGTGATGATTCGCCTACCGGCAACCGATGATGCACAAATCGGCGATCATGTCAAAAAAATGCTGAACACCTTGGATAGTGATATTCAAATCCGCTCCATTGAGTTTGTCGGACCTAACGTAGGTGAAGAATTGACCCAAGGGGCAATTTACGCCACCTTAGCCACCCTCATTATGCTCTTGCTTTATGTGGGCATGCGTTTTGAATGGCGTTTAGCAACCGGTGGTGTGCTTTCTTTAGCGCACGACGTGATTGTCACCCTTGGTGCATTCTCTTACTTACAAATCGAAATGGATTTAACCTTTATTGCGGCGATCCTTTCCGTGGTAGGTTACTCGTTAAACGACAGTATCGTGGTATTCGACCGTGTGCGTGAAAACTTCCGTAAAATCAGACGGATTTCTGCCATCGACATCATCGATATTTCCTTAACCCAAACCCTATCCCGTACCATTATGACATCGCTCACCACGTTAATTGTCGTTATCGCCCTCTTCATCTTCGGGGGGCCGACCATTCACAGTTTCTCACTAGCCTTGCTCATCGGGATTGGATTCGGTACCTATTCTTCCATCTTCATTGCGATTGCTATCGCCTATGACTTAGGTTTAACCCGTGAACACATGGTTCAACCGAAAGTGAATAAAGATGATATTGAAGAGTTACCATAAAAATCACTAAAACAAAAAAGGTCGTTTTTTAACGACCTTTTTTATTTCCAAGGCTCATCACATTTTCCGAATAACGCCATAAAAACGTTTTATTTTTCGACCGCACTTTAAGCAATAAAAAAGCGGCGAAATTCGCCGCTTAAAGAGAAATGCCTGAATAATTAGGCGTAAACCGGAAGACGTTTACAGATTGCCAATACTTTTTCTTTTGTCGCCGCAATCACTTGTTCTTCATTGTCTTTACCGAGTGCGTCTAACACATCACACATCCAGCCGGCAAGTTCACGACAGTCTTGCTCGTTAAAGCCACGACGGGTAACGGAAGGTGTACCTACACGAATACCGGAAGTCACAAATGGTTTTTGTGGATCATTTGGTACCGAGTTTTTATTCACGGTAATGTTTGCTTTACCAAGTGCCGCATCCGCCGCTTTACCGGTTAAACCTTGTTGAACTAAATCCACCAAGAACAAGTGATTTTCGGTGCTGTTTGAAACCACTTTGTAACCGCGTTGTTTAAACACCTCCACCATGGCTTTTGCATTTTTCAAGACATTTTGTTGGTAGATTTTATATTCCGGCTCTAACGCCTCTTTGAAACATACCGCTTTTGCCGCAATAATGTGAACTAATGGACCACCTTGACCAGCCGGGAAGACTGCAGATTGAAGTTTTTTATACATTTCTTCATCGCCGCTGGCAGATAAAATTAAACCGCCACGTGGACCACCTAAGGTTTTATGCGTTGTTGTTGTAACAACATGAGCATACGGAAGTGGATTCGGATAGACGCCCGCCGCAATTAAACCGGCAACGTGCGCCATATCCACGAATAAATAGGCGCCTACTTCATCTGCGATTTCACGCATTTTTTTCCAATCAACCACTTGAGAATAAGCAGAGAAACCGCCCACAATCATTTTCGGTTTCACTTCATGGGCTTGTTTACGCAAAGCATCGTAGTCAATCAAACCTTCATCCGTAATACCATATTGTTCTGCATGATAGATTTTACCGGAGAAGCTCACGGAAGCACCGTGGGTTAAGTGGCCACCATGTGCCAAGCTCATGCCTAAAATGGTATCGCCCGGATTTAATAATGCCATATAAACGGCTGCATTCGCTTGTGAACCAGAGTGCGGTTGCACGTTCACATAATCTGCGCCAAATAATTCTTTCGCACGATCAATCGCTAACTGCTCCACAATGTCAGCGTACTCACAACCACCATAATAGCGTTTGCCCGGATAGCCTTCCGCATATTTATTGGTGAATTGAGAACCTTGCGCTTGCATTACGCGCGGGCTGGCATAGTTTTCAGAAGCGATTAATTCAATATGTTCTTCTTGACGACGATTCTCATCTTGAATGGCTTGCCATAAAACCGGATCGTAATCAGCGATGTTCATGCTCTTTTTAAACATTGTGTTTTCCTCGTTATGTAATTTTGAGTGGTATAGTTTAACTGTTTATGGATTGAAATTTAATTAAAAATTAAGTCCTAAATTTTCATCAAATCAATGAAAACTATTCATAAAAGTGCGGTCAAAAAATCCATTAGATTTTTAACGTCGCCTTTGCCGGCACCGCCATCTGGTTCGCAAGTACTTAGACGAACTTACGAATCATTTTTTTTGCTATTTTTTCTGCTCACGTGCCACGGCGCGATAGCCGATATCACGACGATAAAAACGTCCGTTCCATTGGATTTGTTCAGCCAGTTTCAGCGCTTTCTGTTGTGCCTCAAATACGCTTTCACCCAATGCCGTAGCACAAAGCACGCGGCCTCCATTAGTAACTAACTTGCCCGCTTTCGCTTCTACGCCCGCCAAGAAAACTTTCTCATTTTCGACCGCACTTTGAGGCAAACCGCTGATTTCAGCGCCTTTACGATAATCCCCCGGATAGCCTTCTGCAGCCAATACGATACCCAAAGAAGCCTTCGGATTCCATTGGGATTTCACTTCGTCCAATTTGCCATCACAGGCTTTAAGACAAAGTTCCACCAAATCCGATTCTAAACGCAACATGATCGGTTGGGTTTCCGGATCACCGAAACGACAGTTAAATTCGATCACTTTCGGCTGACCATTTGGCATGATCATCAAACCGGCATACAAGAAACCGGTGTAAACATTGCCTTCTGCCGCCATGCCGTTGACCGTTGGATAGATAACTTCACGCATCACGCGTTCATGAATTTCAGGTGTCACCACAGGCGCAGGAGAATAAGCCCCCATGCCGCCGGTATTCAAGCCCGTGTCTTTTTCGCCCACACGTTTATGGTCTTGACTGGTCGCCATAGGTTCGACGTTTTTGCCATCCACCATAACGATAAAACTCGCCTCTTCGCCATCTAAAAATTCTTCAATGACCACCCGACTGCCAGCTTCACCAAAGGCATTACCGGACAGCATATCCCGCACCGCGTCTTCCGCTTCTTGCAACGTCATCGCCACAATCACGCCTTTGCCTGCAGCCAAACCATCCGCTTTAACGACAATTGGTGCGCCTTTTTCACGCAAGTAAGCCAATGCCGGCTCGACTTCAGTGAAGTTTTGATATTCCGCTGTTGGGATTTTATGACGCGCTAAAAAATCTTTGGTAAAAGCTTTTGAACCTTCCAATTGCGCTGCTGCTTGCGTTGGTCCGAAAATGTTTAAACCGACTGCACGAAACGCATCCACCACCCCAATCACAAGTGGCGCTTCAGGCCCCACGATCGTTAAACCAATGTGGTTATCTTGGGCAAATTTAACCAACGCAGGAACATCCGTTGCAGCGATATTCACGTTCTCGACTTTTTGTTCTAACGCCGTCCCCGCATTGCCCGGTGCAACGAAAATTTTATCCGCTAATGGAGATTGCGCCGCTTTCCAAGCGAGGGCGTGTTCACGGCCGCCGTTTCCGATGATAAGGATATTCATGTTGTAGTCCTTGTGTCTTTTTGAATTTAATCCCCTCTTTAGCAAAGAGGGGTAGGGGAGATTTGGCAGAAGTTATTTCAACCTCATAGTACATTTAGCATCGTTTTAAATCTCCCCCCAGCCCCCTCTTTACGAAAGAGAGGGGATAAGTAAAAAAGTAAGTCGCTCATTGAGCGAAGTTATAACATAAATTAATGTCTAAAATGCCGCATTCCGGTCAATACCATCACCATATTATGCTCATCTACCGCATCAATCACTTCCTGATCGCGCATTGAGCCGCCCGGATGAATCACGCATTGAATGCCTACTTTCGCCGCCGCATCAATGCCGTCACGGAATGGGAAGAACGCATCAGATGCCATCACACAACCGGCTACTTCCAAGCCTTCATCTTGCGCTTTAATACCGGCGATTTTAGCCGAATACACGCGGCTCATTTGGCCTGCACCAATGCCGATGGTTTGGTTATCTTTGGCGTAAACAATCGCATTGGATTTCACGAATTTCGCCACTTTCCAGCAGAACAATAAATCTTTCAATTCTTGTTCCGTTGGTTGACGTTTGCTGACCACTTTTAAATCATCCAAGTCCACCATGCCTAAATCCGCATCTTGCACCAACAAGCCACCGTTCACACGTTTGAAATCTAAACGTTGGGTACGCGCTTGCCATTCTCCACATTCAAGCAAACGGACATTTTTCTTACGTTTCACCACTTCAACAGCTTCTGCAGACACTTTCGGTGCGATAATCACTTCCACAAATTGACGTTCTACAATTTCATTTGCCGTTTTTTCGTCTAATTCACGGTTAAACGCAATGATACCGCCAAAGGCTGAGGTTGGGTCTGTTTGATAGGCGCGATTATAGGCCTCTAAAATATCTTTGCCTAAGGCCACGCCGCACGGATTGGCGTGTTTCACAATCACACAAGCCGGTTCATCAAATTCTTTTACGCATTCGAGGGCTGCGTCGGTGTCGGCAATATTGTTATAAGACAAAGCCTTACCTTGTAGTTGGTTTGCCGTCGCCACACTCGCTTCTTTTACATTGAGATCCACATAAAACGCGGCATTTTGATGGGCATTTTCGCCGTAACGCATGGTTTGTTTACGCACGAAATTCAAATTTAAAGTCCGCGGGAATTGACCGCACTTCGCCTCCGCATCTTCTTCAGAAGCAACATGATAAGGTTTCACCAATTGACCGAAATAGTTCGCGATCATGGAATCGTATTGCGCGGTGTGTTCAAATGCTTTGATGGCAAGATCAAAACGAGTTTCAAGCGTTAAGCTGTTTTGATGTTGATCCATTTCGGCAAGAATGGCATCAAAATCCTGATTGTTCACGACAATCGCCACATCTTTATGGTTTTTCGCAGCGGAACGCACCATGGTTGGGCCGCCAATATCAATATTTTCTACGGCATCTTCTAACGTGCAATTTGGCTTAGCCACGGTTGCGGCAAAAGGATATAAATTCACCACCACCATATCAATGCCTTCAATGCCATGTTGCTGCATAATGGCATCGTCCGTACCACGACGACCTAAAATCCCACCGTGCACTTTCGGATGTAAGGTTTTCACGCGACCGTCCATCATTTCCGGAAAACCGGTGTAATCGGACACTTCGGTTACCGGCAAGCCGTTTTGTTCTAACAGTTTTGCCGTACCACCGGTAGAAAGCAGTTTAACACCGCGCTTTACGAGGCCTTGGGCAAATTCCACAATACCGGATTTATCGGACACGCTAAGCAATGCTTGGCGAATGGGACGAGTTGATTGCATGAATAATTTCCTTTGATTTCTGAAGTAAATTTGAGGTGGCGTATTATAACGCAAACGTTTGCGTTTATGTAGAAATGCACGAAAAATTTGTAAAAAAGTGCGGTCGTTTTTAAAGGCATTTTTATATTTGTGCAAAAGAAAAAGCACGAATCCGCTTTCACAAATTCGTGCTTTCTCAAGGTTGGCAAACTATGCTTTGGCTTGTGCCCGTTTCACTAAAATCGTGGAAAGGCTGAATGCCACAATAAAGGAAATGGCCATGCCAATGCTGTACATGGCAAGGCTGTCCGGTTTAATAGATGGAATACCTAAGAAACCTGCCGCACCAAGGGCAATGGCTTTTACGTTAAAGAAGGCAATAAAGGCACTCGCCAGACCGGAGCCAATCATGGCTGCGATAAAGGCTTGACGATAACGCAAGTTCACCCCAAACATGGCGGGCTCGGTAATACCCAGCAACGCAGAAATACCGGAAGGAATGGCCAAGCCGCGTACTTTTGGATCTTTTAAGGCAAATGCCACGCCCAAACAGGCGGCGCCCTGCGCAATGTTAGACATTGCCGCAATTGGGAAAATAAAGGTACCGCCGGTACGAGCCATTTCCGCTAATAATTGGGTTTCCACCGCAATAAAGGTTTGATGCATACCTGTAATCACGATGGGGGCGTAGAAAGTACCGAAAATCGCACCGCCGATGAAACCTAATGTGTCATATAACCAGGTCAACCCTGCGGCAATTAATGAACCTGCTTCACGTCCGATTGGGCCGATGAGGGTAAACGCCAAGAAACCTGCGATAAATAAGGAAAATAACGGTGTAATCAGGTTATCCAAATAAGACGGCACAAATTTACGGAACGTTTTTTCTAACGTTGCCAACACCCAAGCGGAAATTAAGGTTGGGATCACAGTGCCTTGGTAACCTACTCGTTCAATTTCCAAACCAAACACATTCCAATATTGGATTTTGCCTTCTGCCAGAGTTAAAGCATAGTTCCAACCGTCAGCCAGTGCCGGGTGAACCAATAACATCCCTAATGCGGCCCCAAGGAATGGGTTACCACCAAACTTACGGGTGGCAGAGAAACCAAGCAATACCGGCAAGAACACAAATGGTGCGTTTGCAATGGTGTTAATGAAATCTACTAAATCTTTGAGTTCAGGATGCATGTCGATGACGCTGAGTTCATCCACAAAGAACCCTTTGGCGGTGAGCATGCTGTAAATACCCATCAACAAACCGCCTGCCACAATGGCCGGAATGATCGGTACGAAGATATCCGCTAAACCTTTCACCAAACGTTGCAACAAACTTTGATTACCGCCTGCCGCTTCTGCCACTTCCGCTTTACTCACATCGCCGATACCCAGTAATTTGGTTAATTCAGCGTGGACTTTATTCACTGTGCCGGAACCAAAAATAATTTGATATTGCCCGGCAACAGCAAACTGCCCTTTTACCCCCTCAATATTGTCGATGCCTCCCTTGTCCACTTTGCTTTCATCATTTAGCACAATACGCAAACGGGTAGCACAGTGAGCCGCTGTGACAATATTTTCTTTGCCGCCAAGTTTTTCAATGACTTGTTGGGCGATATTAGGAAAGTTCATAGTCTTCTCCCAAAGTAGTAAATAATAGGTAGAATTCTAGCTAAAAGGTTTTTGTCAGACTAGCGAAATTTAATGCACTATTCACTCATCCGCGCACTGAATATACCTTAAATTTGTTATTTTTCGCCAATACCTCATGGCTGCCGAAATGTTGATCCAGCCAGTCGGCATAAGGCAAAAAGGCATTCGCTACAATACGCAATTCACCGCCGGTTTTAAGATGCCATTTGGCTTGTTTAATCAATTCATTAACGGCGGTATAGGCGGTATCAATGCCATCATGAAACGGCGGGTTGGAAATGATCAGGTCAAATTTTCCTTCCACATGAGAGAACACATCGCTTGCCAATACTGTGCCTTGCAACTGATTTTCTCGCAACGTTCGCTGTGCCGATTCAAGCGCCATGGCGTGAATATCCGTCATCACCAGCTTGGTTTTCGGATATTGTTTTTGAATGTAACTGCCAATCACGCCGGCGCCACAACCGATATCCAGTACATCGCCCGACACATTTTTTAACGTGGACAACAACAATGCCGTGCCGCCATCCAGTTCGGCGGCGCTGAAGACGCCCGGCAAGGCATACACGGTGACATCGGCAAGTTGTGGTGATTGGTAGGATTTCCAGAAGAAATTCAGCTCAAAGTGCGGTGGATTTTTTAGCTGAAAATGATAAAGACTACAACGGCGGGCAGAGTCGATTTTGTGAATATCGCCGAAGTCCGCAAGCATATTTTCGGCAGAACGTACGCCGCTTCGATTTTCGCCGACAATGAGAATTTCTTGTCCCACCGGGCTTTTGGCAAGCATTTGCATTAATTGAAAATGACATTCCTGCTTGTTCTTCGTCCAATAAAACAGGATCAAATCGGCTTGGCGTTGAAATTCGAGGGAAAAATCCACCGCACTTTGTTGCTTTTGATTTTCTCGGTTGGCGTAATCAAAATACCAACTCCAAGCGCGGGCGTTAAAACCTTGGCGTCGTAAATCGGAAAGAAATTCATCGTTCACGGCTCCCGTAAGCAATAACGACTTCCCTGTTAAAAAATCTAAATGCCGTTCCAACACTTCGCTTTCTGCACAAATCACGCTATTAATCCTCTGCCTTATTGGTTAAAATGGGCGCCCATTATACTGGATTGAATTGATTTTAGATATGCAAGAAACGCGCCAACCTTACTCCCGTCGAGATGTATTACTGCAACAAATGGGCATTAGCCAATGGCAGTTAGTGCGCCCGGAAGCGTTGAAAGGCGCAATGAATATCACTGTCGCCGAGCATATTCGTTTGATTATCATCAGTCAGCAAAATCTATTGCAACAACCTGTTGTGCAGGATGTGTTACGCAGCCTGACACTGGATAGCGAGCAAGTATTAAACATCACCTTTGAACAGCTTGCTTATTTGCAAGTTAACCATAAAGTCAGTTATTGGTTGCTTTCTCAAAACACCTCGGAAAATGACCGCACTTTATCTCTCCCACAACCGTTAAATGTGTGGCAGTCTGATGATCTTGAGGAATTTAAACAAAATCCGCAGGCAAAACGTCAATTTTGGCAAACCATTCAACAATCCCCTTCCATCAATGCCGAATAACAAGGAACTGTCGTGATAACCATTTCGCTGATTGAAGAACAAGACTTTGACGCACTTTATGCCATTGAGCAGGCAGCTCACGCCGTGCCTTGGAGTTTAGGCACGTTGAAAAATAACCAAGGCGAGCGTTATCTCAATTTAAAGATCGCCGAAGGCCATCAGATTTATGGATTTGCTATTTGTCAGACCGTACTAGATGAAGCCACCCTGTTTAATATTGCTATCGATCCGCAAAAACAAGGCTTGGGACTCGGACGACAACTCTTAAACGAGCTCATCACCCAACTCAGACAAAAAGGTATTTTGACATTGTGGCTAGAAGTGCGCGAATCCAATAAAAAAGCCCAAGCGCTTTATGATTCGCTGGGCTTTAATCAAGTGGATATCCGTAAAAATTATTACCCTACCCCTGATGGCAAACGGGAAGATGCCGTGGTCATGGCAGCCTATTTATAAGACTATTTTTCCCTCTTAATTGCTTGCAACATCGGCACAAACCACGCTTTCACCTGCTGATTTATCCACGCCAAGTCCAATTCCTGCGTTTGTCCCAACACACGTTGCCAATATAAATCGCCACGGGAATAATCATCCCCTTCGGCAATTTTTATTAACTGTGCAAAGCACTTATCATCCTCAACTGTCTCTTCGTTAGCAATCTGTTTTAGGTATGCCTCAATGCCCTGTGTTGGAATCAGCTGCAATTGCGACTGCCCGGCTAAATAGCTTTCTACATAAATTTGCAGTTGCGCAAGGGCATCCTGTTGAGACACCACTTGAAAGATCTCGCGTTTGTCCTTGCCTTGGAAAATGGATTCCGTCGGCTGCGGCTGCGTGGCACACAACAATAAATGATATAACCAAGCTTCAATACGATCTTTGTCTTTGATAGTTGCCATGCGCCAAGTCACACGCTGTAACGGGTCGCCATATAAGTGGGAGATATTGCCTGATAAGGTGATATTACCGAATGCCGTCGGCAAGGTCATTTGTACAAAACGGTTTTGTGGCGTTTGTTCCACATAATCGGCAATATAGTGTTTAAATTCCGCCACTTCATCCAATAATTTATTGGCGTAGAGTGTCGCAAATTCGCCTCTTGGCAAGACACCTTTCACCTTCAAATGATCAAAAAACGCGTCGATTTGGTGTTCATCGACATCGACTAAGTCCGCATGAATCAGGTATTTCTCTAAGCCATTATTCAAAACGAAATTTTCACTGTCGGCGATACTTTCTTCCTGCTCGGAAAAATTCACACCGAGGCGGCGCTCAAAGAAAAATTTCACCGGATTTTTCACAAACGCCACCAAACGAGAAAATTCAATCTCCGTTTCTTGTTCGAAACCATCCTGCGCTATCGTCGGTTGAATGAAATTCGACAATGCCTGATTGGATTGCGAATTCACCAAAGGCAACCATTGTTGCGCAAAAGATTGGCTAAAAGTGCGGTCGTTTTTTTCAAAGTTTTTTCGACTAAATGCCGTCATGCCGTGTTGTTGCACCAGTAATGCCCGCCAATCTTTGCCTTCATTCGGCAGATTTTCCACGATGTAATCCAACAACTGGCTCACCAACACCGACGGCTCACGTTCTTGATTATCCGAAATAGAACGACCGATATAGCTGATGTACAAATATTCTTGCGCAGACAGCAAAGCCTCAAGGAACAAGTAACGATCATCATCACGGCGCGCACGATCGCCTTTAATGCGGTGATACTGCATTAAGTCAAAACTATTTGGCGGCTGTTGACGTGGGTATTCACCGTCATTCATACCGAGCAGGCAGACCACTTTAAACGGAATAGAACGCATCGGCAGCAACGTGCAAAAATTCACTTTGCCGGCTAAAAAACGGTAATGATTCGGGTTTTCTTCTAACGCACCACTCATGACATCCGCCACAACATCAACGGCCAAGAGCTCGTCAAAATGCACGTCCTGTAACTGTTCTGCAAATTGCTGAATCACGTCTTTAATATAAAACAAGGTTTCTTCGGTTTCCGTTGTCGCAGCAAAGAAACTATCCGTTAAGGTCAACAAATGTTGTTGCCATTGCGCCACGGAATAGCGCTGTTGCAACGTTTGGAACCAATCTGATAATGCGGCGATAAACTCAGCCAGTTGCCCTGCCAGCTGACCTTTTAAGCCGAAACTGTTGTCCAATCCAAGGCTGTCTTGCCAAATACCATTTTCTTCCCGTAAGGCATACCCCAACAACATACGTTCCAAACCGGCTTGCCAGGAATTGTAGTTGTTTTGCGTCTCATCATGATTCTCTGCACTTTGTTTATCTAAACCAAAACGCACGCCGGCATTTTTCACCCAATCTCGAATTTGCGCCAAATCCTGCAATTCAATATTAAAGCGTTGGCGTATTGCTGGTACATCTAACAGCGCCAACACGTCTTCTGCACTGAAAAGACTTTCTTTGAGATGCAATAAAGAAAGGAAACCGGCAATAACTACATCATTTTCCGATAATTTGTTATCCGAAATAGAAAATGGAATGGCAGTTTGCGGCGTAGCATGTTGCCCGAAAACCGCGAGAATATAAGGGGTGTATTTATCAATATCCGCCACCATCACGATGATGTCTTTTGGGGTCAAATGTGGATTTTCTTGTAATAAATGCAGCAGATAATCCTGCAAGACTTCCACTTCCCGCATCGTGCTGTGGCAAGCATGGAAGGTTAAAGTGCGGTCATTTTCCTGATAGTTTAACGGCTCGCTGCCACTCGGCATAAGATGCAAAATCTGATGCTGAATTTGACTCAATAAATTCTTCGGTTCAATCTCCGCATAGGCAGAAATCTCATTCGGTTCCAACTGCGTTAATAAATAAGAAAAATCGCGTCCCAATTTTCCCCATGAAGCCAACAAGGGATTACCGACTTGCAATTTTTCTTGTGCGTAAGTCACCTCCCATTGCCGCTCTACCTGCTCTCTTTGTTCTGCGGATAACAAAGGTCTATTGACTTGGTTGAAATAATCGGTACGAGTGCGTAGTGCTAATTTTTCAACAAATGTTGGATCCACAATGTCGCCCCAATATTCCTCGCAAGGATTATTGAAGAACAAATGCACATCACAATATGCGCTAATGACTTGAAAAATTTCTAAATAGGCTTTTGGCAAGGCAGGAATACCGAAAATGAAAAGACGTTCCGGTAAAAAGAGCGGTCGATTTTCACGGAGTTTTTCTAACAGCAACTGGTGTAAATGCGCTCGGTGTTGTACTAAATCCAATCCGGTTTCGGTTTTTACTGCCTGTACCAAAGCCCGCCACAGGCTCGCCTGCCAGGCAATATTTTGTTCAATCTGTGCCGATAAACGATCATTATTGAAATTGGATTGAGCTTCAATTTGATGATGAATATCTGCCTCTTGGTGCGCTTCCCAAGCGGCAATCCAGTTCGGGCGGTAAACCAAATATTGGTCGAATAAATCCGCGATCTTGCCGGCAAGTTGGTAGAGTTTAAATTGCTCCGATTGAACAGAATGCGCCAGATAATGGCGTAAAGGATGAAAAGCCTCTTGTTCTAAATATTGAGGAATTAAGCGCATCAAACGCCACATCATGGCATTTTTATTAAATTGATTGCTTTGCGCCACATCGGGCAAATTTTCTGCATAAAGCTGCCAAATAAAGCTGGCGGGCATTGGAAACGCAAAATTTGCTGCAATGCCTTTTTGCTCTGCGATTTGTAACTGTAACCATTGTGCCATGCCCGGACTTTGCACCAGCACGGTTTCCGGCTGTAATGGATTGCTCAGCGGTTGACGTTGAATTAATTCAACGAGAATGTCCTTTTGCACCTCAAGTTGATTCGAATGATAAACAGTAAACACGCCGCCTCCGGAAATAAGCCTAACTATAATTTGCGCTATTATAAACTAATTTCACCGCGAGGATATTTCACCGTGACCTGATTTTGCGTGCACGTAACGCGAAAACGAATTTGATTCTGTAGCACGTTCGATTCACAAGGTAACCCAAGAAAACGCCGTTGATGTTGATTCTCAACAATTTGAATAGCTTGAAAACGTTGATAAATTTCCACCGCACTTTTGCGTTGTAAATTTCCCCATTGGTTAAACGTGAGGAAAAGCCCGCTAAATACAGATAAAGCCACCAACAAGGACACCAAGCTCATGCCTTTCTGATTAATTTTTGGGAACGACAAAATCATACCAACTCTTCTCTGCTAATCGCCAACGACTATATTGTTGCACGATCTGAGTAACCGTACTTTTGGAATAAGTCACTTTAATATTTTCATCTAACGTCAATCGCCCTTTAGTAATGATCGAACCGCTAATTTTACCTTGCCCTCGAATGTGTAAATCGCCTTCGGCGACAATCACCGCATTCACATTTTTGTGAATCTCCCATTCGGTTTCTTCCGCTGTGAACCAATACAATGCCGCGGGCGATGATGAGCCTAACATGAGCGGAGGCGACGGCAATTGTGAACGAAAAAGCGCAAGCCCTTCTTTGGAAATAAACTGATCAAACAATTTTTCATGTTGGTTTCGCACCGGTTGTTTTTGAAATAACTTATCCCGTTGACACCAAGCATAATGGCTTAAGCCATCAGCAAATGGATTATTCTCCAGCCGAAATGTTAAGAGAAAGGTATCACCGTTTTCCTGCGTGGAAAGCTGCTCACAGCGCGGCTTTTTCTCATTCACGCTAAGTTGTTGCAAGGTGAGTTGTTGTTCCACATACCTATGCCGCTGAGCGGCAATAGATGAATACAAACGAAGTAAATCATCATTAAACAGCATGGTAAGAAGTAAAAATCCGCTGAGTAATATCAGTAAGGTGAGGGTCATGATGCCGCGTTGGGGTGTTGTCATGGTTCTTCTCGGTTTAATAAGGGCACAACAATGGCGGTTTCGTAGGTAATTTCTTTATTCTGCTTTAAATTTCCCATTAAACGCACTTCAACGCCTTTTTGTTCCGCTAACCAAGTAAAAGTGAAATCAGAAATTTCATATTCTTTTTCATCTAACAAATCCACCCAGCCACCGTGATTACAGGCAGATTGTTGGGTATAACGTTGGCAATCTTCAAAACTGCAATTTTGTTTGACCGCACTTTTATAGGTTAAACGGGTTTCTACCATTTTCTTATTGAGTCGATAACCGAATAATTCACGTTCAATTTCTTTGGTGGCATTTTTCTCGTTTGCAAGACAGGTATTGCCTTTGTATTGTCCGCCTATACAGCCGTTCACATTCAGATCATAGAAAAAGAGAACGCAACTGTTGCTTTTTTCACCATTCATTTGCGCAATAGTCATTGCCGAGGGCGGATTCGGTTGTTCAAATAAGGATAAATTGTTTCGGGTTAATTTCTCGCTCACCGCGCGAAAACCGGCACGCGCCAAATCTTTTCCGATGAGCTGAATCACACGCTGCAGCTCCGTTTGTAACTGCAAACGCAAAAGCATTTCCCGATTTTGCTGCTGATGTTGGTTATAAAACTGCAAAATCACTAAAAGTAAAAACGAAGAAAGCGACACCGAAAGCATTAAACTCACTAAACTTTGCCCTGAAAGGCATTTTTGTTTTAACCTCATTCTATTCTTCATCATTTACACAAGCACTTAAGGATTGGTTATCTTTTAATTTCAAACTGCCCACATTAAAAAACGAAAAGAGGGTTCGTTGATGATTGGCTTGCAACACAAAACAGGCTGTGGACGCGGTGTTACGAATGCCACTTAACCGCGTGAGTTCCAGAGGATAATAACGCTTGCTAATCAACATGGTGTCCGAGAAAGCAGGATAATAAAAATGTGCAGAAACATGAGGAGGACAACCTTGGAGGGCCAAACAATCACATAGATGATGATTTTTAATCTGCGCAGTTAAACACCAACGTTTTCCTGACAAATCGCGACTTGCCATGAGAAACCAGATATCAGAAGAATTTTCTACGCGTGCCTGAATTTGACGTAAAAACGCATAAAGTTTTTGTTGCTCTTTTTGTAAGATATTCTGCTGTGAAGATTGCTGCCATGTAGGCAAAGCAAGCATCAACAATAAACTAAGAATGAAAAGTGCGATTAACATTTCCAACAAAGTAAATCCCTTTTGCATAAACGTTCCTTTTTTTGACCGCACTTTAAGGGAATAACCAGGACTAAAACATGCAGGAAGAAGAATTTTGCGAGCAAGATCGCAAAGTAAAATTAATTTGGAGAAAAATTAACAAGGGGACAAAAAACTACGTCACATTTACGACATAAATAAAAAAGATGTCGTATCTGAACATTAATTCAGAATTATAAATTTATATGATGCACAAAGAGTTTCAATGGTGGGTCGTATAGGATTCGAACCTATGACCAATGGATTAAGAGTCCACTGCTCTACCAGACTAAGCTAACGACCCATGTTTGGGAAATACAGCTTTAAATTGGTGGGTCGTGAAGGATTCGAACCTTCGACCAACGGATTAAAAGTCCGCTGCTCTACCGACTGAGCTAACGACCCTCGAGAAAGGGGTATTTTATTGATTGGTGGGTCGTGAAGGATTCGAACCTTCGACCAACGGATTAAAAGTCCGCTGCTCTACCGACTGAGCTAACGACCCAACGACGAGGGCTTATAATACTGATTTTATTTCAAGAATCAATAAAAAATTTTGTTTTTTTATTTATTCGCTTGAATATGCATCAAAATAAAAGCAATCAAATATGCGTAATTCTAACTAAAAAGCAGAATCGTACACCACAGTAAAAAATAAAAAACCGGGTATTAACCCGGCTTTTTATTTGAAATAGCAAAAAATTAGTATGCTAACACAGCGCGACGGTTTTTCGCGTAAGCTGCTTCGTCATGACCTAATACTGCTGGTTTCTCTTCACCGTAAGAAACGGTAGAGATTTGACCTGCTTGTACACCTTTAGCAGTTAAGAAACTTTGTACTGCGTGAGCACGACGTTCACCTAATGCCATGTTGTATTCCGGAGTACCGCGTTCGTCAGTATTACCTTCAATACGTACATTAGTTGCTGGAGTTGCATTTAAGTATGCAGCGTGAGCATCTAAGATTTGAGCATATTCACCTTCAACATTGTATTTGTCGAAACCGAAATATACAGTGTTGTAGCGTTGTTGTAAGTCTTGAACAGAGTAACCACCAAAAGTTTGGCCGTTTGCGCTTTCATTTTTTGATGATCCACAAGCAGCTAATACAGCTACTGAACCAGCAACTAACAATGCTTTAGTAAATTTATTCATTGATTTCTCCTTGTTTATTTAGTTAAGTATGGTGACCAAGCTGGAAATTTAACTTGTCCATCATTCCCTGGTAAACGTGCCTTAAAGCGTCCGTCTGTGGACACTAATTGTAGCACCTTTCCCAAGCCTTGGGTAGAGCTATAAATAATCATAATACCATTTGGTGAAATACTCGGACTTTCATCTAAGAAAGTTGAACTTAGTACCTCAGAACCACCTGAAACCAAATCTTGTTTCACAATGTTATTACTTCCATCGATCATTACTAACGTACTACCATCTGAGCTGATTTGACCACTACCACGTCCACCAACAAGAGATACTCCACCACCGGATGCACTCATGCGATAAACTTGCGGAGAGCCGCCTCTATCGGATGTGAACACGATTGACTGCCCATCAGGCGACCAAGAAGGTTCAGTGTTATTACCTGAGCCACTGGTTAACTGAGAAACCTGTCCACTACCCAAATTTATTACATAAATATTCAATACGCCGTCTTTTGAAGAGGCAAATGCTAATCTTGAGCCATCTGGCGAGAAGGCCGGAGCTCCGTTGTGTCCTGGGAATGAAGCAATCACTTTACGTGCCATTGAACCAAGATCTTGCAGAATAATTTGCGCTTTTTTATTTTCAAAAGAAACATACGCTAATTTTTTGCCATCCGGAGACCATGCCGGAGACATAAAAGGCTGAGAGCTCTTATTAATAATAAATTGGTTAAAACCATCATAGTCGGCTACGCGGACCTCATAAGGTTGTGATCCACCATTTTTTTGCACGACATAAGCAATACGAGTCCGAAATGCGCCACGAATCCCTGTTAGTTTCTCAAAGGTTTCATCACTCACAGTATGCGCCCCGTAACGAACCCATTTTTGAGTTACCGTATATTGGTTTTGAGACAAAATTGAACCAGCACTACCCATGGTATCGACTAATTGGTAAGCAATATCAAACCCACCATTAGATGGAGTTACTTGTCCAACAATTACTGCCTCAATACCCAATGCAGACCATGCACTAGGGTTAACTTCTGCAGCTGTAGTCGGCTGCTGAGGCATTTTACTGACAGAAAGTGGATTAAATTTTCCACTATTACGTAAGTCTGATGCAATGATATCTGCAATATCTGCCGGCGCACTGCCTGGACCATTCCACTTAAACGGAACAACAGCAATAGGTCGCGCAGAATCCATAACCTCATCAATAACGATGCGAACCTCTGCACGAGCTAGTGAAGTCAATCCTAATAGCATAATAAATAAGCTAAATACTTGAATAACTCTTTTCATTTTTTCTCCTATTGTTCAAAGTGCGGTGAAAAATTACCGCACTTTTCTTGGGTCAAACCCAAGAGTAAAGCTCTTAAACATTTCATACTCTTCCGGAGTAGGTGCTCTACGCATTTTTTTAGCTTGCTCAATCGCATTTAATGCAGCTGCACACAAATCATTAGGCCCGGATTTTTTCTCATACGATAAAATAGTTCCATCACTGGCAATTTCCATCTTAATATCGCAAACTTTACCTATAAAGCGTGTATCTCCACGGAAATAAGGTTTTATCGAAGAGTAAACAACGCCCGCATATGCAGAACCTGTTTTACCGCCATCACCAGCCCCCATTGATGCTCCGGCACCTTGACTACCTTGCTTATTCGCATTTCCACCTTTGATTGCACTTCCGCCACCAAGATCACCGCCATTAAAGAAATCATCTAATGCATTTTGATCAGCCTTACGCTTCGCTGCGTCTGCTTTTGCCTTGGCATCAGCTTTCGCTTTCGCCTCGGCTTTCGCTTTAGCATCTGCTTCTGCCTTAGCCTTGGCTTTAGCCTCCGCTTCAGCTTTTGCTTTAGCTTCGGCATCCGCTTTTGCCTTCGCTTCAGCCTCTGCTTTCGCTTTAGCTTCTTGTTTTGCTTTTTCTACTGCTGCGGCTTTTGCTTTCGCCTCTTCTTCCGCTTGTTTAGCTGCAGCGGCTAAGCGCTTAGCTTCCGCATCAGCTTTCAATTTAGCGGCTTCTGCGGCTTGTTTGGCTTTTGCTTCTTCTGCTTCTTTTTGTTTCTCTAATGCCTCTAAACGAGCTTTTTCCTCTTGCTGTTTCTTTTGCTCAGCAAGTTGTTTTTGTTTTTCTTGCTCTTTTTTCTTCTCGAGCTCTTGTTGACGTTGCTGTTCTTCTTGTTTTTTATCTTCCAATTCTTGTTTCTTTTGTTTGTCCGCTTGGCCTTTTTTCTGCTGCTGAATTCGTCCCCATTCCTGAGCCGCAGAACCGGTATCCACCATCACAGCACCAATCACTTCGCCATCCTCACCTTCACCACCACCCATAATATCAATATTGTGGTACAAAGAACTGAGGATAAGCAAACCAAACAAAATCAAGTGCATTATGACCGAAATCACAACTGCATCAACATCACCTTTTTGTCGCTTTTTCTGCACAATGGTTACCTATCTCATTAAATTGGATTTGTCATTAACCCAACTGACTTAATTCCGGCGAGATGAAGCAAATTAAGTGCTTTAATCACTTCTTCATAAGGTACGTCTTTCGCGCCACCAACTAAGAACATTGTATTGTTATCTTTATCAAACTCTTGTTTAGATAACTGGGTAACCATATCTTCAGTTAAATTTTCCGTACGATTTCCTCCAATTGAAATCGCATATTGACCAACACCGGAAACTTCTAAAATAACCGGTGTTCTGTCTTCTGCAGACACGTTTTGGCTTTGCACAGCATCCGGCAATTCAACCTCTACGCTCTGGCTAATGATTGGCGCAGTAGCCATAAAAATCAAAACCAATACTAAAAGCACGTCCAAAAACGGAACAATATTGATTTCAGATTTGATATCGCGGCGCTGACGACGATAAGACATATCAACCTTCTAAACTTATAATCGAAAAAACATCTAAAATAGTGACCGCACTTTTAACACAAAGTGCGGCTGAAAATATGATTAATTAACTATGGTGATTTTTACCGAAAACCTGGCGATGCAAGATCGTCGTAAATTCATCAATAAAATTACCATAATTTTGTTCAAGTTTATTCACGCGTAAACTTAAACGGTTATAAGCCATTACCGCCGGAATTGCCGCAAATAAGCCGATTGCTGTCGCAATTAGCGCTTCCGCAATCCCCGGCGCAACCATTTGTAATGTAGCTTGTTTTGCACCACTCAAGGACATGAAAGCGTGCATGATTCCCCAAACCGTACCAAAAAGACCGATATATGGGCTAATGGATGCTACGGTTGCCAAGAACGGAACACGAGTTTCAATATCTTCAATTTCACGATTCATAGATAAATTCATGGCACGGGTACTACCTTTAATAATCGCTTCCGGTGCATCTGGGTTTGCTTGTTTTAAACGAGTAAACTCTTTAAAACCAACATAAAAAATCTGTTCGCTCCCAGTTAAACCATCACGACGATTAGATAATCCTTCATATAATTTATTTAAATCTTCACCGGACCAAAAACGGTCTTCAAATGCCATAGATTCTTTTAATGCCTTCGTTAATACTCGGCTACGTTGAATAATAATCGCCCAAGAAATAATAGAAAAACTCACTAAAATGAGAATTACTAATTGAACCACAATACTGGCTTTTAAAAAGAGATCTAAAAAGTTTAATTCTGAGGTCATTGGATACTCCGAAAACAACTCACTAATAGTTAATTGACTAGTGTTGCCTTGATTTGCGATGGAATTGCCACCGGTTTCATTTTACCAAGATCAACATAGGCTACCTTTACAGTAGCCCGACATAACGTTAATTCATTCCGTTTAATAATTTGAGAGAAAATAATTGACGCGCCTTTTATTTCTGTGACAAGCGTTTCTATTTGTAGCAAGTCATCTAATTTTGCCGGAAAACAGTAATCAATATTCATTGATTTAACGACAAAAGCCCCTTTATTTTCTGCTAACAATTCTTGTTGGGAAAAATTAAATGTTCTTAAATATTCTGTCCTTGCCCGCTCAAAAAAATGTAAATAGCGTGCATGATAAACCACACCACCTGCATCTGTATCTTCGTAATAAACTCGAGCAGAATAATGAAAAACGTTCTGTTCCAACTTTTCTTCCCCATTTAATGAAATTTAGAAAGCAGGAGGTCGGTTATTTTAGAGTGCCGCAAAATGATTAGCAAGCTTGAAATTACACTTATTAAAAAAATTAACTCGTTGATTCTAAGTTAATAGATTATGCAACAAACTTATGATTGCTGCGAGATAACCAATCCATGGCATGAAAATCAGACGCCATAGCGTTGCTCTGATCTCAAAGCCTAAACCATGAATCCATAAAATCCCAACGCTCCAGATCAAAATAAAAACATAATAAAATTCGACCGCTCTTAATTGCGTTGAAAATTGATTAATATTAAAAAAGAAAAACGCCGTTAAAGTCAGCGCTAAAATAAATGAAAGGGTTCGTAATGAACCCTTATTTACTAATTGATACAATGAATTAATCATTCAATTACTCGTCAAATTTATCTGAACGTTCTTTGTTCATTGTAATCTTTGCACTCACGCCTACAGCGAATAAAACGCCTACGACCCAAATTGCATATAACATATTATTCTCCCTAGTATAATGAGTTTTTGTTCTCTTCAACAAAGCTTTCATCCAAACGACCAAACATTTTGTAGTATGACCAAATAGTGTAAAGCAATGAGATGGTGACGAATACTAATGCAAGGTAGAACATTAAGGTTAATGTTAATTCACTTGAAGTCGCATCCCACATTAACAAGCTTTGTGCAGGGTGGGTACTTGAAGGCATTACAAATGGGAACATTGATACTGCCGCAGTAATAATCACACCAGCCATTGTTAATACAGAGAAGAAGAAGGCAAAACCACAACGATTTGCTTTAGATGCAATCACATTCAATAATGCGCCCACAACAGCCAATGCTGGGAATGCCCACAAAGCAGGAGTCTCATTGAAGTTCTTAAACCATGCACCGACTTCAACAGCCACCTCTTTACCTACTGCAGGTGAAGATGGCGCAAAGTGATCTAACACGCTAGTAACAACATAACCTTCTTTGAAAGAAAGCCACACGCCCGCAAGTACAAAAGTAATTAATGTCACTAATGCACCGATTTGTGTAATTGCTCTTGCACGATCACGCAATGCTGCCGTGGTTTTCATTTGTAACCAGTTCGCACCGTGAGTCACTAACATTGCAAGACTTAACACACCACAAAGTAATGCAAATGGGTTTAATAATGCAAAGAAAGAACCTGTGTAAGTTGCTTGTGAAAGCTCATTTAATTCGAATGGTACACCTTGTAATAAATTACCAAATGCTACACCGAATACTAATGCAGGTACAAAACCACCGGCAAACAAGCCCCAATCCCACACAGCACGCCATGTTGGATTATCAATTTTTGCACGATATTCAAAACCGATTGGACGGAAGAATAACGCGGCTAACACGAGGAATAAGGCAATATAGAATCCTGAAAACGCTACAGAATAAACAATCGGCCATGCCGCGAAGATTGCACCACCAGCAGTTAATAACCAAACTTGGTTACCATCCCAGTGTGGAGCAATAGAGTTAATCATAATACGTCTTTCTACTTCTTTCTTACCTGCTACGGGTAAAAGTGCGGTCACGCCCATATCGAATCCATCTGTTACAGAGAAACCGATAAGCAATACAACAACTAGCACCCACCAAATAATACGTAGAATTTCATAATCAAGCATAATCCATCTCCTGCTTATTTAGATGATTGCTCAAAATAGTATTTGCCGGTTTTCAATGCACTTGGACCTAAACGTGCATATTTAAACATCAAATACATTTCCGCAATAATGAAGAAGAAGTAAAGTACACAAATTAAACCGATAGAGAACCATAAGTCACCTACACTCAAGTTAGAGGCAGACACACCTACCGGTAATACTTCATAAATCGCCCATGGTTGACGACCAAATTCAGCTAAGAACCAACCAAATTCAATCGCTAAGATTGGCAATGGGATACCCCAAAGCAATGCTTTAAGTAATAAGCGAGAAGAAGTGACTTTATTACGTAAATTCTGAACAAATGCACCGAAGGTCAATAAAATAATTAAGCCACCTGCCGCTAACATACCACGGAATGCCCAGAAGTTAGGACCTACGTTTGGAATAGTATCACGAGCCGCTTGTTTAATTTGTTCATCTGTTGCATCAACAACTTTATCTGTGTAACGTTTTAATAATAAACCAAAACCTAAATCGCCTTTTACTTCATCAAATTTTGCTTTAGTTTCTGGATTTACGTGACCTGCTGATTTTTTCTCTGCTTTTAATTGTGTGAATAAATCGTAAGCAACCATACCGTTACGAACACGACCTTCATTTTTCGCTTGAATCTCTTTCAAACCAACAATTTCAGTGTCTAAAGAACGCGTTGCAATTAAACCACCTAAATATGGGATTTCAACCGCAAAATCATTTTTCATTTCTGCAGTATTTGGAATCGCAACTGGATGGAATGGCGCCGGTGCAGGATGAGTTTCAAACTCAGCTTCCATTGCAGCTAATTTCACAGGTTGTGCTTTACCGATGTCGTAACCTGATTCATCACCCATAATTAATACCGCTGATGCAGCGATAAAACCAAAAGTTGCCGCCACAGAGAATGAACGTTTAGCGAAACCAATATCACGACCTTTTAATAAATAGAATGCACTGATTCCTAATACAAACATTGCACCAGTTGAATAACCTGCCGTTAACGTGTGTAAGAATTTACTTTGAGCAACCGGGTTTAACCAAAGATCTAGGAAACTGGTCATCTCCATACGAACAGTTTCAAAGTTAAATTCTGCCGCTACCGGATGTTGCATCCAACCATTCGCGACTAAAATCCACATCGCAGAAAGGTTTGAACCAAAGGCTACGCAGTAAGTTGCGAGTAAGTGTTTACCTTTAGTTAAACGATCCCAACCGAAAAAGAATAGCCCCACGAAAGTGGATTCTAAGAAGAATGCAAGTAATGCTTCGATCGCCAATGGCGCACCAAAAATATCACCCACATAATGAGAATAGTAAGACCAGTTTGTACCAAATTGGAATTCCATAATGATACCGGTCGTTACGCCTAGGGCAAAGTTAATACCAAATAACTTACCCCAAAATTTTGTCATATCTTTATATACTTCTTTACCCGTTGCGACATAGATTGTTTCCATGATGACAAGCACGAAAGACAATCCAAGTGTCAGCGGTACAAAAATGAAGTGATACAGCGCGGTTAAAGCAAACTGTAATCTTGAGAGTTCAACAACGTCTAACATCTCGGCTCCTTGTAAAAGCTACAAGTTTTTAAATTCTATGATTACTTCGTAATCACCCCACAAACTCAAAATATCTTTTGAATTTTTCATGTAAGATTATCTTTATAATGACCGCTAGTTGCAGTTTTTTAAGTCGATTATTACACAGATAACCCAAATGAGTGACACATTCTACTACTAAACATAGGGATAAAGAATAGTAGAAATGTTGCCTAGCTCACATTTTTCGAACTAAATCAACAATAACTAAAAATAAGCATTTCAAGCAAAATTGATCTGCATCAAATTATATGTTTTCTAAACAAACTTGCAACATTTATCAAATCAAAATTCGCCAGATCACAAATTTAGAAAGAAATTCTGGACTTTTAACCAATATTTTGATAGTTTCCCTGCCAGTTTATTCATATTAGTTTTTACTTGAATGGTTCAAGGGTATTTCAAATGGCAACAAAAACAACACGAATTTTGACCGCACTTTGCATGGCTACCGCCGTGATGAGTTTTTCAAATGTAGTAAATGCCGCTGAAAATAGCGCGAAGAAATCATCAGAAATGCCACAGCAATGCAAGGATTTATTCAACGAAACTGAAGACCTGATTGCTGAAGCAGAAAAACAACCGGGCACACATACTCAAGTAAATAAGATTCGAAGCAAACTCAATCAGAGCAAACAGCAAATTCTTGAAATGGAATTGGCAACACAAATCAAAAGTTGCGATGTAGCATTAGCGAAACTCAACAGCATGAAACAACAGCAACAATAATCACAAGATAAAAATAAAAGGCTTATTGAAAATCAATAAGCCTTTTATTTTTTAGTCTTCTCGGGAAAGTTTTTCAATGCCAAAATGGCGATAAGTCGTTGAGGTCGCCATTCTTCCTCGCGGTGTTCGTTGTAAGAACCCCTGCTGAATTAAATAAGGCTCCAACACATCTTCAATGGTATCCCGCTCCTCTCCGATGGCTGCCGCTAAATTGTCTAATCCCACCGGACCACCATCAAAACGCTCTAAAACAGCCGTCAGCAACTTTCTATCCAAATAATCAAAACCGGCATCATCAATATCCAACATAGACAGCGCCGCTTTCGCAATCGCTTCGGTAATCACACCGTTATTACGCACATCAGCATAATCTCGCACTCGACGTAATAAGCGATTCGCAATCCGCGGTGTTCCGCGAGAACGGCGAGCAATCTCATAGGCTGCCGAATCATCAATTTTAAGCTGCAAACAGACCGCACTTCTTGACACAATAGACGTTAAATCCGGCACGGAATAAAACTCTAGACGTTGCACAATGCCAAAACGATCACGTAATGGGGAGGTTAAAGAACCCGCTCGAGTCGTCGCACCGATAAGCGTAAAAGGCGGTAAATCCAATTTAATGGAACGGGCAGCCGGACCTTCACCAATCATGATGTCCAACTGATAATCTTCCATTGCCGGATACAATACTTCTTCAATAGCAGGGGAAAGGCGATGAATTTCATCAATAAACAACACATCATGAGGTTCAAGATTCGTCAGCATTGCGGCTAAATCACCCGCTTTTTCTAAAACCGGACCGGATGTCGTGCGAATATTTACCCCCATCTCGTTGGCGACAATATTAGCCAGTGTGGTTTTTCCTAATCCCGGCGGGCCAAAAATCAATAAATGATCCAATGCATCCTGACGTAATTGTGCCGCTTTGATGAAAATTTCCATTTGTTCGCAAACTTGTGGTTGCCCCACATAATCCGCCAGCAATTTTGGGCGAATGGCACGATCAATGACATCTTCGTCTAATTTTGCCGTAGCACTGATAATTCTGTCTGCTTCAATCATCTTGTCTATCTCAAATTACAATGCGGCTTTTAAAGCTTCACGAATTAACTGTTCACTGGAAAGCTCCGGTTTAGAGACTTTTTTCACCATTTTCTCTGCATCAACCGGCTTATAACCCAAAGCGATCAATGCTGCCACAGCCTCATTAGAAGGCTCGGCGGTTACAACGGTTTCCATGCTAAAACTTGGCAAATGATCCGCTTGCATAAAGAAGTCGTTATTTTTTACGCCTTTAAATTTGCCTTTGAGTTCAACTAAGAGCCTTTCAGCCGTTTTTTTACCAACACCAGGAATCTTCACTAATTTTGACAATTCTTCTCGTTCAATGGCATAAGCAAACTCATCCACCGACATAGCAGATAAAATCGCCAACGCCAATTTAGGCCCAACACCATTAGTTTTAATCAATTCACGAAATAAAGTGCGGTCCGTTTTTTGCGCAAATCCAAAGAGTAAATGAGCATCTTCACGAACGACCAAATGGGTAAATAAGCTGGTTTGTTTGCCCACTTCCGGCAGATGATAAAAACTTGTCATCGGCAACAACAATTCATAGCCGACACCTTGCACATCCAACAAAATTTCCGGCGGCTGTTTTTCCATTAAAATACCGGTGAGATGACCAATCATAGCAATTCTCGTTAACTGTAAAAAATTGTGCGTAGCATAAAATAAAACTGGATAAATATCCAGTTAAATTTTTAAACGGAAACGGCCTCGACTATATCGCGTGCGTAAAAGTGCGGTCAATTTTTCCTGCGTTTCGTTTTGACCCACGGCATCTGCCACATGGAAAGAGTGTTGTATGGAATGAGCATGCGTAATGGCGATCGCTAAAGCATCCGCCGCATCGGCTTGTGGCTTATTGGAAAGTTTCAGAATTCGGGTCACCATCTCTTGCACCTGAACCTTATCTGCCGAACCAATACCGACCACGGTTTGTTTGACTAAACGCGCGGCATATTCAAACACCGGCAAATCATGATTCACCGCTGCAACAATCGCCGTGCCACGCGCCTGACCAAGTTTCAACGCCGAATCCGCATTTTTCGCCATAAACACTTGTTCAATCGCAAACATATCCGGTTGAAATTGCGTGATGATTTCCGTCACACCGGCATAAATACGTTTTAAACGGGTTGGCAAATCATCTACTTGAGTGCGAATGGCGCCACTGCCAAGGTATTCCAACTGTCGTCCGTTTTGTCGGATAACACCATAACCTGTCACGCGAGAACCGGGATCAATGCCTAAAATAATTGTCATAATCAGGTATAAAACAAACGGCTAGAAGACCTAGCCGTTTTTATTTGAAGTGAAAGTTTATTGATTTGCTTTTGCGGTCGCTTTCGCGTTCACATCACAGTTTTTCACAATAATCTTGTCGGATTTTTTGCCTTTTTGCAAAAGATTTACCGGCACGACAGAATCAAATTTATCCAAGGTTAAACCGCTGTCAACATTCCACACATAGTTGCCGGAAGTAAATGCGGTAAAATCTTTTTGAGCGGCATCACGAGCAAAGTCTTTAGCGATCACTTTATTGCCGACCATCACCATTGCACCAGTAGGTTCTTGACCTTCAAATTGATACACGGCAGTCACGGTTTTCTTGTTGCAAGAATACACTACGGTTTTATCCGTAATGCTAAGCGCAGGTCCTTTATCTTCCATTTTTGCCGTTGTAGTAGAGCAAGCGCTCAAAATAGCAACGGTTGCAACCGCGGATAATACTTTAACAAATTTCATAAATGCTCCTTATAGCATTGCAGCGACTTCATCGCTGATTTCACCGTTGTGATAAACGTTTTGTACGTCATCACAGTCTTCCAACATATCAATTAAACGCAATAGTTTCGGTGCATTTTCCGCATCCAAATCTACGGTTGTTGATGGAATCATTGTCACTTCGGCGCTTTCAATTTTAAAACCTGCAGCTTCAATACCGTCACGCACTGCACCTAAGTCTTCCCAAGCGGTATAAATTTCAAAAGAACCGTCATCTTGTGGTTGAACATCATCTGCGCCCGCTTCGATTGCCGCTTCCATTAACGCATCTTCATCCGCTTGGAGCACTAAAATCAATCCTTTTTTACTGAACAAATAACCAACAGAGCCTTCTGTGCCTAAGTTACCGCCACATTTGGTAAAACTTGGACGAACTTGGGAAATGGTACGGTTGGCGTTATCGCTCAAACATTCCACCATGACAGCCGTACCGCCCGGACCATAACCTTCATAGATTTTGGTTTCCATATTAGTATCATCGCCACCACCGACACCACGCTCAATGGCACGGTTAATGGTATCGCGGGTCATATTATTACTTAAGGCTTTATCTACCGCTGCACGTAAACGCGGGTTAGCACTCACGTCACCACCACCGATTTTTGCTGCGGTCACCAATTCACGAATTAATTTAGTAAAAATTTTGCCACGTTGCGCATCTTGTGCCGCTTTACGGTGTTTAATATTTGCCCACTTACTATGGCCTGCCATGTTGTTTTCCTTCTATTTTGTCAAATCAAATAAATATTTTCTTATCGCTTCTGCGTTATTAGGGGATTTCGTCATTTGAATCGCTTGTGCCGGCGAAACCCATTGAAAAGCGAGATGTTCGGTTAATTCAGGGGTAAATTCCTGCTCCACAGCCAACAAAAACCAGTGCTCTCGGCAGTGGGTAACATTCGGTGCGTATTTATAGCGGAAATGCGGAAAAATTTCAAATGCTACGCTTTCATGACAATCCAAAAGTGCGGTGCTTTTTGACGGCGTTTTTAACCGCACTTCTTCCCAAATTTCACGTACTGCTGCCTCATACGGCGTTTCATTTTCCTCGAGGGAACCGGTTACAGATTGCCAGAAATCCGCATCGTCTCCCCGTTGTAGCATGAGTACTCTGCCGCTCTCTTTGGCATAAATGACAACAAGGACAGATTGGTTGTTTTTGTATTTCAATTGGATATCCACGCAAATAAAAAGTTCGCCATGTATTTTCACGCAAAATAACGTAAAAAAGAACCGCACTTTAAAGAAACCTTTAAAGTGCGGTCGTTTTTAGAGAAATTTTTAGCCTAACCAACCGGCTTGCTGTGCAATAAAGAGTGCGGCAAACGCGGTTAAATAAAATAAGCCGATAAAGGACAACCATAATAATCCGCCTTTCACGCTGTGTTTCGCTTTCATGGTTAAGGACAAGTTCAACCATGCAAAGACCGGCGCAGAAACAAAGGAAGCGATCATTGCGAATTTCAACATCGGACCAACGGCGTTATTAAAGTAGAAAATAATCGCCAAACCGGAGGCGGCGGCAAGCACCATGGCAATGTTCAAGGTTCTTACCGAGCTTTCGCGTTTACCAAGTAATAAACGCAAGGACTCAACGTTGGTACGGGAATAACCGTCGATAACGGTAATGGTCGTGCCGAACATACACATGAAAGCGATCACCGCGATCAATAAACGCGCCCATTCACCGATGGTGCTGGCATACATATTGATTAATTGCGCGATATATTTACCGCCCACCATTTCTACAGTTTCAGGTGAACCGAATTGTACCAATGCGCCAAGCGCCAAGAATACAACCGCTAAAATCGCCGTACCAATGTAACCTACGTTGAAGTCAAACAAACCGTCTTGATAAGACACTTTGGTCAAGCGACGTTTTGCCACCACCCACATGGAGTTAATGGCAGAAATTTCAATCGGTGCCGGCATCCAGCCCATTAATGCCACCAAAAATGCCAATTTGCTTAATTCCCACGGGGAAGGCGCAACGAAATCTGCCGGTGCGACACCTTGCATGCCATTACGCATAAACGCAATCACCACGGCACTGACTGTTGTCACGGTTAACGCGATCATGATGATTTTGGATAAGCTGTCTAATAAGCGGTATTTCCCTAACAATAAAATGCCGGTAATCACCACAATCACCAATGAACTCAACACCGGCATTGGCAACGGAATAGGGATAATAAAGGTTAAGATCGCGGCGGTTAATAAGCCCACCGCTGCCGTATTAATCACCGTAGCAAAGACGTTCAACGCAAGGAACAACCACAAATAGAATTGCCCTTTTTGGCGATAACCTTCCAACAAGGTATTGCCGGTATCTAAGGTATATTGCACGCCAAAACGGAAAAACGGGTATTTAAATAAATTAGCGAGTATCACAATGCTCACTAACTCCCAGCCATAAATCGCACCGGCTTGGGTGGAAGCGATAATATGCGAACCACCAACGGCAGCCGATGCCATGACGATGCCCGGACCTAACGCAGCGAATTTAGTCGCCCACGTGGATTTTTCTACTGAATTTGAAACTTCACTCATAAAATTCTCTCTTATAAATTGACCATAAATGCGGGAAAGGACTCATTTATAATAGAATTTCACAACCCAGTAAAGAAAATAAAATTCTATCCAAGAAGAAATAAAAGAATAAAATTTCGATTTATTGAAAATTTTAGTTAATAACTTCAAAACTAAGAAGTAAGGCAAGTTATCACACCAAAAAAGCAATTTATTTTAGTAGATAAAATTTTTTATCTAAAAAAGAAAGTGCGGTCAATTTTGACCGCACTTTATTATCCAAATTTCAACATTACTCAGCTTTTACAACCTGAATGCTCAACTCACCTAATGCCTGCAGATTCGCAAAACTTGGCGCCTCTGTCATTAAACAAGCCGCTGCCGTCGTTTTCGGGAAGGCGATAACATCACGGATATTTTCAGTACCGGTTAAGAGCATGGTTAAGCGGTCTAAACCGAACGCTAAACCTGCGTGTGGCGGTGTGCCGAATTTCAATGCATCCAACAAGAAACCAAATTTCTCGCGTTGTTCTTGTTCGTTGATACCAAGAATGCGGAATACGGTTTGTTGCATTTTCGGATCGAAAATACGCACAGAACCGCCGCCAACCTCGTAACCATTGATCACCATATCGTAAGCATTTGCCACAGCGATTGTTGGATCCGCTTCCAATTGTTCCGGTGTGAAATCACGTGGAGATGTGAATGGGTGGTGCATTGCCGCCAAATTGCCTTCATCATCACGTTCAAACATTGGGAAATCAATGACCCAAAGCGGTTGCCATTCGTCTAAACGGGTTAAGCCGAGATCACGACCCAGTTTCAAACGCAATGCACCCATAGCATCGGTGGTGGTTTGCCATTTGTCTGCGCCGAAGAACAAGATATCGCCGTTTTGTGCTTTTACACGTTCTGCTAACGCTTTCCATACGTCTTCATTTAAGAATTTCGCAATCGGGCTTTGAACGCCTTCAAGGCCGGCATTGATATCATTAACTTTCGCCCAAGCTAAACCTTTCGCACCGTAAATGCCCACAAATTGGGTGTATTCATCAATTTGTTTACGCGTAATTTCGCTGCCATTTGGTACGCGAATGACCGCCACACGACCGTTCGAATCATTGGCCGGGCCTTGGAACACTTTGAAATCCACCTCTTTAACGAGATCTGCCACATCGACTAGTTCAAGCGGGTTACGCAAATCCGGCTTATCGGAACCAAAGCGATTCATCGCTTCATGCCAAGTCATCACCGGGAATTTGCCTAAATCCACACCAATGATGTTTTGCCATAAACCGTGCACCATGCGTTCCATAATCTCACGCACTTCAGGCGCTGTCAGGAAAGAGGTTTCTACATCGATTTGGGTAAATTCCGGTTGACGATCCGCACGCAAATCTTCATCACGGAAACATTTCACGATTTGATAATAACGATCAAAACCGGACATCATGAGTAACTGTTTGAAAAGCTGTGGTGATTGTGGCAATGCATAGAATTTGCCTTTATGCACGCGACTCGGTACTAAATAGTCGCGCGCACCTTCCGGTGTGGCTTTGGTTAGCATTGGCGTTTCAATATCTAAGAAACCATTGTCATCCATGAAACGACGTACAAAACTGGTGATTTTCGCACGTGTTTTCAAACGTTGCGCCATTTCCGGACGGCGTAAATCCAAATAACGGTATTTTAAGCGTTGTTCTTCCGTATTGTTTTGGTTGAAGTCTAACGGCAACACATCGGAAGCGTTGTAAATTTTCAATGCTTTCGCCAATACTTCCACTTCACCGGTTGCCATGTTTTTATTGATTTGGTTATCCGGGCGAGCAATCACTTCACCTTTGATTTGAATACAAAATTCGTTACGCAAACCGGCAGCCGCGGTCAAGGCGTCTTGGTATTTCGGGTCGAAACACACTTGCACGATGCCATCCCGATCGCGCATATCAATAAAGATCAACCCACCTAAATCGCGGCGGCGATGAACCCAACCGCTTAATGTCACTTCCTGACCGATATTTGCGCGGTTTAACGCACCGCAATAATGTGAACGCATCATTTTCTATTCCTTTTTATAATCTGAGTCATTAAAGATAAATTAACCGTGCGATTATACGTAAATTGCCTGGCCTTTTGAATTGGAAAGCGAAATTTATTTGCGCCGTTAAAAACTTTCTCTAAAATAACCGCACTTTTTATTTCAAATCATTGCATCGCAAAAACATGAAAGACACCCTATTCTCTGCGCCTATTGAAAAATTGGGCGATTTTACCTTTGACGAAAGCGTCGCGGAAGTGTTTCCCGACATGATCCAGCGCTCCGTGCCGGGCTATTCCAACATCATCACTGCCATCGGTATGCTTGCCGAACGTTTTGTGACGGCAAACAGCAACATTTATGATTTAGGTTGTTCCCGTGGGGCAGCAACCCTTTCCGCTCGTCGTCATATTAACCAACCGAATGTGAAAATTATCGGGGTAGACAATTCCCAACCGATGGTGGAACGTTGTCGCCAACATGTTTCCGCCTACCACAGTGACATTCCGGTCGAGATTCTCTGTGATGACATTCGCCACATTGAGATCAAAAACGCATCGATGGTGATTTTGAATTTCACCCTGCAATTTCTGCCACCACAAGATCGCGTGGCGTTGTTGGAAAAAATTCATCAAGGATTAAATCCAAACGGCGTATTGGTGCTGTCAGAAAAATTCCGTTTTGAAGACGAACACACCAACGACTTACTGATTGATCTCCACCATCAATTTAAACGCGCCAACGGTTATAGCGAATTAGAGGTGAGCCAAAAACGCACCGCACTTGAAAATGTGATGCGTACAGACAGCATTGAAACCCATAAAGCACGGTTAAAAAATGTCGGTTTTTCTCATGTAGAACTGTGGTTCCAATGCTTTAACTTCGGCTCCATGATTGCGATGAAATAAACGCAAAGCTCAAAACAAAAAGTGCGGTGGATATAAAACGTTTTAAAAATCCACCGCACTTTTTTCTTATCTATCAACGATCTTATTCTTGCTTTTATAACGGTTTTAAATCCTGATCCAGCAAACGGGCAAGCAATAAAATGCCGTCTTTAAAACGATATTCGGCATACTCTGCCTGCGCATAATATTGCCCTTTCCCCTCCGCAAAGAAATATTCTTGGCTTGGCAATGCGGGCGACCAGCCTGTGTTATTAATCGGTAAATACAGGTTTGGTTCGCACCCCGTGAAATCCGTCGGTTTAGTTTTTTCCACGCGACACAAGGTAGCAACGCCCTGCTCATTTTGATGAATTAAGGCATAAACCCATTTAGGTTGTCGTTTGCTCGTTGTCTGCCAAATGTCATTTTCACTGGCTTGCTCGTCATTTAGTTGGTCGGGCTCATCATTAAGTTGCGCTTCAATATCCTGCAAAATGGCGTAATTCAAGGACATGTAATCCCCTTGCATTAACGAACGCGGATCCATCGGCGCAATTTTTAGCACGACCGGTTTGCCGGTCGCCAACACATTCTCAAATTGCCATACCTTATAATTTAATGGCGATAACATCAGTAACGCGATAAGCAGTGCTATCAACGGTTTTCTTTTAGAAACACCGGAAAAATCCACCGCACTTTGTGTCGTCACTTTAGATTTCCGATGCAAGAAAAATACAACAAAGGAAAATAATGCGCCAAAGCATAAGAGTAAAAACGACTTATAAAGCAATGGGATAAAGAGCATATAATAGTAAAGCGCCAAATTCGTGATGAGCGCCAATAAAGCGATAAAAAATAAAGTTCGGCTTGCCGAAACATAGGCAATCAACCACAGGGCAACAAAAAACAAAATAGACGGTTGAGCCACAAAACCAATCGTAAAGAGCGTGAAAACAATGGCAATAAACCACTTTTCCGCCGGCGCAGATTTAAAAAAGAAGCTGATAACCCAATAAACACAGAAAGGTGTAAGACAAACAAAAAACGGCACCCACCATGAAAATGTCAATGTCGCTCGTGAAAAAATGCCATAGGTAATGACGCTGAAAAAGTCTGAGAACGTGTCAATGGACGGTAACTCATCGGCGACCTCGCTGAAATGATGAAACCAAGGAAAGAAGGTTTGGGATGCGGAATAGCTCCAAGAGCCGAGACTAAAAAATAAAAGCCCCCAAGCAAGCGGTGTCACTGCCTCGCTCTGTTGGTGTTTTATCATCCATAAGAACTGCCCTACAAAAACACAAATACAGCACAACATAGAAAGATAAGTCAAAGACAAGGAACCGGATGCAATGTCCTCCAAGTAACTGAGGTGCCACATGCTTAAGATACTCACTACCGTTAAAGTTTGTAGCCAAACTTCTTTACGGACGAAATAAAAAGCACCGACTACACAAGAAAACAACAACGGCACAAAAACCTGCGTCGTTTCGCTAGACTCACCCAAATGATCAAACCATAAATAGCCACCAAGTAAGCCATATCCCATCAAAAAACAAATACCGACCACTAGCGACATTTCATTACTTGCTTGCGGATAAGCACGATGTAATCCCAGTGCGGTAAGCAACATTGCGATTGCCAAAGCAAGCACAGAGGGCAACGGGTCTGATATATCAAGAATAAACGCCGCCCAAATAATGGCGATGACCATACCGATGAGAATGGCAAAAATAAACAGAACAGATAATGCCCAAGGCATTTTCTTATGTTGCGGATAACGGGCTTGATAAAGCTTGTACAGATATTTCATTGCCAAGATCGTCAGCACAAAAATCAACAAACCACTCGAAAAAACGGCATCCGCAGAATTGATATGAGAAAAGAGCAACATGCTAAAAGCAACAATTATCCCCAATGCACTTGCAATTAAATTGGTGAAATCAAAACGATATTGCTTATAAAAATAAAATAATGCGGCAGAAGGCACACTCACGGTCAAGAAATTTAGCACCGTAAACCAACCAAAATCGGTATCAAATATCGCGTCATCGACTATAAAACGAATGCCGAAGAGCTGTATTACCACAAAACCAAGCAAGATTTTGGGTAAGATTCGCCAACGTTCATCATGCAATCGTCGTGTAAAAACCTCACTCAATACCAAGCCAACAGCGTTGAGAAATGCGCCATAAACAGCAGCATAGTCATAACCAGCTATCTGAAGTAAATACAACGTTAAATTTGCCGTAACAATCAGCAATAAGGCAGACGCAACATTAGGCAACAAGAGCAACCATGGAATTTGGCACACCGACCAAATAGCAAATAATTCCCATGTATTCGCGCCTGTTTGATAAGTTTGTCCGACGAGGGCTAAGGTAGCGCCAATCAGCACGGCAATGCAAAAGAAGAACGCAACCGACACGAGTTTTAATTTCTCCGCTGCCAACTGACGACTTTCGCGCATAAAAAAATAACCGCCTGTAATCACGGAAAAAACGAACAACGTTTGCAACCCGTAAATCTTCGTTAAATCGGAAAGATAATCCCAGTTAGCGGCAATGAATGTGACGATGCCGCTACTAAGAAAACCAACCGTTAACAAGAGAAACAATAAATTAAGATAACGTTCCCAAGATAAATTGAATAATCCTGTTCGATTCATATTTTCATTTCCTTTCAATAAGCAGTGAAAAGTTAAAGAATTTTAGTCAATTTTTAGGAGAAAAAGCAAAAGTGCGGTGAGATTTTGCGGTATTTTCCTTCTCACATTCATTTTTTCCTCATACTAATCGTGCTTACGGTTTCCGTCTCTTTTAACAAAAACCACATACATTTTCATCCATAAAATGCCATTAGAAACAATCTAGAATTAATAATAATTATCATTTGCATAAATTAAGCAAATACGTTAAATTGCCACGCTGTAAATTTCACCTTTCATCAACCTTTAGAGGAGCATTTATGCGCAAACATTTTTCATTGCTTCCCCTCGCAATGTTAGTTACCACTGCAGTTTATGCAGAAAATTTAGAGATCATTAACGTGGTGTCTGAAAATACCGGTGCCAAAAGTAAAACCAATGTAATTACAACTGAATCGATTAATCGCAGCACGGAAACTGAATTAAAGGGTTTATTAAAAGACGAACCGGCGATTAACTTCGGTGGTGGTCGCGGAACATCACAATGGTTTACCATTCGCGGGATGGGGCAAGATCAAGTGGATGTAAAAGTGGATGATGCTTATACCGATGCCCAACTCTTCCACCACCAAGGACGTTTCATGTTTGACCCGGCACTATTCAAGAAAGTGAGCGTGCAAAAAGGGACTGGGTCAGCCAGTGCCGGCATTGGTGCAACCAGCGGAGCTATCGTTGCGGAAACCGTGAGCGCAAAAGATCTTCTGAAAGAAGGTCAAGACATTGGTTTTAAGGTAAATGCAGGTGTTAGCTCAAACAAAGGTTGGAGCAAAGGTGCAACCGTTTATTCACGCGCCCAAGCGATGGACGTATTACTTTCCGGCAATTGGGTAAATGAAAGCGACTATAAAAGCGGCCATAATTTCCGTAATTTGGAAGGTGGTACAAAAGTTCAAAACAGTTCATTACATCAACGTGGTTTACTCGCCAAAGTTGGGGTTGATATTACTGAAGATCAACGTATCGAATTAAGCCACCGTCAAGAGCGTCATTACGGCGTTCGCGCACTTCGTGAAGAGTTTGACTTTTCGCAAGATTGGTTAACCGCCAGTGCGCAAAACGGCAATCCACCGACTCTAACAAGAGAACAGCGTGCAAACGGCTATACATTAAGCCAAGAAGGGAATACTTGGTATGTTTTAGATCGTAATGGAAACAAAATTATAAACACTGCCAATAATGCCCCTCGCTATCGCATCACCACAAACGATACTAGCAAGATTGAATGGATCGGAAAAAACATGGGCTTTATTAGCAATGCTAAGGCTAATGTATGGCGTAGTGTGATTAGCCGTGAAGAGCCGAGCGAACATTCCAGAACCCGTTTAATTGCTAATGGCGCAAACGTAAACTTGGATTCTCCCATCGGTGAATCTCACTTAATCAAATACGGTATTAACTACCGCGATCAAGAAGGTAAGCCTAACTCACTCACCGTTCAAAACGGCGTCCAAATGAAGACCCAAAAGAAACGTGATGTGGGTATTTATACGGAAGGTATCTGGGGCTTAGGCGCATTCACCTTAACCACCGGCTTACGTTATGATCATTTCTCATTCCGTGCAATGGATGGATCAAAATCCAGTAAAGGAAACCTAAACCCAAGTGTCGGCTTAATTTATGAAGTGACCAATGATTTAAGTTTAAATACCAGCTTAAACTACGCTACCCGAAGTCCTCGTTTCTTTGAAGTCATGCTTTCTTCAGGATCGACTCGAGGAAAAACAGCAGTGTATTCCATTGCCAATAACATTAAACCGGAAAGATCGCGCAACGCTGAAGTGGGTTTCAACTATAAATTAGCTGACAGCCTTTCTTTGAACGGAAGTTATTTCTGGCAAACGATCCAAGATACGCACGCCTTTACGCAAATCAGACCAGGTTATTATGAAATCCAAAATGCAGGCAAATTAAGAAATCATGGTTATGAATTAGGTGCAGCCTATAAATACGAAGGCTTAACCTTGCGCGCCGGCGTGGCTTACAGTAAACCGGAATTAAACGGCAGAACCGTGGATAGCACTGTAACCGCCATTCCGATCGGTCGTACTTGGACTACAGGTGTGTCTTACCACTTCGAACAACCTGACGTTGAAATCGGTTGGAAAGGCCGTTTTGTACAACATACCAGCTACGATTCCACCACCCAAAACCGTGGCGGCGGTGCAACTACCACAAAACGTCCGGGCTATGGCGTGAACGATTTCTATGTGACTTGGAAACCGGTTAAAAACGTAAACATTAACTTAGCGTTAAACAATGCGTTCAACAAATACTATCGCAGCCACAGCCAACGCGCAGGCGTATCCACCTTGCCTGAGCCGGGTCGTGACGTTCGTTTAAGTGTAAACTACACGTTCTAAACCTGAAAAGTGCGGTAAGATTTTACTGCGTTTTTTAAATTCATTTTGAAGGATTAAGTTCAATCGAGCTTAATCCTTTTTATTTTCCAAAGAAAACGCCATGATTCTGTGGCATAATTAGTGCGATTTTATTTATTTGATGGAGAATATCATGCGAATTTTACATACCATGTTGCGCGTAGGCGATTTACAACGTTCTATTCAGTTTTATCAAGATGTGTTGGGCATGCGTCTATTGCGCACCAGTGAAAACCCTGAATACAAATATTCTCTGGCTTTTTTAGGTTACGATGATGAAGACCGCGCCTCTGTGTTAGAATTAACTTATAACTGGGGTGTAGAAAAATACGATTTAGGTAACGCTTACGGCCATATCGCCATTGGTGTGGATGATATTTACGCTACTTGCGAAGCGGTTCGTCAAGCCGGTGGTAATGTTACTCGCGAACCGGGCCCTGTAAAAGGTGGCAAAACCGTGATTGCTTTTGTAGAAGATCCGGACGGTTACAAAATTGAATTCATCGAAAACCAAAGCGCACAAGCCGGCTTAGGTAACTAAATTCACCTCTCAAGTGCGGTAGGAAATTCAAAGATTTTTTAACGTGGATTATGAGCGATAATCCACGTTTTATTTTTAGGATAAGCTATGTCTGAAGCCCAAGAAGCAATTAATTACAACTTACTAAAACACCGATTTCGCGGTTATTTACCGGTGGTAATCGATGTAGAAACCGCCGGCTTGAACGCCAAAACCGATGCGCTATTAGAACTGGCAGCCATTACCCTAAAAATGGATGACGCAGGCAATTTAATTCCGGATCAGAAATGCCATTTTCACATTCAACCTTTTGAAGGCGCCAATATAGATCCTGAGTCCATCAAATTTAACGGCATCGACATCGACAACCCATTACGTGGAGCCGTGAGTGAAAATATCGCCATCAGCGAGATGTTTAAAATGGTACGCAAGGCACAAAAGGACGCAGACTGCCAACGTTCAATCATCGTGGCGCATAATGCAGCATTCGATCATGGATTTGTGATGGCTGCGGCACAACGCATGAATGCCAAACGCAACCCTTTCCATCCGTTTTCCACTTTTGACACCGCCACATTAAGCGGTTTTATGTTCGGGCAAACGGTATTAGTTAAAGCCTGCCAAGCGGCAAAAATTCCTTTTGACAACCAACAAGCCCATTCTGCGCTATATGATACGGAACGTACAGCAGAGCTATTTTGTTATATGGTGAATCATTTAAAACATTTGGGCGGATTTCCGCACATCGTGGCGGAAAATTAAAAAACATCAAGAATATCGACCGCACTTTACATTTTTTTTGAAAAAACACTTGCGATAAAAAATATTTTCCAGTAGTTTAAAAAGCAATTCACATAGGAGATTCCCAAATGCGCTTTATTCGTCGTCACCATCATCACCACGTAACTGAATGATCTTTCAGGTATTTGGTGTGCTTGGAAGATGACTTCCGAGCAGGCACGAATAAAACGTTATCCTTTAAAACCCCTCGGAAGTTGACTTTCGAGGGGTTTGTTTTTTTACGTAAAAATAAATTCCTCAGAAATTAGCCGATGATTTTATTAGACAAATTTTATTTCTCTAGTAAATTATCAATCACTTAACTCATAAGGACAAAAAAATGCTAACCAATCCAGTTGTTATTTCCATCGCGGTCTTGCTGATTCTCAGCTTGCTGCGAATTAACGTGGTCGTTGCCTTGGTTATTTCTGCCCTCACAGCAGGTTTAATCGGTGATTTAGGCCTAACAAAAACTATTGAAGCCTTTACCGGCGGCCTCGGCGGCGGTGCTGAAGTGGCAATGAACTACGCCATGCTCGGTGCATTTGCCATTGCCATCTCCAAATCGGGTATCACCGATTTGCTCGCCTATAAAGTGATTACCCGCATGAATAAAACCCCCTCTGCCAATGGGATTGCCATGTTCAAATATGCCTTATTGGGGATTTTGGTCTTGTTCTCGATTTCCTCACAAAACTTGTTACCGGTGCACATTGCGTTTATTCCAATTGTTGTTCCACCGCTACTTGCTGTGTTCAACAAACTAAAAATTGACCGTCGCGCCGTTGCTTGCGTCCTCACTTTCGGTTTAACCGCCACCTATATGTTATTGCCGGTGGGTTTCGGTAAAATCTTTATCGAAAGCATTTTAGTGAAAAATATTAATAATGTCGGTGCATCATTAGGGTTACAAACAACAGTAGGTGAAGTCTCTCTCGCTATGATGATTCCGGTAACCGGGATGATTTTAGGTTTATTGACTGCCGTATTTATCACTTATCGCAAACCGCGTGAATATGCCGTCACCACAGCAGAACCAACAACGCAAGACATTGAGCAACACATTGCTAACATTACACCAAAACAAATCACCGCAAGCCTTGTCGCGATTGTAGCAACCTTCACCACGCAATTAGTGACAAGCTCTACTATCATCGGTGGTTTAGTCGGTTTAGTCATTTTTGCCGTGTTCGGTATCTTCAAGCTCAAAGAAAGCAACGACATTTTCCAACAAGGCTTACGCCTAATGGCCATGATCGGCTTTGTGATGATCGCTGCCTCCGGTTTCGCCAATGTGATTAACACAACTACCGGTGTAACTGACTTAGTGCAAACCTTAGGGCAAGGCTTACAAAGTAAAGGACTTGCAGCGTTCTTAATGTTATTCGTCGGCTTGTTGATCACCATGGGGATCGGTTCTTCCTTCTCTACGGTGCCAATCATCACCTCGATTTACGTACCGCTTTGTTTGTCTTTCGGCTTCTCCCCACTTGCCACCGTGTCTATCGTGGGCGTTGCTGCAGCATTAGGTGATGCGGGCTCACCGGCTTCCGACTCAACCTTAGGGCCGACATCCGGTTTGAATATGGATGGTAAACACGACCACATTTGGGATTCTGTTGTACCCACCTTCATTCACTATAACATTCCGTTGTTAGCCTTCGGTTGGCTTGCAGCAATGACTCTCTAATCCTAAAAGTGCGGTCGGAAAAACACCTAAATTTTCCACCGCACTTTTGCTTTTTTATGTCTATGAACAACATTTCCACTCAACGCCTAAAACAAAGTCTCCAGGATTTCTTCGCGCGTTACGCCACGCAAAAAGAAGAGATTGTTTACGCCAAATTTTCCCCCAATCTGTTTACGGAAAATTGGCAAAAAACGGCATTTTATTTTGAGCAAATAGCGCTCACTCTCGTACAGCTTGAACAGATTGAAAGCAATAACATTGGAGCATGGCAGTTTTACACGCAAAAACTATCCGCACAATGCACCGCACTTTCGGATGCCTTAACGCGTCAACAGCAAAATGCTCAATTCTTTCCCGTTAAAGATAAAGAAGAAAATAAACCGCAAAATAAACGTCAGCATCCCGTACACAGCCTGCCACCGCGCGAACGCTTGGCAAAATATTATGAATATTTAGCGTCTTTTAATGAAAAAATTCAGCATGAGCAAGACAGTTTAAGTGAAGCGCAGAGAGAGGGACTTCCATTTAACCGATTAAAACTGGAACAACTAGAACAACGTCGCGCCCGTTGTTTGGAAGCCATCGAAATGTTAGAGGAATATTTAATTTTCCTCGAAAAGCAGAAATAGTCGCAATAAAAAACCTCGCAAACATCGCGAGGTTTTTTTCATGTTTATCCGATAAATTAGCCGGTGTAACGGCCTACACCCAGTTCATCTTCTTTACGGGTGCGGTTAATTACCATTTGTGGCGATTGCAACACACGCAAGCCCATTTGGGCTTCGGTGCGTACCACTTCACCACGTAGGGAGTTTGTGAATACGTCGGTGATTTTAATATCGACAAATTTCCCGATCATTTCCGGCGTACCTTGGAAATTCACAATACGGTTGGTTTCCGTACGACCGGTTAATTCCATAATATCTTTCTTCGATGGGCCTTCTACCAACACGCGTTGCTCCGTACCTAACATCGCGCGACTGAATTGAGCCGCTTGATTGTTGATGCGTTGTTGCAACAAATACAAACGTTGTTTTTTCTCGTCTTCAGTCACATCATCTGGGTAATCTGCCGCCGGTGTACCAGGACGGGCAGAATAAATAAAGCTGAAACTCATGTCGAAATTCACTTGAGCGATCAAATTCATGGTCTGCTCGAAATCTTCATTGGTTTCCCCCGGGAAGCCCACAATGAAGTCAGAACTGATTTGAATATTCGGACGTACCGCTTTTAGTTTGCGAATAATGGATTTGTATTCAAGCGCTGTATGTCCGCGTTTCATCATGGTTAACACACGGTCTGAACCGGATTGCACCGGCAAATGAAGGAAACTCACGAGCTCCGGCGTATCACGATAGACATCGATAATATCGTCGGTGAATTCGATCGGATGACTCGTGGTAAAACGTAAACGGTCAATACCATCAATGGCGGCGACTAAACGCAATAATTCTGCAAAAGTACAAATTTCACCGTCAAATGTCGGCCCACGATAAGCGTTCACGTTCTGACCAAGCAAGTTCACTTCACGCACGCCCTGTGCGGCTAACTGCGCAATTTCAAATAAAATATCATCTACCGGACGGCTTACTTCCTCACCACGGGTATAAGGCACCACACAATAAGTACAATATTTATTACAGCCTTCCATAATAGAAACGAAGGCAGTTGGTCCCTCTGCACGAGGCTCCGGCAGACAGTCAAATTTTTCGATTTCCGGGAAACTAATGTCCACGACGGAGCTTTTGCCGCCACGGATTTGGTTAATCATTTCCGGCAAGCGATGCAACGTTTGCGGCCCAAAAACAATGTCCACATAAGGTGCCCGGGTGCGAATATGCTCGCCTTCCTGCGATGCCACACAACCACCGACACCAATCAATAAATTCGGGTTATTTTTCTTTAATTCTTTCCAACGACCTAATTGATGGAAGACTTTTTCCTGTGCTTTTTCACGAATGGAACAGGTATTCAACAATAGAACATCCGCTTCTTCCGGCACCTCGGTAAGTTCTAAACCGTGCGTACTGTGTAATAAATCCGCCATTTTAGATGAATCGTATTCATTCATCTGGCAGCCCCAAGTTTTAATATGTAGTTTTTGCGTCATACTGGCTAAAATTTACTCTAATGGTTCATAAAAATTGACTGGCTATTCTACCGAGTTGCGCTTTTCATCGCTAGTAAAAAAGCAGATTTTTCGGAGATTTTTACCTGTTGGAGGTAGGAACAGTGCGCCCTAACGTGCATAAAAATGGATAAAGAAGGTGAAAAAAGAAAAGGCAGATAAAACACCGTAGACAAGTAAATTTAGCCTGAAATTTATCTGCCATGAATCAATACATGGAATGACTTACTGATTCGGTGAGTAATAAAGTTTACCGATTTCAATTTTTTGACGGCCGGTTTGTTCGCGCCATTTATTACTATCACGCAAAGAATAAACGCAACCGCAATATTCTTGCTGATAAAAACGCTCACGTTTACTGATTTCAATCATCCGTTGTGAGCCACCTTCTTTACGCCAGTTATAATCCCAATAGATTACATCATCATATTTTTCTGCCGCACGATGACCACAACCGTTAATTTGCTCCATGTCTTTCCAGCGGGAAATGCCAAGGCAACTGGTGAACACTGGGAAACCGTGCTCATGAGCATATTCAGCGGCTTTTTCAAAACGCATATCAAAACACATAGTACAACGAATACCGCGCTCCGGCTCCCATTCCATCCCCTTAGCTCGATCAAACCATTCTTGACGATCATAGTCGGCATCAATAAACGGGATACCAAATTTCTGTGCAAAACGAATATTTTCTTCCTTGCGGATCAAATATTCTTTTAACGGATGGATATTCGGGTTGTAGAAATAAATCGTAAATTCAATACCGGACGCCAAAATGGCTTCCATTACCTCACCCGAGCAAGGAGCGCAACAGGAATGCAAAAGCAGTTTATTGTGCCCTTCGGGCAATTCCAGTTTTTCACGAATAAAAGGTGCGTTCGGATCTTTGCGCAGTTTTTGTTTGCGCGTTTTATGTTGAAAACCGACCGCACTTTGAGATTGTTGTTCTGTCATAACTATTTAGCTTGAAGAATTTCGATACATTTATAAACAAATATTGTTGAACCTTTTGGATTATAAAGTGAAAACACAAAAAACTTTGGCGTATCGGCAGACTTTACTTCAAGTACAGCCTTTGTATTCGCCTTATTTGTATATTCCCACATCTGTGAATTATCGGTTCGAACGAGTTTTTCGTTGGGCGGTAGCAAACCGCTTTCCATATGATGCTTATCAATTTGGTTGAAAAACGTCACCATTTTAGATGCGCCATTTGGTTCTGCGCAGGAAAAATCGGCTGATAAAACTGACTGGTTAAAAAAGCACAACAAACATGTTAGGAGTCGCTTTTTCATTAATATGCTCTATCCACGGATAAATACGCTAAGGAAATCAACGCTTGTTTATACTCGCTTTCCGGCAGAATCTGAATCGCATCAACGGCTTTTTGTGCTTCTTGTTTAGCGCGATCCATCGCGTAATCAAGGGATTTATGTTCTGCCATAATAGCTAACACCTCATCAATGGCCTCACGTTTCCCACCTTGTTCGATGGCTTCGCGAATTAACGCGGCTTGTTGTTCATTGCCGTGGTGCATCGCATGTAATAAAGGAAGGGTCGGTTTGCCTTCGGCTAAATCATCGCCCACATTTTTCCCTAAGGCCTTAGCATTAGCGCTGTAATCTAACACATCATCCACTAACTGGAATGCCGTGCCGAGATAACGTCCATAACTTTGCAGCACCTGTTCCTGCGCCTCACTGCCGCCAGCAATAATTGCCGCTGCCTGTGCTGCCACTTCAAATAAACGGGCGGTTTTGCTGTAAATCACCCGCATGTAATTCTCTTCACTGGTTTGCGGATCATTAACGTTCATTAGCTGTTGTACTTCGCCTTCTGCCAACACATTAGTGGCATCCGCCATAATGCGCAAAATTTTTAAGGATTCCAGCTGAGCAACCAATTGGAAGGCGCGGGTATAAATAAAATCCCCCACCAACACGCTTGCGGCATTACCAAATTCTGCATTTGCCGTAGCACGCCCACGACGCATATCTGATTCATCCACAACATCATCGTGCAGCAAAGACGCTGTATGAATAAATTCCACAAAGGTGGCACAGGTAATGGCTTTTTGTCCTTCAAAACCTAAAGCTCTTGCCGCCAACACAGCAATTAAGGGACGAATGCGCTTGCCACCGCCTTGCACAATGTAGAATCCTAATTGATTAATCAGCACCACATCTGAGTTAAGTTGGGCTAAAATCGATTCGTTCACTTTTTGCATATCCGCTTGGCTTAACGCCTGGATTGCATTCATATCCATAAAGTTTGTTGTATTCATTTCTATAATTAGGCCACTTAAGATTAGGAAGTAAATGAAATTGAAAACGAAAGTGCGGTTGATTCTACCCGATTTTTCCACCTTTCTGAAATTAAACTACCTAAATTGCCAATTTTTTTATTTTATCGTAAATAAGTTCTTGCTATCCCCTAAATTTTTACGTAGAATTTGCGCCCTATTTATATGAATTTTATGTGCGAAATGAAATAACATTAGAGCACAATTTATAGCGGAGTATTTATGTACGCAGTTTTCCAAAGTGGCGGTAAACAACACCGAGTAAGCGAAGGTCAAGTCGTTCGTTTAGAAAAACTTGAACTTGCAACTGGCGCAACAGTTGAATTCGATTCAGTGTTGATGGTCGTTAATGGTGAAGATGTTAAAATCGGTGCCCCAGTAGTTGCTGGTGCAAAAGTAGTGGCTGAAGTTGTAGCGCAAGGTCGTGGCGATAAAATTAAAATCGTTAAATTCCGTCGTCGCAAACACAGCCGTAAACAACAAGGTCATCGTCAGTGGTTCACAGAAGTGAAAATCACTGGGATTCAAGCATAATTTCAGAGGAGATCAAGTAGATGGCAACTAAAAAAGCTGGTGGTTCAACTCGTAACGGTCGTGATTCTGAAGCTAAACGTCTTGGTGTTAAACGTTTCGGTGGTGAATCTGTATTAGCAGGTAGCATCATCGTTCGTCAACGTGGTACTAAATTCCACGCGGGCAACAACGTTGGAATGGGACGTGACCACACCTTATTCGCGACAGCCGATGGTAAAGTAAAATTTGAAGTAAAAGGCGAGAAAAGCCGTAAATACGTAAGTATTGTTACTGAATAATTTTATAAAACAGAATAAAACGCCCTGCTCATGCAGGGCTTTTTTGTAGGTAAAATCATGAAACAACAACCCATGTTAGGTTTTCTTTTTGCCCTCATTACCGCAATGGCATGGGGCTCTTTGCCTATTGCGTTAAAGCAAGTGGTTTCAGCCATGAATGTGGAAACCATTGTTTGGTATCGCTTTATTGTTGCCAGTATTGTTTTATTTTTACTCCTTGGCTACAAAAAAGCATTGCCCAACACATCAAAACTGGGTTACTACAGCAGTTTAGTTATGATTGGCGTACTAGGATTAGCCGGTAACTTTTTCTTATTTAATAGCTCACTCAATTACATTGAACCTTCCATTGCACAAATTTTTATCCATTTATCCTCTTTTGGTATGCTCATTTGCGGTGTTGTGATTTTTAAAGAAAAATTAGGGTTACACCAAAAAATCGGTTTGGTCTTATTAACCATCGGCTTAGGCTTCTTTTTTAATGATCGCTTAGCAATCTTCAGCGGACTAAATGCCTACTCCACCGGCGTTTTTCTCAGTATTAGCGCATCTTTAATATGGGTTGCTTACGGCATGGCACAAAAACTCATGCTAAGAAAATTCAGCTCACAACAAATTTTGCTGATGATCTATTTTGGTTGCGCCCTTGTCTTTACGCCCTTTGCTAAATTTTCACAAGTACAAGGCTTAACGCCTATCAGCCTTGGTTGCTTAATTTACTGTTGTTTAAATACGCTATTTGGTTATGGTGCTTATGCTGAAGCATTAAATCGTTGGGAAGTGTCAAAAGTCAGCGTGGTCATTACCTTGGTTCCGTTGTTTACTATTTTATTTGCGCACCTTGCCCACTATATCGACCCAACAGATTTTGCCGCCCCTGAACTAAATACTATTAGCTATATCGGTGCGTTTATTGTAGTATGCGGGGCAATTTTATCCGCCATCGGGCACAAGTTATTCCCTGCTCGCCCAAAAGTGCGGTAGTAATTTTCAGTATTTTGGAGAAATTGAATGAAATTTATTGATGAAGCTTTGATTCGTGTCGAAGCCGGTGACGGGGGCAACGGTTGTGCCAGTTTCCGTCGTGAAAAATATATTCCCAAAGGCGGTCCGGATGGGGGTGATGGTGGTGACGGTGGTGACGTTTATTTAATCGCTGACGAAAACCTCAACACGCTTATCGATTACCGTTTTGAAAAACGCTTTGCCGCCGAACGCGGTGAAAACGGACGCAGTGCAAACTGTACCGGACATCGAGGCAAAGATATTACTTTACGTGTACCGGTAGGAACGCGCGCTATTGATAACGACACTCAAGAAATTATCGGTGATTTAACCCAAAATGGCATGAGATTATTAGTTGCCAAAGGTGGTTATCATGGATTAGGTAATACTCGTTTCAAATCCTCCATTAACCGTGCGCCACGTCAAAAAACCATGGGGACACCGGGAGAAAAACGCGATTTATTATTAGAATTAATGTTGCTCGCCGATGTCGGGATGCTTGGTCTGCCGAATGCCGGCAAATCTACTTTTATCCGTGCGGTTTCTGCAGCTAAACCGAAAGTCGCTGACTATCCGTTTACCACCTTAGTGCCAAGCCTTGGCGTGGTGAAAGTAGATGACAATCGCAGTTTCGTTATCGCGGATATTCCCGGGTTAATTGAGGGGGCATCAGAAGGTGCCGGATTAGGTATTCGTTTCTTGAAACACTTAGAACGTTGTCGCGTATTAATTCACTTAGTGGATATCAACCCGATTGACGATTCTGATCCTGCAGATAACGTAGCAATTATCGAATCTGAGCTATTCCAATACAGTGAATCCTTAGCGGATAAACCACGTTGGTTGGTGTTCAACAAAATCGATACGATGAGCGACGAAGAAGCTCATGAACGTGCAGAAGAAATTGCTAAACGCTTAGGCTGGGAAGAAGATTATTATTTGATCTCTGCTGCGGCTGGCAAAAATGTTCCTCAACTGTGTCGCGACATCATGGATTTCCTAGAAGCGCATCCACGTGAAACGGAAGAAACGCTGGTAGAAAATGAAGAAGTGAAATTCAAGTGGGAAGATTACCATCAAGAGCAATTAGAAAATGCTGATTTTGATGATGAAGATGATGACTGGGATGACTGGTCAGAAGAAGATGAGGAAGGCGTAGAAATCATCTACAAGCCTTAATCAGATATAAAAAAGTGCGGTCAAAAATCTACGTGTTTTTTGACCGCACTTTTTTATGAATTACCGCAGAGAAAACTAGCCTTTTCGCGCATTTTTCATGATTCGTTCTTTTGCTACTTTCCACTCACGTTCTTTAATATCTTCTCGCTTATCCTGTTGTTTCTTACCCTTCGCTAAACCAATTTTGACTTTTGCCCATGCACCTTTCCAATATAAAGAAAGGGCAATTAGCGTAAATCCATCACGGTTTGCTTTGCCGAACAAAGAATCCAATTCACATTGTTTCAGCAATAATTTACGGGTTCGGGTTGGGTCACACACCACATGGGTTGATGCAACACTTAAAGGTTGAATGCTCGCGCCAAATAAAAAAGCTTCACCGTTTTTGAAAATAACATAGCTATCACTTAAATTTGCTTTGCCGGCGCGCATAGATTTCACTTCCCAGCCTTGTAATTCAAGACCTGCCTCAATTTCATCTTCAATAAAATAATCGTGTCTCGCACGCTTATTTAGCGCAATCGTATTAGAACCGGGTTTTACTTTTTTCTTGGTCATATATTATTGGAAATTAAATACAAATTGGCGCACATTCTACCGAATCCAGGCAAAGATAGCAAAAGCGCACAATAAGGATAACTTGCTCCTCTTTAGCAATAAGGGCGACTTGTCGATATTTTGATACCATTCGGAAATGAAATGTATCTAATCACTTCCTTTTACGTAAAACGACAGAAAAACTCACCGCACTTTTTCTTTCGAGATAAAAAAATCAGCGCCTAATGCGCTGATTCTCTTTATTCTAACTCACCACAGAAACGATAACCTTCTCCGTGAATAGTCGTGATGATTTCCGGTGTATCCGGATGATCTTCAAAATGTTTTCGAATACGGCGAATCGTGACGTCCACAGTACGATCTTGTGGCTTAAGCTCACGCCCCGTCATTTTTTTCAACAATTCTTCACGGGTTTGAATTTTTCCCGGATTTTCGCAGAAATGCAACATAGCACGAAATTCACTGCGCGGTAGCTTACGCTCTTCGCCTTCCGGCGTAACCAAAGTACGGCTATTTAAATCTAATGTCCAACCATTAAATTTATATTGTTCAATTTGATGAGCACGCTGATTTTCCTGCATTGTACGCTGTAATAAATTACGTGCACGAATCGTTAATTCACGTGGATTAAACGGTTTAGTAATGTAATCATCAGCCCCAATTTCCAAGCCGAGAATTTTATCCACTTCATTATCCCGACCGGTTAAAAACATCAATGCGATGTCTGCATTCTCACGCAATTCGCGGGCAAGCATTAAACCATTTTTCCCCGGCAAATTAATATCCATAATGACCAAATTAATGTCTTCTGTTTCTAGAATTCGGTGCATTTGGGAACCGTCAGCCGCTTCAAAAACATCATATCCTTCGGCTTCAAAAATGCTTTTTAATGTATTTCTGGTAATCGTTTCATCTTCAACAATTAAAATTTGTGGTGTTTGCATTAGCAAATCCTTCATTTTCTTAGTTATTACATCGGTATTCAGTTATTCGACAACACATAACCTGAATTTTATAATTGCAACATTATTGTAACAACAAAAACAATTAAATGAGAATTTATTCGCCTTTGATTTTATGATCTATATCACAAAATCAACAGGATTCGACAAATAAAAAATCCTTCAATAAACAACGTTATTGAAGGACTAGCTAAAGTTACACACAAAGCTAAAGTACGAGAGAAATCAACGTTTTTTCTTACCACCCTGACGCGCTTTAAAACGCGGGTTTTCTTTACAGATCACATATACGACGCCATGACGACGCACAACTTTGCAACCAGGATGGCGAGTTTTTGCTGTTTTTAATGAAGATAAAACTTGCATAAACATTCCTTATTTCGATTTGAAAATGCCGAACTTGCCATAACGATTAGCAAAATCGCTGGCACGACCTTCATTAGCAACTTGTCTAACTTTACCGGTATAAAATGGATGTGATGCCGAGGATGTATCACACATAAACACCGGATATTCTTTGCCATCTTCCCACTTCATGGTGTTTGTGGTTCTGGCACAAGAGCGAATTAAAAAGCCTTGCTTAGCATTAGAATCATAAAAAAGAACGGTACGATAATTTTCCGGATGAATCCCTTTTTTCATTTTATACAACCTTATTTCTTGATGAAAAATAACAATGCGCACCATGTTACACAAAAAACGCCACCCAAGCAAACTTATTTTAATTAAAAAAATAAGAGGGTAGAAAAAAGTGTTGAATCAAGCTTTACATAAGCAAAAATAACTTAAAAAAACACCCAAGATGCCTAATTAATTTTTATAAAAAACAATGTTATTTTCGACCGCACTTTAATAAAAACCTAATAAGTTCTTATTTCAGGTGCTTGATAGGACTTAATAAACTGTTCTATTTCAAGAAGATCTGTACTGAATAACAATTTGTCAAAATGTGTTTGACTCAAGAATCCCTCATTTACCATGCTTTGATACATGTTTCTGAGCGGTTCATAAAAACCATTTTGGTTAAATAAAATACAAGGATGCGGATTTTGTCCAATACGCGACCAAGAATACACTTCACAGATTTCTTCTAGTGTTCCCGGTCCACCAGGCAACGCAATACAAGCATCAGCAAATGCCAACATCTTTGCTTTCCGTTCCGCCATAGAATTGACCACGATAATTTCTGTACAGCCACTGTGCGCAACTTCCCTTTCTCGTAAAAATGCGGGAATCACGCCTATCACTTCCCCACCATGAGATAATACGGTATCTGCTAACAATCCCATGAGTCCTGCTTTGCCACCACCATAAATCAATCGATGATGATGTTGTGCAAGCCATTTACCTAACTCAATTGTTGCCTGCTGATATGCCGGTACATTTCCCAATGCCGCACCACAATAAACGGTGATATTCATTTTATTCCCTCAATAATATGACTTCTAATAAAGTCGGCTCACTGCGAATTTATTTCACAAAAAACGCGACCATAAAGGATGATATTTTACAGCAATTTGTTTTCTGTAGTGCTAGAATGTGCCCCATTTTATGGAAAATCATCACTGTATCTTATGAAAAAATATCTTCTTCTCGCGTTCTGTTTACTCACAACATTGAGCCTACAAGCTGCGGATCTCTTCAATAATAAACCGAAATTTTTACCGGTGGATCAAGCATTTCAGCTACATGCAGAACAGCAGCATGAAAATATTTTGTTGAATTGGCAAATTATCGACAATTACTATCTTTACCAAGACAAACTGGAATTTTCACTTAACGGTCAGCCAATTGACGTTCAACCGCAATTTTTAACTACAGCGGAACAGTATCAAGATCCTTATTTCGGCACAGTAAATATTTTCAAACACCAGCTTGCCCTTAAGTTACCGTTGCCAAATAAAGGCGTGCAAGATCTTTTAGACGTTACCTACCAAGGTTGTACCCAAGGCTTTTGCTATCCGCCGGAAACCAAGCAATTTACGCTCAGCGACATCCCACAAAATGCGATGACAGCCCCAATGGAAGCCAAAAGACAGCAAAGTGCGGCAGGAAATTCAGATGTTTTATCATCACAACAAAATCAACTTGCTGACAGCCTATTTCAGAGCAAGTATGCCATGTTGTGGTTTTTTGTGCTTGGTATCGGTTTAGCCTTTACGCCTTGCGTACTCCCAATGCTTCCTTTGTTATCGGCCATTGTAATCGGTAGTCGAACAGAACAGAGTAATACATGGCGAGCCGTGGCGTTAAGTTTCGTGTATGTGCAAGGCATGGCATTAACTTATACTTTATTGGGTTTATTGGTTGTACTCATCGGTTTACCGTTCCAAGTGGCGTTACAAAGCCCCTATGTTTTAATTGGATTGTCACTTGTTTTCACCTTGCTGGCCCTTTCAATGTTCGGTGTCTTTACTTTACAACTGCCCTCCTCGTTACAAACCAAGCTGACTCAGCTGAGTCAACAACAAAAGAGCGGTGCCTTTTTCGGTGTATTCGCCATGGGCGCAATCGCCGGTTTAGTGGCATCCCCTTGCACCTCCGCTCCACTATCCGGAGCATTGCTGTATGTGGCTCAATCTGGGGATTTTGTGATTGGTGCATTAACCTTGTATTTATTAGCCCTTGGCATGGGGTTACCGCTCATTCTGATTACCGTATTCGGTAACAAAATCCTACCGAAATCCGGTGCTTGGATGGAAAACGTGAAAACCGCATTTGGTTTTGTCATGCTAGCGTTACCGGTGTTTTTACTTTCCCGTATTCTTCCTGCCGTTTGGGAACCGCGTTTGTGGGCATTACTTGGTGTCAGTTTCTTTGTCTGGCTTACTATGCAAATGCGTTCCACCGGCATCGGATTATTCTTCCGCATTGTATCCCTCATAGCAGCCATGGCACTCGCTCAGCCGTTACAAACATGGCTATGGCAGAATCATGCACAACCGGCAGAAACCCAAAGTGCGGTTCAAAATTCACTTGAATTTCAACAAGTACACAGCTACGACGAACTTCAACAAGCATTAGCACAAAATCCCAAAGCCATGGCAATGCTGGATCTCTATGCAGATTGGTGTATCGCCTGTAAAGAGTTTGATCATAAAACCTTTGCCGATTCAAAGGTGCAGGCTGCGTTAAAAGACGTTTTATTGTTAAGAATCGATATGACGAATAACAGCGAAAATAACCGCACTTTAATGAAACAGTTATCGGTAACCGGCTTGCCGACACTGATTTTCTTTAATGCTGAAGGCAAAGAAATCGCAGCCCAGCGCATTACCGGTTTTATGGAAAGTGAGACATTTTTGCAAACACTCCAAGCGGCCAAAAACAGCGATTATTAACAGTTAAGAAAAAATCCTTTTCCTTTTATGTTGTTTTTTTCTTCAAAATTGATTGTTAGCATATACAACCTCAATTTTGATTACTTCTATTTAAGGAAAGGAAAAATGTTTTTAAACAAATACAGCAACTACTTTTTAGGTTTATTACGTATCGTTTCAGGCTATGCTTTTGTGTTGCACGCAACTGCAAAATTCTGGGAATTCCCTGTTTCCATGACTGGCGGCAATGGCGCTGTGGAATTGGCTTCATTAATGGGCGTAGGCGGCATCATTGAGCTTGTATTGGGTATTCTCTTAATTTTAGGTTTATTTACTCGCGTCTCCGCTTTCTTACTAAGTGGTCAAATGGCGGTCGCTTACTTCATGTTCCATGCGCCTAAAGGTTTCTTATTTCCATTAGCCAATGGCGGTGAAACCGCATTTTTATACTGCTTTATCTTCTTATACTTTGTATTTGCCGGTGCAGGTGCATTCGCATTAGATAACAAAATCAGTAAAAAATAATCTCTCCGATGGAAGATAAAAAGGATGAGGACACACCTCATCCTTTTTTCTATATCAAATGAAACAATAAAAAAACCGCACTTGAGGTTTACTTCAAGTGCGGTGATTTTTATCGGCGTTTTTCGCAAGGAAATTATTTACCGCTCCATGCTTTAATAGCATCTAAACGCGCTTTCACTTTGCTTTGGGAATCACCTTTGAAATAATCTTTGGCTAAACCGCCTTCCCAGCCACCATAGTTCGGGTTAGGTAACACAATGTAAGTTTTGCCGAATTTTGCTTGGTTTTTCGCCACAAAATCACGACGATCTGCATTTAATTTACCGTGTGTTGCATCACCGAAATCATCTAAGTTATCACCGACATAAAGCACGATGTCATAGCCTTGGCTTTCGATTTCAGCAAAACGAGCGGATTTGGCAGATTTATCTTTTTTGAGGTAAAGAGAAGATTCATCAACACCCGTAAAACCTAAACGTTTCATGTCATCAATGGTGCCGGCTTTTTCATTTTTGTCTTTACGATTAGACACATAGAACATTTTGCCTTTGTGTGAATTGACGTAATTATTAAATTCTACCGCACCGGCAATCGCGCCTGATTCTCTCGCATCAACCCAGCGAGTCCAATCTTTGCCATCAAATGGTTTGTTGTTTTGAATTTGCCAACCTGCATATGGGCTGTTATCAATCATGGTTTCATCCAAATCCACTACAACCGCTTTTTTCTTGCCTTTTTTCACTTTAGCGTGATCAAATGCAACTTTCGCCGTATTAAAAGCTTGATACGCCAACGCATCGTATTCACCGGATTCTTGCATCCAGTTAATGCCTAACACCGCTTGTTGTTGTAATTGAGCATCACCTTGTGTCGCATTATGAGTACAACCGGCTAATACAAACGCAGAAACCACGGCAAGTGCGGTCATTTTTAATGTTTTTTTCATGAAATTCTCCTTTGGGTTTGATAAATCGCTAAAAACAATAGCGCCCCTATTTTGAATCAGGGGACTATTTTATTCAATAGCCATAAAAACAAAAAAAGGCATGTTTAACACATGCCTTTTATTGATACATTTATTTCGCTAAACATTGGCTATAGCTGTCTGCGGTAAACTGCAAGAAAGCGGCATAAGGGTTGCCTTCCGCTTTGACGCTATCGCCCATCGGGTCAAGGCGTCCGACTTTTACTTGTGTCGCTTTGCTTAAACTTTCAATCACTTTTGGCGTGAACTGCGGCTCAGCAAATAAGCAGCTTACTTTGTGTTCGGCAATTTCTTCTTTGATTTTTGCTAAGGTTTTTGCTCCCGGCGCCACCAACGGATTAATGGTGAAATAACCGGTTTGATTTAAACCATAGGCCTGGTTGAAATAGCCATAAGCATCGTGGAAGACATAGAAGCCTTTGTCTTTTACGCTTTCTAATTGCGCTTTAATTTTTACACTGGTTTCAGCTAAAGTGCGGTCGAATTCCGCGACGTTTTTTTCAATCAGCGCTTTTTTCTCCGGATATTGTTTTACCAGTTTCGAAGCAATACGTTGTGCCACAACTTTACTGATATCCGGTGAATACCATACGTGCCAGTTAATTGACGCGTCATCGTCATGATGATGTTCATGTCCTTCATGTGCATGGTCGTGTTTATGATCGTGATCGCCGTGTGCATGTTTGTGGTCATGCCCTTCGTGCGCATGATGATGACCTTCATGACTGTGTTCATGGGCATCGCCTTCACCGTGATGATGGTGATGTTCGCCTTTCATGAGGAAAGGTTCAATCGCTGCGATGTCTTTGATGGTTAAGACTTTTTTATAATCCAGATCATCAATAGATTTATCCAAAAATAGATCTACGTCTTCGCCAATCCAAACGACCATTTCAGCAGATTTTAATTTTTGTGCATCGGAGGGTTTCAAATTGTAATCGTGTGGAGAAGCGCCTGTCGGCACTAATACATCCACATCTGTTACCTCATTTGCAATCGCGCTAGCAATAAACCCAAGCGGTTTAATGGAAGTGACAATCGTAGCGGAAGCCACGGCAGAGAAAGAAAGAATCGCTGCGGCAATCGCCGTTTTTTTCCAACCTTGTACTAATTGAGTCATTGTATTTCCTTTTATGATGAGATAGGTAAGTTGAACAAAACGCAGCTAGGTTACTCTTTTTTTGTTTAGATGACCATCTTTTTTTATTAAAAAAAATAAGTCAACCTTTTTTCTGTAATAACTTGTCAATGACACGGGAAACTGCAAAAAATCCAAACGTCGCCGTAATCATCGTTGCTGCACCAAAACCATTGGCGCAATTCATGGAGGCTGACGCAGAGCAGTTTTCCCCCATTTGAGGAAAAATCAGTGGTTGAGTAGAAAAGACTGCCTCGATGGAAAATTTACGTTTTGGATTTTGCGTGAAATGATAATCCTTGCGTAAAACCGACCGCACTTTTGCCAGCAGTGGATCTTGAATGGTGCGGCTTAAATCGGCAATTTGAATTTGGCTTGGATCCGTTTGCCCACCTGCACCACCCACGGTGATAATTTTGATTTTATGGCGTTTACAGTAGGCAATTAACGCCGCTTTTGTTTTGACATTATCAATAGCATCAATGACATAATCGTAGCCTGCATGAAGATATTGGGATAAATTCTCAGCAGAAATAAAATCATCAATCACATTGACATCGCATTCGGGGTTAATCAATTTCACCCGTTGTTGCATGACCTCTGTTTTGAGCTGACCGATATTGCCCGTCAAGGCATGAATTTGGCGGTTAATATTCGTTACGCAAATATCATCCATATCAATCATCGTAATTTTACCCACGCCTGAACGAGCGAGCGCTTCCACCGCCCAAGAACCCACACCACCGATGCCGATAACACAAATATGCGCTTGGCGTAAACGGGCTAAAGCCTCGGCGCCATATAAACGACCGATACCGCCGAAACGTTGTTCGTAATTATCCACGCGAGCCATTAACGCAACACCCAAACGCGACCATAATGTTTTGACAAGCCGGCAATATGTCCTGCTTGATCACCGATACCACGATATAAATCGAAGTGGTGTCCGTTTACCGCACCGCCTACATCTAATGCCACCATCAAATGCAGTTTATGTTCACCCGTCCAATTACCCTCATTATCAATTTGTGGCACTTCGACAAGCAATACGCTGCCTAACGGAATCACACTACGGTCAGAGGCCACAGAAGCCATTGGCACTAACGGCACGCCTGCCGCGCCCTTCACTTTGCCGTGCGGGTCATTTTTAAAGAAGACATAAGACGGATTGCGTTCAAGCAAACTTTGAACCCGAGATGGATTTGCATTCGCCCAATCACGAATCGCCTGAATAGACATTTTTTCTTTCGGAATCTCACCATCTTCTACCAACAAGCGCCCCACGGCGGCATACGGGTAACCATTTTGGCCGGCATACGCAAAATAATTCAAATTGCCTTCACCAAAATCGACATAACCACTGCCCTGCACGCCAAGCAAGAAGTTATCAATCATGGAATCACTATACGCCAGTTCTAATCCTTTGCCCTTCAATGCACCGGCATAAATTTCAGCACGAGAAAAACGCTTTTGTGACGGAAGCGCATAAATTGGTTGGTTATATTTGCCTTGCTGTGTGCGGCGAGCATGAATCACCGGGGAATAATAGCCCGTCATTAACACGTTTTGATAGCCGTCAAAGCCTTTCATCACTTGAGAATGAATCCCAAAATTATTCAATTCGTTAACGTTTGCCCCGGCGAGTACCCAGGCGGTAACCTTGTCGTAAATTGGTGCAAAGTTGCTACTTAATTTGCCGGAATAACTATGAATATTAGATAACTGCGCTAAAAAATCGCCTTGGTTTATGACCGCACTTTTGTTCTCCACTTGATTTACCGGCGCCAAAATCGCTTGTTGATAGCTTCTGCCCTGATAAACCGCCCCAAATTTTTGAGGATCAACATCGGATGCTCCCGAGTTGCGCGACATTTTGCCACCATTAGAGGAACAAGAAGCCAAAAGTACAATGGCGGATAATGTTAACAATTTAGACCAAACAGTTTGATTAAGGCGCATACAAAGTCCTAAATAAAAATGAACAAAATAAATGAGGGGCGAATTTTACACCAATTTATGCTGAATGAATATGCGACTTATGCGAGAGATAGTAATAAAGTGCGGTAGATTTTCGACATGTTTTTTCACATTTAACCCGAAGAAAAATACATTTCATGTTTAAAAAAACAACATATCGGCTATTTTTATAACAAACACACATTATTTTTATGTTTAAACTTGCAATTCATTTTTAAACAGGTATATTTAGCGCCCTCTAACGCGGGGTGGAGCAGCTTGGTAGCTCGTCGGGCTCATAACCCGAAGGTCGTCGGTTCAAATCCGGCCCCCGCAACCAGATTCTAAAAGAAAGGCATTCGTTTTTACGAATGCCTTTTTTCTTATCGCTTAAACCGATTTCTTTTGTAATGCATCTAACAGTTTCTGATGAATGCCACCAAAGCTGCCGTTCGACATCACCAAAATATGATCCGTTGGTTTGGCTTCTGCAACAATGAGACGAACAAAATCATCCAAATTATCACTGTCATACGCCGGCTGAGTTAAATGCGCGGCAATGTCCGCCACTTTCCATGGAATGGTGTCCGGTTGGAATAAAAATACGGCGTCCGCTTTCTCTAATGCCGGCGCGATATCCTCTTTATGTACGCCCATTTTCATGGTGTTAGAACGTGGCTCTAACACAGCGAAAATACGCTCATGTGGTCCGACTTTATCACGAAGTGCGGTCAATGTAGCTTGTATTTCTGTTGGATGATGGGCGAAATCATCGTAAACCGTCACACCCTGAACATTTCCTTTCACTTCCAAACGGCGTTTTGCGTTAATAAATGTCCCAAGTGCAGCACAGGCATTTTCAATACTCACGCCCGCATGATGCGCCGCCGCAATCGCCATCAAGCCGTTCCGCATATTGTGCTTGCCTACAATATTCCAATGCACTTCTGCCACTTTTTCACCGTTATGGAACACGGCAAATTCAGTGCAATCGTGTTTAATGCGCTCCGCATACCATTCCTGATCGCGACCGACATATTGGCATTCAGACCAACACCCCATTGCCAAGGTTTGTTGCACGCTTTCTTCGTTTGCAAAAGACAGAATTCGCCCATTGTTTGGAATGGTACGAATCATGTGGTGGAACTGACGTTGAATGGCTTTCAAATCATCAAAAATATCCGCATGGTCAAAACCAATATTATTAATAATCAACGTGCGCGGGTTGTAATGGACAAATTTAGAACGTTTATCAAAAAATGCCGTGTCATATTCATCCGCTTCAATCACGAAATACGGGCTCTTACCTAAACGGGCGGAAATCCCGAAATTGCCTGCAATGCCACCGATTAAAAAGCCCGGTTGCAAATCGTTTTGTTCCAAAATCCACGTCAGCATCCCGGTGGTAGTGGTTTTCCCATGCGTGCCTGACACAGCCAGAACCCAACGATCACGCAATAGATGATCATGCAACCACTGTGGTCCGGAGGTATAAGGAAGGTTGTTTGCCAACATATATTCAATACAAGGATTACCGCGCTTCATGGCATTGCCCACAATCACCATATCCGGTGCCGGTTGCAGTTGGCTTGGTTCAAAGTGCGGTATGATTTCAATATTATTTTCTGCGAGGAAAGTGCTCATCGGCGGATAAACGTTGGTGTCAGAGCCGGTGACGTAATAGCCCATTTGTTTGGCGATCATGGCAATACCGCCCATAAACGTGCCGCAAATACCTAAGATATGAACATGTTTGGTTGTCATTTGGAGTCCTTATTCATTCCAATCTCTGATGTAAAGGCGAAAAATGTGTTGTGAATCACAGAAATAGGAATCTTTTTAATCATCTGAAAACGAGGATGTTATAATAAGGCAAGTTACGATTTGAGTAAATTTATTCATCAAATAAGGAAAAAGTATGAAAACGTTAGGCGAATTTATTGTAGAAAAACAAGCGGAATACCCAAATGCTAAAGGGGAATTAAGTGGCATTTTGTCCTCCATTCGCTTAGTGGCAAAAGTGATTCACCGCGATATCAACAAAGCCGGCTTAACTAACAATATTATCGGTAATTCCGGTGTAGAAAACGTACAAGGCGAAGCGCAAATGAAGTTAGACTTGTTCGCTCACAACACGATGAAACAAGCCCTTATGAGCCGCGAAGAAGTGGCCGGTTTTGCTTCCGAAGAAGAGGAAAATTTCATTGCCTTTGATACAGAGCGCGGTCGCAACGCGAAATACGTCATTTTAACCGACCCATTGGACGGTTCTTCCAATATTGATGTTAACGTTGCCGTCGGTACCATTTTCTCCATTTATCGCCGCATTTCACCGGTAGGTACGCCAGTCACCTTAGAAGACTTCATGCAACCGGGCAATCGCCAAGTGGCAGCAGGTTATATCGTGTATGGCTCCTCCACCATGTTGGTTTATACCACGGGGAATGGTGTAAACGGCTTTACTTACGACCCATCACTCGGTGTGTTCTGCCTATCTCATGAAAACATTCAAATTCCGAAAACCGGTAAAATTTATTCCATTAATGAAGGGCAATACCTCAAATTCCCGGTAGGCGTGAAAAAATACCTAAAATATTGCCAAGAAGAAGATAAAGAAACCCAACGTCCTTACACTTCTCGTTATATTGGTTCTTTGGTGTCCGACTTCCACCGCAACATGCTTAAAGGCGGCATCTATATTTATCCAAGCGCAACAAACTACCCGAACGGCAAATTGCGTTTACTCTATGAAGGCAACCCAATGGCATTCTTGGCAGAACAAGCCGGCGGTGTGGCAAGTGACGGTTATAATCGCATTTTGGATATTCAACCGACTGCATTACACCAACGCGTTCCGCTTTTCATCGGTTCCAGAGAAATGGTGAAAAAAGCCGAACAATTAATGCGTGATTTTAAAGAGTAATCCATTAAGTGCGGTCAGAAAAAAAATGTTTTTTGAGCGCAAAGTAAACACATTGAAAAAACGCTTGAATCAAGCGTTTTTTTATTTTCTTTCATACAAACAGTCTTCTATATCAAGCACAATGACAATATTTCCTTTAAAAAGTCACATAATTGTCATATTATGCTCAGATTTTCCACAAAATGCTTTATCGTTTTAGTTACGTGGAAATATAAAATTTGAGTATATTTCCTACAACCTTGGAGTTTTATTATGTTTTCAAATCAAAAATTTAATTTAACAATGTTATCTGCGTTAGTTGCGGTGTCTTTTAGTCCTTATGCTTCAGCGGCAGGTGAGTTCAAAACCAGTTCAACCGGTATAGAAATTGGTTTACCTGGCTCAAACGCTTACGCATGGGATGATACCGCAATTGCTATCGGTCAAAATTCCCAAGCAATGAGAAAAACAGATTCACGCTTACCTAATGGTCAAGGCGGTATTGCTATTGGTACAAATGCCTTTGCTAACCAAAATGGAATCCATATTGGTAACGTATATGATAAAGATTCCATTCAAGTGGCTCGTGCTGGCGCAACCGTTGTTGGTACCAATTCTGTGACTGGTGGAGTTGTATCAACTATTGTCGGTATGGAATCCGTCATTAAAACAGATACCAATGTTAAATATTTTGGTCAAGCAGCTGTTCAAGGTACAGCCTCAACAATAACAGGTGCCTATAACAAAGTAATGGCAAATAGCAATAAAACGTTTGATGGTGTTGGTGTTTTAGTCAATGGTTCTGCGAATACCGTTGAAGCATCAAATGGTGTCATGATTTCCGGTGTAGGCAATAAAGTAACCAACTCTTATAAAGCAGCTAGTCTTGGTTTTTCAGATCTTCTAAAACTAAGAGGTGGAGAATTTGATGTTCTAGCGAATAAAGAGCTCGGTTCTGTCATGGTAAACGGCGGTGGCAATACCGTAGATTATGCCAATGCATCTTCAACCACCGGTATCGGCAATACATTAAAAGGTAAAGAAGGGGCGCTTGTAACACGTACTTCAGTCAATGGTTATAAAAATACCGTCACCGAATCCTCTAACACGTTAGTCATGGGTAATGAAAATAACATCACCAAATCTGATGGTTCAATTTTATTCGGTAATAAAGCAACGCTCAATGAAGTAAAAGATTCCGTCTTGTTCGGTCACAATATTACTGTCAAAGACAACGCTGAAAAAGTAGTGGCATTAGGGGACCATTCAAATGTACAAGTGAGCACTGGTGTTGCGTTAGGTGCCTCTGCTACTGCAGACAGAGCTGCATTAGATGAAAATTCAGTTGATACAGCTGAAGATAACGTAGATGCCGCTAACAACAAAGTTTATGCGATGGATAAAGCAGAAGCTGCTCAGAAAAAAGCGGTAAAAGATACCGTTAAAGGCAAATTAGCTGCTGTTTCTGTCGGCTCATCTACTGCGACAAGACAAATCACTAATCTTGCTGCTGGTTCTGCTGATACCGATGCGGTGAACGTGGCACAGTTAAATTCTGTGGCTTCTGTGGTGAAATCCAATTCTGCAACGATTGAAGGACACACAACACAAATTACTCAAAATACTAATACGATTAATCAACATACCGCGCAAATTAATCAAAATACGAATACGATTAATCAACACACAGCACAAATTAATCAAAATACGAATACGATTAATCAACACACAGCACAAATTAATCAAAATACTAATGTAATTAATCAAAACACCACAGCAATCAATGAATTACGCAGTAATGTGAATGCAGTGAAAAAAGAATTGAGAGCGGGTGTCGCCGGTGCAATTGCAACCGCAGGCTTGCCACAAGCTTATACCCCGGGTAAAAGCATGGTTGCGGCTACAGTTGGTGGTTACCGCGATCAAAGCGCATTAGCTGTTGGTGCATCACATATTACCAATGACGGAAAAGTCGTGTTCAAGTTAACCGGTAACGCGAATACTCGTGGTGATATTGGTGGTTCTATTGGTGCTGGTTATCAATGGTAATTAATTTTACTCAACCATAAAAAATAAAAACCTCCTCAATTCTGAGGAGGTTTTTTCTTAGCTAAATAATGCATTACATCAAATACGCAAAACTCGCCCACAACGGCAAACTGGCCGTCATAAGTAAAAGAATGAGAAGGCTGTTGTAAGACAACGCCCATTTTTTGAAAACATGTAGTGCCAAGATTGCCGCCATCACTAAATGCAACAAGATATAAAGCAATAAAGCAAATTCGTTGCTAAAAACCACCGCACTTTGTTGAGAAAGAATGAATAAATTCGCTAACACAAAAAGCGCATTCAGTGCCAGGAACGCAATCGCTGCCAACATCAACAACGCGATAAATCCTTTTAGGCGGTTGCGAGAAATAACGAAAGCTAAATTCGCAAAAATGATGCCCAACAGGATTTGTGCCACAGGATTAAATTGAATGAAGTTTTCTTCACCAGCCAGCATCAAGCCATAGCCAATGACACCCAACATACCGATAAAACCGGCGATTTTTAATAAGAGATGACGTAATTTAACCTCAAACGGTTGCTTCCATATGATGATGGCCATTGCCAAGCCACAAAGGCAAACCAAGTCCATGAATACATGGTGATAACTTGTCCCTAAACTGAACAACAGCCACACCACCCAAAATAGCCCCAAATAAAGGTTTACCCACCCTAAACGGGAACGTTGGCCGTTACAAATTTCGCCTTTAATAAAAGCAATCAGACAAATCAGCTGTGCTGTTAATACACCAAGCGCCAAATGTGACATTGCGTTGGACGGCAGCTGCAACCAAAAGGCAAAAAGATCAATAACGAGTAACAAAAAAACGGGGAAAAAAGATGAAAGTGCGGTTAAAAATTTAGGTTGTTCTTCAGACATACGATTTCCTTGTGATAAACAAAGACAAAAATTGCCGTGCATTATGCAAGAATTCCCCAAAACGGTCAAAAGCTAGGGCAAAAGTGCGGTTGAAAAACACAACGTTTTTTCAATTCTCACAAGGCAAAATAAAGTTATGATCTAAAACATGGCATTTTGCCCTTTCTCTCTCTAAAATAACGCAAAAATTCACCGCACTTTAAGGAATCTTATGCTGCTCAGCATTCTTTACATCATTGGTATCACCGCCGAAGCCATTACCGGCGCCCTTGCCGCAGGTCGAGAGAAAATGGATATTTTCGGCGTCGTTATTATTGCCAGCATGACCGCTATCGGTGGGGGCTCTGTGCGCGATGTGCTCTTAGGGCATTATCCGCTTGGGTGGGTAAAACATCCCGAATATTTTATTATCGTGGCCTCGGCCGCGGTGTTAACCGTATTTATCGCGCCTTTTATTCGCCATTTCATGCGTTATTTTCACACCATTTTCTTGGTGCTGGATGCTGTCGGACTTATTGTGTTTTCCATTATTGGTGCCCAAATCGCGTTAGATATGGGGCATGGCACGACAATTGCCGTAATTGCCGCCATTATTACCGGCGCATTCGGCGGGGTATTGCGTGATTTATTGTGTAATCGTATTCCACTCGTTTTCCAAAAAGAGCTATACGCCAGCGTGGCATTATTGGCGACGGCTATTTACATCGGTCTACAACATCTACAGGTAGATCAAAACATCGTCATTATCATTACCTTGATTGTCGGCTTTATTACCCGCTTACTGGCAATTTACTTTGAATGGGGCCTACCGATTTTTGATTATCAGGAACAAGATATTTCAACGCATCATAAAGACGACAAATTACCGCAAAAAACGAAATAGGAGAAAAGATGTCCGTCAATTTAATTGAAATGGGAAAACAGGCGAAAGAAGCTGCTTTCGTACTTTCCCAACTTTCCCAACGCGAAAAAAATCAAGCCTTAGCGTTTATCGCCGAGCAATTAGAACAAGAACAAGCTCGTATCTTAGCCGCCAATGCACAGGACATTGAAGCCGCCAAACAAAACGGTTTATCCGACGCCATTATTGATCGTTTATTGTTAACGCCTGAGCGTTTACAGGGCATCGCTAATGACGTGCGCCATGTGATTTCTTTGTCGGATCCCGTTGGGCAACTTATTGACGGCGGTGTGTTAGATAGTGGCGTCAAAATTGAACGTGTTCGCGTGCCTTTAGGAGTTATCGGCACGATCTACGAAGCGCGTCCGAATGTGACAATTGATGTGGCAAGTCTCTGCTTAAAAACCGGCAACGCCGTCATTCTACGCGGCGGCAAAGAAACACAACATTCTAATAAAATCTTAGTGGACGTGGTGCAAACCGCCTTAGCGCGTGCCGGCTTACCTAAAGCGACGGTTCAAGCCATTACTGATCCCGATCGTGCGCTGGTCATGGAATTGCTGAAATTAGACCAATATGTCGACATGATCATCCCTCGTGGCGGTGCAGCATTGCATCAATTGGCAAAAGAACATTCAACCATTCCGGTGATTGTCGGTGGTATCGGCGTTTGCCATATGTTCATTGAGGAAACTGCCGATTTGGAAAAAGCACTGCCGGTGATTTTGAATGCAAAAACACAACGCCCAAGCACCTGTAACACCTTGGAAACGCTGTTGGTACAACGTAGCATTGCAAATGACTTTTTACCTAAACTGGCAGAAACGTTGAAAGAGAAAAACGTAAAATTACACGCAGATCCGACCGCACTTTTCTTATTGCAAAAAGCCGGTGCCAATGTGGTGCCATTAGTGGAAGCCGAGCTGAAACAAGAATGGCTGTCATTGGATTTAAATGTGGTTGTCGTGGAAGATTTAGCACAAGCCGTCGCCCATATTCGTCAATATGGCAGTCAACACTCCGACAGTATTTTGACCTCTTCGCAAAAACAGGCACAGCAATTTATCGCGCAAGTGGATTCAGCGGCGGTTTATGTCAATGCCAGCACACGTTTTACTGACGGGGGACAGTTTGGTTTAGGGGCCGAAGTGGCGGTAAGCACACAAAAATTACACGCACGCGGCCCAATGGGATTAGAGGCACTCACCACCTATAAATGGGTGTGCGTAGGCGACTATTCGATCCGTTCTTAAAAAAGAGAGCATTTTTTAAATATTATTTAAAAATTAAAATTAATTGTTTGACAAAACTCCGGTAAATCAGTATTTGTAGAGTAAATACACAAATCATACTTATTTATCGGAGTTTTTTTATGTCTCATCTTTCAGTCGCTAAATTCGGTGGCACAAGTGTCGCCAACTACCCCGCCATGCAATCTTGCGCCAACATCGTGATCGCCGATCCCAATACTCGCGTTGTTGTCCTGTCTGCTTCCGCCGGTATCACCAACTTATTGGTCGCCTTAGCAAACGGTTGTGAAGAACCGGAACGCAATAAATTGCTGAATGAAGTGCGTCAAATTCAAGAAAACATTTTGACAGAATTAAAAGACGACAGTCGCGTGCGTCAAAAAATCGAAGCCTTATTAGCCAATATCACCTCATTAGCGGAAGCTGCTAATTTAGCCACCTCCTTGGCATTAACCGATGAATTAATCAGCCACGGTGAAATGATGTCTTCCTTGATTTTTGTGGAAGTGTTGCGTGAATTACAAATTAAAGCCACTTGGTTGGATGTGCGTACCATTGTTGCCACAAACAGCCATTTCGGCAAAGCCGCACCAAACGATGAACAAACCCGTCAAAACTGCAATAACGTATTGAAACCGTTAATCGAACGCGGTGAGTTAGTCATTACCCAAGGTTTTATCGGCCGTGATGAACAAGGTAAAACGACCACCTTAGGACGTGGCGGAAGCGACTACTCTGCTGCTTTACTCGCTGAAGTACTCAATGCGCAAGATGTGTTAATTTGGACCGATGTTGCCGGCATTTACACCACCGATCCTCGCATCGTGTCAAACGCACAACGCATTGATACCATGAGTTTTTCCGAAGCGGCGGAAATGGCAACCTTCGGTGCGAAAGTGTTGCACCCGGCAACCTTACTCCCTGCAGTGCGTAGCAATATCCCGGTCTATGTCGGTTCCAGCAAAGCGCCACAAGACGGCGGTACTTGGGTGACCCGCAATCCTCAACCTCGCCCGACATTCCGTGCGATCGCCTTACGTCGTGACCAAACCTTGCTCACACTCTCCAGCTTAAATATGCTGTATGCACAAGGTTTTTTAGCGAATATTTTCACGATTTTAGCCAAACACAAAATCTCCGTAGACACCATCACAACATCAGAAGTTAGCGTTGCCTTAACCTTGGATAAAATGGGTTCAGCCTCTTCCGGCACCGGCTTACTCTCTCAGGAGTTAATAGACGAATTAAGCCAATTCTGCACAGTGAAAGTGGATACCGGCTTGTCTTTGGTCGCCTTAATCGGCAATGAACTTCACACAGCTTCCGGTGTCGCCAAACGTATTTTTGAAACCTTAGATGCGTACAATATCCGCATGATCAGTTACGGTGCCAGCACTAACAACATTTGCTTGTTGGCAGACAGCGATAAAGCTGATGACATTGTTTGTTTGCTACATAAGGCATTATTTGAATAAAAACAGTTGAAAAACAGACCGCACTTTTAAGTATCAATAAAAACTTAAAGTGCGGTTTTTTTTTTAGGAATTTTTTTACAACAATTAGAACGGTAACAAATTTCGGGCACAAAAAAAGCCGCTTTCGCGACTGTTTCTTACTGTTATTTTCTCTACCATAAAATGGTGCCCGAGGCCAGACTTGAACTGGCACGCCTCGAAAGGCGAGGGATTTTAAATCCCTTGTGTCTACCGATTCCACCACTCGGGCTGAGTGATTCACTAACTGCGTTGGATGGTTATGGAGGCGTGTCCCGGAGTCGAACCGAGCTACATGGATTTGCAATCCAGTGCATAACCGCTTTGCTAACACGCCGTTAGTTTGGAGCGGGAAACGAGGCTCGAACTCGCGACCCCGACCTTGGCAAGGTCGTGCTCTACCAACTGAGCTATTCCCGCATCTGCTGTTAGTGCGCTGCATTTTACTGACTTCTCTAAAACTGTCAACAAACAATTTCAGAAATCAGTGAGTTTGTTGAAAAAAACTGCAAAATATTAAAATTTAACGGCATTTCATTTTAATTTTTGTAATCAAGGTGTTAGAAATCTCCTTTTATCAAAAAGAACTTTATGCCAAAATGAAATCCGCTTTTTCTTAAAGTGCGGTGCAAAATTTTTTTATTTTCTCGGAGAGATTTATGACACAAAAATATGCAATTGAGACCTTATTAGCCCAAGCGGGAAATCGCACTGACGAACGTACAGGCGCTGTTTCCACCCCGATTTTTCTTTCTACCGCCTACGGCCATCACGGCATTGGTGAAAGCACCGGATTTGACTATACCCGAACCAAAAATCCAACGCGTGCCGTACTCGAAGAAACCATTGCCCAGTTAGAAAAAGGTGAACGCGGATTTGCCTGCTCTTCCGGCATGGCGGCTATTCAATTATTGATGTCGTTATTTACCGCACCGGATGAATGGATTGTTTCCAGTGATGTCTATGGCGGTACTTATCGCTTATTGGATTTTTGCTATAAAAACACCCACGGTGTTAAACCGGTTTATGTGAACACGGCTTCCGTACAAGCTATTGAAGCCGCAATTACCCCGAATACAAAAGCGATTTTTATTGAAACCCCCTCCAATCCATTAATGGAAGAATGCGATGTGGATGCCATTGCACAGGTTGCCAAACGCCACAATTTATTACTGATCGTTGATAATACATTTTTAACACCGATGCTGTTCCGCCCGATGGAACATGGTGCGGATATTGTGGTTCACAGCGGCACAAAATACCTTGCAGGACATAATGACGTTTTAGTCGGTTTAATCGTAGCCAAAGGAAAAGAACTTTGCGATCGACTGTTTTATATTCAGAACGGTGCCGGCCCTGTGTTATCACCGTTTGACTCTTGGCTAACCATTCGTGGTATGAAAACCTTGGCTCTGCGCATGCAACGTCATCAAGAAAATGCGACCGCCGTTGCCGACTTTTTACGTCAACAGCCACAAGTAAAAGATGTGTTGTACCCAAACAAAGGCGGCATGTTGTCTTTTCGCTTGCAAAATGAAACCTGGGTAAATACGTTCTTAAAAGCAATTAAACTCATCACCTTTGCCGAAAGCCTTGGTGGCACAGAAAGTTTCATCACCTATCCAGCGACCCAAACACACATGGATATTCCGGAAGCAGAGCGCATTGCACGTGGGATTACGAATGATCTGTTACGTTTTTCCGTTGGCTTAGAAAATATAGAAGATATCAAAGCAGATTTAACACAGGCATTCGCACAATTTAAATAAACTTAACGTATTGGGAGGGCAAAATGAAAGTTGCAGTATATAGTACGAAAAGTTACGACCGAAAATATTTAGAGTTAATTAACGCTAAGTATGGTTTAGAGTTGGAATTTTACGATTTTATGCTCAGTGAACGCACAGCCAAAATGGCGGAACACTGTGAAGCCGTATGTATTTTCGTGAATGATGACGGCAGCCGAAAAGTGTTGGAAAAACTCTCCGCACTTGGGGTAAAAATTATTGCCTTACGTTGCGCCGGGTTTAACAACGTGGACTTGAAAGCCGCACAAGAACTTGGCTTAACGGTCGTTCGCGTGCCGGCATATTCCCCGGAAGCCGTGGCAGAACATACTGTTGGGTTGATGATGACATTAAATCGCCGCATCCATCGTGCTTACCAGCGCACTCGTGAAGCCAACTTTTCTCTGGAAGGTTTGATTGGTTTTAACATGCATGGGCGAACCGTTGGCGTGGTCGGTACTGGGAAAATCGGCCTTGCCGTCATTCGCATTCTCAAAGGTTTTGGCATGCAGATTTTGGCCTACGATCCGTTTAAAAATCCACTAGCAGAGGAGTTAGGCGCGGAATATGTCACCTTGGATGAACTTTATCATCGCGCTCATGTGATTACATTACATTGCCCGGCGACACCGGAAAACTACCATCTGCTCAACCGTGACGCCTTCGCCAAAATGAAAGATGGCGTGATGATCATCAACACCAGTCGTGGCACGCTCATTGACACGCAAGCAGCTATTGATGCGTTAAAACAACGAAAAATCGGCGCTTTGGGCATGGATGTTTATGAAAATGAACGGGATTTATTCTTTGAAGATAAATCGAACGAAGTAATTCAAGATGATGTTTTCCGTCGTTTATCTTCCTGTCACAACGTATTGTTGACGGGACACCAAGCGTTTTTAACGGAAGAAGCGCTCACTAGCATTGCTGATGTCACCTTATCGAACATTTACACCATCGGAAAAGACAAGCCTTGTAATAATGTAGTTTTGCCTTCTTAGCTTTTAGCGATTAAACTAATACATGTTATTCCCTATGCGCTATGTTATTATGCGCGAGTTTTAAATAACAATACATTAACAAATTAAGGAAAGAATATGAGTGAAGTATTACATTCCAGCGATGCGACTTTCGTTGCAGACGTATTAAATTCAGACGTGCCGGTATTATTAGATTTCTGGGCACCATGGTGTGGCCCTTGCAAAATGATTGCCCCAATCCTTGACGATTTGGCCGCTGAATTTGATGGTAAAGTAAAAATTGTGAAAATCAATATCGATGACAACCAAGCTACCCCAATGCAATTCGGTGTGCGCAGCATCCCAACATTACTCTTGTTTAAAGACGGTAAACCGGTTGCCACTCAAGTGGGTGCATTACCAAAAAATCAATTGGCTGCATTTATCAACCAAAATATTTAATTTAAACATAAAAACGCCAAGCTTTTGCTTGGCGTTTTTGTTTTCTGTCGTACAAAGTGCGGTCGTTTTTTTCAGTATTTTCAAAATACACGGAAAATCCACCGTACTTTACTTCATCTCACGCAACCGTTTTAAGATCCCTTTCATTTTCTCATCCAACTGTGCCGTTAAACGTAAGGTTTCACCACTGTGCGGATGTTCAAAACGAATAGAATAAGCATGCAAGAATAAACGATTCAAACCCAATTCTGCCATTTGTTGATCGAATACTTTGTCGCCATATTTGCTATCTAAAGCAATAGGATGTCCGGCATATTGCGTATGCACGCGGATTTGATGGGTTCGCCCCGTGACTGGCGAAGCTTTCACCAACGTAGCATTTACGTAACGCTCTTCCACAGAAAAACGGGTTTCTGACGGTTTACCTTGTTCACTGACTTTCACAATGCGCTCGCCGCTCGACAACTCATTTTTCAACAGCGGTGCCTGCACCACTTTACAGTGTGATTGCCACTGCCCACGCACAAGCGCTAAATACTCTTTTTGAATCGTTTTTTCACGCAACTGTTCATGCAAATGACGCAATGCAGAGCGCTTTTTCGCTACCAATAAAATCCCCGAAGTATCGCGATCCAAACGATGAACCAATTCCAAGAAACGCGCCTCCGGACGAAGTGCGCGTAATGCCTCAATCACCCCAAAATCAAGTCCACTGCCCCCATGTACGGCAATGCCGGAAGGCTTATTAAGCACCAATAAGTAATTGTCTTCAAAAATAATGTGTTGTTCTAGTTGGGCAACTTTGGTGAGTTTATGAGAAACGGTTTCCTGTGCTTTTTCTGCCACACGCACCGGCGGAATTCGCACCACATCCTCGGCTTGTAATTTATACTCCGGCTTACTTCTGCCTTTATTCACCCGCACTTCGCCTTTGCGTACAATACGATAAATCAGACTTTTAGGTACGCCTTTTAAGCGCGCAAGGAGAAAATTATCTAATCTTTGACCAGCTTCATCATCGCTTATAGTGAGAAATTGCACGTTCGGGTTAACTATTTTTTCATTCATCTTGTATTTATTACGATCTTTTACATAAAAATTGACGCGCATCATAGCATATTGCGTTATGAGTTTGAATGTCGCAAAGAATCTTCTCATAAGGGCGAAACGCCTTGCTAAAAATCCCTATTCAAGCGATAATAACGCGCCTTTTTGAGTGATAAAAAAGGCTTTAAAATAAACAGGTTATCATTGATAGAATACAATGCAGCATTCGGCATAAGACGTTGTTATTGCAATGATTTTTAACCATCAATATGAGCGACAGCTTGCAAGCCATTTTTTAACCGGTTTTGTTTTTATTCACATATCAAGATGATATGAGTGTGAATAAGGTTGCCAATGCACCCAGCAGATGACAGTCGGGAAGACGGACATTCTGCGACAGACACGAGGTCGGCGACTAAGCAAAGTGCGGTCATTTTTGATGACGTATTTTTAGGGCATAAACCCCTTTCGATAAAAGAGAAAACGAATGAAAAGAATGTTAATTAACGCAACTCAAAAAGAAGAGTTGCGCGTTGCGTTAGTCGATGGACAACGCTTATTCGACCTGGACATTGAAAGTCCTGGTCACGAACAGAAAAAAGCCAATATTTACAAAGGAAAAATCACTCGCGTTGAGCCGAGTTTAGAAGCCGCTTTTGTGGATTATGGCGCAGAACGTCACGGTTTTTTACCGTTAAAAGAAATTGCACGTGAATATTTCCCGGCGGATTATGTCTATCAAGGTCGCCCAAATATTCGTGATATTATTTCTGAAGGACAAGAAGTTATTGTTCAAGTGAACAAAGAAGAGCGCGGCAATAAAGGTGCTGCGTTGACAACCTTTGTTTCCTTAGCGGGAAGTTATTTGGTGATCATGCCAAACAACCCGCGTGCGGGGGGCATTTCTCGTCGCATTGAGGGTGATGAGCGTTTGGAATTAAAAGATGCCTTGAGTTCTTTGGATGTGCCTGAAGGTGTCGGTTTAATCGTGCGTACCGCCGGTGTAGGTAAATCACCGGAAGAATTGCAATGGGACTTAAAAGTGCTATTGCACCATTGGGAGGCGATCAAACAAGCCTCAGAAAGCCGCCCTGCGCCGTTCTTAATTCACCAAGAAAGTGATGTTATCGTGCGTGCGATTCGCGACTATTTGCGTCGTGATATCGGCGAAATTCTGATTGATAGCCCGAAAGTCTATGAAAAAGCGAAAGCACACATCAAATTAGTGCGTCCGGATTTCATTAATCGAGTGAAATTGTATCAAGGCGAAGTTCCGCTGTTCAGTCATTATCAAATCGAATCCCAAATTGAATCCGCTTTCCAACGTGAAGTGCGTTTACCTTCCGGTGGCTCTATCGTCATTGACGCCACTGAAGCCTTAACAGCCATTGATATTAACTCCGCACGTTCTACCCGTGGTGGCGATATCGAAGAAACCGCATTAAACACTAACCTTGAAGCCGCAGATGAAATTGCGCGTCAACTTCGTTTACGCGACTTGGGTGGTTTGATCGTTATCGACTTCATCGACATGACACCGGTTCGCCATCAACGTGAAGTGGAAAACCGCATTCGCGATGCCGTACGTCAAGATCGCGCGCGTATTCAAATTAGTCGTATTTCCCGCTTCGGTTTGTTGGAAATGTCACGCCAACGTTTGAGTCCGTCATTAGGTGAATCCTCTCATCACGTCTGCCCGCGTTGCCAAGGGACCGGTAAAATCCGTGATAACGAATCACTTTCACTTTCTATCTTGCGTTTATTGGAAGAAGAAGCATTAAAAGAAAATACCAAACAGGTTCACACCATCGTTCCGGTACAAATCGCTTCTTACTTATTAAACGAAAAACGTAAAGCCATTCATAGCATCGAAAAACGCCATGATGTCGATATTATCGTGGTACCAAACGAAGCGATGGAAACCCCGAATTTCAGCGTGTTCCGTGTTCGTGATGGCGAAGAAGTGAATGAGTTAAGCTACAATTTAGCAAAATTACATCAAGATCAAGATGAAACCTTTGCCGCTGAGGAATCGTTGGTTTCTCGTAATATTGAAGCGACACCGGCAGAAACACCGGCGGTGGAAAGTGCGGCGGTTTCTTTGGCCATTACAATGCCTGCACCGGAGCCGGTTGAACGTAAAGTGCCGAAAGCACCTTCTTTGTTAAGCCGTTTATTTGCCGTGTTAAAAGGTTTATTTGCTTCTGAGCCAAAACAAGAAGAAAAAAATAAAAAAGCACGTTCGAATAACAGAAACAGTAACAACCGTAATCGTCGCAATCAAGATCGTCGTAACAACCGTCGTGTTCGCAACGAAAACGTGGAAAACGTTGTTGAAGAACAAAGTGCGGATAAATCTGAGGTTAGAAATCGTCATCAAGATCGCAACGCTAAACGTAATCGTAAACCTGAGGTGATTGAAGAAATCATTAAACCTGAATCTTCTACCCCGGTTACCGAAGAAAAGGCTGAACCTGCACAACGTCGTCAACGTCGTGACTTACGCAAAAAAGTCCGCGTTTATGATGAGGTAAATGACATTCAAGCTGACCAAGCAGAAAATGTTTCATTTGTTGAAAACGCGAATGTTGCTCATGCCCCAGAGGAATCCATTGTTTCTGCAGAAGCAGCAGAAATCTCAAATGAACCTGAACGCAATCGTGATAATTCTCGTCAACGTCGTTTACCGCGTCATTTACGTGTGAATAACCAACGCCGTCGTCGTAACCAACAGGAAAAATCACCAATGCCGTTATTTGCTGCGGTAGCCTCTCCTGAGCTAGCCAGCGGTAAAGTTTGGATCGATATGTCGCAAGTAAATCAACCGAAAGAAACACCGTTCTTATCGGTTGATGAATTGCTTGAGCAACAAAATCAATCAACTGCAGAAACCGAGAAAAGCATTACGGTTCCGGCATTAGATATGATTGTTGAGAAAGCCAAAAATGAAGTTCAACCGTTAACTGAATTTATTACCCAACCGGCAAATGAGTCTGTTGAGAAAAAAATTCAGGCGTCTTTAGAACGTTTAAACAATAACGTGACATCAGAACCAACTGCGGCAATCGCAGAACAGCTTGAACCGAAAGCCGAGCATGATGTGAAATTTATGGCCGAAATTGACCGCACTTATGTGTTCAATGGCCGTATTGGGACATTCTCTGCAGTAACTCATACCAAAGCTGACGCGACGTTAGCTAAAGCCTCGGATGAGCCAATCAAGACATATCCGGTTCAAGAATGGCAGGAATCCCGCTATTATTTCTACGGGAAAGGCGCTGCTGGGCATCATACGGCAATCAGCCATGTCTACGCAGAACCAACAAAAACAGAGTCTGAAAACTAGTCGTTTGAAAATAAAGCAGTTAAATAGAATCTTTTATTTAACTGCTTGACTTGATATAGCAAAGTCCGTATTATTCACCTCGCTCAAAACACGGAGGAATGGTCGAGTGGTTGAAGGCACCGGTCTTGAAAACCGGCGAGGGTTTACGCCCTCCTAGGGTTCGAATCCCTATTCCTCCGCCATATTCAGAAAAGGCGCTAAGTGAAAACTTAGCGCCTTTTTACATGTCTTTTACTTAGCATTTATCTCGCGTTAGATTTACTTCTTAAATTGGCAAAACTCAACCTTCGCTTTGCCAATAATAAGAACTCATCGAGATGAATTTATCACCCTTCTTTCTTAATTAATTCTTTGACCAAATCCGTCACAAACTCTAACCGCACTTTGTAGTCCGTTAAATCTTTGGTAAAGCGGAATTTATGTGGGCCGTCAAAACGATAAACCGCCGGATTGCGTTGGATTAGCTGTAAAAAGATCATCGGGTCTAAATCAGCGTTCGGCGCAAATTCGATGAATCCACCCTGCGCGTTGGCATCCAAGCGAATGACATTGAGCGGTTTTAAATCCAGCCGTAATTGCGCAATTTGCAACAGATTCCGCGTGGCTTGTGGCAAGGTTCCGAAACGATCGATAAGCTCCACTTTTAATTCATCCAACGCCTCGGTATTTTCCGCACCGGCAATACGTTTATAGAAAGACAAACGCATATTCACATCGCCCAAATAATCTTCCGGCAATAGCGACGGCATCCGTAAATCAATCTCAGTTTGTTGTTGCGTCAGTTCGTCCAATGACGGCTCGCGACCTTCTTTTAAGGCTTTCACCGCACGCTCTAACAATTCCATGTAAAGAGAAAAACCGATGCTTTCAATTTGGCCGCTCTGCTCGTTGCCTAGCAATTCCCCTGCGCCGCGAATTTCCAAATCGTGGGTGGCTAAAATAAAGCCGGCACCGAGGTTATCTAGGCTTTCCAGGGCTTCCAAGCGTTTTTGCGCATCCTTCGTCATCAGTTTCGGTGGTGGTGTGAGCAAATACGCATAGGCTTGATGGTGAGAACGCCCAATCCGTCCGCGCAACTGGTGCAACTGTGCCAAACCAAAATTATCGGCACGCTCGATAATAATGGTATTGGCCGTCGGCACATCGATACCGGTTTCAATAATCGTAGAACACACCAGCACGTTATAACGTTGATGATAAAAATCCGACATCACGCGTTCCAATTCACGTTCGCGCATTTGCCCGTGTCCCACAATCACGCGTGCTTCCGGCACAAGTGCGGTCAGTTTTTCTGCCGTATTTTCGATGCTCGCCACATCGTTATGCAAATAATACACCTGCCCGCCACGCAAAATTTCACGCAAAATGGCTTCACGAATCACTAACTCATCCGTTTGACGCACAAACGTTTTAATGGTTAAACGGCGTGCCGGTGGTGTAGAAATAATGGAAAGATCGCGAATACCATTCATCGCCATGTTTAAGGTACGTGGAATTGGCGTTGCCGTCAGAGTAAGAATATCTATGTTCGCGCGCAGCTGTTTCATTTTTTCTTTTTGGCGCACGCCAAAACGGTGTTCTTCGTCAATAATCAACAAACCCAGATCATGGAATTGCACGTCACCTTGAATAATTTTATGGGTGCCAATCAGAATATCAACTTTACCTTCGGCTAAATCCTGAATCACCTGTTTCTGCTCTTTTGCCGTTTTAAAGCGAGATAACATTTCCACGTTTACCGGCAAGTTAGCAAAGCGGTCTTTGAAATTATCGAAATGTTGTTGCGCCAATAATGTAGTCGGCACCAACACAGCAACCTGTTTGTGGTTCATCACCGCTAAAAAGGCGGCACGCATCGCCACTTCCGTTTTACCAAAACCCACATCGCCACACACAAGGCGATCCATGGCTTTCGGTTGAGTCATGTCTGAAATCACGGCATTAATTGCCATAAGTTGGTCATGGGTTTCTTCAAACGGGAACGTAGCAGTGAATTGTTGGAATTCCTCACGATCATATCGGAACGCAAAGCCTTTTTGCGCTTCACGTTGCGCATACACATCCAATAACTCCGCTGCTACATCACGAATTTTCTCCGCCGCTTTACTGCGCGCTTTGCCCCAGGCTTCGGAGCCTAACTTGTGCAACGGCGCAGTCTCATCGGCACCGCCTACATAACGGCTGATTAAATGTAACGATGCTACGGGCACATACAATTTCGAGTCGTTGGCATAATTGAGCAACAAATATTCCGCTTCAATGCCGCCGTTTTCTAAACTGACTAAGCCGCCATAGCGCCCCACACCATGATCCAAATGCACAACCGGCTGACCGATTTGCAATTCGGCAAGATTGCGAATCAAGGTATCAGGATTCACCGTGCGGGATTTATCCCGCTGCCGTTGCTGCACACGTTCGCCAAGCAATTCCGATTCACAAATAATGGCAAGGGGCACATCCTGCTCAATAATAAAACCATGCTCCAACGGGCTAACCATTAAAGCCAATTTTTCTTCCATTGCTTGCGCCAAGGTATGAATTTGTTTTGGTTTCAGTTTTAGCGGTGCAAGCAGGCTTAACAAGGTTTCACGACGACCTTCCGTTTCCACGATAAGTAAAATATTACCTTTAAAATGCTCAATAAATTGGCGTAACTGATGTAACGGTTCTTTTTGTTGCGATTGAATGGTCAGTGGCGGTAAGGGCGTAATGGCCAAATTTTTCTGCCGTGCGGACGACCGCACTTTTTCCGTTTTTAATGCAATGGCAGGGTAATTTTTTAACTGACGATTCACTTCGTCAATGCGCAACCAAAGTTTATCGGGTGACAATAACGGACGCATCGGGTCCACACGGCGGCTCTCAAAACGTTGTTCTGCATCGGCGTAAAAACGCTCACCCTGCATTTGATTTTGCTCGCCGGTAATAAACAGCGTATTCGCCGGGAAATACTCAAATAAGGTCGCCATTTCTTCAAAGAACAAGGGCTGCCAATATTCAATCCCTGCCGCCAACGTGCCTTTGCTGATTTGTTGATAAATATGTTCCGGATCCCGTCGAATTTCACCAAACGCCGCGCGGAATTGACTACGGAAAAATTCAATGCCTTGGTTATCCGTTGGAAATTCGTGCGCCGGCAATAAATTGATTTGATCGATTTCCTGCAACGTGCGTTGTGTATCCACATCAAAAGTGCGAATGGAATCAATTTCATCATCAAAGAAATCTAAACGAAAAGGCACCGCACTTCCCATTGGGAAAAGATCCAACAAGGCGCCGCGCACAGCATATTCGCCATGCTCCAACACTTGCTCCACCGCACGATAACCCGATTTTTCCAATTGCAAACGAAGCGTTTCAATAACAAAACGGTCGCCTTTGTTAATCAGTAACACCCGATGTTGTAAATAAGAGGGCGGGCAAACGCGTTGCATTAAGGTGGCAATCGGCAAAATGAAAATGCCTTGCTTGCATTGCTGTAAGTGAAATAAGGCACTCAAGCGGGCAGAAATAATATCTTGATGAGGCGAAAAACTGTCGTAAGGCAAGGTTTCCCAATCGGGGAAAAAGGTGACATTAAGTAGGCTCAGTTGCGCTAATTCTTTTTCTAAACGCACCGCACTTCGGGTATCGTTCGTCACCACGACGGTTAGCCCGTTAAACTGCGCCGCAATTTCACTCACGGCAAGGCTATCCGCGCCGGGCAGAATATTGGCTAAAATTTTATGATCTTGTGCTTGGGTTGGAATTTCGATGTGAAAAAATGGAGTTTGCATAAAACGACAATATATTAAAAAAAATTGTCGCTAGTTTAGCTCAAACAGGGGGGATTTCCAATAAAAGTCTGTATAAAAAAACAGTGTCATGCTTAGGGGAATGCCTCCCCCAGGCATGCAAATCTTAGTGAGCGCTTTCCTCTTTCTGTTCTTTTTTGTCTTTCGGTTCGGCGTCTTCGTCAAACTTCACCACCGGCACGCAGCCACGGCAAGTGCCTTGCTCAATACCCGCTTCTTTACAGAAATCAGAATAGGCTTCCCACGCGCGTTTCACCCAACTTTTTTTGCCTTCTTCGCTCATTTTTGTCTCCTTGGTTTTGCGTTTTTCTTTTAAATTGTTAAGAGGTTGTTATCATAAAAGGACGGGATTTTTTTGCAACCATTTCTTCACTTCAAAACGACAATTTTCTAGCCATGTTTTCTTATTCGGTCTTTTTTTCGGCTGTTTGCAATAATCTGCCAACAAAGGAAAAGGTGCTTCACCTGCCGATGTGATTAAACGCCGAATCGACGGCAAGACAGAAGATAACGGCAGGAAAAAATCGGCAAAATCTTTTAACGATTGCCAATCCGAGCGCTCCAGCGTCCAATCTATTTCTGTCCGAGCAAACTGTGTCGCGAGCGGATGTAAAGAAAGGGGCAAATTGCGTTGAAATTGTTTTTCTGCCCGTTGCACGAATACTCGCCCTTCCTCACTCAAGGGACACAACGCCACCACCGAATAACAGCCGCTGCTAGCTTCTTTGCTTTCGCTAAAATGCACCAAAACAAAACCGCACTTTTGCCAGAATGCCAGAAGTTCCGGCGTATAACCGAAACTGACGGAAAGAAAATCCACCGCGCCCTGTTGTTTCATCTGTTGTTGTTTCATCTTGGCAATTAAACGTTGTCCAAGCCCCTGTTGTTGCCAGTTGGGTTGCACGGCGATACGGGAAATCCGCAAAGAACGCAATGCACACGCCTCTTCCACCCCAGCTTGGAAACACAGCATTTGCGCCACCAAATTGCCACGTGGGCGACGTTCGCCACGTCGAATTTGGTGAATTAACATGTTGTCCTCTATCCCGCCTTCCGGCACCGCCCATACGCAACCAAGCAAGGCATCCTGTGCTTGAGCAAGGTAAAATTGCTGCTGTGGTGCATCCAATAAACGGCGTAAATCCAAAGGCGAGGTTCGATAATGCGCCAAGGTCAGCAAGCCGTAAACAGATTCAATTTGATCATGAGGAATCCGTTCACAATAAGAAATTTGGATCTGCTCCGCAAGCACCCTATCACAAGGCGGCTGTGGCAGACGATCTTCGCAATCGCACAGCAACAGGTCGTCAATAAACGCTTCCAGTTTGTCATCCGTCTGCCAACGTAATGGCGTAAACAGTTCAAAATGACGCAAAGTGCGGTCGGTTTTTGCCATGAATTTTAATAAGAAGCCTCTGCCCGTGCCTTCGTAGCTGTGAATGGTAGTCGTCAACACCACCCGTTTAAAAGCATTGGTTAAACGAAATAAGATGTCTAACGGAATTATCGCCACTTCGTCCACAAACAACCAATGGTTGGCAAATTGCTGTGGCGCGTCGCTGAGGTTTTGACTGAGTTCATCAGGCGACATAAAGGTGATTTCCGCCCTGGCAAATGCATTGAAAATATTGACCGCACTTTTATTCGGCGCAGTGAGAATCACTGGTTGGTTTTGTGCCACTTGCTGTTTGGCAAAGAGGCCCGCCAACGCCGATTTTCCACGCCCACGTTTTGCCGTGATGATCAAAATCGCGTCCTCGGCTTCCGCCATTTGTTGCAATAAACGGGCTTGTTCTAAGGTTGGCTGACAATGTGTTGAACGATCTTTTTGAGACATCTGTGGAGCAAGATTTAACGGCGTATTTTGATAAATAGGAAAACCGTATTTTGCGATTTTTTCCTGTAAAAAGGCGATAAAGTGCGGTGTGTTTATGGCGTATTTTTCACCCGACCAACGCAGACTGTCGCAGTCCGGTTGGTTGGCTAAATCTGCCCAATGATTCAACAACAATAATAGCTGACCGCCGTCCTGCAATGTCCCTGCCGCAATAGCAAGGGCATCCAAGTGAATGCCTTGTCGTGCGTCATAAATGATGGCAAGAAATTCACTGCCGAGCAGATTTTTCGTTTTGCTAAAAGGAAAATAGGATTGGGTGGCAAAGTGCGGCGAAACATCGCCAATCCAGACCGCACTTTTAAGTGAAAGGTTGTGATTTAATTGGTGGGCAAGGAAGTCATCCTCGCCCACTAAAATGAGGAGTTCTCGGCTCATTTCTCGCTCAAATACGGATCCGCAAAGCCCAGCCCCGTCATGATTTGAGCTTCCAGGCTTTCCATTTCTTCCGCTTCATTATCTTCAATATGATCATAACCAAGTAAATGCAAGCTGCCATGTACTACCATGTGCGCCCAATGCGCCATGAGAGGTTTGTCTTGTTCCTGCGCTTCACGCTCTACCACTTGGCGGCAAATCACCAAATCGCCGAGTAACGGCAGTTCCACTTCATCAGGGCATTCAAAAGGGAAAGACAACACATTGGTCGGACGATCTTTGCCACGATAATTCAAATTTAATTCATGGCTTTCCGCTTCATCTACAATGCGCACGGTCATTTCCACTTCGTCACTTTGCGGTTGTACCGCGGCTGTCGCCCATTGTTCGATTTGTTCTGCTGTTGGCAAACCGGTTTCTTGTTCACAAGCGATTTGTAAATCAATGATCATCTTACCCATGTTGCTCTCCTAAATTCATTGTCATTTCTGACCGCACTTTTTCTTCTCTCTCAGTTTATTCTTCGCGCTCGGCTTTTTCTTGGCGCTCCGTTTTTTCTTCACGTTCTGCTTTACGTTGCTCCGCCAATTCGCGACGACGAATTTCTTCCTGCGCATCCCAAGCGTCATACGCCTGCACCACTTTCGCCACCACCGGATGGCGCACAATGTCTTTGCTGTCGAAGTAATTAAAACTTAATTCTTCCACGCCGGACAACACTTCAATGGCATGACGCAAACCGGATTTTTGCGAACGGGGCAGGTCAATTTGCGTAATGTCGCCGGTAATCACCGCTTTCGAATTAAAGCCGATGCGGGTCAAAAACATTTTCATTTGTTCCACGGTGGTGTTTTGACTTTCGTCCAAAATAATGAAGCTGTCGTTTAAAGTGCGCCCGCGCATATATGCCAACGGCGCAATTTCAATCACATTGCGTTCCATGAGTTTTTGCACACGCTCAAAACCTAACATTTCAAACAGTGCATCATAGAGCGGGCGCAAATACGGCTCGATCTTTTGCCCTAAATCACCCGGCAGGAAACCCAGTTTTTCACCGGCTTCCACCGCAGGGCGGGTCAATAATATGCGACGAATTTCCTGCCGTTCTAAGGCTTCTACCGCGGCGGCAACCCCTAAAAAGGTTTTTCCCGTCCCGGCAGGCCCGATACCGAAACTGATGTCATAACGCAAAATATTGTGCAAATACTGAATTTGATTTGGCCCGCGCGGCTTAATTAAGCCCCGTTTGGTTTTAATCGTTGTACTGTATACCTTGCTTTCATAGCGGGTTGGTTCGGTATCTTGTTCTAAAATACGGCTTTCCACCAACGCGATGTGCACATCTTCCAAATCTAACTCTTTTATCTGCCCACGCACCGGCGCGGTTTGCGCATATAAATCGCGAATTAAATCCACCGCACTTTGCACAAGGTGCTGAACATGTGCAGATGGATTTTCCCCTTGCGGTTGCAATGTAAAAGTAAAACCTCGGCGGGCAATGGAAAGATTGAAATATTTTTCGATTAAAGAAAGGTGTTCGTCCCCTGCACCACACAACGAACGTAAACGCTCGTTATCTTGCGGTTCCAACGTGAAGGTTTGAGTAACTTGTTCGGTCAAAATTCAGCCTCAATAAATGCACAAAAAGTGAGGAACAATATAGCATAAATTGCATTGAAACGTGTGTCTTTTGCCATGATCGCAAGTATCGAATGTGGCAAAAAAACAGTTGTAAAACCGACCTCACTTAAGGTAAACAAAAAGGCGAACCTTTAAGTTCGCCTTTTGCGCTATGGGAACATTATTTCAGTTCCGGAAAGAGCATGTTCAGCACGTTTTGCGTTACTCGACGGGATTTCCCTGCATACGGGAAAATGTGCATCATCATCATTGGATTGAAGTTCGCTTCAATCACGCCCCAAGATTGCAGGCTAGGCTCGGCGGGTTTGGTTAAATCGGGAATGATTAAATCCACACCACATACGGCGGCGCCCATAGCTTTGGTGATACCGACCGCCAAGGCTTTGTAGCTTGGGTGCATTTGGTCGGTCATATCAATGGAATCACCACCGGTGCTGATGTTGGAATTGGCACGCAGCTGCACCAACTGATCTTTCGCCGGTACGCTATCAACGGTTAAACCCTGCTCTTTTAACTGTAACTGTTCGATATCACCTAACGCAATTTTCTTCAATGGTGTACGACTGCCATCACCGCGCAACGGATGATCATTTTTCTGTGCCACTAATTCCGCCACCGTATGCACGCCATCGCCAATCACATTTGCCGGCACGCGCAACAACACGGCAAGGGTTTCATCACCTAGCACAAAGAAACGGTATTCCGTGCCGGTGAGGTAATCTTCTACCATCACTTCTTTGTCTTCACGGAAAGCAATTTCAATGGCTTTGGCAAAATCCTCAGGATCATGCACGCCCTGCTGGAAAATACTGATGCCTAAACCGTAATTAGTGGATTTCGGTTTAATCACCACAGCACGCCCTGCGAATAAAGCATAATTGGCCACGGCTTGTTCCACACTGGTAAATTCCACGCTTTGCGGCACGTTAAAGCCGGCTTTCGCCAACACTTTTTTGGTCACCACTTTATTTTCCATGATGAGTGGCGAAATGTAGCTGTCATGGGAGGTCATGTTGCCGTTTTTGACATATTCCAAATGATCACCGAATTGCAGACTTAAGAACTGGTCGCGCTCGTCTAAAATCTCCATTTTTAAGCCTTTTTGAATGGCATCAAACATCAGCGCTTGGGTGGAAAGCTCCATGTTGTCGAAAGCTGACAACGCATAAAAACGTTCAAAGGCTTGTTTTTTGTAACGAATCGCCAGTTCCGCGCCCAGTTTTTGATAACCCCCATGGGCTTCGATAGCATTGACTAAGCGCGCACCAAGCGTTTGGCTTGGATCAGCAAACTGCGCCAGTTTCTCTTTGACGATCTCGGCCATCTCTGCGTCGGCGTGAATTTCCGACAACATCGCCAATAATTGCTGTAAAACACGTTCGCCTTCTGCTTGGAAAGCCGTTGCCGAGAGCGGATTTTCCCATGCCACTTGGGCTAATTTTTCTTTGCCTAATTCCACTGCACTTGCTAAGGATTCTTCATCTAGCCACGCCATTAGCAAAATAAAATAATGCACGAATTTGGCATCATTCAGGGCGATACCATAAGCCTCAAACGGGTTTAGGTCGAACAGACGGAATTCCAAATATTGAATGCCGTTTTGTAGCAATTCACGCGCCTGTTTCGCGCCACGCAAACGCACGTTAGAATAAAATTCTTTTTCGGCAATAAGCTGTCCGCTGTTGACCGCCTGCTCCAAGGTTGTCACATAATCGTTCAGGCTGTCATAGGACACTTTCACACTTGGGTCATTCACATAACCATATTGACCAGAACGTAAACTACGTACATACTGCCCCGCTTTTAATGGCGTGCCGTGGCGAAAATAATTGGCGTCAACCGTTGGCGTGGCCGCTAATAAATAGACGAGAATCCATTGATAACGCAAAAAATTACGGGCAATTTTCAAATATAAATCGTTCTGAAAATCCACCGCACTTTGGTAGTCATTTTGTCGCGCAAACAGCTGTTGAATGAACGCTGGCTCAAGCTGGAAGTTGTAGTGAATACCACTCACCATTTGCTTGCTTTTACCGTAAGATTTCACTAAATGCTCGCGGTACGCCACATCCACCGGATTGTCCAGTTGTGCCACTTTAATTTGATCCTCCGGTGGCAAGCCGGCCGGCATACTCAACGGAAAGACATATTCGTCTTCCGGCAAAGAGCGTAACACCACTTCGTGAATGGCGGATAACCAACGTAATGTATCTTCAATTTTTTTATTGGGCGGGGTGATTAACTCAAGCTGACTTTCCGCAAAATCCGTTTGGATATAAGGATGATAAGAACGATTACCGAAGCATTTTGGATGCTCCGTCACCACAACCGCCCCGTCCGCATGCACGCGTTGGCTTTCTTTTTCAAGACCAAATGACCCTTGCTGGAACAACAGCTCCAAGTGATTTTCTTTTATAACCTGCTGAATATTCATAAAATTTCCTTTATTTGCGTAAGGCTCAATTCGCTCAAGCCTTACTGCCTCAATACCTTTTCAAAAATTGCCACATTATTAAAATTAATCCCCTTAAATGCAAATAAAAAAATCGCATCCCCCATAAGGAATGGTTATAACTTAATGTATTGAAACGAAAATACTTCATTTTAGGAAATAAAGGGTCTAAAATTTCCGCCCTTAGAAAAGCACATGAAAAACACCTGAGGCACATAAAATGAGTCAATTCAAAAAAAACAATCTCATCAATAATGATATCACTTTTGCGTTGTCATTATTGATTTTTTCCTTTCTTTCCCACATTGCTTTGGGCATTTTGGATAATTATCGGACTAATCTGGTGAGCATTTTTGCATTAGGTTTGCTGCTTTTCACCTTACGGAAACACAGCAAGATCTTATTTTTAATTGGCTTTCTTTTTATTTTCGCCCTCTCTCTCGGCTATCTTCCTTCCGGCTTATTATATGGTCCGGTGTCGATTGGGGTAATTGCCTCGGTTTATGAAACCAATTTCAGTGAAACTATCGGTTTTTTTAAAGCGATTCCGCTCTCTATTTATATTTTTACCTTTTTCTATCTTCTTTTATTTATCGTTATCTTATTGATTCAACGACATAAAACCTCAAATAAATCTCAGAAGAAAATCTATGCTACCGTTTACCTTGCTCTTCTCGCCTTTTCACTTTATAAGCCCATTGCAAAAGAAGTAAAAAATACGGATCCCGAGAAAGAATTCAAGCTCTCCGAATTTTTTAAAGCCTCAAAATTTTATCCGGTGAGTTTTCTTTCCAACGCCATCAAAGTGAATAACACCTATTTAACGCAACGGGCATTATTAAATGATGCCTTGACCAAAACACCGGAGTGGCAAATCCTTTCCGTGGAGCCAAAATATCAAAACTATGTCTTAGTGATCGGCGAAAGTATGCGACGGGATTACACCTCTTTATACGGCTACCCACAAAAAACCACGCCGTTTTTAGAACAAGTGAACGGCTTAATTTTCAATTTATATGTGGCTGCTGGCCCAAATACGCAACCGTCTTTACAGCGCACGCTGTATCGTTCCATTAATAACAATGAAGAAACGGTTTACACCGATAACATTATTTCACTCGCCAAACTTGCCCATTACAAAACTTATTGGCTGTCTAACCAAGGCAAAGTGGGCGAATGGGACACCATGGCATCACGTATCGGCATTCAAGCAGATGAATCGTTCTTTACCAAAAAAGGCGGGTATGATTCGGACAATATCTCGGACACGGCATTATTGGAGCCATTAAAACAACTTTTGGCGAAAGATAAAGATCAAACCAAATTAATCGTTTTACATTTAATTGGTTCGCACGCGACCTTTTGCGCCCATTTAAATGGCGAAGAACCGAAATTCCATTTAATTAGCCGAGAAATGTCTTGTTATTTAGATACGTTAAAACAAACGGACAGTTTATTGTCTGAAGTGAATCAAATTCTAAAAGACCAAGGACAAAGCTATTCCGTCATTTATTTCTCAGATCATGGCTTGGCGCATTTAGGCGCAGGAAAAAATCTGTCTATGCTAAATAACAAAGAATACAAACAAAGTTACGAAGTGCCGTTTATTCGTTTTTCCAGTGACGATACCAAAAGAACCCTCGTTAAAAACCCGCAAAGCGCTTTTAATTTTATTCACGGCTTTGCCCAATGGTTAGGCATTAAAGAAAGTCATTTAAGCCAAGAAGATTTTTTCAACCCGAAACCGCAGCCGATCAAAGTCTTTAACTGGCGAGCCTTGGTAGACTATCAGTCGTTAAAAGAGGATCCGGCAAAACAAGAACCGTAATAACAGGCTCCAACACCTAAAAGTGCGGTCATTTTTTCAAACGAATGACCGCATTTTTATTTTTGCCGGAATAGTCATTCAGCAAACCCAATTTTTCAGGTAAAATAGCCGCCGTTTTTTATGAAAGAATTTTGTTCTTGCGGTGCTGTTGGCTCGTCCAATATCAAAAAACTCCGTTTTTTCTGACCGCACTTTTCACCCTATCCTGACTAAATCGAGGAACATATGAGTGTAATTCCTATGGTCGTTGACCAAACTTCCCGCGGCGAACGCGCCTATGACATTTATTCTCGCTTACTAAAAGATCGTGTGATTTTCCTAAGCGGTGAAGTGGAAGACAACATGGCCAATCTGATTGTGGCACAATTGCTTTTCCTAGAATCAGAAGACCCCGATAAAGACATCAATTTATATATCAACTCACCGGGCGGTTCTGTGACTGCCGGTATGGCAATTTACGACACTATGCAATTCATTAAGCCCGATGTGCGCACTTTGTGCGTTGGACAAGCTTGCTCTATGGGCGCCTTTTTATTGGCCGGCGGCGCACCGGGCAAACGTGGCGCATTACCTCACGCTCGTGTGATGATTCACCAACCGTTAGGCGGTTTCCGTGGACAAGCATCGGATATTCAAATTCATGCCCAAGAGATTTTAAAAATCAAAGGTACGTTAAACGAACGCTTGGCATTCCACACCGGACAACCCATTGAAACCATCGAAAAAGACACTGACCGCGACAACTTTATGTCTGCCGAAGAAGCCAAAAACTACGGCTTAATCGATGAAGTGTTTACCAAACGTTAAGAGATAAACATGGCAAAAGATAAAGAATTACATTGTTCTTTCTGTGGCAAAGAACAAGACGAAGTCAATAAACTTATCGCCGGCACCTCCGGTTACATTTGTAATGAATGTATCGAATTGTGTCACGATATGTTGCTCAATGAAGAGCATGGCGAAGAAGCCGAAAGCGAAGACGCAGAAGTGACAAAAGAACAGGAATTACCCACACCGCACAAAATCCGTGCCCACTTAGACGATTATGTCATCGGCCAAGATTACGCGAAAAAAGTGTTGGCAGTGGCGGTGTATAACCACTACAAACGCCTACGCACCAAACATCAAACCAACGATGTGGAATTGGGTAAAAGTAATATTTTGCTGATCGGCCCGACCGGTAGCGGTAAAACCCTCTTAGCGGAAACCATGGCGCGTATGTTAAACGTGCCTTTCGCTATGGCGGATGCCACCACCTTGACGGAAGCCGGTTACGTGGGCGAAGACGTGGAAAACGTGTTACAAAAATTACTACAAAACTGTGATTACGACATCGAACGTGCGGAACAAGGCATTATTTATATCGACGAAATCGACAAAATTACCCGCAAATCGGAGAATCCATCCATTACCCGTGATGTTTCCGGTGAAGGCGTACAACAAGCCTTGTTAAAACTCATTGAAGGCACGGTTGCGTCTATTCCTCCTCAAGGCGGACGCAAACACCCGCAACAGGAAATGTTGCGAATCGATACGTCAAAAATTCTGTTTATTTGCGGCGGTGCTTTTGCCGGTTTGGATAAAGTCATTGAAAAACGCACCAGCGTGGCCACTGCGATTGGTTTCGGCGCCGAAATTAAGAGCGAAAAAGACAAAGCCACATTGACGGATTTATTCAAACAGGTAGAGCCGGACGATTTAATGAAATACGGCTTAATCCCGGAATTTATCGGACGTTTACCGGTGGTTGCGCCGTTAAGCGAATTAGATGAAGAAGCCCTCGTGCGTATTCTGACCGAACCGAAAAATGCCTTGTGTAAACAATATCAAGCGTTATTTGGTTTGGAAAATGTGAAACTGGAATTCACTAAAGAAGCCTTAATCGCCATGGCAAAAAAAGCCCTTGTCCGTAAAACCGGTGCCCGTGGCTTACGCTCGATCATCGAAGGCATCTTGCTTGACACCATGTACGACTTGCCTTCTTTAGAAGGATTGGAAAAAGTAGTGGTGAATGAAAAGGTCATCAACGACAACCAATCTCCGGAATTGATTTATTCGAACTAATAAAAAAGTGCGGTTAATTTTAACCGCACTTTTCTTTTCCACGACTATTCAATTTTCACTTTCTTTAAACGTAGCGCATTGCTTAACACGGAAATCGAACTCATCGCCATCGCCGCGCCTGCTACAACCGGACTGAGCAACCCCAATGCGGCTAGCGGAATGCCCAAGACGTTATAAATAAAGGCAAAAAATAAATTTTGTTTAATGTTTTTCAAGGTAGCGCGGGAAATCAATAAAGCATCCACCAACTGGTTGACTGAATGCTGCATCAGGGTTGCAGACGCACTATGTTGCGCCACATCCGCACCATCGTGCATAGCGAAGCTCACATTTGCCGCAGTCAGTGCCGGTGCATCATTTACGCCATCCCCAACCATGGCGACCACGTTGCCATTTTCTTGGAGAAGTTTGATCGCACTTGCTTTATCCCGTGGCGACATATTGCCCTGCGCATGTTGAATCCCAAGCTGATCGGCAATGTATTGCACCACATTTGGATTATCGCCGCTCATGATATACACGTCGATATTGTCTGCTTTTAAGCGTTCAATCGCCTTTTGACTATCCGCTTTTAAGGTATCCGCTAGAGCAAAGGCAGCAATGGGCTGATCGTTTACGGCAACCGCCACAATGCTGGCGATTTGCCATACGGGATCAAGATCGGTCGGTAACATCAAACCGCAATAGGCAGGTTTCCCCACTTTCACCGTGCCGAGATGTTCAATCTCGCCTTGAATGCCTTGCCCCACCTCTGCCTGAATATGTTGCACCTCAGGCAACACTACGCCTCTCACCTCTGCCGCTTGCACAAGGGCTTTTGCCAGCGGATGTGTTGCGCTTTGTTCAATGGCGGCGGTTAAGGCATAAATTTCATCTTCAGAATAGACCGCACTTTGCGCCTGCCAAAAAGCGACTACTTGCGGTTTGCCTTCTGTGAGCGTGCCGGTTTTGTCTAATACCACCGCGTTCACATGGGCGGCTTCTTCCATAGCGGCGGCATCTTTAAACCAAATGCCCTGTTTCACGGCCTTACCCATGCCCACCATGATCGCCGCAGGCGTCGCTAAGCCCAACGCACAAGGGCAGGCAATCACCAACACCGCAACGCCATGAATCAATGCCGTCACTACATCTTGTTGAAGCCACCAAGTGAGTAAAAACGTCAGTAAAGCAATGCTGATCACCGTTGGCACAAACACCGCCGCCACTTTGTCGGCAAAACGGGCAATGGGCGCTTTGCTGCCTTGCGCTTCAGAAAGGGCATTCATCATATCGCCGAGCAAGGTCTGGCTGCCAAGCTGTTGCGTGCGATAAACCAAACTGCCATCCGTTACCATCGCCCCTGCCAACACATGGCTTCCCGATTTTTTCATTTCCGGCACAGATTCGCCGGTTAAATGGCTTTCATCACACCAACCCGAACCCTCTTCCACTACGCCATCCGCTGCAATGCGCTCACCTTGGTTAGCACGTAACAGTTCGCCCACTTGGATCTGATTTAACGGCACAGTCTGCCATTCGCCGTTACGTTGCACGCGCACCTGTTTCGGTGTCAGTTGTAACAACAAACCAAGGCTATTTAGGCTGTGCTTTTTGGTGCGATCTTCTAAAAATTTTCCCAAACTCACAAAACCCAATACCATGACGGACGCTTCAAAATAAATATTCGCCGAACCGTGATCATGAGACATGTATGGCATATAAAACAGCATAAAGACGGAATAAAAATAAATAGTTAAGGTGCCAAGACTGACCAACACATCCATATTTGCCAAGCCACCTTTAATACTGCCCCAAGCACTTTTATAAAAGGGAATCGCCAAACCGAATTGCACAATCGTGGCTAACACCATTTGCCACATCGGCGGTAACATCCAATCATGTCGCCCCAGCATCATGCCGAGCATACCGATTAAAAACGGCACGTTAATCAGCCATAACAACATCAACCGCCACGAAATGTTTCGTTCTTGCGGCAACGCTGCCTGTTCTTGCTTTAATTGTGCCGTGAAACCGGTCTTCTGAATAATTTGGATCAGTTGTTCAACGGAAGTTTGCTTTTCATCAAAAGTAATCTGCGTTTCTTCACTGGCAAAATTCACGCCCGCCTGCTGCACGAAATCCTTTTTATTCAACACCTTTTCAATCCGACTGGCACACGACTGGCACGTCATGCCACCAATTTGAAGGGAGACTTTTTGCATAACATCCTCTTTTTATTTCCTTTCACAGAAAAGTGCGGTGAGTTTTCAACTCGTTTTTACGCTGTCAAATAAGACAGTGTTTTAATGCCGCGTTAACAAGCAGAAAAATTACACCACTTCGGCATCAAACCCGGCATCTTCCAGCGCTTCCACCAACGTGGCAGGTTGCACTTTATTTTCATCAAAACTCACGACCGCTTGCGCTTTTTCCAAACTTACCTCTGCGTGCGCGACACCATCTAATTCACTCAATACGCGAGTCACGTTTTTCACACAACAACCACAGGTCATGCCATCAATTTTTAGGGTTACGTTTTGCATTATTTGCTCCTTTGTTAAGTTAAACCTTGCCGACCTTGGTCGGCGAGATTAATATAAACCTTAACGTTAGGTTAAGGTCAAACACTTTTTATGAACATCAGTCAAGCAGCCAAACTCACCGGCTTATCTGCCAAACAAATCCGTGATTACGAAAAACGGGGCTTACTCAAAGCCGGCACACGTACACTTTCAGGTTACCGCTATTATGAAGAAAACGATCTCGCCCGTTTGCGTTTTATCCGCCACTCGCGAGGCGTGGGTTTCTCCCTGCAACAAATCGCCCAATTACTTCAATTGCAAGACAACCCGCATCGCAACTGCCGTGAAGTGAAACAACTTACGGCACAGCATATCGAAACCCTCAACGCGCAAATTCAGGCATTACAAAACATGGTGGCTGAACTCCAACGTTGGCACGACAACTGCCAAGGCAACGACTACCCGGAATGTTCGATTTTGGCGGGGTTGAGTGAATAAGAAAGCGTGAAAAGTGCGGTGAGAATTTAAAATATTTTCTCATCAGAAATACACTTCAAAAAGTCCGCAGATTAATCTTTCTGATGATTTACTAAGGTTTCAATTTGCACGATTTCCACCACATCCACACTCTCCGCTTTAATCCGCCATTTCACATTCAAGTCATACAACGAAATGCCGTAAAGGCGATCAGTGGCTTTGCCTTGTTGATAGGCAGGGCGGGGATCTTGTTGGATCACTTCGGTAATAAAACGTTGTAAGTGCGGTCGATTTTTGCTGTGTTTTTTGACCGCACTTTCCGCTTCTGCAGTAAATTCCACGTGCAGCAACGGTTTCGGTTCGCTTTGGGCAAAACCTGAAATTGCGTTAGGTTCACTGTCAGCATAAGCCAGATAAGGTTTGATGTCGAAAATAGGCGTGCCGTCCACTAAATCCACGGCACCGAGATGTAACAACACCTTGCCGTTTTTACATTCCACGTGGCGCAATTCCACTTTGGATAAACCAAGAGGATTTGGGCGATGTGTCGAGCGCGAGGCAAACACCCCAACCCGTTGATTGCCGCCTAAGCGTGGCGGGCGCACGGTAGGATGCCATTTGCCTTGCGGAATGTGATCAAATTGAAAAATCAGCCAAAGGTGGCTGAATTGCGCTAAACCACGGACGGCTTCGGCTTGGTTATAGGGCGGCAACAATTCAACAATGCCGGTGCCATCCTGCACCAAATTGGGCTGGCGCGGTACAGAAAACTTTTCTTTGTAAGGCGTGTGAATCACAGCCACGGGCTGCAATGTGAGAGAATCGGACATATTTTCCTTAAAACAGTTAAAATCTGCAGAATAACCTTGTAGAATGGCGCCTATTTTAGCTAAAAGTGCGATAAAAAATCGCCTTATTTTTCGTTATTCGAGTAGCCATTATGACAAAAAAGACAATAAAAATGTGGATTGAAACGGCACGTCCGAAAACCTTGCCGTTAGCCTTGGCAACCATTTTAACCGGTTCTGCGCTTGCCTATTGGGCGGGCAGTTTCCATTGGGGAATCACGGTGTTATGTTTACTCACCACCTTATTTCTGCAAATTCTTTCCAACTTCGCCAATGATTACGGTGATCACCAAAAAGGCTCAGACACGGCAGAACGTATCGGACCATTACGCGGCATTCAACAAGGCGCGATTTCTGCGGCACAACTGAAAAAAGGGCTTTATGTGATGATCGCCTTGAGTTTCCTTTGCGGCGCATTATTGATCGGCATTGCCTACCAAAATGTGAGTGATTTAATCGCCTTTTCCCTTCTCGGTGTATTAGCTATTGTTGCCGCCATTACTTACACCGTGGGCAGCAAACCTTACGGTTATTTAGGTTTAGGCGATATTTCCGTGTTAATTTTCTTTGGATTATTAGGCATCGGCGGCACCTATTATCTTCAAGTACATGACTTCTCTGCTGTCATTTTACTGCCTGCCGTTGCCAGTGGTTTACTTGCCACAGCGGTGTTAAATATCAATAACTTGCGTGATATTGAACAAGATCGCAAAGCTGGCAAAAACACCCTTGCCGTGCGCTTAGGTCCGCATAATGGGCGGGTTTATCATTGCTTGCTGCTTTCCATTGCTGCGTTGTTTTATCTCTTGTTTGCCCTCATGAATTTGCGTAATCCGTTGAGTTTCGTCTTTTTGCTCACTTATCCGCTCTTGTTCAAACATGCTTATTTTGTTTTCTCTCATAAAGAGCCGGTGGCTTTACGCCCGATGCTGGCGCAAATGTCGCTGATTGCGTTACTTATCAATGGGCTATTTAGTTTTGGCTTGCTTCTAGGCTGAAACGGACTATACTAGCTCGCAATATTCATCTTAAAAATAGGGTCTTTTATGTACATTGATACTTCTGAACTTTGCGATATTTATCTCGATCAAGTCGATGTTGTCGAACCTGTTTTCTCAAGTTTCGGCGGGCTAAGTTCTTTTTATGGCAAAGTCACCACCGTAAAATGCTTTGAAAATAACGGGTTAATAGCTGAAATTTTAGAAGAAAACGGTGAAGGACGCGTGTTAGTCATTGATGGCGGCGGTGCAGTACGTCGTGCATTAATTGATGCGGAACTCGCACAATTAGCGGCAGATAACCATTGGGAAGGCATCATCGTTTATGGTGCAGTTCGTCAAATTCAACAACTGGAAAATATCGACATCGGCATTCATGCGTTAGCGCCAATTCCGGTAGGCGCAGATGAAAACAACCACGGCGAAACCGATGTTCCGGTCAACTTTGGTGGCGTAACTTTCTTCCCGGAAGACTTTGTTTATGCAGATCTCACCGGCATTATTCTGTCACAAGAAGCCTTAGACCTCGAAGATTTCGAGCAAGACTAACCCTAGCTGCGTCATTATTCTTCTAAAAGTGCGGTGAAAATATAGAAAATTTTCACCGCACTTTTTTTGCGCGATGTCACAAATCCATAAAAAACTAATTGCTTTTTGTTAACAAAGTGTTAGTTTCCTTAGCATATTGCCTATTTTTGGCAATATGTTGATCTTTGATTTTATTGACAGGAATTAAAATTATGAAAGACACAACTCAAAATCAAAGTAAGAATTATAGGAGTGCAATTATCTTTATTTTTGCCGTCGTTCTATTTTTTGTCTTACTCAATACACTACCTTTTGATAAAAACGCCAATAGTGGGTTGGCATTATTAGCTTTAGTGGCCATTTTATGGTTAACAGAAGCCTTACACGTCACCATCACTGCATTAATTGTTCCACTTCTCGCCATTTTCTTGGGATTAGTGAAAACAAGTACTGCGCTGGCAACCTTTGCTGATCCGAATATTTTCTTATTCTTCGGGGGCTTTGCTTTAGCGACAGCGCTTCATATTCAACAGTTAGATAAAATGATCGCCAACAAAATTATGGCTTTGGCGAAAGGCAATTTATTTGTCGCGATCATGTATTTATTCTCCGTTACCGCATTTTTGTCCATGTGGGTAAGTAACACAGCGACCGCAGCCATGATGTTACCCCTTGCCATGGGCGTGCTCAGCCGGTTAGATCGTAATTCAGAACATAACACCTATGTTTTTGTGCTTTTAGGGATTGCGTATAGCGCCAGTATCGGTGGTATGGGAACCTTAGTGGGAAGCCCGCCAAACAACATCGTTGCAACACAATTGCACCTCACCTTTGCTGATTGGTTATGGTATGGCTTGCCTATCATGATTATCTTAATGCCAATCATGATCGGAACACTTTATATTGTCTTTAAACCAAAACTCAATATTCGTTTTGACCAACAATTTGAAGCCATTCCAATGAATAAACAACGTTGGATCACCTTAGCTATCTTCATCTTTATTGCATTGAGCTGGGTTTTCAGTAGCCAAATCAACCCGATTCTTGCAGGCGCATTAGGATTAGAGGGGAAAATTGCCAGCTTCGATAGCGTTATTGCTTTATCTGCCGCCGTTATCCTTTGTGTTGCCGGCGTAACAAACTGGAAGCAAATTCAAGACAACACCGATTGGGGCGTATTAATGCTCTTCGGTGGCGGCTTAACCTTAAGTGCGGTCTTAAAAAATTCCGGTGCAAGCAAAATCTTGGCTGACGGCATCGTATTCCTGATTGAAGGCGGTCACTTCTATCTCATCGGTTTATTGGTTGCTACGTTCATTATTTTCTTAACGGAATTCACCTCCAACACTGCCAGTGCAGCGTTGTTAGTGCCGATTTTCATTTCTATCGCACAATCTCTTGGTATGCCGGAAATCGGTTTAGCCTTAATCATCGGTTTAGGTGCTTCCTGTGCCTTCATGTTGCCGGTGGCAACACCACCGAATGCCATTGTGTTCGGTACCGGTGAAGTGAAACAAAGTGAAATGGTAAGAGCCGGTATTCTTTTGAATATCGTGTGTATCTTTGTTATCGCGACCTTCGGTTACTTCTTCTGGCTAAATTAATTCACCCATAAAAAACAGCCCCTTAATAAATCGCTTATTAAGGGGCTGAATTATTTCACATCAGGTTAATCTTCCAACACAATTTCCTTCAAATACTGGAAAATTTCACGGTAAGCTTTTGCCGGTTTATTTTGTTCTTTTTCTTTACTCGCGGTACGAATCAAATTTCGCAGATGTTGTCGGTCTGCCTGCGGATAATTCGTTAGAAAATCCGTTAATGCATCGTCGCCTTTTGCCACCAATTCATCACGCAATAATTCCAATTTGTGCAACATCGCTTGCTGTTGCTGATGCTTGTTTTCCAATTTCTCCAACGCAGCCTGAATGGGCTCAACATCAATCCCACGCAATAATTTACCGATATATTGCAATTGGCGACGACGGGCTTCTTTTTGCAGACGTTGCGCTAAATTTACCGCTTCCAATAAAGCGTCTTCCAAAGGAATTTTATCTAATTTTGCCTTTGTCAGCTCAACCAGTTTTTCACCCAGTTTTTTTAATGCTTCCGCATCCCGTTTAATTTCACTTTTGCTGACCCAAATAATTTCTTCTTGCTCTTCGTCCTGCCAGTCAAAATCTTCTTTTTTACGTTTTGCCATCTTCTTTTCCATCATTCTACTTAAAAGTGCGGTGCATTTTAGCACAGAATCCGTGGTTCGCCTTAAAAAGAAAAATACGCTAAAATTGCCGAAATTTCATTATTGAGAAAAGCACAATGCCACAAAAAACACTTGAAAATGCCACCGCACTTTTGCGTCAACAAGAACAACAACTGCGCGATGCTGTCAGCCTCGCCATTGAAATTGCACAAAAAGCAGGTGCAACCGCCGAAGTGGGGGTAACTAAATCCGGCGGACTCTCCGTCTCCACCCGTTTGCAGGAAATTGAAAACGTTGAATTTAACAACGATGGCGCACTAGGTATTTCCGTCTATGTAGGACAGCAAAAAGGCAATGCTTCCACCTCCGATTTAACACCGGAAGCCATTAAAAACACCGTAGAGGCGGCTCTTGCTATTGCCAAGTACACTTCACCGGATGATTGTGCAGGCTTAGCCGATAAAGAATTGATGGCATTTGATGCGCCGGATTTGGATTTGTATCACGCTGCTGAAATTGACGTTGATAAAGCGGTGCAACTTGCTTTGGATACTGAAAAAGCAGCCTTAGAACACGATGAACGTATCGTAAACAGTGAAGGCGCTTCTTTCAACGCCCATACTGGTGTGCGTGTTTATGGCAACAGCCACGGCATATTACAAAGTTATTTATCTAGTCGCTACTCGCTTTCCTGCTCCGTCATTGCCGAACATCAAGAGCAGTTAGAACGGGATTATGAATACACGGTGGCTCGCGATATTAATCAATTAGCCCAACCAAATTGGGTCGGTGAAAATGCAGCGCAAAAAGCCATTGCCCGCTTACAACCGCAAAAACTTGCCACACAAGAGGCACCCGTCATTTTCTTAAACGATGTCGCAACGGGTTTAATCAGTCATTTAGCTGCCGCCATCAGCGGTGGCAGCTTATACCGCAAAGCCAGCTTTTTATTGGATCACTTAGGAAAACAAGTATTGCCTGATTGGTTTGAAATCGTTGAAAGACCGTATCTTATCGGTCAATTAGCCTCAACCCCATTTGATAGTGAAGGGGTTAGAACGCAGGACATGGAGATTATCCGCAACGGGATTTTACAAACCTATTTGCTCACCAGTTACAGCGGACGCAAGCTCGGCATGCAAAGCACCGGGCATGCCGGTGGCATTCATAACTGGCTGGTCAAACCAAATTCATCCGGAAAACTGACCGCACTTTTACGCCAAATGAATCGAGGATTGCTTGTAACGGAAGTGATGGGACAAGGTGTGAATTTGGTTACCGGTGATTATTCACGAGGTGCAGCCGGTTTTTGGGTAGAAAACGGTGAAATTCAATATCCGGTTGCAGAAATCACCATTGCAGGACAACTGCCGGACATGTTACGTAATATTGTTGCCGTGGCTGATGATATTGAACATCGCTCCAATATTCAGACAGGTTCCATTTTGTTGGAAAAGATGAAAATTTCAGGAAACTAAAAAATAAAAATGAGAATAATTCTTATTGACAATAATAAAAACTCTGCTAACATAAGCCGCATCTGTTAAGTATTGCAATGAAGATGAATGGTTGTTATTGGAAGTCTGCATAGCACGCCAAACAGGTAGAGTAGAAAGTAAATTCGTTAGGGTACTTAAAAAGACTGAAGTTTAAACTTCAGTCTTTTTTTTGTTAGAATAGCGCCCTCATCATCTGCCAAAGGTAACCTTGAAATGAAAAAACACCACGTCGATATTCTTATTTCCGAACAAGAAGTTCGTTCCCGTATTGCTGAACTCGGCAAAGAAATCACCGCATTCTATCAACAAAAGAAAGTTAATCGCCTTGTGGTAATAGGCTTGTTGCGTGGTTCCTTTATGTTTATGGCGGATTTAGTACGCGAATTGCATTTGCCGGTGGAAATCGAATTTATGACCACATCAAGCTACGGTAGTGGCATGACAACTAACCATGATGTACGCATTACAAAAGATATTGAAAGCGACATTCGCGATAGAGACGTGCTGATCGTAGAAGACATTATTGACACAGGCTACACACTAGAAAAAGTGCGTGAAATTCTCAATTTACGCGATCCCGCCTCGTTAACAATTTGTACTTTGTTGGACAAACCATCCCGTCGTGAAGTGAATGTACCGGTAGACTGGGTTGGCTTCACTATTCCTGATGAATTCGTGGTGGGCTATGGCATTGACTATGCACAACAACATCGCAACCTCGGCTATATCGGCAAAGTTATTTTAGAAGAATAAGAAAAACGGCTTATCACATGATAAGCCGTCAATTTATCAAAAAAACGACCGCACTTTATGTGCGGTCTTCTTTTTTATTTTCTAAACTCACGTTTCTCTTTAAAAGTGCGGTGAGATTTTTCTTTAAATTTACGATCGCCTTTGAAACCTTTGTCTTCAAAACGACCGCCACGGCGTTTTCCACCAAAATTATCACCGCCACGCTCGCCTTTTGCTTCGCCGATAAAGGACATACGCATTTGTTTATTCAACACACGCGTTTTCGCAAATTGTTGTAGCAATTCTTTCGGCATACCTTGTGGCAATTCAATGGTGGAATAATCATCATACAACTTGATGTGACCGATGTAGCGACTATTAATATCGCCTTCATTCGCAATAGCGCCAACAATATGGCGAACTTCCACGCCATCTCCGCGGCCCACTTCAATACGATATAAATCCATTGGTTGTGGATTGCCATAGCCTTTACGTTCACCACGACGTTCTGCTGAACGAGGATTCTCACGACGGTCACCACGCTCATTACGATCACGACGTGCTTTTTTATCCACCACCGGATCCGGGGGAAGAATCAGTTTTTGCTTGCCCTGTAACAACATCATCATAGCGGCAGCAATATCTTCTTGTGATTGGTCGGCAGTAAACATATCTTCCAACAATTCACGATAAAGCTCTAAATCATGATGTTCCAACTGTGTGGTAATTTTATCTTTGAATTTCTTACGACGGCAGGCTTGTAACACTTCATGATTCGGCAATTCCACCTCTTCAATATTTTTCTTGATAAGATGTTCAACATTACGCAACAAACGACGTTCGCGCGGTTCAACGAACAATAACGCACGACCGGAACGCCCAGCACGGCCGGTACGACCGATACGGTGTACATAAGATTCAGCATCAAGTGGAATATCATAGTTCACCACAAGACTAATACGTTCAATATCGATACCACGCGCCGCGACGTCTGTCGCCACAACGATATCTAAGCTGCCGCTACGCAAACGATCTAAGGTTTGTTCACGTAATTGTTGTGTCATATCTCCATTTAATGCTGCCGCACGGAAACCGTGTTTTTCTAATAATTCGGTCACGTCTAACGTGCCGGTTTTGGTACGGGTGAAAATAATGGCCGCATCAAAATCTTCCACTTCCAAGAAACGCAACAAGGCATCATTTTTGCGGAAGCCATGAACATACCAACAACTTTGTGCAATATCCGGCGCACTTTGTTGGGTTGCTTTAATTTTGACTTCTTGCGGATCTTTCATAAAGCGTTTGGTGATTCGACGAATCGGCTCCGGCATGGTGGCAGAGAAAAGTGCGGTTTGGTGATGTTCCGGTAATTCTGCCATCACGGTTTCCACATCATCAATAAAGCCCATGCGCAACATTTCATCCGCTTCGTCTAATACAATGGCTTTAAGTTCAGCAAGGCTTAAGGTGCCACGGCGTAGGTGATCCAAAATACGACCTGGTGTGCCCACCACAACTTGCGCACCTTGTTTTAACGCACGTAATTGGATGTCATAACGTTGGCCACCATATAAAGTCACAATGTTAATACCTTTGGCATATTTCACGAATTGTTCACATGCATCGGCAACTTGAATAGCTAATTCACGGGTCGGCGCCATCACTAATAATTGTGGATGTTTTTCTTTCGGATCGATTTGCGCCAAAATAGGCAAAGAGAAAGCCGCTGTTTTCCCACTACCGGTTTGTGCCATACCCAGTACATCACGCCCTTCTAATAAGTGCGGTATGCAAATTTGTTGAATTGGAGATGGTGTTTCAAAGCCAAGATCGGAAACAGCATTAAGAATGAATTCAGGCAAGCCTAAATCCTTGAAAGTCATTTTAGTTTCAGTCATTAAAAATACTCGAATGTATAAAAGGAAAGCTCAATAGACGCTTTCAGGTTAATCACAATGTGTCGTTTTGCGTCTTACAACGCATCGCCGGTTGAGCCATGCTCACCATTATTCTGCTTGAGCCTGTTGTCCTAATTTCGATAGCTCAAACACCGCAAAACGATACTCCACAAAGTTATACACCTGATTTGCAACAGCCAGTTTGAATAAGGTCTCTGCCTCATCAATCTGTCCCATATTGAGTTTTTGTTTTGCTAGATAAAAGTAGGTTTCAGTCAGCACTTCTGCGTATTGCGTAGCGGTTTTTGTTGCAAACTGCTGCGCTTTAGCCTGTAGATCCTGAACTGACAATTTGCCCAAATAATATTGGACAATGTAGGTACCCCAATAATCCTGAGAAAGCCCAACAGCACGTTGAGCCAGATTTTTTTGTGCCTCGGCCGGTTTGAATTTTAATTCATTCAAATACAGCCATAAAACACGGTAAGGATCTGATTTATTGCGTTGATAAAATGCTAAAAAATCCTGCTCGGCGAGGTTATACCGTCCCACATAATAAAAGTCTAATGCTCGATTAAGGAAGGTATATTCATAGTCAGGATCGAGGCTGAAAACCGTATTAAAGGCCTCTAATGCGCCGTCATAGTCTTCATCAAGTAATAAATAAAGCCCTAGATAGTTATACACTGCCGCCATTTTCGGTTGCAATGCAAGAGCTTGAGTAAAGTCATAACGCGCTAAAGCCCAAAGCCCCAAACTATCGTAAAGCACGCCCCGTTCAAAATGGAGAGAAGCACGTTCTTCATTACTCATTTTCCCAACGAGCAATACCTGGCTAATCCGAACAATCATTACTTCCTGTTCAAAATGCTGGCTTGGATTTTGATCGGCTAGTACCACTTTATTTTTAGACACGAAACTATTGTTCAAGCCGACACAGCCAGACAATAAAAAAGTAAAAAATAAAATGGGTAAAAACACCGCGAAATTAAACAACCCATTGCGTTGTGTCATTTCTTTGTAAGCCTTAAAGCAGAGGTATTGCTTATTGAAAAAGAAATGTTACGGAACATTCGTCCCGTAACATTAATCCTAAATTTAATTATTCCTGTTCAATAACGTCATCAAAGGATTCTTGAACAGTGTCTTGTTTAGGTGCAAGTTCTTTCATGGTTAAACGGATACGACCTTGACGATCGATTTCTACTACTTTAACCATCACTTCTTGTCCTACTTGTAGATAGTCGCTGACTTTTTCCACACGTTCTTCAGCAATTTGAGAAATGTGAACCAAGCCTTCTTTGTTACCTACGATAGAAACGAATGCACCGAAATCGGCTAAACGAGTCACTTTACCTTTGTAAATGGCACCCGCTTCAACTTCAGCTGTGATGTCTTCAATACGTGCCATCACATCTTGTACGGCATTCTTATCCACCGCAGCGATTTTCACTGTACCGTCATCATCAATATCAATTGAAGTCCCCGTTTCTTCGGTCAATGCACGAATCACTGCACCACCTTTACCGATCACATCTTTGATTTTCTTCGGATCAATTTTCATGGTGTAGATACGCGGCGCAAAATCAGAAATATCGGCACGCGGCGCCGGAATGGCTTGTTCCATCACACCAAGAATATGCATACGTGCACTTTTCGCTTGATTTAATGCAATTTGCATAATTTCGGCAGTGATACCTTCAATTTTGATATCCATTTGAAGTGCGGTCACACCTTGACGCGTACCGGCAACTTTAAAGTCCATATCACCTAAGTGGTCTTCATCACCAAGAATATCGGAAAGCACGACAAATTTGTCATCTTCTTTCACCAAGCCCATCGCGATACCTGCTACTGCCGCTTTAATCGGCACACCGGCATCCATTAACGCAAGAGAAGCACCACACACGGAAGCCATGGAAGAAGAACCGTTGGATTCGGTGATTTCTGATACTACACGTACCACATATGGGAATTCAGCTAAGCTTGGCATCACTGCTGCCACACCGCGTTTCGCCAAACGCCCGTGACCAATTTCACGACGTTTTGGTGAACCGATCATACCGGTTTCACCCACAGAATACGGAGGGAAGTTATAGTGGAACAAGAAGTGATCTTGACGCTCACCGGTTAATTCATCAATGATTTGCGCATCTCGTTCAGTCCCTAAAGTGGCAACAGCCAATGCTTGGGTTTCACCGCGAGTAAAGATCGCAGAACCGTGAGTACGCGGTAATACGCCGGTACAAATATCTAATGCACGCACGGTATCAACGGTACGCCCGTCAATACGTGGTTCACCGGCAAGAATACGTCCACGCACGATTTGGCTTTCAAGTGCGGTGAAAATATCAATAATTTTGCCTTCGCTGACTTCTTCATCTTCAGCAGTAATTTGTGCAACAACGTCAGCTTTAATCGCATCGATTTGCTCATAACGGGCTTGTTTTTCAGTGATACGATACGCATCGCCTAAACGCGCTTCAGCTAACGCTTTCACTTTATTGATTAAATCAGTGTTTGGTTCAGGTGCAACCCAATCCCAACGTGGTTTACCGGCTTCTGCAACCAATTCTTTAATGGCTTCAATCACCACTTGTTGTTGCTGGTGACCATAAACCACCGCAGCCAACATTTGTTCTTCAGTGAGGATATCTGCTTCAGATTCCACCATTAATACGGCTTTGTCAGTACCTGCAACCACTAAATCTAAACGGCTTTGTTTTTGTTCGTTAATGGTTGGGTTTAATACGAATTGATCGTTGATAAAACCAACACGCGCAGCACCGATTGGGCCATTAAACGGCACACCGGATAAAGACAACGCAGCTGACGCACCGATCATGGCCACTAAATCCGGGCTGATTTGCGGATTCACAGAAACAACCGTCGCAACCACTTGGATTTCATTAAAGAAACCTTCTGGGAATAACGGACGAATCGGACGGTCGATTAAACGGGCAATTAAGGTTTCGCCTTCAGACGGACGCCCCTCGCGTTTGAAGAAACCGCCCGGAATACGACCGGCGGCATAAGTACGTTCTTGATAGTTAACGGTTAATGGAAAGAAATCTTGCCCTTCTTTCACATCTTTTTTTGCAACCACAGTAACAAATACCGTCGTATCGTCCATGCTTGCCATCACAGCAGCGGTAGCTTGACGTGCAATCGCACCCGTTTCTAAAGTAACGGTATGTTGACCGTATTTAAATTGCTTAACAATTGGATTCACAATGTTTTTCCTTTATCTAAAGTGAATAATAACAATGTTTTATTTTCCAATTTGCGACTAGCAAAAATAATCTTAAAACCGACCGCACTTTTCTTGGCGACTTCGCGGAAAATCATTTTTGTTAGCCGCACGCTAATTCAGAAAATAAAACTCGGGCATTATACAAGGCTTTTGCCTTGATGGGTAACTTTTTTGCACAATTGCGATTTATGACTACCTGAAAAATAAGGTTAATGATAAAATCACTCCAGTTTTAAAACAAAAAAGGAGGAACCATGTTAATTGGAGATTTAACCCGCGCCGATTTTAAACTCGGCTTACCGAAAATCATTGCCGAAACCTGTGAATATTTAAAGGGGTTGGACTTAGAAAAATTAGAGGTTGGTCGTCATGACATCACTGACCAAATTTATATGAATGTGATGGAACCTGAGCTTGCTGAAGCCGCGAGCAAAAAAGCAGAATTGCACCACAAATATTTAGACGTTCAAGTATTAATTCGTGGCGTAGAAAACATCGAAGTCGGTGCAACCTACCCTGACTTAAATAAATACGAAGCTTATCACGAAGATGACGATTACCAGCTCACTCAAGAAATCGACAACAAAAGTACGATTACATTAGTGCCAAATATGTTTGCGGTGTTCTATCCTTATGAACCACATAAACCTTGTTGTAACGTGAATGGTCAATCCTCCAAGATTAAAAAATTAGTAGTAAAAGTGCCGGTTGAGTTAATTAAATAAACTTCACTCAATCACATTCAAGATCCAAATAGGGAATCGACATGATTCCCTATTTTTTATTCGAAACACTGAAAAATTCCACCGCACTTTGAAACACTAAATCTGATAATCCTCGTTGAGCAAATGACGATAAGCGTAAAGATAAGAAGCCCCAACAAATGCCGCCCCACCTGTAACATTGCCCAAGAAGACGGGAACCATATTGAAGAAAAACTCTCCCCACGTCACATTTGCTCCGGCAAAAATCCCTGCCGGAATAATAAACATATTTGCCACAAAATGCTGTAGCCCAATCAACACAAAAATCATCACAGGGAACCACATGGCAAGAATACGTCCAGATGTTTGCTTTGCACCAAAATAAAACCAAATCCCCATACACACCATCCAGTTACACGCAATCGCGGAAACAAAGGCGCGCAAGAAATCCATATTCACTTTCGCTTCTGCAATAGCAATGGTTTTACCGGCTGCCGCCCCTTCAGCTAACCCCACATAATGTCCAAGAAAAAACGCCATAAATAATGCGCCGGCAAGGTTACCTAAACTCACAATGACCCAGTTACGTAATAATTTCTTAAAGCTTACCTGTTTGCTCAATCGCCCCAAAGCCATCATCATCATGTTCCCCGTTGCCAATTCACCGCCTCCAATCAGAATACAAATTAAGCAAATAGGAAAGACAGCAGCTCCCAACAAGGTTGCCAAGCCCGCCCATTCCGCCGGTATGCCACTGACGACTTTTAAATATGCCATATAACCGAAACTCACATAACCGCCACCTAGAAAGCTAAGAATGGCCAAGGTTTTTACGCTACCAAGTGATTTTGCATAACTTTTGTCGATGACATCTTGCAAGATTTCATGGGGATAAAGATCACGCTGTTGCATATTTTTCTCCTTGTTTATTAATACGTTGCTACTATTTAAAATCTAACAAAGGGAATTTTAAAAAGAAAAGAATTAGTGACTATATTTAAAAACCATCAGTTATAACAAAAGTGATGTACAAAAAAGGCAGCCCACAAGGCTGCCTAAATACATATAAAAAGGAAATTAAGCGAAAGGCTGAAGTTCCGGGTTAATCGGTGTGTCCGCAAGATTATTTACGTAGTTACATAACGTTGCCAGGCTTACCCCCAACACCACATCAATAGCATTTTCCTTTGTGTAACCTGCATTATAAAAGGCTTGTTGTTGCGCTTGGGTCAGTTTTGCTTTTTGCAAGATGACCGTCAGCGTAAAACGAGCAAGAGCATCCAATTTGGCATCTTGTTCGAGACGTGCTGTCGAACGAATTTGTTTAACTAGTGTCTCTTCAAGTTTCAATAGCTTTAGGGCAATTTTAGTATGTCCAGCCACACAGAAACCGCAACCATTAACCACCGCTGCCGTAATTTGAACCACTTCTCGTTCTGCTGCAGTTAAACTGTTTCGTCCATTAATTCCGCCCACTGTACGATAGGTTTCTAGTGCTGTCGGTGCATTCGCAAGAACACCAATTAAATTTGGAATAAATCCGTTAGCATTTTGCACGGCTTTTAACACTTCTTTTGCTGCTTCCGGTGCGGTTTCGATGGTATGAATGGGAAATTGTGACATATAAAGCTCCTATAAATAAAATGAGTGATAAATTGGTATCAATGGTACTTAGAATTCTGGATATTGAAAAAGAAATAAAGGTTATGCTGTAGATAAAAAAGTTATAAAGTGCGGTCAAAAAATACGTTGAATTTTTATGTTATTCTTGAGCAGAATTTTTGATGATGTGGATAACCCTGTGAATAGCAAGCTAAAAACAGGAAATAATCTGTCATTTATTTTCCTGCCAAACCAATTCCTATTCCGTTTTTTGCTGGCTTGTTTAAATTCTCCTCACAAATTTTCAGTGATTTATACCTCATCCGTTTTTTACGATTTTTTCAACAAGTTATGTCGAACAAATGCGCACGTTTTCTTTTTTCTATTTCGGGTTTTACGATTTTTTATCCTCCTGTAAGTTATTCAGTATTTCTGTGGATAAAATTGTGTTTCAACCACGGAATAACTAAAAATAACCTTAGAAAATCTAATTCACTAAATAAACAAAAAGAAATTTATCCTTATTTTTCAATGTAATAATAAAAAAGAAACGGCATTTTCCTGTTAATGAAAAATGCCGCCTTGTACTGTCTATTTATTGTTCAGTTTAAATATTCTGTAAATACCGTTGCCAATCGAAATATTGTCCCGGGTCGATTTTCCGCCCCGGCGACACATCACAATGTCCCACGATACGCTTTTTGGTAATATGCGGATAAACCCGCATAATTTCCCGTGTAAGCGCTTGTAATGCCGTGTATTGTTCATCGGTAAACGGCTGTTCATTACTGCCTTCCAATTCAATACCAATGGCAAAATCATTACATTTTTCCCGTCCCTCAAAACAAGATAAACCCGCATGCCAAGCGCGATCAGTGAAATTAACATATTGGGTAATCCGTCCTGTACGCTCAATCAAACAATGCGCAGACACTCGCAATGCGCTAATTTCTTCAAAATAAGGATGTACCTGCGCATCTAGTTTTCCTTGAAAAAAATCATCAATATAGCCGCCCCCAAATTGCTCCGGCGGCAAACTGATGTAATGAATAATCAACAAGGAAATATCCTGTGGCTCAGGGCGTTGATCAAAATGCGGTGACAATACCCGTCTTTCATTGACTAACCATCCGTCTTTAATTTGTAACTGTTTTTCCATCATAAGATTTTTATTTTGCGATCAAGATCCCAGAAAAGTGCGGTGTCATTTCACGCTATTTTTCCGCTAAGCCAAAATACCTCTGCTTCAAATCAGCCATATTATTTTTCATTGAACAAGGTATTTTTTATGACAATTCAATCCGTTTTTATCTCTCTGAAATCCGTTAAAAAAGGGTTCACATTAATTGAATTAATGATTGTGATTGCGATCGTCGCAATTCTCGCCACTATCGCCGTGCCATCTTACCAAAATTACACGAAAAAAGCGGCTATTTCCGAGTTGTTACAGGCTTCAGCACCACTTCGTGCCGAAGTGGAACTGTGCATTTACAACACCGGCAAAACTGATAACTGTAGCGGAGGACAAAATGGCATTCAAGCCGATGTTACCGATGCGACAAAACAAAAATACGTAAAATCCACCAAAGTGAAAAGTGGCTCTATCACTGTAACCGGGAAAAGCAGTCTCGAAAATATTAGCTACACCCTCAGTGCCTCCGGCACCGCTGCCACGGGGGTAAGCTGGACGGCTTCCTGCGGTAATAATGCAGAGATTTTCCCCGCTGGCTTTTGCTCTTAAGTGCTAATTCAATAGGGCGGTAAAGGGGATGCAACATCCAATGGAACGGCATTATTCGGTCATCAATCAACAGGGCGAAGAATTTTGTATTACGCCTGAGCTTTGGTTTAGAAATCAGCAACAACAAACCGCCCTCTTACGTTATTTGGCGTTACCGTTAAAAGAAGATGCCCAAACGCTGTGGCTAGGATTGGATTCGTTAACCAATCTTGCCGCTTGTGAAACCTTTTCCTTTCTCAGTGGAAAGCACATTGAGCCTGTGTTATTGCCTAGCCATGTACTCAAAAGCGCACTACAGGATTTAACAAAATCTGAAAAAGTCGAGGAAAATCAACCGCTCTTTTATTCAACTGAACTACAAGAACACCCTGATCCCCAGCAAATTGATGAGCCGATCATTCAACAACTCAATCAGATTTTTGAAAACGCTACACAGAAAAAAGCATCCGATATTCATTTGGAACCGCAAGCCGAGGGATTACAAGTGCGTTTTCGTATTGATGGCGTATTGCAAGTACAAGAACAAATCTCGCGTTCTTTGGCAAACCGCTTAATTTCCCGTCTGAAATTATTGGCGAAATTGGATATTAGCGAGACACGTTTACCGCAAGATGGCCGCTTTCAGTTTAAAACCACCTTTTCCGATATTTTAGATTTTCGTCTCTCGACCCTTGCGACCCAATTTGGCGAAAAAGCTGTGTTGCGTTTACAGCAAAATCGCCCCGTTCAGTTGGAATTCAGTGAATTAGGCATGACTGAATCACAACAACAACTTTTCCGTCATGCATTAAGCCAACCCCAAGGGTTGATTTTAGTAACCGGCCCGACCGGTAGCGGCAAAAGTATTTCTTTGTATACGGCATTACAGTATTTAAATACACCGGAAAAACACATTATGACGGCAGAGGATCCCATTGAAATTCAGTTGCCAGGCATTATTCAAACTCAAGTAAATAATCCTATTGGCTTGGATTTCAGCCGTCTCCTTCGCACCTTCTTACGCCAAGATCCCGACATCATTATGCTAGGTGAAATTCGTGATGAAGAAAGTGCCGCCATGGCACTACGCGCCGCACAAACAGGACACTTAGTCCTTTCTACCTTACACACCAATGATGCTCCTTCCGCCATTTCCCGCTTGCAGCAGTTAGGTATTCAGCGCCATGAAATCGACAGCAGTTTGCTGCTCGTTATTGCGCAACGGTTGGTGCGTAAACGTTGCCTAAAGTGCGGTGGAAATCCTGCGTGTTTTTGTGACTGTCATCAAGGCTACAAAGGACGTATCGGAGTATATCAATTTCTACAGCCTCAGTCGCACCATCCACAAGGCTATGCAATGGATTTCGATGATTTACGCCAAAGCGCCTTAGAAAAAATCAAAAACGGCATAACTGATATGGCTGAAATTCAACGGGTTTTAGGACAAACATATGACTAAATTAAAACTGTTTCACTGGCGAGCCATCAATCGGTTACAACAAAAACAAAAAGGACTCATCGTAGCAGAAAGCGACGCAAAGGCTCGGCAGCAGTTAATGGCGCGAGGTTTGCAAAGAATTACATTGCAACAAAACTGGCAACTGAGCAATAAGCCGAAAAATGCCGAGATCTGCGCCTTACTTTCACAGCTCGCGACATTATTACAAGCCTCAGTCCCCTTAAAACATAGTCTGCAAATTCTGTTGCAAAACTGCACCAATATCGCACTGAATCAATGGCTCCGTCTCTTATTACGAGACATCGAAAGAGGTTTAGCCTTTTCTCAAGCCTTAGAGCAGCAAGGGTTATACCTTACCTATCAAGAACGCCAACTTATTCAAGTAGGTGAAATGACCGGCAAACTTGCTGCGGTTTGTCATGAAATAGCCCAACATAAACAACAAACACTGGCATTGCAGCGTAAAATACAAAAAATCCTCCTTTACCCTGTATTGGTGCTCGGTATTTCGTTAATCTTGACCATCCTTTTATTGTTATTCATCGTGCCACAGTTTGCCGCAATGTATGACAACAACAGTGCCCAACTCCCCGCCTTTACACAACTTCTGCTTACGCTCTCCCAAGGGTTACAAAATTATTGGTTGGCTCTACTCATCGTTGTTGTACTCACCGTCATACTCATTCGCTTTCAGCTGAAACATTCGCCCTGGCTTCATCGACAAAAAACACGTTTGTTCAACAACATGCCGCTGCTTAATCATATTGTTCGGCTTTCCCGTTTAGTAAGCTTCAGCCGAAGTTTATTCCTGATGTTACAAGCAGGCATCCCACTTAATCAGGCGCTTCAATCTTTCTTGCCGAAACAACAAAGTTGGCAAACCAAACCTCAACTACAAGGTGATTTAGTATTAATTACAGAGGTGCAATCGGCACTCCATTGGATTCAACAAGGCTATCCGTTTTCCGCCAGTGTGAGCGGACACATTTTCCCCCCTGCAGCGCAACAAATGCTACAAGTGGGGGAACAAAGCGGACAATTGCCCAAGATGCTGCAATTTATCGCCAACGATCACCAACAACAGCTAGATCACCAAATCGATCTGCTGTCACAAATGCTGGAGCCTTTATTAATGGTCATTATCGGCGGGCTTATCGGTTTAATTATGCTCGGCATGTACCTACCGATTTTCAACATGGGTTCGCTAGTACAATGATGTGGCTATTCTTTCTGCTTGCTGGTGTTGTCTGTGGCGGGTTAGTACATAATTATGTAGTGCACTTTGCCCGCAAATTAAGCCATGAGATTTACAGCGCATACATTGAAATTTACCCGGAAAATCCACCGCACTTTATGCCGGAAAAATCCGTTCTCAAGTCACTCCAAAGACAAGCTTCCGCACTGACTTACGGCATACTGTTCGCGCTGTTATTTTTACTTTGTTATGTCGCTAATGACGAGCCATCAAAGGGACTTTGCCTTGCGCTTTATATCACCATTTTGAGCGCAATTTCTTTGGTGGATTGGCACTATTGCCTGATCTCGCCCACATTGTGCCAAGCCTTACTTGCCCTCGGCTTAGGAGCGGCATATTGGCAAATCGGAGCATTATCCCTTGAACAAAGCCTACAAAGTGCGGTCCTCTTTGGAGGCGTTTTTTATGCCATCTATCATGCTGCCAAAGGGTACTACCGACAAGAAGCGTTAGGACGAGGCGACTACTGGCTGGCTCTCGGGTTAGGGGCTTTTCTGCCGGCACAGCAACTCCCCGCCTTTTTATTCCTCGCCTGCCTTTTCGGCTTAACCTACGCGACCTACGTCAAATATCGAAACCGTACACTCAACACGGTTCCATTCGGTCCATTTCTCTCTTTTTCCGGGCTTGTCTGTTTATTGCTAAATTGAACACATGAACGTATGATCGCGCCATTGTTGATAATACAAAGGACATAACATGACATATGTGGTTGGGCTAACAGGTGGGATCGGTAGCGGCAAAAGCACCATCGCCGAATTATTCGCTGAACTTGGCGTGCCGGTCATTGATGCCGATCTCGTTGCTCGCCAAGTGGTAGAAAAAGGCTCACCGTTATTGGCAGAAATCGCGGTTCATTTCGGACCGGAGATTTTACTTGAAGACGGCGCGCTCAATCGTGCAGCCTTGCGGGAAAAGGTGTTTAATCATGAAAGAGAGAAGCAATGGCTCAATCAGTTATTACACCCAGCCATTCGACATGAAATGTTGCGACAACTCGCCGCACAACAAGCGCCTTATTGCATTTTTATGGTGCCGTTATTAATTGAGAATAATTTGATCGCACTTTGCCAACGGGTATTGGTAGTGGATGTGAGCGAACAAATCCAAATGACGAGGGCAAGTCAACGCGATAACAATCAATTAGCATTAATCAAAAATATCATGCAATCACAAGTCAGCCGATCGGAGCGCCTACAACACGCCGATGATGTCATCAATAACGATGTGGATTTAAGAGAAAGCCTGCCGCAGTTAAAACAAAAAGTGCTAGACTTGCACCACCTCTATTTACAACTCGCGGAGAAATTCAATGAGCGATGATATCTTTACAGTCCCTTGTCCGATTTGCCACAAAGCCGTCACTTGGTCAGAACAAAGTCCTTACCGCCCTTTTTGTAGCAAGCGTTGCCAGCTTATTGATTTAGGTGAATGGGCGGCAGAAGAAAAAGCAATTCCATGCGAAACTGCCGATTTTGCCGCTAACGGCCTATTAAATGAAGACAATGACTGGGTAAACCACTCATGAAAATTCAGCACAAGAAAAACGCCGAGCAAGGAACATTTTTTGTATTAGACGAAAAACAACAACCTGTTGCCAAGCTCACTTATGTGTCGGAAACATTACGTGGGCAAGGCGTTGCAGACAAGTTATATCAAGCCTTAATCACGTTTATTCAAGAAAATCAGCTCAAACTGGTGCCTACCTGCAGTTATATTGCAAAAAAATGGCAACGCCACCAACAACATGATTGAGATCCTAAAATTATATTGCTAGAATTTATCGCACTTTATGTGCAAGCATAAATTGTTCGGATGAAGGTAGCTGGAGAGCGGGGAATCGACCCCACGCCGACGAGGTAAAATCTTTCAGGCGCGATGGCAAGGACTGTTACTGGACGAACCCTTGGAGAGATCCAAGGTACTTTTAAGTTCTACTTGAAAGTACTCATGGACGCCGAAGGCGCAAAAAAGCGGAATGTTCACTGCTTTTCAAACGCTCAGGCAAAAGGACAGGGGCAGAAGATTTCGGTGAATATAACTTACTCAATTTATTGAGTTATTTCCTATTTTATCTATCCGTAAAATTCTTTCCGCCTCCTTGTAATCAGGTTATTTACGAGGAACCATCAATGACATTCGAAAATATTCTATCTGCAATAGACTCTTTTATATGGGGTCCGCCTCTACTCATTTTATTATCCGGTACCGGATTATATTTAACCCTCCGCTTAGGCTTTATTCAAATTGTTCATCTGCCTCGCGCCTTGCGCTATTTGTTTAAACGCGATTCGGGTTTACAACAAAAAGGGGATGTTTCTTCTTTTGCCGCCTTGTGTACAGCGCTTGCCGCCACCATCGGCACAGGGAACATTGTGGGCGTTGCAACAGCAGTTCAAGCCGGTGGTCCTGGCGCCATCTTCTGGATGTGGTTAGTCGCATTGCTTGGCATGGCGACCAAATACGCCGAATGTTTGTTAGCCGTGAAATATCGTGTACGCGACAAAAACGGTTTTATGGCGGGCGGTCCGATGTATTACATCGAACGCGGTCTTGGTTTGGGCTGGTTGGCAAAACTCTTTGCGTTATTTGGCATACTGGTGGCCTTCTTCGGTATTGGTACCTTCCCGCAAATCAATGCCATCACCCATGCGATGCAAGATACCTTCAGTATTCCGATCGGTATCACCGCCGCAATCATCACCCTGTTAGTGGGCTTAATTATTCTTGGCGGAGTAAAACGTATCGCGTTGGTGTCATCCTACATCGTGCCATTTATGGCAGTCTTTTATGTTGCGACATCCATCATTATCATTCTGTTAAATTTAGACAAAATTCCGACCGCACTTCAGTTAATCATTTACAGCGCGTTCAATCCGGAGGCAGCATTAGGTGGCGCATTAGGTTTCACTGTGATGAAAGCCATTCAATCCGGTGTGGCACGGGGGATTTTCTCCAATGAATCCGGTTTAGGGAGTGCTCCGATTGCTGCGGCTGCCGCACAAACCAAAGAGCCTGTACGCCAAGGTCTTATTTCCATGACAGGTACATTCTTAGATACGATTATCGTCTGTACTATGACGGGGATTGTTTTAGTCCTAACCGGCGCGTGGCAAACGCCAGGCATGGAAGGTGCTGTCGTGACCAACTATGCATTCTCTCAAGGTTTAGGCTCTTCTATTGGCGCAACGATTGTCACCATTGGGCTCCTGTTTTTCGCCTTTACGACCATTCTTGGCTGGTGCTATTACGGTGAACGTTGCTTTGTTTATTTGGTAGGCATCAGAGGTATTAAACTCTACCGTATCGTATTTATCGCATTAGTTGGCTGTGGCGCATTTATTCATTTAAATCTCATTTGGATTTTAGCGGATATCGTCAACGGTTTAATGGCGATTCCAAACTTAATTGCCTTAATCGGCTTGCGCAAAGTAGTCATTGAAGAAACGAAAGACTATTTTTCACGCCTCAATGCCAATCAGTTTGACCAAGACGAAATTGCACAATAATAAAAAGAAAGCGGATATTAAATATAATATCCGCTTTCTTTAACTTGCCCATCATAGCAACTTCTCTCCGCAAAAAAAGCATCTTTTCCCAATTTTCAGACCTGGATCATATTTTTAAACTTTTCTTTTTAAACAACCTAAAAAGCGCTTGAAAATTAAAGGCAAGGTTACTATGTTGTAACTAAGGATTTCAACTGGGTCTCAGACCCCATTCACATAAGAGGTAAATGCTATGACATTAAATATTACCAGTAAACAAATGGATATCACCCCTGCAATCCGTGCTCACGTTGAAGAACGACTTGTCAAACTGAATAAATGGCATACCCAACTGATCAATCCTCACTTTATTTTAAACAAAACGCCTAAAGGCTTTTCCGTTGATGCCTCTATTGGCACCCCATTTGGTAACCTCATTGCCAGCGCTGAGGCAGAAGATATGTATAAAGCTATCAACGACGTTGAAGAAAAACTTGAGAAACAGCTCAATAAATTACAACACAAAGGCGAAGCCCGTCGTGCTGATGAACGTTTGAAAGATTCGTTTAACGAATAAAAAACACCTGTAAAAATGACCGCACTTTTAAAAGAGTGCGGTTTTTTTGATTATCAATAATCAAATTTTAGGAGAAAAAATGAAAATCTTAAAATTCAGTACGCTCGCCTGCTCGATCATGACATTAATCGCCTGCGCTCACGCCAATACCCCAGGAAAAAATAGCGATGGCTGGAATGCGTTTGAAGATATTTCTACCGGTGTACATGAACGTCACTACGTTGATTTAGAAAGCCAAATCAAATCGATTTCTTTTGAGAAAATTGCCGGCGCATCCGATAGCGATATGAAAAAGCCCGTCTTAAAAGCACGGCGAGGAAGCAAAATTCTTGGTGAAATTTATCAACAAGAATTCAGTGGCAACAGGCTGATTCCGGTGATGTATTTACACAATGGAAAATCAATGAATCCAAGTAACGAACAAGATCTGAAGAAATTAGCCAATGCTAAAACATTTGAATATTATGAATTTGGTCAAGGACGTTTAAGCCATGCTGTTTTTACAGCGAAGAACGGTATTTGTCAGGATTTCAAAACGCAACAAGGCGTGCATTTCAACATGTCTAGCAATTATTATGATCTAGAGAAAAACACCTCCTCTGTTGATAATTACCTCACGTATCAACTCAACGGGATGTATGCAAAAGACACGTTTAGTATTGATGAATACTCTGCGGGTGTCATCAGTGAAGACAAGGCCTTTATGGAAAAATACACCGACTCCATCAAACAAAATGGCGATAAATTGCCTAACGCCAACGCTGCTGAAAAAGGTCGTATGATTGAACAGGTGATTTGCCACTAATTTTTTCTCTTATAAAAGTGCGGTGATTTTCTAGCGTAATTGATCCCGAAAATCCACCGCACTTTTTGCTTTCCACAACACAAATCATTTGTAAATGACGCGCTTATTGCTAGAATACGCAGCGTTTTTTCGTAATGTATCAAGCTATAAAGGTTTAACCATGTTAAAGAAATTTATTTTTTCGGGTGTCATTTTATTCCTTACCGGTTGCTCATTATTTGGCACCAAGCAGGATCCAATTCCCGGTGAGTATGCTGGCGCAGATTATTTGTTATCCGACGATAATGCACAACGTTGGGTATTCGCCAGTAAACAAGCAGAACAATGTATCTATCCAAATTTAACCCGTATTTTGCAACAGCACTTTCCAAAAGAAGATGCTTACATTCATTCACAATATATTTTCTTCTACCCATTAGAAAACGTCATTGGCGAGAAGTATGTAAAAATTATTCAAGACGATGAAAAATCCATGAATTACGCCACTTACCAATATAAGAAATTTAGACAGGATAAAGTGGAAGACATGGACAAAGCACAATGTGAGATGTTAAGAAAAAATGCTGCTGATGATTTAGAAGTGGTAAAAGGCCAATATAAAAACGGCATGATCGAAGTTCAGAAAAATCCTGATGGCACCACAAAATCCGCTGATGGCGTGGCAACTAACCAAAATAAATTCTTCTTCGATATTATCAAATGGGGCTCTGCGCTCTTACTCTAGTCAACATAAACAAAAATACCGATGGAAAACCATCGGTATTTTTATACCTGAAAAACACGGTCGAAACTGACCGCACTTTGCCTCTATTTCCCGATACAAAACGAACTAAAAATATTCGTGAGTAAATCATCAGAGGTAAACTGGCCGGTAATTTCACTTAAGGCATCTTGCACCATACGCAACTCTTCCGCCAACAATTCACCGGCATGGAATTGGGTTAATTGAATGTGTCCTGTCTGTAAGTGTTGTGCCGCCTGTTCTAAGGCTTCCAAGTGGCGACGGCGTGCTAAGAAGCCCCCTTCGATACCCGTTTGATACCCCATCGCTTGTTTTAAATGCTCACGCAATAAATCCACGCCTTGCTGAGTTTTTGCGGACAAATTGACGACCGTATAACCATCTTGCTCATATAAGCGTTCCGTTTCACCGGTTAAATCCGCTTTGTTGCGAATAATGGTAACCGGAATAGTATTCGGTAATTTTGCCAGAAATTCCGACCGCACTTTTATTAAATCTTGTTCGGCATCACTGCTGTCTAGCATCAATAAAATCCGATCCGCCTGTTCAATTTCATTCCATGCACGCGAAATACCAATGCGCTCCACCTCATCTGTCGCATCACGTAACCCCGCGGTATCAATAATATGCAATGGCATGCCATCTAAGTGGATATGCTCACGCAACACATCTCGCGTGGTACCGGCAATGTCGGTGACAATGGCCGCTTCACGTCCGGCAAGGGCATTCAATAAACTCGATTTCCCGGCGTTAGGGCGACCGGCAATGACCACTTTCATCCCTTCACGCAAAATAGAACCTTGTTTTGCTTCGGCACGCACCTGATCCAACTGCGCAATAATGCCATTCAAATGTCCTTCAATTTTGCCATCGGCAAGAAAATCAATTTCTTCATCCGGAAAATCAATCGCCGCCTCCACATAAGTACGCAAATAAATGACGGAATCCACAAGCTGATTCACTTTATTGGAAAACTCGCCTTGCAACGATTTCAGGGCTGAACGTGCAGCCTGTTCGGAACTGGCATCAATTAAATCAGCAATCGCTTCCGCTTGGGCTAAATCCAATTTATCGTTCAAAAATGCCTGCTCAGAAAACTCGCCCGGACGCGCGAGTCGAATGCCATCAATAAGCAAAATCCGTTTTAGCAATAAATCTAATACAACCTGTCCACCGTGTCCTTGAAGTTCAAGCACGTCTTCGCCGGTAAAGGAATTTGGCCCTTTAAAATACAATGCAATCCCTTGATCTAACACGGTGCCATCCGCATCTTTAAAGGGCAAATAATCTGCCATACGTAGTTTGGGGCATTTTCCTAATACCGTTTGTGCCACATCAGTGGCCTTCGGGCCTGATACACGTAAAATGCCAATACCGCCACGTCCTGGCGCAGTGGCTTGAGCTACGATTGTTTCTTTCATAAGTCTGCTCTCAAAACGTTTAATTTTTTCTTCACAAGCTCGCTTGTTTCCCTTAATTGGAGCGTTGACAGAACCAACAGTCAAAAAGCGTTGCGTTTTGTAACCGCACTTTATGACACAAAAGTGCGGTCATTTTTTTGTGCATTTTTTAATTAAAATAAAAGGCACAATACGTGCCTTTTAATTCTCTAGATTTCACTATTTTTTATGACGGGTATGTAACCCTTTTTTCTCTAAACCACGATAAATCAGTTGTTGTTGGATAATCGTGATTAAGTTGGAGACCAACCAGTAAAGCACCAAACCAGCCGGGAACCAAAGGAAAAACACCATGAAGATTAACGGCATGAAGTTCATGATCTTTTGTTGCATCGGATCGGCAACCGGTGTCGGAGACATTTTTTGTAACAAGAACATGGAAGCACCCATTAAGATCGGCAGGATGTAATACGGATCTTGCGCAGACAAGTCTTGAATCCAACCAAAGAATGGCGCATGACGTAATTCAACAGCTTCCATGAATGTCCAGTACAATGCGATGAAAATCGGCATTTGTAATAAGAGCGGTAAACAACCACCTAATGGGTTTACTTTCTCGTCTTTGTAGAGTTTCATCATCTCTTGGCTCATACGTTGACGGTCTTCACCGAAACGCTCGCGCATTTCTTGCAATTTTGGTTGCAACATGCGCATTTTAGCCATTGAGGTATATTGTGCTTTTGTCAGCGGATATAAAATCGCTTTAACCACTAACGTAACACAAATAATCGCAACACCCCAGTTGTGAACTAACTGTTGAATGAATGTCAGCAACCAGAATAATGGTTTTGCAATAAACCAGGCCCAACCATAGTCCACTGTTAAATCTAAATGATCTGCGACTTGCCCCATTTCATTTTGTAATTTTGGACCGGTCCATAATTTGCTGGTTAATTTCTCAGTTGTATTCGGTTGAATCGCAACAACCGGACCGCGATACCCAATTGAGCCGATGTTGTTGGCTTTATCCGTTAAAGTATAAAGTTGGTTATCGGCATCTTGATTTGGAATCCAAGCAGAAACGAAATAGTGTTGCAACACAGCAACCCAACCGGCTTTAGTATTCACTGATAAATTGGCATTTTCCATGTCACTGAAACTGTATTTTTTATAATTAGTTTCAGAAGAAGAATAAGCACCACCGGTATAAGTTGGCATCGCCACGTTACCAGAGCTATCAACTAAAGTATGTCTTAACTGACCATAAGGCTCAACTTCAATCGTTTTATCGCTTTGGTTATTAATTTCATAATTGACCGCAATGTCATATTCACCGCGTTTCAATACAAAAATTTTACGATAAGTCACGCCCTCTTTTTGATAAACCAAAGGAACAATTAATTCGTTTTGACCATCGGCTAATTTGAAGTTTTCACCCTCAACTTGATAATCAGCACGACCTGCTTTCGTATCAATACCATCTTTACCGATTAAACCGCTTTGAGCGATATAAACGTGTTCCGGTGTATTTTGTAACAATACAAATGGCATGTTGGAATCTAGTTCAGCATCATATTTCAACAATTCAGAACTAATAACATCCCCACCTAAGGTATTAATTTTCAAACGGAATACATCATTTTCTAAGGTAATCACTTTACCTTTTACTTGGGTATCCGTTGCGATGACTGTATTGCTCCCAGTAGAAGAAGCCGGCACATCCGAAGTGGATGTTACAGTTTGCTCAGTTGCCACAGGTTTTGGCGTGTGATAATCAAGTTGCCATTGCTGATAAACAATAAAAGACATAAAAAGTAGTGCAATGACCAACAGGCCGCGTCTTGAATCCATTATTTATTCTCTGTTTTGTTATTATTGATCTTGGGTGGAACGGGATCGTATCCACCCGCGTTTAAAGGATGACATTTTAATATACGTTTAAGCGTAAGCCAACCACCTTTTACCACCCCATGCGTTTTTACCGCATCAATCCCGTAGCAAGAACAAGTTGGTGTGAAACGACAACGGGGACCAATTAATGGGCTAATAACAATCTGATAAAAACGAATTAATCCGATAAGGATTTTTGCGCCAAACGAATGTGTCTTTGCCATAATTTATCCAGGGTTTGCCATAAAGTGCGGTTGTCTAAACGGCCGATTCCCTGTTTTGCTACAACAACAAAATCATAATTCGGTAAGCTATGCTGTGCTAAACGAAAAGATTCACGACATAACCGTTTAATACGATTACGATCATGGGCTCGTTTGAGGTGTTTTTTGGCCACAGTTAAACCTAAGCGAGGATGTTCGAGTCGATTTGTGCGGGCAAGAATGGTGATTTCAGGTGAACTAGCGCGGAACGGCTGTTGGAAGACGTATTTAAAATGTTCGGGAGTTAACAAACGTAACTCCCTAGGAAAGTTTAGCTTAACCACATTGATATGCGATTAGGCAGATAAACTTTTACGACCTTTAGCACGACGACGAGCTAAAACTTGACGGCCATTTTTAGTTGCCATACGAGCACGGAAACCGTGAGTACGGCTACGTTTTAATACAGAAGGTTGAAATGTGCGTTTCATTATAATGTACCTAAGTCAAATAGTTTCAGTAACTGTTTCTACTTTAAACGCTGGGAAACGTTTAAATAAACAAAGATTATCAAAAAATAAGGAACGGAATTGTAATCATAAATTCAGCGTTCGTCAAATGAGATTAGGAAAAAACACCTTAACTCGTTCATTTTTCCATCACTCACAGCATTTAAAAGCGAGGCGATTATACGGTTTTGGCTAAAAATGGCAAGCAACCTTTTTTGCTTTTTTTAGAGCCAGATAGCAGATCTTTTTCCTCTGTTATTGTAAAATAATCACCTTTCCAACCGCACTTTATTGCCGAAAATTTGGCCGTTCAATAAGTAATACCTATATAAAACAATAAGATAAAAGGTTGGCAAGGTAATCGAAGGAAAACTATAAACCAATTAACAAGGGATATATTAACGTGGAACACCAGCCGAATTCTCTGTGGCAAAATTGCCTGTTGCAACTACAAGATAAAATTCCTACGGACGATTTCAAAATCTGGCTCTATCCGTTGCAAGCTGAGGCTAGCTCAAGCGGTATCTTACTTTATGCATCAAATGCTTTTGTGCAAAAATGGGTAATTGATAACTATCTTCCTTTAATTACTGATATTGCTCGCCAAACCAGTGCGAATCCCAACCTTAGCATATCGGTTATTGAAGGTATTAAACCTACCGCACCCAAAGTAGAAAAACCAGCGAAGAAACAAAGCGCGGTCAGTTTTTCGGAAGAAAAAAGTACAAGTAAAACACCTTATCATTCCAATCTAAATACCAAATTAGTTTTCGAAAATTTCGTTGAGGGTAAATCCAACCAACTGGCTCGTGCTGTGGCTCAAAAAGTAGCTGATAATCCCGGTGAACAAACCGCTAACCCGCTCTTTTTATATGGCGGTACGGGCTTAGGTAAAACCCACTTATTGCATGCGATTGGCAACGGCATTATTGCCAATAATCCAGAGGCGCGCGTCGTGTATATTCATTCCGAGCGTTTCGTTCAACAGGTTGTCGCTTATATTCGCGATAACAAAATGGAAGAATTTAAAAAATTCTACCGCTCTTTAGATGCATTGTTAGTGGATGATATTCAATTTTTCAGCGACAAAGAAAAAACCCAAGAGGAATTTTTCCATATTTTCAATACCTTATTTGAACGTGGACGCCAAATTATTCTCACTTCCGACCGCTATCCACGTGAAATTGAAAAAATTGAAGAACGTCTAAAATCGCGCTTTGGTTGGGGGCTCACGACAGCCATTGAACCGCCGGATCTTGAAACCCGTGTTGCCATTTTGATGAAAAAAGCGGAAGAAAATAACGTGGATTTACCTCATGAGGTGGCATTTTTCATCGGTCAAAAATTACGCACCAACGTGCGTGAATTGGAAGGTGCCTTAAACCGAGTAAAAGCCATGCAGGAATTTAAAGGCGAACCGATCACCATTGATTTTGTGCGTGAAACGTTAAAAGACATGTTGGCGTTACAAGACAAACTGGTAACCGTAGACAATATTCAAAAAGTAGTCGCTGAATATTACCGCATTAAAGTATCCGATTTAAAATCCAAAAATCGCTCTCGCTCAGTGGCTCGCCCACGCCAAGTGGCAATGGCGCTGGCAAAAGAATTAACCAACCGCAGCCTACCGGAAATTGGCAAATCCTTCGGTGACCGCGATCACACCACTGTTTTACACGCCTGTCGCACGATTGCCAGTTTCCGCGACACCGATCCGAATATTCAAGAAGATTGGGCTAACTTAATCCGAACTTTATCCGTATAGGAGTCACCAGATGCAATTTATTATTTCCCGAGAAAATTTATTAAAACCGTTGCAACAAGTGTGTGGCGTATTGAATAGTCGCCCGAATATTCCGGTATTAAATAACGTCTTATTGCAAATTGAGAATAATCAATTAAGCATTACCGGTACGGATTTAGAAGTCGAACTTTCAACCCAAACGCCATTACTTCATGCGGAACAAGATGGCAAATTCACAATTCCGGCTAAAAAATTCTTAGATATTTGCCGTAGTTTGCCGGAAAATGCGGAAATTACCGTCACATTTGAAGAAGATCGCGCCATTGTGCGCTCCGATCGCAGTAAATTTAATTTATCCACCTTGCCGGCGGAAGATTATCCGAACCTCACAGATTGGCAATCAGAAGTCGATTTCACCCTTGAGCAAGCGACACTACGCCGTTTAATTGAAGCCACTCAATTTTCCATGGCAAATCAAGACGCGCGCTATTTCTTAAATGGTATGAAATTTGAAACGGAAGGTAATTTATTACGCACCGTCGCAACCGATGGCCACCGTTTAGCGGTTTGTACTATTCCATTAGAACAAGATTTACAGACTCATTCAGTGATTTTACCGCGTAAAGGTGTATTAGAACTGGCACGTTTGTTGGAGCCAAGCGAGCAACCGGCGCGTTTACAAATCGGCACAAATAACCTACGTATTCAATTAAATAACATCACATTCACATCAAAACTTATTGATGGTCGTTTCCCTGATTATCGTCGTGTGTTGCCACGCAATGCAACCCGCATCGTTGAAGCCGGTTGGGAAACCTTAAAACAAGCCTTTGTACGCGCAGCAATTTTATCTAACGAACGTTTCCGTAGCGTACGCTTACAACTTAGTGAAAATCAACTGAAAATCACCGCCACTAACCCGGAACAAGAGGTGGCAGAAGAAATTATCGATGTCTCTTACAGCGGAGAAGAAATGGAAGTGGGCTTTAACGTCAGCTATATTCTTGACGTGTTGAATGCGTTGAAATGCAATCGAGTGCGTATACGCTTAACTGATGCCTCTTCCAGCTGCTTAATTGAAGATTGTGAAGATGCCAGCGCAGAATATGTGATTATGCCGATGCGCTTATAATGTATGGCGATTTCACGTTTAACCGTTGAAAATTTTCGTAATTTACAAGCCGTAGATCTGGAATTAGATCACGGCTTTAACTTTTTGGTTGGCAACAACGGCAGTGGCAAAACCAGCTTATTGGAAGCCATTTTCTATTTAGGTCACGGACGCTCTTTTAAAAGTGCGGTCAGTAATCGGATTATTTCTTACGATCAACCGCACTTTACCCTCTTTGGGCAAATTCAAGAACAGCAACATCAATGGTCGGTAGGTTTGCAAAAACTACGCCAAGGCAATACGCTCGTGAAAATCAACGGCGAAGACGGTAATAAAATTTCTGACCTCGCACACCTGTTGCCCATGCAAATCATCACGCCGGAAGGTTTAAATTTGCTCAATGGCGGCCCAAGCTATCGTCGCGCCTTTCTGGATTGGGGCTTATTTCATCATCACGTGAGTTTTTATAATCTGTGGGCGAGCTTAAGTCATTTACTCAAACAACGAAATGCGGCCTTACAGCAAGTTTCCGGTTATCAACAAATGAAAATTTGGGACGTGGAATTGGTGAAACTTGCCGAGCAGGTAAGCCTGCTAAGAGCCGAATATGCACAAGCCTTGCAACCGGAAATTGAACAAACCTGCCGTTTATTTCTGCCTGAACTCGACATTGGCGTGAGTTTTCATCAAGGCTGGGAAAAAGAACAAAACTACGCAGAATTGCTAGAGCGTAATTTCGAACGGGATCGTGCATTAGGCTATACAGTTTCAGGCCCGCAAAAATCCGATTTTCGTTTTAAAGCCAATGGATTACCGGTGGAAGATATTTTATCACGCGGTCAGCTGAAATTATTAATGTGCGCATTGCGTTTGGCTCAGGGCGAGCATTTGATGCAACAAAAACAACGCCATTGTATTTTCCTCATTGACGACTTTGCCTCCGAGTTGGATCAAACTAAGCGTAGTCTTCTTGCTGAACGCTTACAAAACAGTGGCTCACAAGTTTTTGTCACCGCCATTACACAAAACCAGCTCAAAGAAATGCAACCGAAAAAGCACCGCACTTTTAAAATCGATTCGGGCAAAATCGAATTGTTGTAAAAAAATTAGCCTCCAATTTGGAGGCTAATCATAAGAAAATCGGTTATTTTTGACTACAAACCGCAATAAAATGCAATTTACGTTCAGGGTCATTAAAAGTGCTAAACATTCGCTTAAACTGCTCACGATTTTCCGCTTTCATGGCATTTTTAATGATTTTCAGTGTGCCTAACACGCCTTCGTCATAAATCATGCCTTTTGGCGACAACAGTGTCATCTCACCGGAAAAGGTTTCGATATTACGAAAACCACTGTCTAAAAACACCTGCTTCCACCCCTCTTTGGTTAATGGCGTTACCGTCACATTGATGGCATTGCGCATATTTTCCAAAATGGTTTTATGATCATCCCCCACTAACATCACATCGTGAGTCAGCAAAAAGCCACCCGGTTTCAATACGCGAAAATATTCACCAACGGCTTTCATTTTGGCCTCAACAGGCAGCATGGTGAGCATTGCCTCATTAATTACAATATCAAAGGTATTATCTTCAAAAGGCAATTTCATCGCATTGGCGCGTTGCACATGAATTTTGTCCTGCAAGTTATTCGCCGCAATATTGGCCTTGGCTTTTTCCAAGGCGTTTTCATCTAAATCGACACCTTCAATTTGGCAACCATATTGCTTTGCCAAACCAATGGCGGTGGTGCACATATTGCATGCCACTTCGAGGACTTTTTTATCTTTATTAAAATCACCGCTTGCAATCAACCAATCAGTCGCCTTCCGACCACCCGGGCGCAAACGGGTTTTACCTAAACGTGCCAAAAAATTATGGCCGACTTCTTCTTTAGCCATCTGATTTCTCCTAAATAAAATAGCAATGATTTATATTATAAATAAATCTCATTTCGATTAAAGAAAAAAGATAAAAAAATTCAAATGTCGTTGATAGTCAATAACATTCTAAAAATGCTCGATTTATGCCTTATTTTGGTTAGAATATAAAAGATTTTTAACATAAAAGGAGTAAACCAATGAAATTTAAAACTCTCTTAGCTGTAAGCATCGGCGCAATCTGTGCTGCAAGTATGGCGAATGCCCATGAACACAAACACGATCACATGGCGCCTGCCGGTGCTTCTATTGAAGTAAAAGTACAACAACTTGATCCGGTTAACGGCAACAAAGATGTAGGTACCGTCACCATTACCGAATCCAACTACGGTTTGGTCTTTACACCAAACTTAAACGGATTAGAAGCCGGTTTACATGGTTTCCATATTCACCAAAACCCAAGCTGTGATCCGAAAGAAAAAGACGGTAAACTTACTGCAGGCTTAGGCGCAGGCGGTCACTGGGATCCAAAAGAGACTAAAAAACACGGCTTCCCATGGCAAGATGACGCACACTTAGGCGATTTACCGGCATTAACCGTATTACATGATGGCACAGCGACTAACCCTGTGCTTGCACCACGTATCAAACACCTTGATGACGTTCGTGGTCATTCCATCATGATCCACGTGGGTGGCGATAACCACTCTGATCACCCTGCTCCACTTGGTGGTGGCGGTGCACGTATGGCCTGCGGTGTAATCAAATAATTAATAATGAAAACAAAAGGCTGACAAATGTCAGCCTTTCTTTTTATAAAAGTGCGGTTAAAAAATCCGATATTTCTCGCTAATCAAATCTATTTACCCTTATCCTCTCTTGTTTTAGAATACGCACCCTTTGAATCTCGTTATAAAATGAAGGAAAGTAAACTATGGAAGAATCTCAACAATTAGAAAAACTCCCCCAAGTGGTCACCGGAATATTAAAAATCGTTTTAAGCTCTGCATTAATCGCATTGGCACTGGTACTCATTATCGCCCTCGTCAAAATTACGTATTCTTTGGCAATGATGGTCTTCAATACCTCATCCATTGTGCCTTATGACGTTGCCGAACAAGCCGTTATGTTTTTCCTCTATTTCGGTTTTATCGGTCTTATCGTGCAATATTTCAAAAGTGGTTACCATTTTCCTCTGCGTTATTTTATTTACGCCGGTATCACCGCCATGCTGCGTTTGATCATCGTAAATCACGAAAGTTCGGTAGATACCCTTCTCTTCGCCTGTGCCATTTTAATTATGGTAATCGCGTTATGCTTAGTACTCTATTCCAATAAATTAAGAAATATCTAAAATAAAAGTGCGGTCAAAAAACAATTTGATTTTCCACCGCACTTTAAAGATCAAAAAGGTGAGCCCGTTGCTCACCTTTTTTACATTACTCTTCCATATATCCTAGGCTACGTAAGGCACGCTCATCGTCCGCCCAGCCGGATTTCACTTTCACCCAAAGTTCCAAATGGACTTTATTATCAAATAAACGCTCCATGTCTAAACGGGCTTCTGTACCGATTTTTTTCAATTTTTCGCCTTTGTGACCGATAACGATTTTTTTCTGTCCGTCTCGTTCAACCAAAATCAGGGCATTAATTTCATACGTACCGCGCTCATTCACCTTAAATTGCTCAATTTCTACAGTAACAGAATAAGGTAATTCTTCTCCCATAAAGCGCATTAATTTTTCACGAATAATTTCCGATGCCATGAAACGTTGAGAACGATCGGTCACATAATCTTCCGGGAAATGGTGCACACCTGGGCGCAAAGACTTACGCACGATGTTCTCAATCACCTCTAAATTATTCCCTTTTTCAGCGGAAATCGGCACGATATCGATAAACGTAAATTTACTACTGATTTCCGTAATAAACGGCAATAAATCATCTTTATTTTTAATGTTATCGATTTTATTAATGGCAAGCACAACCGGCACTTTCGTTTTACGCAGTTTATTCAGCACCATTTCATCGTCATCGTTCCAATGGGTGCCATCCACCACAAAAATGACTAAATCCACATCAGTAATCGCACTGCTGGCAGCTCGGTTCATTAAGCGGTTGATGGCCCGTTTTTCCTCAATGTGTAGCCCCGGCGTATCCACGTAAATTTCTTGATATGGACCTTCAGTTTTAATGCCCACAATACGATGACGGGTCGTTTGCGCTTTGCGCGACGTGATAGAAATTTTTTGTCCGAGAATTTTATTCAGTAAGGTAGATTTCCCTACGTTTGGACGGCCTACAATGGCAATAAAGCCACAATATGTTTCAAGTTGTTCTGTCATTTGATGTTTAACTCTTGAAGGATTTGTTCTGCTGCCGCTTGTTCCGCTTTACGACGGCTGGAACCTTTACCGATAAAAGTGCGGTCGTTATCTGAAATGGAACATTCCACGATAAATAATTGATTATGGGCTTCCCCTTGAATACTCACCACATTGTAAGTCGGTAACGGCTGGCGATTACCCTGTAAATATTCCTGTAAACGGGTTTTGGCATCTTTTTGATTGTCGCCCGGTTTAATATTTTCGAGGAGGGTTTGATACCAATGATTCACGATCTGTGTCGCATGAGTTAAGCTGCTGTCTAGGGAAATGGCACCGATAATCGCTTCAACACAATCCGCCAAAATAGACTCACGACGAAAACCGCCACTTTTTAATTCGCCTTGCCCAAGGGATAAATAATCACCCAATTGGAAATCTCGGGCAAGAATGGCTAAGGTCGGCTCACGCACCAAGGTCGCACGCATACGGCTCAACTCACCCTCATTACATTTTGGAAACTGGTGAAACAACGCTTCTGCAATGGTTAAATTCAAAATGGCATCGCCTAAGAACTCTAGGCGTTCATTGTGATTATGTCCCGCACTACGATGAGTCAGTGCTTGCTTAAGCAAGGCGACATCTTGGAAATGATAGCCAATTTTTCGTTGTAAACGATCTAAGTTATCTTCTCGCATATTATTGAATTTTCTGGAACAAGCGCTCGGTACGAACGCCGGTTGGCCATTCATCCTGTTCTTTCTTTAAACTCAGCCAAATATAGGTCGCTTTACCCACAATATTTTGTGACGGCACAAATCCCCAAAAACGGCTGTCTTCGCTGTTGTTACGGTTGTCACCCATCACAAAATAGTGATCTTCTGGAACAACCCATTCCGTCACATAATTTTCTTGTTTACTAAAGGCTTTATAACGATACCCTTCGTTAATCGGCTGTGGATACCAGTGAATGGCGTGCGCCACATCCCCCGTTTCAACGGTTTCTAACGGCGCCGGGCCATATTGCACTTTTCCACTGTGATCTCGCCCTAAAATGAAACGGAAATTCTCATTAGGTTCAGGTTGGGTATAGCTGAATTCTTTGATATTGCAATCAGCCAAACACTCTTTACCGTCTTTAGCGTAAACCAAGGTTAAATGACGATTGGCTTCATTATAAATCACGCGATCGCCCGGTTTGCCGACAATACGTTTTATATAGTCTGTGCTTGGTGATTCCGGCGCTTTGAACACAATCACATCACCACGTTGCGGCTCGCCCATTTTCACAAGGGTATTTTGGAAAACTGGATCTTTAATGCCGTAATCGAATTTGTTCACCACAATGAAGTCGCCAATGCGTAACGTTGGCTCCATGGAAGAAGAGGGAATTTGAAACGGCTCAAAAATAAACGAACGTACAATTAACACGAACGCAAGCACCGGAAACAAAGACGCAACAAATTCGGAACTTTCGGAAATCGGTTCAATGTTGTTTTTTTCTTCATCACTGAGGCTTTTGCCACTGCGTTGCTCTAAGCGCGAGATTTGTCTGGCGCGCTTCGGCAATACCCCAAAACGTAAATAACACCAGACGGCACCTGAAAGTGCGGTGAAAATAATCAGTAAAATAGAAAACGTATTAGGCAACTGAAAATGATCCAACACTTTCCATAAACCGTATCCAATCGCGATTAAAATAATCGTAAATAAGTTCGACATTGCTACTTCCTTATTTATCTTTTCCTACATGTAAGATGGCTAAGAACGCTTCCTGCGGCACTTCCACGTTACCGAGCTGTTTCATCCGTTTCTTACCTTCTTTTTGTTTTTGCAATAATTTCTTCTTACGGCTGACGTCACCACCATAGCATTTTGCCAACACGTTTTTACGCAATTGTTTCACGGTGGAACGGGCAATAATGTGGTTACCAATCGCGGCTTGAATCGCAATGTCAAATTGTTGGCGCGGAATTAATTCACGCATTTTTTCCACCAACTCACGACCACGATACGGTGCGTTGTCTTTGTGTACGATTAACGCAAGAGCATCCACGCGCTCACCGTTAATCATAATATCCACGCGAACCATATCCGCTGCTTGGAAACGTTTGAAACCGTAATCTAAAGAAGCATAACCACGAGAAGTGGATTTGAGGCGGTCAAAGAAATCCAACACCACTTCGCCCATCGGAATTTCATAAGTCAGCGCCACCTGATTGCCGTGGTACACCATGTGTGTTTGCACCCCACGTTTTTCCACACACAACGTAATCACGTTACCCAAATAGGCCTGTGGCAACAACATGTTACATTCTGCAATCGGCTCGCGAATTTCTGCAATATTGTTCAGCGGAGGCAGTTTTGACGGGCTATCAACATAAATCACCTCGCCATTAGTCAATTCCACTTCATAGACTACAGTTGGCGCGGTCGTGATTAAATCTAAATCATATTCCCGCTCCAAACGTTCCTGAATAATTTCCATGTGCAACAAGCCAAGGAAACCACAACGGAAACCGAAGCCAAGTGCGGTGGAATTTTCCGGTTCATAGAACAGGGAGGCGTCATTTAAACTTAACTTACCAAGCGCATCACGGAAGGCTTCATAGTCATCGGAGCTAATCGGGAACAAGCCTGCGTAAACCTGTGGTTTAACTTTCTTAAATCCCGGTAATACGGAACTCGCCGGCGTGTTGTAGTGAGTTAAGGTATCCCCCACCGGAGCGCCTAAAATATCTTTAATGGCACAGACCACCCAACCTACTTCGCCACAATTTAAGACGGTGGTATCCACTTGTTTTGGAGTAAAAATCCCCAAACGATCTACGTTATAAGATTGACCGGTGGACATCACTTTGATTTTATCGCCTTTGCGTAACGTGCCGTTTTTAATACGAACCAAAGACACCACGCCTAAATAATTATCAAACCAAGAATCAATAATTAATGCCTGTAATGGCGCATTCGGATCACCTTCCGGTGACGGAATTTTCGCCACAATTTCTTCTAATACATCTTCAATGCCCACGCCGGTTTTCGCAGAACAACGCACCGCGTCAATCGCATCAATACCCACGATGTCTTCAATTTCTTCTGCAACACGTTCAGGTTCTGCGGCAGGCAAGTCGATTTTGTTTAAAATCGGCACCACTTCTAAGTTCATTTCAATGGCTGTATAACAGTTTGCCAAGGTTTGTGCTTCTACCCCTTGCCCGGCATCCACCACCAATAATGCGCCTTCACAGGCGGCAAGAGAGCGGGATACCTCATAAGAAAAGTCAACATGACCCGGCGTGTCGATAAAATTCAGTTGATAGGTCTCGCCATCTTTGGATTTATAGTTCAGCGTCACGCTTTGAGCTTTAATGGTAATCCCGCGCTCACGCTCCAGATCCATAGAATCCAATACTTGCTCCTCCATTTCGCGATCAGACAAACCGCCACAAGTTTGGATTAAACGATCCGATAAGGTAGATTTACCGTGGTCAATATGGGCAATAATAGAAAAGTTGCGAATATTCTTCATAAATTGGTAATTTTTCTCATTCAAAAGTCATAAAATTTAACTGGCGGATTGTACCCGAAAAGTGCGGAAATCGCTAGAAAAGAAAAGGAAAAGTGCGGTCTGTTTTTACCACGTTTTAAAAAAACAAAACCCCGAATTACTTCGGGGTTTCTTTTTTCATTCAAACTGAAATTACAAACTTTCAGTGAAAGTACGAGTAATCACATCGCGTTGTTGTTCAGGTGTTAAAGAGTTGAAACGCACAGCGTAACCGGAAACACGAATGGTTAATTGTGGATATTTTTCCGGATGTAATACGGCGTCTTCTAATGTTTCACGACGTAATACGTTCACGTTTAAGTGTTGACCGCCTTCTACTTTCACAGTTGGTGCAACGTTTACCGGTAATTCGCGGTATTCAATTTGACCTAATTCGCTTACTGCTACGATTTGATCTTCTGCGTAATCACCTTTTGCACATAAACAACGTGCTTCACCTTTTTCGCTATCTAACAACCAGAAAGAGTTTAAAAGATTGTCATTAGCCGCTTGGGTGATTTGGATACCTTTAATCATAAAATGCCTCCTAAATTTGGCTTTTCTGTATATTAATTGAGCTGCGCGGATTTTATCAAAAATTTTGAAGTTTTCAAATTAATTTGACTTTAATTTGATATAGAACCGAAGTCTTTTTTTAATTCATTTTCAATATTTGACACATATCAAAGATAATCCATTCTAGGTATGCGCAATTTAACAAAATAAGCCCTATTTAATTACATCTTGATAACAAACAAATCACGCTTATTGCTATGAATTTCACGATGGCTTCATTATAATTCCCGCTACGCAAAATTAGATGGGAACCCCATGATGAAAACCTGGACAGATGTCATAGGGCAGGAAAAACAACAGCCTTATTTTCAACAAGTGTTGCAACGTGTACATGCAGAACGGGAACTGGGGAAAATTATTTACCCGCCCGCACCGGACGTGTTCAATGCTTTTAAATTAACAGAATTCGAACGGGTCAAAGTGGTGATTTTAGGACAAGATCCTTACCATGGACCAAATCAAGCGCATGGTTTATCCTTTTCCGTTAAACCCGGTGTCAAACCGCCACCCTCTTTGTTAAATATGTATAAAGAATTGTCCAATGACATTGAGGGCTTTCAGATGCCAAATCATGGCTATTTAGTGGAATGGGCGCAGCAAGGTGTGTTGTTGCTTAACTCGGTATTAACCGTAGAACAAGGTTTAGCTCATTCCCACGCGAATTGGGGTTGGGAAATTTTTACCGATAAAGTCATTGAAGCCTTAAATCAACATCGCGAAAATCTGGTCTTTCTATTATGGGGTAGCCCGGCGCAGAAAAAAGGGCAATTTATTGATCGCCAAAAACATTGTGTTTTAACCAGCGTGCATCCATCGCCGCTATCCGCCCATCGTGGCTTTTTCGGTTGCCACCATTTTTCTAAAACCAACGTCTATTTACAACAACATGGTATTGCCCCGATTAATTGGCAATTAAGCGCGCTTTAGCGTTGTTATAAGAACCATTACAGGAATTTTTATGTTAGCGATTATTTCTCCCGCAAAAACATTAGATTTTGAGAATGCAGTGCCCAAAAAACTCCCGCATTTTCAACCGCACTTTTTAGCCCAAAGCCAGCAACTGATCGATATTTGCCGTGAGCTGACACCGGCAGACATCGGCTCATTAATGTCAATCAGCGATAAACTTGCCGGGCTTAATGCCGCCCGTTTTGCTGAATGGCAACAAAACCACAATGAACATAATGCTAAAGCGGCGGTTTATGCGTTCAAAGGCGATGTTTACACGGGCTTAGACATTGAATCCCTCAACGAAGAAGATGTGTTATATGCTCAACAACACTTGCGTATTTTATCCGGCTTATATGGTTTATTGGCGCCATTAGACTTAATCCAGCCATACCGCTTGGAAATGGGAACAAAACTCGCTAATCCGAAAGGCAAGGATTTATATGCGTTCTGGCACAATGTCATTACGCCGGTATTGCAACAAGCGATCGATCAACAAGGCGGCACACTCATTAACTTGGCCTCCGACGAATACTACAAATCGGTGCAAGAGCACAACCTCAAAGGCAACATTATTAAACCGGTCTTTTTAGATAACAAAAATGGGAAGTATAAAGTAATTAGCTTCTATGCTAAAAAGGCACGCGGCTTAATGTGTCGTTACCTCATTCAACATCGCATTAGCGACGTAGAACAGCTCAAGGAATTCGACCTTGGTGGCTACTGGTTTGACCGTGCCTCATCCACCAAAACAGAATTTGTCTTTAAACGTGATTTGGCGGAATAAACATGATGAAAAAAACACTTGTTATTTTAACCGCACTTTTCCTAACAGCGTGCGTTTCCAACTCACAATTAGACGTACCGCAAAGCATTCAACACAACGATAAAACCTACCAACTTACTACCCAACAAGATTTGGGCAGTGTTGCTCGTTATGTTTATCTGTTGCCGGGCGAAACACCGAAAGAATGGCAAAGTGCGGTGGAGATTTTACTCGATCGCAATTTTCAAAACCGCACTTTGCAGGAACGTATTGATTTGCGTAAACGGGTTTATACCAACACCGGTGTGAAAAATTTTCAGCTTTATAAACAAGACGAAACATTGTACGCCTATGTCATTTATGAGCCGTCCGAACAAAACAAAGATTGGCAAATCGACATGGCAAAGGGTAAAGAATTGCCGTTTTGTGGCTTTGTGCAATATCAGTATTCCTTGAAAATTCCGAAAAATTACAAACTCGGCAATATGAATAGCAAACGCGTGGTCAACCATCTGAAAAAATATTTGGTTGAAAAAGAAATGAAACAACTGAGCAAAGCGGATTGGCTTTTGGGATGTAAAGCGTAATGCCGGCTTCTGAATATTCCGCTCAAGTCAAAAAGGCGGCGCATTTTTCCATTATCACCGCTTTAGTGTTGATTATTGTGAAAGGCATTGCCTGGTGGCAAACCGGCTCGGTGAGTATGCTCGCCTCTATCACCGATTCCATGTTGGATTTATTGGCCTCTTTCATGAGCATGCTGATTTTGCGTTTTGCTTTAATGCCTGCGGATCACAACCACTCTTTTGGCCACGGCAAAGCGGAATCACTGGCTTCTTTGGTGCAAAGTGCCTTTATTTCCGGTTCGGCGATTTTTCTGTTACTGCAAGGCATACACCGTTTTAATTCTCCGCAAGCCTTGAACAATACAATACTTGGTATGTTGGTTACCGTATTTTCCATTTTTGCGACACTATTATTAGTGTGGTACCAAGGACGCGTAATTGAACAAACGGATAGCCCGGCAATTAAAGCGGATCGGTTGCATTATCAAACAGATTTGCTGATGAACTTTGCCATTTTGATTTCCTTAGGCTTGAGTGTGCACGGTATTTTATGGGCAGATGCGGTTTTTGCGATTTTAATCTCCCTTTATATTTTATTAAATGCGGCCAAAATGCTGTTTAGTTCAACACAGTTATTGCTTGATCAAATGTTACCGGCAGAGGAAATTGAACAAATTAACGCGGTACTTAACCAAGAAATCGCCCAAGATCCGCGCATTCTCGGGTTTCATGCGTTACGCACCCGTCGTTCCGGCGCGATTCGTTTTATTCAATTTCACCTTGAATTGGCGGATGAACTGTCTTTTATCGAAGCACATGACATCACCGAACATTTGGAAACACGGTTAAAAACAACATTCCCGCACAGCGATATTGTGATCCATCCGGAACCCACATTTGTTGTACAACAAGAAATGCAGCACATAAAAAAAATGCTATAATTCGCGCACGTTTAACCTAAACAACCGATTTTTAAATTAAAACTTTATGTAAGGGATAACTTATGATTAAAAAAATTGCAGTACTAACAAGTGGCGGCGACGCACCGGGCATGAACGCAGCAATTCGCGCAGTAGTTCGTGCGGGTTTATCCGAGGGATTAGAAGTTTATGGTATCTATGACGGCTATTATGGCTTATACCACAACAACATTAAGCAATTAACCCGCTACAGCGTATCCGACATCATCAACCGTGGCGGTACCTGTTTAGGCTCAGCACGTTTCCCGGAATTTAAAGATCCGGAAGTGCGTGCAAAATGTGCCGATATCTTACGTTCTCACGGCATTGATGCGCTCGTTGTTATCGGCGGGGACGGTTCTTACATGGGCGCAAAATTGCTGACCGAAGAACACGGTTTCCCATGCGTCGGTATTCCTGGCACCATTGATAATGACGTTGCCGGGACCGACTACACCATCGGCTACCAAACCGCATTACAAACCGCGGTTGAAGCTATTGACCGTTTACGTGACACATCCAGTTCCCACCAACGTATTTCTATCGTAGAAATCATGGGCCGCCACTGTAGCGACCTCACCATTTCTGCAGGGATTGCCGGTGGATGCGAATACATTGTGGCCTCCGAAGTGGAATTTAACCGCGAAGAACTGATTCGCCAAATTGAACGCAGCATCATCAAAGGCAAACGCCATGCGATTATTGCGATTACTGAATTAATCTGCGACGTAAATGAATTAGCGAAAGAAATTGAAGATCGCGTTCACCATGAAACCCGCGCCACCATTTTAGGCCATATCCAACGTGGCGGTACACCATGTGCATTCGACCGTATCCTCGGTTCCCGCATGGGCGTCTATGCTATCGACTTATTGCTCCAAGGCAAAGGCGGTTACTGTGTGGGTATCCAAAATGAACACTTGGTTCACCACGACATCATTGATGCCATCAACAACATGCGCCGTGAATTTAAAGCAGACTGGTTGACCATGTTCAAACGCTTAGACTAAGCGCTATCGTTTTACTGAAAACAAAAGTGCGGTCAAAATCCATTGTGTTTTTTGACCGCACTTTTTTATGTCCCGAAATAGGCGACTAACTCTTAAAATTCTTTACCCAATCCATTTCAACAACACCAACACCTCATAATGTGCGGTATGTGGGAACATATCGAACAGTTGGATCTTTTCCAGTTGATAATGGGTGAGCGAGCGCAAGTCTTTCCCCATGGTTTCAGCGTTGCAACTGGAATACAAAATAAAGTGCGGTCGCATTTTATTGAGAAATTCAGCAAGCGATTGACCTATGCCTCGACGAGGTGGGTTGACGATAACCAAATCGGGTTTGTCTGCTTGAGCCAAGGCAAAATTTGCCGCATCCAAGGATTGAAAATGAACTTGCTTCTCCAATCCGAGTTGTTGTGCCGATAGTTTCGCGGCGGCAATGGCAGAAGCGGAAATTTCAATGCCAGTGAGGTGAATTTGTTGTTTCGAGTTCTGCATTTGCAACGCTTTCAAGCAATGCAGCCCGAAACCGCCCACACCACAGAACAAATCCCAAAGTTGACGAACTGGCAGATCTTTTATCCATTGTTGTGCCGTACCGTATAATCCTTCAGCAACCTGCGGATTGGTTTGAAAAAATCCCTGCGGGCGAATAAAAAGTGGAATGCCGTTAAAGGTCTCAGGCAACGTATGTTGCTCCGTCAGAAAAATCTCTTTTTCACCTTCTAAAATCGCGGCATTTTGCGGTTGGATATTGACGCTAATGACGGCAAGTTGTGGTAATTTTTGACGCAATCCCGCCAATTCTCGTTGAATCAACGGCAATTTGGTTTCCGAACGCAATACAAAGCGCAACATGAGTTGCCGGCTGTGTTGGCTTTCTGTCAATAAAAGATGTTTCAATTCGCCTTTTTGCTTTGCCACGTTATACGGCACAAGGCCTGCGCGTGCAATGAAATCTTTAAGAAGAGGAAAGATAGCTTGAAAACGTTGTGGGTAAAGTGGGCAATCGCATAAATCCACCGCACTTTGTGGCTCTCGCGGATCCGGTAGAATCCCCAAAATGGGGCGTTCGACAGCGCCACTCACCACCATTTTGGCTTTATTACGAAACCCATCAAGGGAAGATTGAAAAGGCGCAATCCAACTCAAATGAGACGTATCTAAACCGTGCAGCTGCTGTTGCAAGTGAACGGTTTTCTGTTCTAGTTGAACAGAATACGGCAGTTCCAACCATTGACAAGAACGACAATCGCCTCGTTGATAATGTTCGCACTGAATCATATTAGTTTTTCGTTGCCAGCCATTGTTGTTGAAGTGCGGTCAGTTTTTGACGGTTTTCCAACCAACGGGGAGCTCTCTCTAATTCAGTCCAAGTAAGATTTTTGCGTTTGAAGAGACTTTGTAAGCGTTGTTGACGCAACAAAAAGCACGATTGTTTTTCTGAGAATTTTAAATTGTCTAAAACTTGGATCACACCGTCCCGCTCATTACAAAGTAACAACAAATCGCAACCTGCATTAAGCGCCTGTTCGCTACGCGCCACAAAATCCCCCATGAATCCCGCCCCTTTCATGCCAAGATCATCAGAGAAAATAGCACCGTTGAAATTCAGTTGGGAACGCAAAATGTCTTGTAACCAAAATTTAGAGCCACTTGCCGGTTGGTTGTCACATTGCGAATAAATCACATGGGCCGGCATAATGGCTTGTAGCAGATTTTGTTCGATAAGTTGCTGAAACGGCTGAATATCCTGATTGAAAATGTCTTCTTGACTCCGTTCGTCATAAGGCGTTTCTAAATGAGAATCGGCAATCACATGACCATGCCCTGGAAAATGTTTTCCTGTCGCTGCCATGCCGGCTTGATGCATGCCGCGAATAAAATTGCTGGCCAAATCCACCGCACTTTTTATCTCGCAACCAAAACTGCGATCGCCGATGGCTTTACATTGATGTCCAAGATCCAACACGGGTGCAAAGCTCAAATCAATATCAAGTGCGGTCATTTCTGCTGCCATTTGCCAACCGGCTTCAAACGCCATTCTTTGTTGTTCAATAGGATCATTAATCAACGCAGAAAACGCCTGCATTGCGGGAAGTTGAGTGAAACCATCACGGAAACGCTGTACTCTACCTCCTTCTTGATCCACCGTAATCAACAAGGGCTTTTTCACCTTTTGTCGCACAGATTGAATCAAGGCTTGTAATTGCGCACGGTCGTGAAAATTACGGGTAAAGAGAATCAATCCCGCCACGAGCGGATGTTCCAATAATTCGATTTCTTCTTTTTCCAGCTCGTAACCGGCTAAGTCAATGAGTAGTGTAGACATTTTAGTTTAAGCGGAGATATAAGCGGTAATTGGTGCTATTAGCAGTTGGTCGAGCCAATGTGAGCGGTTGTTTTTGTCGCGGTTGCAACGCCAATCTATGCCAAACGACAGGTTCTTCAGCAGTCACACTCACCCCATTTTTGTCATACCAAAACAGGCGATAAGCCAGGTTAACCGGCTGTTCGGTTTTATTTTTGACCCAAGCACTGTCGCTATCAACACCCGCATCCACGCTTTCCGCCGCCGGGGCTTCAATGTTTAAAATCGGGCTTTGCGTATTTAATAACGTCGGCACCTTTGCGCTGCATCCCGCCAAAAGTGCGGTCGCAAAAAAAAGGGAAATAGACTTTTTCATTATTTATCCAACATTTTACCTAAAGGCTCACCGCCAACGAGATGCATATGTAAATGGAACACTTCTTGTCCGCCGTGTTTGTTGCAGTTGACAATCAAACGATAACCATCTTGCGCAATGCCTTCTTGTGCGGCGAGTTTGGCGGCAACTGTGAACAAACGACCTAACGTCACTTCATCTTGTTCGGTTACATCGTTTACGGTAGGAATGAGCTTATTCGGGATGATCAAAATATGGGTTTTGGCTTGCGGTGCAATATCGCGAAATGCGGTGACAAGTTCATCTTGATAAACGATGTTCGCAGGAATTTCTTTGCGGATAATTTTGCTGAAAATAGTTTCTGCTGCCATGATTTTCTCCTTAAAAAATATTGCGTTTTATGACCGCACTTTTTAACAGAAAACCACTAAAATAGCAATTTATCAAGCTATCTTTGATGTCGTCGAGAAAGGCTTTCTATTACACCGATCTAATTATTGACAAAGAACAAAATTCTCGCATTAAAAAGGAGAAATATTTTTACTTTGCAGGGGAAAGAAAATATAATTAACAAAATTTATAAACTTTCAAATTTTTTTAAGTTTTTAGGTCTTTCCTTGTAATGCAACGTTGTGAACGGCGGTATTTAGGGGTCAAATAATGAAAAGGAATTCTGAAATGAATACCGAAACGTCCAAAACAACGTGTATGGTCTCTCCGGCGGAAATGAGCCAAATTGGCGAAGATGTCGGCGTTTATAAGGCCACTAAGAAACAAATTTTATCCTTTTTTTCTGCTATTCCGGCGGGTGCGTTTATCGCTTTAGCATTTGTTTTCTACACCACAACACAAACAGGAAATGTCGGTGCTTCGTGGGGATTAACCAAGTTGGTTGGCGGAATTGTATTCTCTCTTGGTGTGATTATGGTTGTTGTCTGTGGTTCAGAGTTATTTACATCTTCCACAATGACAATGGTCGCCCGTGCAAGCGGACGAATTAGTACTTTTCAAATGCTACGAAATTGGGTGGTGGTTTACTTCGGCAATTTCATCGGCGCACTTTTTATTGTTTTTCTCATTTGGTTTGCGGGTCAGACAATGGCTGCCAATGGGCAGTGGGGGCTCACCATTTTAGCGACTGCTCAACATAAAATTCACCACACATGGTTTGAAGCTTTTTGTTTGGGGATTTTGTGTAATGTGATGGTGTGTATTGCCATTTGGATGAGCTACGCAGGAAAAACATTGACAGATAAAGCATTCATTATGATTTTGCCGATTGCTTTGTTTGTTGCGTCAGGATTCGAGCACAGTGTAGCGAATATGTTTATGATCCCAATGGGAATTATGACCACGCACTTTAGCGCCCCGGAATTTTGGCAAGCAATTAATATCGATCCTCAACAGTTCGCGGATTTAGATCTTTATCATTTTGTGGTGAAGAATTTGATTCCGGTGACATTGGGGAACATTGTTGGCGGTGGTTGTTGTATTGGATTGGCCTTATGGTCAATCAACCGACCTCATTAATCGGTTCACAAAAAGGAAGGAAACCTAAGTTGTTTGTTTCCTTCCTAAACAGGTTTATTTTTATCAATAATCTAAAAGAGGAATGTTATGACTCAATTAACAGAAGCTCAACAAAAGGCTTGGGAAGGTTTTGTCGGTGGTGACTGGCAAAATGAAGTCAACGTGCGTGACTTTATCCAAAAAAACTATACACCGTATGAAGGTGACGAATCTTTCTTAGCTGATGCAACCCCTGCAACAACTGCGTTGTGGGATAAAGTCATGGAAGGCATCAAAATCGAAAACAAAACGCACGAGCCGTTAGATTTTGACACAGACAACCCATCAACCATCACTTCTCACAAACCTGGCTATATCAACAAAGAATTAGAAAAAATCGTTGGTCTTCAAACTGATGCCCCGTTAAAACGGGCCATTATGCCATACGGTGGTATCAAAATGGTTAAAGGCTCTTGTGAAGTTTATGGCCGCCAATTAGATCCAGAAGTAGAACATATTTTCACTGAATATCGTAAAACACATAACCAAGGTGTGTTCGATGTTTATACACCGGATATCCTTCGTTGCCGTAAATCAGGCGTGTTAACCGGTTTACCGGATGCTTACGGTCGTGGTCGTATTATCGGTGACTATCGTCGTTTAGCCGTTTACGGTATCGACTATTTGATGGCTGACAAGAAAAAACAATTCGACTCACTCCAAGCAAGATTAGAACGTGGTGAAGACATTCAAGCGACTATTCAGTTGCGTGAAGAAATTGCCGAACAGCATCGTGCATTAGGCAAAATGAAAGAAATGGCAGCCTCTTATGGTTACGATATTTCTAACCCGGCGACTAACGCACAAGAAGCGGTTCAATGGACTTACTTTGCTTATTTAGCGGCTGTGAAATCACAAAACGGCGCTGCAATGTCCTTTGGTCGTATTTCTTCTTTCTTAGATATTTATATCGAACGTGATTTGCAAAACGGCAAAATCACCGAACAAGAAGCACAAGAATTAATTGACCACTTAGTGATGAAACTTCGTATGGTGCGTTTCTTACGTACACCTGAATACGATCAATTATTCTCCGGCGACCCAATGTGGGCAACCGAAACCCTAGGCGGTATGGGCTTAGACGGTCGTACATTAGTGACCAAAAACAGCTTCCGTATTTTACACACCCTTTACACCATGGGACCATCTCCGGAACCAAACTTAACTATCCTTTGGTCCGAAAAATTACCTGAAGCATTCAAACGTTACTGTGCCAAAGTGTCTATTGATACCTCTTCAGTACAATACGAAAACGATGACTTAATGCGTCCGGATTTCAACAGCGATGACTATGCAATTGCTTGCTGTGTATCCCCAATGGTGGTGGGTAAACAAATGCAATTCTTCGGTGCCCGCGCGAACTTAGCAAAAACCTTGTTATACGCAATCAACGGTGGTATCGATGAGAAAAACGGTATGCAAGTCGGTCCGAAAACCGAGCCAATTAAAGATGAAGTGCTTGATTTCGACACAGTAATGACCCGCATGGACAGCTTCATGGATTGGTTGGCAACACAATATGTGACCGCCTTGAACATCATCCATTTCATGCATGACAAATATGCTTATGAAGCTGCATTAATGGCATTCCATGATCGCGATGTTTACCGCACTATGGCTTGTGGTATCGCAGGACTTTCCGTTGCAGCTGACTCTTTAGCCGCAATTAAATATGCGAAAGTAAAACCAATTCGTGGTGACATTAAAGACAAAAACGGCAATGTTGTGGCTTCTAACGTGGCAACAGACTTCGAAATCGAAGGCGAATATCCGCAATTCGGTAACAATGATTCCCGTGTAGATGATATCGCATGCGACTTAGTTGAACGTTTCATGAAGAAAATTCAAACCCACAAAACATATCGCAACGCGACTCCGACACAATCTGTGCTTACTATTACTTCTAACGTGGTATATGGTAAGAAAACAGGTAATACACCGGACGGTCGTCGTGCAGGAGCGCCATTTGGACCAGGTGCAAACCCAATGCACGGTCGTGACCAAAAAGGTGCGGTAGCCTCCTTAACGTCTGTGGCTAAATTACCATTTGCTTACGCGAAAGATGGTATTTCTTATACCTTCTCTATCGTGCCAAATGCGTTAGGTAAAGAATACGAAGCACAAAAACGCAATCTTGCCGGCTTAATGGACGGTTACTTCCACCACGAAGCGGAAGTAGAAGGTGGTCAACACTTGAACGTTAACGTGATGAACCGTGAAATGTTATTAGACGCAATGGAAAATCCGGAGAAATATCCGCAATTAACCATTCGTGTTTCTGGTTATGCCGTACGTTTCAACTCATTAACCAAAGAGCAACAACAAGACGTTATCACCCGTACATTTACACAATCAATGTAATTTCGTGATAAAACTGTGTTAATATTTCAGCCGCTTACCGCAAGGTAAGCGGTCTGATTTTTTTGGGGATATCCCAATTTTGTAAACATAGCTAGGTCATTAAAAACATTTATAAAAACGACCGCACTTTTAACGAATAATGTGACGAATTATTGAGGAATGCATGTCAGTTGTAGGAAGAATCCACTCTTATGAATCCTGTGGCACCGTTGACGGCCCGGGCATTCGTTTTATTCTGTTTTTGCAAGGCTGTTTAATGCGCTGTAAGTATTGTCATAACCGCGATACTTGGGATTTGCATGGTGGCAAAGAAGTTACGGTGGAAGAACTGATGAAAGAAGTGGTCAGTTATCGTCATTTTATGAATGCGTCAGGCGGTGGAGTGACAGCTTCCGGTGGTGAAGCCATTTTACAGGCAGAATTCGTGCGTGATTGGTTCCAAGCCTGTAAAAAAGAAGGCATCAGCACCTGCTTAGACACCAACGGTTTTGTGCGTCATTACGATCATGTGATTGATGAACTCATTGATGCGACAGATCTCGTTTTACTTGATTTAAAAGAGCTCAACGATCAAGTACATCAAAACCTTATTGGCGTTTCCAATAAGCGTACGCTCGAATTTGCCAAATATTTACAAAAACGTAACCAACCAGTTTGGATTCGTTATGTTGTCGTGCCGGGTTACACGGACTCTGACCATGACATCCATCAGCTCGGCCAATTTATTGAATGCATGACGAATATTGAAAAAGTAGAACTTCTTCCTTATCACCGTCTTGGCGCACATAAATGGGCAGCCATGGGGGAAAAATATGAATTGGAAGAAGTAAACCCGCCAACGAAAGAATCCCTAGAGCACATCAAAAACATCCTCGAAGGCTACGGTCATATCGTCAAATATTAAGTTGGATCGGGGCAACCCGATCTTCAAAAAACATTCCTTTTTATGACCGCACTTTTAACCATAAATAAAACGCCTTTCACATTTACGCTACGCTAAAAGCGCACTACAATAACCTCTAATCTACTTCTTCAAGGATTTCTTATGCGCTACATTCTCATTGCGCTGTTTTTATGGAGCAGCTCTTTTGTTGCTGGTAAATACACCTATTCCATGCTAGATCCGGTGTTAATGGTACAAATGCGTCTGATCATCGCCAGCTTTATTGTTTTCCCTATGTTTGTACGAGTTTGGAAGCGCGTTCCCAAAACAGTTCGCCCACAAGTGTGGTGGCTTGGGTTTCTCAATTATCCGGCTATTTTCCTTTTACAATTCATCGGATTAAGCCATACATCGGCGTCTAGCGCCTCTACAATGCTCGGTTTAGAACCTTTCCTCGTGGTACTTATCGGACACTTTTTCTTCGGCGACAAAGCCAAAACCCATCATTGGATCTTTGGACTCGTTGCATTTTTAGGTGTTGTATTATTAATTTATGGGGGAGAAGAAACCGGCAATATTAGCCTTTTCGGTTGCAGTTTAGTGTTACTCGCCGGCATCGTATTTGCAGCTTGTCTGCGCTGGACACAAAGAATTATTGTGCAACTGACCGCGCAAGTTTATACCACCAGCAGCATCGTGCTCGGTACCATTACTTGTCTCCCATTCACCCTATGGCTCACTCAAAGCTGGGAAATTCATTGGAACTGGCTGGGGCTCGCCGGTCTGCTGTATATCGGAATCGGTTGTAGCTGGCTCGCTTATTATCTATGGAATAAAGGCATTAATAGTGTTGACTCTAATCTCGCCGGTATTTTAGTTTCCTTAGAGCCGGTATTTGCCATTATATTGGCCGTGTTATTACTCGGTGAAAACATCAGCCCACTTTCTTGGTTAGGCATTTTAGCCGTCGTCAGTACGACCCTAATTTCCAGTATTTATCCGCGTTTGCTACGCCGTGCAAGTTAATCTGAAAACAGCCCAAAAAAGAACCGCACTTTATATTTAGGCATAAAGTGCGGTTCTTTTTTTTGAGTATTTTTATGTTATTTACTGCACCAACATTAATCCCATGCAGCCTTTATCCGCTAGCATTAAATCAGAAGCACCAAAAGTAAAAGGATAGTTATTGGAGGACGTGTTATCGAATTTCACCAAAATAGTCACTGTGCCATTAATCAACACGCTGTCTTTCCAACCGATTTCACTTTCTTCCAACGCTTTACCGTTAATGGATTCCACAATAAATTTTGCGCCTCGTAACGCAAATCCTACTGCGGCGGACGCAGTCAACGTCCAACGCTCAACGCTGCCTAGTTTTGCCGAAACATCTAAACGACGCGGGTCAAAACGGTTCCGGTTAATGGTGGCATTGGTGACATCCACATGAAATGCTCGTTCCTGTTGCACTTTAGCAGACAACAGACTTGGCGCATCGGTGACAAATTGCCATGTTTGTTCTTTTTGTGCGAATGCACCGGCTAAGCCGTCCGGACGCAGTTCCAAAACCGTATTGTCAATTAACTCCCCTTCTGAACCGAAGAAATAACGAATGTTATCAATAAAATCACGTTTTTTCCCCACGATGAGAGAAACATTGTCGCCGTCATTCAAATCAACTAAAAGCTCAACACGCTCACTCGGTGCGACTTTGAGCACATTTAAGGTTTTGCCTTGTGGTAAAAAACCAAGATCTTGTGCAATCAATGTAAACGCTCGCTCATCCTCAAAACGAAGCTCATAAGTGCGGGAAAGAGACGCATTTAAAATGCGTAAACGCACCAAACCACGCGGTACATTGAAATAAGGAGCTTCCTGCCCGTTAACTAACAATCGTTCACCAAGAAAAGTGCCTTGATTCTGCTGAAAAAGTTGTGTGCCATCACTATTGAGTTGCATATCTTGCAAAATTAACGGGATGTCATCCACACCATATTTCTGTGGCAATCCCAATTTGACACTCTCCTTGTCCTCAATCAGCCACAAGCCGACCAAGCCACGATAAGTTTGATACGCTGAATTGGCAAGGGTGCAAGCATGATACCAACAGGTTGCCGCTGCCTGATTGATCGGAATAATCGGTGCCCAAGTTTCACCTTTTTGTAAATTTTTACCCACACCACCAATAAGCTCGCCCGATGCCTGTAAGCCTTGGATATTCATCGCAACAAATTGCGGTAAATTATTTTTCCAATTCAGTTTGGCAAAGTCATCTTTCTTAATTTTAATGGTTGGTCCTAAATAACTACCGTTAAAGCCCCACACTTCGGTACGTTTTCCGGACACGAGAGAAGTTTGGGTATTTTGCATATTCAGAAAAATCGGCTTACCCCGTCGAACTTCAAAGAGTGGCGGAATTTTCAACGCAGGACGTGTTGCCGCCAATAGCGGAGACGGCACCGCAAAAAGTGCGGTAGAAAATAACGTTGTTTTGAGTAGCTGACGACGGGAGCAATGTTTCATTTAAGCCTGCTTATTCTCGTTTTTCTGTTCAACTTCTTTTTGTGCCACCTCACGGTCCAATTCAGCGATGCGATTTTGCATCACATCATGGCAATATTCCGCTAATTCGCGCACATTTTCACGGCTGTAGCCGGACACATCAATGGGCTCCAGCATTTCACAAATCACCGTGTCATTATCCCAACGGTTTAAATTGATTTTATTGTGTGTTGTGGAACACACAACCGGCACAATCGGTACCCCCGCAGCAATGGCGGCGTGGAATGCACCGGTTTTAAATGGCAATAACCCGCGTCCACGGCTACGAGTCCCTTCCGGGAACATCCAAATGGACAAGTTATCTTCATTAATGCGACGAGCCAATTCTGACATGGTGTTATGCGCTTTAGAGCGGTTATCACGATCGAGAAAAATATTGCCCGTTGCCCAATATAAAATACCGAAAAACGGCACCCAAATCAGACTCTTCTTACCGACGCTTACTGTACGAGGCATGACCATGTAAGAAATGGTCACCATATCGTAGTTATTTTGATGGTTGCCAATATAAATACAACGACCAACTTTATCGGCATTCGCAGGGAAACGATGCTCCACTTTCAAACCAAAGAGTGGATGTAACCGTCCAAACCAACGGGCAAAAATGCCTACATTACTCGGATTACGGAAACGAATGAAAGAATAAAGCGTACCGAGGATACAAATAAGAATACAACAAATAACAATGATGAAAATTCTGGCGATTTTTAGCATGATAAAGCCCCTTAAAAATTTGCGTAAGTATAACGAAATTAGCCCGTTAAGTGTATTCATAACGATGAAATGTGCTAATCTAATCAAAAATTTTTTAATTGAATTTCTATGCAAAAAACCTATTTTATTGCGGATTTACATCTCTCCGAAAATCGACCGCACTTATTAGCCCTGTTTCGTCAATTTATGCAAGAACAAGCACCGCACGCGGAAAAACTCTATATTCTGGGCGATTTATTTGATTTTTGGATTGGCGATGATGAAAAATCTGATCTCATCAGCGAAGTGCAACAGCTCATCAGACATCTGACGGAACAAGGCGTGCCTTGTTATTTTCAGCATGGGAACCGAGATTTTTTGATTGGCAAAAAATTTGCTGAAGCATGTGGTTTAAGTTTATTGCCCACCTACCAATTAATCGATTTATACGGCACCCCCACCCTCTTATGCCACGGTGACACCCTTTGCGTGGACGATGTGAAATATCAACAATATCGCAAAAAAGTTCATCAAAAATGGCGCCAGTGGCTGTTCTTACATTTACCGTTAAAAGTGCGGTTAAAAATCGCAGAGAAAATTCGCGCGAAAAGCCGCCAAGATAAACAATTAAAATCGACGGAAATCATGGATGTGAATGCCGCTTTTGTGCAGCAAATTTTTGCGCAATTTCATGTGACGCAAATGATTCACGGACATACGCATCGCCAAAAACACCATGAAATCCCACCGCACTTTCATCGCATCGTGCTGGGTGATTGGGGAGAAACCTCTTCCCTTTTAGAAGTCACGCCCCATTCAATCGAATTTATTAATGATACGTTAAGGAGAAAAAATGGCTGATCCGCATATTAAATCGCCTATGGATCGTTGGGATTACGCAACAGTAATCATTTATCGTTTAGGCTTTGTCCTTGCCGTTCCAATGTTATTTATGCTGCCTTGGTATCCCACAACAGCACACTTTGGTTTGCTTATCGCAGCGACGTTATGTGCCGCTTGCGTCCATTTATATATGAAAAACTTCCGTTATATTTTTCAATTTGCCATGTGGGTGGGGTTGCTATGCCAAGTGTTAGGTTTTCCGCAACTGGCACTAGGAGCGGCATTTTTGGTCCTCGGCGGATTAAGTTATAAAGAATATTTTTGTTTCCGTGTCTTTGCCTTAAATCTACAACCGATATTTTTTGCGGTGTTATGGTTTGCCTTATTATTCAATATTACTTGGTTAAGCAGCCTATTATGCTTTATCACCGGACTTTTAATTTTGTTATTAAGCATTCAAAAATGGCGCATGCCGTTGCATTTTGATATTGGCGATAAAAGCAAATATCAGGTTTGATAAATTTCAGATAAAAAAATAGCCTACATCATGTAGGCTATTTTTATGCAAGAAAAAATTATTTCACGCGAGAAACGTATTCACCGGAACGGGTATCAACGCGAATCACTTCACCGATTTGTACGAATAATGGCACTTTCACCACAGCACCGGTGCTTAATGTTGCCGGTTTACCGCCGGTACCTGCAGTATCACCTTTAAGACCTGGATCAGTGTCAACGATTTCTAATTCAACGAAGTTTGGCGGAGTTACTGTGATTGGTGCACCATTCCATAAGGTAACGATACAATCTGCTTGGTCTAACAACCATTTTTCTGCATCGCCTACGGCTTTCGCATCCGCAGAATATTGTTCAAATGTTTCCGGGTGCATGAAATACCAGAACGCATCGTCTTTATAAGAATAAGTTAAGTTTAAATCCATTACATCAGCAGCTTCAACAGAAGTACCGGATTTGAAGTTCACATCCAATACTTTGCCGGAAATTAATTTACGAATACGGGTGCGGGTGAACGCTTGACCTTTGCCGGGTTTAACGAATTCATTTTCAACGATCACGCAAGGCTCGCCGTCTTGCATAAATTTTAGACCTGGTTTGAAATCACTGGTAGTATATGTAGCCATATTATCCTCAAGAAAAGATTGTTTTTTTAAAGTGGCTATTCTACATCAAAACATCCCGATTAGAGAAGAACAAAGTTGGCTAACACATTTGGCAAACGGGATTTCCGATCCGAAAATTTTATTACAACACCTCGAACTCCCTCTTGAATCATTCAAACAAGACATTGAAGCGCGCAAATTATTTGCCATGCGCGTACCGCTGCCTTTTGTAGAAAAGATGGAAAAGGGCAATCCAAAGGATCCTTTGTTTTTACAAGTCATGTCTTCTGCGGATGAGTTTTTACAAGCCGAGGGATTTAGCAAAGATCCGTTGGAAGAACAAGAAGATAAGAACGTCGTTCCCAATATCTTGCACAAATACCATAATCGCTTGTTATTTATGGTAAAAGGCGGTTGCGCAGTAAATTGTCGCTATTGTTTTCGCCGTCATTTTCCTTATGAAGACAACAAAGGTACCAAGCAAAATTGGCAAAAAGCGTTGCAATATATTGCGGAATGTCCTGAAATTGAGGAAGTGATTTTTTCCGGTGGCGATCCGCTGATGGCAAAAGATCATGAGCTCGAGTGGCTGATAAAACACTTAGAAAACATACCGCACTTAAAACGCCTTCGTATTCATTCCCGTTTACCGGTCGTTATTCCGCAACGGATAACCGATGCGTTTTGTCGCCTTTTAGCGCAAACCCGGTTGCAAAAAATTTTGGTCACCCATGTCAATCACGCCAATGAAATTGATGAAGCTTTTGCCCATGCTATGGCGAAATTAAAGAATTGCGGTGTCGTTTTATTAAACCAATCGGTTTTACTCAAAAATGTGAATGATGACGCACTAATTCTGAAAACATTGAGCGACCGCTTATTTTCAGTGGGTATTTTGCCTTATTATTTGCATTTGCTGGATAAAGTCGAAGGCGCAACGCATTTTTATCTGGATGACGCCCAAGCCCTGAAAATTTATAAAGAACTACAACGCATTAGCTCCGGTTATTTAGTACCGAAACTTGCCCGTGAAATCGGCGGAGAACCGAATAAAACCTTATATTCGTCTTGAGAAGACGGTATCAAAAAAGCAAAAGATGTTTTAAAATAGGCGCGATTTTTTACTTATCAATTTATGTCGTAATAGATTCGATTTCTCATTTCGTTCATCACCGAAAAAACGCAGAGAAAAACAACCGCACTTTTATGGCAGATCATCATTCGTTAATCAGAGGTATATTGTGGATTCTGAAAAAATAACCCCGGAAAATGAAAATAATCCGGCGCAAAATGAATTGGATTTAGGTTTTAATAAAATGGAACCAATCACCCCGAAAAAACCGACAAAACCGGAACCGTCCTTCTTTGAAAAAGCGAAAGGCATGTTCGCTAAAAAAGAACAAAAAAATACAGAAAATCAATTTGCTACCCGCAAAGAACCGGTATTCGGTGATTCAGCACCTGCGGATGTAGCCGCTGCAAGTTCAAATGTAGCAGAAGAAACCATTATTGCTGAAGAATCCATCGAAACCACGAATGTGGTTGTCGAGCCTGTACTTAATGCCGCAACAAATGAAACAAAACCGCAAGCAGAAAGCGTAGAAAAACCGGTCGTCAGCCTTAAAAACCCTGAAACCTGGCCGATGTTAGCGATGCTACCGCAAAAACATCGTCGTCTTTTTGTCACCATTTTAGCCCTGGTGCTACTGCTTATGTTCATTTTATGGATGAAACCGAGTTCAGATACGGTGCAATCTTATGAACAACAAAGCAACAATGACGTACCAATTCAATTCCAACAACTGGATCAATCACAAGTGAACGAGCCAACTGTGTTGGATAACCCGACCAGCACCGGTACACAGCCAAATACTGCTGAAAATATTGTTCCTGCGCAAAGCAATGAACCGATGGCAAATACCCCGGTAGCAGAACCTCAAGCAATGAATTCGGTTTCCGAAAACAAACCGGCGGAACAACCAAAAGCCGTGGAACCGGCTAAACCACAAGAAATGGTTAAGCCGCAAAGCACACCACATGAAACAGTGAAAAAACCGGAACCGGTGAAAACAAAAACGGTTGAAAAACCACAAAAAGTTGAGCATAAAAATCCACCGGTAAAAGCCCAAAGTGCGAAAACCGAAAAACAAGTGGTTGAAATTTTAGAAGCGAAACCGGCAACGACTAAAACAGTTAATACGAGTGCAGAAAGCAAAACCTTAGTCGTTCCGCAAGGCGTTTCTTTAATGCAGGTATTTCGTAATAACAACCTACCTATTGCCGATGTGAATGCCATGACAAAAGCCAATGGCGCCGGCAACGCGCTAAGCAGTTTCAAACCGGGCGATAAAGTTCAGGTAACTGTCAATGCACAAGGTCGTGTTAACGAGCTTCGCCTTTCCAATGGCGCACGCTTTGTTCGCCAAGCTGACGGTAGCTACCAATTTAAAAAATAATCCGTAAAATTCAATAAGCGTAGTCAAAACTACGCTTATTCCATTTAGAAGGGTACACATTATGTTAAGAGCGAGCTTTATATTACTGATGTTACTGGGTATTGCTGCTTGTACCTCCAAGCCAATCGAACCTAAAGCCTCCGAAAAACCGCAACAACCGGTTTTACAAAAAGCCACTCAAAAAGGAGAGATGAAAGAATACCTTTGTAAGGACGACAAAATCGTTCGTATCGTGTTTCACACTACCAAGCACAAAAAAAACAAAACGCGTTCCATCAGTTTAACGTTTAACAATGTGACCCATAAACTAAGCCCGACCATTGCGGAAAATGGGCGAAATTATGCCAACATTCATTGGGTGTGGCTAGAACGCAAAGATGTTTCCACCTTAAAAACCAGTGTTGGGGAAGTTCTCGCAGAACAATGTGTGCCACGTTAATAGCGTGAAAACACCGCAAAAAACCACCGCACTTTTTCTTCAATAAGCCGGATACCCTGGCTTATTGAGTTTTCATCCCACACAAAAACTTTATTAAAAACGCCATTATGTCAACTCTGAGCCAAATCAAAAACGCCATTATGCGCGATCCGCAAAATCAATCCTTCACTGAACGTGGTATTGAGCCGCTATTTGCTGCCCCGACAACTGCCCGCATTAACATTGTCGGACAAGCGCCTGGTACAAAAGCAGAACAAACGCGTTTGTATTGGAATGACCAAAGCGGTGATCGCCTACGCGAATGGTTGGGTGTCGATCGAGAGGTGTTTTATCATTCCGGCTTGTTTGCGGTGATTCCGATGGATTTTTACTATCCAGGGAAAGGCAAATCAGGCGATCTGCCACCACGCAAAGGCTTTGCAGAAAAATGGCATTCACAGATTCTAGCGAATTTACCTCATATTGAACTGACCATCTTGATCGGACAATACGCACAAAAATATTATCTGCCACAGAACAAACTTAATGTGACAGAAACCGTAAAAAATTACCGAATATTTCTACCGCACTTTTTGCCGCTCGTGCATCCATCCCCACGCAATCAGCTATGGTTGGCTAAAAATCCCTGGTTTGTGCAAGAAGCCATCCCGGCATTGCAACAACGGGTTAAACAAATCCTCGCCCGCTAAATGATGTAAATAAGGCATACAAAAAAGCCTGTCAAATGACAGGCTTTTTACCAAACATTATTTTGCTTTCCTTTATTACACTTCAATGCCGTCAAAAAGTGCGGTACTTAAATAACGCTCTGCCGCAGACGGTAAAATCACCACAATCAGTTTATCTTTAAATTCAGGCAGTTTCGCCAAGCGATCAGCCGCAGCGACAGCCGCACCGGAAGAAATACCGGCAAGAATCCCTTCTTCTGCCATCAAACGACGGGCAGTCACGATCGCCGTTTCACTATCAATCGTTTCCACTCGATCAATTAAGGAAAGATCGAGGTTTTTCGGAATAAAGCCTGCACCGATACCTTGAATCTTGTGTGGACCAGGTTTAACTTCTTCACCAGCAAGAGTTTGAGTAATCACCGGTGATTCAGCCGGTTCTACGGCAACGGAGATAATTTGTTTACCATGATCTAATTTAATGGCACGAGAAATCCCGGTGATGGTACCACCAGTGCCTACGCCTGCAACCAATACATCAATTTTACCTTCAGTGTCTTTCCAGATTTCTGGACCGGTGGTTTTACGGTGAATTTCCGGGTTTGCCGGATTTTCAAACTGTTTTAACATCACATAACGACTCGGATCAGATGCCACAATTTCTTCTGCTTTGGCAATCGCGCCTTTCATGCCTTTAGCACCTTCGGTAAGCACTAAATTCACGCCCAAACCGCGCAATAAACGCTTACGCTCATTGCTCATAGTTTCCGGCATGGTAAGCGTAATTTTATAACCGCGTGCCGCTGCTACATAGGCCAAAGCAATACCGGTGTTCCCGCTGGTCGCATCCACGATTTCTTTATCTTTCGTCAAAGAACCGTCTTTTTCGGCCTGCCAAACCATGTTCGCGCCGATACGGCATTTCACGCTAAAACTTGGGTTACGCCCTTCAATTTTCACCACGATATTGCCGTTGCCAAAATGTTTTAAACGCACCAACGGTGTATTACCGATAGAATAAGAATTGTCGTTATAAATAGTCATACTGTTCTCCAAAGCATAAGGAATATTTTATGGCACTAGTTTTAACACGAGAGCTCGCAATAAAAAAATAGCTATTTTTTATAAATAATAACTAAAAGCTATTTACTTACGATTTGTCCGCCAACGGAATGAGCATGATGCAAGCTCACCTCCGTGCCGGTTTTGTCTTGCGAAGAGCGCTTAAATAAACGGCGATATTCATTCACCCACATTGCCGTTGCACCACACACCGCGACAGGAATAATCACTAAATTCACGACCGGTACAAACGTGCATAATGAAACCAAACCACCGAAAGTAACGGTTACATTACGCTTAATGGCCAACTCATTTTTCATTACGTCAAAAGGAATCTTGTGATTATCAAAAGGATAGTCACAATATTGAATTGCAAACATCCAAGCCGTAAATACAAAAGTGGCAATCGGAACCACAGTTTGCCCGAGTAACGGAACAAAACCTAATAAAAACAAGACGATAATTTTAGGCAAACTATAAACCAACTTTTGCCATTCACGCCCTAACATACGAGGCACATCTTTCAGAAAATCCCATAAAGACATTTCCTGCAAATCTTCCCCTGTCAGCATTTTTTCGACTTTTTCTGCTAATAAGCCATTAAACGGCGCTGCGATAAAACCCGACAACGTCGTAAAAATAAAGTAAAACAGGATTAAAATCATCAAAATGGAAGCCAGCAATAAAATGCCGCTCAGCCACGCAAGCCAATCAGGAACATAGGACATAATGCCGTCAATATAACCTCCTATTTGACTCACAAACATCCAAAATAAGCCGCCTAACAATAGTACGTTTAATAAAATCGGCAGGATCACAAAACGGCGTAACCCCTTTTGTAAAATTAAGTGCCAGCCCATCACAAAATACTCAAAACCGGCTTTTATTTCTTGCTCTTTCAACATCACGTTCTCCCCCAAGGAAAAGAGGCCCAGAATACAAAGTGCGGCGAAAAAAATCAAACGTTGTCTCTCATCAATTTTGTAAAAATATGATAAGCTTACGCCCACTTATACATGAGTTTTACATGATGGGAGAGTCGGCAATGGATTTAAATACTATTTTGATTATCTTGGGGGTTATCGCCCTATTGGCATTGATTGCGCACGGCATTTGGTCAAACCGTCGCGAGAAATCCCAATATTTCAAAAACGCCAATACTTTTTCACAAAATCATCAACCCAATCGTTTTAATGCGCCGCAACCGGCACAGCCGATAACAGAAACACCGATTGCCGACAAACCGGTGCATTCTTTTGTCGAAGAAACGCCTCCACAACAACAAGCATTGGATTTTGAAGCTACTGCCACACCAAGCATAAACGAGCCTCATTCCATTGAGCGTGCCGTCGATGAAATTAAAATTACCTTACCGAATGGAACTTCCAACACAACATTGAATAACGTTGAATCAACGGCGTCCTATTCCTTTCATGAACAACCGACGCAACCTGTTCAACCCGTAATGACACAAGCTAATACGTCATTTCAATCTTATGATGAACCGTCTTATGCCGAGCCAAGCACAGTTTCCCCATCTGAAAGAAACTCGCTTCAAACAGAAAACGAATATGTGACGCCAACCGTTTCATTAAACCAGGCAAATGAACAACACACGACGACTACCCAATCAACAACCTCTGCGGTGGAGACGGTCTCAGAAAATCAACGTACGCCTGACTTCATTATGTTATATGTAGTTGCGCCAGAAAATCGTGAATTTAACGGTAGACGCTTAGCACAAGCACTCGATGGCCTAGGTTTTATTTTTGGCGATCAGCATATTTATCATCGCCATTTGGATTTAACTGCTGCCAGTCCAGTGCTATTCAGCGTGGCGAATTTACAACAGCCCGGCACCTTTAATCCTTATGACATGGACAATCTGGTCACCGTTGGTATTGCCATTTTCATGCAATTACCTTCACCGGGCAATGACATCGTCAATCTGAAAACCATGATTCGCGCCGCCCGTAGTTTGGCGGATGAACTTGGCGGTTTCGTCCTCACGGATAAACAAGAAATTTTCAACGACCACGCCGAACAGGAATATTTGGCCAAAGTAGCTTAATTCATCACGCGGCTTAAAAACGTTTTTAAAAACGACCGCACTTTTGGCTCGCTGAGCACCTAAAAAGTGCGGTCGTTTTTTCGATTATTTTTATGGAATCACAATGACAACTTCAATCCAACAACAAATTGACGACCTTAGAAAAACTCTGCGTTATCACGAATATCAATATCATGTGTTAGACGATCCGCAGATTCCCGACAGCGAGTACGATCGCCTTTTTCATCAGCTCAAAACCTTAGAACAACAACATCCCGAACTGATCACCGCCGATTCGCCGACCCAACGTGTAGGCGCGCGGCCGTTGTCAGAATTTGCGCAAATTAAACATGAACTTCCGATGCTCTCGTTGGATAACGCCTTTTCTGATGAGGAATTTTTGGCGTTCGTGAAACGTATTCAGGATCGTTTAGGACTTGTGCCAGAACCATTGACCTTTTGTTGCGAACCTAAATTGGACGGATTGGCAGTCAGCATTTTATATGTGAATGGCGTGCTGACCCAAGCGGCAACTCGCGGCGATGGTACAACGGGCGAAGACATCACACAAAACATTCGTACCATTCGTAACATTCCCTTGCAGCTATTGACGGACAATCCGCCAGCACGCTTGGAAGTGCGCGGTGAGGTGTTTATGCCGCACGAGGGGTTCGAGCGCCTAAATGAACGCGCCTTGGAACAGGGAGAAAAAACCTTTGCTAACCCGCGTAATGCAGCAGCAGGTTCCTTACGCCAATTGGATCCCAAAATCACTAGCCAACGTCCGTTAATGCTCAACGCGTACAGCATTGGTATTGCTGAAGGCATCGATTTGCCACCAACACACTATGAACGTTTGCAATGGTTGAAATCCGTCGGTGTGCCGGTAAATAGCGAAATCCGTTTATGTGATGGCGTTGAAAACGTTTTAAATTTCTACCGCACTATGATGGAAAAACGTAGTTCCTTGGGTTATGACATTGACGGTACGGTATTAAAAGTCAATGACATCGAATTGCAACAAAGACTGGGCTTTATTTCCAAAGCACCGCGTTGGGCAATCGCTTACAAATTTCCTGCACAAGAAGAACTAACAGTATTAAATGACGTGGAATTCCAAGTCGGTCGCACCGGTGCCATCACGCCTGTGGCTAAACTACAACCGGTGTTCGTTGCCGGCGTAACGGTAAGTAACGCGACCTTACATAACGGCGACGAGATCGAGCGTCTCAACATTGCTATCGGCGACACGGTGATTATTCGCCGTGCCGGCGATGTGATCCCACAAATTATTGGCGTCGTACATGATCGCCGCCCGGCCAATGCGCGCCAAATTGTCTTTCCAACGCGCTGTCCGGTGTGCGAGTCCTTAATCGTACGCATTGAAGGCGAAGCGGTGGCACGTTGCACAGGCGGGTTATTCTGTGCGGCACAACGCAAAGAAGCGCTAAAACATTTCGTCTCACGCAAAGCCATGGACATCGACGGTGTAGGTGCCAAACTGATTGAGCAACTGGTGGATCGCGAATTAGTTCATACTCCGGCAGATTTGTTTAAGTTGGATTTAACCACACTCACCCGCTTAGAACGCATGGGGCCGAAATCGGCTGAAAATGCGTTAGCCAGCTTAGAAAAAGCCAAACACACGACCCTCGCCCGTTTTATCTTTGCGTTGGGTATTCGTGATGTGGGTGAAGCCACGGCATTAAATCTGGCAAACCATTTCAAAACCTTAGAAGCCTTACAAAATGCCGATTTAGAACAGCTACAACAAGTGCCTGATGTGGGCGAAGTGGTCGCGAATCGCATTTTTGTGTTCTGGCGTGAAGAACACAATGTTGCCGTGGTGAATGATCTCATCGCTCAAGGCGTACATTGGGAAACTGTTGAAGTGCAGGATGTGAAAGAAAATCCGTTCAAAGACAAAACCGTGGTGCTCACCGGCACCCTTTCCCAAATGGGACGCAACGACGCCAAAGCACTGCTACAACAACTCGGCGCCAAAGTCAGTGGTAGTGTTTCAGCCAAAACCGACTATGTTATCGCCGGTGAAGCGGCAGGTTCCAAACTCAGCAAAGCGGCAGAATTAGGCGTGCAGGTATTGAGTGAGGAGGAGTTCTTGGCGTGGGTTAATGGATAAAGTGTAAGGACAGAAATCCATTTATCCCAAAGCAAAAAATAAGGACAGGCATAAAGCCTGTCCCTACAAAAAAAACTAAAAAAACAACCGCACTTTGAAACCATCTATTCAGCCATGCGTTCTTTATAATGCAATCGGCAGACCGATAAATAGCTGTCGTTGCCGCCAATTTGAATTTGATCCCCTTGTTTGACGACCTCGCCTTGTTCATTTAAACGCAATACGAAATTGGCTTTACGTCCGCAATAACAAATAGTCTTAAGTTCTTCCAACTGATCCGCCCATGCCAACAAATAGCGACTCCCTTCAAAAAGTTCTGCTTGAAAGTCGGTGCGCAAGCCATAACATAAAACAGGAATATTCAGTTTATCCACTACATCGCTCAGTTGATAAACCTGTTCTTTGGTTAAAAACTGTGCTTCATCCACCAAAATACAATGCAACGGCTCTTTCGTTACGTGTTGTTGAATTTCTGCAAATAAATCCGTCTCACGTGCGAAGGTATTCGCCTGTTCACTGATCCCAATACGCGAAGTCACGCGCCCGGCGCCGAAACGATCATCTATCGCCGCCGTATAAACCAGCGTGTTCATATTGCGTTCACGGTAGTTATAGGAAGATTGCAGCAAAGTTGTCGATTTTCCTGCATTCATAGTGGAATAATAAAAATACAACTTAGCCATTATTTGAGCACCCATTTCCAAAAGTAATAGCAGATAAAACCGGTGAAGGGCGGTAACGAGGCAAGAATAAAGACACCGATAGTGGTTCGCCCACCTGCCATTTGGCCAATCTCTGTTAAGAAATCAATCAGCTCATTTGTCGGTGTGGTAAACACAAAGAAACCGATAATCGCTAACATAACAAAACAGCCGATGCCGGCGGCTCGCATTGCTCTAAATTTAATGTTGTCCATAATGTTTCCTTAACTGAAGTGCGGTCAAAAAACGTTTAAATTTTTGACCGCACTTTGATTTGATATCGAATTAAACAGCAGTTAATTCGGTCATTGCCCAGCGGGGATGCACTTCGATGGTAAGATCTTGCTGCTGTCCTTGTTTTAAACGTAGAAAACCGGCATAGGCAATCATGGCGCCGTTATCGGTACAAAATTGCGGTTGTGGGTAAAACACTTCTCCCCCTAATTGTTGCATCAGCTCCGCCAAGGTTTGGCGCAACTGTTTATTGGCGCTCACGCCACCGGCAATCACTAAACGCTTCAAGCCTGTTTGCTTTAACGCACGCTTACATTTGATGGCGAGCGTGTCCACCACCGCCTCTTGGAACGCATAGGCAATATCCGCTTTGCTTTGCTCGGTTAACTCCCCTTCTTCTTGCATCACTTGATGAAGCGTATTGGCGGCAAAGGTTTTTAAACCGGAAAAACTAAAATCCAAACCAGGGCGGTCAGTCATCGGGCGAGGAAAAGCAAAACGATTTGGCGTGCCATTTAGCGCTAAACGAGCTAGTGCCGCACCGCCAGGATAATCTAATCCGAGTAATTTTGCCGTTTTATCAAACGCCTCACCTGCAGCGTCATCAATAGATTCGCCTAATAATTCGTAGCGTCCAACACCATCCACACGCACTAATTGAGTATGCCCGCCAGACACCAACAACGCTACAAAAGGAAAGTGCGGTGGATTTTCTTCCAGCATGGGTGCCAGTAAATGCCCTTCCATATGATGTACACCGATGGCAGGGATATTCCATGCGTACGCTAAAGAACGTGCTACGGTAGAACCCACTAACAATGCGCCGACTAAACCGGGGCCGCTTGTATAGGCCACGCCGTCAATGTCTTTCGCAGTAAGATTGGCTTCTTGTAAGGCAGCTTGTAATAATGGTGCTAATTTTCGGATATGATCACGCGAAGCCAGTTCCGGCACCACGCCGCCGTAATCGGCATGTAGCGCAATTTGCGTATGAAGTTGATTAGCAATCAAGCCTTTTTCTTCGTCATAAATGGCAACGCCCGTTTCATCACAAGACGTTTCAATGCCTAAAATTCGCATTTGTGTTCTCTTTATATGGGATTTAATTAGGGCGAATTTTACCTTTTTTACAAGGGTTTAACCAGTTTATCAAAACGGATTTCAGGAAAAGGTGAATCTTCCCTTTACTTTTCCTGTTAAGTTGGATTAAAATTGCGACCTTTATTGAATCTGCCACGACTTGTGGCAACAAGTAAAATTTAAATTGCAATTAAATTAATTAAACTCATTGAGGTGATTGGCTTATGCCTGTAATTAAAGTTCGTGAAAATGAATCCTTTGACGTAGCATTACGTCGTTTCAAACGCTCTTGCGAAAAAGCTGGTATCTTAGCGGAAGTTCGTGCTCGTGAATTCTACGAAAAACCAACGACAATTCGTAAACGTGAAAATGCAACTCGCGCAAAACGTCACGCAAAACGCGTTGCTCGTGAAAACGCTCGCAATACACGTTTATACTAATTAGCAGTATTTTTAACTCGAGTTATAAAAACCGTGAATCTTCCAAGGCTCACGGTTTTATTTTCTCTCAATCTCATCAGTTAGGCTCATATTTCGTTCACAATAAGAGGCAAAATACTCGATGAAAGGTTCCATTCCCCGCATATTTATAGACGATATTTTAACCAAAATTAACATCGTCGATTTAATTAATTCCCGCGTAAAACTGAAAAAAGCCGGCCGTGATTATCAAGCCTGTTGCCCGTTTCACCATGAAAAAACGCCTTCTTTTACCGTCAGCGATAAAAAGCAGTTTTATCATTGTTTCGGTTGTGGTGCGCATGGCAATGCTATTTCCTTTTTGATGGAATACGACAAGCTGGAATTTGTGGAAGCGGTGGAAGAACTGGCAGGCTTTCTCGGCTTGGAAATTCCCTACGAAAAACGACCGCACTTTAACGATAACGGCAAGCAAGTTGGCTATCAAACCAAGCGTAATCTGTACGAACTTATGCAGGAGATTGCTAAGTTTTATCAGCAACAATTGCCGTTAAATATTCCTGCACAAAGTTATCTGCAACAGCGTGGTTTATCTGCGGAAATCATTGAACGTTTTCAAATCGGTTATGTGCCAAACGCCATGGATACCGTTTATCGTCAATTTGGTAAAACACGTGAAGAGCAACAAAAACTGTTCGATTTAGGCATGTTGTCGCGCAATGATCGCGGCAATGTGTACGACAAATTCCGCAATCGAATTATGTTCCCAATTCGCGATCGTCGCGGGCGCACCGTGGCTTTCGGCGGACGCGTGTTAACCGATGAAAAACCAAAATACTTAAACTCACCGGAAACCGTCACCTATCACAAAGGCAGCGAGCTCTACGGTTTATTTGAAGCGCTACAAGCGGATGATTCACCACAAAAATTACTGGTTGTAGAGGGCTATATGGATGTGGTGGCACTCGCCCAATTCGGGGTGAATTACGCTGTGGCCTCGCTTGGCACCTCCACTACCTCGGAACAAATTCAATTACTTTTTCGCTCCACGGAACAAGTCATTTGTTGTTATGACGGCGATCGCGCCGGGCGTGATGCAGCATGGCGTGCACTGGAAAATGCGTTGCCTTATATGGAAGATGGTCGCCAACTGAAATTTATCTTTTTACCTGATGACGAAGACCCGGATAGTTTCATTCGTCAATACGGTAAGCAAGGCTTCGAGGAATACATTGAGAACGCACAATCTTTAAGTGAATTTTTGTTCGCTCACTTAACTCCAAAAGTGGATTTTTCCTCCAAAGAAGGCAAAGCGAAACTTGCCGCACTGGCAATTCCGCTGATTAAACAAATTCCGGGCGATGTGTTACGTTTGGATTTACGCAATATGCTTGCCAAGAAATTAGGTATTCTAGATCCCGCACAACTTGAAAGTTTGATGCCTAAGCAGGCAAAACAGGAAAATGAACCTGTAACACAAGGGATTCAATTTAAGCCCACCCCCATGCGTATTTTAATCGCGTTATTGTTACAAAACCCAGAGCTGGTGAAATTCGTACCAGATTTGGAGCCGCTCAAAAATTTGGACGAGCCGGGCTACGATTTACTTGCAGAATTGACCGCACTTTGCCGCGAAAAAGTGGGCATCAGTGCAGGGCAGTTACTGGAGCACTGGCGTGATACAAAACAACAAAAAACACTTGAAAAACTACTGGCGTGGAACCACTTGATTGAAGACGATAAGATCGAGGACACGTTCCGCGAAACATTACGTTACTTTTACCTGCAACTGGTTGATAAACGCATCCATTGGCTCATCGCTAAAGATCGTGCGGAAGGATTGGATCTCAACGAGAAAAAAGAGCTTTCACATTTGTTGGTAAAAAAACAAGAAAAGAAATAGTTAAACCTGAGTAAGAATGTTAGAATCCCTAGCATTTTATCTTCTCCAAATAAGTAAGCAAGGCGGATATCAAATATGGATCAAAATCCACAATCTCAATTGAAACTACTCATCGCTCAAGGGAAAGAGCAAGGTTATTTAACCTATGCTGAGGTGAATGACAGCCTCCCTGAAGAATTAGTCGATGCGGATCAAATTGAAGATATTATTCAGATGATCAACGACATGGGGATTCAAGTGTTGGAAACCGCACCGGATGCGGATGATCTAATGCTCAATGAAAATATCACCGATGAAGATGTCGTTGAAGAAGCGACCCAAGTATTATCCAGCGTAGAAGCAGAACTCGGTCGCACGACTGACCCGGTACGTATGTATATGCGCGAAATGGGTAGCGTAGAATTGCTCACCCGTGAAGGTGAAATTGATATTGCTAAACGAATTGAAGAAGGCATCAACGAAGTTCAAAGCGCTATTGCCGCTTACCCTGAAGCCATTACCTATCTCATTGAACAATATGATTTGGTAGAAAGTGGTGGCGTTCGTTTAGCTGACCTAATTACCGGTTTCGTGGATCCAAACGTATTAAGCGAATCAGAAACCGCAGAATTAGATGAATTCCAGTCAGAAGAAGGCGAAGAAAACGTTGCTGCAGCTGAAATTGATGATGAAAGCGAAGACGAAGAAGATAGCGAAGAAAGCGCCAGTGACGACAGCGATAGCGATAACAGCATTGATCCTGAAGTAGCACGTGAAAAATTCACCGCACTTAGACAACAACATCAAAAAACCCTAGAAATCATTGCAAAACACGGTCGAACCGGCAAAAAAGCGAAAGATGAAATTCAGGCATTATCTGATATATTCACTCAGTTCCGCTTAGTGCCGAAACAATTCGATACGTTAGTGCTCTCCATGAGAGATGTGATGAAACGTGTTCGTCATCAAGAGCGTCTGATTCAACGCCTTGTGGTGGATAACGCTAAAATGCCAAAATCCAATTTCCAAAAAAGCTTTATCGGCCACGAAACCAGCGATGTATGGTTGGTAAAAGCCCTTTCCGCCGGGAAGTCTTGGTCTGAAAAACTCGCCCAGTATGAAAATGAATTGCGCCAAGCGATTGCTCATTTAGTTCAAATTGAACAAGACACGCAGTTGACTATTCCGCAAATTCGAGAAATTGGTGAACGTATCTCACAAGGTGAACTCAAAGCCCGCCGTGCGAAAAAAGAAATGGTGGAAGCAAACCTTCGTTTGGTGATTTCCATTGCCAAAAAATACACCAACCGTGGCTTACAATTCCTTGATTTAATTCAAGAAGGCAACATCGGTTTAATGAAAGCCGTAGATAAATTTGAATACCGTCGTGGTTACAAATTCTCAACTTATGCCACTTGGTGGATTCGTCAGGCAATTACCCGTTCTATCGCAGACCAAGCACGTACTATTCGTATTCCGGTGCATATGATTGAGACCATCAACAAACTCAATCGTATTTCTCGCCAAATGTTACAAGAGATGGGACGCGAAGCTACACCGGAAGAATTAGCGGAACGCATGGGCATGCCGGAAGACAAAATCCGTAAAGTGCTGAAAATTGCCAAAGAACCGATTTCCATGGAAACCCCAATCGGTGATGACGATGATTCCCATTTAGGTGATTTCATCGAGGACTCTACCTTAGAGCTTCCTCTGGACTCTGCCACCGCACAAAGCTTAAAAGCCGCGACACACGAAGTGTTGGAAGGCTTAACGCCGCGTGAAGCGAAAGTGCTTCGTATGCGTTTCGGTATCGACATGAACACCGATCACACATTAGAAGAAGTCGGCAAACAATTTGACGTGACCCGTGAGCGTATTCGTCAAATCGAAGCAAAAGCACTACGCAAATTACGCCACCCGAGCCGTTCCGAAACTTTACGCAGTTTCTTGGACGAGTAATTTTTAATACAAGAAAAAAGGATAAGTCAAAAGGCTTATCCTTTTTTGTTTAAATTAAACACACACAAGATGGCGTGGCTAGACTTTAACCCGATATTTCCCTATAATCCCACCGCAACTCTTACCGCCCCCATAGCTCAGTCGGTTAGAGCAGTCGACTCATAATCGATTGGTCACAGGTTCAAGTCCTGTTGGGGGCACCACCCTAAATTTCCTCTAAAATTGATAACTCAAGCTGAACACGATGGTTCGTCCTCTAGCATAGTTATTTAAAATGGATTGTGTTTTTCCGCCATGGTCATCCGTATGGCATAATTCTCCCGGTGAGCAAGGCTGTGATGGTGCGCTACTTACGCTACTGTAATAACGTTGTGTTGCCGCATCGTTACCGGCATCCAGCGGATCAATATACTTCTTATCAAACAGATTCTGAATTTCTGTTTTTAAAACCAGATTTTCAATCGGCTCATAACTGACATATAAATCAAAAATCAACGGCTGTTTTTCAATGGTTTCCGTTTCTTTAATTGCATGATGGCCACGTCTTAAGGCATTCTTCTCAAATGCGGTACCATCAATATACCGTTCCTCAATGGAAGCACGTTTACTTTCACCGTAATAGCGAACTGCACCGCCGACCGTTAATTTCCGATCAAACCAACGGCTACCAAGCTCAAGGCGACCATAATCTCTTGGTAACGCAGAAATTCGAGTCAAACCGTAACCTTGTTTTAAAATATCTTCTTTTGACGCATTATTCGGACGAGGGCTGGCATCACTATAATTGGTTGGCTGATTGGTTCTTTGATAAGCGTACGAGAGATTCGTAAAGAATCTACCCATATCATAATTTAACTCTAATTCCACACCGCTCTTTTTCACCGTTTTAGCATAATTACGGTGTGCAATGGTAAATTGAAAACCGTTACTTTCTGCCCAAGTAGGCGCACCGCCTTGCCACCATTCGCCCCAAACATTATGAATATAATTTTTAATGTCACTACGATACCCGACGACTTTTATTCCTAGCACATCATCATTTCTCCAAACACCTTCCTTAAAGGTATTAAAACCCAATTGATAAGTCGAAGCACGCTCCGGTTTTAAATGAGTATTAACACCCGCATCGGAGACTTGAGAAAAATACATTTCCTGAATATTTGGCATACGGTTCGTTCTGGCATAGCCCACGAAAGGCATAAAGTAGTCATGAAGACGCGCACTGAAAATCGCAGAATGGTTTATTGCTGTTTTGTGGCCGGCTCTTCTTTCTAAGGGTTCATAAATTTGACAACCGCCGTTAGGATCACAATATTTTTTATAAATTTGAGAATCCTTGCCAAAAGCTTTTTCAAAATCTTCCGGAGAATTATAGTAACCCGCGTATTCGCCATTAAATTTATACTTAATCAAATTCACACTGTAATCCAGCTGATAGATATCACGAGTCAGTGACGTATCTAAATAAAAGGTCTGAAACTTTTGTTCACCGGAAGGCTGCAAGATACTCGATTTTTGTGGCAAAAGCCCTTTTGAACCTTTATAACGTCCAAGGAAATCGTATAAACCACCCTGCTGCGAAGAACCGTCATAAAATAAGCTAAGCTCTTCAGGGAATCGATTTTTGCTATATTCATTTTTGAAGAAGTTAAAACCTAAGATAGTTTTTAAATCAACGTCTTTTGGCAAGGTAAATCTGTAACTGTTACTGATGTCAAAAATATTAGCTGTATTTTTCGTTTCTAAATATTTCAATACTTCCCAGCCGGTAAACCGTGAACCTTGCGGATATTTGGATTTGCCCACGTTATGCGCTAACAACACATTCATATCAACATAGCCATTATCATTGAAGTTATAGTTAAGTTGATAATTACGGTTTTCAATTTTGCGAGTACCAATAGCATTATCCAAAGCACGTAATTGTAGATTTAACGTATGGCGATCGTCAGCATATTCAAACTTGACTAAATGACTATGAGCGCTTTGACGAATACTGCTTGGATCCAATGGCGCCAAACGATATTGGTCGTTATTGCGCTCAAAAGCCGCGTTAGTTTCATCAATTTGTTTTTGTAATTCAGGAGAGTGTTCCGGATCCTGTAAAATTCGTCTTCGCTCCGCATTACGATAATAACTGCAAGGATAGGCCTCCGGTTGAGATGGTGTGGGGGCATTACAAGCCCACATATTTTTATTCATATCCGGCATCCAACGGCCTTTAGCGTGATCAAACACAAACCCGGCTTCGGTAAATTCTTTCTTTTTTTGTTGTTGTAAAAAATCATCGCCTACATCCGCGATTTTCTGACCACCTCCGCCGATTTTATAATCTTGCGAGACTTCTCGGCGACTATATCCATATAACATGCCCATATAACCGCCGTTATCCAACCATTTTCGGGTAGCTGCCATCGCCATATAGTTGGATTTTGTTGCATTGGTGCCGGTCATCCCTTTGATAATAAAACCAATATTCTTATCCCCTACAATCACATCATTGACGCCCAATGTTCTGAAATTTGCCGAGCCATACAAAGAATTCACACCGTTTGTACCACTAAAGTTTCCCTTCGTTAAATCAATGCCGGCAATAAAATTCGGATCTAAGGATGCGCCAAATTGAGAATTACCACCAGCTTGCCCGGAATCCATTGAAGTGGAATAAAATGTTTGTGTAACACCATCCACCATAGTATTTGCCCGCCCAAAACCAGTTTCTCCACGAATATTTAACGACAAGACGCCGGAGCCTTTATCTTGTTGGGTAAATGCGCCCGGCATACTACGAACAACGTTATCAATGTTTTGTGTTTCTTTAAAAACATGTTCTCGCGTGCTTTTCGCTTTCGCTTCAGTAAACGGTTTTTTCTCATTAGCAATGATTCTTTCAACCACGTCAATTTGATCTAATTGCTCTTCAGCATAGGCAATGTTGATCACATTAAACACACAAAGTGTTATTACATTAAATTTGATGGCGTTACGCATTTTTCTCCTCAAGATCCTAATAAAAGTTTTTATCCAATAAAAAACAACATCACAAATAAACAAGCAATGACATACATAAAAATTTATGACTACGTATATTTATCCATTTTTGATGATGGACTTATTTTAAGTTGAAAAATAAGATATAAGCAAATAAAAAATAAAAGGAGAGGAAAGAGAAATAAAAAAAGTGCGGTGAAAATCCACCGCACTTTTTACTGAAAATGAAAGGAAAGCGAGTTAAACGCTAGCAAACAACAAGATTGACGTTCTTATTTTTTAATAACTCATCAATGCTTGGCGGGACATCCGAATCGGTGAACACATACTCTACATCTGTAATGGAGCCCAGTTTGACCATCGCGCGTCGACTAAACTTAGAATGGTCTGTTACCAACAAGGTATTACGGGAATTTTCAATGATCGCCCGTTTTACTTGTACTTCATGATAATCGTAATCCAACAACGTACCGTCCAAATCAATGGCGCTGATACCTAAGATCCCGAAATCCAAACGGAACTGTGATAAAAACTCCACCGTTGACTCACCGATAATGCCGCCGTCTTGACGCAAAGACCCACTGGCGATGGTGATATCAAAAGAGTCATTTTGCATGAGAATATGTGCCGCGTTGAGGTTATTGGTCACAATACGCAGTTTTTGATGGGCTAATAAGGCAAAGGCAACCGCTTCAGAGGTCGTACCGATATCAATAAAGAGTGAAGCGCCGTTAGGAATAAGTTGCACCACTTGATTCGCAATGCGATTTTTTTCTTGAGAGAAAAAGTGTTTGCGATCGTGATAATCGCTATTTTCTGCGGTAGAAGGTGAGGCCGCGCCACCATGATGACGGCGAATCACGTTCGCTTCTGCCAGTTCATTTAAATCACGTCGAATTGTTTGGGGGCTCACATCAAATAACGCCACCAACTCATCTGTACTTAAATATCCTTTTTGTTTAACCAATTCGACAATTTTTTGATGACGAAGAGATTGTCTCATGTGTATTCCTTAGTTGTTAAAATAACACTTCGGGCTGTTAATTTATCTTATTTTTACTCGAAGATCACGACTTTACGCGAATATTTCGATCCAAAAACGCCACTAACATTCCCACCAATAAACCGGAAATATGCGCTGTGTTCCCAATATTGATATCCACTAACGGGCCGGCAAAACCGAGCAAAATCCCCACCACTAACATATAAAAAAAGCCATCCGGCACTTCAAAATCGGTCTGTTTATTCAGTTTGTCCAATACAAACACATAGCCCAATACGGCGTACACCACGCCAGACAAACCGAAAAATGCCGGTCCGCTTGCGATATTTTGCGCCACGCCACTGACCACCCCGGCAAGTAGATAAATCTGAAGTAATTTAATGCTCCCTAACTGCCGTTCAATCGCTCCACCAAAAATCCACCACCAGGTGAGATTAAACAGAATATGCATATTGGATAAATGCACTAACGTATGGCTGAGATAACGCCAAATCTCGTCTTCTTGCCCCAGTTCAGCCGGGAAATGGGAGAGTAATAAAATAGGTTCGGCAAAACCTAAAAACATCAAAAGGTAAATCAAGGCACAAAGTGCGGTCAGAAAGACGGTTATTTTTTGCTGTTGGAAATAAGATAAAAAAGAAAAGCGACTATTTGCCTGAGAGTTAGCGGAAGGCACTTCATGAAAAACATTGAGTGGACTGGTGCCGTTTTGCCACGCTTGCGCATTTTTTCGGCCCAGCCATTCCATTAAAAAAACGTCGGTTTCCTGTTCAATCGCAAAAAAGTGCGGTGTGTTTTCCGATAGAAAAACATCATAGACGATCTTGCCCTGCGCATTTCGGTTTTCTTCAACAAGCACTTCCGCGTGATATTTCGTACGAATATGCGCCTGAAAATCACGCACTAAGTCAGGGATTTCACTACCAAACAAATGCTGCATTTGCTATATTCCTTTTCCAAAATTTAACCGATGGAGAAAAAATGAGAAATTCAAATTTGCCTCAAGGATTTAGCCCGTTCAGTTGGGCAATTGCTCTCTTTTGTTTGCCAATTTTACTTTGGCCTTTGGCACAATTGGTTTCACCGCATTTATTGAACAATCCGCACCTCAGCGACATTCAAGTCCGCGTCATGTCGATTTTTCTCTGGTGTTATCCATTGGCATTAGTCATCCTAGCGCGGATTTTTTATCGACTACATCAACGTAAACCAGCTTTTGCACGTCGAGGTTTAGCCTTAAGTGCGGTCATATTTTACGGCGTTTTAGGTTATATCATCGCCGTTGGATTTAATTAATATGCCGTTTCCAGCGGTAAGTTAGCGCCCACCCAAGCGGCGAATCCGCCTTGCACACTGTAAACCTTTTCATAGCCACGTTGCAGTAAAAACGTGGCAACACTGCGACTGCTCACGCCATGATAGCAACTCACCAGAATCGGCTGATCGTAGTCATATTCCGCTTCAAAATCCGGCCAAGTGTGTTCTGTTAAATTCACCGCACCTTGAGCATGAGAATAACTGAAGCACGCCGAATCCCGCACATCCGCCAACACAGCATTTTCATCCTTTTGTAACATTTCCCACGCTTGTTGTGGCGTGATTTCAATAAAATCTGTCATAACATTTTATTCATTAATACGTATTGAAGCTTATGTCGTAAGGTATTTAGCCGTATATATCAACAACGATGTTTAAGCACTACCTTTCAACATAAAGTAAAAATAGTAACGATTGACTTACGAATAAACGATTTTCTTCCAAATATCAGTATAAAAGGTGGGCAAAATTAACCTTTTTCAGCCAAAAACTCAACGTTTTTTTAACAAATAAAACAGCATTCAAAATCATCACCTCTGACAAAACCGCCCCTATTTCTACCGCACTTTTTTTTGTTTTGCGATCAAGCTCCCAAAAGTGCGGTCGTTTTCTCGTGCATTTTTTCGATTTTCGGCAAAGTACGCCCGTTGATTAATTCAACGTGTATTTAACTTTAGTCTGAAAAGGAATCACTATGAAAGTAATGAAACATCTTTTGGCTTCTCTGTTCGTGTTAGGAACGGTGTTTACCGGCACTGCCATGGCAACAGAAAAGGCGGCAGAACCTGCAGCACAAACAGAGCAAACTGCCGCAACGACCACCGTTAGCCAGAAAGTCAACATCAACACCGCCTCCGCCGCTGAAATTCAAAAAGCGCTTGTGGGTATCGGGGCGAAAAAAGCGGAAGCCGTTGTGCAATACCGTGAAAAACACGGCGCGTTTAGTGCTATCGAGCAATTATTAGAAGTGCAAGGCATCGGCAAAGCTACGCTCGAAAAAAATCGCGATCGCATCGCACTGTAATCTCTCTCCTCTACTTTGTTTTTATGTAAGACGAGGCAATGCGCCTCGTCTTTTTTATTGGGTGCGTTATAATACGAGGCATTTTTCAAAATGCACTTCACAAAACAAGTAAGAGAGCAAGCATGAAACAAAAAATTGTTTTAGCCACCGGCAATCAGGGTAAAGTCAGAGAAATGGCAGATGTGTTAGCAGATTTCGGTTTTGAGGTTATCGCCCAAACCGACTTAGGCATCGACAGCCCGGAAGAAACCGGCCTAACCTTTGTAGAAAACGCCATTTTAAAAGCCCGCTATGCAGCGGAAAAATCCGGTTTACCGGCGATTGCTGACGATTCCGGCTTAGTGGTTGAAGCGTTAAACGGCGCGCCGGGCTTATATTCCGCACGTTATGCCGGCGTAGATGGTGAACAGGCTGATGCGAAAAATCGTGAAAAATTGTTAGCGGAATTGGCGAATGTGCCAACCGAGCACCGCAGTGCGCAATTTGTTAGCACCATCGTGTTATTACAACATCCAACCGATCCGTCCCCGATTATTGCGCAAGGCGCATGTCACGGTGTCATTACTTTTGAAGAAAAAGGCGACAATGGCTTTGGTTATGACTCACTCTTTTTCAGCCCGGAGACAGGTTGCACCTTTGCCGAACTGGAAACTGCCGAGAAAAAGAAAATTTCCCACCGTGCCCGTGCATTAGCCGTACTTAAAGCCAAATTGGGCGCCTAAAGTGCGGTCAGTTTTCACAATGAATTTTAAGGAAAGTAAAAGATGATTATTACCACTACGCCTCACATCGAAGGCAAACAAATTGTCGAATATAAACAACTGGTGTTCGGCGAAGTGGTTGCCGGTTCGAATTTTATCCGCGACTTTTTTGCCGGCATTACCGACATTATCGGTGGACGCTCAGGCATGTATGAATCACGCATTACCAAATCGCGCAAAGAAGCGTTAGATGAAATGCAAAAAAATGCTCAAGCATTAGGCGCTAATGCCGTTGTGGGCGTAGAAGTTAATTACACCACCATCACCTCCGATGCCAAAAGCATGTTTATGATTGTGGCAAGCGGTACTGCGGTGGTCGTTCACTAATGATAACACCGCCGTTAAATCCGTTGCGGTTACCACCGCTGAGTTTATACATTCATATTCCCTGGTGTGTGCAAAAATGCCCGTATTGCGATTTCAACTCGCATGCGCAAAAAGGCACTATTCCCGAACAGGCGTATGTGCGCCATTTACTTACCGATTTAACGGCGGATTTATCACGTTATCAGGAAAGCGTGCAACAGCGCCCATTACATTCTATTTTTATCGGTGGCGGCACACCGAGCCTGTTTAGCGCAGAAAACATCGCCTATTTATTACATCAAATCGAGCAACGCATTCCTTTTGAACCCAACATTGAAATTACCCTCGAAGCCAATCCTGGTACGGCTGAAGCCGAACGTTTTTTAGGTTATGTACAAGCCGGCGTCAATCGTATTTCCATGGGCATTCAAAGTTTTTCTGATGAAAAATTGCAAAAACTCGGGCGTATTCATAATGCTGCCGAGGCGAAAAGTGCGGTAGGTTTTGCCCGTGTTTCTTCTCTGCGTAGTTTTAATTTGGATTTAATGCACGGTTTACCCAACCAAACATTAAACGAAGCCTTAGATGATTTACATCAAGCCATTGAACTGGCACCGCCGCATTTGTCTTGGTATCAGCTCACCATCGAGCCGAATACGATGTTTGCCTACCGTCCACCGAAACTGCCTGATGACGATGAATTGTGGGATATTTTTGAGCAAGGTCATCAGTTATTAACGGCTGCAGGCTATCAACAATACGAAACTTCAGCCTACGCCAAACCGGGCTTTCAGTGCCAACACAATTTAAATTATTGGCGCTTCGGCGATTATCTTGCCATTGGTTGCGGTGCACACGGCAAACTCAGTTTTCCAAACGGGAAAATTTTGCGTTACAGCAAAACCAAACACCCAAAAGGCTACATGCGCGGCGAATATTTGTACGAAGAACGGGACGTCAGCGCTGAAGATCGCCCTTTTGAATTCTTTATGAATCGTTTTCGCTTGTTGGAAGCCGTGCCGAAAGGTGAATTTGAACAATTCACCGGCTTGTCATTAAGTGCGGTAGATAAGACGATGGCTTGGGCGCTGGATCAAAAATTCATCACGGAAACCGACCGCACTTGGCAAGTCACCGAGCATGGAAAACTGTTTTTAAACGAGCTATTAGAAGCCTTTTTGCCGGAATAACGTATCTCTACTTGTTTATGCCAAGGAAACTGATTAAAGTAAACGCAATCGTTTACGCGATTTAACCGCGTAATTTTGTGATGTAAGGAGAAAAAATGAATCAACTTGAAATGAAAAAAATCGCCGCGCAAGCGGCTTTGCAATTTGTGAAGCCGGATATGATCGTAGGCGTGGGGAGCGGTTCGACCGTGAATTGCTTTATCGAAGCCTTGGGAACGCTAAAAGATCAAATTAAAGGCGCGGTGGCAGCATCGAAAAATTCAGAAGAACGCCTCCGCCAGCAAGGTATTGAAGTTTTTAGTACAAATGACGTTTCCAGTTTAGATATTTATGTGGATGGCGCGGATGAAATCAACCCACAAAAAATGATGATCAAAGGCGGCGGCGCGGCATTAACCCGTGAAAAAATTGTGGCTGCACTTGCAAAAAATTTCATCTGCATCGTGGATAGCAGCAAACAAGTGGATGTGTTAGGCTCAACTTTCCCGTTACCGATTGAAGTTATCCCAATGGCACGTTCACAAGTGGCACGTAAATTAGTCACACTTGGCGGCGCACCGGAATACCGCGAAGGCGTCGTCACCGATAACGGCAACATCATTTTAGACGTACATAATTTTGCTATTATGAATCCGGTGGAAATGGAAAAAGAATTAAATAACATTGCAGGCGTCGTTACTAACGGCGTATTCGCTTTACGCCCGGCAAACACCGTGATTGTCGGCACACCGGAAGGTGCAAAAATCATTTAAAAATAATCGGAGACAAATATGACATCAAAAGTTTCATTAGATAAAAATAAAATCAAATTTGTGTTGTTGGAAGGAGTTCACCAAAGCACTCTAGACACCTTGCACGCCGCAGGCTACACCAACATTGATTACTACAAAAAAGCGTTAGACGGTGATGAATTAAAAGAAGCCATCAAAGATGCCCACTTTATCGGCTTACGTTCGCGCACCCATTTAACCGAAGAAATGATTGCAGCCGCACCGAAATTGATCGCCATCGGCTGTTTCTGTATCGGTACCAATCAAGTGGATTTAAATGCGGCGAAAGTACGCGGTATTCCGGTCTTTAATGCGCCGTTCTCTAATACGCGTTCTGTGGCAGAATTAGTGTTAGGTGAAATCCTATTATTAATGCGCAACATTCCGCAAGCCAATGCCGATGTGCACCGTGGTTTATGGAATAAATCGGCGGTGGGTTCACACGAAGTACGTGGCAAAAAATTAGGGATCGTGGGTTACGGCCATATCGGTTCACAACTGAGTATTATTGCCGAATCCATGGGGATGGATGTCCATTTCTACGACATTGAAAACAAACTTCCTCTAGGCAACGCCAAACAAGTTCGTAGCTTGGAAGAATTGCTCGGTTCTTGCGATGTCATTTCCCTGCACGTACCTGAATTGCCATCTACCCGCAACTTAATCAGCGCAGAACGTATTGCCCAATTAAAACAAGACGCCATTCTGATTAACGCGGCACGCGGAACCGTTGTGGACATTGACGCGTTAGCCAAAGCATTAGAAGAAGGCAAAATACGCGGTGCGGCAATCGACGTATTCCCGGAAGAGCCGGCATCCATTAACGAAGAATTTATTTCCCCATTACGCAAATTCGATAATGTGATCTTAACGCCGCACATCGGTGGTTCTACCGCTGAAGCACAAGAAAATATTGGATTTGAAGTCGCCGGAAAATTTGTGAAATATTCCGACAACGGCTCAACCTTATCTTCCGTTAACTTCCCGGAAGTGTCTCTACCGGAACACGAAGGCTCCAAACGCTTGTTGCACATTCACGAAAACAGTCCGGGTATCTTGACCAAAATCAACCAAATTTTCGTTGAGGCCAATGTTAATATCGCTGCGCAATATTTACAGACCGATCCGAAAATCGGCTATGTTGTCATTGATGTGGAAACCGACGATTCCGCACCATTGATCGATAAATTGCGTCATATTGAGGGCACAATTCGCACACGCGTGTTGTTCTAAAAATAAAATAAAAAAAATGCGGTGGATTTTGAACCTGTTTTTAAACCCACCGCACTTTTTATTACCTTTAACTAGGAATTAACCCATTCCACAACATCTTTTGTTAATCGCCCAATTTCCTGCCAATTTTTCGCATTAATCAGATTCTTCTCAACAAACCAAGAACCACCACATGCCAATACATTTGAAATCGCCAAATACTCCTTAATATTCTGCATCCCAATGCCTCCTGTAGGCATGATGTCTAACTGAGAATAAGGCCCCAACAAGGCTTTGATCATTTTTACTCCGCCCGAAGCCTCTGCCGGAAAGAACTTCACGGTTTCGATCCCCATGTCTAATGCCGCTTCAATAGCCATCGGATTATTGACCCCCGGCGTGATCGGTAAATCTAAATCTTGGCATAATTGCACAATTTTCGGGTTAAACCCCGGTGTGACCACAAAATCAGCCCCACTGTTTTTCGCGGCGACAACCTGCTCAGCGTTTAACACTGTTCCAGCAGCAATCAAAAAGTCCGGTCGTTGTTGGCGCAGTAAACGGATGGCTTCCGCAGCGGCTGGCGAACGAAATGTAATTTCCGCTACCGGTAAACCATTGTTTGCTAACGTATCTGCCAGTGGCAAAATATCTTCTGCTCGATCCAAGGCAATCACCGGCACGACTTTAAGTTCACGAAGTTGCTCGGTAATTTGGGCTAACGTCAAAGACATACTCTCTCCTTTTTTATCTTTTTATTGTCGGGCTAGTGTTTAATTTCGATGCCCTCAAATTCCAGAATTTTATTCAGTGCCTCCGCCAAATCCGCCGTGAAATTAATTTTTTTAATTTCCGGTAAGCTACCGGATTTCACGATAGTACGTAACGGTTGGAATTGCATATTGCACATATAAAGCTGTTGATGTGGGAGCATATGTTGCACAAAACGCGTAAGTGCGTGAATTCCCCCGGTATCCAATACCGTCACCGCATCGCATTGTAAAACAATGTGTTTAATTTCGTGGTCGGTGTGTACAGTCTTATCATGTAAATCAGCAAATAAATTATCTGCTGCAGCGAAAAAGAGCGGTCCGCTAATACGATAAATTAAGACATCATCTAAATCCTCCGGCACAGCAATGCTGATGGATTTGGTCATTTCAGCGATGGTGCGAATAAACAGCAAGCTTGCCAACAACACGCCCACAGAAATGGCGATCACCATGTCGAATAACACGGTCAATACCAAGCAAACCAATAACACGGTGATTTCATTACGCCCGGAGCGACGAATTAACTGAATAATTTGTGGCAAGTCCGCCATGTGCCAAGCCACCACCAGCAATAATGCTGCCATAGACGACAACGGCAAATAAGAAAGCGCCGGCGCAAAAAATAACAAGGCAAACAGCACTAATAGCGCATGCACCACGCCGGAAAGTGGTGACACCGCACCAGATTTAACGTTAACGGCTGAACGGGCAATTGCCGCAGTGGCGGTAATACCACCGAAGAACGGTGATGCGATATTGCCTAATCCTTGCGCCAATAATTCGTTATTGGAATGGTGCTTGGTGTCCGTCATGTTATCTAACACAACAGCACATAAGAGAGATTCAATGGCACCTAAAACCGCCATTGAGAACCCTGCAGGAAGCAGTCGTTGAATGGTATCGAAATTCCAGTCAATTACGTTGCCATGAAGATCAGGAATATTCCACGGCAGTACAAATTCAGGCAAAACATTTGGAATACCAAAACCTGTGCTGCCATCGGAAAGCGTATATTGGAATTCGGTTCCGATCGTCGCCACAGAAAAGCCAAAATGAGTTAAGCCTAAAGATAATAAAGTCGCAATAATGACTGCCGGTAAATGACCCGGAATCGGTAAACGAAGTTTATGCCATTGGGTTAATACGATGAGTGTGATAATGCCTACTGCGGTATCCGCCCAGCTGATACTTGAAAGTGCGGTCAAAATAACTTGTACTTTTTCAAGGTAATGAGAAGGCATCTTTTCAATACTTAAACCGAGAAAATCCTTAATTTGCAACGTGGCAATCACAATACCGATCCCCGATGTAAAACCGAGTGTCACCGGCAACGGGATATATTCAATTAGTCGCCCTAAACGGAACAGCGCCATTAATACTAAAATAATGCCTGACAATAATGTCGCCATCAACAAGCCACTTAGTCCGAATTGTTGCGTCACAGGATATAAAATGACTACAAATGCGGCGGTAGGCCCCGAAATATTAAAACGGGATCCCCCCGTTAACGCAATAATCATTCCCGCAATAATTGCCGTGTACAAACCATGTTGCGGCGGCACACCACTGGCAATCGCCAATGCCATGGAAAGCGGAATAGCAATAATCCCCACAGTCAAACCGGCAATAATATCTTTAACCAAATGACGGGAGCTATAGCCCGCGTGAAAGCTGTCTTTCAACGCACTGAAAGGTTTCACCGCAAGAAACACATTTTTAGAAAGAAACCATTTTTTTAACATAATTCATAATCGTAGATGAGAAATTGAATGGAATAACCATGAGTGGATGCTTATTTTACCTGATTATTGGCGAAATTTTTATCGTCTGATGGGGCAAATCACAAAAATACTTGACGAGGCTCAATGAAATCCTTATAGTTCGCACGTCCTAATCACGGTGAGATGTCCGAGTGGTTGAAGGAGCACGCCTGGAAAGCGTGTATGTGGGAAACTGCATCGAGGGTTCGAATCCCTCTCTCACCGCCATTCTTAATGAATTTTCTTTTTTAATCTTTATTTGTTCCAATCTATTTCAGTTATACTGAGCAACATTTTCAACAATAAAAACACGTTAAAAAATCACCGCACTTTTATGTGTTGGCATATCCTTTTGATGCTTGAATTTACGGAATCCACCCCAATATTAGGCGAAATCAACGGAATTTAGATAAGAGAGTACATGATGAGAGCAAAAAAATCAGAATTACAAACCATACCGGTATTGCCATTGCGCGATGTCGTCGTGTTTCCTTTTATGGTCATGCCGTTATTTGTAGGCAGACCAAGATCCATTAGCAGCCTTGATGATGCCATGAATAATGGCAAACAGCTGTTATTGGTTTCGCAAAAACAGGCAGAATTAGAAGAACCGTCCATTGACGATTTATATGATGTCGGCACCATTGCCAATATTATCCAGTTGCTCAAACTTCCTGATGGCACCGTGAAAGTGTTAGTGGAAGGACAACAGCGCGCCAAAATTCATCAAATTGAAGATTCCGGTGAACATTTTCAAGCACAGGTAGAGCCGCTTAATAGCACGCTTGGTAATAAAAAAGAATTACAAGTTGTTCACAAAGCAGCCTTAGATGAATTCCAAAACTATGTGAATTTGAATAAGAAAGTACAGCCGGATATCCTTTCCGCACTTCAACAAATTGAAAATTTGGAACAAGTTAGTGACACCTTAGCCTCCCATTTACCGGTTTCCGTTGCCCAAAAACAAACCGTACTAGAAATGACCAATGTAGTGGAACGTTTTGAGTATTTGCTGGGTTTAATGCAGTCCGAAGCGGATCTATTACAGGTGGAAAAACGCATTCGTAGTCGCGTGAAAAAACAAATGGAAAAAAGTCAGCGCGATTATTACTTAAACGAACAAATTAAAGCCATTCAAAAAGAACTTGGCGAAGAAGAAAATGCGATAAGTGAAATTGAACAGCTTCGTCAAAAAATTGAAGAGGCAAGAATGCCTTTGGAAGCACGTGAAAAAGCCGAAGCTGAATTGCAAAAACTGAAAATGATGTCGCCAATGTCGGCTGAAGCCACTGTTGTGCGCAGTTATATTGACTGGATGATTCAAGTGCCTTGGCATAAACGCACCAAAGTGAAAAAAGATCTCGCTAAAGCACAAGAAATTTTAGATGCCGATCACTATGGTTTGGAGCGCGTGAAAGAGCGTATTTTGGAATACCTTGCCGTGCAAACCCGTTTAAATCAATTAAAAGGGCCAATTCTTTGCTTGGTAGGCCCTCCTGGTGTCGGTAAAACCTCTTTAGGACAATCTATTGCCAATGCAACAGGGCGTAAATATGTGCGTATGGCATTAGGCGGCGTGCGTGATGAAGCAGAAATTCGTGGTCACCGTAAAACCTATATTGGTTCCTTGCCAGGCAAATTGATTCAAAAAATGGCAAAAGTCGGTGTAAAAAACCCACTCTTTTTGTTAGATGAAATCGACAAAATGTCTTCTGATATGCGTGGCGATCCAGCTTCTGCTTTATTAGAGGTATTGGATCCGGAACAAAACGCCCATTTCAACGATCATTATTTGGAAGTGGACTACGATTTATCCGATGTCATGTTTGTGGCGACCTCAAACTCCATGCACATTCCAACGCCATTATTAGATCGTATGGAAGTGATTCGTTTATCCGGTTATACAGAAGATGAAAAACTGAATATCGCCACTCGCCATTTGATCAACAAACAAATGGAACGCAACGGGTTAAAAGCTGGTGAATTAACCATTGATGACAGTGCGATCGTGGATATTATCCGCTATTACACTCGCGAAGCCGGTGTGCGTAATTTAGAACGTGAAATTTCAAAAATATGCCGTAAAGCCGTAAAAACGTTACTGTTAGATAAGAAATTAAAATCCATCAAAGTGACGGCGAAAAATCTACACGATTACCTTGGCGTGAAACGCTTTGAATTTGGTCGTGCAGATACGCAAAATCGTGTTGGCGAAGTCACCGGTTTGGCATGGACGGAAGTCGGCGGCGATTTACTGACGATTGAAACCGCCTCAGTGCTAGGGAAAGGTAAACTCAGTTACACAGGCTCCTTGGGCGATGTAATGAAAGAATCCATTCAAGCGGCAATGACTGTCGTACGCGCCCGTGCAGATAAATTAGGCATTAATCCGGAATTCCACGAAAAACGCGATATTCATATTCACGTTCCGGACGGTGCGACACCAAAAGACGGTCCGAGCGCAGGGATTGCCATGTGCACCGCATTGGTATCCTGCTTAACCGGTAATCCGGTGAAATCGGAAGTGGCGATGACCGGTGAAATCAGCCTACGTGGCAAAGTATTACCAATTGGCGGTTTAAAAGAAAAATTATTGGCAGCCCACCGTGGCGGCATTAAAACAGTGATTATTCCAAAAGACAATGTGAAAGATTTGGAAGATATTCCGGAAAACGCCAAACGTGATTTGAACATTCATGCGGTAGAAACCATCGATGAAGTGTTAACCATTGCGTTGGAAAACCCACCAAGCAGTGTTGAGTTCGTAAAGCTTGAACCGATTTCTGCGGTGAAAAGCAGTCGTCGTAAGAAAAGTATTTCTCCAAGTGCGGTCAATTAATTAAACGTTTTTAAAAAGCCAAATTATCATCGAATAATTTGGCTTTTTTTATTTTGCTAGTGCGTGTAAAGGCGCTTTAGATTATAATCGTGCAAACTTTTGCTTTATTTTTATAGGATACGTTTCATGGTAATGGAAAAACTACACGGAGCCTCAACTAACTGGGCCTCCAAGTTTCTTTTTGGTTTTATTACTGTCACATTTGTTATCAGCTCGATGGCAGGTTATCTTTATACCCGAGTGGATAACTCAGCAGCAAAAGTGAACGGAGAAGAAATTTCACAACAAGCGTTTCAAAATCAATACAATATTGCATCACGTAATTTAACGCCTCAAGAAATCGATTCACCGGCACAAGTGGCCAATCTTAAACGTCAAGTACTTGCCTCTTTAATTGATCAAGAACTACTACGCCAATACGCTAACGAACTTAAATTAGGTGTTAGCGATGCACGTATTAAACAAGAAATCGTCACCACGCCAACTTTCCAAAATAATGGCAAATTTGACAATACGCTATATCAACAAACACTACAAAATAATGGGATTTCTGCTGAAACCTATGCCGGTTATGTTCGCGAAGCATTACGCCTAGAACAATTACAAAGCGGTTTAGGCACTACTACCTTTAGCGTCCCTGCTCAACAAGAAAAATTAGCAAAACTTTTCTTCCAAAGCCGTCAAATTCGTTTAGCAAATTTACCTTTAGCCAATGAAATTGCCAAACAAGAAGTTAGCGATGAAGAAATTCAAGCTTACTACGATGCACACAAAGCTGAGTTTACCATTCCGGAAACTGTAAAAGTACAATACCTCGACTTATCCGGCGCGGCGATGGAGAACAATATCAACATTACTGATGTAGAAATTGCACAATATTATCAAGATAATAAACCCCAATTCACAACCCAAGGACAACAACGCTTAGCCCATATTCAAGTAAAAACAGAACAGCAAGCACAAGAGCTATACCAACAGCTACAAAATGGAGCAAATTTTGCAGATTTGGCAAAAAATCACTCGATTGATCCAACCAGTGCAGAGCGCGGTGGGGATTTAAGCTGGGTAAGTGCGGGTGAATTTCCAAAAGTTTTTGAAGATGCTGCAAATGCCTTAGCTGTTGGTCAATATAGCCAACCGGTAAATCTTGACAATCACTACCATATTATTTTGGTGGAAGAACGCAAAGAGCCACAGTTACAACCATTAGAAAGCGTAAAAGCGCAGATCGCGGCACAAATCCGTCAAAACTTAGTCAATACACAATTTTATTCCGTTGAAAAACGTGTTGCAGAAAAAGCATTTGAAGATCCTTCTTCATTGAATGCGGCTGCAGAAGTAGGCGGTGTCAAAGTACAAGAAACGGCATATTTTTCTCGTGATGATATTCCTGCTGAACTGAATTATCCTAATGTCGTTTCTGCGGTTTTCGATTCTGATCTTTCCCAAGGCGGTAGCAACTCTGAACCGATGAACGTGGGTGAACAACATTCTGTCGTCGTTCGTGTGCTTGATCATAAACCTCAAAGCATCAAAACATTAGATGAAGCCAAAGCTGACATTACCGCACATTTAAAACATCAAAAAGCAGAAGCAGTCGTATTAGCTCAAGCAGAACAAATTGTCCAAAATTTATCTGAAGGCAAGTCTGTTGAAGGCGTAAAATTTGGTGCAGAACAAACTTGGGTCTTTGCCGAAAATAAAGATCCTGTGTTAAACAATACGGTATTTTCCATGGCGAAGCCGGAAGAAGGTAAAACTACCTATAAAGCCGCTAGCAATGCAAATGGTGATGTCGTTATCATTGCATTAGATAAAGTGGTTGATGGCAAATTAACCGAACAAGAGCAAAAGCAATTTGCCGTGCAAATTGAGCAACTCTCTCAAGTGAGCTTACAAAACAGTTTATTAAATGCACTACGCACTAAAGCGAAAATTGAGATAAACGACTCATTTATTAACCAAGAGCAATAATCAAGCGTAATGCCTATGATGTCATAGGCATTATTTTTGAGCTAAATTTGAGAAGCAACAGGCTTTGATATATTATTCCGCGATTTATTTTTCGCAGCGAACCGTCTAATATTAAGGAGATAAAAATGAAATTAGTTGAAGTCAAACACCCTTTAGTGAAACACAAATTGGGTTTAATGCGCGCAGCAGAAATTAACACGAAAAAATTCCGTGAATTGGCAACAGAAGTCGGAAGTCTATTAACTTATGAAGCGACATCCGATTTAGAAACGGAAAAAGTCATTATTGACGGTTGGTGCGGTCCGGTTGAGATTGACCAAATCAAAGGTAAAAAAGTCACTGTTGTACCGATTCTACGTGCAGGCCTTGGCATGATGGACGGTGTGTTAGAGCACGTTCCAAGTGCGCGTATCAGCGTTGTCGGTATGTACCGTAATGAAGAAACCCTTGAGCCGGTGCCTTATTTCCAAAAATTAGCCAGCGATTTAGATGAACGTTTAGCTATCGTTGTTGACCCGATGCTAGCAACCGGTGGTTCCATGATTGCAACCATCGATTTGCTCAAACAAAAAGGGTGCAAACACATTAAAGTTTTAGTATTAGTTGCCGCACCAGAAGGTCTTGCTGCATTAGAAAAAGCGCATCCGGACATTGAATTATACACCGCGGCAATTGATGATCACTTAAACGAAAACGGTTATATCATTCCGGGTTTAGGTGATGCAGGAGATAAAATTTTCGGTACGAAATAATCCTGAAACCGGAAATTTTATTAACACGTTAGGCGGATTTTTATCCGCCTCTTTTGCGGTCAAAAGAAATGAAAATGTTTCGAAAAATGACCGCACTTTTTAAGTTAATTCAGACAGAGAGTTGAAACTTACATGGCACATACAACACAAGCTGCAATCACGGAGCAACAGAGCTCCATTAAACAAGCATTTGTGGGTTTACAAATGCTATTCGTTGCCTTTGGTGCATTGGTTTTAGTACCGTTAATTACCGGATTAGATGCCAATACAGCCTTGCTCACCGCTGGTATCGGTACTTTATTATTCCAACTTTGTACCGGCAAACAAGTGCCGATTTTCTTGGCCTCTTCTTTTGCCTTTATTGCCCCGATTCAATATGGTGTCGCCACTTGGGGTATTCCTGCCACAATGGGCGGTTTAGCCTGTGCAGGCTTGGTTTATTTAGCGCTGAGTACATTAGTCAAATTACGTGGTGCTGCAGCATTAGAACGCATTTTCCCTCCAGTAGTCGTGGGTCCGGTCATTATTATCATCGGTATGGGCTTAGCGCCGGTCGCTGTCGATATGGCACTCGGTAAAAATAGCGCTTACCAATACAATGATGCTGTTTTAGTGTCTATGGTAACCCTCATCACAACCTTGTGCGTGGCGGTCTTCTCCAAAGGGCTAATGAAACTTATCCCAATTATGTTCGGTATCACCGTCGGTTATGTTCTATGCCTTTTCATGGGGCTCATTAATTTCCAACCGGTTTTAGAGGCGCCTTGGTTTAGTCTGCCAAACATCACCACACCTGAATTTAAATTGGAAGCCATTTTATATTTACTGCCAATTGCCATTGCGCCCGCCGTGGAACACGTAGGCGGCATTATGGCGATTAGTTCCGTCACCGGCAAAGACTTCATCAAAAAACCGGGCTTACATCGTACTTTGTTGGGTGATGGTATCGCAACGAGCGCAGCATCATTATTAGGCGGTCCACCAAATACAACCTATGCAGAAGTCACCGGTGCAGTCATGCTCACCCGTAATTTCAATCCAAATATCATGACTTGGGCGGCGGTCTGGGCAATTGCCATTTCCTTCTGTGGAAAAGTCGGTGCCTTTTTATCTACCATCCCAACCATCGTGATGGGCGGTATCATGATGTTGGTGTTTGGTTCCATTGCCGTTGTGGGCATGAGCACCTTGATCCGCGCCAAAGTCGATGTCACCGAGGCACGTAACCTTTGCATCATTGCGGTGGTCATGACATTTGGTATCGGTAACATGTTCGTTGACGTCGGTGGTGTGTCCTTAAAAGGAATCAGCCTTTGTGCCGTGGTTGCCATCATTTTGAACTTGGTATTACCTAAAGCGAAAAACGAAGCCGCATAAAAGGCATATGTAACAGTCATTAGCGGAAAGGAAAAATATCCGCTAATGACTTTCTAATTTTAAAAATTTCGTTTATTCTTACCAGACTTTATTTCAGCATTTTCGGTATTTGATTTGAGCGAGCCATATTTCCAACTTCCTCTCCCTATTCATCAATTTGATAATGACACCCTGGAAAATTTCTACGCGGAAAACAATCAGCTTCTGCTCAGCTCTCTACAAAAAAACTTTTCCCATCTCAGCCAACCTTTTTTCTATCTTTGGGGTCAGCGTGGTTACGGGAAAAGCCATCTATTAAAAGCTATTTGTCATCATTACTTAACGCATCAACGACCTGCGCTATACGTGCCTTTGAATAAAGCACAATATTTCTCTCCGGCAGTACTGGAAAATCTAGAGCAACAAGAATTAGTGTGTTTGGATGATTTACAAGAAGTGATTGGCAATCCGGATTGGGAAGTGGCTATTTTCGATTTAATTAATCGAATCCGAGAAACCGGAAAAACGCTTTTAGTGATCAGCGCGGATCAATCTCCGACCAATTTATCAGCCCATTTACCGGATTTGGCGTCTCGTCTTACATGGGGCGAAGTGTATCAATTAATGCCGGTAAATGATCAACAAAAGATAGCGGTCTTACAACTGGCGGCACATCAACGCGGCATTGAATTACCTGACGAAACGGCTAATTTTCTCTTCAAACGTTTAGAACGGGATATGAAAACCTTATTTAATGCGTTAGAAAAACTCGATCAAGCTTCATTACAGGCGCAACGTAAACTAACGATTCCCTTCGTTAAAGAAATTTTATCTTTATAATTGCTGTTATAACCATCTACGCGTACGCTGGCAATAGTCTGTAAACTCAGCCCCAAATAAACGCTTGAGTCCCTCTTCTTCCGGTTTAATTTGGAATTTGGTGACATACCAAATAAATAACCCTACACCAAACAACGCCGACAGTGAACCGAGATAAACCATCCAAGCCAATAAAATAAAAACAAGGCTGAGATACATCGGATTTCTGCTCAAACGATAAATACCACCGGTGACTAATTGAGAAGCCGTTTCAAGTTGAAAGGGATTCAAGGTTGTTTTCGTCAATAAAAACTGCAAAACACTGGCTGCTCCAATGACGCAACCCATTCCGCCGAATACAATCACCAACCACAAAGAAGAGGGAAATTGCAAAACAGGCGGAAGGAATTTCATCAACAATGCACAAAAAACAAAAATTAATGGCGGTGGAACGGGGATGTGACATTTATTCAATGACATAGGCATACCTTATTCAGGACAAAAGAAAGGCTTGGGAAAACCAAGCCTCAAAAACTATAAATTATTTAACCGCACTTGAATGAGTTGTTGCTCTAACGGCGTAGCATTCTGTTGAGCTTGCTGATAAGCGCTTTTCGCTGCGTCCTTATCACCTTTCGCCAACTGAATATCGCCGACCAACATATTCTTAGCGCCATTCCAAGCTTGATCTTTCACTAACTTCAAACTTTCCAACGCAGGATCAAATTGCCCAAGTTGGAATTGCACCGCAGCCAAACGTAATGCACTGACAGAAGATAAAACATCATCCGTTGATTGTGCTACTGCCTGTTTTAACGCGTCTTCAGCCTGTGCAAAATCTTGATTCTCTACCGCAATCTTTGCTTTATCTAACAACGCTAACACCGCATAGCCGGTTTTCTCATTATTTTTGATAAATTGAGAAAACTGCTCTTCTTGTGCTTTCGGATCTTTTGCATAGTTAAACAACACTTGCTCATACTCGGCAGAGGCATTGTGGATTTTCTGTAACTGATGAGATTGCCAGTAGTTCCAACCGAATACGCCACCAAATGCAATGACAAAACAAACAATAATAAACTTATAGTTTTCTTGCCACCACGCTTTAATAGCACTGAGTTCTTGTTCTTCTTCAATGGTATACGCCATGTTTTTTCCTTATTTGAATGTGTTTTGAATGTGATTAATGATGTCGCCTAATGCCACAACCGCTTGTTCACTATGTTGCAACAAGTTTTTTACCACCACTTGTTGGTTTTTCACTTCATCTTCGCCGATGACCAAGGCTAACTTCGCTCCACTTTTATCGGCTCGTTTAAATTGTTTTTTGAAATTCCCACCACTGCAGTGTAAAAGCGTACGTAAGTGCGGTAATTCTGAACGAAGTTTTTCCGCCAAATTAAAGGCTGCTACGGTAGTGCCTTCGCCTTGATAAACGATGTAAATATCCACCGCACTTGGCAAGGTAATCTGTGTATTCACTTCCTGTACCAACAGGACTAAACGCTCCAAGCCCATAGCAAAGCCAACACCACTTGTGGCATGACCGCCTAGCTGTTCAACCAACCCATCGTAACGACCACCACCGCAGACGGTACCTTGCGCGCCTAAAGCGGATGTCACCCATTCAAATACGGTTTTGTTGTAATAATCCAAGCCGCGCACTAATTTTTGATTGATTTCGTATTGAATCCCTAAATTATCAAGCAAGGCGCATAATTGCGCAAAATGTTCGCGGGAATCATCGTCAAGATAATCGTGTAATTTCGGTGCATCATTTAGCACTTCTTGAACACGTTGATCTTTACTGTCCAAAATCCGTAACGGATTGGTGGTTAAACGACGTTTGCTGTCTTCATCTAAAATATCGATGTGATTTTGTAAAAAATCGACTAAGGCTTGACGATAATTTTTACGCGCCTCTAATGAACCGATGGAGTTAAGTTGAAGCGTAACATGGTCAAAAATGCCTAAATCCTTCCATAAACGGGCGGTTAAGGCGATAAGCTCCGCATCAATTTCCGGATTAGGAATCCCGAAAATCTCCACGCCCACTTGATGGAACTGACGATAACGACCTTTTTGCGGACGTTCATAACGGAACATCGGCCCCATATACCATAAACGTTGTTCTTGGTTGTACAACAAACCGTGCTCGATACCGGCGCGAACACAACCTGCCGTGCCTTCCGGACGCAAAGTCAAACTTTCTTCATCACGGTCATCAAACGTAAACATTTCTTTTTCCACCACATCGGTGACTTCACCGATAGCGCGGGCGAATAACGGTGTGCTTTCCACAATTGGCATACGGATTTCCGCGTAACCATACGCACTTAAAACAGACCGCACTTTATTCTCAACCCATTGCCATAGGGGAGTTTCTGTTGGTAAGCAATCGTTCATTCCACGAATTGCCTGAATAGTTTTTGCCACAATAACTTCCTGTGTTTATTAAAAATTAAAGAATACGATTTTTAGGATCTTGCTGCGCAACACGAGCGCGGATTTTTGCTTCTAATTGATTAATCAAATCATCGTTATCAAAACGTTCTTTCTGGCGCTCACCGTCAAGATAATAGCCGCTTTTCTTATTGCCGCCGGTGACACCTAAATCAGACACCAACGCCTCTCCCGGACCATTGACGACACAGCCGATAATTGACACATCCATCGGCGTAATAATATCTTCCAAACGTTGTTCCAGCGCATTTACCGTGCCAATCACATCAAATTCCTGACGAGAACAGGTTGGGCAAGCAATAAAGTTAATGCCACGAGAACGAATACGCAGTGATTTTAAAATATCAAAGCCCACTTTGATTTCTTCTACAGGATCCGCAGCTAAAGACACCCGCAACGTGTCACCGATCCCTTCAGCCAATAACATACCTAATCCGATGGCAGATTTCACTGCACCGGCACGCGCACCACCGGCTTCAGTAATACCTAAATGCAAGGGCTGTTTAATCGCCTTGGCAAGTAAACGATAGGATTCCACCGCCAAATACACATCGGAGGCTTTAACACTCACTTTAAATTGATCGAAGTTCAAACGATCTAAAATTTCAACATGGCGCAATGCCGATTCCAACAAGGCTTGTGGCGTCGGTTCACCGTATTTTTCCTGAATGTCTTTTTCCAGTGAACCGGCATTCACCCCAATACGAATTGGGATATTTTTATCTTTAGCGCAATCCACCACGGCGCGAATACGATCTTCACGTCCGATATTACCCGGATTGATACGCAAACAGTCCACACCATATTCGGCGACTTTCAACGCAATGCGGTAATCAAAATGAATATCAGCGACTAATGGCACGCTCACTTGCTGTTTAATTAATTTGAAGGCTTCCGCCGCTTCCATGGTTGGCACGGACACCCGTACAATATCGGCACCTACGCGCTCTAACGATTTGATTTGCGCGACCGTGGCCTCAACATCGGTAGTTCTTGTGTTGGTCATAGACTGTACCGCAATCGGTGCATCACCACCGATAGGTACATTCCCCACATAAATTTTCGTGGATTCTCTACGCTGAATTTTTGGCTTTTCTAACATTGTTCGCCCATTATTGAGGTAATTTAAATTTTGCGACACGCCCGTCAAGTGTTAATGGGAAAGCTTCGCCTCTATAAATAATTTTGACATTCCCCGGCGCACCGATAATTAAAGAATAAGGCTCTTCTTCGTTAAAACTTAACACATCGCCTTGCTTATATTCTTTTTGTGCTAACACCTTACGATTTTTGTCTTTTACACTAATCCAGCAATTACCGATCACTTCAATGTATAAATTATCATTTGTCGCGACCGCAGAAACATTTGGATTTTCCACCGCACTTTCAGTTACAGAAGATGTTGTAGTTGTAGCGGCGGTTTCCATTGGTGAACTTTCAGGCATGGCTGCCGTTTGCTCTGCACCGTTGATTTTGGTCATTTCCGATTGCAACACATTTGCCGGTGTGACTTCTGTTTCAACAACTACTGGTGTCGCAACCACATTCTCTTGCGGCTTAACTTCAACAGTAGCCTCAGTCGATACTGGTTCAACAAGATGATTTTCTGCCTGACTAATCGGCTGTGTCACCACAGACACATTATCAACATTGGTTACTGTCGCTGGCGTTTCTGTTGAGAATTGGGTATAAGAATTCACTAAATTATCACGCTCTGCATTGGATTGCTGATGGCTTTCCCACCACCACATGCCTGTCATGCCAAGCACCACAAGCACAACTAAGGTGGTCAAATAACCTACCCAACGATTATGAGAGGAATATTGATTAACAGAGCTGGTCGCACGAGCATTTTTACCTAAGTCATTTTGTTGCTCGTCACCAAAATCAATCACATTCAGCCATTCGCTGTCTGCAATCTTGAGAAATTTTGCATAGCTACGCACATAGCCACGTACAAAAGTTGCAGGCGTTGAGCCATGAATAAATCGATTATTTTCAATATCTTGCAGAATTGAAGGACGTAATGAAATGGCTTGAGAAACGGCTTCCAATGAAAGATTTAAAGCTTCTCTTGCCAAACGAAATTTATCACCAATGGTGATTTCTTGTGCACTATGTTGTGATTCTTGAGTTGTTTTAGATGTATTCATAGGAATGGTATTTTTAGCTAAAAATTAAGTGCTAAAGTTTAAGGTGGTAAGGCAGGTTTTGCAACAGTTATATGGCGTTATTGTTATCTGACATGGAAATTGTCACACTGTACAAAATCAATTTTAAATGGCATTTTCACCTATTTTCGGAGAACAAAAGCAATCACAAAATAATTGGCTAAAAACACTGGCAAAAATGACCGCACTTTGATCGACTATTGTGCCCGCAAAGCTAATTTTTTTGCTCTTTCCGGATCCATTTTTTCAAGCATTAACAGATTTTCCTGATAAACCGTTAAATCCTTTGCTGATAAAGCACAGAGTGCAAGATTTTCGTAAGTATCAGTCTGCCGATAATAATTAGGCGCCTTTAATGCTTTATGGAATTGCTCATAGGCGGCAGAATATTTACCTTGCAAACAAAGAAAGGTACCGAAATTATTGAAAACATCACCTTGCTTTTTGTCTAACTTAATAGCAGTCAAATAGGCTTTCTCTGCTTGAATCACATCGCCCTGTTGCTGATAAAAATAAGCGCGCACCGCATGCACTAAATAGTCATCGGGCGCATAAGAAAGCGCGCGATCTAAATTTGCCTTGGCTTGATTGTAATCTCGTTGCTGCAAATAGCCCAGCGCTAATTCAACACGAGCTTTTGCCGCCTGTTGTTTATCAAAATCAGATGATACCTGTTGGGAAACACAGGCAGAAAACAGAAAGGGGAAAATAAACGGTATGATTCGAGTAAAGAACGAGAAATGAACCATTTATTTTCCTCCGAGTTTGAATGGTTACTGAACTTGAACGGCAATCGCCTCGCCAAAACGTTTTTTCTGTGCAGTACGTTTAGTCCGGTCAATGACATCGCCGGCTAATTGTCCGCAGGCAGCATCAATGTCGTCGCCACGGGTTTTGCGCACAATCACGGTTAAACCGTATTCCATCAAGGTTTTTTGGAATCGGTCAATACGCGTATTAGAACTTTTCGCATAAGGTGCTTCCGGGAACGGATTCCATGGAATCAAATTGATTTTACATGGCGTATTTTTTAACACTTCTGCTAATTGATGCGCGTGTTCCACATGATCATTCACATGATCCAACATGACATATTCGATGGTCACTTTGCCATGGTTGGCGTTGGAAACGCTTAAATAGCGATTCACCGAATCAATCAAGGTTTTGATATTGTATTTTTTGTTTAGTGGCACGATTTCATCACGCAATTCATCGTTTGGTGCGTGCAAGGAAATCGCTAATGCCACATCAATCATTTTGCTTAAATTATCGAGCGCCGGTACCACACCTGAAGTGGATAATGTCACACGGCGTTTGGATAGTCCGTAGGCAAAATCGTCCAACATAATTTCCATCGCCGGCACCACATTCGCCACATTCAATAGCGGTTCGCCCATGCCCATCATTACCACATTGGTAATCGGGCGCACGCCTGTCACACCAAAATTGCCGATGATTTTCGATGCGCGCCATACTTGCCCAATAATTTCCGACACCGTTAAATTACGGTTAAAACCTTGTTGCGCGGTAGAACAAAAAGTACAAGCCAATGCGCAACCAACCTGTGAAGAAACGCATAACGTGGCGCGATCCGCTTCCGGAATGTACACGGTTTCTACTTGCTGATCGCCGACCTGCATCGCCCATTTAATGGTGCCGTCAGCAGAACGCTGTTCCACCGCCACTTCCGGGGCTTTAATTTCTGCCACGGACTTTAATTTTTCCCGTAATTTTTTGTTTAAATTGGTCATATTGTCGAAATTGTCTTCACCAAAATGGTAAATCCATTTCACCAACTGATCGGCGCGGAACGGTTTTTCACCTAATTCGGCAAAAAATTCACGCATCTGCGCACGGGTTAAATTCATTAAATTGACTTTTTTTGCCGGTTCGGCAACAGCTTGCGCTGATACTGTTTGTTCTGACATGGAGCCTCGTTATTACACATTACGGCGGATACCGAAATTTCTTGGTTACATTTTAAACAATAGAAAAAATAAGGGTGCGATTGTACTGATTTCGGTTTCATTAATCTAGCGATTTTGTATGCACCGCACAAACGTTCAGAAAAATGACCGCACTTTTTTGTGAAGCAGATCGAGAAACGAGAAAAAAGAAGGTGTTTTTTTATGGGAAATAAGCCGAAACGAAGCAATAAACGGAGCGGTTAGTTTTCTTCATTTTCCACCCCAATCCAATTTAATTGGGTTTTACATTTGCGACAGAAATACACCGCACTTTCACGCTGAATTTTATTATGACGGCGGACGCTGAGCTTATGAGTTTGACAAGCACAGTGATATGTAAAGGTTTTTCCCTGCACGGAAGATAAATCAAATTGGTGGTAGGTTTCTGCGGGCAAATGGAATATCTCTTGCATCACAAATTGCCATTCTTTGCCATGAGGTTGCACATGGCCATAATGCTGATAAACCACAATATGGGCCAACTCATGCAATACCACTTGCTGAATAAATTCTTCCGAATTTTCCAACAATAAAGTGCGGTTAAAATTGATGGTATTTCGTTGCAAATAGGCAACACCTGCCTTGACACCTTTTAATTCATAATGAATTTGCGGAGGTATAAAAACTTGTTTGAAATATTCTTCCGTCACCTGTAAACCATATTGAATACGGCGGAGAATTTGCATTTTTACAATACGAAAATGATTTTCAGTTTGCATAACAAATAAATTGAGTTTAAAGGTTGTTGCATTTTTTAAATATAATAAAAAAATTAAAAATTAAAAATTAATTTATTCTTTTGATTTCAATTAATTATACATCAACATTCCATATGCATTAAATTGATTTTCCTGCTACAATTAGCATAATTTTTATACCAACAAAATGTTCTTTTCTATTTCTATATAACATAACAGGAGGAAACACATTATGTTACTTAATACCAAGGAAAAATTCAGAAAGACATTTCTGAGCACATTGATTGTCTCTTCTTTATCAATTCCTACACTGGCCGTTGCTGCTGATATCACGTTGGCTCCTATTGATAAAACCCAAGAAACGGGAGAGCCTGTAGGATATGAACCGACAGATAAAAACACGGTTATTACCAACGATGTTAAGATTGATATCACAGCAGATAAGAACAAACATGACAAAACTCGTCCTAAAGGCATTATTGTCCGTGGTGATAGAACATTAGATATTCAAGGTAAAACCAATGTTGATGTCACCTTTGTCAATGAAAACTGGCTTGATTTAGCCTCAGCTGATACCAATGCAGCTTATGGCATTGCAGTCGGTTATGATTGGCGTGGTGGTGCACCAACCGATACAGCAAAATTGACTTTACATGATGATGCTGAAATCAACGTTGATAACGGGCCAGGTACTAGACCTTTATTTGGTCACCAATTATCCGGAGTAAGAGTTTTCCAAAAAAATGGGGCTGTTCCAATTTTTAATTCCAAGAAAAAACTCACCATCAATGTGGAAGATAAAACAACCGCCAAAAATGGCAGTTATTTAGTCGGCATTTACATTAATGGTAATGGTGCAGAAGCCAATTTAAAAGATTCAGAGATTACAATCAAAGCTAATGGTACTTCTTCCGCCGCTATAAAAATCGGCAAACCTGGTGATAATATACCTGCCGATTATAAAGGTGCTGTAGTCAACTCTACCGGAAAAATGGTGCTTGATACGACAGCAACGAAAGATTCTGCAGCCGTTCGTCTCTTTGGCACAAAATCCCGCTTAATTGCTGATTCAGACACAAGTAGTGGTGAAATTAAATCAGGCAGCTCGGCTATCGTATTTGACACAATGGATGTCCTCCTACGTGGAGAAAAATATAGAGAACAAGAAGTTCGTTTAAATAATACTAAAATCAAAACGGTTTCAGATGACGCTTCCCTCATTGTTGCACAAGAAAATTTAGACGATGCAAAAGACGGTGATGCTAAATTCCTCCTCAAGGGTAAAGAAAGTGAAGCGAAAGCTGCTAAAAATGGTTGGTTAGTAGAAGCAAAAGCCGGTCAATTGAGAACATCTAACCTCAGTGTTGCTATCGATAATCAAGCAAAAGTTATTGGTTTAATGCATCAAGGTTCTAATGCCAACGAGAACTCTAAATTAGATGTTAAATTAGACAATCAAGCTACTTGGGAACTGGCCCAAAAAGAAGATGAAGCTGAACAACGTTCTACCATTAATGCGTTAACGCTAAATAATGGTAGTGTATTGGATGCTTCTAAACACATCCCTACAGGCTCTGCCGGAACAGATTATAAAGTCAAACTGGTTAAACAAGACGGTTCTGACGGCACATTAACCAATAATAATAGTGAAATCACACTTGCCAATGGTTCTTACGGAGACAAATTCACTGTGGAAGGCAACTACACAGCGAATAACGGCGTTCTAAAAGTGAATACTCAGTGGAATACCAATGATCCGAATAACGGCAAATCTGACTTGTTAGAAGTCACCGGCAATGTAGAAGGTGTAACAAAAGTTGTGAGCCTAAAAGCAAATGGTGCGGAAAACTTAGTTGACGGTTCTATTGGCTCTATCGCTTCAGATTTAGGCAAAAACAGTACCGCAGTTATTCGTGTCCAAGGCTCAAGCAATTTACATAACTTTACCGGTATGACAAGAACCACCGGTGCAGGTGAACTACAATTAGCTTCTAAACGAGTCGGTAACGCAACCGAATATTTCTGGACAGTGACTTCAACAAATGGTGACGCAATTTATGTACCTTCCGTACCGGGCTACACACTTGCGCCAAAATTGAACTTAGAAGTGGGCTATGAAACAGTCGGCACATTACACCAACGTCGCGGTGAAAATCAGGCGCTTTCTTGGGAAAAATCTCAAGCAAACAACCAAACTTGGGGACGTATTATCGGTAAACACCTTGCTTTGGATGGTAAAGAGCGTTTGAACCTAACGGCTAACCTTTCCGGTTTCCAATTCGGTCACGACTTTGATGTTACTTCTACTGAAAACGGCGGAAAACGTTTAACCGGTATTTATGCGGGTTACACGCACGCAAATTCAAAATTCTATGACGAATATCGTGCTGAAAATGGTGTTGTCCTTAATGACAAATACACCGGCAAAGCGAAAACCGAAAACTTCCATGCCGGCGTAACACATACGCGTTATGCTGAAAATGGCAGCTACTTAGACTTAGTGGGTCAACTTTCTTGGGTGAAAAATAAATATTACGCTCTTGATTCACAAGCTAAAAACCACGGTTTCGGCGTTGCATTATCAAGCGAAGTTGGTCATCCATTTGCTTTAGGTAAAGAAAAAATGAATAACGGTGACAGCTGGATCATTGAACCGCAAGCACAGTTAATCTATCAATACCTAGGATTAAGCCGCTTCAACGATGATCTACGTTCTGTACACCAAGACAAACAACACGGTTTACGTGGTCGCGTAGGTGCACGTCTTGCTTACAACGATCTAACCGCTCGTGAAAAAGTCAGAACCCTTTATTTCACTGCAAACTTATGGCATGACTTCAGAAATACTGCCGGTAGCAACATTGGTGCAGATAATATCAATGAAAAATTTGCGAAAACTTGGGGGGAATTTGGTGTAGGTACTCAACTTGCAACTAGTGCTAACTCACATATTTATGCAGATGTTCGCTACGAACACTCTTTAAGTGGCGCAAAACGTCAAGGCTATAAAGGCTCTGTCGGCATTAAATATTCTTGGTAATCCAAGTGTGAATTAACGTAAGTTACTCTTAATTTAAAGCGGATAAATGACAATAACATTTATCCGCTTTTTATTTCAGCTTGTCTCTTTACGCTTTTTAACAAAGAAAAAGTGCGGTCAATATTCAAAACGTTTCAAATATTGACCGTACTTTCTTTTCATCTTTAGCAAGTGTTGGAGAGAATTAACTCACCTCTTTTACGCGCAATTCTTTTGGCACTTCAAAGAACATATTTTCTTCTAGCCCCTGCAATTCTTCTACATCCGTGACGCCAAATTCTTTCATACGCGCAATCACCGATTGCACTAATTCTTCCGGCGCGGAAGCACCCGCGGTGACACCAATGGTTTGCACGCCATTAAACCAATCCGGCTGAATATCATTGGGATCATCAATTAACTTGGACGCCACCCCCATTCGAGAAGCCAACTCCGCCAAACGGTTAGAGTTAGAGGAGTTTTTGGAGCCTACCACGACCACTAAATCCGATTGTTTTGCCAGTTCACGCACCGCCTGTTGACGATTGGTTGTGGCATAACAAATGTCGTTTTTATGCGGGCCTTGAATCGCAGGATATTTTTCTTTTAACGCGCTGATGGTTTCCGCCGTGTCATCTAAAGACAGCGTGGTTTGCGTCATAAAGGTTAAATCATCGTTGTGGCTCACCGGGAGGTTAGCAATATCCTCAATACTTTCAATGAGATAAATGCCGCCCTCTTGGTTGCCGTATTGCCCCATGGTGCCTTCCACTTCCGGATGGCCTTTGTGCCCGATGAGAATCGCTTTCGTGCCTTTTTTACTGGCACGCGCCACTTGCATATGTACTTTGGTCACCAACGGACAAGTTGCATCAAAGACTTTCAAGCGACGATCTTTGGCTTCTTGGCGTACTGCTTGGGATACGCCATGAGCGGAGAAAATTACAATGGCACCATCCGGCACTTCGCTCAGTTCTTCTACAAAAATAGCCCCACGCTCACGCAAGCCGTTCACCACAAAACGGTTATGCACCACTTCGTGACGTACATAAATGGGCGCACCATGAATTTCCAACGCCAATTCAACAATACTGATGGCACGATCGACGCCGGCACAAAAACCGCGTGGGTTGGCTAAAATTATCTTCATTTTTGACCGCTCTTTTGTTTATTCTTATCACCTTTAAAGGCATCTAATGCCAGTAAACCGGCGCCGATACAAATGGCAATATCTGCCACATTAAAAACCGGGTAATGATAAATGTCCCAATAAAAATCAAAGAAATCCACCACAAAACCGTTGTAGGCACGATCCACCATATTAGCAAGTGCACCACCAATAATCAGGGCATAAGCTGAATTTTGTAATTTTTGGTCGGCACGATTTTTCTTCATGAAATACGCCAGCATCAGAGAAATACTAATCGCCAACAGAATAAAGAAATATTTTTGCCAACCATCGTGATCCGCCAAAAAGCTGAATGCCGCGCCATAATTTCGTACATAAGTGAGATTAAACACCGGCAGAACATTCACGCTTTCATACAAATCAAATTTTTGTACCACGATATATTTCGTCAGCAAATCAAGCAAAAAAGCGACCGCACTTAGCCAGAGAAAAGAGAGTCCGGATTTTTGTTGGGACATAGTTTTTCCTAAATAAAATCATTATCAAAATTAGGTTGCCATTCTAGCACAAGGCAAGGTTTTATACAGAAAAACTGATTTGGAACATCATGAAAGAACAGAATTTCTCTATGACGGGGATCACAAAATTTAACAGCGCAATTTGTTTTTCCTGCTCTTTTTCGATAGACTCTGCGCCATTATTAGTCGGGGTGCCATTGGCTGAGATAATACCCGTGAACCTGAAACAGTTAACACTGACGTAGGAAACTAAATCATGTCTATATTGCCATTCTTTTTAAAAACATTCTTAAAATCCACCGCACTTTTCTGCCTCCCTCGCTAAGTTAGCCTGCGATGCATTGTCTCGATATCCAACATCTATGCTTGCAATTCGATCACAAGCCGCTGTTTGTCGATCTTCATTTTCGTGTAGAACAAGGGGAATGGGTTGTGCTACTTGGGCGTTCCGGTGTAGGGAAATCCACCTTACTTCGCGCCATTGCAGGATTGGAAAATGCAGCGATTACACAAGGGCATATCCAATTTGCCCCTCATACCAAAGCGGCTTGGTTAGCACAGCAAGACAGTTTATTCCCATGGCTTTCTGTGTTGAATAACGTGCAGTTGGCGCAGCACCTTAGCGGTCAGAAAAATGCCAAAACCCAAGAGAAAGCCAAAGAACTATTACATGCCGTCGGCATGGCGGCTCATTGGCATAAACCTTGTTATCAACTTTCCGGCGGACAACGTCAACGGGTGGCACTGGCCCGCACCTTAATGCAAGATGCCGATTTAATTTTAATGGACGAACCCTTTTCCGCCCTGGATGCGGTCACCCGTTTACAGTTACAAAATCTTGCCTGCGAACTGTTGCAAGGGAAAACGGTGATTTTGGTAACCCATGATCCGCAAGAAGCCATTCGTTTAGGCGAAAAAATTTATGTATTGCAAGGACAACCGGTGCAAATAAAACAGGTTGCTCAATTAGATCCCATAAAGCCCCATCAGCTTCACCAAGAGGCGCTGTGGTCGCTACAAAATAAGCTTATCGAACAATTAATGGCGGAGCCAACATGAAAAAAATAGCCCGTCTTATCTTATTAAGCGCCCTGTTCATTGCGTTCTGGCAAGGCATTATCAGTCTGTTTGATGTGCCGCCCTACTTATTGCCTACCCCGCTTGCTGTATGGCAACGATTAATGACGCAAGCGGACTTGCTCTTCATGCATGCCCAAATTACGTTGCTGGAAATTTTGTTAGGCTTATTTTTCGGTTTTCTATTCGGGCTATCCTCTGCGCTACTACTTACTCTTTCCCGCAAAATCTCGGCTTTCTTAATGCCATTATTAGTGATTTCACAAGCTATTCCGGTGTTTGCTATCGCGCCATTACTGGTGTTGTGGCTTGGTTATGGCATGGCATCCAAAATCACCATGGCGATTTTGATTATCTATTTTCCCGTCACGGCAGCCTGCTATGACGGCCTACGCAACACACCGAAACCCTGGCTTCAACTTGCCCAAACCTTGCGTATTTCACCTGCGGCAATGCTATTTAAAGTGCGTTTACCGGCGGCATTGCCCGCATTAGCATCAGGATTACGCATTGCCGTCTCCATTGCGCCCATTGGCGCCATTGTGGGGGAATGGGTCGGTTCTTCGGAAGGATTGGGCTATTTAATGTTACAAGCCAATGCCCGAATACAAATCGACTTAATGTTTGCGGCGCTATTTTTACTTTTACTCATGGCGCTTTGCCTGTATTTCATCGTGGATAAATTACTGCGCAAAGCCCTGCCGTGGGTAAGCTATGTGCATTAGGAGGAAAAATGCTCAACCAACTGATTAAAAACGCCCAGCCTTATTGGCAACAATATGTAGAACATGACTTTGTCAAACAGTTGGCAAATGGCACCTTGCCGGCAGAGTGCTTTCGTCATTATTTAAAACAGGATTACCTTTACCTGTTTCATTACAGTCGTGCATTTGCCTTGGGTATCTTTAAAGCCAAAGACTTTAGCCAAATGGAAATACCTCGAAAAAGCCTTGAAAGTATTTGTCAGGAAATTCAATTACATTTGGCCTATTGCCGACAATGGGGCATCAGTGAAGCGGAAATATTTGCCACCCAAGAAAGCGCCGCTTGTATTGCCTATACTCGCTATTTATTAGATTGCGGTGCCAGCGGCGGTTTAGCTGAAATTTATGCGGCCATTACGCCTTGTGCCGTAGGCTACGCACAAATCGCACGCTATATCACAGAAAACTACCCGCGCTTAGCCAATAATCCGTATCAAACTTGGATCGACACCTATGCTTCGGAGGCTTTTCAACAAGAAGCGGAAGAAACGTCTAACTTTTTGACCGCACTTTGTGCTGAATTTACGCCATCCCAACAAAACCAGATTCAACACATCTTTACGACGGCCACCCGCATGGAAATTGCCTTCTGGCAAATGGGGTTGGATCTCGCTTAACCACAAAAAGGAGCTACTATGAAAAAACATATTCTTTCAACATTGATTATCGGCGCGCTTTCACTTAGCGTTCAAGCCGCTGAAAAACAAAAACTATCTTTAATGCTGGATTGGTTTGTCAACCCGGATCACGCGGCGTTGATCGTTGCACAGCAAAAAGGCTTTTTTGCCGAACATAATCTGGAAGTGGATATTATTGAGCCTGCCGATCCATCGCTACCGCCTAAATTGGTCGCCGCCGGCAAAACAGATTTAGCCGTAGATTATCAACCGCAACTGCATATTCAAATAGATGAAAAACTACCTTTAGTGCGTATTGCGACATTGGCAGATTCTCCGCTAAACAGCTTGGTCACGTTAGAAAACAGCGGCATCAAAACCTTAGCGGATTTGAAAGGAAAGAAAATTGGCTATTCCGTTAGCGGTTTTGAAACAGCACTGCTGGATGCCATGTTGAAGTCGGCCAATTTAAGTAATAAAGATGTCCAACTGATTAACGTGAATTGGTCTCTCTCCCCTTCTTTAATTAGCAAACAAGTGGATGTGGTTATAGGTTCATTCCGCAATTTTGAATTGAATCAATTAGCCATTGAAGGTTATCAAGGTAAGGCGTTTTTCCCTGAACAGCATGGCGTGCCGACCTATGATGAATTAATTATCGTCGCCAATAAAGACAAGATTCATGAAGCGAAATACAAAGATTTTATCAGCGCGCTACAACAAGCCACCGATTACCTTTATGCACACCCGGAAGAAAGTTGGCAGCTTTTTGTCAGCTATAAACCGACAGAATTGGATAACGAGCTTAACCGCCGCGCCTGGAAAGACACGCTGCCTTATTTGAGTAAACAACCGGGTAGCTTTAATAAAGCGAACTATGAAAAAATGGCGGACTTTATGTTGCAACAAGGATTATTGAAATCGAAAACGGCGGTAGAACATTACGCCACGGAACTGAAAAAATAAATAAATGCTTTACGATCAAAAAGTGCGGTCAATTTTGACCGCACTTTTATTTAGACTTTACTGCATGATTAAGCGAAACGTCTCACTTCGCCGTTACCTGCAACGTTTTCTACGCAACGCGGGCAAAGTGTCGGATGTTCCGGATTCACGCCGATTTTGTCGGAATAATGCCAGCAACGTGGACATTTTTCACCGTTAGAACGTACAACACTTACTGCAATCCCCTCTAACTCGCCAACAGCCACATCTGCCGGTTTGTCTGCTAATGCTTTCACTTCCGCTTTTGAGGTAATTAACACGAAACGTAATTCATTGCCTAATTGTTCTAACAAGGCACGATATTCATCGTTAGCATAAACGGTCACTTCCGCTTCCAAACCGCCACCGATCACTTTGTCGTTACGGGCGATTTCTAACACACGGTTCACTTCAGAACGTACTTTGATCAGTTGCTGCCAGTAAGCATCATCTAATTTTTCGTTCGCACCCAAGCCGAATAAGCCTTCATAGAATTCTTCAGTGAAGACGAATTCTGCACGTGCAGTTGCCGTTTGTGGCAAGTAGCCCCACACTTCATCTGCGGTGAAGGAAAGGATCGGTGCCATCCAACGTACCAATGCTTCCGCGATGTGCCATAAAGCGGTTTGGCAACTACGGCGCGCAAGGCTGTCTGCTTTGGTGGTGTATTGACGATCTTTGATAATATCAAGGTAGAACGAGCCCATTTCCACCGAACAGAAACGCATTAAGCGTTGCACCACGGCGTGGAATTGATAGTTATCATAAGCATCTTTGATTTCGTTTTGTGCTTCTAATGCACAAGCCACCGCCCAACGATCCAAGCTCATCATTTCTTCCGGTTTAACTGCATCACGTTGCGGATCGAAACCATTTAAGTTAGCTAATAAGAAACGTGCCGTGTTACGAATACGACGATAGCTGTCCGCCGCACGTTTTAAGATTTCATCAGAAACGGTCATTTCACCGGTATAGTCGGTAGAAGCCACCCATAAACGTAAAATGTCGCCACCGAATTTATCCATCACTTCTTGTGGCGTCACGATGTTGCCGATGGATTTTGACATTTTGCGGCCTTGACCATCCACGGTGAAGCCGTGAGTTAATACTTGTTTGTATGGTGCTTTGCTGTCTGTTGCGGTAGAAAGCATTAAAGAAGACATAAACCAACCACGGTGTTGGTCGGAACCTTCCAAATACATATCGATATCTTGACCATTAAATTCCGGACGATTCGCCACCACAGAAGAATAGGTTGATCCTGAGTCAAACCATACGTCAAGGGTATCAGGCACTTTACGATAGGTTTCTGCATCGGCGCCTAATAATTCTTTTTCGTCTAAATCCCACCATGCTTGAATACCGGCTTTCTCTACGCGTTTAGCCACTTCTTCAAGTAATTCTAAGGTGCGTGGGTGAAGTTCTTCGGTTTCTTTGTGCACGAATAACGTCATCGGCACGCCCCAAGTACGCTGACGGGAAATACACCAGTCCGGGCGGTTTTCCACCATTTTTTCGATACGCGCTTGACCCCAATCCGGAATCCAGCGAACTTGTTTGATTTCACCTAAGGCTTGTTGGCGTAAACCTTGTGTTTCCATGCCAATAAACCATTGTGGTGTCGCACGGAAAATAATTGGGGTTTTATGGCGCCAGCAGTGTGGGTAGCTGTGTTTGATTTTCTCAACTTTTAATAAGTTGCCCACTTCTTGCAATTTTTCAACAACCAATGGATTCGCTTCAAATACGCCTTTACCTGCAAAGAATTCAGTGGTTGAAATAAATTTACCGTCATTCGATACAAGACCCGCCATTGGTAAATTATATTTTTGTCCTACAATAAAGTCGTCCAAACCATGATCCGGTGCAGTGTGTACTAAACCTGTACCGCCATCGGTAGTCACGTGATCGCCTAAAATCACCGGCACAGTGAAATCATAGAACGGATGGTTAAAGCGTACTAACTCAAGCGCTTGACCTTTTACGGCCCCTAAAATTTCAACTTGTTCTACACCCACGGCTTTCGCCACCGATTCCACTAATTCAGCGGCTAAGATCACACGCTCATCACCAAGTTGGACTAGGTTGTATTCTAATTCTGCATTTACCGCAATCGCACGGTTAGATGGCATTGTCCAAGGTGTTGTTGTCCAAATGACTGCAGATAATTTGCCATGGCCTTTGCCTACTGCGTTAAATTTCTCTTCAATTTCTACCGCACTTACTGCAGGGAAACGCACATAAATGGACGGAGAAACTTTGTCTTCGTATTCCACTTCCGCTTCAGCCAAAGAAGAACCGCAATCCAAACACCAGTGCACCGGTTTAGATCCTTTGTATAAGTGGCCGTTAGCAATCACTTTGCCAAGCGTACGAATAATGTGTGCTTCGGTATCAAAGTTCATGGTCAAATAAGGGTTATCCCAATCGCCCAACACGCCTAAACGGATAAAGTCTTTTTTCTGTCCTTCCACTTGTTCCGCTGCATATTCACGGCATTTCGCCCGGAATTCGGCCGCAGAAATTTTCTCGTTTGGTTTGCCCACTAAGCCTTCTACTTTTAATTCAATCGGCAAACCGTGACAGTCCCAACCCGGAATATAAGGCGAGTCAAAACCTAACGCGGTTTTGGATTTCACGATAATATCTTTCAGAATTTTATTCACCGCATGACCGATATGAATGTTGCCGTTCGCATACGGAGGGCCATCATGCAAAATAAAGGATTTTTTGCCTTTTGAAGTTTCACGAATTTTTTGATAGAGATTTTTCTCATACCAGTTTTTCAACATCACAGGCTCGCGTTTGGCTAAATCGCCGCGCATTGGAAAGCCCGTTTCAGGGAGGTTAAGGGTATTTTTATAATCAGTCATTTTATATTCCAGTGTTATGTAAAAATTAAAATTTGTGTTCTATAAAGTGCGGTCAGTTTTGAAAACGTTTTTTGCCGTTTCTACATCCTTCGCAATTTGTGCTTTTAAATCGTCAAAAGAGGGAAATTTCATTTCATTGCGGATTTTATGACAGAGTTCTACATCCAACCATTGGGCATAAAGATCGCCTTGAAAATCAAATAAATGTGCTTCTAGTAATTGATTCACACCATTGATGGTCGGGCGGGTGCCGATATTCGCGACCCCATTAAAAAACGCGCCGGATTTTAACCGCACTTTGACGGCATACACGCCTTTGACCGGATTCACCTGACGATGCAAGCGAATATTCGCGGTCGGAAAGCCGATGGTGCGACCAAGCTCATTGCCATGAATCACGCGACCTAAAATACGATAAGGACGTCCAAGTAATTTTTCCGCCAACGTTAAATCGTCGTTTGCCAACGCCTCGCGAATCGCTGTACTACTGATTCTCAATTCATCTAAGCAAAAGCTACGGTTATCCTCTACGGTAAAACCAAACTTTTCACCGGCTTGTTGCAACAGTGCAAAATTGCCTTGGCGCTTAGCACCAAATTTAAAATCATCACCAATGCTTAAAAACTTCACATTTAATTTGCGCACCAGACAATCTTCAATAAATTGTTGCGCGGGTAAATTGGCAAAAGTGCGGTCGAATTTTGCCACAATCACCATGTCCACGCCTGCCTGTTTGAGATAACGCAATTTATCACGTAAACGCATCAAGCGTGCAGGCGCATTTTCAGCACAGAAATACTCGCGTGGCTGCGGTTCAAACAACATCACCACCATGGGTAAATGCAACTCATCGGCTTTTGTCCGCAAATGACGCAGAATGGCTTGATGTCCCAAATGCACTCCGTCAAAATTGCCGATAGTCAACGCGCAAGCGTGCAAATTTTGCGGTAAATTTCCCAAGCCACGAATCAGCTGCATTATTAAATTTGTTCCATTTAATTTCAGTGAAAAAAGATTTCGGTATTATACGCATAAATTAAGGCGTCACAAAAGCGAATTTCATGTGGTGTGCACGCCCATCAAATCCCGTTTACGAATACCTAACAACACTAATATTCCACCATAAACCATTGCGGCTAAAACGATCAACCACGCTAGCCAATGCACGCGGGTAAGAAAACTCATGGCATTCCATTCAATGAGTGTTGGGCTGTTATACCAAACCAACAGTCCCATCATGGCAGCGGCACAAAAAACTTTCAGAAAAAACACCGCACTTTGACGGCTAAAATGATAAACGTCCGCTTTTGCCAAACCACGATAAAGCAGATACGCGTTCAATGTTGCCGACATGGCAGACGCCATCGCCAAGCCTACGTAACTGAAAGGAATCGCTAATAAATTGAACGCCATGTTGCTTACCATGGCAATAATGCCGATTTTCACCGGCGTTTTGGTGTCTTGGCGGGCGTAATAACCATTCGCCAAAATCTTGATTAACATGAAGCTCAGAAGCCCTGCGTTAAAGCCCCAGAGGGAATAAGAGGCTGACTGCACATCGCTAAAGGTAAAGCTGCCGCGCATAAACAGCACGAGCAACATCGGTTGCGCCAACACAGCGATACCAATCATTGCTGGCACGCCGAGCAATAAAATCATGCGTACGCCCCAGTCCATTGTGTTGCGAAAATCCACCGCACTTTTGGCGTTATCATCGCGGTTTACATGATGGCGGGCAAGGGTCGGCAAAATCACCGTAGAAATGGCGATACCGAACAATCCAAGAGGAAACTCTAACAAGCGGTCGGAATAATATAGCCAGCTGATGGAACCCGTCATTAAAAAACTGGCGATAAAGGTATCAAGTAGCAAGTTGATTTGGCTCACGGAAACGCCAAATAAAGCAGGAATCATCAGTGTGCGGATTTTCTTCACGCCTTCGTCATGCCACGCCCATTTGGGTTTTACTAATAATTTAGCTTGATATAAGAAAGGCAGTTGAAACAGAAATTGTAATAACCCGCCGAGAAAGATCCCGATAGCCAAGCCTAAATCCGGATTTTCCAACTGCGGTGCCAACCAAAGTGCGGTGGCAATCATGGCAATATTGAGCAACACCGGCGAGAACGACATCACGCCGAATTTACCGATGGTATTTAGAATCGCACCGGACAGCGCAACGAAGGTCACAAACCATAAATAAGGAAAAGTGATTTTGAGTAGCAACGAGGCTTGCGTGAATTTTTCCGCATTCGGCCCGTCATTCAGCCAATCGACAAACCAACCTGTTCCGAAAATTGCCGCCACCACCGGCGAGCCGATCATCGCCAATAACGTAACGACGGTAACCAAGCCCCCCAAGGTGCCCGACACCTTGCCGATAAACTCGCGGGTTTTGGATAAATCACCGGATTTTTGATACTCCGCCAACACCGGCACAAACGCTTGTGAAAACGCCCCTTCGGCGAATAATCGGCGGAGGAAATTAGGAATACGGTTGGCGAATAAAAATACGTCTGCCGCCGCACCGGCACCGATTAAATTAGCAATCACTACATCGCGCACCAAGCCTAACACACGCGAAACGAGCGTCATACCGCTCACGATCATGCCGGATTTTAATAATCTTTTGCTCAAAACGAATTACTCTGAATGATAAAATTTGCCTAATTGTATAGAAATTTCGTTTTTACGCTATATTCTAAGGGAAAAAACTGTTAAAATCCCGCGCACATCGTTTGGTGAGCCCGTTTAGAAAGAGCTTGTTAAGTATAACGATGCCAACGTTCGGTTGTGTCTCACCGAAATCAACACAAAATTCCCGTTGACAAAAGTATAAGAAATCGGCATATTTACGCCCCTATTTTGTCACTATTAACTAACAGAAATTTTTAGGAGTTTGACCTTGGCTAATATCAAGTCAGCAAAAAAACGTGCGGTTCAATCTGAAAAACGCCGTCAACACAACGCAAGCCAACGCTCTATGATGCGTACTTACATCAAAAAAGTTTATGCTCAAGTAGCAGCGGGTGAGAAAGCAGCAGCTGAAGCAGCATTCGTTGAAATGCAAAAAGTTGTTGACCGCATGGCTTCTAAAGGCTTAATCCACGCTAACAAAGCAGCAAACCACAAATCTAAATTAGCTGCTCAAATCAAAAAATTAGCCTAATTTTTGCCTTATCATAAAAAAACCGCTCAAACGAGCGGTTTTTTGTTTTCGTGTTTTTTTGATTCTTCCCAAAGAGAAAACAATCATAAAAGCCACCGCACTTCCCTATCGCATTCGTCTTCGACGCTGATGAAACGCTTTGCTCGTGGATGGCATTGTTTTGTTACTTGGCGTAGGTGTTTTTTCCACAACATGAACATGCTTACGGCTGCGGCGATAGTGGCTGAGGAAATAATGAAAACTGCTGGCAAACAGAATTCCAACGAGAAAAACAATGACAATTTCACCATATAATCGATAAAAAATTTGATTGATTTTACTTTGGGTCGTTTGTCCGTATTTGGCATCAAAAGTGACGCGTAAAAAGCCTTCCAGGCCGTTTGGGGAATAAATAGGTTCCACAATTTGCTGAGAATCCGCTTCCTTTTCTTCTTTATCCAAGCCCAACAAACTGCGTATATCTGACGAGTTGGTGCTTTGTGCTAATAATTCACCATTACGCGCATACACTGCCGCATCCAGTACAAATTCTTCTTTGGTGAAATTATCCAAATTCTCCACTAACCGTTCTGTTTTCGCATTATTCACCAACAACATCGAAAATAGATTCGCTTGCTGGCGTGCCAATAAATGAGAAATATTAGCGACCTGATTTACACTGGCTAGCTGTGAGCCGATTTTAAATTGTTGTACGCCAAATAAAATGACTGCCATGATGCCCGCGCATAACAAAACAATGCCAAAGAACATCATAAATTTAATCACTTTTTCTTTTGTTAAATGCAAGTTATTTTCCCCAAAGTTTAATAAGTAAGCTAGAATACAGTGCTTTTAAAAACCGCCACAATTTACAGGATTTTTATGCAAACACAAAATCTTAACGCCATTATGGCGCATTTTTCTGAACTTCCTGCACCATTTATTGCTGACAAGCCCTATCATTCGGATCAGGCGTTTATTCTCTATTCCAACAGCCTAAATCTCACAAAGTTACAAACCTTTCAGCAAAAGTGCGGTGAAAATTTTTTGTGTTTTTCCGCGTGGAATGTGTTGCATAACACCGTGGTATTGCTCAAAGGCGAGTGGAAAGCGGAGTGGATTGGTATTGCCCATGAATTAGCTCTGGATATTGCGCCGCTAAACTTTCACGCCAGTTTGAAGCAAGCGGGATTATTGGTGATGGACATGGATTCCACCGCCATCCAAATTGAATGTATCGATGAAATCGCCAAGCTTGCCGGCACCGGTGAGATGGTTTCCGCCATTACGGAACGCGCCATGCGTGGTGAACTCGATTTTAGCCAAAGCCTGCGCCAACGGGTTGCCACCTTAAAAGATGCGCCGGAAGGCATTTTGCAAGAGGTCAAACAGCATTTACCGCTGATGCCGGGATTAGTCGAAACAGTCAAAGAACTCAAAAATCACGGTTGGAAAGTGGCCATTGCTTCCGGTGGATTTACCTATTTTGCCGAAGTATTACAACAAAAACTCGGCTTAGATTTCATTGCAGCCAATCAATTCGAGATTATTGACGGCAAACTTACAGGCAACGTACAAGGCGCCATTGTGGATGCACAATACAAAGCGCAAACCTTACAACAGTTAGCACAACAATTTAACATTGCCACTGAAAACACCGTTGCCATCGGCGACGGCGCCAACGATCTCGCCATGATGCAAGTTGCCGATGTCGGCGTGGCTTATCACGCCAAACCAAAAGTACAACAATTGGCGCAAGTTATCATCAACTTCACCGATTTAACCGCACTTTTATGTATTTTAAGTGCAAACGACAAAATGAAATAAGGAGAAAACCATGCCATCATTCGACATTGTTTCCGAAATCAGCGGACACGAAATCCGCAACGCCGTGGAAAACGCCAACCGCGAACTCACTAATCGTTGGGATTTCCGTAACGTACAAGCTGCGATCGAATTTAACGAAAAAAACGAAAGCATTAAAGTGAGCAGCGAATCGGATTTCCAAGTGGAGCAACTCATCGACATCTTACGTAACGCTTGTATTAAACGTAACATCGAATCCACTTCCTTAGACATCCCTGCTGACTATGAACACAGCGGCAAAACGTACAGCAAAGAAATCAAGCTGAAACAAGGCATTGAAACCGACATGGCGAAAAAGCTCACTAAGCTTATCAAAGATTCCAAAATCAAAGTGCAAAGCCAAATCCAAGGCGAGCAAGTCCGTGTTACCGGAAAATCCCGCGATGATTTACAAGCCGTGATTCAACTCGTCAAAACAGCGGAACTGGGGCAACCATTCCAATTCAATAATTTCCGCGATTAAAAACGCGTTCAAAAACGACCGCACTTTGGATAATTAAAGTGCGGTTTCCTTTTCCCTTCATTGAGAAAAAACCGACTTTCCGCTACAATACGCCACTATTTTTATTCACGTAAACAGACTATGTCAGAAATTAAGTTAATTGTTGGGCTTGGCAATCCCGGCGATAAATACACAGACACCCGCCACAATGCCGGAGAATGGTTAATTGCGCGTTTAGCACGGCGGTTTAATGTCACATTAAATGCGGAAAATAAGTTTTTCGGGAACGTGGGAAAAACGCTGATGAACGGCAAAGAAATCCGTTTTTTGGTGCCAACAACCTTTATGAATTTAAGCGGTAAAGCGGTTGGCGCATTGGCGAATTTTTATCGTATCAAACCCGAAGAAATTTTAGTCTTACATGATGAACTAGATTTACCGCCCGGCAGCGTTAAACTGAAATTAGGCGGTGGACATGGCGGACACAACGGCTTAAAAGACATTGTTGCCGCATTGGGCAATAACAACAATTTCTATCGTCTGCGTATTGGAATCGGCCACCCGGGACATCGTGATTTAGTGGCAGGTTATGTGTTAAACAAACCGTCACCCAGTGAGCGTGAAGCGCTTGAAAAAGCCCTGGATGAAGCGGCAAATTGTGTGGAACTGCTTTTCAAAGACGGCATCGTCAAAGCCACTAATCGACTGAATAGCTTTAAAATTTAACCGAAAAGTGCGGTAAAAAAACAGGGTAAATTTCAACCGCACTTTTCTTCACCAATAAGGAAAAATTATGGGATTCAAATGTGGTATCGTGGGTCTGCCAAATGTGGGCAAATCCACACTTTTCAACGCCTTAACCAAAGCCGGCATTGAGGCGGCAAACTATCCGTTTTGCACCATTGAGCCAAATACCGGTGTGGTGCCAATGCCGGATCCGCGTTTAGACGCCTTAGCAGAAATCGTCAAACCTGAACGCGTATTGCCAACCACCATGGAATTTGTGGATATCGCAGGTTTGGTGGCCGGTGCGAGTAAAGGTGAAGGCTTGGGTAACAAATTCTTAGCTAATATCCGTGAAACGGACGCCATTGGCCATGTCGTACGTTGTTTTGAAAACGATGACATCGTACACGTTGCGGGCAAAATTGATCCGTTAAACGATATTGAAACCATCAACACCGAACTAGCGTTAGCCGATTTAGACAGCTGTGAACGTGCGATTCAACGTTTACAAAAACGTGCTAAAGGCGGTGACAAAGATGCGAAATTCGAGCTGTCTGTGATGGAAAAAATCTTACCGGTACTTTCTGAAGCAGGTATGATTCGTTCCGTGCCGTTAGACAAAGACGAGTTATTGGCAATCAAAAGCTACAATTTCTTAACCTTAAAACCGACCATGTACATTGCGAACGTGAACGAAGACGGTTTTGAAAATAATCCTTACCTCGACAAAGTCCGCGAATTTGCCGAAAAAGAAGGCTCTCTCGTAGTGCCGGTATGTGCCGCAATTGAAGCGGAAATCGCCGAGTTGGATGATGATGAAAAACTTGAATTCTTACAAGATCTCGGCATTGAAGAACCGGGCCTAAACCGTGTCATTCGCGCCGGTTATGCGCTTCTCAATCTACAAACCTACTTTACCGCGGGCGTAAAAGAAGTTCGCGCATGGACAGTTTCCGTGGGTGCCACTGCACCGAAAGCGGCTGCCGTGATCCATACCGATTTTGAAAAAGGCTTTATCCGTGCTGAAGTGATTGCCTACGAAGATTTCATCCAATTCAAAGGTGAAAACGGTGCCAAAGATGCCGGAAAATGGCGTTTAGAAGGGAAAGATTACATCGTACAAGACGGCGATGTCATGCACTTCCGCTTCAACGTGTAAAACAATCAAAAAATGAACCGCACTTTAAGCAACTAAAGTGCGATTTTTTTATCTCTTTTTTAAGGAATTTACATGTCTTCTTCAATTAAATATCGTGCTGAAATAGATGGACTTCGTGCCATTGCGGTCATTTCAGTGATCATCTATCACCTCAATGCAAATTGGCTACCGGGTGGTTTTCTTGGCGTAGATATTTTCTTTGTTATTTCTGGCTTTCTCATTACCGGCATCATCATTAATGAGATTCAAGAAAATAGTTTCTCTTTTAAAGACTTCTATACTCGCCGTATAAAGCGAATTTACCCGGCATTCATTGCCGTCATGGCTCTTGTGTCTTTGGTTGCTTCCGCATTATTTATCTATAATGATTTTAACCAACTCAGAAAGACCATTGAGCTTGCCGCTGTATTTTCCTCCAACTTTTATCTAGGGTTTAAACAAGGTTATTTTGACCTTAATGCGACAGAAAACCCTGTTTTACATATTTGGTCATTAGCCGTTGAGGAACAATACTACTTAATTTTCCCTTTATTTTTATTATTTGTTTACAAAAAAGCAGGGAATTTAAAATCTATTTTTAGGTTTACACTAATACTCTTTGTCCTGTTGTTATTAACCTCATTTATTTCTAACACTTTTTATAAAGATGTATTACATCAACCGAATACTTATTATCTTTCCAATTTACGCTTTCCGGAATTGCTTATTGGATCTTTATTAGCCATTTATAATATTAATCTATCGGCAAATCACACATTTAATAAAAAGCTGATTGGGAATTTCAGTTTTTTATTATTGCTAGCTTGCCTATATTTTTATCATAACAAGTTAGTCTTTATTCCCGGAGTAAGCTTAGTTTTACCTTGTTTACTTGCAGCCCTTGTCATTTACACCACAACGCAAGAGAGTATTGTCAAAAAACTGCTTTCCACCAAACCAATGGTATTTATTGGAAAAATATCTTATTCACTCTATTTATACCATTGGATATTTATCTCTTTTGCCTACTATATTACGGGCACCAAACAAATAGATAATCAGATTGTATTGTTAGTCACGGCGTTAACCGTACTTTTCTCTATCTTGAGTTATTACCTAATTGAGCAGCCAATTAGAAAATCAAAATTAAGTTTCAAACAGGCATTTTTATATCTCTATGTGATCCCTTCTGTTTTAGTGATTGGATATAACACCTATGAAAGAAAACAGATCAAAAATGAGAAAGAACAAATTGAGCAAGAAGTGCCATTAGCAGAGACGAATACGCACCTCCCAGCAAAAATCTTAACAATTGGCGATTCACATGCCGGCCATTTAGCTTATTTCTTAAATTATGTCGGTGCGCAAGAAGGCTGGAAGGCGGATATTCTAAATACAGGTCCAGATTGCCAAGTATTGGTAGATAAAAATGGAGAAGTGACACCGGAATGCCAATCACAATGGAATGAAATAGCCAAATACGATGCCGTTTTCATTTCTGAGTTTTATGATCTTCGAATGGAAGGTCAACCGGTTCCGCGATTTGAAGCTGAATCTTATTTAGTCCCTGACTTTGAAATCAGATTCAGAAAAATGGTGGAAAAACTCGCAACAGAAAAACCTGTTTATGTTTTTGCCAATAACAGCTCGATTAACCGTTCCCCTATTCGAGGACATCTTCTCGCTAAATATGGGCTAGATAAATACCTCGAGCCAATTCGTAGAATGGGCGATATTGATGCAAGTAATCAAATCATTCATGATTTAATTAAAGATATCCCGAATGCACATTGGGTTGATGCACAGCAATATCTTCCTAAAGACAGTGTAATGGCGGAAGGAAAATATCTCTATGGAGATCAGGACCATTTAACAAACTTTGGTGCTTACTATTTAGGGAAAGAATTTACCAAACACCAAAGATTGCTCTCCCCTGAACAAGTTAAAAAATTATATAAATAGTTCAATCTTGTAAGTATTTTTCGAATCTACCCTGTTAACAAAAAGTGCGGTTTTTCTACCGCACTTTTTTATTACTGTTGTTCTTTATTCAGCAACAACCGTTCTGTTTCAAAATCATGATGTAACGGCTCAATATCGGGCATGGTTTTATTGGCTTTGGCAGAAAGTGCTTTAAAGCGTTCAACTTTGCCTATCAAGCCCTGTTGCCCCACGAGTGCAGTAACAGCGCTGTTGTAGTGCGAACTGACAGTGGAAAGGCTATTCCCCACTTTCGCCAAACGCTCTGCGAGTAAGCAGATTTGGTTGTAAATGTCGCCGGCTTTTTCGCTGATTTCACGCGCTTCGGCATTACCGCGTTCCACCCGCCACAGGTTCGCCACCGTACGTAAAATCGGCATCAGCGTGGTATGTGACACCATAATGACATTTTTGTCATAACCGTAACCGAATAAACTCGGATCCATTTTTAAGGCTTCAATGTAAGCGGGTTCCACGGCAATAAACATCAACACGAAATTCGGGCTACGTACGCCGATAAGGTTGCTGTAATCTTTACGGGATAAGTCGTCGATGTGATTACGCAACGCCTTAATGTGCTCGCGCAGAAACGCCTGCCGCTCTATTTCATCTTCAGCACTGACCGCACTTTCATAGGCGTTAAGCGACATTTTGCTGTCGATAATCAAATGTTTCTCATCCGGTAGGTTAAGAATAAAGTCGGGATAATTGCGTTTGCCCTCTTCGTTTTTAAAATGCGCCTGTGCCGTGTAATGTTCATCTTCCACCAAGCCGGCAGATTGCAGCGCCCGCTCCAACTGCATTTCGCCCCAGTTGCCTAGAGTTTTCTTTTCTCCTTTCAGAGCGGAAGTCAAATTGTTCGCTTGTTGCGACATACTTAAACCGATTTCTAACACTTTCTTAATTTCCGCTTCCAAGCCCGCGTTGCCTTTGAGGGATTCCGAGTGAATTTCATTCACTCGTTTTTGGAAACTCTCAATTTGCTCACGGAATGGCTTTAACAAGCTGTCCATGGACGCTTGGTTCGTTTGCTGAAAACGCTGGCTTTTTTCTTCCAAAATACGATTGGCGAGGTTTTGAAATTCCGTATTGAGCTGCTGTTTGGTTTGTTCAACATGTTGTTGCTGCTCAACAAAATACTTTTCTTTTTCCGTTAACGTGGTTTTCAATTCCGCGAGTTCCTGCGAAAGTGCGGTGTGTTTTTCCATTAAATTTGCCAGCGATTCTTCTTTGCGGACAATCTGTGCTTGGCTTTGCACAAGTTGTCCGCGCAAGCTGTCCGCCTGTGCCGATGCCACACCAAAACGTTCTTTCAGCGTCGTTATTTGTTCTGCGATGGCGGAATGGCGAGCCTGTTCTTCGTTCAGTTCCGTTTGCAAATACTGTACTTTTTCATCCCGTTCGTTTAAGCGAATTTGTAGCCCATCGGCCGTGGTTTGCGCTTTCACCACCTCTTGTTCTAATTGATTTTTACGGGCAGTAACGGCATCAAATTTTTCTAATAAGCGATTAAAATCCTCAATGTTTTTATTTAAATCCTGTTGTAATTCCAGGCTATCCCGCTTCCGGCGCGCGCTGACAAAAAGCAAAATAAGGCAAAGCACGCCCAATGCGGCGCAAACGCCCAATAACACATTTAAATCAATATCCAATGCAAACATGTTCCCTCCTAATATTGGGCGTTAGTATAAAGGAAATCCGTAGCCTTTGCCGACCTTTTGCTTTTTCATTTCGTGGGTGGTAAAAGGCGCAAAACTTGCGGTAGAATGGCGCTTGAAGCATTTTCATATTTGTCGAGAAAAATCACCGCACTTTTAGGGCATGCCATGAACCAACCTTTATTTCAGCCTACCAAACACGAGGAACACTGCCCACAGTGCGGTGCGTTGTTGCAAATAAAACAAGGCAAAAAAGGGCTGTTTCTCGGCTGTTCTGCCTATCCGCAATGTGATTATTTAAAACCGTTACAGGCTTCCAACGAAGTAAAAATCCTTAAAATATTGGAACAAAACTGCCCTCAATGCGGACATTTATTGGCGCTAAAACAAGGGCATTTCGGCATGTTTATCGGTTGTAGCAATTATCCTGAGTGTCATTTTGTGGTACATGAGGAAACAGAAGAGGAAACGGAAGAACACGTACCTTGCCCGGAATGTCAAGAAGGACAGTTAGTGGCGCGGCGTGGACGTGCCGGCAAGCTATTTTTCGCCTGCAACCGTTTTCCGCATTGTAAGTTTTCCGTGCCAACTAAACCCTATTTAGTGGACTGTCCACAATGCTATGGCAATTTAGCCTTATTAAAAAAACAACAGGGCGAACAACGCACTTGGCAATGTGTGAATAAAACCTGTCGCCATATTTTTACGACCGAGTAACCTCATGAATTTACAAGAGATTGTTAACCATTTAAAAAATCAGCAAGTCGTTGCCTACCCCACCGAAGCGGTTTTTGGCTTAGGTTGTAATCCAAACAGCCAAAGTGCGGTGGAAAATTTACTTATTTTAAAACAGCGCCCGATGTCAAAAGGGCTAATTTTAATTGCGCCGAGCTTGGATTTTTTGTTGCCTTTTATGGATGAAAGCCGTTTGATGGAAGAACATTGGCAACGCTTAACTACGCAATATGATCGACCAACGACGTGGGTCGTACCGGCCAAAACAACGACACCCAAATTTCTTACCGGCGATTTTGACAGTATTGCGGTGCGCATCAGCCAACACCCTGCCGTTAAGCTGTTATGCGAACAAGCGGGCTTTGCTCTCACCTCCACCAGCGCCAACTTAACCGGACTGCCGCCTTGCCGCACAGCACAAGAAGTGACACAGCAATTCGGCACGGATTTTCCGGTGCTGGATATGCCTGTGGGCGGTGCGGTAAATCCATCCGAAATTCGCGACATTTTCACCAACCAAGTTTTTCGTCAAGGATAAATCATGTTATATGCCGTTTGGGGCAATCCTATCGCTCAAAGCAAATCGCCGCAAATTCACCGTATTTTTGCCGAACAAACCCCCCAAGACGTGCAATACGATGCCATGTTAGGCGACGAACAGAATTTTGAACGGCAATTATTGGCGTTTTTTGCGCAGGGAGCGGCGGGATGTAATATCACCTCGCCTTTCAAAGAACGCGCGTTCAAGCTGGCAGATTCACACAGTGAGCGTTGTCTGATGGCGGAAGCCTGCAATACGTTGAAAAAATTAGATGATGGCACGCTGTATGCGGACAACACTGACGGCGCAGGACTGGTGACGGATTTGCAGCGATTGAATTGGCTTAAGCCGAATCAAACCCTACTCATTTTAGGTGCAGGCGGTGCCACTAAAGGCGTGTTGTTACCGCTTTTACAAGCACAGCAAAACATTGTGATAGCCAACCGCACTTTAGCCAAAGCGCAACAATTGGCAGAGAAATTTTCGCCTTACGGCGACATTCGTGCCGTGGAACTGAATCAACTTCCCGCACAATCCTTTGATGTGATTATTAACGCCACTTCATCAGGTTTACACGGCGGTATAGTAGCGATTAATGATGAGATTCTACGTGCAACAAAAGCGGTTTACGACATGCAATATGATCGACAAAAAGACACGCCGTTTTTAGCACGCTGTCGTACGTTAGGCGTACAAAACCGAAGTGACGGTTTTGGGATGTTATTGGCGCAAGCAGCGCATTCATTTTATTTATGGCGAGGCGTAATGCCAAACATTACGCCGTTATTTGAACAGTTATAAAAAAGCTATTAGCGCGTTTTCGCTTGTAGAATGCCATCCGTGATAATCAAAAGCATGGCAAGGACCAAACAAATAAACAACGGATAACTTTGCGCATCAATTTCTTCGCCGATTAACAAAGAAACCCCCACCATCAAGCAAGGCTCTACATAACCAAGTAAGCCCAACAAATTCATCGGTAAATGATTGCTAGCAAGAATATAAGAATTGAGTGCCGTCCCGCTAATTAAGCCGAGCAGTAGCAACAAGACCAAAATATTTGGATTACTTTGTTGTACTTGGGCAATATCCACTTGCCAGGAGAAGTAAATACAAAATGGCAAGAGGGTCAACATTTCTAAGAAAAATGCCGCAAGATCGGTCATTTTCCACATTCGACGTACCACAAAGTAAGTGGTATATCCCACGCAAATCACCAACGCTTCCCAAGAAATTTCCCCTTTTAAGACGATGTTGGAAATGACTCCCACGGCAGCAATCAATACGGCTAAAAACTTAATGCGTGAAATCCGTTCTTTAAAAATAATTCGCGCTGCCGCCACCATCACTAAAGGCAGCAATAAATAACCGAAAGAAACGCTCAACGAGCTGCCATTATTAGGTGCCCATAAAAACAGCCACATTTGAAAGCCCATCAACGCACCGGTAAAGAGAAAAGCCAACGCAAAGTGCGGTTGTCTTTGAATGCGTTTTAAATGGGCAATCAGCGCCATTTTTTGTTTAAACAAAATCACAGCAGCCGCCACAAAAGGCAGGGTAAATACAATGCGATAACCGAAAATATCTGTGCCACTCAAAGGCAGCAACAGCGTAGAAAAATAATACATGTAGCCAAACAGCAGAGAGGCAAATAAAGAAAATGCAACGCCTTTTAGCATAAAAACTCCTTAAATTATGACCGCACTTTACGCTAATAACTGCCAAAATGCACGCACTAAAGGGCGTTCTAAGGCAGGTTTCAAGGCGCACACACCGAGTTCAAAAGGGGTAATTGGTTCATCTAACTGCAAGGTAGAAATTTGGCTGTTCAACGGGCTATTTTTAATCACCACATCGGGCAATAAGGCTAAACCACACCCGAGTGCCACCATGGACACAATGCCCTCATGTCCTGCCACGGTGCCATAGATTTTCGGGTGTTTAATGCCTTTTTGTTTAAACCATTCTTCAATCCGCTGCCGCGCCATACCATCTAACGGCAGAATAAAAGGAACTTGTTGCCAATTGATGGGATCTTGCTGTAATAACTGCGTCGCCGAACATGCCACTCGAGGCGCAATCATCGACAACGCAATATCATCGATATAATGAAACGTCACCGCACTCGGTAATACCGGCGGTTTCCCCGCTAACGCCAAATCCACCTGCTGCGCCTGCACCAAATGTACCGCCTGCGCCGGATCGCCTGTGGTCAGTTGAATTTCCACTTTCGGATAATGCGCACGGAATTTCTCCAAAATCCCCGGCAAATGACTATACGCCGCTGTCACCGAGCAATACAGCTTTAGCTCCCCGCTAAGCTCTTCCTCTTGGGTATGTAGTTGCTGTTGAAATAGCATCCAATTCTGCCATTGCTGCTGTGCAAACACCAAAAACACCTCACCATTTGGCGTTAACAACACCTGACGATTATCCCGCCACAAAAGCTGCTGGCCCAGTTCCTCTTCGATTTTTTGAATTTGACGGGACAAGGTTGACGGCGACATATGGTGCAACGCTGCCGTTTTGGCGAAGTTTTGAGTTTGGGTGAGGGTGATGAAGATTTTGAGATCGTTAAAAGTCATAGCGGTTTATTTTATAAAGGTGAGTTTAAATTTACCCATTCATAAGCAAGCAAGGGGATTTTAATTGCAAAAAACGCAATGCAACATTTCAATAATATCACTTTACGCAACATACCAACACCCTATAATCGTTTAAACCTCTACAAACACTCCCACACAAAAGGAAAACATCATGGCTAATTATTTCAATACCTTAAACTTACGCCAACAATTAGACCAACTCGGTCGTTGCCGTTTTATGGATCGCAGTGAGTTCGCAACGGAAGCGGATTTCTTGAAAGGCAAGAAAATCGTGATCGTAGGTTGTGGTGCTCAAGGGTTAAACCAAGGGTTAAATATGCGTGATTCAGGTCTAGACATCAGCTACGCATTACGTCCTGAAGCCATCGCAGAAAAACGTGTGTCATTCCAACGTGCCAGTGAAAATGGTTTTAAAGTGGGCACTTATGAAGAACTGATTCCAAAAGCCGACCTAGTCATTAACCTCACCCCGGACAAACAACATTCCAAGGTCGTTGCTGATGTGATGCCGTTGATGAAAAAAGGCGCGGCATTGGGCTATTCCCATGGTTTAAACATTGTTGAAGTGGGCGAGCAAATTCGTCCAGACATCACCGTCGTGATGGTGGCACCAAAATGCCCGGGTACAGAAGTTCGTGAAGAATATAAACGTGGTTTTGGCGTGCCGACGTTAATCGCTGTGCACCCGGAAAATGACCCACAAGACGAAGGTTTAGAAATTGCCAAAGCTTGGGCAGCGGCAACCGGTGGTCATCGTGCAGGCGTGTTGGAATCCTCTTTCGTGGCGGAAGTCAAATCCGACTTAATGGGCGAACAAACCATCCTTTGCGGCATGTTGCAAGCAGGTTCTCTCATTTGCTACGATAAATTAGTGGCTGACGGCAAAGATCCGGCTTATGCAGGCAAATTAGTACAATACGGTTGGGAAACCATCACTGAAGCCTTAAAACAAGGCGGTATTACATTGATGATGGATCGCTTGTCCAACAGCGCAAAATTGCGTGCATTCGAGTTGGCAGAACAAATCAAAGAAGAATTGGCGTTCTTATTTGCTAAACACATGGACGATATCATCAGCGGCGAATTCTCTCGTGTGATGATGGAAGACTGGGCAAACGGCGATGCCAACCTCTTAAAATGGCGTGAAGAAACCGGCAAAACCGCTTTTGAAAACGCACCGAAATATGAGGGCAAAATCAGCGAGCAAGAATATTTCGACCATGGCGTGTTAATGATTGCGATGGTGAAAGCCGGTGTGGAATTGGCATTCGATACCATGGTGGCCAGTGGCATTTACGAAGAATCCGCTTACTACGAATCCTTACACGAATTGCCGTTAATCGCCAACACGATTGCGCGTAAACGTTTATATGAAATGAACGTAGTGATTTCCGACACGGCGGAATACGGTAACTACTTATTCGCTAACGTTGCTGGCCCGATTATGCAAAAAGCATTGGTGCCGACTTTACGCAAAGGCGATATCGGTGAACCAACACCAACCGTGGAAATCGACAACATCACTTTACGCGATGTGAATGATGCAATCCGCAATCATCCGGTAGAATTAATCGGTCAAGAATTGCGTGGTTACATGAAAGATATGAAACGCGTTTCATTGAAAGGTTAATTAAACATCATTATATTAAGCCGATTTTTTAGATCGGCTTTTTTATAGGAAAAATTAAGGAATCAGTATGAAAAACAATAAAAAATTTAACTGCACTTTTCAGTTAAGTTTGGTTGCAACAACATTAAGTTTAGCAAATTTGGGATGGGCAACGGATCTCACTTGTAATACAACAACAGGTTGTAAATATATTCAAGGACCTGGCAATACGTGGTATATCAACAATACAGCGACTCAACTCGCCGATGCTGTAAATGTCACCGTTGAAGCAGGAAATTACCAAAACAAAGCAAAAACAGAAACGGGTGCTAGTTATAACCTAGGCCGACCAAGTCAATCATCTGATGCTTTATTTCATATTTTCGATCTAACAAAACAAGATAATGTCATTACACTAAAATCAGGCGTTAAAGCAACGCTTAAAGAAGATTATACGTCCAGCCAATTAGTTCATGTCAATGGTGCAACAGCAAATTTAGAACAGGGTGTAAAACTCATCGTTGACAAAAACTATTCTCAAATTCACAACATTCCTGATGCTAATGGTCATTTTGATGGCAATGCTGCCATTGAATCCCGTAATTCAACAATCAATACTGAAGCAGATATTGAGCTCAATAATGACGGTTCAAATGCAATTGAATCGCAAGAAACATCTACCATTAACTCTTCTAACCATCAAATCACCATGAATGGTGAAAACAACGGGGCATACACGCTTTTCGGAAAAGACATTGTAAATATTAAAAACGTCACTATTACTGGAAATAAAGATTTACAATCTGTTTTTGATATTGGAAATGATCTCTCTGAAACACAAATCGTCAATGCTAAAAAGTTAAACGCTACGTTAAACGATAAAAGTATCTTCATGAACCTCCATGACAGCGGCACACAGACGGTTACCTTAAGCGATTCTAAGATTAAAGCCGGTTATGGATTGCATGCTGTACCGTTTGGGGACGAACATACCGTTACTCTGAACTTACATAATAGCGAATTAAATACCACTCGAGCACTCATTTCCATCAATGATCCGAATTTCCCACTTGACGAGGAAGACGAGGAAGAAATTGATGCAAATTCAGCAAGCAAATTCCATTTGCACCTTAGTGCTGATAACAACTCAAAACTGACTGGCGCAATTATTGAAAATCCACAAAGACCGGCAAAAACCGAAGTAAACGTCACATTAGCCAACAGCCAGTGGAATTTTAATCAATCGAGTATTCTTCATCACTTGAATACGCAAAATTCAACGGTCAAATTTGAACCGACATCGGAATATAAAACGTTAACGATTAAAGGTGATCTTTCCGGCTCCACCACATTTGATCTCAATACCAATATCGCTGAAAATAAAGCCGATAAAATCGTTGTGAAAGGAAAAGCGGAAGGTGATCATAAACTTAATGTGACGGATCACGGCGCTCATGTAGCAAATGGTAAAGTAACCTTAGTTGAAACCAATAGCGGAAATGCAAAATTTCACTTAGCGAATGCCAATGGTTATGTGGCGCTCGGTGCTTATAAATACTTCTTAACCCCTGAAGGAAAAAATTGGGTGTTAGCGCACTCACAAAGCACAGTCACACCACAGCCACAGCCACAGCCACAGCCACAGCCACAGCCACAGCCACAGCCACAGCCACAGCCACAGCCACAGCCACAGCCACAGCCACAGCCACAGCCACAGCCACAGCCACAGCCACAGCCACAGCCACAGCCACAGCCACAGCCAAGTATTACACCATCGTTACCGGTGACTGCACAACTACTTGAGAGCGCAAACGCACAAGTGTCTCTTCGCCAAGCGGAATTACTGATGGTCGAAAATGAATTAAACGGCATTCACCAACGTTTAGGTGAAATCAGAACTGGTGAAAAAGGCAATATTTGGGTGAGAAACGTCAATTCACATCAAAAACTCACCGCACTTTCAACGGGTGAAAGTCAAACTTCCGGCTTTAAGCAAAACGTACATAGCTTACAAATCGGTGCGGATGCAGCGGTAACGGATAAGGTACGTTTAGGCGGATTTGTCGGACACAGCCAAGCCAATATTGACTTCAACAATCATTATGGCAACGGAAAAGTGAAAGGACAAGCCATTGGGGTTTACGGGACTTACATGGCTGAAAATGGTGTCTATTTAGATAACATCGCACAATATAGTCGCTTAACCGCAAACTCGAATCATACGGAAAAACACCGTTACAACGCTTACACGTTAAGTAGTGAAATCGGCAAACAATTCCAATTAGCCGGCGCATGGACCGTGACCCCACAAGCGCAATTGGCTTGGACGCATATTAACGGTAAAGAAAAAGAAGATAGCTTATCTGCCATTTCTTCTCGAATCGGTTTACGCCTTGCCAAAACCTTCGAGTTGAGCCAAGGATGGAAACTTCAACCTTATGCCGAAGCGAATGCAATCACGACACGCACACGCCATAGCAATATTAACTACAATGGTAGCCAACTCAATGTAGAAAGTTATCGCGGTCGTTTCACAAGTGCGGTCGGTTTTAATGCCGGTTTGGGCAATCACCGCATTGGTTTAGAAGTGAATCGCACCGACGGCAAACACATCAAGCAACCATTTGGCGTACAAGCCGTCTATCGTTTCCAATGGTAGTTTAAAATAAATAAAAAATGCGCTTAATTTTAAGCGCATTTTTCTTTTTTAGATTAACTCATTACTTATGTACTAATCTTACCCACTTCACTGATAAACCATCATATCCACGCCCTCACAAATCCACTGTTTCCCCTTACATTTTAGTAAGCTCCCCAGATAATTTGAGAAAAGCACACATTCTTTATTATTTAATAGCTTTTATTTCTTAAGAAATTAATATTGATGATTATCGTGCCACTTTAAATACCTACACAGAACAACAATAAAGTCTAAGTTAACAAGGCCATTTTTAAAAAAAATTTTACGCAGTCAAAACAAAATAGGAAACCTAGAATCAGTTGACAGAACACGCTTTGAAGATTAAAATCTTCGGTCTGTTCTTGTATGGACAGATTTTGTAAAACAACATTCTTTAATGAATTTTTATTAAACTGGAGTTTTTTAATGGCAACAATCAACCAGCTAGTACGCAAACCGCGTGTGAAAAAGGTTGTAAAAAGTAACGTTCCTGCATTAGAGGCTTGCCCGCAGAAACGTGGTGTATGCACCCGTGTATACACAACTACACCTAAAAAACCGAACTCTGCATTACGTAAAGTATGCCGTATTCGTTTAACCAATGGTTTCGAAGTAACCTCATACATCGGCGGTGAAGGTCACAACCTTCAAGAGCACAGTGTTGTGCTTATCCGTGGCGGTCGTGTTAAAGACTTACCGGGTGTGCGTTATCACACTGTACGCGGCGCATTAGACTGCGCAGGCGTAAAAGATCGTAAACAAGGTCGTTCTAAATACGGCGTTAAACGTCCTAAAGCTTAATGGTTCTCCGTTAAGTAAGGCCAAACGCTAAATTAGTAAAACTTATTTAAATCGCAAACTCCAGTATCTAATTAGCCCCTTCAATTAAAAGTGCGGTTAATTTTTATCGAGTTTTGGGATACCCTGAAGATTATAAAAACGGAGAAATTCGCAATGCCACGTCGTCGTAGTATTGAACAACGCAAGATTTTACCGGATCCGAAGTTCGGTTCAGAATTACTTGCTAAATTTATCAATGTCATCATGGTAGATGGTAAAAAATCTATCGCAGAATCTATCGTTTATAACGCGTTAGACACTTTAGCTCAACGTACCGGTAAAGAAGCTTTAGAAGCTTTCGAAGCGGCATTAGAAAACGTACGTCCAACTGTAGAAGTAAAATCCCGCCGTGTTGGTGGTTCTACTTACCAAGTTCCGGTTGAAGTTCGCCCTGTGCGTCGTAACGCATTAGGTATGCGTTGGATCGTTGAAGCCGCTCGTAAACGTGGTGATAAATCCATGGCTTTACGTTTAGCTAATGAATTATCTGATGCATCCGAAAACAAAGGTGCAGCAGTTAAGAAACGTGAAGACGTTCACCGTATGGCTGAAGCTAACAAAGCGTTTGCTCACTACCGTTGGTAATATTCGGTTAGCACTTACGTTTTTAGGCTTCATCTCATTTTTTATGCGATGAAGCCTCATTCATTTATAAAATTTCGTATTTAATTTTAAATAAGAAATCGTCAAGGAAATAATAATGGCTCGTACAACCCCTATTGAAAGATATCGTAATATCGGTATTAGTGCGCACATTGATGCTGGTAAAACTACTACCACTGAACGTATCTTATTCTACACTGGTGTAAGTCACAAAATTGGTGAAGTACACGATGGTGCAGCAACCATGGACTGGATGGAACAGGAACAAGAACGTGGTATTACCATTACCTCTGCGGCAACAACCGCATTCTGGTCCGGTATGTCACAACAATTCCCACAACATCGTATTAACGTTATCGACACCCCGGGACACGTTGACTTTACTGTTGAAGTAGAACGTTCTATGCGTGTTCTTGATGGTGCAGTAATGGTTTACTGTGCAGTTGGTGGTGTTCAACCACAATCTGAAACTGTATGGCGTCAAGCGAACAAATATAAAGTTCCACGTATCGCATTCGTTAACAAAATGGACCGTACCGGTGCAAACTTCTTACGCGTAGTTGATCAGTTAAAAACCCGCTTAGGTGCAAACGCAGTTCCTCTTCAACTACCTGTTGGTTCAGAGGAAAACTTTACCGGTGTTGTTGATTTGATCAAAATGAAAGCAATTAACTGGAATGAAGCTGACCAAGGTATGACCTTCACTTATGAAGACATTCCTGCAGATATGCAAGCAGCTTGTGAAGAATGGCGTCAAAACCTTGTTGAAGCAGCTGCAGAAGCTTCTGAAGAGCTAATGGAAAAATACCTTGGTGGTGAAGAATTAACTGAAGAAGAAATCAAAGTAGCTCTTCGTCAACGCGTATTAGCGAATGAAATCATCTTAGTTACTTGTGGTTCCGCATTCAAAAATAAAGGTGTTCAAGCAATGCTTGATGCTGTTGTTGAATACTTACCTGCTCCAACGGATATTCCTGCAATTAAAGGTATCAATCCAGATGAAACAGAAGGTGAACGTCATGCAAGTGATGAAGAACCATTCTCTTCATTAGCATTCAAAATTGCAACTGACCCATTCGTAGGTAACTTAACTTTCTTCCGTGTATATTCCGGTGTAATTAACTCTGGTGATACCGTGTTGAACTCCGTACGTCAAAAACGTGAACGTTTCGGTCGTATCGTTCAAATGCATGCTAACAAACGTGAAGAAATTAAAGAAGTTCGTGCAGGCGATATCGCTGCTGCGATCGGCTTAAAAGATGTAACGACAGGTGATACATTATGTGCTATTGAAGCACCAATTATCCTTGAGCGCATGGAATTCCCAGAGCCGGTAATCTCTGTTGCGGTAGAACCAAAAACGAAAGCAGACCAAGAAAAAATGGGTCTTGCATTAGGTCGTCTTGCACAAGAAGACCCTTCATTCCGTGTTCATACTGATGAAGAATCTGGCGAAACCATTATTTCCGGTATGGGTGAGTTACACTTGGATATCATCGTTGACCGTATGAAACGTGAATTCAAAGTGGAAGCTAACATTGGTAAACCACAAGTATCTTACCGTGAAACAATCCGCTCTCGTGTTAACGATGTGGAAGGTAAACACGCAAAACAATCTGGTGGTCGTGGTCAATATGGTCACGTGGTTATCGACTTATACCCACTAGAGCCAGAAGGCCCAGGCTATGAATTTGTTAACGAAATCAAAGGTGGTGTTATCCCTGGTGAATACATCCCGGCTGTTGACAAAGGTATCCAAGAACAACTTAAATCTGGTCCATTAGCAGGTTATCCGGTAGTTGATCTCGGTGTTCGTTTACACTTCGGTTCATACCATGATGTGGACTCCTCTGAATTGGCGTTTAAACTTGCAGCCTCTTTAGCATTTAAAGCAGCATTCGCAAAAGCAAACCCAGTTTTACTTGAACCAATCATGAAAGTTGAAGTAGAAACTCCACCTGAGTATGTGGGTGACGTAATCGGTGACTTGAGCCGTCGTCGTGCAATGGTGAACGGTCAAGAAGCAAATGAATTCGTTGTTAAAATCGACGCTGAAGTTCCGCTTTCTGAAATGTTTGGCTATGCAACTGACTTACGCTCCCAAACTCAAGGTCGTGCTTCCTACTCAATGGAACCATTGAAATATGCTGAAGCTCCGAAAAACGTGGCTGAAGCAGTTATTGAAGCTCGTAAAAAATAATTTTGTTTAACTAAATCCACAAGCCATTCCGGCTTGTGGACTTATACATTGAGGAAACTTAATCGTGTCTAAAGAAAAATTTGAACGTACAAAACCGCACGTTAACGTGGGTACAATCGGCCACGTTGACCATGGTAAAACCACTTTAACTGCAGCTATCACAACCGTATTAGCAAAACACTACGGTGGTGCAGCTCGTGCATTCGACCAAATCGATAACGCGCCGGAAGAAAAAGCACGTGGTATCACCATCAACACATCCCACGTTGAATACGACACTCCAACTCGTCACTACGCACACGTTGACTGTCCGGGACACGCCGACTATGTTAAAAACATGATTACCGGTGCGGCGCAAATGGATGGTGCTATCTTAGTCGTAGCAGCAACTGATGGTCCTATGCCACAAACTCGTGAGCACATCTTATTAGGTCGCCAAGTAGGTGTTCCTTACATCATCGTATTCTTAAACAAATGCGACATGGTAGATGACGAAGAGTTATTAGAATTAGTTGAAATGGAAGTTCGTGAACTTCTTTCTCAATATGACTTCCCGGGTGACGATACACCAATCGTACGTGGTTCTGCATTACAAGCGTTAAACGGCGTAGCAGAATGGGAAGAAAAAATCCTTGAATTAGCAAGCCACTTAGATTCTTACATTCCTGAGCCTGAGCGTGCTATCGACCAACCGTTCCTTCTTCCAATTGAAGACGTGTTCTCAATCTCCGGTCGTGGTACTGTGGTAACTGGTCGTGTGGAGCGTGGTATCATCCGTACCGGTGATGAAGTTGAAATCGTTGGTATCAAACCAACTGCAAAAACAACTGTAACCGGTGTTGAAATGTTCCGTAAATTACTTGACGAAGGTCGTGCAGGTGAAAACATCGGTGCATTATTACGTGGTACTAAACGTGAAGAAATCGAACGTGGTCAAGTATTGGCTAAACCGGGTTCAATCACTCCACACACTGATTTCGAATCTGAAGTGTACGTATTATCCAAAGAAGAAGGTGGTCGTCATACTCCATTCTTCAAAGGTTACCGTCCACAATTCTATTTCCGTACAACTGACGTAACCGGTACAATCGAGTTACCAGAAGGCGTGGAAATGGTTATGCCTGGCGATAACATCAAAATGACCGTATCCTTAATCCACCCAATCGCGATGGACCAAGGTTTACGTTTCGCTATCCGTGAAGGTGGCCGTACTGTAGGTGCCGGCGTGGTAGCTAAAATCATCAAATAATTGATAATCAACCTGATTAGAAAGGCGTATCGAATGATACGCCTTTTTGTTTTCATCATGTTGATAAAACGAATCTGATGAAAATACAATAAAAAATGACCGCACTTTAGTGCATTAAAGTGCGGTCATAATTTTAAATATTTTTAGTAAACTAGCATTTACTATTTCTTCCAATTCTTCAACGCATCCGCAAAGGCATTGCCCATCGTATTATTTGCTCGCGGATTGCTACGATCTTGGCGAGCATTATCAGAACGCGGTTTTGCGGATAAAGTGCGGTCAGATTTTCCGTCATTTTTCACCGCACTTTCATCTAAACGCATTGTTAATGCAATACGACGACGCGCCACATCCACTTCCAATACTTTCACTTTCACGACATCACCGGTTTTCACCACTTGATGCGGATCTTCCACGAATTTATCGCTGAGAGAAGAAATATGAACCAAGCCATCTTGGTGCACCCCGATATCTACAAAAGCACCGAAATTGGTCACGTTAGTTACCGTACCTTCTAAGATCATGCCGGCTTTCAAATCCGTAATTTCTTCCACGCCCTCAGCGAAGGTGGCGGTTTTAAATTCACCGCGCGGGTCGCGCCCCGGTTTTTCCAATTCTTTGAAAATATCTTGAACCGTCGGCAAACCAAATTGCTCATCGGTAAACTGTTTTGCATCAAGCTGGCGCACTAAACCGGCATTGCCCATTAAATCCTGAATAGACTGCTCTGTTGCTTGCAGGATTTTTTCCACCACCGGATAGGCTTCCGGATGCACTCCTGACGCATCTAATGGATTGTTGCCTGCGGCGATACGCATAAATCCGGCACATTGTTCAAAGGCTTTAGGGCCTAAACGAGGAACTTTTTTCAGTTGCTCACGGCTGTCAAAACGCCCGTTTTCATCACGGTATGTCACAATATTCTGCGCTATCGTTTTGGTCATCCCCGCTACTCTCGCCAATAACGGCACAGAGGCGGTGTTTAAGTCCACACCAACAGCGTTTACACAGTCTTCCACCACCGCATCTAGTTTACGCGCTAATTGACTTTGATTCACGTCATGTTGGTATTGGCCCACACCAATGGCTTTCGGCTCGATTTTCACCAATTCCGCCAACGGATCCTGCAAACGACGAGCAATAGATACTGCGCCACGCAAGGACACATCCAAATCAGGAAATTCCTGCGCAGCCAATTCGGAAGCGGAATAGACGGAAGCACCCGCTTCGCTCACCACCACTGTTTGTGGTTTATGTTCTTTAATTTCCTTAATCACGTCTTTGGCAAAACGTTCTGTCTCACGAGAGGCTGTCCCATTCCCAATGGCAATCAATTCTACGTTATGTTGTTTAATTAATTGGAAAACAGACAACATCGCACGCTCCATCTGCCCGGTGTGCGGATAAATGGTATCGGTTGCCAATAACTTACCGGTGTTATCCACCACTGCCACTTTCACCCCGGTACGCAGACCCGGGTCTAACCCCATCGTGTTCTTAGCGCCCGCCGGAGCAGCCATTAAAAGTGCGGTCAGATTTCGTGCAAACACATCAATGGCTTCATCTTCCGCTTTCTCACGTAAGGTCGCCATGAGTTCCGTTTCCAAGTGCAAGGCCACTTTAATTTTCCATGTCCACGAAATCACTTGTTCACGCCATTTATCGGCAGGTTGACCATTAAAACGAACACCTAAATAATCACGAATAATCTCTTCACAATAGCTTTGGCGACTGCCCTCTTCCGCTTCCGGGTCCGCATTCAAACTTAATTGTAAAATGCCTTCATTACGACCACGGAACATCGCCAAAGCACGGTGAGACGGCACATTTTTAAGCAGTTCTTGGTGATCAAAATAATCTTGGAATTTTGCGCCTTCTGCCTCTTTGCCCTCAATCACCTTAGAAACGATAAGTGCATTTTTGCTTAAATAATCGCGCACTTTTGCCAACAATCCTGCATCTTCGGCAAAACGCTCCATCAAAATATAGCGTGCACCATCTAATGCAGCCTTAACGTCAGCGACGCCTTTCTCCGCATTCACATAATCAAGTGCGGTGGTTTCCGGCACTGTTTTTGGCTCGTTCCAAAGTAAATCTGCCAATGGCTCAAGCCCAGCTTCAATGGCAATTTGGCCTTTGGTACGACGTTTTGGTTTAAACGGCAAATAGAGATCTTCCAATTCGGTTTTGCTTTGCGTTGCTTGAATTTTATCGCGTAATTCATCCGTTAATTTGCCTTGTTCTTCAATGGATTTCAGAATGGTTTGGCGGCGGTCTTCCAATTCACGCAAATAAATTAAGCGGGTTTCAAAATGACGTAATTGCGTGTCATCCAAACCTCCTGTGGCTTCTTTACGATAACGGGCAATAAAAGGAATGGTGTTGCCATCGTCTAATAATTGAATAGCGGCAAGAATTTGACTATCGCGAACATTTAACTCTTGTGCAATAAGTTGGCTAATTTGCTGATTTAACATGATATGTACTTCTTTCTTAAGAATGAAAAAACGGGCATAGCATACTGTTTTTGCGCAAGAGGCTCAAATGTTTGTTCCTTTTTCGGTATAATTTTACGGCAATTGAGGACAGGATTATGGCAAAGTCAAATTACATCACCCGACAAGGCTGGAATGTGCTGGATCGGGAATTAAAATTTTTATGGAAAGAAGAACGCCCACAAGTCACCCAAGCCGTATCTGACGCTGCCGCATTAGGCGATCGCAGTGAAAATGCAGAATATATTTACGGTAAACGCCGATTGCGGGAAATTGATCGCCGTGTACGCTTTCTCACTAAACGGCTAGAAGTGCTACAAATCGTGGATTATTCACCGAAGCAAGAAGGTAAAGTGTTTTTTGGTGCGTGGGTGGAGCTAGAAAACGAAGATGGAGAAGTTAAACAATATCGTATTGTGGGCTGTGATGAATTTGACCCAGCGAAAAACTGGATTTCTATTGATTCACCGGTGGCGCGTGCCTTAATTGGTAAAGAAGAAGACGACGAAATTACCGTAGAAACGCCTTCCGGTAAAATCCAGTTATATGTAAATCGTATTTGGTATGAAAAGGGGTAGCCAAGGTAAAGTGCGGTCAGAAAATTCAGTGAATTTTCTGCGCACATTAACTCAAACTTAAATAACGACGGATTTTTCTGAGAAGTAAGAAAATCCAAGGCCAAAGCACACCACTGGCTAACGCCCCGAAAATTTCTTGCCAGTTAAAATTGGCGCTATGCAAAACAGATTCAATCAAGAAAATACTGACTCGAATAGCAAAAATAAAGCCCACCAGTAACAAACTTTGCATCCATAAGGAAAGGTTGCGCAACCGTAAATGATGTCGAGTAATAAGATACGCGAATAAAGACATCACTAAGCCATGTACCCCGAGTGTTGAGCCAAGCACCATATCCCAGATAATACCGATAATAAACGCCCAGCCAATGCTGACTTTATGTGGAATTGACAACGCCCAATAGGCAAACACCAAAACAATCCATGCTGGTTTAAAACTCTGGAAACCGGACGGCCATGGCGCCAATTCCATCACTAAAGCAATCGCAAAAATTGCCGTCAGCACAAAACATTGAAAGAAAAATCGACCTTGCATTAATCTTCCTCTCTGTGAGATTGGTTTGGTAACGGTGGATGATTCATCTCATTTTGTGAATCCGTTGGTGCTTCTGCCGGCATGTATTCACTTGGTAATGGTGATGTCATATTATTGCTCGGGTCATTCTCTACCGGGACAACGGTTTTCTTCACTTTATTGGCTTCGGCCCCTTGATTATCAAGACGTTGTTGGACCACTTTACGCACTTCTTCCGGTGTAATGGTTTTCGCTTTACGCATATCTTCGTTCGTTGGCCACAATAAAAGCACATAACGCAATTTATCAATAGAAGCCAACGGTTTTGCTGTGACCGTCGCAAAATAATTTTTTCCGTTTCTGGAAACTGATTCCACGATCGCCACTGGATACCCTTCCAAGAAACGCCCACCTAAACCGGATGTCACTAATAAATCGCCTTTTTGAATATCAACGGAACGCGGCACATTATCTAACGTCAATTCATCACTATGACCCGTTCCGTTAGCGATTAAACGTACGTCATTACGCAATACTTGAACCGGAACCGCATGCGTCACATCGGTAATCAACAAAATACGGCTGGTGTTTTCCCCCACCGAAATAATTTGTCCAACGACGCCTTTCTCATCAATCACCGGCTGACCGGCATAAGCCCCGTCTTTTTCACCTTGATTAATCACGATTTGTTGACGATAAACATCTGTTTCAGCAGTCAACACTTCTGCAATTTTTTTGTATTCGTCGGTTCGTAATGGTGAATTTAGCAATAAACGTAAACGTTGGTTTTCAACTCTTAACTGATCAAGCAACAGTAAATCAGCATTTTTTTCACGCAGTTGCTCTTTTAACACGCGATTTTCAATTTGCAGTTTATTGGTATCCACCAAATTATCAGAAACACCATCTAACACCGCACGCGGTGTATTAGCTAAATAATAGAGACTACCGACCGCCGTTTCCAGAAAGCCGCGGGCTTGAATTATCGCGTTTGTTTGTCCGTCAGATAGGATTAAACCGACAGAAGCGGTAACCGCTAAAAAGAGTTTCAATCCTAAGGGAGGGGTTTTACCGAAGATAGGTTTCATTGTCGTCAATTCCGACTAAATAAAAGTGCGGTCATTTTTAACCGCACTTTTTCTTGTTCATCAGGCTTAAATTTCGTCGCTGAAAATATCGCCGCCGTGCATATCAATCATATCCAAGGCCTCACCGCCGCCACGAGCAACACAAGTCAACGGGTCTTCCGCCACAATGGTCGGCACGCCGGATTCTTTCGCTAACAACATATCAATATTGCGCAACAAGGCACCACCACCGGTCAACACCATACCGCGCTCAAAAATATCCGCAGCATGCTCCGGTTGGCACTCCTCTAATGCGGTGCGCACTGCCGCAACAATGCCACTCAACGGTTGGCGAATCGCTTCTAAAACATCTTGAGAGGTTAAGGTAATGGAACGTGGTGCGCCTTCTGCAATATTGGAACAATGCACTTCCATTTGTTTCACTTCATCGCCTTCTTGAATGTAAGCAATACCAATTTCTTGTTTAATACGTTCAGCCGTTGGTTCACCAATAATGGAACCGAAATTTTTACGCACATAAGACACGATAGCTTCGTCGAAACTGTCACCACCGATGCGCACAGAAGAAGAATAAACGATGCCGTTTAAAGAAATTACCGCGACTTCTGTCGTACCACCACCGATATCAATGACCATGGAACCTGTTGCAGTCGAAACCGGTAGTTTTGCTCCAATGGCTGCTGCCATTGGCTCTTCAATTAAATACACTTCGCGAGCACCGGCCCCCATGGCAGATTCTTTAATGGCACGACGTTCTACTTGAGTTGCACCTGCCGGCACACAAATCAACACACGAGGACTTGGACGCATGAAGTTGCCGCTGTGTACCTGTTTAATAAAGTACTGTAACATTTTTTCGGTCACGAAAAAGTCGGCAATCACGCCATCTTTCATCGGACGAATCGCTTCGATACTTTTCGGTGTACGTCCTAACATTTGTTTCGCTTCTTTACCTACCGCCGCAATGCTTTTTAGTGAGCCGCTACGATCGCGACGAATCGCTACAACTGAAGGCTCATCAAGAACAATGCCCTGTCCTTTCACATAAATTAATGTATTTGCTGTACCAAGATCGATTGAAAGATCGTTAGAAAATAAACCGCGAATTTTTTTAAATAACATACGTATTCCACTGAACTAAATTGAATAAAACAAGCTCATTTTCGAGCGTTAAAAAATTGCGCTAAATGTACCAAAAAATGCGCGCCTATAACAGAAAATTTTATGTTTCAATCGCAAAAAATTACAATTTATCGGTGCCATTGATGCTTTTCCATAAGCTGTTGAGCCTCAATTTCCCTTGCTTTAGGCAAAACAGCGTGTAAACTGACCGCACTTTATTTGATGAAAAGAAAATTATGGCGAAAAAAACACACAAAGCGATATTGCAAGATCCGAATTATGCGAAGGAATTGGCAAAATATGACAACCCGGTTCCGAGTCGTGACTTTATTCTGCAAGTGATTCGCAAACAGAATTCTCCTATGAGCAAAGAGGAGATTTTTAAAACCCTTGCCATCGTAAATGAAGAACAACAAGAAGCTATGCGCCGTCGTTTACGCGCCATGGAAAATGACGGACAGTTGGTGTTCACGAAACGGAAATGCTATGCCCTACCGGAAAAACTCGATTTACTCAAAGGCATGGTGATAGGCCATCGAGAAGGATTCGGTTTTTTACAAGTCGAAGGAAAAAAAGAAGATTTTTTCATTCCTAACGTGCAAATGCAGAAAGTCATGCATGGCGATTACGTGTTGGCACAAGCAAACGGTTTTGACCGCAAAGGTCGTCCAGAAGTCCGTATTGTGCGGGTGTTGGAAGCGAACAAAAAACAAATTGTCGGTCGTTTTTTCCTTGAGCAAGGCATCGGTTATGTAGTGCCGGATGACAGCCGTATTACACGCGATATTTTAATTCCTGATAACGCCCGTCTTGGTGCCCGCATGGGGCAAGTCGTCGTGGTGGAACTCCATCCGCGCACAGCGCCATTTTTCCAACCTATCGGCAAAATCACCGAGGTACTTGGGGACAATATGGCGAAAGGTATGGAAGTGGAAATTGCCATTCGTAAGCATGATATTCCCCACAGTTTCCCAAGTGCGGTGGAAAAACAACTTAAAAAATGGGCTGAAGACGTGCCTGAAGAGGCTAAACGTGGCCGTGTAGATTTACGTGGCTTGCCGTTAGTGACCATTGATGGCGAAGATGCACGCGATTTTGATGATGCGGTATTTTGCCAAAAACAAGGCAAAGGCTGGAAGCTTTGGGTGGCGATTGCCGATGTGAGCTATTACGTTCGACCGAAAAGCGCCTTGGACACGGAAGCCTATAATCGAGGCAATTCCGTCTATTTCCCAAACCGCGTCGTGCCAATGTTGCCGGAAAAACTCTCCAATGGTTTATGTTCGTTAAATCCGCAAGTGGATCGCCTGTGTATGGTATGTGAAATGACGATCTCTGCCAAAGGCAAAATGACAGACTATCAATTTTACGAAGCAGTGATGAATTCCCATGCCCGTTTAACCTATAACAAAGTGGCAAAAATACTGGAAAAAGACACCGCACTTTGTGATCGTTATGCATCCTTAGTCCCTCACTTACAAGACCTGTATGAAATGTATCAAGCGTTAGTAAAAGCTCGCCAACAACGTGGCGCTATCGAATTTGAAACCATTGAAAGCAAATTTATTTTCAATGCCTTAGGTCGCATTGAGCGGATTGAGCCGGTCGTGCGTAATGATGCCCATAAAATCATTGAAGAATGCATGATTTTGGCAAATATTGCGTCTGCCAACTTCATGGAGAAACATCAAGAACCGGCGCTGTACCGTATTCATGCCGTGCCCGGTGAAGAAAAACTCATGGCATTTCGCAGTTTCTTGGCTGAATGTGGCTTGAGCCTATCCGGTGGTAATAAACCGACACCGATGGATTACGCACAGTTACTTGAACAGATTAAACAACGCCCGGATCACGAATTGATCCAAACCATGTTGCTACGTTCTATGAGCCAAGCAGTTTACAGCGCCGACAACATCGGTCACTTTGGTTTGGCGCTAGAAGAATACGCCCATTTCACCTCGCCGATTCGCCGTTATCCCGATTTGACGTTACATCGTGGCATCAAATATTTATTGGCGAAACAAAAGGGCTCTAAACGTAAAACGACCGACACCGGTGGATATCATTATCCACTTGAGGAAATGGATGTCTTTGGCGCGCATTGTTCTTCCACAGAACGTCGTGCTGATGATGCCACCCGTGAAGTCGCCGATTGGCTGAAATGTGAATATATGCAGGATCATGTGGGCGAAGAATTTGACGGTGTCATTTCTTCCGTGACCGGTTTCGGCTTCTTTGTCCGTTTGAATGATCTGTTTATCGACGGCTTGGTGCATATTTCCGGTTTGGCGAATGACTACTACTTATTCGATATGCCGAAACAACGTCTGATCGGTGAAAACAGCGGCATGATTTTCCGTCTCGGTGATGCGGTAAAAGTGCGCATAGAAGCGGTGAGTTTAGAGCAAAAACAAATTGATTTTTCTTTAATTTCAAGTGAACGCAAGCCGAAACGTAGTGGTAAAACAGCGCGAACCAAGGCGAAAAAATCGGAAGTCAAAGCGCCTAAGAAAACAACGACAAACAAAAAGGCAAAAATAAACAAAAGTGCGGTCAAAAAAAGTCACGTTTCTAAAATGAAATCCAACGCCGCCTCCAAAACGAAAAAGGTAAAGAAAAAACATGAGTGAAACAATTTATGGCATCCACGCAGTAAAAGCGTTTGTGACCAATTACCCGGAACGTTTAATTGAAGTGTCGGCGTTAAAAGGCCGAGACGACCAACGTTTACAACCCTTAATTAATGAAATTCAACGGTTGGGCATTTCCGTTCAATTTTTAAATCGTCAAACCTTGGATAAAAAAGCAGAAGGCGAAGTACATCAAGGCATTATTGCGCGAGTGCACTCATTACCGGAATTAAATGAGCATGATTTGGATCGCTTATTAGAAACTCAAAATGCGCCTTTATTATTGGTTTTAGATGGCGTCACGGATCCACATAACCTTGGTGCTTGTTTGCGAACGGCAGATGCAGCGGGTGTAAGTGCGGTGATTGTGCCGAAAGATAAATCTGCGCAACTCAATTCTACTGCACGAAAGGTCGCCTGTGGCGCAGCAGAAAATGTCCCGCTTATTCGAGTGACTAACCTTGCCCGTACCCTGCGTGATCTACAAAAGCGACACAATGTATGGGTTGTAGGCACCGCCGGTGAAGCCACCGAAACCCTCTATCAAACCAAACTCACGGGGGCGTTGGCGTTGGTCATGGGGGCAGAAGGAGAAGGCATGCGCCGCTTAACCCGCGAACATTGCGATCAACTCATCAGCATTCCAATGGCCGGTTCGGTTTCTTCTCTCAATGTCTCCGTTGCCACCGGCGTTTGCTTATTTGAAATCGTGCGACAACGACTGGGTTAATTTATCAGTTTCCACATGGAAAAGTGAGGCAATTTTTAACCGCACTTTTTCTCATTCAGATAAAAATAAGCGCGTAGAACAGCGCTTATTTTTTATTTACCCCTACAATTTATGAGCGAAAATGAACAGCGGATGTTCATTTATCAATAATAAATATTTCGCATTCAATCAAAAGAGTGCTTATTTTTGTGATATTTCTCACAAAACCTCATAATTTTGCTTTCCTGTTTTTATATTTGCTTTATCATTCCTGCGTTCTTTTCATATAAAGACAATATTACTTATTTAACTCTTGGAGAATTTTATGTTTGGTCCATTTAAACCAGCTCCACATATTGCTGAGCTGCCGGCTGACAAAATCGATTCCACCTACAAACGCCTACGTTGGCAAGTATTCGCAGGGATCTTTTTCGGTTATGCCGCTTATTATTTCGTACGTGCAAACTTTGACTTGGCACAACCGGGCTTAATTCAAGCCGGCTTATACTCTAAAGCCGAATTAGGGGTTATCGGTTCTGCTGCAGGTTTGGCTTATGGTCTATCCAAATTCGTCATGGCTGGGATGTCCGACCGTTCTAACCCACGTGTATTCTTACCATTCGGTTTGTTGCTTTCTGGTCTTTGTATGACCCTAATGGGCTTGTTCCCGTGGGCAACTTCCGGTATCGCGATTATGTGGGTCATGATTTTCTTAAACGGTTGGTTCCAAGGTATGGGTTGGCCTCCATGTGGTCGTACTATGGTGCACTGGTGGTCTAAATCCGAACGTGGAACTATCGTGTCCATCTGGAACACCGCTCACAATATCGGTGGTATGATGCCGGGCGCCATGGTGTTATTAGCCAGCGCAATCTTCTTCAGCACTCACGGTGTTGAAGCACAAGCAAAAGACATTTGGCAACAATCCCTTTACTATCCGGGTATTGCGGCAATGCTCTGTGCAATTCCGGTATATTTTGTGATGCGTGACACACCACAATCTTGTGGTTTGCCTTCTATTGAAAAATGGCGCAACGACTATCCGGATGACTATAACGAAAAAACCTATGAAAACGACTTAACGGCAAAAGAAATCTTTGTTACCTATGTTTTGAAAAATAAATTGTTATGGTACATCGCGATTGCTAACGTATTCATTTACTTAATCCGTTATGGCGTATTGAAATGGTCACCGGTTTACTTAAGTGAAGTGAAACACTTCAACATTAAAGGTACCGCTTGGGCATACACGATCTATGAATTGGCCGCAGTACCGGGCACATTATTATGTGGTTGGGTTTCTGACCATGTATTCAAAGGTAAACGTGGTTTAACCGGTTTCATCTTCATGATCTTAACCACTGCAGCAGTTGCTGCTTACTGGATGAACCCAGCTACACCGGAAGCAGAGTTAGCAAATTATGCTGCATGGTATGAAAACCCATATCAATTAACCGACTTCATCTTAATGACCTTAATCGGTTTCTTAATCTACGGTCCGGTTATGCTTATCGGTCTACATGCGCTTGAACTTGCACCGAAAAAAGCGGCAGGTACGGCAGCAGGATTTACCGGTTTATTCGGTTACTTAGGTGGTACAGTATCAGCGTCTGCCGTTATTGGTTGGGCTGCACAACACTACGGTTGGGACGGCGGTTTCTACGTCATGATCGGTGGTGGTATTCTCGCCGTGATCTTGCTCTTTATCGTCATGATTGAAGAAGGCAAACACAAAGCGAAATTAGGTGACACCTACGGCACCAAATAATTGAACAATTCAAAGGCGCAAGCGAAAGCTTAGCGCCTTTTTTGTACCCAAATTTTATAAGTTAAATGATTTTATCCAACGTAAGTTTTTGTCTCTGTCTTTGGATGAAATTAAAAACACCTCAAAAATCAACCGCACTTTCAAGGAGAAATGCTGATGAAATTAAAAACCTTAGCAGTCACATTAATTACAGCAGGCGTATTAGCCGGTTGTAGTCACCAACCCTCCATAAACAAGATGAAATCAGACAAAATTATTATTGCCCACCGTGGTGCAAGCGGTTATTTACCGGAGCATACATTGGAATCTAAAGCGCTTGCTTTTGCACAACAAGCCGATTATTTAGAACAAGATTTGGCGATGACAAAAGACGGTCGCTTAGTCGTCATTCATGATCATTTCTTAGACGGTTTAACCGATGTTGCGAAAAAATTCCCAAATCGTCATCGTAAAGACGGTCGTTACTACGTTATCGACTTTACATTAAAAGAAATTCAAAGTTTGAATATGACAGAAAACTTTGAAACGAAGGAAGGAAAACAGGTCGCTGTTTACCCTGGACGTTTCCCTCTGTGGCAATCTCATTTCAAAATACATACCTTTGAAGATGAAATCGAATTTATCCAAGGGTTAGAAAAATCTACCGGTAAAAAAGTGGGTATCTACCCTGAAATAAAAGCGCCTTGGTTCCACCACCAAAATGGCAAAGATATTGCTGTAGAAACCCTCAAAGTGTTGAAAAAATACGGCTATGACAAGAAAAGTGATCTAATTTATTTGCAAACTTTCGATTTCAATGAGTTAAAACGTATTAAAACGGAATTACTACCGAAAATGGACATGGATTTAAAACTTGTCCAGTTAGTGGCATATACCGATTGGCATGAAACGGAAGAAAAAAATGCCAAAGGCAAATGGGTAAATTATGACTATGATTGGATGTTCAAACCAGGAGCCATGGCAGAAGTCGTCAAATATGCTGATGGTGTTGGTCCAGGCTGGTATATGTTAGTCGATAAAGAAAAATCCAAACCGGGTAAAATTGAATATACACCTCTAGTAAAAGAACTCGCGCAATATAACATTGAGTTGCATCCATACACGGTACGTAAAGATGCTTTACCGGAATTCTTTACTGACGTAAACCAAATGTATGATGCCTTGTTAAACAAATCAGGCGCAACGGGTGTCTTTACCGACTTCCCGGATACGGGTGTAGAGTTTTTAAAAAAACACAAATAATGTACGAATCAAATATGTGGATTAAGCAAATTTAATTGCTTATTAACACAAATAAAAAAGGCTTGGAAATCCAAGCCTTTTCTTTTTTCTGGTTTGCGAAATTATTCGCCCAAACGCTCTTTGATACGAGCCGCTTTACCGGAAAGTGCACGTAAGTAGTAAAGTTTCGCTTTACGTACCGCACCTTTACGTTTCACTACGATGCTATCAACTGCCGGAGAGTGAGTTTGGAATACACGCTCAACGCCAACACCGTTGGAGATTTTGCGTACAGTAAATGCAGAATGCAAGCCACGGTTACGAATTGCAATAACCACGCCTTCGAATGCTTGCAAACGACGTTTGCTACCTTCAACAACCCATACTTTAACTTCTAAGGTATCACCCGGACGGAAGCTAGGTACGTTTTGTTTTAATTGTTCTTGTTCAAGTTGTTTAATGATGTTAGACATTTTTGATCCTTTTTGATCCTAGATTTAACTGAGTTTACTGTCATATTCGGCTTTCGCCTGTTTTAACAGCTTACGTTGTTCGTCAGTCAGAGCTAGGCCTTCCAGTAGCTCAGGGCGTCGTAACCATGTTCTCAATAACGATTGTTTTAACCGCCATTTGCGAATTTCCTCATGGTGTCCCGACATCAGCACGGGTGGCACGGTTAATCCATCAAGCACTTCAGGACGCGTATAATGCGGACAATCCAGTAATCCGTCAGCAAACGAATCTTCCTCTGCGGAAGCTTGTTTACCAAGCACACCGGGGATAAAACGGGCAACTGCGTCAATTAACGTCATTGCCGGCAATTCACCGCCGGTGAGGACATAATCACCTACGGACCATTCTTCATCAACGACCGTTTCAATCAAACGTTCGTCAATGCCTTCATATCGGCCGCATAACAAAATCAATTTGTGATTCTGCGCTAATTCCTCTACGCCTTGTTGATCGAGTTTACGACCTTGCGGTGAGAGATAAATCACTTTTGCGCCTTCGCCTGCTACTTCTTTTGCTGAATCGATAGCATCCTTTAATGGTTGCACCATCATCAGCATTCCCGGACCTCCGCCATAAGGACGGTCATCTACGGTTTTATGCTTATCGTGCGTAAAATCCCTTGGATTCCAGCACCGCACTTGTAACAGGTTTTGCTTAACAGCCCTGCCGGTTACCCCATATTCCGTAATTGCTTTAAACATTTCAGGGAACAGACTTATTACCCCAATCCACATAATTTAGCCTTAACTTTTGAGCCTTATGTTAATGTTACCGCAAAGCGCTACGGCATACCTGAGATTAGAAACCAGCGTCCCAATCCACTGTAATCGTCTTAGTGGCGGGATCGACTCTTTTAACTACTTGTTCATACAAAAACGGAATTAACCGCTCTTGTTTCCCGAAAGCATCTTTTACATTGGCTTTTACTACCAATACATCATTAGAACCGGTTTCCATCATTTCAGTCACGGTTCCCATGGCATAACCTTCCAGATTCACCACCGCACAACCAATTAAATCGTGCCAGTAGTAATCCCCTTCTTCCAAGGTTGGAAATACCGATAAATCGACACCGATTTCCACATTGGCAAGGATTTGCGCCGCTTCACGATCATCTACGCCTTTTAATTTAACGATCAGTTCGTGATTATGATGACGCCAGTTTTCCAGTTCGGTTGGCTGCCACTGCCCTTTGATTTTCAAAAACCAAGGTTGATAATCAAAGATACTTTTAGCTTGTTCTGTGGATGAGTAAATACGTAACCAACCGCGAATACCATAAGTCGAACCTAATTTGCCGACAGTTTCGATTCTTTGTTGTTGCATATTCATCACCTCAAAAAAGTAAAATTACGCAGCTTTTTGCGCTTCTTTTACTAAAGTCGCAACGCGATCAGACAATGAAGCACCTTGGCTAACCCAGTGGTTAACACGGTCTAAATTGATACGAACACGTTCTGCATTGCCTTGTGCGATTGGATTGAAGAAACCAACACGCTCAATAAAACGACCGTCACGTGGTGAACGGCTGTCAGCAACTACGATTTGGTAAAATGGGCGTTTTTTAGCTCCGCCACGAGATAAACGAATGGTTACCATAACCTTCCTCTAATTATTTGATTACAAAAAGAAAACCCTCAAATATCGAAAGTTAAATGAGAGTTAAACTTACTTTTTTCTCTGTATATATAGACAAAAAGCCCGTGGATTGTACTCTTTTTCGCATAAAAAGCAAGTTAAAATCCATGTTTGGGCTTTGTTAAAACGGGAATTTCTCAGATAAATTCAAGATAAAGTGCGGTCGTTTTTCAGAACGTTTTTAAGATCTCTTTTACCCTTCAAAAGATTGCGCATCTGCCATTAATTTCTCAATATCGGCAATTTCTTTCGGTGCAGCAGACGTCAGATTTTTATTGCCGTAATCGGTAATCAACAAATTGTCTTCAATCCGAATGCCAATGCCTTTGTATTGCTCCGGAATATCCGCGTCTTTAGATAAATATAACCCAGGCTCTACGGTGAGTACCATGCCGGGTTCCAAAGTGCGGTCGCGATTTTCACCATATTCGCCCACATCATGCACATCCAACCCGAGCCAATGTCCTAACCCGTGCATATAAAACTCACGATAGGCTTTTTGTTCGATTAATTGATTTACGTCGCCTTTCAGAATACCTAAACGCACTAAACCTTCGGTTTTAATACGAATAACTTCTTCGTTTGCTTTCGCAATGGAGCCGCCCGGTACCAGCAATTCAATGGCGCGTTTTTGTGCTTGTAGGACAATTTCATAGATCGCTTTTTGCGCTTCAGTAAATTGACCATTCACTGGAAATGTGCGGGTAATATCACCTGCATACATGGCAAATTCACAGCCCGCATCAATAAGCACCAAATCGCCGTCGCGCAACGGCATATCATTTTCCGAATAATGCAAAATGCAGGCATTTTCACCACTGGCAATAATGCTGTTATAGGAAGGATAACGCGCACCAAAGCGATTAAATTCATGCAAAATATCGCTTTCCACCTCATATTCCAAACGGTTCGGGCGGGTTTGTTGCATGGCTTTAATGTGTGCAAGCGCGCTGATTTGCCCCGCTTGTTGCATGAGCGCAATTTCATTTTCCGATTTGAACAGGCGCATCTCACCGAGTATCGGCTTCCAATTAAAAACACTCAAAAATTCCACCGCACTTTGTTCCAGCAAGGCATCGCCCCAAGGCTGTTGCTTCGGTGCATAATAAAGTGCGGTCTGTTTTTGCGCTAAATTGTTAAACTGCGGTACAAACTCGTCGATGGCATAAGCGGTATCCACCAACAAGGTTTGCGGTGCATTGTCCACGCCAAGACGGCGGCCATTCCAAATTTCCAGTAATTTATCGGACGGACGTACAAAAATGATCGCCTGCAGTTCACCTTGCTGTTTACGCAATAACAATGCCGAATTCGGCTCATTAAAACCGGTCAAATACCAGAAATAGCTGTCCTGACGGAAAGGATAATCACAGCCGTCATTGCGACGACGTTCAATGTCGGAAAATACCAAAAATAAGGAATCTTCCTGCATTTGTTCAAAAACCTTGGCACGGCGTTGGGCAAATTCTTCTATCGGTAACGCTGCTATGTATGCGAGATCCATCATTTATCCTTAGTGTAACGTTGGCTGTTTGTCTTCTTGTTTGGTGAAATGGGTAAAAAACAAGGTGGCGATGGTGCGCACATATTCCACGATCTCTTCCACCGCTTGTGCCAGTTCCTCGGGATCATCGTCTTCTTCGTAACCTAACTGGCAAATATCATGTAAATCGTCCACCGCTTCGCCGATGTCGCCTTTTTCTTTATCCAAATGCGGTTGAGCCAAGCCTAAACCGAGCAAAAAGTGATTCGACCATTCCGCTAAGCCATCCGCCTGTTCAAAGACATTTTCCGTATCAGGCAAACAAAGCTCAAAATCAAACGCTTCATTGTCCGCCAATTGGCGATGAACTTGTTGATAAATGTTGCTAACTTGCGTTAAAAGTGCGGTAGGATAGGCATGATTATCATTGGTAAATTGATAGAGCAATGGCTGCCAACTTTGATCTTGAATCCCTCCGCAAATTAAGCCGCTTAAAAAACCGTGTAATTCAGCAGCAGAAAGTGGAATAGAGGCTTGTTGAAGTTGTTGATTCAGGTTTTGATAAGAAATTGTTGTCATTGAAATTATCCTTGTTGAAATTGCGCTTAGTTTATCATTCTACACCGCAGGCAACCAGTTTAGAAATTGGCAAGTTTTTTTGCCTATGGCATAATACGGCCAGTTTTGATTAAAGAATTTGAGGCTAAAATGTCATCAAAAAGTATTGAAATTTCCGTCTTGGGGCAGGTATTACGTTTAAATTGTCCGGAAGAACAACATGAAGCTTTACGCAACGCTGCCCGCGAATTAGATCAACGCGTCTTGGAAATGAAAGAGCGCACCGGCATGTTACAAGTTGAAAAGGTCCTTTCCATCGTCGCCTTAAATTTAAGTTTTGAACTCATGCAAGAGCAACAAAAAACGCATCTCATTGAGGATGTGCTAAAAAACAGAATTTTGCGTCCGCTCGATCATTCTCTTGAAAATATCGGGGCACAAAAGCTCAATTCCTGATAATTTCAGATAACTAAATGTCATCTGAGAAAGAGAATTAGTGCTAGTCATTAAACCTAATTTCGAGTAGTATTGAATAAAAGAAATTCCTGAGGTGTTCGCCAGTGGGTTATGTCCCTGAGCCGATACTTTTAATCTTATGAATTGGTTTCCTGTCATTGGTGTGCAGGCTTAGCTCTGCTAAGAAGCCTAAAAATGATTTCAACTAATTCCCTTGAACCGTCGGGTTCAAGGACCGACCATCCACAACGGCACCTCGGGTCCTCTCAAACAATAGCTATGCGTTTATTTTCCTCAACCGCCGCTCTTCGCCAACAACTTCGTCAGCAAATGCGAGAAACTCGGCAAAAACTGACCACACTTCAACAGCAACAAGCTGCACAACATATTACTGAGCAGGCGCTAAAACTTATCGAACAACAACAGGCGAAAAACATTGCGCTCTATCTTGCCTTTGACGGAGAAATTTCAACAAAACCACTTATTGAGCAATTATGGCAACAAGATAAAAATGTTTATTTGCCGGTGCTGCATCCTTTTGTTCGTGGTCATTTATTATTTTTACGCTATTTACCCGATACACCGATGAAAGCCAATAAATTCGGCATTTTTGAACCGCACTTAAATGTACAAAATGTAATTCCACTTGAGCAATTAGATCTGATCTTCACGCCGTTGGTCGCCTTTGATAAGCAGGGAAACCGTCTAGGCATGGGGGGCGGATTTTACGATCGTACGTTACAAAACTCACCACACCGTTTCATCACAGTGGGTTTAGCACATCAATGCCAACAAGTAGAAGCACTCCCAATCGAAAGCTGGGATATTCCCTTAGAACACATTTTAGCGGGATAAAAAAACCTCCGAAAATTCGGAGGTTTTTTTATGGATTATTGTGGCGCTTTTAATTCCGGTTCTTTTGGTTTTTCCGGCTCATCAAATTTTTTGCCTTCGTTAGCTGCAATAATTTTTGCGGTTTGATCTGCTAAGTGAGTCAAGTTCATCTTTTCATAAGATGCTTTCATCAACGGTAATGCATCCAAAGTCGCTTGCGTATCCGGATACAGTTTCAACATAGAAACCACACGATTTGCTGTTGCCACATAAGCATCACGTTTAAAATAAAACTTCGCAATCGCTAACTCATGACGAGCAAGACTCGCTTTAATGTAAGTCATACGCGCCAAGGCATCCGGCGTATAAGGACTATTCGGGAAATGCTGCACTAAATTTTGGAAGTTAGCAAAGGCCGTTTTAATCGATGTATTTTCACGGGTTGCGCGATCTACGCCGAAGAAATCTTGGAAGAAATTATCACCTAATGCAGAATTAGTTAAACCCGCCATATAAAGGGCATAGTCTAAGTGACTACTGTTTGGGAAACGTTGAATAAAACGATCAATGGTGACTAACGTTTCGGAGTAGTCCTGCGTTTTATAGTAGGCATAAATCAAATTTAATTGTACTTGTTCGCTATAAGAACTCCCCGGAAAACGACTACTCACAGCATTTAAATAACGGATTGCCTGAGAATAATCGCCGTCCTGTAAATAGGTTTGCCCTGTACTGTATAAGGTTTGTTCCGGTGCTTGTTCTACATCTTGTTTAGAGCTTGAACATGCGGTCACCGCCAACACCATAGCGGTAAGCAATGCAAAGGATTTAAGTTTACGCATTGAATAGAATCCTTATTTTTACGAAAAATGAGAAATGAGTTACAATTGCCCGATATTGTATAGAACATTGCTAAATAAGCAAACTTGATTAACGGATTTTTTATTTATGGCACAAATTACTCTCTCGGCAACCGTGCAACCGCAACAAATGGGACAGCGCTTAGACCAAACCCTAGCGGAATTGTTCCCCGACTATTCCCGCTCCCGCTTAAAAACATGGATTGAGGAGGATTTGGTGTTGGTCAACGGTGTCGTGCAAAATGTGCCACGTACCAAAGTTTACGGTGACGAACACATTGAGATTACTGTAGAAATTGAAGATGAAACCCGCTTTGAGCCGGAAGCTATTCCGTTAAATATCGTTTATGAAGACGAGGACATTCTCGTTATCAACAAACCCAAAGATCTTGTGGTCCACCCCGGTGCAGGCAATCCTAAAGGTACTGTTCTCAATGCGCTACTTTACCATTACCCACAAATTGCCGAAGTGCCGCGCGCGGGCATTGTACACCGTTTAGATAAAGACACCACGGGCTTGATGGTCGTCGCCAAAACCATTCCCGCGCAAACCCAGTTGGTGCGTGATTTGCAAAAACGCAAAATCACCCGTGAATATGAAGCGGTTGCTTGTGGCATCATGACCAAAGGCGGCACCGTGGATGAGCCCATGGCACGCCACCCAACCAAACGTACGCACATGGCCGTGCATCCGATGGGTAAACCTGCGGTCACTCACTATCGTATTATGGAACGTTTCCGCGATTACACCCGCCTACGTTTGCGTTTAGAAACCGGTCGTACCCACCAAATCCGTGTACACATGGCACATATCGCCCACCCGTTATTAGGCGATCAAACCTATGGTGGTCGTCCACGCCCCCCAAAAAATGCCAGTGAAGAATTGATGGAAGTATTGCGTAATTTCAAACGTCAAGCCTTACATGCCGTGATGTTACGTTTACAACACCCAATTAATGGCGAAATGATGGAATGGTACGCACCGTTGCCGGACGATTTTGTGGAATTAGTGACTGCTTTAAAAGCGGATTATGTTCTCCACAAAGACGAATTGGATTATTAATATGCAAGCCATTAAACCGAACTGGAACGCCCCTCAAAACGTGAAGGCGTTCACCACGCTTCGCCATGGCGGTGTGAGCCTTGCGCCTTATGACAGTTTTAATTTGGGTGATCATGTAGGGGACGATAAAAACGTCGTGAAAATCAACCGCACTTTATTGGTAGAAAAATTCCATTTGCCACAAATGCCGTTGTTCTTAAACCAAACTCATAGCACGCGCGTATTAACCCTGCCTTATGACGGGGAAGATTTCAATGCCGATGCGGTTTATACCTGCCAACCGAATCAAATGTGTTTAGTGATGACTGCCGATTGTTTGCCCGTGTTATTTACCAATAAACAGGGCACGAAAGTGGCCGCTGCCCATGCCGGTTGGCGCGGATTATGCGATGGTGTATTAGAACAAACTGTCGCCAAATTTCACTGTCCGCCTGAAGACATCTTAGCGTGGTTCGGTCCGGCTATTGGCCCAACGGCTTTCCAAGTAGGGCAAGAAGTTATCGATCAATTTGTTGCCCAAGATCCCCAAGCCACATCCGCCTTTATCGCAGATCCGAAAGCGAAAGACAAATTCCTCGGCAACCTTTACCAAATCGCTACGCAACGTCTCAATGCTCTCGGCATTACCCAAATCAGTGGTGGTGAATACTGTACTTATCTTGAAGCAGACAAATTCTTTTCTTATCGCCGAGAGAATGTCACAGGAAGAATGGCGTCGGTAGTATGGATTAACGGATAATTTGATTTTTAATCTGTTTCATGAAAAAAGTGCGGTGAATTTTGACCGCACTTTTGAAGTTGGAATAAAAACACATCCAAAAAATTAAATGTGCCTTATTTTTTCAGGATTAGAATGTAATATTAAGATTCGTCCAGAAACGACGACCATCTTCTACCGTCCAGCTTCCGCCGTTGGTATCCACACGCTCGCCAATTTCATTACCAATATTTAATACCGCAAAGTTAAGGGAGACATTTGGATTAAATTTGTAAGTTGTACCAAAATCTACCGTCGTATATCCACCACGGGTACGATAAGCGTTTCGATTGTCTCCATTACGCGGATTTGCCCAAATTTGTTTGCCTTTATAAGCAACTCGAGTATAGGCGCTTAAGCTATCATTCACTATCCAATTAAGTTTTCCGCTGGCTGCATGCTTAGGCGTATTATCTAATGGCAATCCTCTTAAACTCACGCCTGAAGCCGAAATGTCTTCATCAGATTTACGTTTTGAGTGCTGATATGTATAAGATAAATCGACGTTCCAATGCTCATTAAACGGAATGTGGGAACTTACCTCGACACCTTTAATATTGGCTCGACCGACATTGCTGTATTCATAAAGTTTTGCGCCGGTAAGCGGATCCGGATTTCCGGTGTAATGGCTAGTGAGTTTATTTTTAAAATCCGTATTAAACAAGGTTACCGTAGCATTGGCGCCGCTATCGTGATGATAAACAACACTAACCTCTTCGTTTACGCTGGTTTCCGGTTTTAAGTTTGGATTACCGTAAATCACACCGGCACCCGCTTCTGTGGCAGTAACATAGCTTTCGCTTAATTCACGAATACTTGGCGCGCGGAAAGCCTTAGCAATTCCCCCTTTTACACTAAAGTTATCATTAATATGATAAACAGCGTAGGCTCTTGGGTTCCAATGCGTACCAAACTTCTGATGATGATCTAAACGTGTACCCAATGTTAATAGGAATTTATCTGTAAAATTAATTTCATCTTCAACGAAAAACGCATACTGATGAACTTTATTTTCTGTATTTTGATAAACCGGTACCGAACGGGTTTGCGTTCTTCCATTCACCGTTCTTGTCACTCGGTTTACTTTGATAACGGAATCATCTTCCAATTTTGCATTTTGATATTGCCCGCCAAACACAAAAAAGTGATTTGCTACAGGTAACATGAACTTCGCATCAAATACGGTATTAGTAATTTCAGGTTTACGAGAATCCATCACCCCATTCGTGGTCACTTCACGTTTTGCTTTTTCTTGATATAAGCTCAATTCCGAACTCATCACATCCCAACCGGCCTGATGAGTCAAAGACCAGTGATTTCTAGTGGCACGAGTTGAGCCCGGTTGATTTTGAGCCACACTGGTACCACGAGTTGTTGTTAACGCTAAGGATTTTCCCGGTGTTTCCTGTTTTTCTAATAGATGGCGCCCACCCTCTAAGATAAAAGTTTGTTTATCTGTTGGAGTAAAGGAAAGTTTGGCATTGATATTTCGGTTTTTATTACGATTAGAACCGCCGATGATATTATCTTCAGGACGATAGTCTGCTCCGCCGTAAACTTGCAGCCCTAGCTTATCTTGAATTAATGGACCTGAAACAAAGAAATTACCATGATGCCCGTTACCAAAAGTGCTTTTATCATGTGCGGTAAAGCCGACAGAAGCAGATCCTGTCCATTCTTTGGTAACATTTTTGGTAATAATGTTGACAACGCCGCCCATCGCATCAGAACCATACAGAGAGGACATCGGTCCGCGTACCACCTCAATACGCTCAATCGCATTCAGCGGCGGAATGAACGCGCCTTCAAAACCCCCATTACCATTTGGACGGGACTCACGGGTATTCTGGCGGCGACCATCCACCATGATTAATGTGTAATCAGCCGGTAAACCACGGATAGAAATATCTGATTTATTTACATTACTCCCACTGACATTTACGCCCGGAATATCTTGTAACGCTTCTTCCAAACGATTGGATGGATGTTGTTTAAGCTGTTCCTGATTGACTATACTGATACTAGCAGGAGCATCTTTTAAATCTTGGGATGTACCGGCTGCAGTGACCACAATCGGCGCCAAGGTTTCACTATTCGTTTCTTCAGCTAAGACTTGAGTAGAGCAAACAGAAAAGATAGCAAGACTAATTGGAGAAAATTTTATATACGATTTCATAAAAAGACCCATTTTGATATTAATAATGATTCTTTTTTATAATATAAAAAAAGATGCGGTCTTTGAAGAGGGGCATATTTCCGATTTTAGAACATTTTTTCATATCACCGATCTAGAGGTAATACTATTTTCAGTTGAATTATTTTCTTGATGCAGTATCATTTGCGCCCTGCATTTTTGCAGACTCACAATCTGTTCTGGGTTCCCTAACCCCAATTTAAACTAAAAAGGTATTCAAATGACACACGCATTTTCGATCTTTAGCGATCGCCAAAAACGTCGAGCATTAGTTTTGCTCAGTTTCTTCCACATTTTTATCATTGCTGTCAGTAACTATTTAGTACAGCTTCCTTTTGAAATTCATGTGCCACTCACATTCTTCGGCGCACAAGAAGACTTTATGTTCCACAGCACCTGGGGCGCAATTACCTTCCCATTTATTTTCTTGGCGACGGATTTAACCGTGCGTATCTTCGGTGCGAAAGAAGCACGTTGGATCATTTTCGTGGTAATGATTCCGGCATTAATTATCAGCTATGTGATCTCAACCCTCTTTTCAAATACCCAATATCAAGGTCTACAAGCATTAACCGAATTTAATATGTTTGTGTTCCGCATTGCAGTCGCGAGTTTCTTCGCCTATGTTTTCGGACAATTATTAGATGTTTTGGTATTCAATCGCTTACGCCAACTCAAAACTTGGTGGATAGCGCCAACCAGCTCTATGGTATTTGGTTCTATGGCAGACACTTATTTGTTCTTCGCGATTGCCTTCTATGCCAGTGGCGATCCGTTTATGGCGGAACACTGGATGGAAATCGGTTTCGTCGATTATTTATTTAAATTATTCATTGGGTTACTGTTGTTCGTCCCTGCTTACGGTGTGTTCTTAAATATGATTCTGCGTAAGATTCAGCAACTGACTGCCGTTCTCGAAAATGATATGAAATTACCCCAAAATTCTTAAAAAGAAACGAATAAAAAATGCCCTGAGGATTCAGGGCATTTTTGCTTTTGAAAACATTATTTTTGCGCTAAAAGTGCGGTCGGATTTTCTGATGTTTCTTCCGATAAGTTGAGATTTTCTACTGCCATCACAGACTTCAAGCCGTCTTCACGTAATTGTTGTGCTGCAGCCTTATCACCAACTTGCTCAAAAACATAAGATGCCATTGTAATGTCCGCCGGCTCCAATTTCTCTTTATTGGCGATTAACGCTTTAAACACCTCATTGGCTTTAGCAAAGTCATTGTTACGCACATATAAATAACCGAGTGCACGATGCGCACAACATTGCGCAGATGGCTCCGCCCCTTTTAACCATCTACAGATAAATTTAACTAACTTACTGTTATCTTCCGGTTGCAAACGACTGATTTGTTTAAACAATTCTTGCGTTAACGGGCTATTGTCACTATCTAATGTTTTCACTAATTCCAACATGAATTCATAAGCAGACTCATGATCATTGGCATCAATTAAACGCGTAATTAACGCCAGTTTCACACGGGCATCACTGCGGCGTTTACGAGATTGTTGATCCCACCAATCTAACAAACCATCGACGCCTTCTTCGTTCATTTTCTCATCGAGCAATCCATCTTCCACTTGGGTTTGTAATGCAACAAATTCCTGTGAGGTATACAAGCCGGATTTTTCGATTTGGTCTAAAATATTATCTAGCGCCTGATAAGCTTTTGATTTTAAATAAATCTCAACGGCTAATTTAAGTACTTCCTTATTTTTCCCCGCCATCAACAATAAGCTGTCAACTGAACTGCGCGCTGCCGGTAATTTATTTTGTTGTAATAAAATGCGGGTACGTGCAATTTCTAAAACCAAGCTATCAGAACCAGCAATTTCCGTTGCTTCCATTAAATAACGGTTTGCACTGAATTCATCACCACGCTGTTGTGCTGCTTCTGCTGCTTTAATGAAGTTCAGCACCGGCTCATCAGAATGCTTCGCATTTTTACCAATTAATTTTTCCGCTTTAGAATAATCCCCTTCATCCATACGCATTAAGCCTTCCAACGTTTGCTTTTGCGCTTTCGTGCGTTTACGACGAGAGAACCAGCTGTATGTGTTGTTGCTTAAACGGAAAAAACGGCTAATGACGACTTCAATGCTGTACACCAAGGCTAAAGCGAGCACAAAGAAGATCACTAAAGTGGTAATGGACATTTCGACGATATGACTTGCCGTTTCAATTCGCACATAGCCTTGCTTACCCGCTAAATACGGACCGGCAATTAAGCTCGCCAGTAACAACAACATTAAAAATAGCACTCGTAACATAATCTATTTCTCCTATTGTTGTTGTCCTTGATTAACTTCCAGCTTTGTTTCATTCGCCGGCGCGGTGGCAGCCTCATTTTCTTTTCCTGTTGGCTCAGTTCCCGAATTACCGTGCGACTCGAGTTCTTTATCCACAGAAAGCGTGATTTTTTGCACTTCTTGTGTTGGCTTATTCAACAATTTATCTAAGGCATTTAACCCACTTAACTGAGTCGGCACATCCACGTAAATTGATTGTTCCGCTAATTCATCCAAATTCTTCAAGAAGTTTTGAGCTACATCGGTGTTGGTATCAAAATACGTCCGAATCCAAGAAGCCACAGTTTGTAGAGATTGTTTGTATAAATCGTCTTGTTGGCGCGGCACAGATAAAATTGCAATTTGTAAACGTAAACGAATATTCTCACGTAAATAAATATCTTGATTTGGTGCTAACAAGGCTTTGTCATTCGCTTTCTTTGGGGTCACACGAATAAAATGATTTAAAAAACTCACCGCACTTTTTTCTGCATTTTCTTTCCAATCATCCAAAGAATCCGTCAATTTATCGTTGTTCGGATCTTCATCAAAATTCACGTTTAACACCGTTAATTCGTCAACATTGTTCGCAAGCTCGGATAAATCTTGCATGATGGTGTTTTGGTCTACGTTATTAAGCGATAATAAGTTTTTCAAATCTGCGTGAATGGCGTTACGTACTAAAGCCACCTCTGGCAACGCAACTTTCGATAAAGTTTCATCGGCTACTTTTAACAACGCGATGCTGGTGTCCACGTCATTATCTAACACCAATTTACGCAACGCATTATTAAGTAGGAAGTCCGCCTCGGTAAGCAACCAATCATTGGGTTGCTCTGCTTTGGCTTGGTTCGCCAAGCGTTGAACTTCTTGTTTCAACGCTGATAAGCTTTGTTCTTTAACAGCAATTTCCTGATGTAATGCGCCAATTTGTTCACTGGCCGTTTTTGAAAATGCAATAAGCTGTTGCAGCTGTGCTCTTTCGGCTTCAAAATTTTGTCCTTCGGCTACCACTGCAGGCACTGACTGTTGTACTTTCCCTGAAAGTGCGGTCAATTTTTGTTGTATTTCCTCAACCTGTAACTGACCAAAATAATAGCCCGCGCCCCCCAAACCTAGCGCAATTAAAATGGCTAACAAACCTAATGCAGAACCGCCTTTTTTTACAACTACCGTTTCTTTTACAGGTGTTTCTTTCGTTGTAGAAGCGTTAGCAACAGTTTCCGCTACAGCAGATTGCTGTGCCGAAGAGATCGTCTTTTCATTGTGTTCTTGTTGCATAGTGTTTACTTTATCCTCTATTGGAGCCTCAATTTGTTCAGTTAATGCCTCATCTTGTGTCGCTAAATCAAGATCTTCACTGACATCAATTTTCTGTTCCACTTCTGCATTCCGTTTCGACGGGTGAGATTTCTTGTTAGCCATAATATTTACCTATAAAGAAAAAATGTGGTTTAACGACATTGTAATAAGGTTTGTAATAACGTTCTATTGTCTGAACACGGACAAACCGTCACTTGTTGCCAACCTAACGCTTGTGCCAAATGAGCAATACGCTCACTGATTGTAATAAGGTGGCAACTTTTTAGCCAATTATGTTCGCTTTGCGGAACAAAATCCACTAATTGGGTAAGTATTTCAGCACTAGTCACGACTATCGTTTTTACGCCTGCTCGTTTGCACAAACTGGTTTTCTCCGCTTGATTGTAAACGAGAGGTTCACGTCGATAGCATTCGACAATTTCAATACTAGCGCCACGTTGTTGTACCTGTTCGGCAAAAAACTCGCGACCACCATTGCCGCGCAAAATTAATACCGTTTTCTCAGACAAATCCTGCATCATGGATAACTGCAATAATCCTTCACTACTTTCCTGCGTAGTCGGATAGTGAATAGCCATTTCTGTCATGGCAGCAAAATACTGAGCCGTACTTTTCCCGACGGCAAAATAGGATAAGTCATCACGCCACTTGAAACCAGTGTTTTTAATGGCTTTATCCGCAAAATCTACCGCATTTTTAGAAACAGCAAAGACATAATCGCCAGGTTTCAGCTTCGCTAATCTCGCTGGCAATTCGTTCAGTTCCACCCCGCGAGTAATTTGAAATAGGGGTAAATGCAACGCAACGATGCCGGCTTTCACCAACATCTCAACCAGTTGTTCTCCACGTTCGTCAGGGCGTGTCACCAAAACAGCCATATTCAACTCTTATGCGTAAATATTTTGCAAAATCTTGTCAGCACCTTGTGCCAAAAGTTGCTCGGCAATTTGCACGCCCAAAACCTCAGCATTTTCTACCGCACTTTGACCTTCCGCACGAATAATTGTTGAACCGTCAACACTGCCCACCAAGGCTCGCAAGTACAACATGCTCTCACGCAACACGGCATAACCACCAATAGGCACTTGGCAACCGCCTTGTAGGCGATTATTCATGGCGCGTTCCGCCAACACACAATAAGTCGTTTCGACATCAGCCAACGGTGCTAATAATTGTTTCACCTGTTCGTCATTCGTACGGCATTCAATCCCTACGGCGCCTTGCCCGGCAGCAGGAAGTGACTGTTCTACCTCAATAAAAGAAGTAATTCGATCCGCCAATCCCAAACGGATTAAACCGGCAGAAGCCAAAATAATCGCATCAAAATCACCGTTGTCCAGTTTGCTCAAACGCGTTCCCACATTGCCTCGCAAAGAGCGAATTTCCAAATCCGGACGTAAGGCTTTTAGCTGACACTGACGACGCAAACTGGATGTACCGACGATGGCTCCCGGAGGCAACTCGGCTAAAGTGCGGTAAGTATTTGAAACAAATGCATCACGCGGATCTTCACGCTTACAAATGACGGATAAACCTAGCCCCTCAGGAAATTGCATCGGCACGTCTTTCATAGAATGCACAGCGATGTCCGCTTCATTATTCAATAATGCATTTTCCAATTCTTTCACAAACAAACCTTTACCGCCGATTTTCGCCAACGGCGAATCTAAAATCACATCGCCTTTAGTGACCATCGTCACCAATTCGATTGATAAATCGGGATACAGTTGTTGTAAACGCGCTTTCACAAAGTTTGCCTGCCACAATGCTAATGGGCTTTGACGAGTGGCAATTTTTAAAGTTTTTTTAAACATAATAACGAGATATGAAAGTGATCTTATGTGCTTTATCCTACCATTGTTAGCCCGTATTGTCAGTTTCCATTTAATTTTTTTGCTTTCCTGAAGTACTGGTGATAGAGTACCCACCAGCCAAGTATGACTGTTGTAAAAAAGTTAGGATACGAATTGAAGTTTGATGTCAATGAAGCCAAAAAACGCGTGGACTTTCTAGATAAATTACGCCTTGATCGCGCTTTATCCGATACGACTGAATCCTTTCAACTTGTCTTTAAACTCATTCCTTTATTACTTCATTTTAACCATCCTGATCTTCCTGGCTATGTTGCTAACGCGCCGACCGGAATCGCTCATTTTTCTCTCACAGGTTTTCAACAAGATTATCTTGCTAGAACCCTCTCTGAAGAACAAAGAAAAAACATTCAAAAAAATCACCGCACTTTTGAGCAAGAAGCCATACTGGGCGTATATGTGATGGGCAGTATTGCCTCCATCGCCCAAACACCATCTTCCGATTTGGATATTTGGATTTGCCATCGAGAAGATTTAAGCCAAAGTGCGCTCGACCTATTACAACAAAAAACTAATGCAATTCAGCAATGGGCAAAACGCTTTCAAGTAGAAATTAACTTCTACTTAATGGATCAAAAGCGTTTCCGTTGTTTTCGTTATGCCGAACCGATGGATGGTGAAAATTGTGGTTCCACACAATACATGTTACTGCTGGACGAGTTTTACCGCTCTGCCATTCGTCTTGCCGGCAAACCTTTGTTATGGCTACATTTATTGGTTGAACGTGAAGAAAATTATGAAGCGGAAATTGAGCGTTTAACTCAAGAAGGGCAGCTGGATTTAAACGATTGGGTCGATTTTGGTGGTTTAGGCTCGTTCTCAGCAAACGAATATTTTGGCGCAAGCTTGTGGCAGCTTTATAAAGGCATTGATTATCCGTATAAATCTCTGCTCAAAATTTTATTACTCGAAGCTTATTCTTGGGATTACCCAAACACCTTCTTAATTTCTCGCGAATTTAAGCAAGCCTTACTAAATGGTGATGTGAACGTCGAACACCAATTTGATGCTTATTTAGCCATGTTACAGCGGGTTACCGATTATTTAACGCGTCAAAAAGAATTCAAACGGTTGGACTTTGTACGTTGCTGTTTTTATATCAAAGTACACGAAAATGAAGTGGCTCCCGAGGAAACGAACTGGCGTTTGGACGAACTGCTCAAGCTAACCCAACAATGGGGATGGAAGTGCGGTCAATTAGAGTGCCTCAATAATCGCCGACATTGGAAAATCAAACAAACCATGAAAATACATAATAGTTTGATTAAATTCCTCATGTTGAGCTATCGCAACTTAGTCCATTTTGCACGTAAACACCAAGTGAATGCCAGCATCATGCCACAAGACATGAGTGTGCTGACACGTAAACTGTACGCTGCTTTTGAAGAGTTGCCGGGTAAAGTGACCTTACTCAACCCACAACTGGCTGTGGATTTATCAGAACCGGCGTTGACGTTTATTGAAGTCAAACATAATCGACATTTTAAAGACGGTTGGTATGTCATCAATCAAACGCCGGACGTGGAAGGTTGTCGTCATCCTCGTTATATCGAATATAACGAAAGCTTGAATAAACTTGTGGCTTGGGCCTATTTCAATCGTTTATTAACCGCCAATACGCAATTATTTATTTCTAGCGATAACATAGAACTAAAAACGTTGCGCCAGTTTGTCACCGACCTCCGTTTAACATTCCCGATTGAAACGACCTTTGCAAGCAACGCCGATCTCAGCCATCCTTGCGAAATCCGTAGTCTTGCCGTGATTATCAATTTAACTCAAGATCCGACGCAACAGTTGAAGGATATCAAGCCCACCATCCAAGCCAGTGATTTGTTTAGCTTTGGTCCGAATGAAGAAAGCTTAGTCGGCAGCATTGACTTAACCTACCGTAATGTATGGAATGAGGTCAGAACGTTACATTTTGAAGGAGCGAATGCGATTTTATTGGCGTTAAAAGTGCTTTCCAACAAAATTTATCGCGGAGCACCATCACCGAAATTTGTGCAAGTTTTTTGTTATAGCCGTTACTATCGACATGCGTTACGCCGCATCGTCACGACACTCATTAATAAATGTATCAGCATCCAACTCGGGGTCGCCGAACCGCCGAAAAACAATTTATTGCGAGTGGCAGGAAAAAACTGGCAATTTTTCTTTGAAGAACGCGGTATTAGTTTGCAAGAAATTCATCACGGGCGGGTCACAAAAACACATCAATTTGACACCGCACTTAATAAAAAAGCCGCAGCAACGGATCCGATTCCAACAAAGCATCAAAAATATCCACGAGAAATCGATCGATTTGCAACGGAAGGTTTCCTGCAATTCTTCTTTGAAGATAATCCGAACGGCAGTTTTAACGTGTATATTTTAGATGAACTTAATCGCCTTGAGGTTTACCGCAACTGTGATGGTACAAAAGAGAAAAAAATTCATGAGATAAATCGAATTTATCAACTCTCAGGCTTGGATGAAAATGAGAATCCGTATAAAATCGTACAACGCGATTTTAATTATCCACAATTCTACCAATTATTAATGGCAGAAGAAGGAATAACGATTGTTCCTTTCCATAGCCGTTTGGCTTTGTCTTGAGGTGTAACATGAATGACAAATTAAAAGTTTTAATTATTGATGACCATCCGTTAATGCGCCGCGGCATACAACAACTTGTTGAATTAGAAGAAGGTTTTGAGGTTGTTGGCGGTGCAGGCAATGGTTCTGAAGGGATTAATTTAGCGCTACAAACCTCACCGGATCTCATTATTTTAGATCTGAATATGAAAGGACTCTCCGGTTTAGATACGCTTAAAGCATTGAGAGCAGAAGACGTTGATGCTCGCATTGTCATTTTGACCGTGTCTGATGCTAAAAACGACATTTTTACCTTAATTGATGCCGGTGCGGACGGGTATTTATTAAAAGATACCGAACCCGACACATTACTTTCTCAACTAAAACGCATCGCTCAAGGTGAAGCTATCCTCAGTGATTCCATTAAAAATCTCTTATTAGAGCGTCAATCTTCGCAAAGCCCTATTGACTCTCTTACCGATCGTGAAATTGACGTATTGCGTTTAGTGGCAACCGGTCTTTCCAATAAACAAATTGCCGGCCAATTGTTTATTTCGGAAGAAACCGTCAAAGTACACATTCGTAATTTGCTACGTAAACTTAACGTTCACTCACGCGTTGCCGCAACAGTGCTTTATTTTGAGCATAAAAACGGCTAAACCGTATAATTTCACAAGAAATAGCCGACAGCATTGTCGGCTATTTTTTTATTATCAATTTACTCGTCCCCTTTTCTTAAAAATATCGAAAAAATCCACCGCACTTTGTATAGGCGAAGCATTGCAGGGAAAAAACCTAACGAGTAAACTACCAAGGTTTAATGTGGGAGTTATATGAAGCAATTGTTCAATAAAAAAGCAAGTCAACGTTTCTATGCACTTGTATTTTCGTGCTTATTTTGGCATTCCTCCGCCTACGCCGAACATCTTGTCGATTTACAAATCGACGGAGTAAAAAACGATGCGTTAAAAAATAATATCCAAATTCACCTCAATGCCATCGATAAAGAAGAGGCAGACGGCTCCGAACGCTATCAAGATATTGTCAGCAAAGCCGTTGATAAAGGTCTGCGTGCTTTAGGCTATTATGATCACCAGATTCAATTTGAATTAAAACCGCGAACCAAGAACAAGCCGCTATTAATCGCTCACATTACCGTAGGCGAACCGGTAAAAATCGCTGCCACAGACATCGTGATTAAAGGGGAGGCCAAACAAGATCCGGAATTCATGCAACTGGAAAAACAGGTTCCTAAAACCGGTACCATACTCAATCATGAAACTTACGAAGATTATAAAAACCAACTGCAACAACTCGCGCTATTTCGCGGTTATTTTGATGCAGAATTTGAACAATCCCGTTTAGAAGTGATGAAATCCACACGCGAAGCTTGGTGGAATCTCACCTTCGATAGCAAAAAACGCTACCACTATGGGAAAATTCATTTCTTACACGCGCAAATTCGAGAAGAATATTTACGCAACATGCTTAACATTCACTCAAATGAACCCTATTTAATGAGTGATTTTTCTACCTTAACCAACAATTATTCCTCCTCAAACTGGTTCAGCTCAGTACTATTGCAACCGCACTTAGACGATAAAAAGAAATTAGTGGATGTGGATGTGCTGCTCTATCCACGCAAAAAAAATATTATGAATGTCGGACTAGGTTATTCCACCGATGTTGGGCCTCGTTTTCAATGGAGTTGGACGAAACCTTGGATCAATGATCGCGGGCATAGTGTCAGAAGCAATCTCTATTTTTCCTCACCGAAGCAAACGCTCGAACTGACCTATAAAATGCCCCTACTGAAAAATCCGCTGAATTATTACTATGAATATTCCGGCGGTTTTGAACGTGAAAATAAGAACGATACCAAAACAACCTCATCAACTCTTGCCGCACTACGCTATTGGAACCATCCTACCGGATGGCAGTATTCCTTAGGTTTACGCTTGCGCTACGATGCCTTTACCCAAGCGGATATCTCCGACAAAACGCTATTACTATATCCTACAACCTCGTTAACCCGTACCCGTTTACGCGGTGGTGCCTTTCCTGATTGGGGTGATTCACAACGTATTACCTTCGATTTTGGACGTAAATTGGGGATTTCTGATGTCAATTTCTGGAAAATTCAAGCGTCCACCGCTTGGGTCAGAACCTATGCGCAAAATCACCGTTTTCTTACTCGTCTAGAAATTGGCGTACTCAACACTGCAGATATTCACCGAATTCCACCTTCATTACGTTTCTTTGCCGGCGGCGATCGCAGCGTACGTGGTTATGGTTATAAAAAAATCTCGCCAAAAGATCGAAATGGCAAATTAGTCGGCGGCTCCCGTTTAGCGACAGGAACCCTTGAATACCAATATCAGGCTTATCCCGGCTGGTGGCTAGCTACCTTTGCTGATACCGGTCTAGCGGCAAATAGCTTTAAACCTGATGAATTACGCTATGGTGCGGGCTTTGGCTTGCGCTGGGCCTCGCCGGTAGGCGCCATTAAATTTGATGTTGCCACCCCGATACAAGACAAAGACAAGAGTAAAAACATTCAGTTTTATATCGGGCTGGGTAGTGAAATATAGCAACATAACACGGATTACTTCATGACAGAACAGACAGAAAAAGCGGCTCAAACAACGAAAGTAAAATCGCCAAAACGCCTTTGGCGATGGCTTTTATGCCTCATAAGTGCGGTCATTTTTTTACCTATTTTTGCCCTATTCGCCCTCCTTTCAACAGAAAGTGGTCAGCACAAACTCCTCCACTGGGCAGATGCAGGACTGGATGCCCTTTCCATTGAACAAGCACAAGGCAATTTAAAAGAAGGATTAACATTAAAACATCTTCGCTTTCAGACAGAAGGTGTGGATGCCCATATTGAGGAAGCGCATCTGCAGCTGCAATTAAGCTGTTTATGGCATTTAGACGTGTGCATTGATGATATCACCCTGACACAACCATCCATTCTGATTGACACCGCCTTGCTGCCACCCTCTGAGCCTAAAAAGAAAAGCAACGGGAACATGAAACATGTGTTCCTACCTATCTCGGTGCAAATCAATCGGTTAGCCGTTAACGATTTCTCATTATCTCTTGATAAAAATAAAATCACTTTAGGTACATTCCATACAGCAGCAAGTTTAAATAACGCCAATGGATTAACATTAGCGCCGACACAAATTGAGAATTTCAGCTTTATTCACGATTTAACCTCAACCAAAAAAAATACCGATACGTCTAAAAAGACTGAAACTTCCACACCAATTCAATGGGAAAAGTTGGAACAGTCTCTCCGTAAACCGCTGTTTAGTGAATTGCAGCAAATTGAACTGCCTTTTGCGATACACATTCAAGGCGTGCAAGGCAAAAACTGGCGATATCAAAGTCTCAGTGGGAAAAATACTGTCGAGCAAGATATCCTCGTTTCTGCTGCAGAACTTCAAGCAAGCGCAACTGATGATATTATCGAACTAGCTAAATTTGATGTGCAAAGCTCGCTTGGTCAGTTACAAGCGAATGGCCAACTAGAACGCCAACAAAATTTTCCGTTGCAATTTGATGCCACCGTAAAAATTAACGATATACGCCAAAATAACGAACTTATTTTGCCGGCAAGCCAAGCGGAAATCCGTCTCTCAGGCGCATTAAAAAAACAGACCGCACTTTCTTGGCAAACCCAGGGCGCGTTGGAGTCACAACTGAATGCTCAAATTCAGGCTGCTGAACCCAACCTTCCGCTTCAAGTGAACTTGACTGTGCCTCAAGCACAATACCCTTTTAATAACAAGGATCCTTTAAAAATTCAGGATTTCAATTTGACCGTAGACGGCAACTTAGCTGCCGCACAAATACAACTCAAAAGTGCGGTCAGTGGCATGGGAATATCAAACAGCGATGTGGCATTACAAGCCGTGGCCCATTTATCCGATATCGCGATTAATCAACTCAAACTCAATACCTTAAATGGCACGGCAGATTTAACAGGCAAATTAAATTGGCGTGATGGTGTGGAATGGAACGGGCATTTAGCGTTAGCAAAGATGCCGCTTAATGCCTACTTAGCCGATTTTCCGGCAATCATTTCCGGTAGCTTAAATTCACAGGGAAGAATCAATCAAGGCAAACCAGAAATTTCGGTTTCAGACATCGATCTGCAGGGCTCACTGTCACAACGCCCATTGAGCCTAACCGGCAATTTACATATGGCAGAACAGCCATTACTTAATGTACCGCAGCTCACCTTCACTTACGGGGACAACAAAATCAACGCACAAGGCAACCTTGGTTCCGTCTCCGATTTTACTCTTGATATTAATGCACCGAATTTAAGCGGTTTATTGACCGGTTTATCCGCCTCAGTTAATGGCAAGAGCGCCATAACCGGCAACATTATGCACCCAAACCTTGTCGTAGATTTAACCGCAAAACAGTTTCATTTCTACGACATCGACCTTGCTCAAGCCAGCGTTAAGGGGCAGCTAAATACCGAGCAACAAATCCAAGGTCAGCTTAATGCCCAGCTCAATGGATTTCATTACAATGACATCAAGGTCAATAACCTCCAACTCTCTGTTTCAGGAGATGAGCAAAAACACAGTTTGCAGCTAATTTCAGAAGGAAATCCCATTGCTGCCAACATGAATATCATCGGAAATTTCGACCGCACTTTACAACAATGGCAAGGCACGATTAGCCAACTTATGCTAAAAACGGAGTTTGGCCACATCCAAACGAACAAAAGCGTCGCTGTCACATACGACAATAAAAGCACCCAAAGTACCATTGCCGCCCATTGCTGGATGCACAGCAACATAGATCTTTGTTTTCCGCAAACCTTTAATGTCGGCACTCATGGTGAAATACCTTTTGAAATCAAACGCTTTGATTTAGCATTTATCAATAAAATACTTGAAGAGGATCTTTTGAAAGGCCAGCTGAATAGCAAAGGAAAAGTAGCCTGGTCAACACAGGCACCACTATCAGCTGAGATACAAATCAACGGCAATGCCCTATCTTTGATAAAAAAATTAGATTACCGGACTTTTAAATTAGACATGCCAAAAGTCGTGCTAAATGCCAATTTGGCAAATAACGATCTTGCCTTAAAAACAGAAGTTCATGTTCAGGAACAAGGCAAAATCAATGCCGATTTAAAATTGCAGGATATTGTTAACACTCGTAAACTGAGTGGTACTTTTACGATTCCTCATCTTAATCCTGCAATTGTTAACCAACTTTTAGCAAACGATGAAAAAGTCAGTGGAGAACTCAAAGCCAATCTCACATTAGGTGGAAACCTAAGCGCACCAACACTGAACGGCGATATTCTACTTAAACAACTGAACGCAAAAATTCGGGCATTACCTTTCGATATTAAAAATAGCGAATTAGCGTTACATTTTGCCGGTACCAAATCCACGCTAAAAGGATTTGTACAAACAGATGACAGTCGCTTAAATCTCAGCGGTGAAGCCTATTGGAAGAATACCAATGAATGGCGCACCCGCTTGAACGCGCAAGCAGAGAAATTTAAAGTGGACATCCCATCAATGGCGAAATTGACGATTAGTCCCAATATTGAAATCAGTGCCTCGCCAAAACTCTTAGAATTATCGGGAAATATTGAGATCCCCAAAGCGCGAATCGCCATTGAAAGCTTGCCGGAGAGCGCCATTGAAGTCAGTGCTGACGAAGTCATTTTAGACGGTAAGACAAAAAGAACATTGCCAAAAAATATTCCGGCAGAAACACGAAGCGGCATGGCGGTAAAATCTGATCTGAAAATTCATATTGGGGATGATGTCAGCTTAAAGGCTTATGGACTCAAAACCTATTTACATGGCTTACTTAGCGTAAGACAAGAAAAGGGGAACCTGGGTTTATACGGCGAAGTTAATCTTAAAAATGGGCGTTACGCCTCCTTTGGGCAGGATTTGATTATTCGCAAAGGCTTAATCAGTTTTGTCGGACGGCCTTCCCAACCATTCTTAAATATTGAAGCCATTCGCAACCCAGAAGCGATGGAGAACAATAGCGTCACTGCCGGCGTGAAAGTCACTGGATTAGCCGGCTCACCAAGCATGACTGTTTTCTCCGAGCCCGGCATGCCACAGGATCAGGCTTTAGCCTACATCCTCACCGGACGTTCTTTAGAAAACAGTGGCGATGCATCTTCAAGTGGCTCTGTGGGGGCGGCCCTATTAGGTATGGGGTTAGCTAAAACTGGGAATGTTGTAGGCGGCATTGGAAAAGCCTTCGGAATTAAAGATCTGAATCTCGGCACACAAGGTGTCGGTGACAGTTCTAAAGTGGTAGTGAGCGGCAATATCACACCACGTTTACAAGTCAAATACGGTGTGGGTTTATTCGATGGCTTAGCTGAAGTTACCTTGCGTTATCGCTTGTTACCACAACTTTATGTACAATCGGTATCAGGCGTTAATCAAGCCTTTGATTTACTCTACCAGTTTGAATTTTAATCTATGAATAACGAAAACTTACTCAGTAAAGCCAATGAACTGCATGCGCGACGTGGCGAGGTGCGTGAAATTGCTGCCATTGATCTCGGCTCTAATAGCTTTCACATGATTATTGCCCGTATCGTGAATGGCACGCTACAAGTGCTTTCCCGTCTTAAGCAAAAAGTGCAACTTGCCGAGGGCTTAGATGAAAACCAAGTACTCAGTCCCGCTGCGATTGAACGTGGTGTTAACTGCTTGGCGTTATTTGCAGAACGCTTACAAGGTTTTCCTGCCGACAACGTCAATGTGGTAGGCACATATACCTTACGCCGTGCTGTGAACAATGAAGAATTTCTACGTCAAGCGGCAAAAGTCTTCCCTTATCCTATTCATATTATCAGCGGTAAAACGGAAGCAAAAACCATCTACGCTGGCGTTTGCCATACACAACCTGAAATTGGTCGAAAATTTGTTATCGATATCGGCGGTGGTTCAACAGAGATGATCATCGGTGATAACTTTACACCATTAATTTACGAAAGCCGCCACATGGGCTGTGTGAGTTTTGCAAAACAATTTTTTCCTCACGGCCAAATCAATGAAGAAAATTTTCGTCTGGCAAAACAAAGTGCTTTAAACAAAATTGAAGATCTTGCTTGGGAATACCAAAATTTGGGTTGGCAATCCGTGCTCGGCTCGTCCGGCACGATTAAAACCGTCCATCAAGTTATTTGTGAAAACATTGATCCGAATGGCACTATTACTGCTGAACGCTTGAACCGACTCATTCAACAAACTTTGCAATTTAGCCACTTTGATCAAATCCAATTTAACGGACTAAATCATGATCGTGCTGACGTTTTTGTGCCGGGCTTAGCCATTTTAAGTGCGGTTTTTGAAAACTTTCAAATTGAGAAAATGCGTTATTCCGATGGTGCTCTGCGGGAAGGGGTAATGTATAGCTTGGAGCAAAACTTCCAAGTCAATAATATTCGTGAACGCACCGCACTCGGTTTAATGGAACAGTTTAATATTGACCAAGCACAGAGCGAACGGGTATATCAAAGCGCCTCGTTACTATTTGAGCAATACCAACATTGGCAAAACCAAGAAATGGTTGCTGAAATGAAAGACGTTCTCTTGTGGGCTGCGCGTTTACATGAAGTGGGGATTGTCATCAATCACAAAAATCTACAAAAACACTCTGCCTATATTTTATACAACACTGAGTTACCGGGTTATGACAATGAGCAACATCGTTTGCTGTCAACTTTGACACGTTATCACTTAGGGAATTTCAAATTGCCGGAGATGTTTAAATTTTCTCGTTATCACGAGCAAGATGTGCTGGCGTTAATTCGCATTTTACGCTTAGCAATTATCCTCAATCGAGCCCGCCAAGCAACAGAAAAACCTCAAAAAATCACATTAAAAACTGACCGCACTTTGGTAGATTGGTACTTAACATTTGAAACGGATTATCTACAACATAACCCATTAGTGAAAAACGATCTGGCATTAGAACATCGTTTCTTGCAGACATTGGGATTATCCTTATCAGCTCGTTAATTGATTTACTCTTCCATAAAAAAATCCCCGCGGATAATAGCGGGGATTTTTATTCTTTCGTCAGATTACGCTTTAGGACCTGCAGCAATTAATGCTTTACCTTCAGCATTTGTTGCATATTTTTCGAAGTTCTTCACGAAACGACCGGCAAGATCTTTCGCTTTTGCTTCCCATTGTGCTTTGTCTGCATAAGTATCACGCGGATCTAAGATAGCTGGGTCAACACCTGGTAAAGCGTTAGGAATTGCCAAGTTGAAGATTGGTAATTCGCCCATTTCAGCTTTTTCGATAGAACCATCTAAAATCGCATCGATAATACCGCGAGTATCTTTAATAGAGATACGTTTACCTGTACCGTTCCAACCGGTGTTGACTAAGTAGGCTTCTGCACCTGCAGCTTGCATACGTTTCACTAAAACTTCCGCATATTGAGTTGGGTGTAAAGTTAAGAATGCAGCACCAAAACAAGCTGAGAAAGTTGGGGTTGGTTCGGTGATACCACGTTCTGTACCCGCTAATTTTGCAGTAAAGCCTGATAAGAAGTAGTACTTAGTTTGTTCCGGTGTTAATTTAGAAACCGGTGGCAACACGCCGAATGCGTCTGCAGTTAAGAAAATCACTTTCGTTGCGTGGCCTGCACGGGAAACCGGTTTAACGATGTTATCGATGTGATAAATCGGATAAGACACGCGGGTATTTTCTGTTTTAGAACCGTCATCAAAGTCAACGGAACCATCTGCACGCACAACCACGTTTTCTAATAACGCATCACGACGGATTGCGCGATAAATATCCGGTTCGTTTTCTTCAGAAAGGTGAATAGTTTTCGCGTAACAGCCACCTTCAAAGTTGAAGATACCCACATCATCCCAACCGTGTTCATCGTCACCGATTAATTCACGTTTTGGATCGGTAGAAAGGGTGGTTTTACCGGTACCGGACAAGCCGAAGAATACAGCCACATCGCCATCTTTACCTACGTTAGCAGAGCAGTGCATTGCACCAACGCCTTTAAGCGGTAGGAAGTAGTTCATCATGGAGAACATACCTTTCTTCATTTCACCGCCGTACCAAGTACCGCCGATTAACTGAACACGTTCAGTCAAGTTAAATGCAACGAAGTTCTCAGAGTTCAAACCTTGCTCTTTCCAGTTCGGGTTGGTGCATTTAGAACCATTCATCACCACGAAACCTGGTTTGAAATCTTTTAATTCAGCTTCTGTCGGACGAATAAACATGTTTTTCACAAAATGTGCTTGCCATGCCACTTCAGTCACGATACGTACCGCAATGCGGTCTTGTTCGCTAGCACCACAGAAACCATCAACCACAAATAGACGTTTACCGGAAAGTTGTTTAGTCACAATGCCTTTCAAGCTCACCCAAGTTTCTTGGGTCATTGGTTTGTTATCGTTTTTCGCTGCATCGGAATTCCACCAAACAGTGTCTTTTGTGGTGTCATCCAACACAATATATTTATCTTTAGGTGAACGACCGGTAAAGATGCCGGTATCAACAGCCACGGCGCCGGTTGTGGTCAACGTACCTTTTTCAAAACCTTCCAAGCCCGGTTTAGTTTCTTCTTCAAATAATTGTTCATAACTTGGGTTATAAACAACCTCTTTGACATCATGAATACCAAGCGCTTCAAGTTCTTTAATAACTTTACTTAAGTCAGTCATAGATTACCTCTTTGTGTTAAAAGTGTTAAAAATAAAAACTGTGCTTATTCTATGAAAATTTCTACCTAAAAACTGTTATCTTGATCAAATATTTGAACATTACTTTCTTTTTTATTCGATTTTAGGGAGAATTTATCCGCCTTTTGGAAAAGCTACTCACTGCTTTATCAAAACGCGTCCAAAAAGCACCGCACTTTCAAGTGGGAACTTATGCTTGAAGGCTCGTTCGAAGTTGCACAACAATTTAATGAGATAAAAGGAATCACATGAAATTACTCAAATTATTTTTACTTGCGACATTACTTTATATTCCCGGTGTACAAGCTGCCGAAGCAACGGATTTGAACATCAAATACAGCTCCAATTATCTCATGCCTGCTTATGTGCATTTTCATTCCGATGGCTTTGAATATACAATCAATGCCAACATCAATATTCCCTTGTACAAAATTCAATTTATCTCGAAAGGTGCGCAAAGTAGCAATGTTTTTAACATGTTCAGCTACAAAGACACCCGCAATGACAAACCTTATGCAGAAGCAAAAATTGCCAATCGCCAAATTGAATACGGCAAAGTGAAAGAGGGCTTAAAAACCGAACCTCTCACCTTGCCAACCTACGATTTATTTACTGTCGCGTTCCAACTCAGTTATTACGACAAACTGCCGAACAGCTTCCAAATCACCAATGGTAAAAAGCTTTATCCAATGGAAAACGTAGTGCTAAACACAACGAAAAAACAAGTGAAATACAACAAACAAGAAGTGACTGAAATCACCTATCAGTTTAAAACCGGTGGCAAAGATATTGTGGTGAAAAAACACGAAGGGGAGAAATTCCCGCGCTTTATTTCCTACAGTCGGGATGGTGATGAATACGAGCTTACTTTTAGCGATTTTGTCAAAAATTAATCTTTCCACGAAAAAATAAAGCCACCTAAATAGGTGGCTTTATTATTGTCAAGTGCGGTCTAAAAAACATATGAATTTTAGACCGCACTTTTCTGTTCTATTTTAGCTGTTGCTCGATGATACCGCCGCCAAGGCACACCTCATCCAAATAGAAGACGGCTGATTGCCCCGGCGTGACGGCAATTTGCGGCTCATCAAAAATAACTTTGATGCTTTCATCATCGATAGGCTCAATCGTACAAGGCACATCCGTTTGGCGATAACGGGTTTTCACCGTACAACGCAACGGTTCACGAATCGGTTGACGATCGACCCAATGTAGTTGTTGTGCGATTAAACCGGTAGAAAGTAAAGCCGAATGATCATGTCCTTGCGCCACAATTAACTCGTTATTGACAAGATCTTTTTCCACCACATACCATGCTTCTTCACTGGCACCCTTCACGCCACCAATGCCCAAGCCTTTGCGTTGCCCCAACGTGTGATACATCAAACCATCATGGCGACCGATAATGTCACCCTCTACCGTGCGAATGTTGCCCGGTTGCGCCGGCAAGTAACGGGATAAGAAATCCTTAAATTTACGCTCACCAATAAAACAAATGCCGGTAGAATCTTTTTTCTTCGCCGTGATCAAACCTAAATCTTCGGCAATGGCGCGTACAATTGGTTTTTCAATGTCGCCCACCGGAAACAGACTTTGTCCCACTTGCTTACTGCTCAATGTGTATAAAAAATAGCTCTGATCTTTGTTAGCATCCAAACCGCGCAATAATTGTGCGTTATCATCAGTACCGCGACGGCGTACATAATGCCCGGTAGCGATATAATTCGCGCCTAAATCTTCTGCGGCATATTCTAAAAAGGCTTTAAATTTAATTTCTTTGTTACACAGAATATCCGGATTCGGAGTACGACCGGCCTTGTATTCGCTAAGGAAATGCTCAAACACATTATCCCAATACTCTGCCGCAAAATTGATTTTATGCAGCTTAATGCCAAGCTTGTCGCACACAGCTTGAGCGTCAGCTAAGTCCGCGGCGGCTGTACAATAATCGGTGTCGTCATCCTCTTCCCAATTCTTCATAAACAAGCCTTCCACTTGGTAGCCTTGTTGTTGAAGAATAAAAGCAGACACGGAGGAATCCACTCCACCGGACATGCCACAAATCACTTTTTTCGTGGCATTTTGGGCAAGTTGTTCAGCAGAGAGTTTCGGGAAATGTTTTTCGTAGATTTGTGATTTCATAGTTTAGTAATAAACGTTCCACTAAATAAATTATTGGGCATTCTACCGCAAATCAAGTAAGAGTAAAAATGCCCGACAATTTCGGGCACTTTCATACAGGTTATGGCATGATCACTTCATTGAACGTCGAGAAGTTACCGTTTTTCCTCCAATCCCCCAGTTATCCATATCGACTTCGTCAATAACCACCACTGTCGTTTCGGGATTTCTGTTTAACACTTTCTGTAATAAATGGGTGACACCTTCAATTAACTCCGCTTTTTGTTTAGCTGTCGGCGCCTCTGCACCACCGGTCACTTTAATATTGACATAGGGCATACTGTTCTCTCATCACAACGTTAAATGGAACTACTTAACTTCGTAAAATTGAGCTTTCTCTTTTTGCGCAAATTTTTGTTCATATTCTGCCTTGGCGTTTTCATCGCCTGCATCTAATTTTTCTTGCAAAGTGTCGCAAGGTTTATCGCAGTCACAGGCTTTCGCAATCCCTAAAGACGATAAACCGCCACAACTGCCTTTCAGCGCTTGGCGTTTCACAATATAGCCTAATGCCATGGCCAAAATAATCAGGATGAAAATCCCAAAAGTCACTAAGAATAATTTCATAATCTCTCCATAAATACTCTAAATATCTACCGCACTTTATCACTCAAAGTGCGGTCCTTTCTCACTCTGTTTTTTACTGAGCCAAGAATTGCTTAAATGCAAAAGACATTTCCGTGCGATAACCTTTGCCGTCCTTAATGATCATAAAAATCGGCAAATTTTCCCGTTCAGCCACCGCTAAGGCTTTTTCCTCGCCTAATACAAATAAACCGGTGGAAAGACCGTCAGCCGTCATAGAGCTTGGCGCTAATACGGTAATTGAGGCTAACGCGTGTTGAATCGGGTAGCCTGTTTTCGGATCAATTTCGTGGGAAAAACGCACACCATCTTGTTCAAAATAATTACGATAGTCACCTGACGTTGCCATCGCCATATTATTTAATCCGATGATCTGTTGAGCGGCTTGTTTGCCATCAAACGTCGGACGTTCAATCGCAATCTGCCACAGTTTATTTTCGGCATTTTTTCCTTTAGCACGAATTTCACCGCCGATTTCCACCATGTAGTTTTGCACATGAATACTTTCTAAATAATCCGCTACTTGATCAACACCGAAACCTTTCGCGATAGAAGAAAGATCCACATAAAGCTGTGGTACGCTTTTTGCGAGAAAAAACTTACCACTCTCTTCAGTGAGTGATAGCTTATCAATCCCGACCCAAGCTTGTCGCTCAGTAATTTGCTCTTGCGTTGGCTGTTTTTCCACGCGCTTTTCCGGTCCAAAGCCCCAAAGATTAACCACTGGCCCAACAGTCACATCCAACGCCCCTTGGGTCACTTGATTTAAGCGCATTGCTTCTTTAACCACAAGCGCAAAATCTGCCGAGATTTCGATCGGTGTATTTGTCTGTGTATTTTGATTAAAACGACTGATTTCAGAATCCTGGATGTAAGTGGACATTTTGGCGTTCACCGCTTTCAGAATCGACTCAATCTGTTCATGCGCTTGTTGTGATGTGATAGAAACTTCATTATTACCCCAATATTTAATGTGATAAGTGGTTCCCATCGTTTTACCACTCAGGGCAACTATTTCATTTTTTGCTGCCACTGCTTGCTGCGTTTCTGCTTGTTGTGAGGCTGCTTTCTGATCGCAAGCGCTTAACGTCAATGCGATGGCGACAAAAGCAAGCCCGCGAACGAATAAATGAGAGATTTGCACAATACTTTCCTAACATAAAATGGATCACACGCAAACCAACTGTTGAAATTGATTTGCGTGTGATGAATCAAGATGGAAAACGCTGTAAAAATTGACCGCACTTAAGAAGAAAGTGCGGTCATTTTTATGGTGTTTTTAAACCAAAACGGGATTAACCACCGAAGTCATCTAATAGGATGTTTTCGTCTTCAACACCGAGGTCTTTCAACATTTTGATTACCGCAGCGTTCATGACCGGAGGTCCACACATGTAGTATTCACAATCTTCAGGTGCTTCATGATTTTTCAAATAGTTTTCATAAAGCACGTTATGAATAAAGCCTGTGTAGCCTGTCCAGTTGTCTTCCGGCAATGCGTCAGAAAGTGCCACATGCCATACGAAGTTATCGTTTTCAGCTTGTAATTGGTCAAAGTCTTCTTGATAGAAAATTTCACGTTTAGAACGTGCACCATACCAGAAAGACATTTTACGTTTAGAGTGCAAACGTTTTAATTGGTCGAAGATATGAGAACGCATTGGCGCCATACCTGCACCACCACCGATGAAGACCATTTCATTATCAGTTTCTTTCGCGAAGAATTCACCGAATGGACCTGAAATGATCACTTTATCACCCGGTTTTAATGACCAAATATAAGAAGACATTTGTCCCGGAGGCGCATCCGGTTGACGTGGTGGAGGCGTTGCAATACGCACGTTCAACATGATGATGCCTTTTTCTTCCGGATAAGATGCCATGGAGTAAGCACGGATAATATGCTCATCGACCTTGGACACATAACGCCACAAGTCATATTTATCCCAGTCTTCATGGTATTCTTTCGGAATATCGAAATCTTTATAGTAAACCGTATGTGGGTCAGCTTCGATTTGGATATAACCACCTGCGCGGAATGGTACTTCTTCACCCTCAGGAATCGCTAATTTCAGCTCTTTGATAAAGGTGGCTTTGTTATCATTAGAAATAACGGTACATTCCCATTTTTTCACACCAAAGATTTCTTCCGGCAATTCAATGTCCATATTGCCTTTCACGTTCACTTGGCAAGAAAGACGATAGCCTTCTTTCGCTTCACGTTTAGTGATGTGAGATAACTCTGTCGGTAAAATTTCACCGCCACCGCTTTTTACTTTCACCACACATTGACCGCAGGAACCACCGCCACCACAAGCAGACGACACAAAAATCCCTTTGCTGGCAAGTGCACCAAGTAATTTTCCACCTGCTGGTAAAGTAATCGCTTTGCTTGGGTCATCATTAATCTTAATGGTAATGTCGCCGGAATCCACTAATTTGGATTTAGCAAATAAGATGATTGCTACAAGCACTAAAACGATCGCAGTAAAGGCTGCAACACCGAGTACAAGAATTGTTGTTTCGCTCATTTATGCACTCCTTATAACTGAATACCGGAAAATGACATAAAGCCAAGCGCCATTAAGCCTGCAGAGATAAAGGTAATCCCTAAACCTTTCAAACCTGCCGGCACATCGGCATATTTCATTTTTTCGGTTAAGCCTGCAAGTGCAACGATTGCTAACATCCAACCTAACCCTGCACCCACACCATAAACTGCAGATTCTGCAAAAGTGTATTCACGTTGTACAGCAAAAGATACACCACCAAAGATCGCACAGTTTACAGCGATAAGTGGAAGGAAAATACCTAATGCGTTATAAAGTGCTGGGAAGAATTTATCTAAAGTCATTTCAAGTAATTGAACAAGACCCGCAATAATCCCGATAAAGGTAATAAAGTTTAAAAACTCAAGGCTTACACCTTCTACCAATGCGCCATCTTTTAATACATGTTCGTATACAAATTGGTTCGCAGGCACCGCAATACCAAGTACCACTGTTACCGCAACACCAAGGCCAAACGCCGTAGAAACTTTCTTAGAAACTGCAAGGAAAGTACACATCCCTAAGAAGAAGGAAAGCGCCATGTTTTCAATGAAGATCGCCTTCACAAATAGGCTAATATAATGTTCCATTGATTATTTCTCCTGTTGCTCAGGTTTCCACGTTCTTAAGCCCCAAATCACGAAGCCGATAATAAAGAACGCACTTGGTGCAAGAAGGAACAAACCGTTCGGTTGATACCAACCGCCGTCTTGAATAGTTTGGAATACCGGGAAGCCAAATAAACGACCGGAACCGATTAATTCACGTAAGGTTGCCACGATCAATAAAATCGCACCGTAGCCTAAACCGTTACCGACACCATCTACAAAACTTTCTAACGGACGGGATTTCATCGCGAAAGCTTCCGCACGTCCCATAACGATACAGTTGGTAATAATCAAACCCACAAATACCGATAACTGTTTGGATAAACCATAAGCAAAGGCTTTTAACACTTGGTCAACCAAGATTACCAAAGACGCGATAATCGCCAGTTGCACAATGATACGAATACTGTTTGGGATGTAATGACGAATCATTGAAATAAACATACTGGAGAAACCGGTTACCAAACTTACCGCAATCGCCATAACGATTGCTGTTTGTAATTGAGTGGTTACCGCTAATGCAGAACAAATACCTAAAATTTGTAATGCAATCGGGTTGTTTTTCGCGATTGGATCAAGCAAAAGTGCTTTTAAATTGCTTTTTGCATCAGCCATTATCTTGCCCCCGCTTTAAATTTTGCTAAGAATGGACCAAAACCATTTTGGCTAAACCAATAATCAAAGGAACCTTGAACACCGTTACTGGTTAAAGTTGCACCTGATAAACCATCTACACCGTGCTCTTTATCTGCAGCAGAGCTACCTTTGTAGATTTTGAATTTTTGGTTTCCTTGTTCATCGAATAATTTTTTATCAACGAACTGAGCTTGCCAACGCGGATTGGCGATTTCACCGCCAAGACCGGCTGTCTCACCTTGATCATAGTAAGTAATCCCTTTGATGGTATTGGCATCCGGTGCAACAGAAACGAAACCGTACATCGTTGACCATAAACCTCGACCATACATTGGTAATACCACTTGGCTAACATTGCCTTGCTCATCTTTCACAAGGTAAACACGCGCCTGATTTGCACGCACTTTGATACCCGCTTTATCTTGCTCAGCAGGAATTGCTTGGCTAAGTGCGGTCGATTTTACCGCTGTTTTTGGATCAAATTTTTCCACATCATCTTTTGATGCTTGAATAAAATCACCGCTTTGCAAATCCACTAAACGCGGTTCAATAAACTTGTTATAAGTGTCTTTAATGACAGAAGCATTATCTTCTTTCATTAGGCCGGCAACCGTTAAAATATTACGCTGAACGTCAAGTGCTTTTTGTTCATCTTGTTTTGATTTCAATGCAACTGCGGCACCGGAAACCACAATAGAACACACCAAACTTAGCAATACAACAACGGTAACTGTACCGCTAACGCTATCTTTATTAAATTTAGCCATTTGTTCTTGCTCTCCGACGTTTGATATTTGCTTGAACCACGATGTAGTCGAAAATTGGTGCAAACAAGTTTGCAAATAAGATCGCTAGCATCATCCCTTCTGGGTAAGCTGGGTTCACTGTACGAATTAATACTGCCATCACACCAATTAACGCGCCGTACCACCATTTACCGGTATTCGTAAATGAAGCAGAAACAGGATCAGTTGCCATGAAGATCATACCAAGTGCAAAACCACCTAATACGAAGTGCCAATGCCAAGGCATGGAGAACATTGGGTTAGAATCAGAACCGATAAGGTTGAATAGGGTTGCTGTGCCAATCATACCGATCATCACACCCGCCATAATGCGCCAAGAGGCGATACGGGTGAACACAATCACAGCACCACCGATTAACAATGCGAGCGTTGAAACCTCACCCATTGAACCGGGAATATTACCAATGAATGCATCCATCCAAGTGATTGGTTCACCGGTGACCGTATGTTGCAATGCTGCTTGACCACCTTGTGACCATTGAGAAAGTGCGGTTGCGCCTGAGAAACCATCTGCAGCTGTCCATACTAAGTCACCGGAAATTTGAGCCGGATAAGCGAAGAATAAGAATGCACGACCAGCAAGCGCAGGGTTCATAAAGTTACGACCTACACCACCGAAGATTTCTTTCGCTACCACAATACCAAAACTGATACCAAGTGCCGCTTGCCATAATGGCAATGTTGGTGGAACGATTAACGCAAATAAAATGGTTGAAACGAACATCCCTTCATTTACTTCATGACCACGCACCACTGAGAACAATAATTCCCAAATTGTACAAACAGTAAATACCACTAAGTAAATTGGTAAGAAGAAGATCGCTCCTAACGCCATTTTTGAGCCCCAAGTTGCATTATTGGTTAAGTCTAAACCTAATGAACTTGCAAGCGCATAGTGCCAATCGTTAGCAATTAATTGATCTAAATTGCCTAATTGATTTAAGGCTGGGATCGCTTGGTTACCCACATTGTACATCCCGTAGAAAATCGCTGGGAACAATGCTAGGAAAACCGTAATCATCATACGTTTTGAGTCTAACGCATCGCGAACATGTGTGTTTTTGTGCGTTACTGTACCCGGTGTATAAAGCAAGGTATAAATCGATTCAAAGATCGGATAAAGCTTGCTGTATTTACCGCCTGGTAAAAACGCGGGTTCCATTTTTTCAAAAAGATTTTTCAAACCCATTTTTAACCTTCCTTCTCAATCTTATCTAAAACGTGACGCAAGATTGAACCGTATTCATATTTGCCCGGGCAAACGAAAGAGCATAACGCCAAGTCTTCTTCGTCTAATTCAAGACAACCTAACGCTTGTGCACCATCGGTATCGCCCACGATTAAATCACGTAATAATAATGTCGGTAAAATATCCAACGGCATGACACGTTCATAACTACCGATTGGTACCATCGCACGCTCACCACCATTTTCTGCGGTAGTAAAGTTGAATAATTTTTTACCGAAATGACCTAATACGGTACGAGTAATCGAATATTTATTCGGTTGTGGCGTAATCCAGCCGAAGAATTCTTTTTCATTACCTTCTTCGATCACAGAAACTTGCAATGCATAACGACCGAGATAGTCGTGAGCACCTTTTGCTGTTTGACCGTAAAGTACCGAACCGGAAATAACGCGATTTTCACCCGCACTTAACTCGTCCTTCGTTAATTGGGAAAGGTTAGCCCCAATAACCGTACGCACTAAACGTGGCGATTTGACTTGTGGTCCCGCAAGAGAAACCACACGTTCTACATTAAGCTCGCCGGTTGTGAATAATTTACCGATAGCAATCACATCTTGATAGTTGATATACCAAACAGTTTTATTCATTCCTACAGGATCAATAAAGTGGATGTGAGTACCACTTAACCCCGCCGGATGAGGACCTGCAAATTCATTAATCACCACATTACTCGCATGTGATGCCGGAATTTTATTATCAGGCGCTTTACATAAGTGAATGTTGCCGTCATGTAAACGACTTAACACAGTTAAACCATTGACGAAATCATTTTCGGACGCAGCAATAATAACCGCAGGATCTGCCGCTAACGGATTCGTGTCCATCGCATTAACGAAAATGGATGAAGGTACGCCATCAATCGCAGGCACTTTGCTGAATGGACGGGTACGGAACGCTGTCCACAAACCAGATTCCTGTAAATTTTTACGCACTTGCTCCGCACTTAACGTGTTCAATTCGGCTACCGGGTATTTCTCGAAAGAAAGCGCTTCATCGCCTTCAACTTTAATTACCACAGATTGCAATACACGCTTTTCGCCACGGTGAATTGCTGTGATCGTACCACTCGCAGGCGCGGTGAAAATGACACCAGGATTCTTTTTGTCTTCAAAAAGCACCTGACCTTTTTTCACTACATCACCTTCGCGAACCTTCATAGAAGGGCGCATTCCCACATACTCTTCACCAAGCAAAGCAACTTCAGTAACGGTATTCCCGTTATGGATTACCTGCTCCGGTTTTCCTGCAATAGGAAGATCCAAGCCTTTTTTAATCGTAATCATATTGTTTGCACTACTTTTGTTAGATTAAAAATACAGCAACAACCCTAAGATTATTACCTCGTCTTGAGTGATAGTTGTTGAAATGATTAAAGAAGAAAACGGCAAAACACCGCTATGCCTAAATAACCACTCTCCAACCGATAAAAATAAAACTCAAATTCTGTTTAATTTTTACGAACATTTTCGTCCGTAAAAACGTTAAATTTTTGCTAAAAAAATTGGCTTATTTTAACCAAATAATAACGTTCTTACCACTTTGAAAGCCGATTGTTTATGTATTTTTGTGAAAAACTTCACATTATTTGCCAAAAATCAATTTTTTAATTTTTACAGGGTAATTACAAAGAGGTAAGGGACTTATTGCCCAACGCCTGCGCAATGAGGGGATTTGGGGAATTGTTGCCCCAATTCATCCCATTCTTGTTTGGTATAAAGATGCAATGCCAAGGCATGAATGCCATTTTGTAAATCTTGAGAGAGTAATTGATAAATTTTGCGGTGACGAGCAACTTTGCTAATGCCCTCAAACGTATCGCTCACCAAGACGATTTTAAAATGTGAATCTGCGCCACGCCCAGAACTGTGCATATAGCTTTCATTTTCAACCGCAATAAAGTGCGGTTGAAATTCTTGGCGTAATCGTTGCTCTAATTCTTGTTGTTTTGACATATTTCTTCCTAAAACGAATGATTAAATTAAATGGGAGAGACTATACAATCCATTGTAACTTTGTAAGAATAACGCAAATTTATTCAAACTAATGAGGATATTATGAAATTTAACATGAAAACCTTAATACTCGGCTCAATCTTACTTTCAAATGCATTATTAAGTGGTTGCCAAAGTGAATCCAACACGTTACGTTTTACACCTGCTGCGCCACAAGCGAGCATGAATGTTAACCAATCCGCTGTTGTTTACGTCACCACTCGCGATATGCGCCAAGTACCTGAAATTTCCAGTTATGTTGCCGATGGGAAACTCGTAAAACTATCGGCGATGCCAAGTGTCACCGAGCTATTCCAACAAGTTGAACAACAAAACCTTATCAGCAAAGGATTTCGCATCGGCACGGCAAATAACGCAAATGCGGCAGTCACCGTAAACGTGCAAGAGTTTTTTGCTAAAGTCAATCAAGGAAACTTACGCTACGATATCGATAGCAAAATCCAGTTAGCCATTCATGTGCAAGGTGCTAAAGGTCAATTCACCAAAAATATTGGTACAACACGTAGCCACTCGGGGGCATTCTCTGCTAAAAACTCAGAGATCCAAAAGGTGTTAGGTGAAACCTTTAATGACATCGTTCAATCTATCTATAAAGACCAAGAAGTCACTCAGGCAATTAATCAATACGCTAACTAAAAACACAGTGAAAAACCACCGCACTTTCTAGCTGAGCTCAGAAAAGAGCGGGACAAAAACCAAGAGTTTTTAGGTCACAATCCCAAAGATAAAAATAACGCATAAATTTCATTCTGATTTATGCGTTATTTTTTGCTTTGCAAAATACAAAATCAGAAAAAACAAAAGCCGCTAACTACTTAGCGGCTTTCTTGAATTTGGCTCCTCCTGCGGGACTCGAACCTGCGACATATGGATTAACAGTCCACCGTTCTACCGACTGAACTAAGGAGGAATAGTGGTGCCTCGAGGCGGAATCGAACCACCGACACGGGGATTTTCAATCCCCTGCTCTACCGACTGAGCTATCGAGGCAACTCATCAGTGGTGCGTATTAAACGTTTTTTTGAATTTCAAGTCAACATCTATTTTTAAAAAATACGAAATAATTAACTTATTTGCACATTTAACAAGCGAAACGTACATAAATGCTACATTTATCGAAAAATTTTTACTTCTTATATAAAAAGAAAGCCCGCTCAATATTTATTAAGCGGGCGATAAATTTCACAAAAGATTGCGATTAACGTCTGACACGATAGCTCTTTTGCGCTTTATCAACTTTCACCAAATAATTTCGCGCCTGCGCGGATGGGTGGCTAGTTGTCAAAATACGATACACTTGTTCCGGATAAAGTTGGTTAATTTTCATCATTGCCATCTCTTTATCATCGTTAAATACGCGCAATACCGCACCGGCACCGCTGTTATACGCCGAAATCATGGCAAAGCGTTTTGATGTCGGATTCGTAATACCATCTAAGTATTTATTTTGTAGCAACCATAAATACGCCGCACCGGCATCAATGTTTTTCTCAGGATCAAACAAATAATTTTTACTTGGTTGACCACTCATGCCTTTCATTTGGAACACATCGCGTCCTGCGGTGTGCGGCACCACTTGCATTAAGCCCATGGCGTTAGCATAGCTTATCGCATACGGGTTAAAGCTCGATTCTGTTTGCATAATGCCCAGAATTAAACTTTCATCCAATCCATAACGACGCGCAACTTTACGCACAATCGGTAAATATTTTTGTGCACGTACTTCCACGTGATTAGCAATCATTGGAATCACCACAAATTGCACTTGATTGCCATTCGATAAACGACGTGTTTGCAATTTATTTTGAATTAAATACGTGGCGAAATTACTTGCGGCAAACTGATCCGCAATAGAGCCGCCACGGTTATCGATCACCTGTCCAACCAAGAAAGGGCGAGAGCTAATCGGCACATCACCGGAAGCAAATAAATCGATGCCATTCGCATCAGAGCCCATCAATAATGTATGGACAATAGCATTATGTAAACGGTTTAAATCTGCCTGCGTTTCGATGGTAATCAAACCTTCATCAAAACTCACATGGCTACGGGTAAAGTAACGATCCGTATATTTCACATAGTCCTTACGACTTGCGACCAACAGCTCGTTTACCCCCCAAATGCGGTCGATATTATTGGCAAATTGTCCGGTTAAAATATCCAAACCACGGGTATCTTTTGCAAAGGCTTCATCGTAATCCAATCCCCGATGATGCGAACCGCCGCCACAAGCATATAAAAAAGGGATAAGGGCTAAAATTAAATACTTCTTCATTTTTTATTTCGCTTCAGGAGGAGTGTAACCTTCAATATGCACGTCTTTGCCTTCAAAAAGAAAGCCCACCATTTCCTGTTCCAATAACTTACGATGCTCCGCATTCATCATGTTTAATTTTTTCTCATTCACCAACATGGTTTGTTTTTTCATCCATTCGCCCCATGCTTGTTTACTAATAGAATCAAAAATGCGTTTACCCAATTCACCCGGATACAACTGAAAATCCAACCCTTCGGCTTCTTGTTTTAAACGTTCACAAAACACCATTCTTGCCATAATGATTCCTTACATATTGAGTTAATAAATTCTTCACGGGCGTTGCCAACCCGATAGGTTCAGGATGCTGCGGATCATACCAATATTTGACCGCACTTAATAGGTCTGATTGATATTCCTCCGTTTTTTTCGGCACTTTTTTCCAAGGCGAACAATCCTCATCTGCGGTCTCGGCTAAGCTGCCAACTTGCGCATAAATTGGATAAATATCTAAATGAAAATGGCTAAATGTATGGCGAAATGCCGGCCACTCCTGATATTGCCTAATCCCGTTTGCGGCTAAATAGGCTAATAACGCCTGCTTTTCAGTAAATTGCGGAAAACAATACAATCCGCCCCATAAACCAGCGCTTTCCCGTTGTTCCAAGGCAATTTTGCCGTTTTGTTCTAACAACAAGAAATAACTTTCTCGTTCCGGTAGCGTTTTTTTCGGCTTTTTACCGGGATAAGCCTGCCAATTTTGTTCGGCCTTTGCTCGACAGTCCTTTTTTAGCGGACAAAGATCGCATTTGGGCTTGGTTCGCGTACACACCATTGCACCAAGATCCATCATTGCCTGATTAAAATCCGCCACCTGTTCCGTTGGGGTCACCTGCGCGGTCAATTGCCACAAACGATCTTCCGTTTTCTTCTCGCCCGGCCAACCATCCACGGCAAAATAACGGGATAACACCCGCTTCACATTACCGTCCAGAATGGGATAAGGCGCATTCAAACAAGAAGATAACACTGCTCCTGCCGTACTTCTCCCCACACCGGGCAATGCCCAGACTTGTTCAAATTCTATCGGAAATATGCCGCCATATTGATCACGCATGATTTGCGCCGCTTTATGCAAATTTCGCGCCCGCGCGTAATAACCCAAGCCCGTCCACAAATGCAGCACCTCATCTAACGGCGCATCAGCAAGTGCGGTCAAATTAGGAAACGTTTTAACAAAATGTTCAAAATACGGAATGACCGTTGCCACCTGCGTTTGCTGCAGCATTACTTCTGACAACCAAACGCCATACAAGGTTTTATTTTGTTGCCACGGCAAATTTTTTCGCCCGAACTTGGCATACCACGACAGTACGGCATGTGCAAAAGGCGCATGGGGAGATGATTGAGCGAGCATAAATCCTGATATATTCATAAAAAGTGCGGTCGTAAAAAACAGCGTTTTTGAGCGTCAATTTGCCGCCAATCCAAGGGGATAAACAACCGAACCTAATTCGATTGTGCGTAAAATATTCGCTGTTTTTCAACCGTTTGATAACACAAAAACCGGCAAAGTTTATCACAAAGTACAATGCACCTTCAGCAAACTTCAAGAAATCCCTTAAGGTTTAACCGGGCTAAATTGCTAATGTATTGGAAACAGCCTATAATCAGCCGCTAAAATTTTCCGCAGACAATAATTTCAACTTCAAAGAATTCATGTTAGAAACGCAATCAGAACATTCCATTCAACCGACTTTTGCCGACCAAAAACGCAAAACCGTTGAAGCTGCCGAGTTTACCGAAGACGGACGTTATAAACGCAAAGTGCGCAGCTTCGTGTTACGCACCGGACGCTTAAGCGATTATCAAAAAAACGCCATGAACCAAAACTGGGCGGCGCTCGGCTTAGACTATCAACCGCAGCCATTTGATTTCAATGCAATTTACGGCAACGACAATCCGGTCATTTTGGAAATTGGCTTCGGCATGGGCAGTTCGTTGGTGGAAATGGCGGCACAAAATCCTGATAAAAATTACTTAGGCATTGAAGTGCATACACCGGGTGTAGGCGCTTGTATCGCTTATGCCGTAGAAAAAGGCGTCACTAATTTACGCGTGATTTGCCACGATGCTACTGAAATTCTGCGTGACAGCATTGCGGATCAAAGTCTCGGCGGGTTACAACTGTTTTTCCCGGATCCATGGCATAAAGCGAGACATCACAAACGCCGAATCGTACAACCGCACTTTATCGACCGTTTATTAAATAAATTGCAGGCAGGTGCTTTCATTCACATGGCAACCGACTGGCAAAACTATGCGGAACACATGTTGGACGTGTTGCAACAATATCCTCAATTACGCAATACGTCAGACACAAACGACTACATCCCTCGCCCTGATTTTCGTCCGCTGACAAAGTTTGAACAACGCGGTCACCGTCTTGGCCACGGCGTATGGGATCTGTATTTCATCAAATCTTAATTTCATCCACCTCAATAGAAGGAAATCATCATGGCTATTAAACGTAACCAAAGACAACGTAAAAAAATGCATATCGCCGAATTCCAAGAGTTAGGCTTTTTAGTGCAATGGCAATTTGCTGAAGGCACTTCCGTAGAACAAATCGACAGCACCGTTGACCGCTTCATCAGCGAAGTAATCCAACCAAATGGGTTAGCTTACGAAGGCAGCGGCTACTTGCACTGGGAAGGTTTAGTGTGCTTAGAAAAAATCGGTAAATGCGATGCGTCTCACCAAGAATTAGTGAAAAACTGGTTAACGCAAAACGGCTTACAACAAGTGGAAGTTAGCGAATTATTTGATATTTGGTGGGATTACCCAACAAAATAATCGCTATTAAAAATAGCTAAAAAACAGACCGCACTTTTTCGCCTACAAAGCGCAATAAAAAGTGCGGTCATTTTTTTATGTCTTTTTACAGAATATTACTGTGAATACTTAACGACATTCGCCTTAACTTGAATTTTCTCACCGTTATCAAACAGCAATGTCAGCGGAAAATGTCCCCCTGCCTGCAAAGCCATAGCAGAATCAAACACCATAATATGTAAACCACCCGGCTTCAGTTTTACGTTGCCTTTGGCAGGAATTTCAATGCCATCCGAGGTGATCATTTTGCCGTTTTGTGTACCGTGCAAAACCAAATTTGCCGGCTGACTGCTCTGCACCATCGCAAGATTAACGGCTTCGTTACCGTCATTATGCAATTCCATAAAAACAGCCGTTGGTTCACCCGCCTGTTGGGTTGCAAAAATGATCGGATTGGTCACACTGATTTTTGCCAACGTGCCAAGAGGCAAAAGTGCGGTCATAAAAAACAACGTTTTAAAAATACGTCGCATCGTTTTCTCCTTTTTCATTTCTTATTGATTTCGTCGGCATTGCCGATTGCCTTTAAAATATAGCAGAAAAATGCTATATTACCGCCCACTTTTTCATACCTATTTTATGCAATTCTAAAACCTCAATGGCAAATTATTACGACATTACACTCGCCCTAGCCGGCGTCTGCCAAGCAGCGAAACTCGTACAACAACTGGCGTTAAATGGTGAAGCGGACTCAACGGCATTAGAAACCGGTTTAAACAGTTTGCTACAAATCGCACCGGATACAGCATTAGATGTTTTTGGCGGCGAGCTAAACAACCTGAAATTGGGGTTAACCACACTTTGCGAACAACTTAACGGCAGCGAGCCGGAACTAGGTCGTTATTGGCTCAGTCTGTTGGCATTAGCGGCAAAACTTAACAAAACCCCGGAAGCCAAACAAGAATTGGCACGCCGCATTCAATATTTACCTACACAGCTGGAACATTACCACTTACTCGACGAACAGATGCTGTCTAATTTTGCCGGCATTTATGTGGACGTTATCAGCCCGTTAGGTCGCCGAATTCAAGTGACCGGCGTCACCCAATATTTACAGCATTTAGGCACACAAAATCGCATTCGCGCCGCGTTATTAGCCGGCATCCGTTCCGCTATTTTGTGGCAACAAGTGGGCGGCACCAAATGGCAACTGCTGTTTTTCCGTCGCAAAATCGCCACCACGGCACAACACATTCTCTCTTCTCTTTAATATGGAGCTCTCATCTATGCAACTTAGCGCGCTAACCGCACTTTCCCCGATTGATGGTCGTTATCAAGACAAAACCGCCCGTTTACGTCATATTTTCAGCGAATTCGGTTTATTAAAATTCCGCGTTACGGTGGAAGTTCGTTGGTTACAAAAATTAGCAGCGACCGCCCAAATCACCGAAGTTCCTTCTTTGTCAAAAGAAGCAAACGATTACCTTAACCAAATTGTCGCTAATTTTGCTATTGAAGATGCCGAGCGCATTAAAGAAATTGAAAGAACGACCAACCATGATGTGAAAGCGGTGGAATATTTCCTTAAAGAAAAAAGCGCAGCATTGCCTGAATTGGCGGCAATCAGCGAATTTATTCACTTTGCCTGCACATCTGAAGACATCAACAACCTTTCCCACGCCTTAATGCTAAACACCGCGCGTGAAGAAGTATTGTTGCCGGAGTGGCAAAATTTAATCGAAAAAATCACCGCACTTGCCGAGCAATATAAAACCATTCCATTGCTTTCCCGCACGCACGGTCAACCTGCATCGCCAACCACCGTGGGCAAAGAAATGGCAAACGTGGTGTATCGTTTAAGACGCCAATACAAACAATTACAACAAATTGATATTCTTGGCAAAATCAACGGTGCTGTGGGCAACTATAACGCCCATTTATCCGCTTACCCGAATATTGATTGGCATACCTTCAGCGAAGAATTCGTGACGTCTTTGGGCATTACATGGAACCCGTACACCACCCAAATCGAACCGCATGATTACATCGCCGAATTGTTCGATTGCGTAGCGCGTTTTAACACTATCGTGATCGACTTCGACCGCGACCTATGGGGTTACATCGCATTAAATCATTTCAAACAACGTACTATCGCTGGTGAAATCGGTTCTTCCACCATGCCACACAAAGTCAACCCAATCGACTTCGAGAACTCCGAAGGCAACCTTGGTTTGGCAAACGCCGTGATGGCACACTTAGGCAGCAAATTACCGATTTCCCGTTGGCAACGCGATTTAACGGATTCCACCGTGTTGCGTAACCTTGGCGTGGGTTTAGGCTACTGCTTAATCGCCTATGCGGCGACCCAAAAAGGCATCAGCAAATTAGAAGTGAATGAAACCCATTTACGTGAAGAATTGGATCAAAACTGGGAAGTGCTCGCCGAACCAATTCAAACCGTGATGCGTCGTTACGGCATTGAAAAACCGTACGAAAAACTGAAAGAACTCACCCGCGGCAAGCGCGTAGATGCCAAAGCAATGTTTGATTTTATTGAGAAATTAGACATTCCGGCAGAAGAAAAAGCACGCTTGCAACAACTCACGCCGGCAAGCTATATCGGCGCGGCAGTACAGTTGGTGGAAAAACTGTAAATCATTAAAAAACGGTCGTATCAAATACGACCGTTTTTCTTTTTACGCCTTTCTCAGTCCAAAATTCACGGAAAAAAACGACCGCACTTTTCAGTCTTATGATCAAATCTAAATATTGATAATAATTTGCATTTATAAGCTCATCACCCTAGAATAGACACCGTTCAAATTTGCCATTTAGGCAAAATCTATTTGAATAAACATCTTTTAAAAGGAGCATTTATGAAACTTAACGCATTAAAACTAGCAACACTTACCGCAGCATTGGCATTCTCTAGCGCCACTTTCGCTGACATTACCGTGTATAACGGTCAACACAAAGAAGCGGCTAAAGCGGTCACAGAAGCCTTTACCAAAGAAACCGGTATTAAAGTCACTTTAAACAGTGCTAAAAGCGAACAGCTTGCCGGTCAGTTAAAAGAAGAAGGGGACAAAACCCCGGCTGATGTATTCTATACCGAACAAGTCGCCTCCTTTGTTGGATTATCCGACGCAGATCTACTCGAACCACTCTCAGCTAACATCATTAAACAAACCCAACATAAAGGCGTACCGGTAGCACCGAAAAAAGATTGGCTCGCCTTAAGCGGTCGTTCCCGTGTGGTGGTTTATGACAAAAATAAACTCTCCGAAAAAGACATGGAAAAATCCGTGTTAGATTACGCTACGCCGAAATGGAAAGATAAAATCGGTTATGTGCCGACTTCCGGTGCGTTCTTAGAACAAGTTGTAGCCATCACCAAACTAAAAGGCGAACAAGCGGCGTTAGATTGGTTAAAAGGCTTGAAAGAAAATGGCAAACTCTACGCGAAAAACAGCGTGGCATTACAAGCTGTTGAAAATGGCGAAGTACCGGCTGCGTTGATTAACAACTATTATTGGTATGCCTTAGCAAAAGAAAAAGGGGCGGATAACTTAAACACCCGCTTATACTTCATTCGCCACCAAGACCCGGGCGCATTAGTCACTTACTCCGGTGCTGCAGTGTTAAAAGGCTCCAAAAATAAAGAAGAAGCGAAAAAATTCATCGAATTCTTAGCCAGCAAGAAAGGTCAAGAAGCGCTTGTAGCTGCCCGAGCAGAATACCCATTGCGCGCTGACGTGGTTTCTCCATTCAACATGGAACCTTACGCAAAACTAGAAGCCCCTGAAGTCACCGCAACAACGGCGCAAGACAAAGAAAAAGCCAATAAATTAATTGAGCAAGCGGGATTGAAATAATCGTATCGCTACGGTATCTCTCAAAATTAAATACCGTGGATGCGTGTTAAAAATATAAAAAGCCACCTGAAAGTGCGGTCGTTTTTCAACGCATTTTTCGGGTGGCTTTTTTATGGTGGAAGAAATTCCATAAATTTACAGCCTTCAGGCAACCTAATAGAGGCTCTAGGAATGAATTGGAGAATAAACAGTACAACTGAAGGATTAGCATGAAACTTTCAAGAATTATTTTTTAATTTCTTCGACTAAACGTGTTAGGCGTTGCTCACGCAGAACTTTATTCTTTAGTTCACACTCCCAAATGACAATAACATGAAATCCGGAATTTATTAATATCTCTTGGTTTTTCTTATCTCGTATTTTGTTTTTCGCAATTTTTTCTCGCCAAAAATCCGCATTGTCGGCGGGAAGAGAACCTTTTTTACAATCATGCCCATGCCAAAAACAACCGTGTATAAAAATGATTGTTTTATATTTAGGTAAAACGAGATCCGGTGCGCCGGCGTATCGTTTATCATTTTTCCTAAAACGAAACCCTAAAGAAAATAAAAACGTTCTGACCCATATCTCAGGTTTAGTATTTCTACTTTTTACCTTCGACATGATTTCAGAACGTTTTTCTTGAGAGAAAATATCAGTCATTAAGTTTTAATTTCTCATATTTTTCGATAAACTCATAATGATAGTTCTTGGCGGCTTGCAACAGATTCACATAAGGCTTAATATACAAAATACCTCGTCCTGCATAAGTGTCAGCCATTATTTTTACTTCATCTATTTTTGATTGTGAGCCAGCTATTATATAACAATGAATATTATACCCAAATTCATTACCAAGCTTTTCTTTAATAAAACTAACATAGCGGATTCCTTGAAGTAATTCTTTTGTTCCAACTACAGTATTGGGTCTCTTCAATTCAATAATAAAAAATTGCCCTGAAAAATTTTGACATAAAAAATCAATTCTTCTATCTTTTTCCTCTAAATCATCATCTTTAAAATGCTCTTTTAATAGTTTTGAATAAGTAACCTCATCTTTAAAGGACATTATTCTAGGGTCTAATAACCAAGGGAATTGCGTAAGAAAATTATGTAATGTAGGAACTTCTCTAGCATTACTTTGAATATATTCTTCAAATTTAGTAATAGTTTCCAGTCTAACTTTTGAAAGTTTATAAAACTCTCTAGCCTCAATTAGTTGCCATTCTTTCATTAATTGAATTAACTTTTCAGGCTCTTTAAAATCTCCTTCTCCAATGTCGGAGGCTAATTCCTTAAATGATTCAAATTGATATGAATCTTGTACAAACTTTATCAGATTATGTGCTTTTTCCCGTTCCAGTCCTTCCGCATTAATGATTTGTTTCATTATTTTTTGCGCTAATTCTCTTTCATGTTTAGGTAAGGTTTGATACCAGGAATCTAGATCTATACCTAGATCTTTTTTAACTTTTTCTTTCTTATCTATCTCTCTCTGACTTTTTTGAAAGTTATAGAATTTTTTTATCATAATCTGTAACGTATCCTCTAGTCTTTTGGTCTCATCAAGCTCCCAATTTAATGAATCTCTAACTGTAGAAATAGCATCCTTAGAAAAGTCCTCTATAAAATCTACGTTTAACCATCCTGTTATATATGAATAACCAAAACTAGTTGCTGATAATTTATAAAATGAGTATTTATTAACTAATTTACCTCTTGAGAAAAGTGCGATCCCTCGCATTCTTTCTGGAACGGTTTCATCTTTAGTTGCAATTAATTTTCCTGTTATTTTATCTAAATAATTAACACTTTTATTATCTTCATCAGTGGTTAAATTTAGTTCACCCCAAGGAGAACTCCACTCAACTAAAGGTTCTAACCCTTTGTAGCGTAATTCATTAGTTACCTTTAATGGATTTTGTTTTTTAATATCATTATGATAGATAAAACATCTAAAATCTTCTTCGTTAAATACTTGGAAGTATGTTGAAAGTGAATAAGCAAGATCATCAGCTGAAAATCCTGTTTTCCTTTTTATCCCCTTTAATTTAATAATAGTTCCTGACTCTTGAGATACTTCTTTTCTATTATCTAAAATTTGAGGTTGATAAACTTTATTATCCCCCCCTTGACCTTGCATCTCATCCCAATTTAATAAGAAAGTTGTCTTTTTATAATCCTGTATTGTTGTAATTTCAACTATACTTGCAATGCCGAAGAAAGCTAACTTACCGATCCCTTTTTTACCGATTACATCCCTTTTCCCATTTTTGCTTTTTTCCGATTTTTCTTCTTTTCTTCTATTCCGTCCGATAACTAAAAATTTATCATTAATTTCTTCAAAGCTCATTCCGTGACCATTATCCTCAATAATAATGGACTTCTCATCACTTCCATCATTTAAAAAGATATTTACTTCCTCAGATTCTGCATCATAAGAATTAGATACTAACTCAGCAATTACTGGCGGTAGTGTAGAGTACATTTGTATCCCTAAATGCGTAATTACATTGGGATCAAATCTCATTTCAAGAACATCTGTTTTATTGGTCATTTTATTCTCCATATTTAGCTCTATAGTTATTATAAACAATAGCCTTGCCTATTTGCTCAGCATATTTAGGCGGTACGGCATTGCCGATTAATCGTGCAATTTTATCTCTGCCGGTCGCTTTAAACACATAAGTCTTTGGAAAAGATTGTAACGTTGCGCCTTCTCTCAAAGATAGGGCTCGATCTTCTTCCGGATGAACGAAACGACCGTTGGAAATGCTGAAAAATTTGGTCGTGATGGTAGGAGCGGGTCGATCCCACCATAAACGTCCGAATGTATCTCTGAAACTATCGTCCTTTCCGATAAAACATTTTAATTGCAAATCAGGACGATCGGCGAATGCTGAACGGCTACCACCATCTTTTGGTATCAATTTCAAACGTTGTAGATTGATCTCGGAAAGCCCGGCGCAACTGTGCATATAATCACTTCCATCTTGATGCCCTGCTGGTATTTTCGGAAATCCGTTTTCTACACCAAGAACATCCCTAACAGTCAATACTTTATCTTGTAATTCAATCGGCTCAAGCTTGTCTTCTGTAACCCTATTTGCTACCAATGTAAAACGTTTTCGGCTTTGCGGCACGCCATAGTTCTTCGTATTGTGAATGTCGAAATGAACGACATAACCTAAAGACTCTAATTTTTCGATAAAAACGTCTAACCCACTTTCTTTACGACGACTAAAAACACCGGGAACGTTTTCTACAATGACATAACCGGGAGTGAAATATTCGACAAATCGTTGAAATTCGGATAATAAGTTTTTAGATTGTTCGGATTTTTGTCTACTTGTTTGAATAACGCTCCAATACTGGCAGGGGCTGCAACCGATTAAGATTAAATCGTCATCATTTCGAGAAAGATTAAGCGTACGTTCTAAATCTTTTTCGCTTAGCTCGAAAACGTTAGCATGGATAAATTTAGCATTCTTGATATTTGCTTCGTAAGTCTCTTTGCAACTGATCTCATAGTCGATTCCAGCAAGAATTTGGATACCGGCTTTTTGTAAACCGTAACTCATGCCGCCACCGCCACAGAAAAAATCAACTGCTTTCAATAGATTTTTTTGCATACTCTTCATCAAACAGGGTTATTTTTCATATCTCATGGTATATAGCATTATTCTTTCTATTTATCAATATATAGGATAATCACGTGTTTGTTATATAATCCCTCCTTAACCCGAGCCATTAATTTTAACCCAATACTAAAAAGGACAACCCCTTGAACCGCAACCCTCCGTTTTGGCTGACCGCCTTGATTATTCTCATCAGTTTGCCGTTGATTTTGCCGTTTCTCTATGTGGTGGTTAGGGCGGTTGATGTGGGTTGGGTGCGCAGTATTGAATTGCTTTGGCGACCGCGTATGTGGGAGCTGTTGAGCAATACGTTATTGCTGATGGTGTGTGTGACGACATTTTCCATCATCCTCGGCACGGTTTGCGCCTTTTTGTTAGAACGCTATCGCTTTTTGGGAAAGCCTTTTTTTCAGGTGGCGATGACATTGCCGCTTTGTATTCCCGCCTTTGTCAGCTGTTTCACCTGGATTAGCCTCACTTTTAGCGTCGAGGGCTTTTGGGGTACGATCGGCATTATGACCTTAAGCTATTTTCCGCTTGCCTATTTGCCTGTTGCCGCCACGTTAAAACGGCTTGATCGGTCATTGGAGGAAGTCAGTCTTTCTCTCGGCAAAAGCCGTCGCGATACCTTTTGGTATGCCATATTCCCCCAGTTAAAACCGGCTATCGGCAGCAGTATTTTATTAATCGCATTACATACATTGGTGGAATTCGGTGCCGTGTCTATTTTGAATTATCAAACTTTCACCACGGCTATTTTCCAAGAGTATGAAATGGCCTTTAATAACAATACGGCGGCGTTACTGTCGGCGGTATTAATGGTTATTTGTGCCTTGATCGTGTTCGGCGAAATTTTCTTTCGTGGACAACAAATCCTGTATAACAGCAGCAAAGGCGTGACTCGCCCTTATCCGGTGAAAAATTTAACCGCCGGCAAGCAATTCTTGGCTGTTATTTTTTTCCTCACAATTTTTATCCTCAGCATAGGTGTGCCACTCATCATGTTGATTCACTGGATGTTTGTAGGCACGTCTATTGAAAGTGCGGTGGATTTTTCCGCCTTTTTTGAAGCCTTCAGCAATTCTTTGCTGGTTTCGGGTTTAGGCGCGGGTCTCACCGTGCTTTGCGCGCTGCCACTCGTTTGGAGTGCTGTGCGTTATCGTAGTCGCCTCACTGTGTGGATTGACCGCCTGCCATATTTATTGCATGCGATGCCGGGTTTGGTAATTGCCTTGTCCTTGGTGTATTTCACCATTAACTACGCCTATTCTTTCTACCAAACCTTCCTCATGGTGATAGTCGCCTATTTCATGTTGTATTTACCCTTGGCACAAACCACGTTGCGTAGCTCCTTGGAGCAAATCTCCGATAACGTCGAAAAAGTAGGGCAAAGCCTTGGGCGTAGTCATTTTTATATTTTCCGTACGCTCACCATTCCCGCCATGTTGCCAGGCATTACCGGTGCCTTTGCGTTGGTGTTTTTAAACCTAATGAAAGAGCTCACCGCCACCTTATTGCTCACCCCAAACGACATCAAAACCTTATCCATCGCCGTTTGGGAATACACTAGCGATGCCCAATATGCAGCCGCCACACCTTATGCCATAATGCTCATGCTATTTTCCGGCATTCCGGTGTTTTTATTGAAAAAATATGCGTTTAAATAATGACAACACAAACTTCTATGCAAACAACACCACTCCTCCAAATCCACTGCCTCAATAAACATTTCGGGCAGACACATGTGCTACGTGATATTTCCCTTGAATTGCACAGTGGCGAAATCTTGTTTTTACTCGGTGCTTCCGGTTGTGGAAAAACGACTTTGCTACGTGCTATTGCCGGTTTTGAACAACCTGATAACGGTGAAATTTATCTAAAAGAGCGGTTGATTTTTGGCGCAAATTGCAATATTCCACCGCAACAGCGTCGGCTAGGTTATGTGGTGCAGGAAGGCGTGTTATTTCCACACTTGAATGTGTATCGCAATATTGCTTACGGGTTGGGCGATGGCAAAGGTCGCTCCCCTGAAGAACGACAACGCATTGACGAAGTAATGGCGCTCACCGGTATTTGTGCGCTCGCCGACCGTTTTCCGCACCAACTTTCCGGTGGGCAACAACAACGTGTCGCCTTGGCACGCGCCATTGCACCAAATCCTGAACTAATTTTATTGGACGAGCCGTTCAGTGCCTTAGATGAACATCTACGCCAACAAATCCGTCATGATATGTTGCAAGCACTCCGCCAAAGTGGTACTTCCGCCATTTTCGTCACCCATGATCGAGACGAGGCCTTGCGTTATGCCGATAAAATCGCTGTGTTGCAAAATGGAGAAATCTTACAAATTGCCAACCCGCGTACGCTTTATTGGTCACCAAAACACCTTTCCACTGCCACTTTTATCGGCGAAAGCATTGTGTTGCCGGCAACCTTAAATTCACCTTCAACGGCGCATTGCCAATTAGGTGACATTGCCGTCATAGACAAAAGCCAAGGGCAACAACGCGGCACGCTACTTCTCCGTCCGGAACAATTCAGCCTGTTAAGAACACCTCAGAATCCAACCGCACTTTTTAACGCAGTGGTAAAAAACGTGGAATTTAAAGGCAAAATTACGGCGATTCGACTTGAAATAAACGGGTTCGACATTGAGTTAGAGGAACACCATGGAATTGAGTTGTGTGTAGGAGATAAGGTTGACGTTTATTTATATGGCACGGGCTTGTTTTATGGGGAATAAGTGTTCGCTTTATGGCGGTTGCAATTTATGTTGTAGGTAAAAGGAAAGCGCTATTCATGAGCACATGAGTTAAAAAGTGCGGTGCATTTTTCAGTTATTTTTCAAACATAACGCTATCTCAAATGCGCTTCCAATAATGCCCTTAATTCATCTCCATCATGACAATGTTTTACAATCTCAAATAAATCCGTTGCTTCTTTATATTCACATTTCAAATACTGCAGCCATTGCTTAATGCGCGCCACATGGTAAAAACCACTGTCGTGACAATTTTCTAATGTGGCATATTTGCGCAAAATAGGCAGGATTTCAGACCAATTTAACGGCGCATCGTTATGTTTTAGCACACGGCTTAAATTGGGGATATTGAGCGCACCGCGACCAACCATCAGATCATCGCAGCCGGTTATTTCTAAGCATCGTTGCCCATCTTCCCAACGCCAAATTTCGCCATTGGCGATCACTGGAATATGGAGTTTTTGGCGGATTTCACCAATTTTTTTCCAGTTGATACGATCAGCGCGATAACCATCCGCTTTGGTGCGGCCGTGAATCGCAATTTCGGTGGCGCCACCTTGTTGCACCGCGTCAGCAATGTCGTAAGCAAAGTCGGTGGAATCCCAGCCTAAGCGCACTTTGACACTCACTACCTGTTCTGGTGGGACGGCTTGACGAATGGCTTTGGTGGCTTGGTAAATAAGTTCCGGTTGTTTTAACAAAGAAGCGCCGCCGTTGCTGCCATTGACGGTTTTCGACGGGCAGCCACAATTTAAATCAACGCCGTGGGAACCTAATTGAATGGCAAGTTCGGCATTTTCCGCCAGCCATTGGGGATGTTGTCCGAGCAGTTGCACACGTACTGGCGTACCGCTTGGCGTGTAGCCCTGTTGGAGTAATTCAGGGCAAAGACGATAAAACACTTTCGGCGGGAGGCGTTGATCCACCACACGGACAAATTCGGAAATGCACAAATCGTAATCGTTCACTTCCGTTAATAATTGACGTACGAGAGGATCAAGCACACCCTGCATCGGGGCTAAAATGACGCGCAAAGGTTATTTCCAACCTTTGGCTTTGCAAATCAAGTCGTATGCGGCTTGAATTTGCTGGGTTTTCTCTTTCGCCATTTCCATCATTTCCGGTGGCAACCCTTTTGCCACTAATTTATCCGGATGATTTTCATTCATTAAACGACGATAAGCACGTTTCACTGTGGGTTGATCGTCTGTCGCACTGACGCCAAGCACTTGATAAGCATCGTTTAAGGTTGGGCCGGAAGAGGATTGAGATTGCTGTTGATAGCCACCTTGGGAGCCGGAATGTTGCTCGTAGTAGCCGCCTTGTTGATAAAAACCGCCGCGTGCAAAGTGACGCGCCGCCATTTCCATTGCCAACATTTGCTCAAATTGAACGCGGGATAACCCCAGTTCTTCGGCAACAATAAAGAGCACGTCTTTTTCATTGTCATGTAAATGATCGTCAGAAAATGCGGCTTGAATTTGCACGGATAAAAACGCCCGCAATAAATCCGCACGTTGTCCGCACCCCAGACGAAATTCACGAATCACCTGACGAATCGGAAAATCCACCTGTTTGCCACGGTTAAATGCCTCTTGCGCTAAACGGCGACCGGCATCGTCTAGTTGCATTTGGTCCATTAAATGGGTCGCTAACAGAATGTCATTTTCCGTGACACGCCCTTTGGCTTTGCTTAAATGCCCCAACACCGCAAAGGTGGTTTGCATAAACAATAGTTGACGGGTGGTTTTCGTTTTGAAGAAAGAAGAATTGACTGTGCCCAGTTCATACAGTTTTTTGTCTGCAAGATGGCCAAGAAACACTCCCGCCAACATGCCAAAAAAACCGCCCAATCGAAAGCCGATTAAGGCACCTAAAAATTTCCCAATAAAATTCATTGTCGCTCCGTTAGGGTCAAAAAAGTGCGGTGGATTTTCTCAGCAAATTGAAAAACGCATGGAAAAACAACCGCACTTTCGCTTTATTTAATGCCGTATTGCTCACGATAAGCGCGCATTGCCGGTAAATATTGTTGGTATTCCGGTTGAGTTTCAATGAACGCCATCAAATCGGCAAAATCAATGATAGATAACACGTCGCATTGGTAATCGCGCTCGACTTCTTGAATGGCAGAAAGCTCACCGTTACCACGCTCTTGACGGTTTAAAGCAATTAACACCGCGCTTAATTGCGCTTCATTGGCTTGAATAATTTGCATGGATTCACGAATTGCCGTACCGGCAGTGATCACATCGTCCACCAACAACACCTTGCCACGCAACGGACTGCCGATTAAATTGCCGCCCTCGCCGTGATCTTTGGTTTCTTTGCGGTTAAAGCACACCGGTTTGTTAATGTGAAAACGGCTGAATAACGCAATAGATACTGCAGTAGCAATGGGAATACCTTTGTACGCCGGGCCAAAAATCATGTCGTATTGCAAACCGGCATCTTGTAAGGCTGCCGCATAAAATTCACCTAAACGGGCAAGATCGGCGCCTTGGTTAAACAAACCGGCGTTAAAGAAATAAGGGCTCACACGGCCGGATTTCAAGGTGAACTCACCAAATTTTAAAACCTGACGGGCAAGGGCGAATTCAATAAACTGTTGTTTATAGTTTTCCATCTTCCTATCCTTATTCTGCCAATGCCGCACGTTGGGTTTGGAAAATGACCTCACAGCCTTGTTTAGCGAGATCTAATAAGGTTAATAATTCCTCGTGGCTGAACGGTTCACCTTCCGCAGTGCCTTGCACTTCAATCATGCGGCCGTCTTCCATCATGACCACATTCATGTCTGTTTCTGCGGCGGAATCTTCTACGTATTCCAAATCGCATACAGCTTCGCCGTTTACGATGCCGACAGAAATCGCCGCCACCAAGCCTTTCAACGGATTTTTGCTTAATGTGCCGTTTGCCACTAAACCGTTCAATGCATCACATAACGCCACGCAAGCGCCGGTAATAGAAGCGGTGCGTGTGCCGCCGTCCGCTTGGATCACATCACAGTCCAATGTAATACAACGTTCACCAAGGGCTTCTAAATCCACCATGGCGCGTAAGGAACGGGCGATTAAACGTTGAATTTCTAAGGTACGACCGCCTTGTTTGCCTTTTGCTGCTTCACGTTGCATACGGCTGTGGGTTGAACGTGGCAACATGCCGTATTCCGCCGTGACCCAACCTTGTCCCTGTCCTTTTAAAAAGCGCGGCACGCCATCTTCCACGGTGGCAGTACACAACACTTTGGTATCGCCAAATTCCACCAGCACGGAACCTTCCGCGTGTTTGGTATAATGACGGGTGATTTTAATCGGGCGGGTTTGGTGGTTGGCACGTTGATTCGGACGCATGAAAAATTCCTCGTTAAGCAATAAAAAATCGCACCATTCTAGCACGCAAACTGACAGAAACGAAATTTGGCAGTACAATAGCACGCAAATTTTAGCGCCTAAAAATGAAGGAATTATTATGATTTATAGCATGACGGCATTCGCCAGTTTAGAAATCAAAAAAGACTGGGGAAACGCAGTTTGGGAAATCCGTTCGGTCAATCAACGTTATTTAGAAACCTTTTTCCGCCTGCCGGAACAATTCCGTAGTTTAGAAAACACCTTACGCGAAACCCTGCGTCAAAAACTCACCCGTGGCAAAATCGAATGTACTTTGCGTATTGATAACAAAAAACAAACTGCCGCCGAATTACACATTAACCAAGAACTCGCCAGCCAAGTACTGCAATCTTTGCAATGGTTGAAACAACAAGCGGGCGAAGGTGAACTCAATTTAACCGATGTATTACGCTACCCGGGCGTGGTGGAAGTGCCGGAACAGGATGTAGATTTAATCAGCCAAGATTTATTGGCGGCGTTTGAGCAAGTGGTCGAGGAATTTATCGCTATGCGCCAACGCGAAGGAGAGAAAATCCATACGTTGCTGACACAACGTCTTGAAGCCATCCATGAAGAACAGCAAAAAGTGCGGTCCAAAATGCCGGAGATTTTACAATGGCAACGCGAACGCATGTTGCAACGCTTTGAAGAAGTTCAACTGCAACCGGATCCACAACGTTTAGAGCAAGAGCTGATTATGTTGGCACAACGCATTGATGTCGCCGAAGAATTGGATCGTTTGCAATTACACGTCAAAGAAACGCAAAACATTCTGCGCAAAGGCGGCGCAGTGGGGCGCAAGTTGGATTTCATGATGCAAGAACTGAACCGTGAATCCAACACCTTGGCATCTAAATCCATTAATGTCGATGTGACCAATTCTGCCATTGAGTTGAAAGTGTTAATTGAGCAAATGCGCGAACAAATTCAAAATCTTGAGTAATTGATTGATATTTTTAAGGAAAGTACGATGGCCTATTCCCTTTTAACGGCACAACAGGACGACATTATTTGCCCGTTAACGCACTACTCACTGATTGAAATTGTGGGCACGGATGCAGAAAAATATTTGCAGGGTCAACTCACTTGCGATGTCACTAAGTTAGCAGTTGGCGAATCCACGCTGACCGCCCATTGCGATCCGAAAGGCAAAATGAGCGCGCTGTTCCGTTTAATTCGTCAAAATGAACAGACCTTTTATATGCTGTTAAAGAGTGAATTACTGCCATCGGCGCTGGATCAACTGAAAAAATATGCGGTATTTTCCAAAGTCACTTTCACGCTGTTAGATTGGCAAATTCTCGGCGCAGCCGGCGCAAAAGGCATCGAAAAGTGCGGTCTATTTTCTGCGCAAATTCGCATTGATGTAAATGGCCAACAGCCGCGCGTGATTTTACTCAACCCGACTCGTTTAGCCCTCGAACCTACTGTTGAAGCAGAAGCTTGGGATTTATTGGACATTCAAGATGGCGTGCCTGGTTTAGCGGCAGCAACCCAATTAGAATTTATTCCGCAAGCATTAAATCTGCAAAACATCGAACAGGCAATTTCCTTCCAAAAGGGCTGTTACATCGGGCAAGAAACCGTGGCGCGTGCCAAATATCGTGGTGCCAATAAACGCGCTTTATTTATTTTCGCAGCACAAACACAAAGTCTGCCGGAAATCGGTTCTGCATTGGAAATGGCACTTGGCGATAACTGGCGCACCACGGGCACCATCACAAGTGCGGTTAATTTTCACGGTGTTTTGTGGTTGCAGGCCGTGTTAAATACGCCGTTGGAAGAAGGTCAGGCGTTCCGCTTGCCTAACTGCCAAACCTTGCTCGATATGCAACCCTTGCCTTATGAGTTAAGCTGATGAAAGTCGGATTGGTATTAGAAGGCGGCGCCATGCGCGGGATGTTCACCGCCGGCGTGTTGGATGTCTTCTTGGATGAACAGATTCACATTGACGGCATTGTTAGTGTGTCTGCCGGTGCATTATTCGGTGTAAATTTCCCTTCTAAACAAAAAGGCCGTGTCCTGCGCTACAACAAAAAATACCTCAACGACAAACGCTACATGGGATGGCACAGCCTGTTCACCACAGGCAATATCGTCAACAAAGATTTCGCTTTTTATCAGCTACCTTTTGAATTGGACGTGTTCGATCAAGCCGCATTCGCCCGTTCGGGTATCGACTTTTACACGGTGTTAACTAACGTGGAAAGTGGTGAAGCGGAATATGTGAAAATCCATGATGCCTTTGAGCAAATGGAAACCCTGCGTGCCACCTCCGCCATGCCTTTCGTGTCGAAAATGGTGGAAATCAACGGCAAAAAATATTTAGACGGCGGCATTGCGGACAGTATTCCGTTGCGTTTCTGTCAACAGTTGGGCTACGACAAAATCATCGTCATTCTCACCCGCCCATTGGATTACCGCAAAACACCGACCAATCCGCTGATTTTTAATGCTTTTTATCGCCGTTACCCAAAACTGGTTGAACGCCTGAGCAACCGCTATGCGGACTATAACCGTGCGGTGGAAGAGGTCATTCGTCTTAACGAACAAGGCGAGATTTTTGTTATTCGCCCTTCTGTTACGCTGCCTATTCGCCGTATTGAAAAAGACGTCGCCAAAGTACAGGCAATGTACGACTTAGGGGTGCGTGACGGACAAGACATTCTGCCGGCACTGAAAGCCTATCTGGCTAAGTAAAAACCTGAAAAAATCCACCGCACTTTTCCCATTTTTCGCACAAATATTGTTGCAGAAATGTTAATAATTCTTTAGACTAGCGCCCGCAAATCTAATTTGTAATTTCATTTATATCGCAAGTTTGTGTATAGGAAATGACAAAGCCCTTCTTTTGAGCCTTTTCTCATTGTTATACCTTCCTTGTAATACTTTCATTCACTTTAATAGGATAAAAAATGAACGAAGTTTTACAACAGTTCAAACAACAATATTTGATTAAATATTGGAATCCCGTTATCGCCGTTATCGCCGCCGGTTTAATCTCGGCCTATTATTTCGGCATTACCGGCACCTATTGGGCAGTCACCGGCGAATTTACCCGCTGGGGCGGTCATGCACTACAAACCTTGGGCATCGATGTTTCCGATTGGAGTTACTACAAAATCATCGGCATGCAAGGCACGATTTTTACTCGTGTTGATGGCGTGATGATCTTAGGCATGTTTGCCGGTTGTATCTCCGCAGCATTGTGGGCAAATAATGTGAAATGGCGTAATCAGCCACACAAACGCCGTATCGTGCAAGCCTTAATCGGCGGTGCTATTGCCGGTTTCGGTGCACGTTTGGCGATGGGCTGTAACCTTGCCTCGTTATTTACCGGCATTCCACAATTTTCTGTGCATGCGTGGTTTTTCACCATTGCCACAGCACTTGGAACTTACGCCGGCGTAAAAGTCACTTTATTGCCGATGTTCCGCGTGAAATTGGAATTGAAAAAAGGCGCAGCAAAATTACAAGAAAGCGATCCGAAAAGAGCACAACGCCGTTTTTGGATTGGCATGGTAGTTTTCCTCGCTTACCTCATCGCATCCCTTTATGTGATGACTCAGTCCGTCAAACTGGGCTTCGCCATGCTATGCGGTTTAGCTTTCGGTTTACTTATCGAACGTGCGCAAATCTGTTTCACTTCTGCATTCCGTGATCTTTGGGTAACCGGTCGCGCTTACATGGCAAAAGCTATTATTTTCGGCATTCTAGCTGGCACCATCGGCGTGTTTAGTTACATTCAATTAGGTGTTCCGGCAAAAATCATGTGGGCAGGTCCAAATGCGATTATCGGCGGTTTATTGTTCGGTTTCGGCATTGTATTAGCCGGCGGTTGTGAAACCGGTTGGATGTACCGTGCGATGGAAGGTCAAGTACACTTTATGTGGGTGGGGATCGGCAACGTTATCGGTTCTACCTATCTAGCCTACGCATGGGACGATCTCGCTCCGGCTTTGGCCCTTGACTACGAAAAACTGAACTTATTAAAAGAATTTGGTCCGGTCGGCGGATTATTAGTGAACTACGGTTTATTGATTCTCTGCTTAATTGCTGTCGTCTGGTGGGAAAAACGCTTCCTTGCCAAAGCAAAAGCCAAAATCGCTGCTTTCGCACAGGCGTAAAAGTGCGGTTTGATTTGACATTATTTTTATTTCACAGAAGGAAAACACACTATGGCATTTACCGTTGTGCACAAATTAGATAAAGATCCAAAAGACATCGTGCCGGATTACACCATCGACACGGTAGGCGAACCTTGCCCATACCCGGCTATCGTCATGCTGGAAAGCATGCCTGAGCTCAAAGAAGGGGAAGTGTTGGAATTGTTAAGCGACTGCGCACAATCCATCAACAACATTCCGGTGGATACCAAAAACCACGGTTATACGTTATTAAGCATAGAACAAGATGGCACCAAATTACGTTATTTGATTCAGCGTTAATCAATGTTCAGAAAAGCAAAAGCCCGTTTTATACGGGCTTTATTTTTTCCCAAAAGAAAGCATGAGATAAGTCCTTTAAAAAATTGACTAAACCTATCACAAAATTTGCACATTTCCTCAACACATCACCCGAAAAAACGCTAGAATAGGCTGCTTTTTTTAAGATTCATCACAACACATTGATTTCGGGGGAACAAGATGGAAGCTCAGGGGGCGGGCGATTTAATTCGCGTTGTCACGTTATTAGGCGCGGCTGTTGTGGCAGTGCCATTATTTAAACGTATCGGTTTAGGTTCAGTGCTGGGGTATTTAGCTGCGGGCTTAATAATTGGCCCCTTCGGCTTGAAATTAGTGACCGATTCTCACGCCATTTTGCACATTGCAGAATTTGGTGTGGTGATGTTCCTGTTCATGATCGGTTTGGAAATGAAACCGTCCCATTTATGGAGCTTACGCAAACAAATTTTCGGGCTCGGCAGTTTACAAGTGGTGATATCCGCTCTGTTAATGACCCTCGTTTCCGTACAATTCGGCATTTCTTGGGAGGTGGCCTTTATTTGTTCTTCCGGTTTCGTGCTTACCTCCACCGCCATCGTGATGCAAGTGTTGGGAGAACGTAAACGCCTGTCCACCCGCCCGGGACAAAAAATGGTATCGATCTTATTATTTGAAGATTTGCTGATCGTGCCGTTACTGGCTATCGTGACCTACCTTTCCCCACTCGAAACCGAAAGCACCATTTCTTGGTGGGAATCCGCCACCATCGCCTTAATCGCGTTAGCCATCCTTGTGCTTATTGGACGTTTCATTTTGAATCCGGTATTCCGTATTTTAGCCGACTCCAAAGCGCGTGAAGTGATGACGGCTGCCGCCTTATTTGTGGTATTGGGTTCGGCATTACTGATGGAAGAAGCGGGCTTATCACAAGCCATGGGCGCCTTTGTCGCGGGTGTTATGCTATCGGAATCGGCTTTCCGCCATCAATTGGAAGCCGACATCGAACCGTTCCGTGGTTTATTGCTTGGGCTATTTTTCCTCGGCGTGGGAATGTCACTCAATCTCACCGTCGTGGCTGAAAACTGGATGCTAATTGGCATCGGCGTATTCGCCTTAATGCTGACAAAAGGTATCTGTATTTATCTCGTTGCCCGCGCAGCGAAAAGCACGCACAAAACGGCCATGGAACGTGCTTTGCTCATGGCTCAAGGCGGAGAATTTGCTTTTGTTTTGTTTGCTCAAGCCTTCAACCAAAAAGTGATTGATGAAACCGTCAATGCCAACATGACCGCAATCGTGGTGCTATCCATGGTATTAACGCCTATTATGTTGGTTTTGTATGAAAAATTCGCCCCCAAACCGACTGCAGAAGAATTACCAGGCGATGAAATCGACGAACAACATCCAATTCTCATCGTCGGCATGGGACGTTTCGGTCAAATCGTGAATGACTTATTACGCTTAAGCGGCTACGCCACCACTATTGTTGATTTGAACCCGAACATGATCAAAGGCTTCAATGAATACGGCATTAAATCCTATTTTGGCGACGCATCTCGCCGCGAATTTCTCATCGCTGCCGGTTTAGAACAAGCAGAAATATTGGTCATCGCCATTAATAATAAAGAACAAGCAGAAAACATCGTGCACTTTGCTCGTGAAGTGAATCCGAACATTAAAATCATTGCTCGTGCTTACGACCGTTTCAGCACCTTTGCCTTACACGAAGCCGGCGCAGACGAAATTATCCGTGAAACCTTCGATGCTGCCGTACGTGCGGGTAAACGCGCGCTGGAAACATTAGGCATGGAGCCGGAATTAGTGAAAGAAATCGGCGACTATTATTTTGATGCGGATCGCCATGAAGTCGCCCTCATGTCACAGGTTTATGATCCCAACATGGGGTTATTCCAAAACCCGCTCATGCGCGATATTGCCCGCGAATGCGATCAAAAAATGGCGGCCGACATCCAAGAAATCATTCTGAGAGCGAAGGAAAAAGAAGAGGAATAAAACATCCCCAAACAGACCGCACTTTTCCCCCTTAAAGTGCGGTCGTTTTTTATCTGTTTTTATGTCAATTTTCCTCTCACAACAAAATCCGCTGGAAACCCACCGCACTTTATGGTATAAAGCACGCCGTTATTTTGCTGTTTAAAAGTAACGTTTATTTTTTAATCAATTTACTAAAACACACACATATCAGAAAGGCTAAATCGGGGTGCCAAACGGTCGATTGGCTGGATATGTGGAGGCTAAACCCCAAACAAAAGGAAAATTATTATGGCACAAGTTTCTATGCGCGATATGCTTCAAGCAGGCGTTCACTTCGGTCACCAAACTCGTTACTGGAACCCAAAAATGAAACCATTCATTTTCGGACCACGCAACGGCGTTCATATCATCAACCTTGAAAAAACCGTTCCAATGTTCAACGCAGCATTAGCTGAGTTAACCCGCATTGCGAGCAACAACGGTAAAGTATTATTCGTTGGTACCAAACGCGCAGCGACCGATGCAGTGCAAGCAGCAGCATTAGACTGTCAACAATACTATGTAAACCACCGTTGGTTAGGCGGTATGTTGACCAACTGGAAAACAGTTCGTCAATCCATCAAACGTTTAAAAGATTTAGAAACGCAATCTCAAGACGGCACTTTCGACAAATTAACCAAAAAAGAAGCGTTAATGCGTACCCGTGAGATGGAAAAACTTGAATTAAGCCTTGGCGGTATCAAAGAGATGGGCGGTCTTCCGGATGCATTATTCGTGATAGGTGCAGACCACGAACATATCGCAGTGAAAGAAGCAAACAACTTGGGTATTCCTGTATTTGCTATCGTTGATACTAACTCTAGCCCGGACGGCGTAGATTTCGTTATCCCAGGTAACGATGACGCAGCACGTGCAATTCAACTTTATCTTTCTTCTGCTGTTGCAGCGATCAAAGAAGGTCGTGGTAACGAAGCAGCGGTTGCTGAAGAATTAGCGCAAGCCGCAGAATAATTCGAGCGATTGCGATAAGGCGTAAGCCCTTATTAATCAGACGATTAATTAATGAGCAGGGGGCTAAATAGCTCCCTGTATTTTTTAGAGCTAAAAGTGCGGTCTTTTTCCACCGCACTTTAACCGACAGAGGATTTTAAAATGGCTGAAATCACAGCATCATTAGTAAAAGAACTGCGTGAACGTACCGGCGCAGGCATGATGGAATGTAAAAAAGCATTAGTTGAAGCAAACGGCGACATCGAATTAGCCATCGACAACATGCGTAAATCTGGTCAAGCAAAAGCGGCGAAAAAAGCAGGTCGTGTTGCAGCTGAAGGTGTTATCCTTGCTCGCGTACAAAATGGTTTCGGTGTATTAGTTGAAATGAACTGTGAAACCGACTTCGTAGCAAAAGATGCCGGCTTCTTAGGTTTAGCCAACGAAGTGGCAGACTACGCGGCAGCCAACAAAGGCGCAACTATCGAGCAACTTCAAGCACAATTTGAAGAAAAACGTGCTGCATTAGTGGCGAAAATCGGTGAAAACATGACCATCCGTCGTGTTGCTTACATCGAAGGCGATGTTGTAGGTTCTTACTTACACGGCGCGAAAATCGGTGTATTAGTGGCTGGTAAAGGCGCAGACGATGAATTGTTAAAACACATCGCAATGCACGTTGCAGCAAGCCGCCCAGACTACGTTAACCCAAGTGATGTTCCGGCTGAAGTGGTTGAACACGAACGCAACATCCAAGTGGATATCGCAATGCAATCCGGTAAACCACGCGAAATCGCAGAAAAAATGGTTGAAGGCCGCATGAAGAAATTCACCGGTGAAGTCTCTTTAACAGGTCAACCATTCGTCATGGATCCATCTAAATCCGTTGGCGATTTGTTAAAAGAAAAAGGTGCCGACATCTCTAACTTCATCCGCTTAGAAGTGGGCGAAGGTATCGAGAAAGTGGAAACCGACTTCGCAGCAGAAGTAGCGGCAATGTCCAAAGCTTAATTGAACATTTGAGCAAAAAAGCAGGTGTAAAAGCCTGCTTTTTTATTGCCTGTTGTTCCGAAATCCTCCTTACAGCAATTCTGTTATATCCCATTTCCTTTTCTTCTAAAATCGCCTACAAAATCCCACAAAGTGCGGTGGGAAATCTGCTAAAATAAACACCGGTTTTTTATCGACGAAAGGGCGACATCATCGAAAATTGGCAACGCGGTTTCGTACTACATCGCAAATCTTACAGCGAAACCAGCTTATTGGTAGATTTACTGACCGAAGATTTCGGGCGTATCAGCGTATTGGCAAAAGGCGCACGGGCAAAGCGTTCCATGCTAAAAGGCGTGTTACAACCCTTTACGCCGTTACTGCTACGTTGGAGCGGTCGCGGCGATCTGAAAATTCTCACCAAAGCAGAACCTGCTGCCATTGCCTTGCCATTACAAAATGTTGCCTTGTACAGCGGCTTTTATTTAAACGAACTCATTTGCCGCGTATTGGAACCGGAAACAGCCTATCCGCAATTGTTCCAACACTATTTGCAGTGTTTAACGCACTTAGCCGTATCGCAAACCAATGTGGAACCAGCGCTACGCACCTTTGAGTTTCAACTCTTGCGCACCTTAGGCTATGGCATTGATTTCACTCATTGCGCAGGCTCCGGCAAAGCCGTGAAAGCGGACATGACCTATCGTTACCGCGAAGAAAAAGGCTTTATTGCTTCCTTAATCAAAGATAATTTAACCTTTTACGGGCGGGAATTATTGGCCTTTGAACAAACCCAATTTGACGAACCCTCTGTATTATCGGCAGCCAAACGGTTTACACGCATTGCATTAAAACCGTATTTAGGCGACAAGCCCTTGAAAAGTCGAGAATTATTTACCCAACACAGCTTATATTCAAAATAACATGGCATTACTTTACAGCGACACCAAACCAAAGAAAAAGACCGAAAATTTCACCGCACACATTCTTTATTTGGATTATCAAGGCTTAGGCGTGACTAAAATTAACGGCAAAACCTGGTTTATTGAAAACGCGCTGCCGCAAGAAAGCGTAGAAGTTCGCGTATTGGAAGAAAAACGCCAATACGGTCAAGGTGTAGCACAGCATATTTTACGCCCAAGTCCTCAGCGCCAAACACCGCCATGCGTTTATTTTGAGCAATGCGGGGGGTGCCAAAATCAACATATTCCCATTGAATTACAACGTTCTGCCAAACAAACTGCATTGGTTCAACGCTTATCCCGTTTACAGCCGGTGCCTATTCATTTCACGCCGTTATTGCACGGTGAGCCTTGGCATTACCGTCGTCGGGTACGTTTAAGCGTATTGTTTGACAGTAAAAATCGCAAACTGAATATCGGCTTACGGCGTAAAAATTCACAGCAAATTATTCCTATCGACCATTGTTTGGTGTTGGAAAAGCCGCTGAATGATTTATTGCCCAAACTGACCGCACTTTTCGAGCAATGGACAACGCCACAACAACTGGGGCATATTGAACTTGTTGCGGCAGACAATGGTATCGCCATGTTATTACGCCATGTAAAAAACATTACTGAAATCGACCGCACTTTATTATTACGGTTTGCCGAACAACACCAACTCATGTTATTTGTACAAGAACATGACAGCATTGAACATTGGTATGGCGAACAGCCTTATTACCGTTTGGGCGATGACATCACGTTGCAATTTGATATTCGCGATTTCATTCAAATTAATGCACAATTAAACCGTCAAATGATCGCAACGGCGTTAGACTGGTTGGAGCTTAACCAACAAGATCATGTGTTAGATTTATTCTGTGGCATGGGCAACTTCACCTTACCGATGAGTCGCAAAGTAAAAAGTGCGGTAGGAATTGAAGGTGTTTCTGCGATGGTGGAAAAAGCCCGCGCCAATGCCGAACGAAACGGTTGTCATAATGTCCAATTTTACCGAACTGATTTGGATAAACCCTTTATCAGTCAAGCGTGGACGCAGCAACCCTTCAATAAAATTTTGCTCGACCCGCCACGCACAGGTGCCGCATTTGCTTTAAATGCGCTCTGTCAGTTACAGGCTGAAAGCATTCTGTATGTTTCTTGCAATCCTGCAACACTCGTGCGAGATACGGAAATCTTGCGTGACGCAGGCTATCAATTGGATAAAGTCGCCATGATCGATATGTTCCCACAAACCGGTCATTTAGAGTCGATAAGTTTATTTCGAAAAAGATAAGGATTCGTTATGGTCGCTGTGAGAGGATCTCATTTATTAAATCCTAAAGATTTTGAGATTGAAAAATGGTGCGCTAACTTGAATGTCGCGGAAAATGTCAAAGCCAACTTAATGACGGCATGGCATTATTCGCAACAGAAAATGACCTTGCGTGCCGAGCATCAGCAGGAAGAAGCCCATTTGCTGACGTTCGGCGTGGAAATGGTGGAAATCCTCAACAGCTTAAACATGGATGCCGATAGCTTGTTCACCGCCATGCTCTTCCCTATTGTCCGCGATCAACTTGTGGATTTAGCCCAAATTGAAGAAGATTTCGGCGCTAATATCAGCAAACTGGTACGCGGTGTTATCGAAATGGACAATATCCGCCAACTCAACATCACCCATTCTGCCAGCAGCTTACAGGTGGATAACGTGCGCCGAATGTTGCTCGCCATGGTAGATGATTTCCGCTGTGTGATTATCAAATTAGCGGAGCGTATCGCCTTTTTGCGTGATGCCGAAAAAAATTATACGGAAGAAGAACGCGTCCTCGCCGCCAAAGAATGTGCCAATATTTACGCCCCGCTTGCCAACCGCTTAGGCATCGGACAGCTCAAATGGGAACTGGAAGATTACTGTTTCCGTTATTTGCACCCGGAACAATATCGCGCGATCGCCAAATTATTAAAAGAACGCCGCCTTGACCGCGAGCAATATATTACTGATTTTGTTACCGAGCTTTCCGGTTATTTACAAGAAAATATTCCCCAAGTGGAAGTGTACGGTCGCCCTAAACACATTTACAGCATTTGGCGAAAAATGCAGAAAAAGCACTTAGAGTTCAGTGATTTATATGATGTCCGTGCGGTGCGCATCGTCGTGCAAAAATTACAAGATTGTTACACCGCACTTGGCATTGTGCACACCCACTTCAAACATCTGCCAAAAGAATTCGACGATTACGTCGCCAACCCGAAACCGAACGGCTACCAATCTATTCACACCGTGGTGTTGGGTAAAGGCGGCAAACCGATCGAAGTGCAAATTCGTACCCAACAAATGCACGATGATGCCGAGTTGGGCGTTGCGGCACACTGGAAATACAAAGAAGGGGCCAGCGCCGGTCGTTCCGGTTACGAAGAAAAAATCGCCTGGCTACGCAAACTCTTGGCGTGGCAAGACGATATTACCGATTCCGGTGAAGTTATGGCGGAATTACGCAGCCAAGTGTTCGATGATCGCGTGTATGTCTTTACACCGAAAGGCGAAGTCGTGGATTTGCCTACAGGCTCAACACCACTCGATTTTGCCTACGCTATTCACAGTGAAATCGGCCACCGTTGTATCGGCGCCAAAGTGGGCGGACGCATTGTGCCGTTCACCTATCAGCTCCAAATGGGCGATCAGGTAGATATCATCACCCAGAAAAACCCGAACCCGAGTCGTGACTGGCTCAACCCTAATCTCGGCTTTACCCACACGGCAAAAGCCCGTGCGAAAATTCATGCGTGGTTCAAAAAGCTGGATCGCGATAAAAATATTCCGGCCGGCAAAGAATTGTTGGAAAGCGAAATTAACCGCCTGGGCATCAGCTTAAAACAAGTAGAACAACAAGCCTTGCCGCGTTATAACCTGAAAAACCTCGACGATTTATATGCAGGCATCGGCGGTGGTGATATTCGTATCGGGCCATTAATCAACTTCCTGCAAAACAAATTCATCAAAATCTCCGCGCAGGAAGTGGATGAAGAAATCTTGCGTCACGTCAGCACCAAAAGTGCGGCCAACGCCCAACAAAAAACCGAACGCAAAGACTGCGTTATCGTCGAAGGCGTCGGCAACTTAATGCACCACATTGCACGTTGTTGCCAACCGATTCCGGGCGACAGCATTGTGGGCTACATCACCATGGGGCGTGGTATTTCCATTCACCGTTGTGATTGCGAACAATTCCTTGAGCTACAAAGCGTTCACCCGGAACGTGTGGTGGAATCCCGTTGGGGCGATAATTATTCTAACGGCTTCCATCTCAACATTCGCATTGTGGCGTCAGATCGCAACGGTTTATTGCGCGATATCACCACCGTACTGGCAAACGATAAAATCAGCGTACTCGGCGTGTCTTCCCGTACGGATACGAAGCGCCAAGTGGCAAACATCGACATGCAAATTGAACTCAACAATGTGGAAATGTTGAGTAAGATTCTATCCCGTTTGGAAAAACTGGATGATGTCATTGAAGCTAAACGCCTCTAATAACAATAAATAAACAAAGGAAAACCTAATGGACAAAACGACGGGGCTAACCCACTTAATCAAATCCACTCAATATTCCATGCAAGGCTTAAAAAGTGCGGTCAAATATGAAACGGCTTTTCGCCACGAGCTTTTTTGCTGCCTTTTCATGATTCCCTTGGCATTATGGCTTGGCGATGATGCCATTGAAAAAGCGCTGATGATCGGCAGCGTGTTACTAGTATTGGTCGTGGAACTGCTCAACAGCGCCATTGAGGCCGTAGTGGATCGTATCGGCACCGAGCGCCACGAACTCTCCGGTCGCGCCAAAGATCAAGGCTCAGCTGCGGTATTTATTGCGTTAGTTATCGTCGCAATCACCTGGGCGTTTATGTTGTTTAATTAAAAAGTGCGGTCAAAACTGACCGCACTTTGATCTGTTCCCGTAGCGTGCAACTCATTGCACGAAATCAATGGAGATTCTGTGGCGTTAAAGCAAGCTAAAATAGCGAACACATTTTGTTAGGAAACACCTTAAACCGTCTCCTTTATTTTTGCCTGAAGCCCTGCTATGGCTTTGCATTCCGACTCACTATGTTTTCCCTTAATGGCGATGGATTGTAAAAACGCTTTGATATCTTGTAATTGTGAAATTTTTTCTTCCACCAGCGTCAGTTGCTTAAGCACCAATTTGTCCGCATGATAATGATTAGCGGTGTGAAATTTGAGTGCATTGAGTTGTTTAATATCTTCTAAAGAAAAACCTAGCGTACGGCAGTTTTTAATAAAAATAAGCTGCGTTATGCTTTCTTCGTCATACGATCGATAACCGTTAGCCTGTCGTTTTGGTTCCGGTAAGACGCCTTGTTTTTCATAGTAACGAATGGTTTCTAAGTGAATCCCGGTACGTTTACTCAGCTCATTGACTTTCATTTCTTCCTCCCCAAAAATTTTTACCATTCTAACAAAAAATACTTGACCCCGTAGTCCCTACGGGCTTTAAGCTGTTCTGCACTCAAACAAATTAAGTAAGGAAGGAACGAGATGCCACATCAACACAAACATTCACACGCTCATACACCAACAAATAAAAAGATTTTAAGCACCAGTTTGGTCATTATCAGCAGCTATATGATCATCGAGTTTTTAGGTGGCTATTATTTTAATAGCCTCGCCTTAATGGCTGACGCCGGGCACATGGCAAATGACAGTCTATCGTTGCTCCTCGCCCTCATTGCTTTGTTTTTAAATGCACAAAACCAAAAAAGGTTCGCGCTGTTAAATGGTACTTCTCTGATTGTGGTGGCAGTATGGATTTTGGTGGAAGCGACAGAACGTTGGCAATACCCAACGACAATGTTGGCGTTGCCTATGCTAGGCGTTGCCATCACTGGACTCTTGGTAAACATTTTCGTAGCTTGGCTAATGATGAAAGGCGATCATGAAAACTTAAACATCAAAGCCGCCTATTTACACGTATTAGCTGACCTGTTTGGCTCTCTGGTGGCAATTATCGCCGGATTAAGCGCATGGCTACTAAACTGGCAATGGGTTGACCTTGTCGCCAGCAGTATTTTAAGCCTACTAATATTGCGAAGCGGTGCTTCTGTTGTCTATCAAGCCTGTAAAGCATTACGAAACAATGAATCGCATTTTGATACAACACCACACCAACATTAAAAAACTGTAACAAAAAAGACCGCACTTTTATCAAGTGCGGTCTTTTTCTTTTGTGTTTTTATCCTCTAACCTTTCTTATCCAACAAGCGAATATAACGTGTAGCCGATAACCATGCGCCGATGTAACCCATAATGACGCAAACCACGAGTAAGAAAAGGAATTCCACCAATCCTAAACCGTTTAAGTTGAAACTGACGGCAAAGATATCGGTCACATATTTCACTGCACCGGTGAAATAGCCAATGGTGAGGCTACTGAAAATACACGCGAAGAAACCGCCCAGTGCAGCATAAATCATGCCGGTGTAAAGGAACGGGCGCAGGATGAATTGATCAGTGGCGCCAAGCAATTTCATCACTTCAATATTCGATTGATTGCTGTAAACATCAGCGCGAATACTGTTGCCGATCACCAAGAAAACCGCAACCGCCATCAACAGGGTACAAAAAATTGCCACATGTGCAACTAGCCACGTCAGTGCGGTCAGTTTTTCCAGCCAATCATTATCCAAACGGACTTCTTGAACACCTTTGATTTTATCCAAGTTTTCCCGTAATTCATTGCGTTTTTGCGACTCGTTAAATGCTTTGCTTGGTTTAATCATCACCACCGCCGGCAACGGGTTGTCATCCAACACGTCCAACTCTTCGCTAAAACCTGACCAATGGCGAAACTCGTTCAAACTTTCCTGACGGGAAATATAATTTAGTGATTCAACCCCTTCTTGCTGACGGATTTTTTCCACCACCAAATTGGCATCCTCTTCCGACAAGTTTTTATGTAAATACACGGTTAGTTCACTTTCGGGGTAAAACTGCGTGGTGGCGTGATGAATATTTTTCCAAAGCAAATAGCTTACGGTCGGAATCGTTAAAGAGACGGCGATCACCAACACGGTTAACAATGTGGCAAACTTACGTTTCAATAAGTCCGCCAACACCGCACGCAACACGTACACACTTTGCACGCCAAAAGGGAAATTCAGACGAAAACTCATGTTACCTCCTAGCGTAAATAACCTTGCTCAAGTACAAGGCAAGGCTTCGGTTTTTGTTGCACGATGCCCATGTCATGGGTGGCGATTAACACCGTCATACCGAGACGATTGAACTCTTCAAACAAATTGAAAATTTCTAAAGAGAGTGCACTATCTAGGTTCCCGGTAGGTTCATCTGCCAACAATAATTGCGGTTTATGCACCACGGCACGCGCAATATCAATACGTTGTTGCTCACCGCCGGACAAATGCACAGGCAAGTGATTTGCACGATCACGTAATCCCACACGATCCAATGCCGCCAACGCACGGCTATTGGCATCTTTCGGATGCTGTCCGGCAATAATCAACGGCAGCGCCACGTTATCCAAGACGGAACGATCCGACAATAAACGATAATCTTGATGCACCATGCCAATTTGACGGCGTAAAAATGGCACTTCATGACGGGATAAGCGGGTAATGTCGTGTCCGTTAAACCAAATTTGCCCGCCATTGGCACGTTCCATGCCCATAATTAATTTCAGCAGGGTACTTTTCCCCGCACCGGAATGCCCCACCAAATAGGTCATACTGCCTACCGGTAAATGAAAGCTTAACCCTTGCAGCGCCGGTTTTCCGCCCAAATACGCTTTACTCACATTTGCAAATCGAATCATTTTTCTTCTCTAAAAAAACACGTCATTTTTGAACCGCACTTTATTCCTCTTCATGAGCAAATAAAGCGTCAATAAATTCTTCTGCGTTAAATTCGCGTAAATCTTCAATTTTTTCACCTACGCCGATATAGCGGATCGGCAAATTAAACTGGTCGGCAATGGCAAAAATCACGCCGCCTTTGGCTGTGCCATCCAATTTAGTTAAGCTGATGCCGGTAAGCCCAACGGCTTCGTTAAATAACTTAGCTTGGCTAATGGCGTTTTGACCGGTGCCCGCATCCAACGTCAGCATAATTTCATGCGGTGCACTTTCATCGTATTTTTTCATCACGCGCACGATTTTCTTTAGCTCGTCCATCAAGTTATTTTTATTTTGTAAACGACCGGCGGTGTCGGCAATAAGCACATCAATATTGCGTGCTGCCGCCGATTGCATCGCATCAAAAATCACCGATGCCGAATCGGAACCGGTGCTTTGTGCCACCACCGGAATATGATTACGCTCGCCCCACACTTGCAATTGCTCTACTGCGGCGGCACGGAAGGTATCGCCCGCAGCCAACATGACAGATTTGCCTTCCATTTGGAATTTACGCGCCAGTTTACCGATGGTGGTGGTTTTACCTACGCCATTCACCCCCACCATTAAAATCACATAAGGCTTTTTGCTGCCATCAATGCGTAATGGTTGCGCCACCGGTTTTAAGATCTCGCCCATTTCCAATTTAAGTTGTTGGTATAAGGTATCTGCGTTTTGTAACTGCTGACGGGTCGCATGTTGCGTTAAGTTATTGATAATTTTTGTGGTGGTCGGCACGCCGATATCGGCAATGAGAAGTTGTTCTTCCAATTCTTCAAACAATTCATCATCGATTTTTTTACCGAGGAAGAAACTGCGGAAGCCTGCCCCGATGTTTTGTTTGGTTTTTACCAAGCCTTTGAGTAATCGGCTAAAAAAACCACCCTCGCTTGGTTTTTCCTGTGTTTCTACGATGTCGGCAACGGCGCTTTCTTCTTCGAATTCTTCCGCTTCAACAACAGATTCATCTTCAATATTCACCGCACTTTCGACTTGTACTTCTGCTTCGCTCTCAGAAAGTGCGGTTAAATTTTCTAGCGTTTCTTCAATAGATTGAGTTGACTCATCTGATGGCGCAAGCGTCCGCGCTTGTGCCGCTGCGTTTTCCTCTTGAGAGGTCTCTACTTGAACGTCATGGCTTTCAGGCACAAGCGTGGACGCTTGCGCCATTGATGTATCTTCCGTTAATGTATTTTCGGTCTCTGCTTCATCTGAAAGTGCGGTCGTTTTTTCTGCCGTTTCTTGCACTTCAGATTCATTAGGGAGCTGTTCTTTTGACGCCGGTTCTTTCGGTTCCATTGATTCTCCTTGTTTATTTTTGCTTAATCCGAACCAAGACCAAAATCCGCCTTTTTTCTTTTCATCTGACATAAATTGCCCACTCTTGTTTAAACTTGATAAAATGCTGCTCATTCTAGCAAAAAAACACATCATTTTCCTGCCGATTTATATGAAAAAAGCAACAACACAACAAAGCACAAAAGGCGAAGTGCGCATTATCGCCGGCTTATGGCGCGGACGAAAATTGCCTGTGCTGCCATCCCAAGGCTTGCGCCCTACCGGCGATCGTGTAAAAGAAACCCTATTCAACTGGCTTATGCCTTATATCGTTGATAGCGAATGTTTAGATGGTTTCGCCGGTAGCGGTTCTCTTGGCTTTGAAGCGCTTTCACGCCAAGCGGCAAAGGTGACGTTTCTGGAATTGGAAAAAGCCGTGGCGCAGCAGTTAAGCAAGAATATTCAAACCTTGAAATGTGCCGATCGCGCGCAAGTCGTCAATCAAAACAGCCTGCACTTTTTAAATCAGCCACAAAATCAACCGCACTTTGATGTGGTCTTTCTCGATCCGCCCTTTCATTTTAATTTAGCCGAGCAAGCCATGGCTCTATTAGCGCAAAACAACTGGCTGCGTCCGCAAGCCTTGGTTTATGTGGAAACAGAAAAAGGCAAGGAACCGAACGTACCGGAAAACTGGCATGTATTAAAACAAAAAGACAGTGGGCAAGTAAGCTATCGGTTATATCAAGCGGAGTAATCTCCGCTTTTTTTTCGCTAAAATCGCAACAACTTCACAACATTTTCTTAAGATCTCACCCCTATTAATTCACGTTTCATTTATATTTTTTTGTATAAAAAAAACACACTCCTCATACCACTTGCTCATCATCATAATTTTCTCACTCTCCATTTGACGACATATTTGAAAGGAATACACTTAGTTCGTCACGCAAACGTTTACTTAGCTGTTTTTATCATGCTGAAACGTTAATGCTTGGTTTTTTAATTAAATTAAAGGAGGTTTGAATGACCCACATTATCGTTGCAACGCACGGTAAGTTTTCAGAAGAAATCGTCAATTCCGCCGCAATGGTGTTTGGTGAAGATGAAAACTGCCATGTGGTGACTTTTCTGCCCGATGAAGGCGGTGAGCATTTGGTGGAAAAATACAATGCCATTATCGCGACGCTGCCAGAAAACGAGCCTATACTCTTTTTAGTCGACTTATTCGGCGGTAGCCCGTATAACGCGGCGGCACGAGTGGCAACAGGACGCGAAAATACGGATATTGTGACCGGCATCAGTTTGCCGATGTTGTTGGAAGTATTAGATGCAAAAGACAGCGCAAGCCTAGCAGAACTGGTAGAAACCGCCAAAGAAGTGGGCGTTGCGGCAGTAAAATCCTTCCGCCAACCAAAAGAAGAAGCCTCCCCATCCCCCTCAACAAAAGCCCCAGCCAAACCGGCAGAACCTGAAAAAAAGACCGCACTTTTAAACCCAAAGTGCGGTCTTTTTTTGTAACGTTTTTACGGTGACATCTCACCCTTTTAAAGCGTTTCGTTGGAAGGCCAGGCATTGACCACCGCTTTCACGAGAGTTGCCAGCGGAATAGCAAAAAAGACCCCCCAGAATCCCCATAAACCGCCAAAAATCAACACGGCGATGATGATAATTAATGGATGAAGATTGACGACTTCGGAAAATAAAAAGGGCACGAGGAGATTTCCGTCTAATAATTGGGAAACAACAAAAGCAATCAGGATATACCAGAACGTGTGTGTGTCGCCGAATTGGAAAATCGCGACCAATACGACAGGAATGGTGATCAATACCGCCCCAATGTAAGGCACCAAGACGGAAAACCCAACCGCAACTGCCAATAGCAACGGATAATTCAAACCGAAAGTTAAGAAGATGGCGTAAGTGACAGCGGTAACCACTAAAATTTCTACCAATTTACCACGAATATAATTGGCAATTTGCTGTTGCATTTCCACCCAAACTTTTGAGGCAAGCGTGCGATTACGCGGCAGAAAACGGCTGACGCCGTCAATCAGCTGGCGTTTATCTTTTAACAGGAAAAACACCATTAACGGCACCAAGAAAGCATAAATCCCGAGCGTCACCAAGTTCATGATGGAAGCTAAAGAGAGTTTCAATGCCGATTCGCCTAAGCTGAGGATTTTCTCTTTTACCGTACCGAAAATAGATTCCACGGTTTGTGCATCAATCAGTTCCGGATAGCGTTCCGGCAAAGATAAAAGCCACTCGTTAAAGCGATTAAACATGTGAGGTAAATCACTTAATAAATTCGCTAACTGTGCCCATAAATTCGGAATCAAAACTAATACAACGACAAAAACCAAGCTGATAAAACTGCCTAGAACCAACATCGTAGCCACTAAGCGGGGACACTTCAATTTTTCATTTAATAAGCGTACCGGCCATTCCAATAAATAAGCCAGCACAATCGCCACCAACAACGGCGCAATAAGATCGCTGAAAAAATAAATGGATACAAAACCGAACAGCAAAATCGCCGCCAATCCCATGGCTTGCGGATCGGTGAAGCGTCGGTTATACCAACTTTTAAACATTTCAATCATGTTTGATTCCTCTATAAAACCTGCCTGATTATAAGGTAAAATCTATGCAAATCACACATTAAGCAGAAGGAATTTCTATGTCGATTACTATCTACCACAACCCTCGTTGTTCTAAAAGTCGTGAAACATTAGCCTTGTTGGAAAGTCACCATATTCAACCGACTATCGAACTGTATTTACAACACAACTACGATGTTGAAACGCTACAAAGCATTGCAGATAAATTGGGCATTACAGATATTCGCCAAATGATGCGAACCAAGGATGAGTTGTATAAAACATTGGGTTTGGACAACCCAAGTCTGACAGCACTGGATTTACTTAATGCCATTGCACAACATTCCGAATTATTGGAACGCCCGATTGTGGTGAATGGTGATAAGGCGAAAATCGGACGCCCGCCGGAAAGCGTGTTATCCATTTTATAAAAACACCGTTAAAAATCCGTTGGATTTTGTGACCGCACTTTATGGTGTAAGCAGGCAAAAATAAACCCGATGCCATGTCGGGTTTATTTTTATTTGTTACTCTTTCGCAAGACCTAAATTGCCAATTTTAATCCCTAAATGCCCTAAGGCTACCGGAGAGATTTGCTCACTTAAATAAATGAATAATTCATCCAAATCGGTGAAGTCTTTTTTGATTTTAATTTGGTCTTCCACTTTGCGGGTAAAGGTATAGTTTGTTTCATTGCCGTTGATGTGCGCTTCTAAGGTCACATAAATAGTCTCAAAAAAGTGGCTTTTCGCGCCTTCTTCGCCCGGATCGCTGATTCTGACGTTCCATGTGTTGTTAAATAAAATTTCTGTTTTCACTGTCATAATAACCTCATTTATATCAATACATTACATAAACTTTACGAATAGAAAAAAGCCCGATAATAAAATCTCTTATCATAGAAATCTTATTATCGGGCTTTTCATAATAACGATTAGCATGTTTCGCTTGACGTTGATAGCTGCCTTTGCCTTTCTTATTTCGTTCAACACGTTGGCGAAAGAGTTTATCGTGTAATAATGCTTGAATCGCATTCTCTTTAATCACACCGCGCTGATGCTGATAGGTCATCGTTCCTTGCGAATTTTGAGGCGGTGTCTGCAAGGCATGTTTTTGTTTTGCCATGATTTTTCCTCTTATAAATAAAAATAAAATGTGTTTTTTAAGGGCTAAAAAACGGCACACATTATAGCGGATTCCGCTGAAATGAAAAGCTGTTACACGGAAAGGTAAGCGCGAAAACCCGATTTTTATTGGCATTTCACTGTCGCCTTTTTGTACAAAAAAAGGTAGAATTAGCCCCTTTTTTATTACCCGCGATAGACTTTTTGAGAAAATTTATGAGTTCAACCCCAAACATCGGCTTTGTCAGCCTTGGCTGTCCGAAAAATTTAGTGGATTCAGAACGTATTCTGACGGAATTACGTTCCAACGGTTATAACATTATTCCGAGCTATGAAAATGCCGATTTAGTGATCGTGAACACCTGTGGTTTTATTGACAGTGCCGTACAAGAATCTTTGGAAGCCATTGGCGAAGCCTTGGAAGAAAACGGCAAAGTGATTGTGACCGGCTGCCTTGGTGCAAAAGAAGATCAAATTCGCCAAGTTCACCCAAAAGTGTTGGAAATCAGCGGCCCACACAGTTATGAAACCGTGATGAACCAGGTGCAAAAATATGTACCGAAACCGGCCTATAATCCGTATGAAAGCCTGCTGCCGACGCAAGGTGTGAAACTTACACCAAAACATTACGCCTATTTAAAAATTTCCGAAGGCTGCGACCATCGTTGCACGTTCTGTATTATCCCGTCCATGCGTGGCGATTTGGATAGCCGTCCGATTACTCAAGTCTTGGATGAAGCCAAACGTTTGGTGGATGCCGGCGTAAAAGAGCTGTTAATCGTGTCCCAAGACACGTCTGCTTACGCCTTGGATCAAACCAAAGAAAACCAAAACAAAACCGTGTTCTGGAACGGCATGCCAATTAAAAATAATTTAATCAGCTTATGTCGCCAATTAGGCAATTTAGGCATTTGGGTTCGCTTGCACTATGTTTATCCGTATCCACATGTGGACGAATTAATTCCACTGATGGCGGAAGGCAAGCTGTTGCCTTATTTGGACATTCCATTGCAACACGCCAGCCCGAAAATTCTGAAAGCCATGAAAAGACCCGGCAAAATCGACCGCACTTTAGAGCGCATTAAAGCATGGCGTGAAATTTGCCCGGAATTAACCTTACGGTCCACCTTTATTGTTGGTTTCCCAGGGGAAACGGAAGAAGATTTCCAAATGCTGTTGGATTTCTTGAAAGAGGCACAGCTAGATCGCGTGGGCTGTTTCAAGTTCAGCCCGGTAGAAGGTGCAGAAGCGACAGAGATGCCGGATCAAGTACCAGAAGACGTGAAAGAAGAACGTTACCACCGTTTCATGCAACTCCAACAAGACATTTCCGCCGCCCGTTTACAACAAAAAATCGGTAAGACGTTGAAAGTCATTGTGGATGAAATCAACGAAGACAGCATTATTGGTCGTTCCATGGCGGATGCGCCGGAAATTGATGGCTTGGTGTATGTAGATAATCAAAGCCAAAGTGCGGTCAATATTGGCGATGTGATTTCTGTGCAGATTACGGATGCCGATGAATACGATTTATGGGGAACTTGTTAATCCCTTCAACAAAAATCCTCGCATGAGGATTTTTTTATGACTTTTAAGCGAGGAAAATAATGCAACCCATCAACATCCTTTTTGTCTGTTTAGGCAATATTTGTCGTTCCCCGATGGCAGAATACGTCATGCGGGAAAAAATCAAACAAGCTCATTTGCAACACAAAATCTGCACAGCCAGTGCCGGCACCTCCGGCTGGCACGACGGCGAAAGCATGCACTGTGGCACTGCCGACATACTGGATCAACATAAAATCGCGTCGAATGATTTTGTCAGCCGTAAAGTGCGGTCAAAAGATTGGGCGGATTTTGATTATCTGATTGCCATGGACAATGAAAATTTACGGGATTTGGAAAAGCTATTTGGACATCATCCGGAAAAACTGTTTCAAATCACCGCACTTTGTCCTGATTTAGGCATCGATCACATTCCGGATCCTTGGTATACCAAGAACTTTCAGCAAACTTATGCCTTGCTCGATCAATGTTGCGATGCCTTGTTAACAAAAATTCGTCAAACCCATCATTTGTGATAGAAATGTTAATTTGATACATGCATTTTGTGATCTCTCGCACGTTTATTTCTCCGCGAATTCGGTAAGATAATGCCAGCATAACTGCCGTTATGCCGTGTAAAATTTATAATGAGGTATTTCCACTATGTTTCCAGAATTTAGAGATCTAATTACCAAACTGAAAGTTGAAGATGCTTACTTTGCAAATTTATTTGATAAACATAATGAACTAGACCAACGTATTAAAAACATCGAATCCAATATTGAATTGGGTACGCACAATGAAGTGGAAATGTTGAAAAAGGAAAAATTACGTTTGAAAGATTCGATGTACGAAGTCTTGAAAAAGGCAAGTGCAAAATAAACGAGCATAAAAACAAAAGACCGCATTGAAGTGCGGTCTTTTTTATGGCCATTTTTAGTGTTTGCCGCCACAGCCGCAACCACCGCCATGGTGATGATCGTGGTCGTGATGATCATGACCACCGCAGCAGCCGTCATGGTGATGATCGTGATCATGATGATGGTGGTGGTGATGACCACCACAACCGCAACCATGACCTTCTTCATCGCTATCATGACCATGACCGCCACAGCAGCCACCTTCTTCATGCAAATGACCGTGTGCGATTTCTTCTAATGTTGCTTCACGGGTATCAACTACTTCCACAGTGAAATGTAATTCTTGACCGGCTAACATATGGTTACCATCAACCACAACATCCGTATCGCCTACTTCGGTAATCACCACAGGCAATGGGCCCATGTCGGTATCCGCGATGAAACGCATACCCACTTCTAAATCTTCCACACCAACAAAAACATCTTTTGGTACGCGTTGCACCATATTTTCGTTGTATTCACCGTAACCTTCTTCCGGTTTCACGCGAACTTCAAATTTATCGCCCACAGATTTGCCTTCCAAGGCATTTTCTAAACCCACAACAAGGTTATTATGACCTTGTAAATATTGTAACGGTTGATTTACCGGTGCTTCATCTACTAACACACCATCTTCCGTACGAACTTGATAAGCGATGCTTACCACCACATTTTTTGCAACTTTCATTGTTTACCTCGTTTGTTTTAAAAGAGAATTTCTGCGTCAACCTTAACCGCAGAAAAGCGTTGTCATTTTATAAAAAATCTCATTCGGGAAAAAGGGATTAGTTTAATAAGTAAATTTGTGCACTCACTGAGGCTTTTAATTCCACTTTACCATTATTATTCAGATTCACTTCATCAGCCACCTCTGAAGAAAAAGATTTCATTTTAGGAACCGATTTCATACCTTCATACAAATACGGTATCTCATTTTTGCTATCCAGATTCAAATTTACCACTTCATAACCTTTCGCATTCAGGGAAGTTTGGATCAACTGCGCTTTATGTTGGAATTGAGCCAAGACGTCTTTAATTATTTCATCTTCAAATTTTGCTGTGGCTTCTTTAGATAGCTTATGAACTACATCGGCAATCGCAAAAGTATCATTTAAGTCAGAAATCACTTGAGATAGCGCCACAAAATCCTTGCTCTCCAACACTAAATCGGCACGCTCAATCCATCCAGATTGCTTACCTTTGCTATCATAACGCACCTGTGTGCTACGTGTATTTTTCTTAATTTCCACCGCACTTTGTTTTTTAATCACCTCTAGCGCGGCATTCGCTTTCTGATTAATAGTTTGGTTTAATTCTTTTAAATTTTTATTTTCATCTTTGATGAAAAGTGTCACTTCCATGACATCATAATCCACTTCTTTAGTCACTTCCGTACTAAAAGAGATCACCGTTTTTTCCAGATCATCAGTGGGTTTTGTTTCCGCATTGGCAGTCAAGGCCATACTTAAAGGCAAAAGCAATAAAGCGAAATGTTTTAATTTCATAAGTGTCTCCTACAGATAAAAGTGTGGTCGATTTTCAGATCGTTTTTTAATGTTTAACGAGATCCTCGTCATCATCTAAGTCATCGTCTTCATCAAAAAATTCACCGTCATCACCATATTCATCGTCATCCGCATTCGGATCTTCAAAATAGGTTCCCCAACCGTCGTAGTTGCCTTTATACTTTTCCAATAATGGCAACAATTCTTTTTGTTGTGCATCAATGATTTCCGGTTTCAATTCCACTTCGCTGATGATGTCACAGCAGAAAATCGCCTTGCCATTTTCTTCTTCAAACTCTTCTGCTTCAGACACTTCATACCCTGCTTTAAACGCCTCCATGGCAATTTTCTCAAGCAGATCAAAATTATGATGGGAAATATGGTGTTCAATAATATAAAGCGCATCCGGATCACTACCATCATTTAATAAATCAGTGATGATCTCGCGGGTTTCGTTTTGTAATTCAAGTAAATCGCTCATAATTTTTCCTTACTGAAAAATAAGAAGAATGGAATAGAAAAGGGAATAAAGAAAAATCTTCTCACAAGGAGAAGATTTTATCTAATAAAAATTATTTTTTAAGTAAATCGCGGATTTCAGTCAATAATTTTTCTTCAGCGCTAGGTTCTTTGACTGCTTCGACTGGTTTCTTCAATTTATTCAACGCTTTAATCATCATAAAAATTGCAAACGCAATGATGATGAAATCAAATACGTTTTGAATGAAGACACCATAGTTTAATGTCACTGCCGGAATATCACCAGCAGCTTCCGCCAAAGTGAGTTTAAGGTCTTTAAAATCAATCCCACCGGTTAAAATACCTAATACCGGCATAAAAACATCTGCCACTAATGAACTGACGATTTTGCCGAATGCACCACCGATGATCACACCGACTGCCATATCAACAACATTGCCACGCATGGCAAATTCACGAAATTCTTTAATAAAGCTCATAGACGCTCCCCTAAGATAAGTTAAAAATCAACGGCAAAACATTTGCCGATTGGTTAAAAAAGGCGCACATTATAGTGATTTTACAGATAAATAACAATTTTTATTCAAATAAAAAATGCGGTTGGTTGGAATAACTTCTCCACATCAGAAATATATTTTTTCTCGCTTAAATACACCACAACATGATCGCCAGCTTGAATAACGGTTCTTGAATCCCCAATCAATACATCATTGCCTCGTAAGATAGCGCCAATTACCGCACCGGTAGGCATTTTTAATTCATTAACCATGCGACCAATAACATGAGAGCTACTTTCTTCACCATGAATGATAATTTCAAGCGCCTCCGCTAATCCATGACGCAAAGAAACGACATTTGCCACATCCCCTTTACGCACATGACCAAGCAAGGCAGAAATAGTGGCTTGCTGTGGAGAAATCGCAATATCAATGGTACCGCCTTGAATCAAATTGATGTACGCAATACGCTGAATCAACACCATGGCTTTTTTTGCGCCAAGCCGTTTTGCCAATAACGCAGACATAATATTGGCTTCGTCATCACTTGAAAGAGAAAGAAATACATCGATATTTTCAATATGCTCTTCAAACAACAAAGACTGATCGGAAGCATCTCCGTTGAACACCAACGTTTTTGATAATTTTTCCGCAAGCATCGTTGCCCTTTCAGCATCCCGCTCAATGAGTTTTACCGTGCAATGCTCTTCTAACAACTTCGCTACACCGGTGGCGATATTTCCTCCGCCCACAATCATAATGCGCTTATAGGGTTTTTCGAGGCGTTGTAGTTCACTCATCACCGCTTTAATATGCACGGTGGCACAAATAAACGTAATTTCATCGCCGGCTTCAATGATTGTTGACCCCTGTGGACGAATCACTTTATCTTGGCGCAAAATCGACACAATACGGCAATCAATATGCGGTAAATGTTCTTTCAGCGTAGAAATAGAGTAACCAACCAACGGCCCACCGTAATAGGCTTTCACCACAACCAAACTGATCTTATCTTTCGCTAAATGCGCAACTTGTAATGCACCAGGATAGCTAATTAAACGGACAATATCCTGCGTCACCAAATTTTCCGGTGAAATAATGTGATCGATAGGAAATGCTTCCGCGGAAAATAATTTCTCTTTTTCCTTCAAATATTCACTATTACGAATGCGGGCAATTTTGGTTGGCGTATTAAACAAGGTATACGCAATTTGGCAGGCAACCATGTTAATTTCATCAGAACTGGTCACCGCAATTAATAAATCGGCATCAGGTGCACCGGCATCACGTAACATCTTTGGCGAAGAGGCTAAACCTTGCATCACCCGCAAATCGTGTTTATCGCGTAAATGCTCCAAACGTAACGACTCATCATCAACCAAAGTAATATCATTGTCTTCACTGACCAAATTGGCTGCCAAGGTAGAACCGACTTGCCCTGCGCCTAAAATAATTATCTTCATTTGATTCTCTCCATGGCTAATGTTAGCCCTGACGTTTCATCAATTTCGCGTAATAAAAACCGTCGCCACCGTTTATCTGTGGAATAAACTGAAAACCGACCGCACTTTGATTATGCTCAAGTACATCGGGCGGTAAATCCAACGGGAGCAATTGCGCATCAGGTATCTTTTGTAAAAAGCGCTCAATCTGCTGACTATTTTCTTCTACAAGCACAGAACAAGTGGCATACAACAACACCCCGTTGGGTTTTAAATAATGCCACAATGCATCCAAAATCTGCCCTTGCAAAGCGACTAACTGCTCGATATCAGCCTCTTTACGTAACCATTTAATATCCGGATGACGGCGAATTACCCCGGTGGCAGAACAAGGTGCATCTAATAAAATGCGGTCAAAACGCACCGCACTTTTACCCAATTTGTCTAGCCATGCTTGTGGATTCGCCGCGTCGCCACACACCACAGTCGCCTGCTGTTGCATCCGCGCTAAATTTTCTGTCACGCGCTGCAAACGATTTTCTTCCACATCCAACGCCATTACATCAGCCTGTGGCGCCAATTCTAAAATATGGGTGGTTTTGCCCCCCGGTGCCGCACAGGCATCTAAAATAACCTCATGATTTTGCGGCTGTAATAATAACGCAGCCCATTGGGCATGAAGATCTTGGACTGTCACACCACCTTCGGCAAACAACGGTAAATTTTGCACGGCTGTCGGCTGAGTTAACCCCAGCGCCTGCGGATGAGACGTCACCTGCGTTTCCATCTGCTGCGCCGATAATAAAGTGCGGTAAGTTTCCAAGCTGTTTTTTTGCGTATTCACCCGCAACCACATGGGTGGCTTTTGATTATTGGCTTCAATGATCTCGCGCCAGTTCGGATAAACCTTTTTCAGTTTATTCACAAACCAATCGGGATGCAGCGTTTGCCAATGTTTATCCACAATCGCAAGAATATCCTCTTGTTCGCGCAAAAATCGACGCAGCACCCCATTCACCAAACCACGAAAACTGTCAGATTTTAAGGATTTTGTCGCATTCACCACTTCATCTACCGCGGCATGCGCCGGCACACGCATATAAAGCAACTGATATAAACCGACCAACAACAAACAATGCACAATGCGCGTTTTGCCTTTAAGTGGTTTATCCACAAGGCGTTTGATGATTTGTTCCAAACGAGGCAAGACGCGACATATACCGAAACAAATTTCTTGCAATAACGGCAAATCTTGTGCTTTCACCGAGGATTGTGCTTCCGGTATCAACGTGGACAAGGATTTCCCTTCATCCAATACTTGCAAAATCACTTTCGCCGCCATCGCTCGCGTCGAAAGTGCGGTTATTTTTAGCGGTGTTTTTTTAGATGAATATTGTTTTCCCATTAGGCAAGTACCTTACCCACTTGGAACCAATCAGCACGCCCATTTAATAAATCCTGCGCTGACATCGGTTTCTTACCTGCCGGTTGTAATTGCAATAAATTCAGTACGCCATCCGCTGTCGCGATTTGGATACCCTGTTTATCTGCGGCTAAAATCGTGCCAGGGGTTTTATTCACATGGGGCAACACGGTTGCTTGATACACTTTCAGCATTTGCGGATTATTCTGTCCATCCATTAATTCCAAATAAGCCATCGGCCAAGGATTAAATGCGCGAATGTTGCGTTCCAACTGCGCTGCCGATAGCTGCCAATTTAACTTGGCTTCTTCTTTGGAAAGTTTGTCGGCATAATTGCTTTGGGTGTCATCTTGTCTTTCCGCGGTGAATTTACCGGTTCCTAAATTATCCAATACATCAATTAACGCCGACGGCGCAAGCTCTGCCAGTTTGTTATAAAGGCTTGTGGACGTTTCAGTAGGTAAAATATCACAATACACTTTATGCAACATATCGCCTGTGTCCAACCCGGCATCCATTTGCATAATCGTGACACCGGTCTGTGCATCGCCTGCCCAAATTGATCGTTGAATCGGTGCTGCACCACGCCAACGCGGCAACAAAGAACCGTGCACATTTAAGCAACCATAGGTTGGTGCATCTAAAACGGCTTGAGGCAAAATCAAACCATAAGCAACCACAACCATGACATCTGCATGCAACGCACACAATTCGGATTGCGCCTCTGCCTTTCGTAAGGATTTCGGTTGATAGACAGGAATCTGGTGTTGCTCGGCTAATTGTTTTACCGGGCTAGCTTGCAATTTCTTACCACGACCGGCAGGTTTATCCGGCTGGGTGTAAACAGCAATAATGTTATGGGAAGAATTGAGTAAAGCTTGTAAATGCTGTGCAGCAAAGTCCGGCGTGCCGGCAAAGATAATATTGAGTGGTTTCATAATGTTCTACGTCATAGATAAATAAAAGTGCGGCTAAAAATTACCGCACTTCTGGAGGATTCACAATTATTTTTGCTTTTCCATTTGTTTTTTCACTTTCATCAGCTTTTCTTTTATGCGCTGACGTTTCAACGGAGAAAGATAATCTACAAAAAGAATACCGTTAAGATGATCAATTTCATGCTGAATACAAATAGCCAGTAAACCATCGGCTTTTAAGGTAAATTCTTTACCATCACGATCGAGGGCTTTTACTGTCACTTTCTCTTTGCGAGGCACTAAAGCACGAAATCCGGGAATAGATAAACAACCTTCTTCAATACCGGTTTCACCTTCGCAATCCAAAATTTCAGGGTTAATTAATACCAATTGATTTTGTTTGTCACCTTCAATGTCGATAGTGATAATACGCTGTAAAATATCGACCTGAGGTGCGGCTAAACCAATGCCTTCTTCTTGATACATGGTATCAAACATATCGTCAATAATTTTACGGGTCTCGTCATTGACTTCCAATACGGACTCGCAAACAACTTTCAGATGTTCTTCTGGATAAATAAGTACATTTAAAGCAGTCATAATTTCTCTTAGAATTTAAAATAAGTGCGTTATTGTAGCCTTTTTCTCATAAAATTCCTATGCTGTAAAAAGCAAAAACCCCCGATGCTCTCACATCAGGGGTTCATATCAGGCTTGGCGGTGACCTACTCTCACATGGGGATGCCCCACACTACCATCGGCATTACGGCGTTTCACTTCTGAGTTCGGTATGGAATCAGGTGGGCCCACCGCACTATCGCCGCCAATATTCTTTATGATTTCTATCTCTTCTTATTCGCGTCTTCTTAATCTAAAAACAAGCCTTCTCTCAACTCTCTCTTCTACGTCCATTCTCTTAACTGTTATCCTTCCAACTCGCTCATGTCCAGGGTAACCCCAAAAACACTTGAGCGTTGTATGGCTAAGCCTCTCGGGCAATTAGTATGCGTTAGCTCAATGTATCACTACACTTACACACCGCACCTATCTACGTCTTAGTCTTAAACAACCCTTACTGTCTTAAAGACAGGGAGAACTCATCTCTTGGCAAGTTTCGTGCTTAGATGCTTTCAGCACTTATCTCTTCCGCATGTAGCTACCCAGCAATGCCTCTGGCGAGACAACTGGAACACCAGTGATGCGTCCACTCCGGTCCTCTCGTACTAGGAGCAGCCCCAATCAATTCTCCAACGCCCACGGCAGATAGGGACCGAACTGTCTCACGACGTTCTAAACCCAGCTCGCGTACCACTTTAAATGGCGAACAGCCATACCCTTGGGACCTACTTCAGCCCCAGGATGTGATGAGCCGACATCGAGGTGCCAAACACCGCCGTCGATATGAACTCTTGGGCGGTATCAGCCTGTTATCCCCGGAGTACCTTTTATCCGTTGAGCGATGGCCCTTCCATGCAGAACCACCGGATCACTATGACCTACTTTCGTACCTGCTCGACTTGTCTGTCTCGCAGTTAAGCTTGCTTATACCATTGCACTAACCTCACGATGTCCGACCGTGATTAGCAAACCTTCGTGCTCCTCCGTTACTCTTTGGGAGGAGACCGCCCCAGTCAAACTACCCACCAGACACTGTCCGAGACCACGTTTCGTAATCTTCGTTAGAACATCAAACGTTAAAGGGTGGTATTTCAAGGACGACTCCATAATCACTGGCGTGACTACTTCAAAGTCTCCCACCTATCCTACACATCAAAATTCAATGTTCAGTGTCAAGCTATAGTAAAGGTTCACGGGGTCTTTCCGTCTAGCCGCGGGTACACCGCATCTTCACGGCGATTTCAATTTCACTGAGTCTCGGGTGGAGACAGCCTGGCCATCATTATGCCATTCGTGCAGGTCGGAACTTACCCGACAAGGAATTTCGCTACCTTAGGACCGTTATAGTTACGGCCGCCGTTTACTGGGGCTTCGATCAGGAGCTTCTCTTTCGATTACACCATCAATTAACCTTCCAGCACCGGGCAGGCATCACACCCTATACGTCCACTTTCGTGTTTGCAGAGTGCTGTGTTTTTAATAAACAGTTGCAGCCAGCTGGTATCTTCGACCGGTTCAACCTTCGCCCGCGAGGGACTACAATCTACGCCGGCGCACCTTCTCCCGAAGTTACGGTGCTATTTTGCCTAGTTCCTTCACCCGAGTTCTCTCAAGCGCCTGAGTATTCTCTACCTGACCACCTGTGTCGGTTTTCAGTACGGTTTAGATAAACCTGAAGCTTAGTGGCTTTTCCTGGAAGTGTGGTATCAGTTACTTCAGCTCCGTAGAGCCTCGTCATCATCTCTCAGTGTTAAGGAAGTCCGGATTTGCCTAAACTTCCCACCTACCAACTTAAACGTGCATATCCAACAGCACGCTAACCTAACCTACTCCGTCCCCACATCGCAGTTTATCCAAGTACGGGAATATTAACCCGTTTCCCATCGACTACGCTTTTCAGCCTCGCCTTAGGGGCCGACTCACCCTGCCCCGATTAACGTTGGACAGGAACCCTTGGTCTTCCGGCGAACGGGTTTTTCACCCGTTTTATCGTTACTTATGTCAGCATTCGCACTTGTGATACGTCCAACAGCCCTCTCGAACCATCTTCATCCGCTTACACAACGCTCCCCTACCCAACAGACTTACGTCTGATGCCGCAGCTTCGGTGCTATATTTGAGCCCCGTTACATCTTCCGCGCAGGCCGACTCGACTAGTGAGCTATTACGCTTTCTTTAAATGATGGCTGCTTCTAAGCCAACATCCTAGCTGTCTAAGCCTTCCCACTTCGTTTCCCACTTAATATAGACTTTGGGACCTTAGCTGGCGGTCTGGGTTGTTTCCCTCTCCACGACGGACGTTAGCACCCGCCGTGTGTCTCCTGAGTATCACTCTTTGGTATTCGTAGTTTGCATCGGGTTGGTAATCCGGGATGGACCCCTAGCCGAAACAGTGCTCTACCCCCAAAGGTGTCCGCTCAAGGCTCTACCTAAATAGATTTCGGGGAGAACCAGCTATCTCCCGGTTTGATTGGCCTTTCACCCCCAGCCACAAGTCATCCGCTAATTTTTCAACATTAGTCGGTTCGGTCCTCCAGTTAGTGTTACCCAACCTTCAACCTGCCCATGGCTAGATCACCGGGTTTCGGGTCTATACCTTGCAACTAGCCGCCCAGTTAAGACTCGGTTTCCCTTCGGCTCCCCTATTCGGTTAACCTCGCTACAAAATATAAGTCGCTGACCCATTATACAAAAGGTACGCAGTCACCCTTTCGGGCTCCCACTGCTTGTACGTACAAGGTTTCAGGTTCTATTTCACTCCCCTCACCGGGGTTCTTTTCGCCTTTCCTTCACAGTACTGGTTCACTATCGGTCAATCAGGAGTATTTAGCCTTGGAGGATGGTCCCCCCATCTTCAAACAGGATATCACGTGTCCCGCCCTACTTGTCGTTAGCTCAGTACCACAAAAGTATTTTCGAGTACGGGATTATCACCCTCTACGATTCGGCTTCCCAGCCAATTCCTCTAATACTTCCGCTATCACTAACAGGCTCCTTCGCTTTCGCTCGCCGCTACTCACAAAATCTCGGTTGATTTCTTTTCCTCGGGGTACTTAGATGTTTCAGTTCTCCCGGTTCGCCTCATTATCCTATGGATTCAGATAATGATAGTAGGTTCTTCACCCACTGGGTTTCCCCATTCGGACATCTTGGATTAAACGCCTCTTATCGACTCATCCAAGCTTTTCGCAGATTAGCACGTCCTTCTTCGCCTCTGATTGCCAAGGCATCCACCTTGTACGCTTTGTCACTTAACCATACAACCTCAAGTATTCTTACCTTATTATTTAAATAATATTAAACAACAACTTTCAAACACTTCAGCTACGATTAATAACAGTTAATTAAGAGCAATCGCCTTTTATCAATCACTCTCACTCAGACTTTCTTGAAAGTCTCGTTTTCAGCTTGTTTCCAGATTTTTAAAGAACAGTAAAGATGAAAAATCATCTTTAAATGGCGTCCCCACGGGGATTCGAACCCCGGTTACCGCCGTGAAAGGGCGATGTCCTAGGCCTCTAGACGATGGGGACAGCATGTAAAGATGCTCTCTTCTCTTTGATATTGTTGTTCTTTCCTTGTCTACAACCATCAAACAAACTGTGTGAACACTTAAAGTCGAGTCTATCTTTGGTAAGGAGGTGATCCAACCGCAGGTTCCCCTACGGTTACCTTGTTACGACTTCACCCCAGTCATGAATCATACCGTGGTAAACGCCCCCCCGAAGGTTAAGCTATCTACTTCTGGTACAACCCACTCCCATGGTGTGACGGGCGGTGTGTACAAGGCCCGGGAACGTATTCACCGCGACATTCTGATTCGCGATTACTAGCGATTCCGACTTCATGGAGTCGAGTTGCAGACTCCAATCCGGACTTAGACGTACTTTGTGAGATTCACTCCACCTCGCGGCTTCGTCGCCCTCTGTATACGCCATTGTAGCACGTGTGTAGCCCTACTCGTAAGGGCCATGATGACTTGACGTCATCCCCACCTTCCTCCGGTTTATCACCGGCAGTCTCCTTTGAGTTCCCGACCAAATCGCTGGCAACAAAGGATAAGGGTTGCGCTCGTTGCGGGACTTAACCCAACATTTCACAACACGAGCTGACGACAGCCATGCAGCACCTGTCTCATGGTTCCCGAAGGCACTCTCATATCTCTACAAGATTCCATGGATGTCAAGAGTAGGTAAGGTTCTTCGCGTTGCATCGAATTAAACCACATGCTCCACCGCTTGTGCGGGCCCCCGTCAATTCATTTGAGTTTTAACCTTGCGGCCGTACTCCCCAGGCGGTCGATTTATCACGTTAGCTTCGGGCACCAAGCTTAAAGCCCAATCCCCAAATCGACAGCGTTTACAGCGTGGACTACCAGGGTATCTAATCCTGTTTGCTCCCCACGCTTTCGCACATGAGCGTCAGTACATTCCCAAGGGGCTGCCTTCGCCTTCGGTATTCCTCCACATCTCTACGCATTTCACCGCTACACGTGGAATTCTACCCCTCCCTAAAGTACTCTAGACTCCCAGTCTGAAATGCAATTCCCAGGTTAAGCCCGGGGATTTCACACCTCACTTAAAAGTCCGCCTGCGTGCCCTTTACGCCCAGTTATTCCGATTAACGCTCGCACCCTCCGTATTACCGCGGCTGCTGGCACGGAGTTAGCCGGTGCTTCTTCTGTATTTAACGTCAATTTGTCGTGCTATTAACACAACAACCTTCCTCAATACCGAAAGAACTTTACAACCCGAAGGCCTTCTTCATTCACGCGGCATGGCTGCGTCAGGGTTGCCCCCATTGCGCAATATTCCCCACTGCTGCCTCCCGTAGGAGTCCGGGCCGTGTCTCAGTCCCGGTGTGGCTGGTCATCCTCTCAGACCAGCTAGAGATCGTCGGCTTGGTAGGCTATTACCCCACCAACTACCTAATCCCACTTGGGCTCATCCTATGGCATGCGGCCTTGCGGTCCCGCACTTTCGTCTCTCGACTCTACGCGGTATTAGCGACAGTTTCCCGTCGTTATCCCCCTCCATAAGCCAGATTCCCAAGCATTACTCACCCGTCCGCCACTCGTCAGCAAGAAAGCAAGCTTTCTCCTGTTACCGTTCGACTTGCATGTGTTAAGCCTGCCGCCAGCGTTCAATCTGAGCCATGATCAAACTCTTCAGTTCAAAAAGTTTAATCGCTCAATACTGCTAGCCAAGTAATCTATCTATAAATAAATAAACGTTTTTCGTAGCACTATTCAGTTCAATTTTAAAATCTTTAATGATAAAAACGAATCTTCAAGTGCCCACACAGTTTGTCTGATTGATTGTTAAAGAACATTTGCATAAGCAAGGTTGCGAATTATAAGTAAAGTTTCCATTTATCGTCAAGAAAAAATTTATTTATTTTTTCTCCCTTGCGGGGCGGAGGCGTATTATAGGGTTCAAGATAAATGGATCAAGTAATTTTTTGCATTTTCTTATCGACAGATTAGAAAAAATACAATTCGCTTATTTTAGCTGCAAAAATACCTCAGAAAATGACCGCACTTTTTGCCAGTCCGTATATTCGATCTCTTTCGTTGGATCTGTTTCTCCTCCCGTAATTCGCATAATCAACTGAATCATAATACGATCAAAGAAATTGTAGCGTGGATAAAATAACGCACCGGCAAATACAGCTGACATTGTCGGTTTCCAGGTAATACGCTGTAAAAATTTACGCACATAAACGTTCGTCTCTGGCGTAGACTTTTCGGGTTTTCGTGCAGTCAAATTGACTCCGAAGAAGGCTGTAGTTTTTTGGTTCAAAAGTACGGTATGTTTTTCTAATGTTTTATAAAGCGCTTTATTAAAATGCCCATAATGGATCGAGGCTCCGATAATAATGCGATCATAATTAGCCAACTCATACATATCAGTAATTGACTTCACATCAACATTTTCGTGAATAATTCCTGCAATGTAGTTGGCTATTTTTTTAGTTTGTCCATCACGAGTGGAATATAAGATAAGTGTTTTCATTAGGATTTCCAAAATGCCGGTGTAAATAAAACTAACAGCGAGAAAATTTCCAAACGCCCACACACCATGGTTAACGTAAGGATCCATTTAGCGCTATCGGGAATACTGACGAAATTGCTACTCACCGAACCAAGCCCCGGTCCGAGGTTATTTAAACAGGCAATAACCGCGTTAAACGCATCGAACGTTTCAACACCACAACTGATAACCCCCAGTAAGCACACCACAAAAACCAGTAAATAGGCAGAGAAAAATGCCCAAATACTTTGTATTACCCGCTCATCCAGAACACGCTTACCTAGTTTGATGGGGTACACTAAATTCGGGTGAATTAAGCGTTTAAGCTCGCGTTTTCCCTGTAGTGAAAGAACTAAAATACGTATGACCTTTAAACCACCACCTGTAGAACCTGCACATCCGCCAATAAAAGAAGCAAATAAAAGTAGAATAGGCAAAAATAATGGCCATTGGTCAAAGCTAGATGTGGTGTAACCTGCTGTCGTTGAAATCGATACGGATTGGAAGGCTGCTTGCTCGAGATTCTTGAAAGTCCCATCAAAATGATGATTGCTTAATAACATAAAAAAGCAGATCGTCACCAAAGCGATCTGGATAAACATAAAGAAACGAAATTCCGGATCGCGAAAATAACTCACAAAAATATTCCGTTTACCAAGATTAGAAAACGCATTGAAGTGCAGCGCATAGTTACAAGCAGAAATCAGTAAAAAAGCAACGGTAATAAGGTTGACGGCAGGACTATTAAAATACGCCATACTGCTATCATGTGTCGAAAAACCACCGATAGAAACGGTAGAGAAGCTGTGGGTAATCGCATCAAAAGGTGACATGCCCGCGAGCCAGTAGGAAAAGGCACAAAGTAGAGTTAAAGAAGCATAAATAAGCCACAAAGTTTTAGCGGTTTCGGCAATACGTGGACGCATTTTGTTTTCTTTAAGCGGCCCCGAAATTTCCGCCCGATAAAGAGACATACCACCGATTCCTAATAAAGGAATGATCGCCACTGCTAATACAATGATCCCCATCCCACCAAGCCATTGTAATAACTGGCGATAGAACAAAATCGCTTTCGGCAGATTATCTAACCCAACAATATTTGTTGCGCCGGTGGTTGTTAAACCGGAGAAAGCTTCAAAAAAGGCGGAAGATACCGTTAAATCCGGATTATCAGAAAGAATAAAAGGAATAGCGCCAAGGCTTCCCATAACAACCCAAAAAGCCACAACAATTAAAAAACCTTCCCGCGAACGCAATTCTTCCTTATGTTCATGACAGGCCCACCAAAGAATTGCACCGCCAATCGCACTCATCACAAAGGATTGAATAAAGGCTTTACCGCCGCCATCACCGTATAATAACGCGACAAATGCAGGCAATAACATGGTGCAGGAAAAGCACATCACTAAAATCCCGACAATGCGTAAAATGGATAAAAAATGCACTAAAAATCTCTCTTATTCTATTTTTACTAAACCTAACTGCCCGGCGAATCGTTCCGTTAACGCTTGCTGAAAAAACGCGAATTTATCGGGGCGAATCGCCAAACTTAACATAACCTGAGCCTGAAAATCTTGTGCCAAAATCAACACTGCATGATGCTCGCATAATGCCTGCAGTCCGCTAATCTGTGGATAATCGCACCGCACTTCATAATGTGCATAGTTCATTTTCATGTCAGTTTCCAACAATTTTAATGCTTGTTGAACCCCACTACTATAAGCACGAACCAATCCACCGGTGCCCAACAAAATACCGCCATAATAACGCACCGTCACCGCACTGATTTCACCCAATCCACTCCCTTGCAACGCGGCTAACATCGGTTTTCCGGCAGTACCGCTCGGTTCGCCATCATCAGAAAATCCAAATTGTTGAGAATCATTCGGACTACCGGCAACAGCTGCCCAACACCAATGACGCGCACTTGGATGCAATGCCTTAATTTCCGTCCAGAACGCTTTTGCTTGCTCTAAACCTTCCGTATGTTGCAAATAAGTAATAAAACGGCTTTTTTTAATTTCTTCGGAAAAATCTACCGCACTTTTCGGAATTCGGTATTCAATCATACGTTTGATGCGCTTAAGGAATTTTGCTGATTTTGTATCATACTTTCTGTATTATATCCCGTAATTTTTCCTAATAAACAACAAAGATGGATAATATCAAAATCACCCAAACACTTGATACGATTGGCTTACGTTGCCCGGAACCGGTCATGTTGATACGCAAACATATTCGCCATTTACAAGAAGGCGACGTACTACTAATGCTTGCTGATGATCCGGCAACGACTCGGGATATTCCTAGTTTCTGCCAATTTATGGATCATACGTTGCTACATAGCGAAACGGATCAAATACCTTATCGCTATTGGGTGAAAAAAGGAAAATAACACCAAAAAAAAAAGTGCAGTGGGTTTTAAAAACGTTTCTAAAACCCACTGCACTTTCCATCAAAGATTCATCACAATTTTTGTTGTAATTTATACTCAACTAAATCTTCAATTGTCACTACCGCGTAGCCAAACTTTTTCGCAAATTCAACAATCTGTGGTGCTCTTGCCATCGTGCCATCATCATTCGTGATTTCACAAATCACCCCGGCAGGTTTAAAGCCGGCAAGACGAGCTAATTCAACTGACGCTTCTGTATGCCCGCGACGTTCCAGCAGACCACCATTTGCCGCACGTAATGGAAACACATGGCCCGGACGGTGTAAATCTGCCGGTTTTGCGCCATCGGCAATCGCTGTTTTAATCGTTGTCACGCGATCTGCCGCAGAAACACCGGTGGACACGCCTTTCGCCGCTTCAATCGTCACCGTAAATGCCGTCTTATTCACGCTGGTGTTATCAGACACCATCGGTGGCAAGGCTAATTGTTGGCACAACTCATCCGTGATACATAAACACACAATGCCGCTACCATAACGAATTAACATCGTCATTTGTTCGGGAGTAATGGTTTCTGCCGGGAAAATCAGATCGCCTTCATTTTCACGATCTTCATCATCAAGAACAAGCACGCCATGGCCTTGTTTAAAGGTATTGATCGCGTTAATAACGCGTTCTTCTGCGGTGCCGAATTGGGATAATAATGACTGATTCATAGTAAATTCCTTCGTTAAAACTTGAGATACCAGAACCAGGGCTGATGAGGGAGTGTTGCCAATATCAATCGCATATAACAACAAGAGCGACCTAATAAATTAAGTCACTAAAATTCTCTTTCATCCAGACTTTAACTGTCGGCTTTGGAATTACACCAAATCTGCTGACTTTGCCTATAAAGGCAAACGCTCGTGGGCTTTATGTTTAAACATATTTACCACCGGTAGGGAATTTCGCCCTGCCCTGAGAATGCGGGCACAGTATAGCGCAAAGCAAATGAAGAAAAAATGTTTTTATTTAGAGCTGATTTGCATACAATAGCGCAAATCATTCACCAAATTGAGGCATCTATGCTAGATTCCTCAAAAATAGTGCATGTTATACAACATATTCCTGTATTAACGCATCTTCATCATTAAACTACTTGCGTAAAAACACGATAAATCTCGACCGCACTTTTGCCCATGCTTTCTTTCATAAGGAGATGAGTATGTCCGCTTTTTATTATTTACAAGAAAAACGTAAACAACTGAACCTCAAGGTCAATGATATTTGCCAACGCGCCAATATCACCCGCGCTTATTTCAATCAGTTAGTGAGCGGAAAAATTAAAAACCCGAGCGCAAACAAGCTGAGTGCGATTCATCGTGCACTACAAATTACCGAGCCGAATCACAAAAAAGTCGGTGTTATTTTCGGTAAGTTTTATCCCGTGCATACCGGTCATATTAATATGATTTATGAAGCGTTCAGTAAGGTTGATGAAGTGCATGTTATTGTGTGTAGCGACACCGAACGCGATTTGAAACTCTTTTACGACAGCAAAATGAAGCGTATGCCAACAGTGCAAGATCGCTTGCGTTGGATGCAACAAATTTTTAAGTATCAAAAGAATCAAATTTTCATTCACCATTTAATTGAGGACGGTTTACCAAGTTATCCAAATGGTTGGCCGGCTTGGGCTGAACGCGTCAAAGACTTATTTAAAGAAAAAGGATTTGAACCGAGCGTTGTATTCAGTAGTGAAATTCAAGACAAAGCACCTTATGAGAAATATTTAAATCTCGAAGTTTCTTTGGTCGATCCTGAACGAGAATTCTTTAATATTTCGGCCACTAAAATTCGTAATAAACCATTCCATTATTGGAAATTTATCCCGAAAGAAGTACGCCCATTCTTCTCTAAAACCATTGCAATTTTGGGCGGCGAAAGCAGCGGGAAAAGCGTATTGGTGAGCAAACTGGCCACCGTATTTAACACCACGTCTGCGTGGGAATATGGTCGCGAATTCGTCTTTGAACAACTGGGCGGTGACGAGCAAGCAATGCAATATTCCGACTATCCACAAATGGCCTTAGGGCATCAACGCTACATTGACTATGCTGTGCGACATGCGCATAAAGTGGCTATTATTGATACAGACTTTATTACAACACAGGCATTTTGTATTCAGTATGAAGGTAAAGCGCATCCATTTTTGGATTCCATGATTAAAGAATACCCTTTTGACGTGACCATTTTGCTAAACAATAATACCCAGTGGGTGGACGATGGTTTACGCAGTTTAGGCAGCCAAAAACAACGACAACGTTTTCAACATTTACTCAAAAAATTGTTAGATAAATACAAAGTGCCTTACATTGAAATTGAATCACCAAGTTATTTAGACCGTTACAATCAAGTTAAAGCCATCGTTGAAAAGATACTCAACGAAGAAGAACTTCCCGAACTCAATAGCGAGCATGGGCATTCCATTTTTTAAATTAGAGAGAATATGATTTTATTTGCAGGCGATCCCCATGGCAGTTTTGACCACCTTTATCCGTTCATCAAAGAACATAAGGATGTGGCATTGGTCATTCTTGGCGATTTACAACTCACCACCCCGGAACCTTTGGAAAAACTGGCGCAATATGCGGATCTTTGGTTTATTCACGGTAACCATGACAGTAAAACCGTTGCTGCCTTTGAATCCCTTTGGGGAACAGAATGGCATACGCGTAGTCTGCACGGACGGGTACAAAAAATACAAGGGAAACGCATCGCAGGACTTGGCGGCGTGTTTCGTGGGCAAATCTGGATGCCACCAAACAAACCGCTTTTCTTTGACCCAATTCATTATTGCCAATATTGTCCACAAGAAAAAATCTGGCGCGGCGGTGTGCCGTTACGTCACCGCACCTCAATTTTCCCTTCAGATATTGAAGTGTTAGAGCAGCAACAAGCCGACATTTTGATTTGTCATGAAGCGCCAAAACCGCATCCATCAGGTTTTTCCGTCATCAATCAACTGGCTGAAAAAATGGGCGTCACACAAATTTATCACGGCCATCACCACGAAAATTTTCAATATACGACACCGGCACAACAAGGTTATCAAATTATCAACGTAGGATTTCGCAGCTTATGTGATATACAAGGCAACTACCTCCATATCGGCGTTGATGACCGAAATTTATAATTTTCTCAAAAATCCCCAAAAATCTGACCGCACTTTGCATAAAAGCTATTTATTTATAGGTCGTATAGGGTTATTTTATGTTACCTACTCGTTTACTTTTTAGGATTTTTTATGTTGTTAAAAAATAAAACATTAGGCAGTGCCTTAATTATCGCAGGAACCTCTATTGGCGCCGGCATGTTAGCCATGCCATTAACCTCTGCCGGAATAGGCTTCGGCTTTACTGCCGCCTTGTTGTTCGGGCTTTGGTTACTTCTCGCTTACAGCGGATTGTTGTTCGTGGAAGTGTATCAAACCGCACAACGTAAAGATGACGGTGTCGCCACCTTAGCAGAAAAATACTTCGGCATGCCAGGGCGCGTCATTTCTACGGTCTCTTTGTTTGTTCTCCTTTACGCCTTATCGGCTGCCTATATGACCGGCGGTGGCTCATTATTAGCTAACGTATTACCGACAGATTTATTCGGTTCAAATGACAACACGCTAAAAATCTCGATTCTTGCTTTCACTGTGCTTCTTGGTGCCTTCGTGGTTATTGGTACTAGCGGCGTTGATGGCATTACCCGTTTACTCTTTTCCGGTAAAATCATCATCTTCATTCTTGTATTAGCCATGATGTTGCCACGCATCAGCCTTGAAAACCTCATAGAAAAACCATTGGATTATGCGTTGATTTTATCCGCCGCACCGATTTTCTTTACCTCTTTCGGTTTCCATGTCGTCATGGGCAGCATCAATAGCTACTTAGACGGCGATGTAAAACGTTTTAAAAACGCGATTATTATTGGCACATCCATTCCATTAGTTGCCTACTTATTATGGCAGCTTGCGACTCACGGCATTTTAAGCCAACGTGAATTTGTTGCCGTGTTAAAAGACAACCCAACGCTCACCGGCTTAATCAACGCCACTAAAGCCCTGACCGGCAGTTTGAGTAATGTATTAAGCGTCTTTTACTCTCTTGCCTTAATCACCTCTTTCTTGGGCGTGGCATTAGGTTTATTTGAAGGGCTCAACGATTTATTCAAACGTGCCAAAATGCCGGCAAACAGAATTAGCTTAACCATTGCTACCTTTATTCCACCGTTGCTATTCGCTCTGTTCTATCCAAACGGCTTCTTAGCGGCACTAGGTTATGCCGGTTTACTGTGTGCTTTCTACTGCCTCATTTTGCCTATCGGATTAGCATGGCGCACAAGAAAACAACATAAAAATTTACCTTATCGCGTTGCCGGTGGAAACTTCGCACTGGTTGTCGCTTTGCTTATTGGGATTTTAATCATCGTCATCCCATTCCTGATTCAAGCTGGTGTTCTCCCGCAAGTTATCGGCTAAAAAAATAAATAAAAAAAGCACCGCACTTAGTGAAAAAGTGCGGTGCTTTTTTATGGCGTTTCAAATTATTTTATTGGTCTAAACTTCGCATGACTACGTTGCAAGATCTGTAGTAAATTCTGCTGCCCAGACTCACCACATTGCTGTTTTAACTGTAACAAATTCATGCGCAAATGCTGTAATCGGTGAATATGCTTGGCGATGTCTTGAATATGCCGATCGAGTAATTGATTAATTTCTGTTTTTTGTTGTTCCGATGCAGTGTCCAAACTCAAGAGCAATTTGATTTCTTCCAAGGACATATCCAAAGAGCGACAATAACAAATAAATGACAACCGTTGCAAATGTTCGTCCGTGTATAAACGGAAACCTCCGGCAGAACGTGACGGGCGTGGCATGATGCCTTTTTGTTCATAAAATCGAATGGCATCTACACTACAACCAACCGCTTTGGCTAACTTCCCTATTTTCATCTCATCTCCGTAAAAACACCTGAAAAAGACACCGCACTTTTATGCCTCAGAACGAAATTCAGGATTAATATAAAAAATGAGTTCGTTGATTTCCGGCAAATGCTGCTGAATAACGCCCAATAATGCCTGTTGGCGAAACAAAAAGCTTTGACGAACCATGGCATTGGCCACCTCAATGCGCAAACTCTGTTGTTCAATATTGGCAATACGATACAGCCCTGCGAATTCCGCGGGGAAGAAATTTTTCATTTGCTGATTTAATGCATTCAATCGAACACCTTTTTGCATCATTTTCGCTAATGGCGAATCTTGCAATAAGGTGTGAATGTTGATCGGTTTTTGATAACGCATTGCCTTGTTTTCCGCTTCTCTGCCCTAATATTTATGACATTGTAGCGAAATTCCGCTACAATACCGACAATTTTTTGATAGTGAAATCCCTATGATTATTTCCAACAAAAGCAAACACAATTTTTGGTCGCGACTGCTCCTCGGCATGCTGGCGATTTTTGTTTTGCCCGTAACGCAGGAATTGAATTATCCCGCTGCTGTTGGTAATGAAAACTATCAAAATACGCAACAACAAAATGCGCCTCAAATTTTAACGGCGGTGTCTTTATTACAACAAACCCGCCAGCAACAATGTCAACCGCAACATACCTTACCGGCAGTTGAAATTCTCTCCCAAAACGAACCGCACTTTACGCGTTCGCCTTTTATGCCTAACGCACCAATTCGCGCCGGGCCTGCATTGATTTAACCTCGACTATCTAATTTACGCCATCGTTTAATATCATTAAACGATTTCATTTATCTGTTTTTAAAAGAAAAAATTATGCTTAGAACTATTGCAACCAAAATTTTTGGCAGTCGTAATGATCGTGTTTTACGTCGCCTTAATAAAATCGTCGTCAAAATTAATAAACTTGAACCGGAATACGAAGCGTTAAGCGATGAACAACTCAAAGCCAAAACGGCGGAATTCCGTGAGCGCTTAGCACAAGGCTCAACCTTGGAAAGTTTAATGCCGGAAGCATTTGCTACTGTGCGTGAAGCCAGTAAACGTGTGCTTGGTATGCGTCATTTCGACGTTCAACTTATCGGTGGTATGGTGCTTAACAGTCGCTGTATCGCGGAAATGCGTACCGGTGAAGGGAAAACCTTAACTGCGACATTGCCATGCTATTTGAACGCATTACCGGGCAAAGCCGTGCATGTGGTTACCGTGAATGACTATCTTGCCCGCCGCGATGCAGAAACTAATCGTCCATTATTTGAATTTTTGGGGATGACCGTTGGCGTAAACGTGCCGGGTATGTCACCGGAAGAAAAACGCGCAGCATACGCCGCAGACATTACTTATGCCACCAACAGCGAACTAGGTTTTGACTATTTGCGTGACAACTTGGCGCATTCACCACAAGAACGTTTCCAAAAAGATCTTTACTATGCATTGGTGGATGAGGTGGACTCCATCTTAATCGATGAAGCACGTACGCCATTAATTATTTCCGGTCAGGCAGAAGACAGCTCCGAACTTTATATTGCTATCGATAAATTGATTCCTGTCTTAATTAAACAAGACAAAGAAGATACCGAAGAATATCAAGGTACAGGCGATTACACGTTGGATTTAAAAACCAAACAAGCTTACTTGACCGAACGTGGGCAAGAAAAATGCGAACAATGGTTAATTGAACATGGGTTCATGAAAGACACCGAATCCCTTTATTCACCGTCTAAAATTTCTTTGTTACACCACGTTATGGCGGCACTTCGCGCTCATACCTTATTTGAACGTGATGTGGATTACATTGTAAAAGATGGCGAGATTGTTATTGTAGATGAACACACAGGTCGTACGATGGCAGGTCGTCGTTGGTCGGACGGCTTACACCAAGCCATCGAAGCCAAAGAAGGGGTTCGCATTCAAAGCGAAAACCAAACTGTCGCCTCTATCACTTACCAAAACTATTTCCGTTTATACGAGAAATTAGCGGGGATGACCGGTACGGCAGATACAGAAGCCTTTGAATTCCAAAAAATCTACGGCTTAGAAACCGTCGTCATTCCGACCAATCGTCCGATGATTCGTGATGATCGCACTGATGTGATGTTTGAAACAGAAGAATACAAATTCAACGCCATTATTGAAGACATCAAAGATTGTGTGGCCCGTAACCAACCTGTTTTGGTCGGTACAATCTCTATTGAAAAATCCGAATTACTCTCTAATGCGCTGAATAAAGCCGGTATTAAACACAATGTGTTGAACGCCAAATTCCACGCACAAGAAGCGGAAATCGTCGCCAATGCAGGTTATCCGGGAGCCGTCACTATCGCCACTAACATGGCGGGACGTGGTACCGATATCGTGTTGGGAGGTAACTGGAAAGCCGAAGTGGATAAACTGGAAAATCCAACAGCGGAACAAATTGAGGCAATCAAAGCTGCATGGCAAGAACGTCATAACATTGTAAAACAAGCTGGTGGCTTGCACATTATCGGTACTGAACGCCACGAATCCCGTCGCATCGACAACCAGTTGCGCGGTCGTTCCGGTCGTCAAGGGGACCCAGGCTCTTCCCGTTTCTATTTATCCTTAGACGATGCGTTAATGCGTATTTACCTCAATGAAGGCAAACTTAACATGATGCGCAAAGCCTTCAGTCAACCTGGCGAGGCCATGGAATCCAAGCTATTGGCAAAAGTCATTGCCTCCGCACAAGCCAAAGTGGAAGCACACAACTTCGATGGGCGTAAAAACTTACTCGAATTTGATGATGTGGCAAATGACCAACGTCATGCGATTTATGAACAACGCAATGAATTGTTAGAAAATGACGATATTTCTGACACCATCGATGTGATTCGTCAGGACGTCTTCAACAGCGTTATCGATCAATATATTCCGCCACAATCACTGGAAGAACAATGGGATGTGCCGGCATTGGAACAACGTTTAAAACAAGATTTCGCGCTCGATTTACCTATCAGCAAATGGCTGGATGAAGACAATCATCTGCATGAAGAAACCTTGCGTGAACGCATTATTCAAGCGGCTACGGATGAATATAAACGCAAAGAAGAATTGGCCGGTGCACAAACCATGCGCAATTTTGAAAAAGGCGTGATGTTGCAAACCCTAGATGAACTTTGGAAAGAACATTTATCTGCGATGGATCACCTACGCCGTGGTATTCATTTACGCGGTTATGCACAAAAAGATCCGAAACAGGAATACAAAAAAGAGTCTTTCCAAATGTTTACCGAAATGTTGGATGCCTTGAAATTAAGTGTGATCACCACCTTAAGTCGCGTCCAAGTGCGTACGCAAGAGGAAATGGAAGAAGCAGAGCGTTTACGTCAAGAATTGGCTCAGCGCGAAGCAGCGGCAATGCAGTATCACAATGAAGAATCACAGAATGAACAAGGTGAGCAAAATGGTGGCGTAGAAGAACACCATAAAATCGGGCGCAATGAACCTTGTCCATGTGGTTCCGGTAAAAAATACAAACATTGCCACGGCAGTCGTGCCAGACATTAATTGGAAATAAATAAAAGTGCGGTTAGAAAAACAATTAAATTTTTAACCGCACTTTTTTCATGAATATTTAGTGAAGGATAGAAAAATGAGGAAACCGCTTGTACAGGTTGCAGCAGGGATTATTCGTAACGAATTTGGACAAATTTATTTAACTCAACGCTTAGAAGGGCAAGACTTTGCACAGTCCCTAGAATTTCCTGGCGGTAAGGTTGATAAAGGCGAAACACCGGAACAGGCATTAAAACGGGAACTGGAAGAAGAAATCGGTATTGTCGTGTTAAAGGCTCAGCTGTTTGAGCGTTTTGAATTTGAATACCCAACTAAAGTGATTTCTTTCTTTTTTTATCTGGTAGAAGAATGGGTTGGCGAGCCCTTTGGGCGTGAGGGACAAGAAGGTTTCTGGTTGGCACAAAACGAACTGGATGCCAATCAATTCCCTCCGGCAAATGCCAAACTCATTCAACGTTTATTAGCCGAATCCTAACTCTCGCCCATAAAAAAGACCCAACATATGTCGGGTCTTTGAAAAAAACAAAAAGCCGGATTATTTGCCCATTGCTGCTTTAGCTTGTTTTAATTGTTCAGTTGCTTGGGAGCAAGCTTGCTCTTGTGCAGCTTCTGGTAAAGCAGATAATTGTTGTTTGCTTGCTTCATATTGTTGTTTCATCATCGCTTGTTGTGCTGCAGGTACTGCACTCACAAAAGAGTCGATTTCAGCAAAATATGTTTCACAGCTTTTAGATAAGCCAGCAGATGCGGACATTGCAAAACCGGATAATAATACTGCAACTAATACTTTTTTCATTTTTTTCTCCATAATGGTTTGAAAATATCGCCTCAAGTCAGGCGACGGCCTATTATACAAATTTTAGCGATAAAGATAAACAATAATAACCATTAGGCATTATGAGGTAGCACAAAACTCAATGGTCAACGCTTCCAGTTGCAGCCAAACATCATCATTAAATTCTTGTTTTACACTACGCTCAACTTCCGCAAGCTGTTGACAGAAAAGATAAAGTTTACGGTAAGTTAAACGTTGGACCGCTTGCGTAAACAACGCCCTGCGGTTCTGCCATACTTTTAAACGATCAAAGTGTTCACGCAGCTGAGAGGTAGGTAATAACGAATCAAGCGATGGTCGTTGGTCGCTTTTGCCAAGTTCCAATAATGTCATTAAATCCCGCTGCAACGTGCGTAATAAAACAATCGGCTGAACATCTTCCTCTTTTAAACCATTTAAAATCCGGCAAGCGCGAGTCGCTTTCCCCGCCAGCATGGCATCCACCCATTGAAACGGCGTAAACACTGAAGACTGCTCCACCACGCTATTAACACGAGCAAAGGTCAATTTACGATCAGGATACAACAAATCCAGTAATTGCAGCGTTTGTTTGAGTGCCAACAGATTATTTTCATAGCTATAACAAAGCAACTGTACCGCTTCCTGATCAATGCTTAAGCCCAATGATTTTGCCCGATTTGTCACCCAACGAGGCAACTGCTCCGCATTCGGTGTTTGGCAATTAATGACGACAGCTTGCGGTTCATATTGGTTAGCCGCCACAAACCACGCTTGTTTTTCCGTGGTTTTGGTCAACTTGGTAAAACGCAGCACCGGCAACACATCAGGCGTCAGTAAAGAGATAAACTCCGACAGATTTTTTTGTAAAAGTGCGGTCAAATTTTCAGGTAAATCTAATACGATAATCTGCTTATTGAAAAATAAGCCCATGGATTGCACCCGCTCGAACAAATCATTCCAGTCGGTAGAGGCATTAATTTCCAACTGGATTTTTTCATCAAATAACGCTTTCGTTGCCGCTTGTTGAATAGCATCCAGGCTTTCTTCAATTAATAACGGATCTTCCCCCACTAAAAAATAGAGCGCAGCTAATTTGCGCTCTAACGAAGGGATAAGTTGCTCAGGAAATAAACGGTTCATTATTTCACTTGAATTTGATGTTGCAAGGCAACCATTTTATTCATTAACTGACGAGCCGCTTGCTCACGCATGTCTTGCCAAATCACCTCTTTTTCCGAAGATTTCGCCAAGGCTGCTCGAGAATAATCAAAGAACGTACGATTCACTTTAGTCGAAATTGGGAAAGCCTCTTTATTTGGCAATTTCACACTGGCTTCTACGTCTAAAACTAAGAGTTTTTCTGCTTCACGACCTTGTTTAAAAATAGAAACCACATGCTCAGATGTCGTTGTCTTATTCAAACGTAAAACCGGCACACCCGCCTTAGCTTCTACCAAATTAACATTATTCAACTGTAATTGACGACGCATAGACACCGCCATGTCACTATAAGGATCGCTACTTTCCAAGTGTAAGGTTTGCAATTCTTGCGGAATCAATTCACCGTTTTGGAAATGAAATCCGCAAGCGGATAAAGCAAAAACACTGGCGGTAAGAAGTAAGGATTTGAGCTGTTTAAACATAAAAATCACCTTAAAAATCGACCGCACTTTGCGTTAAGTGCGGTCATTTTTTGATTAGATTACTGCGGTTTCACCACAACATTAAGTAATTTGCCAGCAACGTAAATTACCTTAACGATTTGCGTTCCGTCGGTAAAGCGTTTGACGTTTTCATCGGCAAAGGCGATCGCTTTCACACTTTCTTCATCTGCATCTGCAGCGACAGTGACTTTACCACGCACTTTTCCGTTCACCTGAACCACAATCAATTTTTCATCTTCAATCATCGCATCAGGATCCGCTTCCACCCAAGGCGCAAAGTCAATAATGTCTTGATTACCCAGTTCTTTCCATAAACGGAAACAAATGTGCGGTGTAATTGGATAAAGCATACGCACGACAGCGCTCAAGGCTTCTGCCATCACTGCACGATCTTGCTCGTCATCTAACGGTGCGCGGGTGAGTTTATTCATTAATTCCATGATTGCCGCAATCGCTGTATTGAACGTTTGACGACGACCAATGTCATCGCTTACTTTCGCAATGGTTTTGTGGACATCACGACGTAACGCTTTTTGAACGCTAGAAAGTGCGGTCGGATTGACGGCTGTTTTTGTTGGATTTTTGCTGTATTCAAACACCAAATTCCATACACGCGCTAAGAAACGTTTCGCGCCTTCCACACCGGATTCTTGCCATTCCAAGGTCATTTCCGCAGGCGAGGCAAACATCATGAACAAGCGCACAGTGTCCGCGCCGTATTTTTCCACCATTTCTTGCGGGTCGATGCCGTTGTTTTTGGATTTCGACATTTTCGTCATACCGGCGTGCACCAACTCATGGCCTTCATCATCCACCGCTTTCACGATACGACCTTTGTCGTCACGCTCTAAAGTCACTTTGGTTGGTGAAACCCAAATACGTTCATTGGTCGGGCTGGTGTAATAGAACGCATCCGCTAACACCATGCCTTGGCATAACAATTTATTTGCTGGTTCATCACTGGTAACAAGGCCTGCATCACGCAATAATTTATGGAAGAAACGGAAATACAATAAATGCATGGTCGCATGCTCGATACCGCCGATATATTGATCCACCGGCAACCAGTAGTTCGCTTCTTCACTGTTTAACATGCCTTGTTGATATTCCGGGCAAGTGTAACGGGCGTAATACCAAGAAGACTCCATAAAGGTGTCGAAGGTGTCAGTTTCTTTTAACGCCGGCTTGCCTTGATAGGTCGTTTTCGCCCATTCAGGATCCGCTTTAATCGGGCTGTTCACGCCATTCATCACCACATCTTCCGGCAGAATGATAGGTAAATCTTCCATTGGCACCGGCACTACATCACCGTTTTCCAAGGTTAACATTGGAATCGGCGCGCCCCAATAACGTTGACGAGAGACGCCCCAGTCGCGTAAACGGTAATTCACTTGGCGTTTGCCCACGCCTAATTTTTCTAATTTATCGGCGATGCCATTAAATGCCGCATCAAATGGCAAGCCATTAAACTCAGCGGAATGAATCAGTTTGCCGTGTTCGGTAAAGGCTTGTTTGGTTAAATCAATTTCTTCACCGTTCATCGGTTCGATCACTTGTTTCACTGCCAAACCGTATTTTTGTGCGAATTCATAGTCGCGCTGGTCGTGTGCCGGCACAGCCATTACCGCGCCGGTACCGTAATGCATTAACACAAAGTTCGCCACCCACACAGGCACTTGTTCACCGGTTAACGGATGCACCGCATACAAACCGGTAGCCATACCTTTTTTCTCCATGGTGGCGATGTCCGCTTCCGCAACTTTAGTGTTTTTCGCTTCTTGAATGAACTCTGCTAATTCAGGATTATTTTGCGCCGCAAGTGTCGCCAATGGATGAGCTGCCGCTACCGCCACATAACTCACGCCGTAGAACGTGTCCGGACGGGTGGTATAAACCGCTAATTTTTCGTTGGTATCTTTAATATCAAAGGTGATTTCCACGCCTTCAGAACGACCAATCCAGTTGCGTTGCATGGTTTTGACTTGATCCGGCCATTGTGGCAAGTCATCCAAGCAATTCAATAATTGCTCGGCATAATCGGTAATTTTAATAAACCATTGTGGAATTTCTTTTTGTTCCACCGGCGTATCACAGCGCCAGCAACAACCTTCATGCACCTGCTCGTTTGCCAAGACGGTTTTATCGTTCGGACACCAGTTCACCGTAGAGGTTTTCTTATACACCAAGCCTTTTTTGTATAACTCGGTAAAGAACCATTGCTCCCATTTGTAATATTCCGGACGGCACGTGGTCACTTCACGATCCCAGTCATAACTGAAGCCGAGCAGTTGCAACTGGTTTTTCATGTATTCAATATTTTCGTAAGTCCATTTTGCCGGGGCAGTATTATTTTTTACTGCCGCACCTTCCGCAGGCAAACCAAACGCATCCCAACCCATTGGTTGTAACACGTTTTTACCAATCATGCGTTGATAACGGGAAACCACATCACCGATGGTGTAATTACGCACATGCCCCATGTGCAAACGGCCGGATGGATACGGCAACATGGAAAGACAGTAATATTTTTCTTTGTTGTTATCTTGTACCGCTTTGAAAGTTTTATTGTCCTGCCAGAATTTTTGCACTTCCGGTTCAAGCAAATCAGGACGATATTGTTCTTGCATAAAAAATCACCTTAAAAATAGACCGCACTTTAGCGGGTTTTAACTTAGAAAATACGCCATAGAATAGCGTAAAATGGGGAAAAATAACAGGAAGTGCGGTGGGAATTTCGGATATTTTTTACGGCTTAACTTGGTGGCAAGCCTCATATAATGGCAATAAATCACGAATGCTTTCCACAATAAATTGCGTCACATCTAATTTATCCAATTCCGCTTTTTCTACATTTCGCCCAATGCACCAAAAATCCTCGTCAGAACGCAAAGTTAAGTCCTTTTGGCTCAACTGGCTGACTTTACGGAAATCATCGTATTCGCTTTCATCACCACGCCAAATATTGAATTCGGCAAAGCGAGCAAAATCAACATGCTCGAGCCATTGATTATATTGCTGCACGTTAATTTGTGAGCGATCAGCGCGATAACAATGCCAATCTAAACTCACCGATAAACGACGACGATTCAGCAACACCGACAAAATCGCAGCGGAATTAAGGTTATATTCATATTTAAAATAGGCAAAGAAATGCCCTCGTACTTGCCAACCGTTCGTCCAACTTTCAATATGCGGCTTGGCAAAGGGGGTACCGAGTTCGGCAGCCACCTGCAAAATGGTAGCTTTCCACGTATCCCAATGAACTTTGTAATCCGCCTTAATTTGCGGAATATCTTCGGGACAAAACTTCTTCATTTGGGCAAATTGGAAGAAGGGAATGTTAAAGAGATCGCACGCATCGGCATTAATGAAATTCATGATTCTTCCTAAAAATCACTGTAATTTTTGACCGCACTTTGGGTGAAATAGCACTTATCTTCCCAGCGCAACAGAGTGAGACGATTGTTCCAAACGCAACCGGTATCGAGGGCATAAATATTCGGTGGCGTGATTTCATCCACTAAGCTCGCCCAATGACCAAAAACAATATTTTCGGTTTGATACAGCGGATTGTCTAAAGCAAACCAGGGGGCAAGGTTCTTCGGTGCCTCTTTGATGGGCAGTTTACATGCAAAATCGAGGCGATGATCCCGATAGCAAAAACGCATGCGAGTAAAAGCATTAATAATGTAACGCAGACGATCCAGTCCTTTTAAATTTGGCGACCAACGATCAGGCTGTTCCGAATACATATTTTCAATGAGATAGCGATAATTGCCATGACGCAGCACATTTTCCACTTCATTAGCACAGGCTTTGGCGGTCGCCAAATCCCAATCGGGCGAAATACCGGCGTGCGTCATAACGAAATTCAGTTGTTCGTGGTGAATCAATAAAGGTTGTTGACGTAGCCAATGGATTAATTCAAAAAAATCCGGTGCGGCAAAAATCGGTGCAACACGATCACGAGGTTTGATTTTTTTAATGCCAAGTGCGGTGGAAATTAAATGTAAATCATGATTACCTAAGACGGTGTAAGCGGCAGTTCCCAAGGATTTAACGAAACGTAGACATTCCAGCGATTTATCGCCCCGTGCCACCAAATCACCGGTTAAATAAAGTGTATCTTGTGTTGGGTCGAATTTCACTCGATCCAATAACATCTGCAATTCGTCATAACAACCTTGTAGGTCGCCCACTAAATATGTCGCCATTTTTGACCGCTCTTTTTATTCTTCCGACTCCACCACATCCTCTTTGCTCACCTCTGCCGGTGGGTTATCCGCCAACCAGTTCGCTAAACGGGCATAATCGGCAATGCTGAGATTTTCTGCACGTGCATTTAAATCGATATTAAGTGCGGTCAGATTTTCCGGTAAAAATAAGCCGGACAAGGCATTACGCAACGTTTTGCGACGTTGATTAAATGCCTGAGAACAGACGCGATTAAGCCAATATAAATCTTTCACCGGATGCGGCAATGTGGCATGCGGAATTAAACGAACCACCGCAGAATCGACTTTCGGCGCAGGCTTGAAGGCACTCGGTGGCACTTCCAACACCGGCATCACTTGGCAGAAATATTGCGCCATAATAGTCAATCTTCCATAAGCCTTGCTGTTTGGCGCGGCACATAGGCGTTTCACCACTTCTTTCTGCAACATGAAATGCATGTCTTGAATAATGTGATGATATTTAAACAAATGGAACATTAACGGCGTAGAAATGTTATACGGCAAGTTACCAAACACACGCAGTTTTTGACCTTTCTCTGCCAAATGCTCTTGTTCATAAAGAGAGGAAAAATCAAACTGCATAGCATCGGTTTCGATGACATTGAGTTTTTGATGTAAAAACGGGTGGTGACGTAAGCGCTCCGCCAAATCACGGTCAAGCTCTAATACAGTCAAATGCTCCACTTGCTCCGCAACAGGTTCTGTCAGTGCCCCCAAGCCCGGACCAATTTCCACTAAAAATTGATTGGCTTGCGGATAGATTGCCGCCACGATATTTTGAATCACATTGTTGTCGTGCAAAAAGTTTTGCCCGAACCGTTTACGCGCCGTATGGCCTAAATGCTTTTTTGAATTCATTGAATAAGATCTTATAAAAATAACGAAAAGTGCGGTGTATTATAAAGCAAAATCCCGACCATTGGGTCGGGATTTCCGTTAATTTATGTATTTAATGTTGGCTCGTTTACGCAATGCTTGTACCCAGTCGCGGGCTGAATCTTGCAATTGCTGATTGACGATTTGCTCGTAGGCTTTTTGACGATAAGCATCTTCTGTGCGGTCCGCCTGACGAGTATTAGTCACTTCCAAAATATGCCATCCAAATTCAGTTTTAAACGGCGCACTAATGACACCTTGTTTTGTTGTACGTACCGCTTTATTAAACGGGCCCACGTACATTTCCGGGAAAGCATAACCTAAGCTACCGCCGTTAGCACCGGATAAATAATCTTTGGAATATTTTAATGCAGCATCAGCAAACGTTGTTTTGCCGGCAAGAATATCCGCACGGATTTGTTCAAGCTGTGCTTTGGCCTGTGCATCGTTTAATAACGGGTTGAGTTTTAACAAAATATGACGCACTTCGTATTGGGTATCCGTCAGTTTCGCCACGTTGCCTTTTGCCTTAGCATCTGCCAACATTTTTTTTGCTAACGCTTCAACCTGTTCACGAGAGACATCAACGCTTTGGCTAATTGCGCGATTACGTACTTCCGACATCATCAGTTGTTGCGCAATTTGTTGACGATATGCCGCATAACTAATGCCTTGATAATCAAGAGCATCAAGCAACTGACCGAAAGTTAAACCGTTTTGCGCTGCGATGCCTTCAATAATTTGATCCACTTGCGCATTATTAACGGAGACACCGGATTCTTTTACTGCCTGCGCAACCAAAATATCGTCAATCACTTTATCTAAAGCTGCTTGGCGATTACTTTTCTTCGTTAAAGCACTTTTTACTTGGCTTTCCAACACAGGAACGCCGTTTACTGTCGCAACCACTTTTTCCTCAGCTTGCGCATTTGCAATAAATGCCACAAAACCAAGTGCGACAAACAAAACAGACTTCAAATTCATCTTCGTTAATATTCCGTTATAGGGTTGAAATTGTTGTTTAGATTATCAATTTTAATAAAGGTTCACAAATTTATTTCGTTAATAACGCCACTTCGTAACATTGGTCAAACTTCATGGTACGTACCTGAATATTTTCACTGCGACTGGTCGGCACATTTTTCCCTACATAATCTGCACGAATTGGTAATTCACGATGCCCTCTATCCACGAAAATCACCAACTCCACTTTTGCTGCACGTCCAAAATCCACTAACGCATCCAACGCAGCACGAATCGTACGACCGGTAAACAGCACATCGTCCACTAAAATCACTTCTTTATGCTGGATATTAATAAAATCGGAAGCGCCACTATAAATCGGCACCCGCTCTTCTTGGGTTGGCTCAAGATCATCGCGATAAAAGGTGATATCCAAATCAAAAGAAGGAAGTTCAACTTGCGTTAATTCTTTAATTTTATGTTTAATTAACGCCGCAATTTCCGCGCCCCGTCGTTTAATACCGACAATGACCAAATTATCTAACGTATGATGTTTTTCAATGATTTCATGTGAGATACGAGAAATCGTTCTAAAAAACTGATTTTCATCAATAATGATTTTTTCCATAAGGTTAAAGCCACCCATTAGCACAATAAAAACGATATTTAACATAGCATAAATTCAATCGCTTTGCTCATATCAACTCCCTGTTTTCTGACCTTAACATTAAGACAAATAAAAGAAAAAGTGCGGTCAGTTTTGGGATTATTTTAAAAAGTAAAAAAATATCGGAAAAATACTTGCTTTTATTTGCGTTCTCTTGCTATTAATTACGCGCTTACACAACATATTTTCAATCTTATTTAGAAGGACAAACTTATGAAAAACGTTGGTTTTATCGGTTGGCGCGGAATGGTCGGTTCCGTTTTAATGGATCGCATGCAGCAAGAAAATGATTTTGCAAATATCAATCCGGTTTTCTTTACGACCTCTCAAGCTGGACAGCCTGCACCGACTTTCAGTGGAAAAGATGCCGGTACCTTAAAAAATGCATTCGATATTGAAGAGCTGAAAAAACTCGACATTATCGTCACCTGCCAAGGCGGCGATTACACCAACGAAGTTTATCCAAAATTAAAAGCTACCGGTTGGAATGGCTACTGGGTCGATGCAGCATCTGCATTACGTATGGAAAAGGATGCGATAATCGTATTGGATCCGGTAAACCAGCACGTCATCAGCGAAGGGTTGAAAAACGGTGTAAAAACCTATGTGGGCGGTAACTGTACCGTAAGTTTAATGTTAATGGCATTAGGCGGTTTATTCGAGAAAGATTTAGTGGAATGGATCTCCGTTGCGACTTACCAAGCCGCCAGTGGTGCCGGTGCGAAAAACATGCGTGAATTATTAGTGCAAATGGGCGAATTAAACGGTGAAGTGAAAGGCTTATTAGCAGATCCGAATTCCTCTATTTTAGACATTGAACGCGCTGTTACCGCGAAAATGCGCGACAACAATTTCCCGATTGATAATTTTGGTGCGCCTCTCGCAGGCAGTTTGATCCCTTGGATCGACAAATTATTAGAAAATGGTCAAACCAAAGAAGAATGGAAAGGCTATGCGGAAACCAATAAGATTTTAGGATTAAGCAACAATCCAATTCCGGTTGACGGTTTATGTGTGCGTATTGGTGCATTACGCTGCCACAGCCAAGCGTTCACCATCAAATTAAAACGCGACATTCCACTGGCAGAAATCGAGCAAATTTTGGCATCACACAACGAGTGGGTGAAAGTCATTCCGAACGATAAAGAAAGTTCCTTGCGTGAACTCACGCCAACCAAAGTCACCGGCACATTAAGCGTTCCGGTAGGACGTTTACGCAAGCTCAACTTAGGACCTGAATATTTGGCAGCATTCACTGTCGGCGACCAATTATTATGGGGTGCAGCAGAACCAATTCGCCGTATTTTAGTGCAACTAGTAAAATAATCTCTATTTTCTAAAAACAAAGGGCTGTTCAATACAGCCCTTCTTTTTGTCTTGGAAAATTAATTAAAACGCACGTGAGATTTCACTTTTTCTAATGTTGCATCGCCAATACCTGGCACTTTAGATAAATCATCTAGATTTTTAAACTTACCGTTTTTCTCACGATACTCAATAATCGCTTTGGCTTTCGCCTCACCAATACCGGACAAACTTTCTAATGTCGCCGCATCCGCGGTATTAATATCCACTTTTTTACCTTGTGTCATTTTGGCTTTATTTTCCACCGCACTTTTTTCTTTCGCGGTAGATTTATCTTCCACCTGTGCCGGTTTGTCATTGCGTAATTTGTCTTTTATCGCTTTCTTACCTTCTGCAACTTTTTCTTGAGTAACCTCTTTCGCCTCAGTCAACTTTTCTTTTGTTGCCTCTTTAGCTTCGCTAAATTTCTCTTTGGTTGCATCCTTGGCCTCACCGAATTTTTCTTTCGTCGTCTCTTTTACTTTCACTGCACCATTCTTTATTTTAGTGCCAGCCGCTTTACTGTCTTCTTTCACGGTTTGCCATGCAGATTTTGCGCCTTCTTTCACTTCAGATAAAACATTTTCTTCCGCCAATGCAGTAGAGGAAACAGCAATAGCAACCGCTAACGCCAACAAAGATTTTAATAATTTCATGTTTTCTTCCTTTATTTACTAAATAAAAAGACGGCGAAAAAACACCGCACTTTTCTATGATAAACGCTTTTGTTAGAGCCAAAGATGTACTAAAAGTTCAAACAAATAAAACCTATCAAATCTAAAAAATTCATAGGCAAGACTAAATTTTTCATTTTTTCTCTTGAAATCCCTCAAAACGATCTTATTTAAATTTGGCGAACAAATGTTCAACAGAACATCCATGGAACGAAGAAGGAAATACTTATGAATATTGAAAAATTTACCACTAAATTCCAACAAGCCATTGCTGAAGCGCAATCTTTAGCGATTGGCAAGGATAATCAATTTATTGAACCGGTGCATTTATTGAGTGCCTTGTTAAATCAACAAGACGGTTCGGTGGCACCGATTTTAACCGCAAGTGGTGTGAATGTTGCTGCGTTGCGCAACGAACTCAACAACGAACTTGCAAAACTTCCGCAAGTGTCCGGCAATGGCGGTGATGTACAACTTTCCCGTCAGTTGCTTAACATCTTGAATTTATGCGATAAATTGGCGCAACAACGGCAGGATAAATTTATCTCCTCCGAACTCTTTTTACTTGCTGCCTTGGAAGAAAAAGGCACTGTTAGCGAGATACTGAAAAAGTGCGGTGCGAAAAAAGAACAAATTTTACAAGCCATCGATCATATTCGTGGAGGACAAAACGTGAATGACCAAAATGCGGAAGAAAGCCGCCAAGCCTTAGAAAAATATACTATCGACTTAACCGCTCGTGCGGAAAGTGGCAAATTGGATCCTGTGATTGGGCGTGATGAAGAAATCCGCCGCACCATTCAAGTGTTGCAACGCCGCACCAAAAACAACCCTGTGCTTATCGGTGAACCGGGCGTGGGTAAAACCGCCATTGTGGAAGGGTTGGCACAACGTATTGTAAACGGCGAAGTGCCGGAAGGTTTAAAAAATAAACGCGTACTTTCACTTGATATGGGCGCATTAATCGCCGGGGCAAAATATCGCGGTGAATTTGAAGAACGCCTGAAAGCCGTTTTGAAAGAATTGGCGCAGGAAGAAGGCCGTGTCATTTTATTTATTGATGAAATTCACACCATGGTGGGTGCGGGTAAAACCGATGGTGCCATGGATGCGGGCAACTTGTTAAAACCAAGTTTGGCACGCGGTGAATTGCATTGTGTAGGCGCGACTACGTTAGACGAATATCGCCAATACATTGAAAAAGACGCGGCTCTTGAACGTCGTTTCCAAAAAGTGTTTGTGGGCGAACCAAGCGTGGAAGATACCATTGCTATTTTGCGCGGCTTAAAAGAACGTTATGAAATCCATCACCATGTGCAAATTACCGACCCGGCTATTGTGGCAGCGGCAACATTGTCCCATCGTTACATTTCCGATCGCCAGTTACCGGATAAAGCCATCGACTTGATCGACGAAGCCGCATCCAGCATTCGGATGGAAATCGACTCCAAACCACAGCCGTTGGATCGCTTGGATCGCCGTATTATCCAACTCAAATTGGAACAACAGGCGTTACAAAAAGAAGATGACGATGCCAGCCGCAAACGCTTGGAGATGTTAGAAAAAGAATTAGCGGAAAAAGAACGGGAATACGCTGAATTAGAAGAAGTGTGGAAATCCGAAAAAGCTGCCCTTTCAGGTACTCAACACATTAAAGCTGAATTGGAAAACGCCCGTACCCAAATGGAACAAGCCCGTCGTGCCGGTGATTTGAGCAAAATGTCCGAATTGCAATACGGTAAAATTCCGGAATTGGAAAAACAATTAGCTGCAGCAGAAGGTGCGGAAGGCAAAGAAATGAGCCTATTACGCTATCGTGTTACCGACGAGGAAATTGCCGAAGTACTTTCCCGTGCCACCGGCATTCCGGTCGCTAAAATGATGGAAGGCGAAAAAGAAAAACTCTTGCGCATGGAAGAAGAATTGCACAAACGGGTTATCGGGCAAAACGAAGCCGTGGATGCTGTGGCGAATGCCATTCGTCGTAGCCGTGCCGGTCTTTCCGATCCGAATCGCCCAATTGGTTCCTTCTTGTTCTTAGGGCCAACCGGTGTGGGTAAAACCGAATTGTGTAAAACCTTGGCGAAATTCTTATTCGACAGCGAAGATGCCATGGTGCGTATCGATATGTCCGAATTCATGGAAAAACACAGCGTGTCCCGCTTGGTCGGCGCACCTCCGGGCTATGTGGGCTATGAAGAAGGCGGCTATTTAACCGAAGCCGTACGTCGTCGCCCGTATTCTGTGATTTTGCTCGACGAAGTGGAAAAAGCGCACCACGATGTATTCAACATCTTGTTGCAAGTGTTGGATGACGGCCGTTTAACCGACGGACAAGGCAGAACCGTGGATTTCCGCAATACGGTGGTGATCATGACGTCTAACTTGGGCTCCGATTTGATTCAAGGCAACCAAGAAGAAAGCTACGACGACATGAAAGCGTTAGTGATGTCTGTGGTGAGCCAACATTTCCGTCCGGAATTTATTAACCGAATTGACGAAACCGTGGTGTTCCATCCGTTGAATAAAGACAACATTCGCGCCATTGCGGAAATTCAGTTAAAACGCTTAATCAACCGCATGGAAAGCCGTGGCTATGTGTTGCACTTTACGGATGCCACCCTCAATTTCATTAGCGAAATCGGCTATGACCCGATTTACGGCGCGCGTCCATTAAAACGTGCGATTCAGCAAGAAATTGAGAACCCGTTAGCGCAACAAATCCTTTCCGGTAGTTTATTACCGGAAAAACCGATTAGCGTGGATTACGTTGACGGCAAAATTGTGGCTAAACAATAAAACATAAAAACAAAAGCCATTTAGTGAATGCTAAATGGCTTTTTTGTTATCTCAGTGACAGAAAGTGCGGTCAAAATCTACCGCACTTTTTCTTTTCTTATTTCCGACGGTACATGTTCGCACACATCACTTGCCCTAACGTATAAAGGGAAGATTGTGGCTGTAACGCGATAGTATGTTGAGATTGGCGTTTCGGCGCGGTGCGAATACCGTCACCCCAAAAATCAGCGTAGAAATCGCTGCGCACGTGGGTAAAATAGTGGCTCTCACAATTTAAAATTTTATATTGGCGCATGGATTTGGCATAAAGCGTCGGATGATCTTTGAATACATATAACCCTTTGTCCAAGTTAATCACCACATCAAAATGAATCAGGCGTTTGTCCTTGTTATCTACCCAAACGGAATTGGTGTCCACATAATAAAAAATACCCGGCACAAGTTGTAAAAAACCGTTTTTCGTTTCTTTTGGCGGAACAAGCGGAACATCGCCCTGCGCTTTCGCATTGACTTGTGAATTTAACGCCGGCTTGGTGGAAGGCGAGGAAGAGCAAGCAGCCAATAAAAGTGCGGTTAAAAATACAAACGTTTTTTTCATATCAGACTCCTTATTCACGCCAAAGGGCACTATTCCTATGCCTTTCATTTTGGCACAATTCTTATTCAATAGCTAATTGAAAGCCGGCTTTCGGAGAAAAATTCTTTACACGTATCGCAAACGTTTGCGTAAGCGTGTACAATGGCGCCCTAATTAATTTAGTCATCATTAACGGGAAGCCATCGTGAGTACACAATCCTTAAGTTATAAAGATGCCGGCGTGGATATTCATGCAGGTAATGAATTAGTTGAACGCATTAAACCGGAAGTAAAACGCACCACTCGTCCTGAGGTGATGGGCGGTTTAGGCGGTTTCGGTGCACTTTGTGCCATTCCATCTAAATATAAAGAGCCGATTTTGGTGTCAGGTACTGACGGTGTCGGCACAAAATTGCGTTTAGCCATTGATTTAAATCGTCACGACAGTATCGGTATCGATTTGGTGGCAATGTGTGTAAACGATTTGGTGGTACAAGGTGCCGAACCGTTATTCTTCCTGGATTATTATGCCACAGGCAAATTAGATGTAGATGTTGCCGCCAACGTGATTAAAGGAATTGCAAACGGTTGTGAACAATCCGGCTGCGCTTTAGTGGGCGGCGAAACGGCAGAAATGCCGGGCATGTACCACGAAGGCGATTACGACCTTGCCGGTTTCTGCGTCGGCGTGGTGGAAAAATCGGAAATTATTGATGGCAGTCAAGTCAAAGTTGGCGATGCGTTAATCGCCCTCGCTTCTAGTGGCCCACACTCTAACGGCTATTCTTTAATTCGCAAAGTGATTGATGTTGCCGGTGTGAACCCTGCTGAAGCCCAATTAGAGGGCCGTCCATTAGCCGACCATGTACTGGCACCGACAAAAATCTACGTAAAATCCATTCTACAATTAATCAAACACGTGAATGTTCACGCTATCGCTCACTTAACCGGTGGCGGTTTCTGGGAAAATATCCCGCGCGTATTACCAAACAGCGTCAAAGCGGTGATCAATGAAAACAGCTGGCAATGGCCGACAGTATTTAATTGGTTGCAACAACAAGGCAATATCACCGACTACGAAATGTATCGCACCTTTAACTGTGGGGTGGGTATGGTGATTGCATTGCCACAAGAAGACGTGGAAACTGCATTAGGTCTGCTACAACAGGCAGGTGAAACCGCTTGGGTCATCGGGGATATTCAACATCTCGCTAATGAAAACGAACCGCAAGTTGTTATTCGTTAATGAAAAAAATCGTTGTTCTTATTTCCGGTTATGGCGCGAATTTACAGGCGATTATTGATGCTTGTGAATCGCGCTATATTGACGGTGAAGTCGTTGGCGTATTCAGCAATCAAGCGGATGCCTTTGGGCTACAGCGGGCGAAAAGTGCGGGTATTTTTTACCGCACTTTTTTGCGTAGCAATTATGCCGACAATCTCGCCATGGATCGCCATATCGCAGATGAAATCGACAATCTCGGTGCAGATTTAATTGTGCTGGCCGGCTACATGAAAATCCTCACGGCAGAATTTACCCAACGCTTTGCGGGAAAAATTCTCAACATTCACCCTTCCTTATTGCCAAAATATCCCGGGCTACATACCTATCAACGCGCTATCGAAGCCGGTGAGACGGAACACGGCATGACCATTCATTTTGTCAATGAAGAAGTGGATGGCGGCGCCATTGTGCTACAAGCCAAAGTGCCTATTTTTGCCGAAGATGATATTGCAGATATTGAGCAACGGGTCAAAGAACAAGAAATTCGTTTTTATCCGTTGGCAATAAAATGGTTTGCTGAGGGAAGACTCAAGTTAATCGACAACCATGCCTATTTAGACGGCAACCGCTTACCACCGCAAGGTTATGCGATTGACTAAAGATATAAAAAACGCGCTTTTCAGCGCGTTATTTTTTATTCGTCAATTAATCCGGCTTTGAGTAAAAACCGATAAATGCCGTCTTGGTCAAGCTGTTCCGCCACATGATCGGCAATCGCTTTGAGTTTTTCATGTCCATTGCCCATCGCCACACCTACGCCCACGGTGCTTAACATTTCCAAATCGTTTAATTGATCACCGAACGCCATCACATTATCCATCTGTAGTCCCAAATGCTTGACCACCGCTTGAATACCACGTGCTTTCGAGCCTTCTGCATCAAATAAATCCACAGAATCTTCATGCCAACGCACCACGCGCAAGCCATCTAATACGCCTGAATTCCGCACCAACTCATCCTGTTCCGCGCGATAAAACGGCAGCACTTGGCTAACATCATTTGTTTCAAAAAAGGCTTTATCCACGATGTAATCTTTCAAGATCGGATCCATCGCAAACTGCACCACTGAATTCCGCTCTGAAACCGCCACCGTATGATCCGCGACAAACGCATAAGGCATATTATGTTGCTCAAAAAAATGCACTAAACGGCGAATTTTTTCCGTTGGAATCACATGTTTCTCAATGACTTGCCCGCGATAACTCGCCATTTGCCCGTTCATGGTCACAAACAAATCGATGCCTTCCTGCTCTATCACCTGCTTCAATTTATGCGGGAAAGCACAACGAGTACGCCCTGTGGCAATGGCAGGAATAATGCCATTTTCTTTCAACTTACGCATAAACACCGGCACCGTTGCCGGCAGAAAATCACGTTCTTTCATAAACAACGTATCGTCAATATCAAAAAAGACCACTTTGATTTGGTCTCGATAATTCGGGATTGTCATGCTTTTCTCTTCTATTAAATTCACTGTCTGGCAGAAATGTTGCCTGATTTTAGCATTTTTGCGAGGCAGATCCTAAAATCGGGCAAAAAAACAACGAAAAAAAGCACCGCACTTTATGATGTGCCGGTTTTCTTAATCAAGTGCGGTCGCTTTTATGAACGTTTTTCAATCCAGCTGCGTGCATTGCCATGCGCCTCTTAAACTTGCCAAACATGGCTTATGTAGCCGTTGTAATCGAACGATTCGGCGTTTTCCTTATTGTGGTTGCTGTGGTTCAGAACTGATGGAAAACGCCTTGCACTGCGGCAACTGTTTACAGCAGGAACCGGCGTGGGATCGCATGGTCATCATCGGGCGTTACAACGAACCGCTTTCCACGCTGATTCATCGCTTTAAATTTCAAAAACAATTTCAACTCGACCGCACTTTAGCGCGCCTGCTGTATTTGGCCATCCGCGAAACTCGACGAAATCATCAATTGCCTTTGCCTGAGGTGATCCTGCCTGTGCCGTTACATCATGTTCGGCAATGGCAACGGGGATATAACCAAGCGGACTTATTGGCGCGTCAACTGAGCCAATGGCTCAAGGTTCCCGTCAAAAACGACTTAATTACTCGTACCAAACGCACACCGACCCAACGAGGCCTTAGTGCCAAAGATCGACGTCAAAATCTCAAAAATGCCTTTCAACTTTCCGATAAAGCCAGAGATTTTCCTTATCGTCATGTTGCCTTAATAGACGATGTGATCACCACCGGTTCTACGTTAAACGAAATCGCCAAGTTATTACGCAAAGCGAATGTGACACATATTCAAGTGTGGGGGCTGGCCCGAACATAAAACGCATGATAAGGCAGCGGCATTTTTTATTACACCAAAAGGTGGAAAAAAAACCGCATGAAGCGTATCATATCCGACAAATTTAATTAGGTTTTATCGTGGGAGCGTTATGCAACAAATTACCATTTCAGCGGAAGCACAAGCACATTTCCGCCGTTTATTAGATCAGCAAGAAGAAGGCACTAACATTCGTATTTTCGTCGTCAACCCTGGTACGCCTAATGCGGAATGTGGCGTCTCTTATTGCCCACCAAACTCAGTGGAAGCGAGCGACACAGAATTCAAATACGACACCTTTTCTGCCTTTGTGGATGACATCAGTCTGCCATTTTTGGAAGACGCAGAAATCGACTATGTTACGGAAGAATTAGGCGCACAACTCACCTTAAAAGCACCAAACGCCAAAATGCGTAAAGTGGCAGATGATGCGCCGTTAATCGAACGCGTGGAATATGTCATTCAAACCCAAATCAACCCGCAATTAGCAAGCCACGGCGGCAAAATCACCTTATTGGAAATCACCGATGACGGGTATGCGATTCTACAATTCGGTGGTGGTTGCAACGGTTGCTCCATGGTGGATGTCACCTTGAAGGACGGCGTAGAAAAACAATTAATCAGCCTCTTCCCGGATGAATTAAAAGGCGCAAAAGATGTGACGGAACATCAACGCGGCGAACATTCTTATTATTAAACCAAAATAAAAAACCACCGAAAAGGTGGTTTTTTGTTGTCTGTGAAAACTATTTTGCACGTTTACCAACCAACATGGTTAAGAACATCACGACTAATGCCGGCACTAACCACGCCAAACCATTATCATATAATGGGAAATTGCCAAGGAATTGTTTCACGCCGTCAGACAATAATCCCACGTTATTTAAGCTGTCGCACAGACTAAAACACACGGTGACCGCAATCGTGGCGTTATAGGTTAATTTCACGCATGGTAATTTAGCACGGACGAATTGCAACACCACCAACATGATTGCCACCGGATAAATTAATAACAATGCCGGAATGGTCACTTGTAATAATTTCGTTAAGCCGTTTTCGGAAATGATGGTCGTCATGATAGTAAATACCACTACCCAAAAGGAGTACGGTAAGCGGTTAGAGAATTTAGCAAAATAGTAAGCACAAGCACTGGTCACGCCCACTAAGGTGGTTAAACTGGCCAAGAAGATGATACCGGACATGATCCAAGAACCTTCTTTGCCAAATAACACGTTTACATAACGAGAGAAAATTTGACCTCCGTTACTGGCGCCTTGCGCTACTTGGTCACTGGTCGCACCAAGATAGAAAAGGGAAAAATAAAGTGCGGCTAATAAAACCACTGAAATGCAGCCGGCAGAAATGGTGTAGCGCATGATTTTTTGCGGTTCAGTGACGTTTTTCGCACTTAACGCACGGGCAACAATGCCGCCGAAAGCAATTGCCGCTAAGACATCCATGGTTTGATAACCGCTGATTAACCCGGTAGTTAATGCTGAGCTGTCCGCATAACTTTTGCTTGGTGCAGCAATATCAGACAAGGGAGACATAAAGACTGTCACGGTCACTACCACTAATAACACCAATAAGGCTGGGGTCATAAATTTGCCTACGCTGGAAATAATGGTGTTTGGTTTTAGCATGAATAACATAGCAATAATGTTAAAGACTACGGCAAAAATCAGGTGATTTGCCGGTGTATCCGTGACAATCTCTAACGGCACCAACGCCATTTCATAGGCTACGTTGGTAATTCGCGGCATCGCAAACGTAGAACCGATGACTAAATATAAGGTGGCTAAAAATAAAATTTCAGCCCATTTGGGTAGGTCGCGAGTGAGTTCTTCGCCACGCCCTAAAACAGACACAATTACTAAGGTGATAAATGGCATTAACACGCCTGTCACCACAAAACCTAATGCCGCAGTCGCCCAATGCTGCCCGGCGGTATAACCTTCCATCGGTGGGAAAATAATGTTTCCTGCACCTAAAAACAGGGCAAAAATCATCATACCTAAAACAATAATATCTTTACGTGAAAACATAATAAATTTCTCTTGTGATAAAAAATAAATTTCTCTTTTGTTATAAAAATTTGGCGGATTTTACACCAAAAATGGGGAAATTTCGTAATAAAACATAAAAAAAGTGTGATATTTTTCCACCGCACTTTCTGTCAAATCCGCAAGCGCGGCGATTGAGTTCATCCGACCTTTGTTGTAAACTACGCTCCCGTCTTGATAGATTATCTTTATTCTAATTTTTCCATTCATTCCAATAGTAACAAACAGGTTTCTTATGGCTACCAATTATATTTTCGTCACAGGCGGCGTGGTTTCTTCGCTTGGTAAAGGTATTGCAGCGGCGTCCCTTGCGGCAATCTTAGAAGCGCGTGGCTTGAACGTCACAATCATGAAACTCGACCCTTATATCAACGTCGATCCGGGCACGATGAGCCCGACCCAGCACGGTGAAGTTTTCGTGACCCAAGACGGCGCGGAAACCGATTTAGATTTAGGTCACTACGAACGTTTTATTCGTACAAAAATGACCAAACGTAACAACTTCACAACCGGTAAAATCTATTCTGAAGTGTTACGCAAAGAGCGTCGCGGAGATTATTTAGGCGCCACCATTCAAGTGATTCCACACATTACCAACGAAATTAAAGCACGCGTGATTGATGGCGCAGCGGGACATGATGTGGCTATCGTGGAAGTGGGTGGTACCGTAGGCGATATTGAATCCCTCCCGTTCTTAGAAGCATTGCGTCAGCTTGCCGTACAAGTAGGACGTGAACGCACGATTTTCATGCACTTAACGCTTGTTCCTTATATTCCGACCGCCGGCGAAGTCAAAACCAAACCGACACAACATTCTGTGAAAGAATTGTTGTCCATCGGCATTCAACCGGACGTGCTGATTTGCCGTTCCGACCGCATGATTCCGCCAAATGAACGCGCCAAAATTGCGTTATTCTGTAACGTACCGGAACGCGCGGTGATTTCTCTGAAAGATGTGTCTTCCATTTACCAAATTCCGGCACTCTTGAAATCTCAAGGATTGGACGATTTCATTTGCAATCGCTTCCACTTAACTTGCCCGGAGGCCGATTTATCCGAATGGGAACAAGTATTGTATCAACAAGCCAACCCGACAGGCGAAGTCACTATCGGTATGGTGGGTAAATACACCGAATTACCGGATGCGTATAAATCCGTGAACGAAGCCCTAAAACACGCCGGTTTAAAAAATCGCTTGAGCGTAAATATCAAATACATCGACTCACAAGATGTAGAAACCAAAGGCGTTGACATCTTAAAAGGTTTAGACGGTATTTTAGTGCCGGGTGGCTTCGGCTATCGTGGTGTGGAAGGCAAAATCCTCACAGCTAAATATGCGCGTGAAAACAATATTCCGTATTTAGGTATTTGCTTAGGTATGCAAGTGGCGCTCATCGAGTTCGCCCGTAATGTTGCCGGCATGACCCAGGCAAACTCTTCCGAATTCGACCGCACTTGTCCGCAACCGGTGGTAGGTTTAATCACCGAATGGCAAAATGCGGAAGGCAATACGGAGGTCCGTAGTGATGAATCTGATTTAGGTGGCACCATGCGTCTTGGCGCACAAAAATGCCATTTAATTGAAGGCAGCTTAGCACGTCAATTATACGGTGCAGAAACCATTGAAGAACGCCATCGTCACCGTTACGAAGTCAATAACGTATTGCTTCCACAAATCGAAAAAGCAGGCTTAAAAGTGACCGGTTTATCCGCCGATAAAAAACTGGTGGAAATCATTGAAGTGCCAAACCACCCTTGGTTTGTCGCTTGCCAATTCCACCCGGAATTCACCTCTACGCCACGTGACGGTCACCCGTTATTCGAAGGCTTTGTGAAAGCGGCAAAAACCAATCAGAAAAAATCTGACTAACGGCTTTCTGAAAAATTGAAATGAAAGTGCGATCAGAAAAACACTTGGATTTTTGACCGCACTTTTTTATTTTCTCGCCGTGATCCACTTCACAAAAAATGGCCTTTGCTCTTGTTCTGCCTCTTGTCTTTCACTATATTGAGAACCCTCTTGTCGGAGTGCCGGAAGGCTGAGATCGCAATGAATGCGAGATCCGTGGAACCTGTGGGTTAATCCCCGCGTAGGGAACAAGTTATTAGCCATTTACATTTCATCACACCTTCCGCGCAAGCTACTTTTTATTCATCTTATCGGAGATTACCATGTCGGAAGCCGTGTCTCATTTATCAGAAATCATCCCGCCCAAAGCCCCTTTTGCACCCACCGAATTTAAGTTGGGCTTGTATGTCATCGTGGACAGTTATGAATGGGTTGAAAGGCTCATTCACGCCGGCGTGAAAACGTTACAAATTCGTATTAAAGATCGCACTGCAGAACAGGCGGAAGAGGAAATTGCGCGCTGTATTACCTTAGCCAAACAGTATCAAGTTCGGTTATTTGTAGATGATTTTTGGCCGTTGGCAATTAAGTATCAGGCTTATGGCGTCCATCTTGGGCAGGAGGATTTGCTCACAGCGGATTTAAACGCCATCCAACAAGCGGGGCTACGTCTCGGTGTCTCAACCCACAATCAAGAAGAAGTCGATCTGGTGTTACCGTTGCGCCCCTCTTATGTTGCCCTCGGACATATTTTCCCGACACAAACCAAAGAGATGCCTTCCGCCCCTCAAGGCGTTGCTAATTTGGCCGCACAGGTGAAAAACTTAGGTAAAATGCCGACTGTCGCAATCGGCGGCATCAGTGCTTCGCATTTTCCTGATATTTTGGACACCGGGGTAGGCAGCATAGCCGTGATTTCCGCTGTAACCAAAACGCAAGACTGGCAACGTGCGGTGAAAAATTTACTGCAATATTTTGCCGAATGACGAGACATTTTCGTTCAAATTCGTGGTGAAATAGCTTGAAAAATTCATCTTAAAATTGAACCGCACTTCAGACGCCAGAAAACATAGAGCAAAATCAAATTGTCTGTAGTTTTTGCAAGACAAAGGAACAAAATAGCTTTATGATACCGACATTTTTAGAGCAAACTAACCCGTTTTAATTAACTTAATGAGGAAAATAAAATGGCAAAAATCGTTAAAGTCATTGGTCGCGAAATTATCGACTCTCGTGGTAACCCAACAGTGGAAGCCGAAGTGCATTTAGAAGGCGGATTCGTCGGTCTTGCAGCGGCGCCATCAGGTGCATCTACCGGTTCTCGCGAAGCGTTAGAATTACGTGACGGCGACAAATCCCGCTTCTTAGGTAAAGGCGTATTAAAAGCGGTTGCCGCAGTAAACGGCCCGATTGCTGAAGCAATTCTTGGTAAAGATGCGTCTAACCAAGCTGAAATCGACCAAATCATGATCGATTTAGATGGCACTGACAACAAATCTAACTTCGGTGCAAACTCCATCTTAGCGGTATCCTTAGCAAACGCAAAAGCAGCCGCAGCGTCTAAAGGTTTACCACTTTACGCTTACATCGCAGAACTTAACGGCACGCCAGGCGTTTACGCTATGCCATTACCAATGATGAACATCATCAACGGTGGTGAGCACGCAGACAACAACGTTGATATCCAAGAATTCATGATCCAACCGGTTGGTGCGAAAACCTTACGTGAAGCACTTCGTATCGGTGCAGAAGTGTTCCACAATCTTGCAAAAGTATTAAAATCTAAAGGCATGAGCACAGCTGTCGGTGATGAAGGTGGTTTCGCACCAAACTTAGCCTCTAATGCAGACGCGTTAGCCTGTATCAAAGAAGCAGTAGAAAAAGCAGGTTATGTATTAGGTAAAGACGTGACTTTAGCCATGGACTGCGCATCTTCTGAATTCTACAACAAAGAAACTGGCAAATATGAAATGAAAGGCGAAGGCCGTTCATTCACTTCTCAAGAGTTCACACACTATCTTGAAGAATTAACCAAACAATACCCAATCGTGTCTATCGAAGACGGTCAAGACGAATCTGACTGGGAAGGCTTCGCATACCAAACTAAAGTGTTAGGCGACCGCGTTCAATTAGTGGGTGACGACTTATTCGTAACTAACACCAAAATCTTAAAAGAAGGTATCGAAAAAGGTATCGCAAACTCCATCTTAATCAAGTTCAACCAAATCGGTTCTTTAAGTGAAACCTTGGCTGCGATTAAAATGGCGAAAGATGCTGGTTACACTGCTGTGATCTCTCACCGTTCCGGTGAAACTGAAGACGCAACTATTGCTGACTTAGCAGTGGGTACCGCAGCAGGTCAAATCAAAACCGGTTCTATGAGCCGTTCTGACCGTATTGCGAAATACAACCAATTAATCCGTATCGAAGAAGCATTAGAACGCGCAGGTACACCAGCGCCGTTCCCAGGCTTGAAAGCGGTTAAAGGTCAAGCTTAATTAATAACCATCGCGGTTATTAAAACGCGCTAAAAAAACACCGCACTTTTTGTTGAAAGATAAAAAGTGCGGTGATTTTTTATGTATTTTATGACCAGTCACTCAACGTAATTTTCAAACCAACTTTCTAAAATCAAGCAGGCTGAAATGCCATCCACTTTACTTTTATTGAGCGCGCGATAACCGCCCCGCTCGAAAATCTCGCTACGGGCTTCTGTGGTAGTTAATCGTTCGTCCTGTAACTCCACCGGCAAATTGAAACGCCCATGAAGACGGTTAGCAAATTTTTTTGCCCGTAAAGTTAACGGCTGTTCCGTGCCGTCCATGTTCAATGGTAACCCCACCACAAGTCGTTCAGGTTGCCAATCTTGAATACACTTTTCAATGGCTTCCCAGTTTGGAATACCGTCTTGCGCCTTGAATGCGGGTAAGGATTGCGCCGTGCCGGTAATACTTTGCCCGACCGCACAACCGATACTTTTTGTGCCGAAATCAAAGGCGATAACCGTAATGCCCATTAACTGTGCCCTACCTGACCGGCAAAATTATGGGAATCAATACCTAACAATTGATTTGCTGCAAGCCAGCGCTCTTCGTACGGCAAATCAAATAAAATCTGCTCGGTTGCTGGTACAACTAACCAAGAGTTATTCATAATTTCCCGTTCCAACTGATTCGGTTCCCAACTCGCACAACCAAGTGCCACCAAGTATTTTTCCGGCTCCAATAACGTACCAAAAGTATCCACGACATCCGCTGAAGTCGTCAGCATGAGGTTGTCGTTCACCCGATAACTATGATCAAAAGGCTCATGGGTGTTGGTATGCAAAATAAAACCACGATCAACATTGACCGGCCCGCCGGCAAGTACCAACTTATCACTATAAGTGCGGTTGCTAACCATCATGAAATTCATCTTGGCACCCAACTCCGCAATACTTAAATCTGTCGGTTGATTTAATACCAATCCCATAGAACCTTTTTCATTATGTTCACAGATATAAATCACCGAGCGGTAAAAATAACTGTCATCTAAATTGGGCATAGCAATCAAGAGATGATCTTGTAAATCCATCATATTTCGTTTTTCTCTATCCTAAATCACCAAAACACACTTGCAAGGCGGTAATTGCCGCCATCGCTGCGGTTTCAGTGCGTAATACACGTTTTCCTAATAAGACTTCCACAAAGCCATGTTCCTCGGTTTGTGCAATTTCTTGTGGGGACAAACCGCCTTCCGAACCGATTAATAAGCGAACCCCCGCCTTAGGGATTGCCGGCAGAGTACGAATGGAATAACTGGCTCTTGGATGTAAATTTAATTTGAGTGCGTCATCTGGTTCGGCACACCATTGTTGTAATTTCATTAACGGACGAATTTCCGGGATGGTATTCCGTCCGCACTGTTCGCAGGCAGCAATCGCAATTTTTTGCCATTGCTGAATTTTTTTCTCCATGCGTTCACCGTCTAATTTCACGCCACAACGTTCCGACCACAGAGGCGTAATGACATTCACACCCAGTTCAACGGATTTCTGAATCGTAAATTCCATGCGTTCCCCACGGGAAATCACTTGTCCTAAATGGATCGCAAGTGGACTTTCACGATCATCTAACTGACGACTCAAAATATCGACATCAACGGATTTTTTCGTTACCGCATTGATGACAGCTTGATAGATATGGTTACTGCCATCGAAAAGTTCAAGTTGATCGCCCGGTTGCATACGTAAAACACGGCCGACATGGTTAGCACCATCTTCAGAAAGTGCGCAGGAGGTAAGTGAATTAAGAGAAGTTGGATGATAAATTCGAGGTATTCGCATAATAGAACAAATAAGTAAAAATAATTTGTTCTATCATAGCAGAAAAGCAGATGGCAAAACGAAAAATGCGAAGTGAAAAAATTAATATTCCCACTGTGTCGGATCAATGCCCAATTCACGCATAATTTTTTTCGCTTCTTCCGGAATTTCGTCACTACGTTCTTTTAACAGGTCTTCATCTGTTGGCAAAGGTTGACCTGTAAAAGCATGTAAAAATGCTTCACACAATAGTTCACTGTTGGTGGCGTGGCGCAAATTACGAATTTGGCGACGGGTACGTTCATTGGTCAAAATTTCAAGCACTTTAATCGGAATAGATACTGTAATCTTTTTAACTTGTTCGCTTTTTTTACCGTGTTCCGCATAAGGACTGATATATTGTCCGTTCCAATCGGCCATAATTGATTCCTAAAATAACCTTATTAATTATCGAGATATTGTAATAAAAAATAATAAAAATAACAATCTAGCCGTGGAGACTGCTAGATTTCCAGCGTTAAAAATAGAAAAAATAAAGGCATCTTATCGATGCCTTTTTATTCAACACAATTAAAATGTTTTTACTAAATCTTTTAAATAAGATTTAAATTCACCACCCAGTTTATTGTGATGCAAACCATATTCTACGAAGGCTTTCATATAACCAATTTTATCACCGCAATCGTAAGAAACGCCGGTCATATGGAACGCTTCGACAGTTTCTTTTTCAATTAACATATCAATCGCATCGGTTAATTGAATTTCATCGCCAACACCAATCGGCGTTCTTTCCAATAAATCCCAAATAGCCGCGGAGAACACATAACGTCCCACAACTGCTAAATTAGATGGCGCTTCATCAACACTTGGTTTTTCCACAATACTATGAATTTTCGCACTTTCTCCCGGCGGAATTTCAACGCCACCGCAATCAGCAATACCGTAGCTACTTACTGCTTCCGGTGCAACAGGACTTACCATGATTTGGCTGGCTTTCGTTTGATTAAAGCGTTTTAACATTGCCGCTAAATTTTCTTTTTTCTGATTAGCCGAAAATTCCGCTAACAACACATCCGGCAAGATCACCGCAAAAGACTCATCGCCGACTAACGGACGACCACATAATACGGCATGTCCCAAGCCTTTCGCATTCCCTTGGCGAACATGCATGATGGTGACATCTTTTGGCACAATAGAACGAACTTCTTCCAAGAGCTGACGTTTTACCCGTTTTTCTAACATCGTTTCCAATTCGAAAGAGGTATCAAAATGGTTTTCGATAGCATTTTTAGAAGAGTGGGTAACCAACACAATTTCTTTGATGCCCGCGGCAACACATTCATTTACAACGTACTGAATAAGTGGTTTATCCACCAGCGTTAACATTTCCTTTGGAATCGCCTTTGTTGCAGGCAACATACGTGTGCCTAAGCCGGCAACAGGAATAATTGCTTTCATGTCTATTTTCCTTATATAAAAAGACCGCACTTCTCTCTTCTGAAAAGTGCGGTAAGTTTTTTATGTATTTTTACTGGCGAAGTAATGCCAAAATCTCTTCGGTTTTTTCCGCCATCAGTTGTTTATCGCCACGGGTTTCTAGGTTCAAACGAACCACCGGCTCGGTATTTGATGAACGCAGGTTAAAACGCCAATTTGGATATTCAATACTAATACCGTCAATATCATCAACGCGAACAGCGTTTTTTTCATACGCAGCACGTACACGTGCAATGGCGCTTTTCGCATCGGCTAATTTGCTGTTAATTTCGCCTGGAGACGGGAAGGTATTCACGCTATTGTTCACTAGCTCACCTAATGATTTACCGGTAACAGAAACAAGTTCCATCACGAGTAACCACGGGATCATGCCACTATCACAATAGAAGAAATCACGGAAATAATGGTGCGCACTCATTTCACCGCCGTAAATTGCGTCTACTGCACGCATTTTCTCTTTAATGAAAGAATGACCTGATTTAGACATAACAGCCTCGCCGCCATTTTCTTCCACTAATTTCACCGTATTCCAAATTAAACGCGGATCATAAATAATTTTCGCGCCTTTATTTTTTTGCAGGAACGCTTGGCTTAACAAGCCGACAATGTAGTAGCCTTCGATAAAATTCGCGTGTTCATCAAATAGGAAACAACGGTCAAAATCACCATCAAAGGCAATTCCCATATCCGCTTGATTTGCCAAAACAGCATCAATCGTATCTTGGCGGTTTTCCGGCAATAAAGGATTAGGAATACCATGTGGGAATGTCCCATCCGGATTGTTATGAACCTTAATAAACTCGACCGGCACTTGTTTTGCTTTAAATTGAGCTTCAATTGCGTCAATAACGTGTCCTGCCGCGCCATTACCGGCGTTAATCACTAATTTTAAAGGCTTCAACTGTGCCAAGTTAATGTAGGACAACAAGTGTTCAACGTAATCGCCGAGCACAGAAAGCTGTTTATATTCACCACGTTGAGTCACAGGTGGAAAATTATTTTCTTCCGCTAAACGTTGAATATCCGCCAAACCGGTATCTGCACTAATCGGACGGGAACCTTCACGTACTAATTTGAGTCCGTTGTAATCCATTGGGTTGTGGCTTGCGGTAACTTCAATACCACCATCGGTTTTCAAAAATGACGTAGCAAAATAGACTTCCTCTGTCCCCGTTTCACCTAAATCAATTACATTAACACCGGAATCCAATAATCCATTTGTTACCGCACTTTTTAGTTCTTTGCTCGTTAAACGAACATCTCCACCAACGACAATGGTTTTAGGCTTCAAAAACTGCCCAAATGCACGACCTATACGATACACAATATCCACGTTTAACTCTTCGCCTAAGCGACCACGGATATCGTAAGCTTTAAAGCAAGTCAATTTACTCATAACTACTCCATTTTAATTGTCCATAAAATGAAATTTGCTACTATGCTTTGTTTTCATCCTTAGCTTGATGAATACGCTGGTAAATTTCTTCTCTATGAACAGAAACATCCTTGGGGGCTTGCACGCCAATTTTTACTTGGTTGCCTCGTATATTGAGAATCGTGATAGAAACATCATCGCCGATGAGCAAGCTCTCGCCAACTTTACGGGTTAAGATCAGCATATAAACTCCTCACCTTTTATAGTTTATTTCCAACTTCCCTAGTTTGCTTCCAACATCCCTATCAAACATTAAACAATACTTTGTACTTTGGCACTCATGAAATCATAAGTGCCCATAATTAATTAACAAGAAACAAAGATTACAAATTTGCTTTTAACCAATCAGAGCAAACGGATAATGCTTTGTTGATATTTTGTGGTTCAGTACCTCCGGCCATCGCCATATCCGGGCGACCACCGCCTTTACCACCGACTTGTTGAGCCATTAAATTCACAAGCTCACCGGCTTTTACTTTGGCAGTTAGATCCTGAGTTACGCCAACAATTAAGTTAACTTTTTCATCCAACGCGGAAGCAAACACCACGACGGCAGAGCCTAATTGATTTTTCAGGCTATCAACCATTGCGCGTAAAGACTTCGCTTCAATACCATCAAGCTGCTGCACAATCACAGAAACACCATTAATTTCGACCGCACTTTTCGCCAAGTCATTACCGGCCTGAAGTGCAGCTTTTTCTTTTAATGTTTGTAACTCTTTCTCAACTTTCTTACATCTATCTTGCAACAGAGAAATCTTATCCGTAACGGAATTAACGTCCGATTTCAGTAATTCAGCGCTTTGATTCAATAAAGTTTGTTGATGTTGTAACCATTCAATCGCAGTTTCACCGGTAATCGCTTCAATTCGACGAATACCTGCTGCCACAGCAGTTTCTGTGACGATTTTAAATAATCCGATATCTCCCGTACGTTTTGCATGAATACCACCACACAACTCAATAGAGAAATCACCCATTGTGAGGACACGAACTTGTTCGGAATACTTCTCACCGAATAACGCCATCGCACCTTTTGCTTTTGCGGCTTCCAACTCCATAATGTCGGTTTGGATTGGATTATTTGCTCTCACTTGCTGGTTCACAATACGTTCAACTTCAGCTAATTGTGTTTTGCTAATTGCTTCATGTTGAGCAAAGTCAAAACGTAACAACGTATCGGAAACAAGTGAGCCTTTTTGCGCGACATGTTCACCTAATACTTGACGTAATGCAGCATGCAACAAGTGTGTTGCGGAGTGATTTAACGAAATACGTTGACGGCGAACATCGTCAACCACTGCATTTACAGACTGCCCAACAGATAAACTACCTTGGGTAAGCTCACCAATATGACCAAACACTTGACCATATTTTTGAGTGTCTTTTACGTCAAAACAAAAACCATTGCCTTCTAAACGACCGATATCACCAATTTGGCCACCGGATTCTGCATAGAACGGCGTATTATCTAAAATAACTACGGCGCTTTGACCCGCTGAAATCGATTCCACCGAATTTCCCTCATGGAAAAGTGCGGTCACTTTTGCCAGTGTTTCTGACTCGGTATATCCTTCAAAACGAGTTGTCCCGTCAACACGGATTACACTGTTATAGTCCATGCCGAATTGACTTGCAGATTGTGCGCGAACGCGTTGCAATTCCATTTCACGCTCGAAACCTTCTTCATCAATCGCAATACCACGCTCACGGCAAACATCTGCAGTTAAATCCAGTGGGAAACCATAGGTATCATATAACTTGAATGCCACTTCACCAGACAAGATATTCTCTTTTACATTGGCCAATGCTTCATCCAACAAGGTCAAACCACGTTCTAATGTGCGAGCAAATTGTTCTTCTTCCAAGCGCAAGAATTTTTCCACTGTCGCTTGCTGTTTTTTCACCTCTTCACCCGCTTCCGCCATCACATCAATCAGTGTTGGGACGAGTTTGTAGAAGAATGCTTCTGTTGCACCGAGTAAATGCCCATGACGTACTGCGCGACGAATAATACGACGAAGGACATAACCACGCCCTTCATTGGAAGGAACCACACCGTCAGCAATTAAATAAGCGCAAGAACGAATATGGTCGGCAATAACACGTAATGATTTATTGGCTAAATCTTTCTCGCCGGTTAACTCTGCCACTTTGGCAATTAAGGTTTTAAAAATATCAATATCATAGTTGGAGTTGACGTGTTGCAATACGGCACTGATTCGTTCCAACCCCATACCGGTATCCACAGACGGTTTTGGAAGTTTCTCCATTGTGCCGTCAGCATGGCGGTTAAATTGCATGAACACGATGTTCCAGATTTCAATATAACGGTCACCATCCTCTTCAGGAGAACCCGGAGGACCACCCCAAATATGATCACCATGATCGTAGAAAATTTCAGTACAAGGACCACAAGGACCGGTATCGCCCATTTGCCAGAAGTTATCCGACGCATAAGGCGCGCCTTTGTTGTCGCCAATACGAATAATACGTTCTGCCGGAATACCGATTTCCTTATGCCAAATGTTATAGGCTTCATCATCGGTTTCGTACACGGTCACCCATAATTTTTCTTTCGGTAACCCTAACCACTGTGGAGAAGTTAAAAACTCCCAACCGTAATGAATTGCATCTTGTTTAAAATAATCACCAAAGCTGAAATTACCTAACATTTCAAAGAAAGTATGATGTCTGGCGGTATAACCCACATTTTCTAAATCGTTATGTTTTCCCCCCGCGCGTACACAGCGTTGTGCTGTAGTAGCTCGGGTATAAGGGCGCTTTTCTAATCCTAAAAAAACATTTTTAAATTGGTTCATCCCGGCGTTGGTAAATAATAACGTCGGATCATTGTCTGGAACCAAAGAACTACTTGCTACAACTTGATGCCCTTTACTATGGAAAAAATCAAGGTACGACTGTCGAATTTGTGCTGTTGTTTTCATGTACACGCCTTAGCTTTTAAATCTTATTAAATACCGTCAATTCACGGAGTAACTCTGTATTCTTACATATTTTTGAAATTTATAAAAAAACTTTTTATACCGCACACTTTATTTTCCTAACAATAAAGAAAATAAAACCGCACTTACGCTCTGAACTCGTGAAAGTGCGGTCGGTTTTTATAATATTTTTAATAACTGGCTACGCTTTGTAATCATTCTTCACGAAGAGGAACTACGAGCATATCAATGGTAATTGAGTTCATCACCTGACGAGTAGAAGACATCAATTTACTCCAGAAATCTTGATGGTGTCCTGTTACCAATAAATCAACATCATATTGTTCAATAGCATCTGTCAACACTTGACCTAAGTCGCCGCTACCGCTTAGTTTTTCATTAATCGGATAACCTGCCTGTTCGGCTAATTGCAACAATGCCTGTTGTGTCTCACTGGAAATACGATCCTGCATTGACACCATATTTACATCAATCAGCCCTGTATAAAGATCCGAAAAATTTACATCAACATGGATAATAGATAATTTCGCATCGTGGCGTTTTGCAACCCCCACCGCTTTTTTCAAGAGAATTGGACTTTCTTCTGAAAGATCTACTGCAACTAATACATGTTTATACATAATCGACTCCTTATCCGATCAGGGTTAATTAATCTTCATTGGTATAGTATCACTAGGTTTCAAGAAAAAATATGTGCAAGATCACATTTTAGGAAAAAGATCCTAAATGTCTTTTATGTTATTATTTTGTTCCCTTTTTCTCTCTAATTTCCAAAAAATATGACCTATTCAATAAATGATTTCTTAAAATTAATTGCCCAATTACGCGATCCTATAAATGGCTGTCCGTGGGATATTAAACAAAACTATCATTCCATGATTTCTTGTTTAAAAGAAGAAACCTACGAAGTCATTGAGGCGATTGAAAAAAATGATGTTGAAAATCTAAAAGAAGAACTGGGCGATTTACTACTTCAGGTAGTATTTCTGAGTCAACTTGCGACGGAAGAAAAAAAATTTACGTTTGACCACGTCGTACAAAACGTAGCCGAGAAAATTGTTCGGCGACACCCTCATGTGTTTGGGGATAAACAGGCTAAAAATGAGCAAGAGGCTTTACAGAATTGGAATGCGATGAAAGCTGAAGAACACAAGACCCTTGGACATACTTCGATTTTAGATAATATTCCACAGTCTTTTCCCGCCTTAATGCGGGCGGAAAAATTACAAAAACGCTGCTCAAAAATCGGATTCGATTGGGATAACATCGTACCGGTCTTTTCCAAGGTAGAAGAGGAATTACAAGAGGTCAAACAAGAACTCGCACGTCAACCACAAGACCAAGCAAAAATTGAAGAAGAGATAGGCGATTTGCTTTTTGCAACGGTAAATCTAAGCCGTCATTTACACTGCCAAGCAGAAGAAAGCCTGCGCAAAGCCAACCAAAAGTTTGAACAACGCTTCCGTAAGGTCGAAGAAAAGTTAACACAACGAAACCGTCGCCTTGAAAACACAAGCTTGATGGAAATGGATATGCTTTGGGATGAAGTGAAGAAAGAAGAAAAACTCCGCCAAAAATGACCGCACTTTAATCAAAAATACCGAGCAATTGCTCGGTATTTTTGATATGAACTCAGAGAGTTAATCCAATCCCAAAACTTTACGACCATTAATACTGGCAATATTCACCATAGCGTCTAAATCAGGGAAGCGGCAACCTGCAGCCAGCAAACTTAATTCTTGCCACATATCCCCTTCACACAACGGCACCATGTAATCACAAATATTATCCGTGCCAATCGCTACCGTGATACCTTCCGGAATCATTTCATCAGCCGGTGTTAACGCATTATGGAAAGGCATAAGTTCTTCTTTACGATTACTATCAATCCACGCCATCGGGCAAGCAATCATCATCATTTGCGCTTGGCGCATTTTTTCATAGAGACGATAACGATACTCTTTGGAATGTGAACCGATAGAAATCCCGTGAATCGCCACAACACGTCCTTGCATCCCATGTTCAATGGTTTTGTCACATAGTTGTTCGGTTTCAATTTCGGTTGGCGAGTTAAATTGGTCCACATGCACATGGCACATAATCCCTAAAGATTTCGCCTTATCCAACAAAATATCCATCGCTTCCAAACCGCGACCATAGTCTAGCTCGTCGCGATAGGGCAAACCGCCGATCATATCGACCATTTCAGAACCAATATCAAACCATTTACGTGCTGTTGGCTCAATCACGCCTTTTAAGGTTTGGTTAGCGAATTTCAATACGATGTCATGTTTATACACTTCACGGGCTTTATGTGCCGCGATAATCGCGCGGTCTTCGCACACCGGGTCGATATCAACAAAGGTTCCGAAAGCCGTTACCCCTTGAGAAATCATTAATTCAATAGATTGGCAGAAACGGGCATAGTAATCATCCACGGAAGACGTACGTTTTACTTCATCCACCAAGTCCCATTTTTGTTGTAAATTGCAACTTTGGTAAATGCCAATTTTTTCCGGCGTCATAGTAAAAGCACGATCCGCGTGGGCATGAGCATTTACCCAGCCCCCTTTTTTGATGATTTCATCCCGAATATAAGTTTTAAAACTACGAACGTGATTTTTGGTCATAACGACTCCGTAATGAGTAAGTTTTGGAAACGGGCAGGGAGCAAATAGAAAAAAATCCTCATGAAAGAGGATGGCTTATTAATTGAAAATAGAAAGAGGTTCAATGATAATTCATTGAAATAACGAACAATGTTATGAAAAATTCTCAGATTTTTAATTAATAACATCTTATTTGTCCTGATGGAATTGCGCGCTAGTATAAAACTCGCTGCTACAAAAATATAATTGATTTTAGCTATCGGTCAGCGACTATTTCATCATTTTTCTAAAAAAGAACGCTCCTGACTAAAGGCGTCTAAAAACAATCCTAAAGGCGGTCTTTCAGATGACATTTTTTGATAAGTGCGGTCGTATTTTTCATAGTTTCCACGATTATCAATATGATATTGCGTGCCATCCGGTTGAACGATCACATTCCAACGATAATTAGATACCAAAACCCAATCCACACTAGAAGTAAGATCGAACAAATCTCGCCCTTGTGCATAATCAGCAATCGGATTTTTCACTTTAAAAATATGCTTCATTAAAGCCGGCACTAAATCCACATGTGAAGTTAACTTGGAGATTTTCCCGGTTGCCAAACCATTCCAGTGAACAATCATTGGCACTTGTACTTCATCACGCGAAAAATAATTCGTTTCTTCTTTTTCTGATAATTTTTTGAACGTATAGCCATGCTCAGCGGTAATAATCACAAGGGTATTTGGCAAATTTAACTCGGGCAACAACTGTCCTAATGACGCATCAATATCTGCCAGCTGCTGCTCATATTTCTCTTGCGTAAGATTGGGTTCGATATTCAAGCTTAAATGCCCCCAAAACGGTTTATTCTGCGTTTTTGCGGTATCCAACCAACGCGTGAAAGAACGAATCGCGGCCTGATTACCATTCTCCGCAACAAGCTTCGTTTTTGGATAAATGGCACGACGGAAAATACCCGCATCCATCTTTTTAGAAGAAAACACGCCTTGCGCATATTGTTGTTGTGTTAAACGTTCCACTAACACAGAAGGGGTTTTATTGCTGAGCAAGCTGTCGGTATAACTGCCATTGAGGCCATAAAACAATCCGACTAGCCCTGTATTATCGTTATTTCCACTGCTGTAATGATTGATAAATTGTGTCGAATTCTCTGCAAATTGTGCCAAATTCGGCATTTTTTCCGCATCTATCACATCATGTCGTAAACCGGAAAGCGTAATTAAGAGGATATTGGTATTTTCCTGTTGCTCAGCAAAGACTAACGGGTTTTTCGGATAGTCGATGGCTAAGGCATCTAATCGCCCCTCTTGTGTGAGACGTTGTGCATATTCTGCTTTATCTAAGAAACCGTGTTTCTCTAAAAAGGAACGTGCTGTCATCGGATAAGACAAAGGAAAATTAGAACGTTGCATGGTGATAGGACGGTATAAATAGGCATCTGCCCATGCATAAATTAGGTGAGTTGCACTAAAGGTGCAAACAAAAAAGACGCCCACTGCTTTTAGCCATTTTTGGCGTTCTAAGCTACGCAGTTTTTGCCAAGACCAGCGGGAAAACAACATTTGCACCAATAAAATCAATGGCATCGGCACAAAGAAAATTTGCCAGTTGCGCGATAACTCTCCGTTCTCCGGGTTAACTAAGAGATTCCAGACTAATGACGACAAGTGCAAGTTAAAACGCAAGAATACTTCGGTATCCACCAACAACAAAGTGTTGCCAATCGTTGCAAGAATGACCGTCAGTCCACGAAAAGTGCGGTGGTTTTTAACAATGAAACTGAGCGGAAAAATGACTAGCAAATAAAAGGCGAAAACAATAAAACTAAAATGCCCAAGTAAGCTGATAAAGAAGTAAATTTTGCCGAATAACGTATCCGGCCAATCAATGATAAACGCATAACGGGCACCAATAAAAACAGCCCAAAGAATATTAAAAAAAGCAAACCAGTGACCCCAAGAAATTTTCTGTGAGGTTTCTTCACGATATTGTCTGCTTTTAAATGTCCACATACGCTAATTATTTTGCCGTTTTAATAGAGTTGAGTAAGGCGTCAGAAAATGCTTGCGCTAAGACTTGTTGTTGCTGTTTGCCCACGCTACCGGTAAGTAAATTTGTGGTCATGTTACCGAGAACAATTAAGGATAAGTCTAGAGGCGCCTGATGTTTCTCAAGCACTGCAATCATGTCATTTAAGATCGCATCAATTTGTTTATCTTGATATTTAGATTGGATTGCCATAGTGATAATTTACCGGTTTAAAATGCCGTTTATATTAACTGATAATTGCGCTAATCCTAACATATTTTGTTAGTTCTGTTAAAAAGTGCGGTTATAATAGCAGAAATTTTTTAGAGGCAAATTTATGAGCATTACCGTTAAACAAATGATTCTTCATCAAGTTGTTAAATCTAATGAAGAAGCTGAAAATTCTCCTCAATTAACCGCTGTTTTGCGGGAACAACTACTCGCTATCACGCCTGAAGTGGAACAAATGATGTTACAACTTCATCAAGGCTATCAAAATAAAGCCAAAGGCTATGGCATCTTTCAGGAATCATCTATTTTTGCACAAAGTTTGAATCGTTTATTGGAAAATGAATTAGACTTTCTGCCTTTTAGTCATGAATCAACACATTTACTCATCAACGAATTAAGCAAGTATAACTTTGCTGATAACGGTACATTGGTGCTGTGTCAGTACAACTTTTTAGCCACCGACTATTTATTTATCGCATTGCTAGATAGCCGAATCAGTATGCTAGTTAACGAACAGTTAGAAATTCAACGTACAGAATATCTTGATATTACCCAATTCGACATTGCTGCCCGGATTAATTTGACGGATTTACAACTGAATGCAAACTCAAACCGCTATTTAACCTTCATTAAAGGTCGCGTTGGACGGAAAATTGCTGACTTTTTTATGGATTTTCTTGGTGCAGAGGAAGGATTAAATCCGCAAGTACAAAACCAATGCTTATTACAAGCGGTTGATGATTATTGTGTTCAAGGCGAATTAAACCGAGAGCAAACGCAAGCGGTGAAAAAACAAGTATTTGAATATTGCAAAGGTCAATTAAACAGTGGAGAAGAAATTGAATTAGCGGAACTTTCCAATAAGCTGCCGACTCTAAACCAGCAACCTTTTATGGCGTTTACCCAAGAACAAAACTACGGTCTGGAAGAAAATATTCCGCCGGTACGCACCGCACTTAAATCGTTGACCAAATTTTCCGGCTCCGGCAAAGGCGTTACCATTAGCTTTGATGCCGAATTAATTGATCAGCGAATCATTTGGGATGAGGCAGCCGATACTTTAACCATCAAAGGGCTTCCACCGAATTTACGGGATCAATTACAGCGCCGGTTAAAAGCATTGAATTAATTTGGCAATGCACTAAACTTTCAGTATGATCATTGCAACTATTTACAGAGGATAAAAAGCAAAAATGCAATTCAAATCTGTTCTAACCACACTCATTTTGGCACTCAGCGTAACTGCCTGTTCGAGCGTTAACAAAATTGTTTATCGTATTGACGTGCCGCAAGGCAACTACTTGCAAGCAGAAACTGTGGCTCAAGTTAAGACCGGTATGACAGCACAGCAAGTTCAGTATTTGTTAGGTACACCGGTTCTCATCGATCCATACAGCAACCAAACTTGGTACTACGTTTTCCTACAACAAAAAGCTTATGAAACACCGGAACAACATACATTGGTCGTCAACTTCGACCAAGGTGGTATTGTGACTAATGTCGATTTAGATAAACCATTACCAAATAGCGGCCAAGTAGAAGTCAATAATACGATTATCAACGGACCAAGTGCTCCCTCAAAGAGCTGGTGGAAATTCTGGTAATAGTCTTAAAGTTTCATCGTATAGATTGACATAAACACGGTTTTCTTTATGCCCAAAATCTTACTTGTCGATGATGATACTGAATTATCTGAATTGCTCGCCAACTTCCTGACATTGGAAGGTTTCCGGGTCACTATCGCAAAGACAGATCAAATAGCACAGCAACTTGATCTGTCTTACGATCTTATCTTATTAGATGTGATTGCTCCCACATGGAACGGCATCGCAACTCTCAAACAAATCCGGAAACATTATTCCACACCGCTTATCATCTTAAACGCCCAAAATGATGCGATGAGTCGAATCCTGTACTTAGAGCTGGGTGCTGATGACTATTTAGTAAAACCTTTTAACGCGCATGAACTCATTATCAGAATAAAAATGCTTTTGCGTCGAAGTGGGCAACAAGCCAACTTTATCGAACCGCATTCCGCAACATCAGAACAAATTAAATTTGATTTATTGACGCTCCATCCGGAAACCCAGCAACTTTTTTTTGGTAGCACCCCAATTGAATTAACCCATACTGAATTTGCGTTGCTTCTCCAATTCGTTAAACGCCCGAATATATTGATGACTCGTGAAGAATTAAGTGTGGCGATCCTCAATAAGCTGTTAACGCCTTTTGATCGTGCCATAGATATGCATATGTCCAATTTACGCAAAAAATTGCCTAGCCGAGAAAATGGCTTACCTTGGTTTAGAACCGTCAGAGGCAAAGGGTATATTCTGCTTAAAAATAACTAAAATTCCGCTCAAATAGACCGCACTTAAAAAGTTTCCATCAAAAAAAAGAACCCTATCGATTTCTCAATAGGGTTCTTTTTTATAACTAAATACCTAGCAATTAATGCAGGGATGTCACCACAACCATAAAGCCTTTCAATACGGCGGCATTCACTAGGTCAATAAAGAATGCACCAACCATTGGTACGATTAAGAATGCTTTGTGTGATGGTCCAAAACGGCTCGTAATTGCTTGCATATTTGCAACAGCAGTTGGTGTCGCACCAAGACCGAAACCACAGTGACCTGCACTTAACACAACCGCATCATAGTCTTTGCCCATCATGCGATAAGTCACATAGATTGCAAATGCGGCCATTAAAACAACTTGAACAGCTAAGATTACCATTACCGGTAATGCCAAGCCGGCCAATTGCCATAATTTCAAAGACATTAATGCGATAGCCAAGAACAGAGACAACCCAACGTTACCTAACACATCAACAGCCGCATCCGCCACATTAAATTTGAAGATGTGCGTTAAGGTGTTGCGAATGATTACCCCGGTGAACAAACACCATACAAAGGTAGGTAATGCAAGTGCGGTGCCTTTTGTTTGCGCATCTAAGAATTGCCCGATAAGTAAACAACACGCCAACATAGTGATGGTTTCAATTAATGAACGGGTATTAATTTTACGTTGGAAAGTCGGGTGTTCAAACGCTTCTTGAATGTCGCTATTGTCTTCATTTTCCGGGCTTTCATCACGGTGCATTTTTTTCAATAAATGACGCGCTACCGGCCCACCGATAATACCACCGGACACCAAACCAAATGTCGCACAGGCCATAGCAAGCTCTGTCGCACCTTGTAAGCCAAATGTTTCAGTAAAGGTTTTGGCCCACGCTGCACCTGTACCATGACCACCGGTTAAGGTAACCGAACCGGCAATCAAACCGTAAGCAGGATCAATCCCAAGCAACAAAGAACCGGCAACACCGACTATATTTTGTAATGCAATCAAAATCCCTGCGGCAACCACAAAAATAATTAAGGGTTTTCCACCTTTAATCAAACGGGCAAAGTTAGCACTTAAACCGATAGAAGAGAAAAAGACTAACATCATCGATGTTTGTAAACCCGTATCAAAGGTAAAAGAAATACCCCAACCTTGATATAATACCGTTAAGATGATCGCGACAAGAAAGCCGCCAACAACAGGTTCCGGAATATTGTAGTTTTTTAATAGGGAGATACGTTTTACTAAAAAGTATCCTAGCAAGAGCACAAATCCTGCTAAAGCAAGAGTTTCATAGGTATTAAAATTCATAGAATAACCTCTTTATGATGATTATTTATACAAAATCATTACTAATGATTTGATATAAAATAAATTTATGCGAAGGATAAAAATTTCTATCAATCACAAAAGGAATTTAAATTTAACAGAAAAAAAACATTGCTTCTACAAAAAACTCAAAAAGATTTTATCAAGTTCTAACTATTTAGCCAAAATGTGACCGGCCCCTCATTTACTAGACTCACTTGCATATCCGCTGCAAATCGGCCGCATTCCACTTTCACTTTTTCACCGCACTTTTGTGTAAAATATTCATAAAGTTCGTTTGCTAACGATGGTGTTGCGCCTTTGGAAAAACTCGGGCGAAGCCCTTTTTGGGTATCCGCCACCAAGGTAAATTGCGACACCACCAAGACTTCGCCAGCCACTTGTTGCACGTTCAAATTCATCTTGTCATCTGCATCGCTGAAAACACGATAATTCAGGACTTTCTCCGCCAACTTATCTGCCTTTTGTCGGTCGTCATCCTTTTCCACGCCTAACAGCACCAGCAGACCTTTGCCAATTTGCCCAACGATTTCACCGTCAACTTCCACTTTTGCACTGGAGACGCGCTGAATTAATGCGATCATTTTGTTTCCTCACTTTGTTCTAAATTCATCATTTTTTTTGACCGCACTTCTGCCAACACAGCGGCTAATTGCGCGCCGAGCAACACGACCGTCCAGCTTAACTGAATCCACAGCAACATAATTGGCAGGGTGGCCATCGCACCATAAATTAATTGATAAGACGGGAACGTCATGATGTACCAAGCAAACGCTTGCTTACCCAAGGTGAAAAACACCGCGGCAATCAACGCACCGGCAGCGGAATGTTTGATGCTGACTTTTTTATTCGGCACCACCATATAAATCATCGTGAAAATAAACCACGTGGATAAAAACGGCACAAAACTTAACAGTTTCAGTCCAAAAGAAAAGCTGGCTGCGCTCTCAAACATGGCTTTAACATAAGTGCTGGCAGCGATACTGACACCCACTAACAGCGGGCCAAGTGTCAGAATCAACCAATAAATCGCAAAAGACGTAAAAATCGGCCGCGTGCCGGTATCCTGCCAAATGCTGTTTAGCGTGCGATCGATAGAATTAATCAACATCAGTGCCACGACAATCAAGCTGATAATCCCCACCGCACTCATTTTTTTGGAATTATTCACAAATTCATCAATGTACTGACCCACCATATCACTTGCCGACGGGGCAAAATTGGTGAAAATAAACTCTTTCAACGCACCCGTTACTTCATTAAACACCGGAAATGCCGAGAAAATAGAAAACACCACCATAATCAACGGCACAATGGCAAGCATGGTGCTGTACGTTAAATAACCGGCAGCTTGGGCTAATTTATTCTGATTAAAACGCTGCCAAAAGACCGCACCAAACGTTTTCCACTCACTCATAAAAAGCCTCCGCAACAATGCTTAAATTTTTTGCCGGAACCACACACGCAAGGTTGTTTCATCGTCGGCAGTGGCACCGTTGGATCGACAAAATACCAACGCCCGTCAATTTTCACAAAAATCGACCGCTCATGATGCGTCTGTTCCCCTTCCTCACCTTGAAAAACGGCGTGAAATTCCACCGCACTTTGGGTTTTCGTTAAGCTTTCCGTGTTCAAAATTTGCAATCCCAACCATTGTGTTTCCTCCGCCCATGCTTCAATGGCTTGTACGTTGAGTAGCGCCTGTTGGTTCGGCACGGTAGTGTCCACAATATAAGGCACATTTTTCAACACATAAGCGGCATAGCGAGAACGCATGAGTTGCTCAGCAGTTTCAGGGAATTGGGCATGTGTATGAAAACGCCCACAACAATCCCCGTAAGATTTATTCGATTGACAAGGGCAAGCTGAATCTAAAAGTGCGGTCATGTTTAACTCTGTTTTTCTTGTAATTTCATCAGTTGTGAATTTAACGAACGCTTAAAGGCCGGTGCCAACACCTCAAGCGCCAAGGCTTGTTCTAACTCGTCCGTGTGTTCGGGGGCTGACAATAAACGGTTCAAATGGCGAATGGTAAATCCAGGATGCGGACGGCTCAACAATACCAGCTGATCACCTTTATGAATTACGCCAGCTTGTACCACCCGTACATACCAGCCCGACCAACCGGAACGATACACGGTTTGTTGTGTATTCGAATTATTGGTATTTTTTGACAAGCGCTCACAAGGTTTACGCGGCTGCGACACTTCCACCACACAAGTACCGATTTGAAAACGGTCTCCCACACATACGGAATCTTCGTTCAATTCAGAAACCACAAAATTCTCGCCGTAAACCGCCGTACCTTGGTAAGAAAAATTTTCATCCAATAACGCATTTAACGCAGGGAAAGAATCTGCCGACATAAAAAAAAGCGCCTTATCCACGCCGCCGTGATGGGCTTTTAATCCCACATCATTGCCTTCCGCACCGAGCGAATGAATATTCACAGCTTCTACCGGTAGCTTGCGAATAGCACTTTCATATTGCGATCCATCGGCAAAGGTCAATTGTGCAACTTCCCCAATTTTTATGATTAAAACTTCTGCTTTTGACATACCTCACTCCAAATCACGCGAATAAATCAATAAACTAATAAAATGTGGCTGATTATAACGTAAAAACACTGAATTTTTTGACCGCACTTTGTTTTTTAAATATCATGCCTCGCTTAATACGCAATCAATTAGGAACAAAAAATATGCAATATTTACTCGCCCAAACCAGCCAAAACCAACAACTTGGTATCACCGCGAAAATGGCGAACCGCCACGGTTTAATTGCCGGCGCCACCGGCACGGGTAAAACCGTGACATTACGCAAAATGGCGGAAGCCTTTAGTGACGACGGCGTACCGGTGTTTTTAGTGGACGTGAAAGGCGACCTTTCCGGCTTAGTGCAACCGGGTGCGATGCAAGGCAAAATCGCCGAGCGTATCGAACAATTCAATTTAGGCGGCGAAAGCTATTTGAGCGGCTACCCAGTCTCCTTCTGGGATGTGTTCGGTGAAACCGGCATTCCGCTCCGTACCACCATTTCTGAAATGGGGCCATTGTTGCTCTCCCGTTTATTAAATCTTAACGCAACGCAAGAAGGCTTGCTCAACCTCGTGTTCCGTGTGGCGGATGACAAAGGCTTATTGCTTATCGACCTAAAAGACTTGCGTGCCATGCTGAAATATGTGGCAGAAAATGCCAAAACCTTCCAAGTGGAATATGGCAACGTGTCTGCCGCCAGTGTGGGCGCCATTCAACGTGCCTTATTAACCTTAGAAAACGAAGGCGCGGCAAATTTATTCGGTGAACCGGCACTAAACTTAGATGACTGGCTACAAACCCGTGACGGCCGCGGCGTCATCAATGTGCTTAATTCGGAAAAATTAATTAACTCTCCACTTATGTACAGCGCGTTCTTGCTTTGGTTGATGGCGGAATTATTTGAACAGCTACCGGAAGTGGGTGACCCCGACAAACCAAAATTCGTGATGTTCTTTGACGAAGCGCATTTGTTGTTTGACGGCGCACCAAGTGTGTTGGTGGATAAAGTGGAACAGGTTGTGCGTTTGATTCGTTCCAAAGGCGTGGGTATTTATTTCGTGACCCAAAACCCGTTGGACTTACCGGATACCGTACTCGGTCAATTAGGCAACCGCGTGCAACACGCCTTGCGCGCCTTTACGCCACGCGATCAAAAGGCGGTGAAATCAGCCGCAGAAACCTTCCGTGCTAATCCGAACATTAATGTGATTGAAACCATTTCAACACTCGGTGTGGGCCAGGCATTAGTGTCATTCTTAGATGAAAAAGGCATGCCGACACCGGTGGAAATTGCTTACATTTTCCCACCGAAAAGCCAATTAGCGCCGATTACCGCCGAACAACGCACCGCTTGGGTGAAAGACGACGATCTGTATGCCTTCTATAAAGATTATGTGGATAACGAATCTGCTTTTGAGGTATTAAGCCAACAAGCGGATTTATCCGCCGTAGCGCAAAAACAAGCGGAACAAGCCAAGCAGGAAGAAGAAAACGGCATTATGGGTAGTCTCAGCCGCATGATCTTCGGTACGAAAAAACGTGGCGAGCAACTGACTGTGACGGAAGAATTGGTCAGCGGTGTGGCAAAAGCCGTAGGACGTAATATCCGCAGCCAAATCACCAAACAAATTATGCGGGGAATTTTGGGCGCGCTTAAGAAGTAAAATTCATCATAAAAAAAATAACCGCACTTTGATCTGAACAACCAAAGTGCGGTTTCTTTTTCCGCTGTTTTTAGGGGAATTATTCCACCGTGACGGCTTTCGCTAAATTACGTGGCTGATCCACATCGGTGCCTTTAATGAGCGCAATGTGATAGGCTAACAGCTGCATCGGTACCGTGTAATAAATCGGTGCAGTAATATCGTTCACCGTCGGCATAGTGATAATTTTCATGCCTTCCGCTTCACTAAAGCCCGCCTCTTTATCCGCAAAGACATACAACTGACCGCCGCGTGCGCGAACTTCCTCAATATTGGATTTGATTTTCTCCAGTAATTCATTGTTTGGTGCTACCACAATCACCGGCATATCCGCATCAATTAACGCTAACGGGCCGTGTTTTAATTCACCGGCAGCATAGGCTTCCGCATGAATGTAAGAAATTTCTTTTAATTTTAGCGATGCTTCCATGGCTATCGGGTAAAACGCGCCACGACCTAAAAATAACGCATGGTTCTTTTCAGCAAAATCTTCCGCGAGCTGCTCAATGTGTTGATCAAAAGCCAGGGCTTTTTCAATTTCTGCCGGTAATGCTTCTAACGCTTTCACGATCTCCTGTTCCTTCGCAGTCGAGAGCGTGCCTTTCGCTTTACCAACCGCGACCACCAACATTAATAACGCGGCCAACTGTGTGGTAAAGGCTTTGGTAGACGCCACACCGATTTCCACACCGGCACGGGTCATGAAGGCAAGATCCGATTCACGCACCAACGAGGAACTGGCAACGTTACAAATGGTCATCGCAGCCATATAGCCTTTTTGTTTTGCTAAGCGTAATGCCGCCAAAGTATCAGCGGTTTCACCAGATTGAGAAATGGTGACCAATAAACTGTTCGGGCGGGTCACAAACTTGCGATAGCGAAATTCGGAGGCAATTTCCACATCGCAACTGATACCGGCCAAGCTTTCAAACCAATAACGTGCCACCATACCGGAATTGTACGAGGTGCCACAGGCCACAATTTGAATGTGTTCTACGTTCTCTAAAATCGCTTTCGCCCCATTGCCGATGGACTCAATGACTAAATTATCATGCGTCAAACGCCCTTGCATGGTGTTTACCAGTGCGGTCGGTTGTTCGTAAATTTCTTTCTGCATGTAGTGACGGAATTTTCCTTTCTCTGCCGCATCATTCTCAGCATTGGAATCATTCATACAACGTTCCACTTTATTACCATCGCGATCGTAAATATCCACAGAACGGCGAGTAATTTCCGCAATATCACCTTCTTCTAAATAAATAAAACGACGAGTGACACTTAATAATGCAAGTTGGTCTGAGGCGAGGAAATTTTCACCGATTCCTAAACCAATCACTAATGGGCTACCGGAACGAGCCGCCACTAAATGTTCCGGATGCATGCGATCCATCACGACCATGCCATACGCGCCGGCCAGTTGCTTCACGACTTTTTGTACCGCAACCAATAAACTTTCTGTACTGCGCATTTCCCATTCCACCAAATGCGCAATCACCTCTGTGTCGGTTTGAGAAGTAAAAATATAACCACGGGATTTTAGCAATGTCCGTAATTCTTCATAATTTTCGATAATGCCGTTATGTACCACGGCAAAATTACCGGAAACGTGCGGGTGCGCGTTATCTTCCGAAGGGGCGCCATGAGTTGCCCAACGGGTATGCGCAATGCCCGTGCCCCCAATAATTGGCGATTTTTCTACCGCCTCATCAAGTGCTTTAACTTTACCTAGACAACGAATACGTCGTAATTCGTGCTGTGCATCCACCACGGCTAAACCGGCAGAGTCATAACCGCGATACTCAAGACGATGTAATCCGTTAATTAAAATTTCTGCAACATCACGTTGAGCGACTGCACCGACAATTCCACACATAAATTTTGCTCTCCTAAATTCAATTTAAAAAAACACTCATCAAAACAACCGCACTTTTAAGCACAAATGACTTCCACGCCATGTGCCTCTATGCGTTTTTTACTTTCTTCCGACAACAAATTGTCCGTAATCAATACATCAATTTGTTGCCATACCAATTCAACGTTAGGCATCTTTCGACCAATTTTTTGTGATTCCACCATCACAATCACTTCACGAGCCACCTCTGCCATCACTTGACTTAAGCCAACTAACTCGTTAAACGTTGTCGTTCCTCGATCAAAATCAATCCCATCAGCCCCAATAAACAACTGATCAAAGTTATAGGAACGCAATACTTGTTCCGCAACTTTACCTTGGAAAGATTCTGAAGCCTTATCCCATGTTCCCCCCGTCATTAATAAGGTGGGCTCATTTTCGAGGGAACGGAGTTCGTTAGCCACATACATAGAGTTGGTCATCACCACCAATCCCTGTTTATTATTCAACTGTTTAATCAATGCCGCCGTTGTAGTACCACTATCAATAATAATGCGGTTGTGATCTAAAATACGTTCTGCTGCGCGTTTAGCAATGGACAACTTTCGTTCCGAAAGAAAATCCTCTTGCTCATCTTCAATGAGTTCTTGCGGCATTAATATCGCCCCACCGTAACGGCGCACTAAAAAACCATTGTTTTCTAACACCGTTAAGTCTTTACGAATCGTCACTTCCGATGTATCAAACAATTGGACAAGCTGATCAACGCTAACTTCTCCGCGGTCCAGTAATAATTGCATGATGCCGTGGCGGCGTTGTTGGGTATTGCGAGGCTGAATGTGTCGTTTAGTCATTTCCAAACCAAAATAGTTCCAGTTAAATTTCGGTTCGAAAGTTTATAGCCATTTAGAAAGGATGTAAATAAAAAGATAGGCAACAAAAAACCCTGTTTACGGGAAACAGGGTTTGAAGATTAAATATCAGAACTAATTATTTAACAGCATCTTTTAATGCTTTACCAGAAACGAATGCTGGCACTTTAGAAGCCGCAATTTTGATTTCTGCGCCGGTTTGTGGGTTACGACCGGTACGAGCTTTACGCGCGTTTACTTTAAATGTACCGAAACCGATTAATTGTACAGCTTCACCTTTTTTCAAACTACCGGTGATTGCGTCTAAAGTTGCTTCTAAAGCTGCTTTAGCTTGTTTTTTATTTAATTCAGCTGCGCTTGCAATAGCATCAATTAAGTCTGTTTTGTTCATGGATTAGTACCTTCTTTTTAAGAAATTTAACAGTGGCTGAATAAGGATTTTAAGATACCCTATTCAATAAACCAGAATCACTGCAGTGAGTGCAGGCAAAGCTTAATCTAAGTTGCCTTGAAAACAAAGCACGATTTTTAATTTTTGTGTAAAAAATCACACTATTGGTCAATTTTTATACAAATATTAGAAATTCCCACCTCACGCAACTCATTTTTTAAATCAGCGATCAAATCAACGTCGTGTTTTTCAGCCTCTTTCAATGCTCGATAAATCTGCCATTGCACATCTAATTCCTGCTGAATTTCTTCCGTTTCCTTTAGTTCTGCTTCGGATAATTCACGGCCATTTTGCTCGACCAATAAATCAGCAACGGTTTGCAAAGAAAGTTCACTCAACTTAACTGCTTGAATACATGAATCACCAGCGATAATCGTATGTAATACTTCACATAATGCTTCACAAGCATCCAATGCAGGAACCACACCGTAAAAATCATAGTCATTCACATCGGGAATAATGTTTTCTAACTTCTCTAACTGATTTTCAAAATTAATTTTGGCATCTTTAACCGTTAAGTATTCCCACACCAAATTCAAAATATTGTGATACACCTTGGCGTTTTGTGGTTGTTCTGTAATTTGGCAGAATAAATGGTAGTTGGGATACATTCGCTCACACAAACAAGCCATAAATGTCATGTGTTGCCAAGTGGCGAGATTTTCTAAACGTTTCTGAATTGGATTTCGCATCATTTTTTCTCCGCACTTTAGCGATGATAAGGTTTAGAGAGTTGATGTACAGCATCTACCAACACTTTCGGGCTTTCTTCCGGCACATCCTGATGAATGCCATGCCCAAGATTAAATACGTGACCACTCCCTTCACCAAACGCCGCTAAAATTGACCGCACTTCGTCTTCAATTCGGCCGGCAGGCGCATATAATACGCTTGGATCCATGTTGCCTTGCAACGCCACTTTATGCCCTACGCGACGACGAGCCTCAGCGATATCCACCGACCAATCCAAGCCCACGGCATCACAACCGGTATCGGCAATGGCTTCTAACCATAATCCGCCACCTTTGGTAAATAAGGTGACCGGCACACGACGCCCCTCATGATCGCGAATCAAACCATCTACGATTTTGTGCATATAACGCAAGGAAAACTCCGGATATTCACGATGCGCCAACACGCCGCCCCACGTATCAAACACCATGACCGCCTGGGCGCCGGCTTTAATTTGCGCATTTAAATAAAGAATCACGCTGTCTGCCAGTTTATCTAACAAGGCGTGTAATAAGTGCGGTTCGCTATATAGCATTTTTTTAATTTTCGTAAAGGCTTTAGAAGAACCGCCTTCTACCATATAAGTGGCCAATGTCCACGGGCTCCCGGAAAAGCCGATGAGTGGCACTTCACCATTGAGTTCACGGCGAATCGTGCGCACCGCATTCATCACATATTGCAGTTCTTGTTCCGGATCCGGAATAGGTAAATTTTCCACCGCACTTTTGCTATCAATAACCCGTTCAAATTTCGGCCCTTCACCGGCGCCAAAGCTTAAGCCGAGTCCCATGGCATCAGGAATCGTTAAAATATCGGAAAATAAAATCGCGGCATCCAAAGCATAACGGCGCAACGGTTGTAATGTCACCTCACAGGCCAAATCCGCATTACGACACAAGGACATAAAATCACCGGCTTGCGCACGAGTGGCCTTGTATTCCGGTAAATAACGCCCCGCTTGGCGCATCATCCAAATCGGCGTCATATCCACAGGTTGACGTAAAAGGGCTCTTAAATAACGGTCATTTTTTAATGTACTCATAAAACCTCATGATTTATTTTTATCTTGTTGACATAAAACAAGCGTTGCTTCAATTAATTTACGCGCAATAGTGCCATGTGGTGGCAATTCCGGCAAAGGCTGTTCACAATCAAACCACTGTGCATCGTAAATTTCTTCCGGTTGGATGTGAATTTCTCCTGCTGCGTAATCAGCCAAAAAGCCCACCATTTGCGAATTAGGAAATGCCCACGGCTGATTGCCAACATAGCGTAAATTTTTCACTTCAATCTGTGTTTCTTCCCAAACTTCACGGTGTACAGCCTCTTCAAAGGTTTCACCCACTTCTACAAAACCTGCCAGCGTCGTGTACATGCCGCCTTTGTGGCGCATATGATTTGCCAACAAAATTTGCGAACCTCGCCGAACGGCAACAATCACACAAGGGCAGATTACAGGATAAGTACGAAAGCCGCAAACTTGACATTGTACTGCCCACTCATCCGATTTTTGTTCGGTTTTGCCACCGCACTTACCACAAAATTGGTGCGTTTGGTAAAAATGATTTAATTCAACGCCACGAGCAAGCAGATTAAATTGTTCCTGCGGCAATGACAGCAGATCACGTAAGGAAAAATACACACGCGCATCATTCAGTTGATGCTCCACGAGATATAACGGTTGCGCTGACCACTCCCCAAGAAAAAGCGCATGATGCCCTGTTAAACCTAATTCAGCCGCAGAACCAAAAGGAAGATTGCCATCAACAAGATGTATGGTAGAACCCTGTGTAAAAAGCCAAAAACCCTTGTCTTCAGCTTGAATTAATTTCATTTTTTAACACCCGTTTAAATACGTGAAAAACGCTTAAATTTTCCACCGCACTTTGTTGTTCTGAGAAGAAAAAAGTGCGGTCATTATAAAAGGTATTTTTTCATTTAGCGAATCATGCCCATAAAAAAACCCGAGGTTTAGCTCGGGTTTTTATACGAGGGAATATTATTCCGCGTGCTCGTCATCTTCTACCATGTTTAACATTTCAGTTAAGCTGGCGGAAGCATCTTCAGAGGTCATAACGAATTCAGAAGCAATTTCTTCTTCATCCACGGCCGATAGTCTTACCGGCACATCTTCATCAGCGATAACCGCTGGGTTTTTGTGACGATTTTGGTGATACGCAAAACCGGTACCCGCCGGGATCAGACGACCCACGATGACGTTTTCTTTCAAACCGCGTAATTCATCGCGTTTACCTGCTACCGCTGCTTCCGTTAACACACGAGTGGTTTCTTGGAAGGATGCCGCAGAGATGAAGGACTCGGTTGCCAAGGACGCTTTGGTAATACCCAATAATTCACGTTCAAATTCCACCGGTGGTTTGCCTTCCGCTTCACGTTTACGGTTAACGATTTTCACGCGAGCTACTTCCACTTGTTCCCCTTCAAGGAATTCGGAGTCGTAAGCTTTGGTAACAATCGCTTTACGCAACATTTGGCGTACGATAACTTCGATGTGTTTATCGTTAATTTTTACCCCTTGTAAGCGGTAAACTTCTTGGACTTCGTTAACGATATATTCGGTTACCGCGTGTACACCGCGTAAACGTAAGATGTCATGTGGTGTTTCCGCACCGTCGGAGATTAAATCACCGCGTTCTACCATTTCACCTTCGAATACGTTCAATTGACGCCATTTTGGAATCATTTCTTCGTACACTTCGCCTTCTGCCGGAGTAATCAACAAGCGACGTTTACCTTTGGTTTCTTTACCGAAGGACACGATACCGGAGATTTCCGCTAAAATCGCAGGCTCTTTCGGTTTACGCGCTTCAAACAAGTCTGCCACGCGTGGAAGACCACCGGTAATATCTTTCGTTCCCACGGATTCTTGCGGAATACGTGCTAACGGATCACCGATATGCACTTCTGCGCCGTCATCTAGGGTCACGATAGCTTTACTTGGTAAGAAGTATTGCGCTACAACATCAGTACCCGGAATAACAATATCATTACCTTTGTCATCAACCAATTTAATCGCTGGACGTAAGTCTTTACCTGCTGTCGCACGTTCACCCACGTCTTGCACCACGATAGAAGAAAGACCGGTTAATTCGTCGGTTTGACGGGTAACAGTTAAACCGTCCACGATATCCACGAATTTTACAAAACCGCTTACTTCAGAGATAACAGGCATAGTATGCGGATCCCAGTTAGCAATGGTTTCACCGGCATTCACATCTTGCTGATCGCCTTTGTTCAAAATGGCACCGTAAGGCACTTTATAGTGTTCTTTCGTACGACCAAAGGTATCCACAACGGTTAATTCGGTATTACGAGATGTTAACACTAATTTGCCTTCATTATTGGTAACGAATTTCGCATTGGCCAAACGCAATGTACCGTTGTTTTTCACTTGTACGCTAGACTCTTTGGCTGCTGCAGACGCCGCACCACCGATGTGGAACGTACGCATCGTTAACTGTGTTCCCGGCTCACCGATAGATTGTGCCGCAATAACACCCACGGCTTCACCTTGGTTAATCAGGTGACCGCGCGCTAAGTCACGACCGTAACATTTCGCACACACACCGAAGTCGGTATTACAGGTTACAACAGAACGTACTTTCACGCTGTCCACGGAGTTTTCGTCTAACACATCACACAATTTTTCATCTAATAATGTATTGCGTGGAATTAACACTTCTTCTGAGCCAGGTTTTAAGATGTCTTCAGCAACGACACGGCCTAAAACTTGTTCGCGTAGAGGTACTTTTTCATCGCCACCTTCGATTAACGGAGTCATCACGATACCTTCGTGTGTACCACAGTCATCTTCTACGATAACGAGGTCTTGCGCTACGTCAACCAAACGACGGGTTAAGTAACCGGAGTTCGCTGTTTTCAACGCAGTATCCGCCAAACCTTTACGCGCACCGTGGGTGGAAATAAAGTATTGTAAAACGTTCAAACCTTCACGGAAGTTTGCCGTAATCGGCGTTTCGATAATCGAACCGTCCGGACGCGCCATCAAACCACGCATACCCGCTAACTGACGAATCTGAGCCGCAGAACCACGCGCACCGGAATCCGCCATCATGAAGATGCTGTTGAAGGACGCTTGTTTTTCCAGTTTCCCTTCACGGTTAATGACTTCTTCCGTAGAAAGGTTTTCCATCATGGCTTTAGCAACACGTTCGTTGGCGGCAGCCCAAATGTCGATCACTTTGTTATAACGTTCGCCGGCAGTCACAAGACCGGATTGGAATTGTTCCTGGATTTCAGCCACTTCTTCTTCCGCTGCAGAAATAATTTCGTATTTCTTCGCTGGAATGACCATATCATCGATACCAACAGAAGAGCCTGACCGTGCAGCATAAGCAAAACCGGTATACATAATATGGTCTGCAAACATGACGCTGGCTTTTAAACCTAAACGACGATAGCTTTCATTAATTAATTTAGAAATCGCTTTTTTACCAAGTGTTTGGTTAAACAAGCTAAACGGCATACCTTTCGGCGCGATCATCCATAAAATCGCACGGCCGATAGTGGTATCGGTTAACGTCGTTTTGGATTCAAACTCACCGGCTTCGTTTTTCACATACTCTGTAATACGAACTTTCACGCGAGAATGTAATTCTGCTTGACCGGTACGATAGGCTTTTTCTGCTTCACGCGGGTCTTGCAATAACATGCCTTCACCTTTACCGTTCACTTTTTCGCGGGTCATGTAGTAAAGCCCCAACACCACGTCTTGTGACGGAACAATAATCGGATCACCGTTTGCCGGAGAAAGGATGTTGTTCGTAGACATCATTAACGCACGCGCTTCTAATTGCGCTTCCAACGTTAACGGTACGTGTACCGCCATTTGGTCACCATCGAAGTCCGCGTTGAACGCCGCACAAACAAGTGGGTGTAATTGAATCGCTTTACCTTCGATTAAGATCGGTTCAAACGCTTGGATACCCAAACGGTGCAATGTTGGCGCACGGTTCAATAGAATCGGGTGTTCACGAATCACTTCAGCCAAGATATCCCAAACGATGGCGTCTTCACGCTCTACCATTTTCTTCGCGGCTTTAATCGTCGTTGCATAACCACGGCTTTCTAATTTCGCATAGATAAACGGACGGAATAATTCCAATGCCATTTTCTTCGGCAAACCACATTGGTGTAAACGTAAGTATGGACCCACGGTAATTACTGAACGACCGGAGTAGTCAACACGTTTACCCAACAAGTTTTGACGGAAACGGCCTTGTTTACCTTTAATCATATCCGCTAATGATTTTAACGGACGACGGTTAGAACCGGTAATTGCACGACCGCGACGACCGTTATCTAACAACGCATCAACGGACTCTTGTAACATACGTTTTTCGTTACGCACGATAATATCCGGTGCGATTAAATCTAATAAACGTTTTAAACGGTTGTTACGGTTGATGACACGACGGTATAAATCGTTCAAGTCGGAAGTCGCAAAACGACCGCCGTCTAACGGCACTAACGGACGTAAATCCGGTGGAAGCACCGGTAATACGGTCATCACCATCCATTCCGGTTTATTGCCGGACTGTAAGAAGGCTTCCAATAATTTTAAGCGTTTAGTGATTTTCTTACGTTTGGTTTCGGAATTGGTTTCTTGTAATTCTTCGCGTAAATTTTCGCATTCCGCTTCCAAATCGATGCCGCGCAATAAGGCTTGAATGGCTTCCGCCCCCATTTTAGCATCGAACTCATCTTGCCAACGGTCTTCCGCGTCAAGGTATTGTTCTTCGGTTAACAACTGACCGCGCTCAAGATCGGTCATACCCGGTTCGATCACAATGTAAGATTCAAAATAAAGCACGCGTTCAATATCACGCAACGGCATATCTAACAATAAACCGATACGGGACGGCAGGGATTTTAAGAACCAAATGTGGGCCACCGGTGAGGCTAATTCAATATGCCCCATACGTTCACGACGAACTTTAGTTTGCGTGACTTCTACGCCACATTTTTCACAAATCACACCGCGGTGTTTTAAGCGTTTGTACTTACCGCACAAACATTCGTAATCTTTTACCGGTCCGAAGATACGGGCACAGAAAAGACCGTCACGTTCCGGTTTAAAGGTACGATAGTTGATTGTTTCAGGTTTTTTAACTTCACCGTATGACCAAGAACGGATCATGTCAGGTGAGGCTAAACCGATTTTAATCACATCAAAATCTTCAGCGGTTTTTGATTGTGCTTTTAAAAACTTAACTAAGTCTTTCACAGATTTGCTCCTGTCGGAGTTAAACTTATTCAAGTGCGGTCGTTTTTCAAAACGTTTTTAAAATCGACCGCACTTGGGCTCAATAGGGGTCAATACCCTGACTTATTCTTCGTCCAAGTCGATGTTGATACCAAGTGAACGGATTTCTTTCATAATTACGTTGAAAGATTCCGGTGTACCCGGATCCATGTGTTGGTTGCCGCTGACGATGTTTTTATACATCTTCGTACGACCGTTCACATCATCGGATTTCACGGTTAACATTTCTTGTAAGGTGTAAGCCGCACCATAAGCTTCAAGTGCCCACACCTCCATCTCACCGAAACGTTGACCACCGAATTGCGCCTTACCACCCAACGGTTGTTGAGTAACAAGACTATAAGAACCGGTTGAACGCGCGTGCATTTTGTCATCAACCAAATGGTTCAATTTGAGCATATACATGTAACCTACCGTTACCGGACGCTCAAATTTCTCACCTGTACGACCATCATAAAGGGTAATTTGACCGGAAGTCGGTAAACCACCAAGCTCTAATAAGCCTTTAATTTCTTTTTCATGAGCACCGTCAAATACCGGTGTCGCAATCGGCAAGCCTTTACGCAAGTTTTGCGCTAAACGCATTACTTCTTCGTCAGTAAAGGTGCTGAGATCCACTTTTTGTGAACCACCGCCAAGGTCATAGGCTTTCTGCATGTATTCACGCAATTTCGCGATAGATTGTTGTTGTTTAATCATCGCGTTAATTTGATCACCGATACCTTTTGCCGCCAAACCTAAGTGAGTTTCTAAGATTTGACCGATATTCATACGGGACGGAACGCCCAGCGGGTTCAATACGATTTCAACAGGTTGACCGTTTTCATCGTATGGCATGTCTTCCACAGGGTTAATTTTTGAGATAACCCCTTTGTTACCGTGACGCCCCGCCATTTTATCACCCGGTTGAATTTGACGTTTCACCGCCAAGTACACTTTAACGACTTTCAACACGCCTGGAGCCAAATCGTCGCCTTGGATAATCTTGTTGCGTTGAACTTCTAATTTACGTTCAAATTCTTTGCGTAATTCTTCGTGTTGTTCCGCTAACTGCTCTAATTGGTGTTGTTTTTCCTCGTTATCTAAGGTTTGTTCCAACCATTTAGTGCGGTCTAATTTATCTAAGGATTTCGCATCGAAACCACCGGACAACAATAGGTTGCGGACACGCATAAACAAGCCGGCTTCCAAGATCTCAAACTCTTCGCTTAAGTCTTTTTTCGCTTGTTTTAATTGCATTTCTTCGATTTCTAACGCACGTTTGTCTTTTTCTACGCCATCACGGGTAAACACTTGTACGTCAATAACGGTACCGGAAACGCTGTTTGGTACGCGTAACGAAGAGTCTTTCACATCAGACGCTTTTTCACCGAAGATCGCGCGTAATAATTTTTCTTCCGGGGTTAATTGGGTTTCACCTTTTGGTGTCACTTTACCGACCAGAATATCGCCGCCCTTCACTTCTGCACCGATATACACGATACCGGATTCGTCCAATTTACTTAATGCAGCCTCACCGACATTAGGAATATCTGCAGTAATTTCTTCTGCACCTAATTTGGTATCACGTGCTACACAAGAAAGCTCTTGAATGTGAATAGTGGTGAAACGATCTTGTTGTACGACACGTTCGGAAACTAACATGGAGTCTTCGAAGTTATAACCGTTCCACGGCATGAACGCCACACGAATATTTTGACCGAGTGCCAACTCACCTAAATCGGTAGAAGGACCATCCGCCAAAATTTCACCACGCTCAACCGGTTCACCTAATTCCACACAAGGAATTTGGTTGATACAGGTGTTTTGGTTAGAACGGGTATATTTGATTAAGTTATAAATATCAATACCAGCTTCGCCCGCAACGGTTTCGTCTTCATTGACTTTCACCACGATACGGGAAGCGTCCACGTATTGAATCGTACCACCGCGTTTTGCAATAACCGCAACACCGGAGTCAAGCGCTACCGCTTTCTCAATACCGGTACCGACTAATGGTTTATCTGCACGCAAGGTTGGAACCGCTTGACGTTGCATGTTCGCACCCATCAAGGCACGGTTCGCATCGTCATGCTCTAAGAACGGAATTAATGCTGCCGCCACAGAAACTACTTGTTGGGTAGAAACGTCCATATAGTGAATTTCTTCAGGTTTATAAAGACCTGATTCACCATGTTCACCACGACAGGTGACAAATGCATCGGTAAAGCGGAACTCTTCATCAAGATTTGAGTTCGCCTGTGCGATAACGTATTTACCTTCTTCAATCGCAGAAAGGTATTCGATTTCTTCAGTCACTTGGCCATTGACGACTTTACGATATGGTGTTTCTAAGAAACCATAGTCATTGGTACGTGCATAAACGGAAAGAGAGTTAATCAAACCGATGTTCGGACCTTCAGGTGTTTCAATCGGACACACGCGACCATAGTGAGTCGCATGGACGTCACGCACTTCAAAGCCGGCACGTTCACGAGTTAAACCGCCCGGTCCCAATGCAGAAATACGACGTTTGTGTGTAACTTCTGATAATGGGTTGTTTTGGTCCATGAATTGAGATAATTGAGATGAACCAAAGAATTCTTTCACCGCAGCAGAAATTGGTTTCGCATTAATTAAATCTTGTGGTGTCACAGCTTCCAGATCACCTAAAGACAAGCGCTCTTTCACTGCACGCTCAACACGCACTAAGCCAATACGGAATTGGTTTTCTGCCATTTCACCCACAGAACGAATACGACGGTTACCTAAGTGGTCAATATCATCCACTTCACCACGACCGTTACGAATTTCGATCAATTTCTTCATGACACTCACGATATCTTCGTTACTTAATGTGCCACTACCGGTGGTTTCTTCAATCCCTAAAGAGCGGTTGAATTTCATGCGGCCTACCGCAGACAAGTCATAACGGTCGGAAGAGAAGAATAAATTCTCAAATAACGCTTCTGCCGCTTCTTTTGTCGGTGGCTCACCCGGACGCATCATACGATAAATTTCCACCAACGCACTTAAACGATCGCTAGACGGATCAACACGTAATGTTTCGGAAATATATGGGCCGTAATCCAAGTCATTTGTGAATAAGGTTTCAACTGTGGTATAGCCTGCTTGTGCTAATTTCGCCAATACCTCAAGAGAAAGCTCCATATTCGCCGCACAAACTAATTCGCCGGTATCTAAATTGACATAGTCTTTCGCAGCAACTTTACCCACGATATATTCAGTCGGTACGTCTACTTGTTTAATATTATCTTTTTCTAATGCTTTAATATGACGAGCAGTAATGCGACGACCACGTTCCACATACACTTTGCCATTTGCTTCAATATCAAATGCTGCCGTTTCACCACGTAAACGTTCAGGCATTAAATTCATCAGCAATTTATTATCTTTAATTTCGAAGACAACTTTATCAAAGAAAAGATCTAAGATTTGTTCAGTGGTGTAACCCAATGCACGTAAGATAATCGTTGATGGTAATTTACGACGACGGTCGATACGGGCATATAAGTTATCTTTCGGATCAAATTCAAAATCCAACCATGAACCACGGTAAGGAATAATACGTGCGTTATACAGCACTTTACCTGAAGAGTGAGTTTTACCTTTGTCACTATCAAAGAATACACCCGGACTACGGTGTAATTGAGACACGATAACACGCTCAGTACCATTAATAACGAAAGTACCGTTATCGGTCATTAATGGGATCTCACCCATGTAAACTTCTTGTTCTTTAATATCTTTGATCGTGCCTGGCGCGGCATCTTTATCATAGCTAACTAAGCGTAATTTCACACGTAACGGTGCCGCATAAGTGGTACCACGGATTTGACATTCACGCACATCAAACACCGGCTCGCCTAGCCTATAGCTAACATATTGTAATTCGGTATTTCCATTGGTACTAACAATTGGGAATACGGAGCGGAAAGCGGCTTCTAAGCCTTGTTGACCATCCGGATCTCTTTGAATAAATTTTTCAAAAGAATCAAGCTGGATTGTTAATAAATAGGGAATATTTAAAACTTGCGGACGTTTGCCGAAGTCTTTACGAATTCGTTTTTTCTCGGTATAGGAGTAAACCATAGGGTTCCTCTGCTTGCTGTTCAGTGACCCACAATCAACACGCAATATTTGTGACAAATATTGGTGATAATGTATTAGATACCGTTTTTAGATGACCGCACTATGAACCTTACTTCTTTAGTGGGTAGCTCAAATTAAAATGCTTTGTTTAACTTGAGGAAACAAAAGTAATCAAACGGCAAATTTACTTCTGTTTTTGATAGCACAAAATGGCTGATGGTCACCCACCAGCCATTTAGCCTGAGAAACAGGACGAAATAAAATCAAAATTATTTGATTTCTACTTTCGCGCCAGCTTCTTCTAATTCTTTCTTAAGTGCTTCTGCTTCAGCTTTAGCAATGCCTTCTTTCAATACAGCCGGTGCAGATTCAACTAAGTCTTTAGCTTCTTTCAAGCCTAAACCGGTTGCACCACGTACTGCTTTGATTACTGCTACTTTGTTAGCACCAGCTTCAGCAAGAACTACGTCGAATTCAGTTTTTTCTTCTGCCGCTGCTGCTGCACCACCTGCTGGAGCTGCTGCTACTGCTGCCGCTGCTGAAACACCGAATTTTTCTTCCATCGCTGCGATTAATTCAACGATTTCAGTTACAGATTTAGAAGCAATCGCTTCAATGATTTGTTCGTTAGTTAATGACATAACAATCAATTCCTAAAGTAAATAAAGTTAATTGGATGAAGAAACGCTTGATTAAGCCGCTTCTTGTAATTTGTCGCGTAATGCCGCAAAAGTGCGAACAAGTTTGCCTGCCGCAGCTTCTTTCATTGTGCCCATTAAACGTGCAATTGCTTCGTCGTAAGTCGGTAATGTTGCTAAGAATTCAACATCTTGGATCTTACCTTCAAAGGCTGCACCTTTAAGTTCAAACTTATCGTTTGCTTTTGCAAATTCTTTGAACAAACGTGCTGCAGCACCTGGATGTTCAGTAGAGAATGCGATAAGTGTTGGACCGGTAAATGTGTCTTTCAAACACTCGAATTCAGTGCCTTCTACCGCACGACGTAATAAAGTATTACGAACAACGCGCATAGAAACACCCGCTTCGCGTGCAGATTTACGCAATTCGGTCATTTTATCTACTGTCACACCACGGGAATCCGCGATCACAGCAGAAAGGGCACCTTTGGCTGCTTCATTTACTTCGGCAACAATTGCTTGTTTGTCTTGAAGATTTAATGCCATTGGCTGTTAGCTCCTGAATACACTCCGATTGCTCGGAATTTAAATACCTAATAAAACAACTATTAGGACGAATTCGGTGCACAGAAGCAAGAAAATTCTTATTCTGTTCACCATCTACGTAGGATGATTAAGATTGCTCCCCTACGGTCTTGGACGGGGCTTGAATGAGGTCAAGCACCAACCAGAAATGCTAAACCGCAAATAAAATACGGTCTAAAAAGGACGGAAATTATAACGGTCGAAATAACATTTGTAAATGCCTGATGATAAAAAATCACCAATTCGACAATGATAAATGTCCGAAAAAATAACCGCACTTATAAAAGTGCGGTCATATTTCATCGTATTTCTACGGATTATAGTGAAGCTTGATCAACAGCTACACCGGCACCCATTGTAGTAGAAAGACTTACTTTCTTAATGAAGATACCTTTAGATGTTGCAGGTTTCGCTTTAGTTAAAGCCGCTAACAACGCTTGAAGGTTTTCTTTCAATTGTACTTCAGAGAAGTTTGCTTTACCGATAGTGGTGTGGATGATACCGTTTTTATCGTTACGATAACGGATCTGACCGGATTTAGCATTTTTCACTGCTTCAGCAACGTTTGGTGTGACAGTACCCACTTTAGGGTTTGGCATTAAACCACGTGGGCCTAATACTTGACCTAATTGACCAACAACACGCATTGCATCAGGAGAAGCGATAACAACGTCAAAGTTCATTTCGCCTTTTTTGATTTGCTCAGCTAAATCTTCCATACCTACTAAATCAGCACCAGCTTCTTTAGCTGCTTCTGCGTTTGCACCTTGGGTGAACACAGCAACACGAACTTCACGGCCTGTACCATGTGGTAATACAGTTGCACCACGAACGTTTTGGTCAGATTTACGAGGGTCGATACCCAAGTTTACTGCAACGTCAACACTTTCAACGAATTTAGCCGTTGCGAATTGTTTTAATACCGCGATCGCTTCGTTGATTTCGTATGCTTTAGTAGAATCTACGCCAGCTTTGATTGCTTTCATTTTTTTAGTCAATTTAGCCATCGTATTATTCCTCCACCACTAAGCCCATAGAGCGAGCAGTACCAGCAATTGATTTCATTTTGGTTTCGATAGACGCGCCAGTCATATCTGCTGCTTTAGTTTCAGCGATTTGACGAACTTGATCTAAAGTTACTTTACCCACTTTATCTTTGTTCGGTTTACCGGAACCAGATTTGATACCTGCAGCTTTTTTCAACAATACTGCTGCTGGTGGAGTTTTGGTAACGAAAGTGAATGAACGGTCTGCATAAACGGTGATAACAACCGGAATTGGTAAACCTTTTTCTAAGCTCTCAGTACGAGCGTTGAATGCTTTACAGAATTCCATGATGTTCACACCTTGTTGACCTAACGCAGGACCAACCGGTGGTGATGGGTTTGCCATACCAGCTGCAACTTGCAACTTAACGTAGGCTTGGACTTTTTTTGCCATTTTAGTTTCCTCTGAATGGGTAATAACGCTATTACTAGCTCCCCTGTTGTTAAAAAGGGTTGCATTCTAATCAAACACAACCGGTTTTTCAAGTAAAATGCCGAAAAATGCACCGCACTTAAAAAGTGCGGTGGAAAATTCAACCATTTTACTAGTTATTCTTTTCTACTTGACCGAACTCAAGTTCAACCGGCGTAGCACGACCGAAAATAGATACAGACACTTTTAAGCGGCCTTTTTCGTAATCCACTTCTTCAACTGTACCATTAAAGTCTGCGAATGGACCTTCGGTTACACGCACTTCTTCACCCGGTTGGAAGGTTGTTCTTGGTTTCGGTTTATCGCTGTTTTGTTCCAAACGATTTAAAATGATATCCGCTTCACGATTGCTAATTGGCGCTGGTTTATCCGGTGTACCGCCGATGAAACCCATAACGCGTGGCACGCTACGCACTAGATGCCAAGTATCATCGTTCATTTCCATTTGTACTAACACATAACCAGGGAAATATTTGCGTTCACTTTTGCGACGTTTACCTGCCACATTTTCCACGACTTCTTCTGTTGGTACTAACACTTCACCGAACTGTTCTTCCATATTGTGAAGTTTGATGTATTCACGCAATGTGGTCGCTACGCGCGCTTCAAAACCGGAGAACGCTTGCAACACATACCAACGTTTTTTATTTGCGGTTTCGGTCATTTTAGAATCTCCAGTCGGTTAAGAAGGTAATGATGCTAACGATAATTGAATCCAAGCCCCAAAGAATTAAAGACACAAATACGGTCACGCCAACAACAATAAAGGTGGTTTGCGTTGCTTCCGGACGGCTTGGCCAAACAATTCGACGTAATTCAGTACGGGCATCTTGAAAGAAACCAAGAGCTTTTCTGCCTTGATTGGTTGTCGCTGCAACCCCTAAAGAGATCAACAACAACACGATAACCGCGACAACGCGAATCGGGGTGGAATATTGATCTTGGAAATAGATATTACCAAATGCACTCGCAGCAATAATCGCAACGGCTAACAACCATAAAAAAATGTTTAATCCTTTAGACTTTTCAACCACAGTCTCAGATTCATTTTTCTTTTTCTCAATCTCTAATGCCATAAAAATTTATCCATTATGTAACTTTAAAAAATAGGGATCCTTTTTCGAACGCAGGATTATAGCAGCTAATTTTCCAGTTTCACAATTAAAAATTGCGCATTTACACAAGTGCGGTCGTTTTTCAGCGTGTTTTTAAAACATCGTCAAAAATCCACCGTACTTTTTACCACAACTGATACAACGCAATAATAAAGGGCATACTAAACATACAAAGGAGGGTGGTAACCCCATAAATGGCACTGGCTTTTTGCGGATTATTCCCAAAAATTAACGCCATTTGCGTGACCGTGGAAGCCGCCGGGCTCGTCGTTGCCAAGAAACTAATCAAAGCGATCGTTTCACCGTTTTGTACCCAACCTGAAAAGCCGCAAAGTTTAACGACAACCATTAAAAACAGCGGAATCACTAACAAACGCAGAAACGTCACCAAATAAATTCGTTTAGACGAAAAAAGCTCCCGTAGTGGAATAGAGGCAATCAGCATGCCGGCAATCAACATGGCATTCGGACCGATAAACATCCCGACGGAAGACAACGTACCATTGATGGTATCTGGCAGTTTAATTTGAAAGGCAAACATTACTAAACCCATCATGATCGACCAAATGTTGATATTTTTTAGCACCATTTTCAGCGTTAAATTGCCTTTGCCGGCAATAATCAGGCGACAGTGCGTCCAAAACATAAACGTTTGCACGATGATAAAACAACTGGCGTAAACCACCCATTCTTTACCGAACAATCCCATCACCAACGGAATAATCAAATTACCTGAATTGGCATAAATGGATGCCGCATGCTCGATAGGATCCAATTTCAGCGTTCTCTTTAACACCGCACCGATAATCACCAGCATGCCATGTAAAAACACTGCCATACCAAAAGACAGCATTAATCCCTCTAGAATTTCCGGTGTATATGAAATCTGAAAGGCCTCAATCATGACGGCGGGGCTGATGATATACAAACCGATAATAGACAATGGCTTGCTGTCTTCTGATTTCAGTAATTTGGCTTTTACCAACCCATAACCCATTAAGACAATAAGCGTGAGCTCAACAATTTTGCTACCAAGAATAAATGCGATATCCATAGAATACTTCGTCAATAAAAGGTCTCCGCCTCGTTTAAAATGGAGTTATTTTTGACCCATCACTTTTGCCCAATTCACCGCCGTTTCAATAGCGTTTCGGGCTTGTGGGCTATTGCGCCAACAAGTTGAACCCGTGATTTCAGCACCTCTTTGGAGAATAAAATCAGGACTGGTCACTGCTAGTATTTTGACGTCATCTAATCCCATTTCTTCCAAACGCTTTAAGATTGTTGCACCGATACCTTTTTGAGATAAAAGGCTACGTTTTTCATCTTCACTAAATGGCATAGTATGTCCTCATAAGATAAAAAATGCGGTGAAAATCCACCGCACTTTGTTCCACGTTATGCTTCCGCCTTTGGTTTAATCACCGCATAAATCACACCGGTGACGACGGAACCTATGGCGATAGCCGCAAGATACATCAACGGCTCAGAAACAAACGGTACCACAAATAAACCACCGTGCGGCGCTTGTAATGCAATGCCTAAACTCATGGAAATGGCGCCTGCAGTCGCACCACCTAGCACACTACTGATAATCACACGAAGCGGATCGGCCGCCACAAATGGCAATGCCCCTTCGGAGATAAAACAGAAACCAAGCACGAAAGAGGCTTTACCCGCATCACGTTGATTGGAGGTGAATTTACTGCGCGCTAACCAAGTGGCAATCGCCATGCCGATTGGCGGCACCATGCCTGCTGCCATTGCCGCTGCCATTGGGGTGTAAACCTGAGAGGCGATCATGCCCACGGAGAAAGTATAAGCCGCTTTGTTTACCGGACCACCCATGTCGATACACATCATGGTGCCGATAATCACACCAAGCACCATGGCATTCACATCGCCCATGGATTTTAGCCATTCACTCAACGCCGTCATGATTTTCGCGACAGGCGGGTTAATGAGATAAATCATGGCTAAGCCGACAATAAAAGACCCCAATAACGGCAAAATTAAGATCGGTTTAAGGGACATCAGGCTTGGCGGTAATTTAATCACATCATTAAGTCCTTTCACCACATAACCTGCAAGGAAGCCGGCGATAATGCCACCTAAAATCCCCGCACCTGCGGTCGTCGCCAACATCCCGCCGATTAACCCCACGGCAAGTCCCGGACGGTCGGCGATGGAGAACGCCACATAACCTGCAAACACCGCGATCATTAAGTGGAACGCCGCGCCACCACCGATATCCATTAAGGCTTTCGGCAAGCCGCCCGCGATATTTTCGTCTTTGAACGCTTCAATACCGAACATGAAGGAAATGGCGATAAGCAAACCGCCTGCCACCACCAACGGCAACATGTGCGATACGCCTGTCATCAGATGCTTATAGACGCCTTTCTTCTCGCCGCGCTCTTCGGCTTTCGCCGCGGACGTTGCGCCGCCTTCGTAAATTTTGGCTTCTTTAAAGGCTTTGTCGAATTCTTGCGCAGTTTTCTTCAACGCAAGTCCGGTAGAGGTGCGATACATTAATTTGCCTTTGAATTTATCCAACGGCACGTCAATATCCGCCGCCACAAACACCAAATCCGCTGCCACCACTTCTTCTGCCGTGATTTCATTGCCCGCGCCCACTTGTCCGCGGGTTTCCACTTTCACCTGCCAGCCTTGTTGTTTGGCGTAAGTTTCGATGGCTTCGGCAGACATGAACGTATGCGCTACGCCTGTCGGGCAAGCAGTCACCGCCACAATATTTTTCATTTTACCGTTAGAAACGACCGCACTTTCAGCAGGCGGAACATAATCCTGCGCCTGTTGAATGGCCGTGTCTAACAAGTTTTCGGGTGCGTTGAAATGTTCGTCAATTTTTGCCAAAAACACTTTTTTGCCATTAAATCCGGCATTATTGGGTAAAACATTCCCCAAAACGATGATCAAATCCGCCGCCTCGGCACTGTCCACGATTTGATGTTGCACTTGCGCAGTTTTACTTAGCATTTCACGCAATAGAAAGGCTTTGGCGTTACCCAAATTAGCGGATGGAGTTAAATAAATATGCATAAGATTATCCCTCAATGACAGTAATGTTGACATTGTTTAAAATTGGTTCAAGCAAAGTGCGGTCAGAAATGCCCACGTTACTTTGCGACACGGCAAAAGCGGACACCGCACTGGCAAAGGCAAGAGTGTCTTTTGGCGGAAGGTCGTTAATTAAACCGTAAATCAAACCCGCCACCATAGAATCGCCCGCGCCCACGGTACTCACCACGTTTTCGCATTTTGGCGGTTGTGCTTGGATCACAGCCTCGTCACTTAACCATAAAGAACCATTCGCCCCCATGGAAATAATCACATGAGCAATGCCCTGTGCTTTCAGTTGCTTCGCCGCTGCAATGATGTCGTTCATCGTTGGCAATCCATGCCCGATCCATGCTTCTAATTCGCGATGATTCGGTTTCACCAACCAAGGTTGTGCGCTCAAGCCCGCAGTTAGCGCTGCATTACTGCTGTCTAACACGACTTTTATGCCCGCCTGATGGAGTTGTTTTAGCCAATCGGCAAACAAGTCCGGCGTCACGCCACGCGGCAAGCTGCCACACACGGCAACGATGTCGAAGGATTTGCAATACGCAAGAGAATCCGCCACAAATTGTTGCCACGCACTTTCACTGATTTCATAACCTAAAAAGTTGAGATCAGTAACATCCGCGTCGGTTTCGGTAATTTTCACGTTGATTCGGGTTCTGCCCGGCACGCGTTGGAATTTGTCTTGTAATCCCAGTTTGTCGAATAAGGTGACAAAATCCCCTTGGTTGTCTTCGCCGAGAAAACCGCCCACAGTGACGTCAATGCCCAAATCTTTTAACACTTTCGCCACGTTAATGCCTTTACCCGCAGGAAAAAGCCCGAGGGTTTCCACGGTGTTGACTTCGCCCAATTCGATACGTTTTAAACGCCCGACCAAGTCATAAGCGGCGTTTAAAGTGATAGTTGCGACGTTTGCCATCATTATTCCCCTAATCCTGCGTTAATTGCTGCACCGATACCCTCAATAGCTTGTTGTGCTTGCTCCCCGGTGGCCACAAAACGTAAACGGTGGCCTTTCACTACACCTAACGCCACCACTTTCATCAGACTTTTTGCACTGACCAACGGCGTATCGCGATCGAGATTTTGTACGGCGATATTGGCGTTATATTTTTTTACTTCGTTCACTAACACTGCCGCCGGACGGGCGTGTAATCCGTGTTCATTTTTTACTTCAAAAACGCCTTCCACGGATTCACTCGGATTTTCCACCGCACTTTCACCACTTGGCGCAGAAATTGCCGACGCAACTTGCTCTATCACTTCAATGGTGTCCGGTTCGCTTGGTGGTACCGCAGAAATAGTTTCACCAAGCCCTGACGCAATCACCTTACCAATAGCTTCAACTGAAGCTTGTGCGTCATCGCCCTCCGCCACAAAACGTAAACGATGACCTTGCGTCACGCCCAAGGCGACAATTTTCATCAGGCTCTTAGCGCTCACCGGTACACTGGCGCGCGTGAGGTTTTCCACAGTAATTTTAGACGCGAATTTTTTCACTTCGTTAACCAAAATGGCGCTTGGACGGGCGTGTAAACCGTGCTCGTTACGAATAGTAAAGGTGCCGACAACGCTGCCGGCAGCCACAGACGGCACGGCAGACGCAGTTGATGTCGCCTGTGTCGCAGCTTGCGGAATCGCCTTGCCATTTAATGCTGCAGCAATCTGTGCGCTGTCGCCGTTTAACAAGATTTGCTGTACCTTGGCATCTAACAGACGGGCTAAAGTTTCGTCAATTTGCTCGTTTGCATAAGCCACCGTCACCACGCCATGCACGATTTTATTATTTAAATTAAACGCCTGTTTTGCACGACTGAACGCCAACCCATTCTTTTGGTTTCCTACGGCGGCATCGGTCACCCATAGACCTTGCGCCAACGGCAATGCCGGATTGGCAATGACTTCCGAAACGTACTGATGATTGACCGCACTTTGTTGTTCTAATTTGCCGGCGTTAATGGCGATTAAGGTGAGCAAACTGCTGGTGTCCACATCTAAGCTGATGTTTTCATCAACCACATTAAATTCATCCGCTTCACCCATTAAAATGGCGCGGAATTTTTTTACATCGGTGAGCGTGGCCAATTTTGCGGCCGTGTCTTCATCGCCGAGAACATGAGTCAGTTGACGCAATAATGCCAAATGCTCGTCAGAACGCGCCGCAATGCCGATCACCACATAAGCAATATTGCCTTCGCCCCATTCAATCCCTTGTGGAAACTGGAAAATCTGCACGCCGGTATTTTTTACCATGCCACGGGTTTCTAACGTGCCGTGCGGAATGGCGATGCCATTGCCTAAAAAGGTCGATGTTTGTTGCTCGCGCCCTAGCATGCCTTGTAAATAACCGCTTTCCACATAACCGGCCTGCTCTAGTGCGTTTGCCGCCAGCGTAATGGCTTGCTGCTTATTATCGGCACTCGCCGCCAAATGAATGTTACTTTCGGGTAAATTAAACATTCTGTCTCCTTGTTTCTACGAGGGTATAAATTGGGTACTGAACAATGCAAAAACCTTTCAGCTAAGATTTAAAATACAAAAAACTGCCGGTAAAAACCGACAGTTTTGTAAATTATTTTCCGGTGCACAATTTGAGTAATTGCTCGGAACCTTGCACGATATATTCGTCATTTTCAGACCGCACTTTGTCTTTTTTCAAATCTAACATGGCGTCATAAATACCTTGGGTCACGCTCGGCGCATCGATAAGACTCCAGCATTTTGTATTCAGTTTGCCAAAATTATTTTGTAACGCAGAGGCATGTACAACGCCGCTGTAATAGGCATAAACATCGGAATCCTGTCCTTGTGGGCTATACAATTTTTCTTTGATTTGTTCAACAGGCACAAGAATTCGACCTAAATACCAATCATTGGCGCCACTGGCGAAAGAATTCACATTAAAATCGCTGTGCACGCGCCCTTGGTAGGTTGCGACCGTAGCCTCATACGCGGTGGCGTAAGATTTTTGGTCAATTTTATCTTCGTCTAAGTCAATGACCGTTTTTTTGTCGCCTATGAAAGGCACATACGAGGAAAGGGAACAAGCGCTCAATAAAGAGGCTAGGAAAAGAATGGAAAGTTTCTTAATCATAAAAATCCTTGAATTTCGGTGGAAGAAAACAAACTAACTCAAGCGTGGCGCTCATTATACTGTTTCTCTAGCATGCAATAAATAGCTCACGATTATTGCACGTTAAACTGCTGCAACTCATCCAATGTGTTGATATTGGTAAACGCCGCCTTATTTTCTGAAAAATCCACACTCACAGCCTCATTTTGGCGCATAAAATGCAACATTCTGCGTTCACCGGTAGCCAAATAAGCCGCAAGTTTCTCTTTTAAGCTACGCGCCATTAAACAGAAAGTAGGATGTTCACGCTCACCATCATGCACATACGCAATAGAAACGCCGTGAAAATCCACCGCACTTTTTAATTTTTCCAGTAAATTGTCCGGAAAGAAGGGGCTATCACAAGGCACAAATAAGACAAAATCCGTCTCAGATCGTTCCAGCGCGGTCAAAATCCCACTTAACGGCCCTTGAAAGCCTTCGATATTATCGCCAAACACCGGCAATCCGGCGACAGCATAAATCGCCTGATTGCGATTGGCGTTAACAGAAATGTGTTCCACCTGCGAATGCAGGCGATCATAAATAAATTGAAATAACGGTTTTCCCTGCAGGGGCTGCAAGCCTTTATCGACACTGCCCATGCGTTTTGCTTGCCCGCCGGCTAAAATGACTGCGCTAATTGAAATTGTCATGCTTCTTTGTTTTCTTATGAAGTTAATTCAAGTATGATCCCGCCCGTTTATCTCACAATAATAAGGAAATGCGTATGAAATGTCATCGCCTGAATGAAGTGTTGGAACTTTTACAACCTTACTGGTCTAAAGACCCCGATTTATCATTAATGCAAATTATGCAAAAAATTGCCGACGAGACGGGATTTGATAAACCTCTCGCAGAACTATCTGATGAAGTCATCATTTACCACCTAAAAATGGCCGGCAAAGATAAATTCGAGCCGATTCCCGGCATTAAAAAAGATTACGAAGAAGACTTTAAAACCGCGTTATTAAAAGCGCGCGGTATTATTAAATAAATCGATTATTAAGGATAACAAATGAAAAAATGGCTATTTTTAGCGCTGACAGCAGCGCTATCTGTTTCTGTTCAAGCGGCTGACTTAACGGAAGGTAAACAGTATGTTGTGGTAGAAGGGCAACAACAGAGCGCACAACCGGAAGTATTAGAGTTTTTCTCTTTTTATTGCCCGCATTGCTATCACTTTGAAACACAATTTCACATTCCACAAAAAATTAGTGAGAGCCTGCCGGAAGGCACGCCATTCAAGCAATATCACGTGGATTTTTTAGGTCGCCAATCTGAAAATCTCACGCGTGCTTGGGCATTGGCCATTGCCATCAAAGCGGAAGAAAAAGTCAAACTGCCATTATTCAAAGCAGCACAAGCCAATACCTTAAGTTCGATGAACGACATTCGCCAAATCTTTATTGATAACGGCATCTCTGCCGAACAATTTGACGGCGGCATCAACAGCTTTGCGGTCAACGGTTTAGTCACCAAACAACAACGTTTAGCCGAAAAATACCAAGTGCGTGGCGTGCCGGATTTCTATGTAAACGGTAAATATCGTGTGAACATGGAAGGCTTGGCACATGATGAAAACACTTTTGTGACCGAATACGTCGAAACCGTAAAAGGTTTATTGCAAAAATAAACAAAAATTGGTTTAATGCCTGCCGATTTTTATTTTCGATACCTATTTTAGAGGATTATATGGCTGAGAGTTTTAGCGTAACCCGTCGTTTTTTTGACGACAAAAACTACCCGCGCGGCTTTGCCCGTCACGGTGATTACACCATCAAAGAAGCACAAGCTTTAGAACAATACGGACAAGCTTTCCGCGCATTAGATTCAGGCGAACGTAAGCCGGTAACCAAAGAAGAAAAAAGCTTTGTTGCATTCTGTCGCGGTGAACGTGCAGCGGAAACTTTCTTCGAGAAAACGTGGAATAAATATCGCAGCCGTATTTCCACCAACAAACGCCTTTACACCTTATCCGGCGTGGTTGGCGTGGATAATCTGGACGACTACTCGGCAGATTAATCACTTAAATAACAATCAGAAGGCTTGGGATTCCGAGCCTTTTGTTTTTACGACCGCCAATTCCATGAATGCTATGCTTAATTTACCCGTTGATCGTTACGCCGAATTGCTCGCAGAAAAGCAGCAAAAACTGACCGCACTTTTATCGCCATTTGACGCGCCTGATTTGCAGGTGTTCGCCTCGCCTACACAACATTTCCGGATGCGGGCAGAATTTCGCATTTGGCACGAAGGCAACGATTTCTACCACATTATGTTTGACCAACAGAACAAACAACGTTATCGGGTGGATAATTTTCCTATCGCCAGCGAACTGATTAATCGCATGATGACGGCATTATTGCCGTTGTTAAAACAGCAAAAAGTCTTACACCACAGATTGTTCCAAATCGATTATTTAAGCACGCAAAGTCAACAGATTATCGTCAGTTTGTTGTATCACAAAACTTTGGATGAAGAATGGCAAACTGCGGCGCAAACCTTGCGTTCACAACTCCAACAGCAAGGTTTTAACGTGCAAATTGTCGGACGTGCCAGCAAACAAAAAATTTGTCTGGAACAGGATTATGTAGATGAAATCTTAAACGTTCACGGTAAAGACTACATTTATCGCCAAGTGGAAAACAGCTTCACACAACCAAATGCAGCAGTAAACAGCAAAATGTTGGCATGGGCGGTAGATTGCACCCGCAATAGCCACGGGGATTTATTGGAGCTTTATTGCGGCAACGGCAACTTTTCCATTGCATTAGCACAAAATTTCCGCAAAGTGCTGGCCACAGAAATCGCCAAACCGTCCGTGGCTGCGGCACAATTTAATATTGCCGCCAACGAGGTAGAGAATTTACAGATTATTCGCATGTCTGCCGAAGAATTTACCCAAGCCATGCAAGGCGTGCGCGAATTTAATCGCTTAAAAGGCATTGATTTGAAAGCCTATGAATGCAACACCATTTTCGTCGATCCGCCACGTGCCGGCTTAGATGCGGAGACCGTTAAACTGGTGCAACAATATGAGCGCATTTTGTATGTTTCCTGCAACCCGCATACGTTGTGCGACAACCTGCAAACGCTCAACCAAACCCATCGTATTGAAAAAGCCGCCTTGTTCGACCAGTTTCCTTACACGGAACACATGGAAGCGGGCGTTTGGTTGGTGATAAAGGGATAAACATGAATATCCAACTCCTCTGTGAAACCAAAACACCGCAAAAACCCACAGCACTTTTTGCCGAAGCCGGCTTAACACATGATCCCAACAGCCCGTTGGCGTTAGTATGGACAGAAGCGGAAGGCATGGAACGCCTGGAATTACGCAAATTAGACGAGCCAAAATTAGGCGCGGTATTTGTGGATTTTGTCGGCGGCATCATGGCACATCGCCGCAAATTTGGCGGCGGGCGTGGCGAAGCGGTGGCAAAAGCGGTTGGCATTAAACAAGATAATTTGCCGACAGTCATTGACGCCACGGCAGGCTTAGGGCGTGATGCCTTTGTATTAGCGGCGCTCGGTTGCCAAGTGAAACTGGTTGAACGCCACCCGGTTGTTCGTTTGTTATTACAAGATGGCTTGCAACGTGCTTATGCCGACGAAGAAATCGGTCCGTGGATGCAACAAAATATGCAACTGTTGCCTTATCAACACATCAATCAACTGCATCCTGAAACGGATTTCTCTGACGTGGTGTATCTCGACCCGATGTACCCACACAAAGCCAAAAGCGCCTTGGTGAAAAAAGAAATGCGCGTGTTTCAACATTTGGTCGGTGCCGATTTAGATGCGGACGAACTGCTTACGCCAGCACTTCAATTGGCTCGTCAGCGCGTTGTGGTGAAACGCCCTGACTATGCCGATTTTCTCGCGCAAAAAGCACCGCACTTTTCACGCGAAACCAAAAATCACCGCTTTGATGTGTATGTGAAGCACGACTAAGTCGTTCTATTCCACAAAATAATGAGGAATAAAATGGCTGTCGTTGCCGGTGACAGCGGTGAAGTCCTCACGCAAGCCCATGCCGCATGCCACATCGCCCACCACCCAAGAACCGATGACCGGATACATCCCGTCAAAATTCGGTAACTCAAATTTCTGCTGATAAATGTAGCCGGCATTGGCATAGAAATTTGAATGCTCACTGCCTTTGGCGGCAAACTCCAAGCCGTTATTTTTTTCATAATAAAACACGTTGGCACCTTCACGGCCTAATAACGGTTTTTTCACCCAAATAGATTTACGATCCGTAATGTCGTGTCGATTGAAATAGGTTGGCAATAAATACGGATGGTTCGGGTGTTTTTGCCACAGTTTAGCGAGCAGGGCTTTATTGCTCAGTAACAATTTCCATGCCGGTTCAAAAAATTGTGTGGTGCTGTTTAGCATATGTGGTGCATATTCAGTAGTCGTCATCCATTCTAACGGATACAATTTGAACAGCGCTTCAATGGGTTGATTGTTGAGATCGACAAATTGTTGCGTGTCGTTATCGTAGCCGATGTCTTCAATGGTCAAGCGGTGAATATGCCAACCGGCGTTATAGGCTACATCCGCAAGATAATCTAAATTGCCCCAATCTTCCCGTCCAGCATCCGCCATCGCAGCAAAATGGAAACCTGTTTTGCCACTTTGCTGTTGCAACACGGAAAAACGGGTAATCAATTCTTCATGAATCCAGTTAAATTGATCACGATTCGGTAAACCTTCCACCTGCTCCAACCACTGCCATTGCACCACCGCGGCTTCCAATAAAGAGGTCGGCGTATCGGCGTTATATTCAAACATTTTGAGATTGTCGCCGTCATAACCGAAATCAAAACGGCCATATAAGTGCGGTGCGTTTTCACGCCAAGATTGTTCGATCAGACTTTTTTGTAAATCGGTAAAGCGATAGTGCTCATAATCGCCTTGTTTCACTTCATTGGCAACGAAATCCATGCACATGGCATGCAATTCGTTAGTGGCATCTTCAATTTTGTCGATTTCTGCCAACGTAAATTCGTAGGCAACATTGTCTGACCAATAATGCGAGCCATCGGTAGAAGGCAGATTGTAATAATCAAAGCCCACCTCAAGCAGCTGTTGCACCATGTCGGGACGGGTTGGAATACCGGTGATACGCTTCATGATTAACCACCGCCACTTTTACTGGTGTTATTGCTACTAAACCCACCGCGTGAAATCGGTTTGCTGTTTGCGCTGCCGGCGCCGCCTTTAACCAACACCGGTTTCCCCACAGAATGGTTGCCTTGCGGTCGAATAATTTGCCCGGTTGGTGTCGAAACGGCGCGATTATTGGGATTGTAACTCGGGCCTAGAAAACCACTCATGGCTTTAGCGATCATATAACCTGCCGCCGCACCGGCAATGGCGCTGCCGATAGAAGGGCCTTCATCACCACTGGCGGTGGTGGTTGGCGTGGCACTATTGTCGCCGACAACCGCGTTATTTTCACTGCTCGCCATGTTGCCACTGTTGTTTGCCACATGACTACCAGCCACAGGGCTCGTATTTGTGCTTTGAGATTTATCCTGTTCGCATAATTCCGGTCTAATCCAGTCAGCAACGCAATCATCTAAGCTGTTGTATACATCACGTTGCACTTCATCTTCCGAGCAACCACCTAACAGCGCTACTACGGATAATGTCACTAAAATTTGATTTTTCTTTTTCATCATAAACGTTACTAGAAAGTGTTTACTTTCCCCTTTTCATCGTATCTAAAAGACGTTTTCTGTCGTATCAAAACATTGAGTTTGAATGGCACTATCATAGCACAGAGTTACTGCAGCAATGAGTGCGAAGGAAAATTAGCTACATTGAAAATTCAGTTGGGAAGTTCAAACGGAACGTTTCCCAACATTTGCAGCAGTAAACGCAGAATAAAAAACACAGAAAAAACAGACCGCACTTTCAGTCATAGCCCAAAGTGCGGTCTGTTTTAAAAACGTTTTTTAGAAAAATACGGCGAATCTTTTGGATTCGCCGTCACTATTATTCCATTTCAAAAGTTTCACTACGTTGTCGTTGAGGCAACACGAGAGATAAGCCGATACCAACCAGAGCCGGAGTAAGCCAAGAAAGTGAGTACTCAGCAAACGGCAGATGGTGAAGGAAATCCGTTAACCACGCTAATTGATAGTGATCCGCAATGACCCCAGAAAGAGAAATTGCCGTCACCAATGCAATGGTAAGTTGCATACCAATTTTGGATAACGCAACGAATTTATTTACAATAATCAGCAACACAATGGCAATCGTGATCGGATAGAGCACCAACAACACCGGAATGGAATATTGGATGATTGCGCCTAAACCCAAGTTCGCAATCCCAAACCCAATCAAGGTAAACAGCGTAGCGTAGGTTTTGTAACCCAACTGTGGGAAACGCTCACGGAAAAACTCAGATACCGCAACAATCAACCCCGCCGTCGTCGTAAAGCAAGTCATGGTCACCATCACGGCCAAGAAAATTTGCGCGTTAGTCCCGAAAATCGCTTGTGTCGCTTGAGAAAGAATGTACACGCCTTTGTTCGTGTCAGATGCCATCACATCGGCAGGCACAGGGAAATGGTTACCCAAATACGCCAAACCGATATACAGCAAGCTAAAGCCCAATGCCACCACAAGGCTCACCAGCCACACTGTAGAAATGTATTCCTGTTTGTTTCGGAAACCGAGCTGCTTCAAGGTTTGTACCGCCACCACGCTAAATGCCACGGAAGCCAAGGCATCCAGGGTGTTATACCCTTCAATAAATCCGGTACCAAAGGCAGAGGTCGCATAGTCGCCAAGGGCAGAAGACGGCGTCGTATCACCGTATTGGAAAAAGCCTAATGTGACTAACAATACGATAAGTAGGGCAAAAATAGGGGTCAAAATACGGCCGATGCTGTCGAGAATTTTGGACGGATTTAACGCAATCAAATAGGCTGCAATAAAATAAATCACCGTAAAAATAACCAAACCGGTGGCGCTAAACGATGCCGGCAGCATAGGCGCTACACCCACTTCGTAGGCCACCGTTGCCGTACGCGGAATCGCAAAGAACGGCCCGATGGAAAGGTAAAGCGCGACTAAATATAAGGTTGCAAACCAAGGGGCAATTTTTATCGAAATTTCATACACATAACCTTTCGGGTTAAGCGCACCAATCACCAAGGTGAGAATGGCGATGCCCACCCCGGACAACACAAATCCACTAATCGCTTGCCAAAAATTCTCTCCGGACAAGGCGCCTAGGCTTGGCGGAAAAATCAAATTTCCTGCGCCGAAAAACATTCCAAATAACAGTAAACCTGTCAACGTTGCTTTTTTGATCATAATTTTATTCTTCTCTGTAATTAGGGTGGCGGGAGTATAACACCCTAAATAAGACCGTCAAATTTTGTACGAAAAGAGAGCTGTAATCGGGACAAAATAGCCATTTAATGCTGTTTTTTTAGACATTAATATTCAAAAGTGTGATCGGCTTCCCTGTTTTCAAATTTGATTTTTGTACACTAAAGATGTGTCGAAGGATCGACAAACTCTCTACTAGGGATTTCGGTGACAGCCTAAAGCAATGGGTTGCCAATGTTTTAATAGCGGTGCATGAGAAGATGAATGTCTCTCATGCAATGGGTCACATCCCGAGGGTAAAGTGCGGTTAGAAATGTCAACATTTTTAACCGCACTTTTTTTATCCAATGCCATAAAAAAGAGCAACACAGTCTAGCCATGTTGCTCTTTGAAGCATGAAATCAATTTAACTTATTTCTTCTTCGTTCTTTCCCAACCTTGTACGTGTTTTTGCGGCACGCGGGTAGTCACCAGTTCATCTTGTTTCACATTGCGGCGAATGGTAGAACCCGCACCAATCGTTGCACCGCTTTCAATCGTCACCGGCGCAATGAGTTGGCTGTCAGACCCCACAAAAACATTATCACCAATAGTGGTTTTAAATTTATTGGCACCATCGTAGTTACAGGTAATCACGCCTGCGCCGATATTACAATTTTGACCAATTTCCGCATCGCCCACATAGGTTAAGTGGTTCACTTTGGAGCCTTTGCCGATTTGTGCTTTTTTAATTTCCACAAAGTTGCCGACATGGGTATTTTCCGCCAATTCTGCGCCCGGGCGTAAGCGAGAGAAAGGACCGATAGCCGCATTGGTGCCCACAGTGGCATCTTCCAATACGGAATACGGTTTGATTTCCACATCATCGCCGATATCACAGTTCGTCAGCACACAGCCAGCACCGATTTTCACCCGATTTCCCAACCGCACTTTGCCGTTTAAAATCACGTTCATGTCAATTTCCACGTCTTTGCCATGTTCAAGCTCGCCTCGCAGTTTGAAACTGGCCGGATCGAGCAACATGACGCCGGCAAGTAATAACTCACCGGCTTGTTTTTGTTGGAAATATTGCTCAAGCGCAGAAAGTTGCAAACGATTGTTGGCCCCTTCCACTTCCATTAAATCAGCTGCTTGCACTGCCGCCACTTGGCAGCCGTCGCGATTCGCCAAGGCAATTACATCGGTCATGTAATATTCGCCTTGGGCGTTATTGTTGTCCAATTGCGTCAGCCATTTTTTGAAAGACGCGCCGTCAGACACCATCACACCGGTGTTCACTTCCTGAATGTTAAGCTGTTCGGCATTTGCATCTTTTTGTTCTACGATACCGACGACATTGCCGTTTTCACGCAAAATACGACCATAACCGGTTGGGTTATCCAACACCACGGTCAGCAACGCAATGCCTTTCTCTGGTTTCGCAGCAATGAGTTTTTCCAACGTGCCTTTGGTAATCAACGGGGCGTCACCATAGAGCATGACAATATTTTCATCATCAGCAAAAAATGGAGCGGCCTGTTGCATCGCATGGCCTGTGCCGAGCTGTTCTGTTTGCAAAACCCAATTCACCGGTTCAGCCGCCAAACGCTGTTGCATTAAATCGCCACCGTGTCCGTAAACCAAATGAATATTGCGCGCGCCAAGTTGTTTCGCCGTATCAATAACGTGTTTTACCATCGGTTTGCCCGCAATCGGATGTAATACTTTGGGTAAATCGGAATACATGCGGGTGCCTTTGCCGGCCGCCAAAATGACGACGCTGAGTGCTTGAGTTGTCATAAAAATGTCTCTTTTGTTCGCTAAAAATTGCGCGCTAGTATATCATTCTTGCCATTTCGAGTTAAGTTAAGGATAAGCCGCCATGCAACAAGAATATTATCTCGGCATCATGTCCGGCACCAGTTTGGACGGCGTGGACATTGCGCTAATGGCATTTGGCGAAAAACCACAATTTATTGCGGCACAATTCACGCCAATGCCCGCAGAATTACGCCAAGATTTATTGCAATTAATTTCCCAAGGCAGTTCTACATTACAGCAACTGGGCGAATTGGATCAGCGCTTAGCCTTGCTATACGCTGATGCGGTCAACCATTTTCTCACGAGCCATCAACTGCAACCACAGCAAATTCGCGCCATCGGTTGCCACGGACAAACTGTTTGGCATGCGCCACAAGGCAATTTTCCGTTCACTATGCAATTAGGCGACATGAATCTCCTTGCTGCCCGCACCGGCATTGATGTGGTCGGGGATTTCCGTCGTAAAGATATGGCATTTGGTGGACAAGGCGCCCCGTTAGTGCCCGCGTTTCATCAAGCGTGGTTTTATGATGAGAATTGGGCAACGGTGGTACTGAACATCGGTGGCATCAGCAATATTTCCGTCCTCTTTCCTCATCAACCGATTATTGGCTACGACACCGGCACAGGCAATGCACTGATGGATGGTTGGATCGAACGCCATCTCGGAAAATCTTATGACGCTGACGGGCAATGGGCACGTAGCGGCAACGTGCAAGCAGAATTATTGACGGAAATGTTGAAAGAGCCTTATTTCCAACAGCCACCACCGAAAAGCACCGGGCGCGAATTGTTCAATCTGGCATGGCTTGAAAAAACATTAGAAAAAACCACCGCACTTTTAGGTGAGATACCACCACAAGACATACAGGCGACCTTATTGGAATTTACCGCACAAAGCATTGCACTCGCATTAAATCAACTTGAAACGCCATTACCCCGCCGTTTATTGGTCTGTGGCGGCGGTGCAAAAAATGGCTTATTGATGACGCGATTACAAGCGCTATTACCACAATGGCAATACCTCCCGGCCAATGATGAAGGATTGGATGTGGATTATGTAGAAGCTGCCGCCTTTGCTTGGCTTGCCTATCGCCGCATACTCAACCAACCGTCTAATTTGCCAAGTGTGACCGGTGCCCAACGTGCGGTCAGTTTAGGCGCAATTTTTCCTGCGGAGACACAGGCATGAGCGAACAGAATTTATTAAACAGTCTTGAAAAAATGTTAAGCGAACAACGCAACCCGAACACCTTGCACATTGATGCTTTGTCGCCGTTAGAGGTTGTCACGCTGTTAAATCATGAAGACAAACAAGTGGCTTTCGCCGTGGAGAAAAATCTGCCACAAATCGCACAGGCAGTCGAACATATCGTGGCGGCATTTCAGGCTGGCGGTCGTTTGGTTTACATGGGTGCCGGCACCAGTGGCCGTCTTGGTGTGCTAGATGCGTCCGAATGTCCGCCAACGTTTGGCGTACCATCAAGCATGGTGGTGGGATTAATTGCCGGTGGGGAACCCGCCTTACGCAACGCCGTGGAAGGGGCGGAGGATAATCACGAAGCAGGCGAGCAGGATTTACGTCATATTCATTTTAGTCGCAAAGATGTGTTAGTCGGGATTGCAGCCAGTGGTCGCACGCCTTATGTGATCGGCGGATTGCAGTATGCCAAACAGCTCGGCGCCACCACGGTTTCTTTGGTCAGCAACCCAAACGCTATCATGAGCGAGATCGCAGACATTGCCATCACCACTGCGGTCGGTCCTGAAGCGCTCGCCGGTTCCAGCCGTTTAAAATCCGGCACAGCGCAAAAAATGGTGCTGAATATGCTCACCACTGCCGCCATGATTCGTCTCGGCAAGTGCTATCAAAACCTGATGGTGGATGTACAAGCCACTAACCAAAAACTCAAAGCACGCGCCATTCGCATCGTCATGCAAGCGACTGATTGTGACCAAACCACCGCCGAACAAACCTTACACACCACCAATGGCAATGCAAAATTGGCGATTATGATGCTGTTGAGCGGATTAGATAAAGCGCAAGCAGAAGCTGTTTTGGAGCAAAACAAAGGGCGATTACAGGACGCCCTGGCAGCGTAAAAACGCCGAGAAAAATAACCGCACTTTTAATGGCGTTCGACAATAAAAAAACGTGAGCTTATGGCTCACGTTTTTTATTTATCTCATACGGTTAATATAAGCTGAACGCTTGTAGATAAGGCAATTTGCCGCGTCTCATCATATTCTCGATACCGCTTTGATGATCATTGCCGAAACCACGCAATTCAAAGGTAACACCAATGGCATTATCATAAAAAATATCATCGTTTCTTTGATTTTGACGGTTTGTGACATAACGTCTTGCTCCCACACCAATACTCCAACAACACGTGTTATATTGCAGACCAAGGTATTGTTCTACCGGTTTTTGCAAAGAAAGATCTTGGTAATAACGCCCAACGATTGCCCAGTTATCCGTTAATTCCCAACCAAATTGAATCCCTAACTGATTAATGTCTTGGTTATAACCTTGAGCATTAGACGTTAAGTTCTGATCGATATATTCTCGACTCACATAACGATAATTTAACTGAATAACATTATGGCTCGTTGGGTTAAATTCGATACCGGTATTTGCCAAAGAAATTTGTTCTAACTGTTGGTCGTATTGAAAACTCGCACGCCAGTGCCATTGTTCGTCAATTTTCCAGTTGGACTCAACCGCCCATGAAGAAGATAAACCGGAGGTTTTATTACGCGGATCATCGTCAATGCGTGAAGATTCCAAATAATAGGTTTGTCCGGCAGCCACATTGAAACGTTCTTCTTTGTTTTCATCAAAGAAGCGCATCGTGCCCCCAACCGTCACTTGGTTAGCGGAAGCAATACGGTCTAAACCGCTGTAACGACGGTCGCGGAACAAAGAGAAATAATCTTGTTGCAATAATGAAGAATCGTATCCAAAGCCAAGGTACTCTGAATTTCGTTTCGAGCCGATATTGCTTTGGTTCTTATAAGGACGATACAAATATTGCACACGCGGCTCAAGGGTTTGTGTGTAGCCCTCTAAGAAACTCTTGTTGCTCGCCAACACAGTTTGGAAATCCGCTTTAAATTGTGGAATTACACGAGTAACGCTACGTTCAACATCCTCTGCATCCGCTCCCTTACCCGGCTTTTGTTGGTAATGGGTCGCATATAATTTGGTTTCAAAATTTGCGCTCCCATAACGATTCGACAACGTACTATTTAAACTTGGCTCAAGGTGGAAACGCCACGCTTTTGGCATGCTTGCGCTGTCATTATCAAAGCGTACCGCTTGAGAAAAGAGTTTAAAATCGACTTTATCGTCAAATAAACCGTTTTGGTAATAATTGAAGTCAATTTGCGGTAACGCCCGATAAGGCCCAACATCTACTTCATCAAAAATTTGGAATTGTTTGGCGGAAAGGGCGATATTGTAGTTCGGTTGATAATAGGCTAAACGCGCGATTTGATTTGTATAGCCGTCGGTGCTGCTACCATAGTTGGAATCAATATCGGTAAAATAACGTTTGTCACTCACTTTGGTGTAATCAATGTCTAAGCGCCAATCCTGTGCAAACGCCGCATTGTGTTTCCAATGGAATAAATGACGTTTACGGTTGTCGCTGACATAATCACTTAAGCGGTCATCATTCAAATATTCACCGGCAATTTGCCCTTCACCCAAGGCACTAAGATAACGAAATTCACCGTTAACTTGCCAACCACGGCGAGACATATATTTTGGCGCAATCGTGGCATCAAAATTCGGCGCAATATTCCAATACACCGGCTGGGCATAGAAATAACCGTCACGACTGGAATGTCCCACAACCGGCACAAGTAAACCGGAACGACGGCGATCGCCAATTGGTAACTGTAAATACGGTGTATAAAATACCGGCACGCCATGTACACGTAAACGGGCATGCCACATTTCCGCATACTCTTCTTTGACATGTTGGCGCATTTCATTGGCGTAAATAGACCAAGAATTATCGTCCGGCAAACAAGAGGTAAAGGTGGCATTTTTCATCACGCGATAGTCATCACGTAATTCCACACTTTCTGCGGCGCCACGGCCTTGGCGATCCACTAATTGATAATTGGCATTTTGAATATCCGTATCTTTGTTGTTTAAATGCACTTTCGCATCATCACCCAAAAGATTAATTTGGTTGTCCCGGTAATCAAAACCGCCACGCGCAAACGCATAACGTTGTACCTTATCGCCTTCACCTGTCTGTTGAATCTCCACTTCCGCAGATTGCAAATGGCGAACGCCTTGCTTGATATCTACGTTGCCTTTATAAACACCGCCGTTAGATTGGTTGATTTCCGCACTGTCCGCCTCGATGTAAATCGGCAAATCATTTGGATTTTCGGACACCGCCTCACCGCTAAAGTGCGGTACGCCGGATAAACATTGTTTTGCTAAATCGGCGGCACTTGTTGCGCTATAAAGTGCGGTCAAAATTGACAGTGAAATTAAGGTATAAGCATTTTTCTTCATTGGACAACCATTTTTCTAGCCAAATAATGGCGTGATTATACGGGAAAATAAGGGGGATCGCACTGTTTAATCCGGCGATTTACAGTGGCATTGATTCCAGTGATCATTCACCAATCCCATGGATTGCATAAAGGCATAGCAGGTGGTTGGACCGACAAACACAAAACCGCGTTTTTTTAAGGAGTTCGACATCTCAATAGACGTCGGCGTTTGTGCCGGTACCACCGAAAGCTCGGGGACATCATTCATTTGCGGCTGATAGTTCACAAAAGACCAAATAAAATCACTGAAATTCTCACCGCACTTTTTCATGGCAAGAAACGCCTGCGCATTTTTAACAATGGCTTCTAGCTTTGCTCGGTAACGAATCAATCCCGGATTTTGCATACATTGATCAATGTCTTCAGCCGTCATTTGGGCAACTTTTTCCGGATCAAATTGAAAAAAAGCGTTTCGATAATTTTCTCGCTTTTTCAAAATCGTAATCCAAGACAACCCCGCTTGCTGCCCTTCCAAACATAGCTTTTCAAATAATTTCTGCTCATCAAATTGCGGCTTGCCCCATTCGTTATCGTGATAATCTCGATAAATTGGCAACTCCTCCGACCAAGCACAACGTTTTATCATACCTCCTCCCTTTATTTCTTTTGCCTCATATTACCTCTCAAAAAAGGCCTAATCATTCTTTTAAAGGCATAAAACCTGACTAGAATAAAAATTCTGAAAGAAACGACTGGTCATTCATTTCATTGATTTGAATTATAAGAAAAAACCACCTCATACAGAGGTGGTTTTTTGTTTAAAGTGCGGTATGAAATTAAAGAATTTCTTTCGCTTTAGCGACCACGTTATCCACCGTGAAACCAAAGAGTTTGAACAATTGGTCTGCCGGTGCGGATTCACCGAAGCTGTTCATACCAACGATACGACCGTTGAAACCGACGTATTTGTACCAGAAGTCGGCAATGCCTGCTTCAACAGCAACGCGTTTAGTCACTGCGCTTGGCAATACGGCTTCGCGATAAGCTTCATCTTGTTTGTCGAACACGTTCGTGCTTGGCATTGAAACCACACGGATTTTTTTGCCTTCTGCGGTTAATTGTTCTGCAGCTTTCACTGCCAATTCCACTTCAGAACCGGTCGCAATAAAAATCAGATCCGGCGTGCCGGCGCAGTCTTTTAATACATAAGCACCGCGCGCTACGTTAGCTAATTGCTCAGAAGTGCGGTCCATTTGTGCTAAGTTTTGACGGGTGAAAACTAATGCGCTTGGGCCATCGGTTCTTTCAATCGCCGCTTTCCAAGCAATGGCAGATTCTACTTGGTCGCAAGGGCGCCATGTGTTCAAGTTCGGGATTAAACGCAATGCAGAGGTTTGTTCAACCGGTTGGTGGGTTGGACCGTCTTCACCTAAACCGATGGAATCATGGGTGAACACGAACAAGCTGCGTTGTTTCATTAGTGCTGCCATACGAATCGCGTTGTGAGCGTATTCCATGAACATGAGGAACGTTGCGCCATAAGGGATGAAACCTCCATGAAGCGCGATACCGTTCATGATTGCCGCCATACCGAACTCGCGTACGCCGTAGTTGAGGTAGTTGCCATCTACGTTTTGAGTCGCACGAATTGGTTTAGAGCCGGACCAAAGGGTGAGGTTGGAGCTTGCCAAGTCGGCAGAACCACCAAGTAATTCCGGTAACACTTTGGCATAAGCTTCAATAGCATTTTGTGATGCTTTGCGGCTTGCAATGCTTGCCGGGTTCGCTTGTAAATGGTCAATGAACGCTTGAGATTCTTTTGCCCAATCTGCCGGAAGGTTTTTCTCCATGCGACGGGTAAATTCAGCAGCTAATTCCGGATAGGCTTTTGCATAAGCAGCAAATTTTTCATGCCATGCTTTTTCTAGCTCTGCGCCTTTCGCTTTTGCATCCCATTGTGCATAAATATCAGCCGGGATCTCAAACGGTGCGTAATCCCAGTTTAGTGCTTTACGGGTTAATGCGATTTCTTCATCACCTAATGGCGCACCGTGGCAATCGTGAGAGTTGGATTTATTCGGAGAACCGAAACCAATAATGGTTTTACAAATAATTAAGGTCGGTTTATTGGTTTCCGCTTGCGCTTGTTTGATCGCCTCAATGATTTGTGCCGGGTTGTGACCATCCACTGCCGGAATTACTTGCCAGCCGTAAGCTTCAAAGCGTTTTTGTGTATCATCGGTAAACCAACCGTCAACATGACCATCGATAGAAATGTTATTGTCATCGTAGAAGGCAATTAATTTACCTAAGCCCAAGGTACCTGCTAAAGAACAAGCCTCGTGGGAAATCCCTTCCATTAAACAGCCATCGCCCAAGAAAACATAGGTGTGGTGATCCACGATGTTATGACCTTCACGGTTAAATTGACCTGCCAACGTTTTCTCTGCAATCGCCATACCGACTGCGTTGGTGATGCCTTGACCTAGTGGGCCTGTAGTGGTTTCAACGCCCGGTGTGTAACCAAATTCAGGGTGTCCCGGAGTTTTGGAATGTAATTGACGGAATTGTTTTAAATCTTCAATAGATACATCGTAACCGCTTAAATGTAACAAGCTGTAAATCAGCATAGAACCGTGGCCGTTAGATAGCACGAAACGGTCGCGGTTAGCCCATTGTGGGTTGGTTGGGTTGTGATGTAAAAAATCACGCCATAATACTTCTGCGATATCCGCCATGCCCATCGGTGCGCCCGGGTGACCGGATTTGGCTTTTTGCACCGAGTCCATACTTAAAAAACGAATGGCATTGGCGAGTTGTTGACGAGTTGACATTGTGCCTCCTGATTGAGATAAATTGACAAAATAGGGTGTGCTCATAAAAAAGTGCGGTCAGATTTTTCGGCGTTTTTAAACACGGAAAATTTCCACCGCACTTTTGCTTAATACATAACTAATAAACCATTACCATTTAGACAGTAACATCTCTTCTAATTTGCCTTGGTCAACGGCAAATTTACGAATACCCTCGGCCAGTTTTTCCACTGCCATGGCATCGCTGTTATGCTGCCAATAGAATTCCGCTTCAGTTAATGGTTGCGGTTTGGCTTGTACTTCGCCTTGGAAACCCAGTTTTCTCACTACCGCATTTGGGGTTTCATGTAAGGTTTTTAACAACGGCGGAGCGATGGTTAAACGGTCGCAACCGGCTAATTCAATGATTTCGCCTACATTACGGAAACTTGCGCCCATCACTACCGTTTTGTAGCCATATTGTTTGTAGTAATTGTAAATTTTGGTCACAGAAATCACGCCCGGATCTTCTGCCGGTGCGTATTCTTTTTTATCGGTGTTAGCTTTGTACCAGTCTAAAATACGGCCCACAAATGGTGAGATCAAATAAACGCCCGCTTCTGCACAAGCGCGTGCTTGCGCTTCGGAGAACAACAACGTCAGGTTACAATTGATGCCTTCTTTTTCTAAGATTTCCGCAGCACGGATACCTTGCCATGTAGAGGCGATTTTAATCAAAATACGATTTTTATTAATGCCTGCCGCTTCATACAACGCAATCAATTTTCTCGCTTTTGCCACTGTTGCATCGGTGTCATAAGAAAGACGCGCATCCACTTCCGTAGAAACACGGCCCGGCACTAATTTTAAGATTTCCAAACCAATGTTGACCGCCAATTTATCTTCCGCATCAACAAGTTGCTGTGCTTTGTCTTGACTTTGTTGTTTACCATAAGCAATCGCTTCATCAATCAACGCCGCATATTGTGGTAGCGCCGCTGCACTCAGAATCAAAGATGGATTCGTCGTGGCATCTTCAGGTTTATATTGACGAATGGCATCAATGTCACCGGTATCGGCAACAACAACGGTAAGTTCGCGAAGAGAATCTAACTGGTTAGTCATAATGTATTCCTTTATTTGGAGGGTGGAAAAACGAGTTGAATCGTTAAGATAGCTATCTTTGCGCATAGCCAAAAAGTACTAGGAATATACCCCCACTTAGCCCAGAAAGCAACTTTTAAGACGTGTTCTTACGTAATGAAATCAATAGGTTTCACCTTGTAAAATAAATGTTAATTCGGTGGATTTTTATCATTTGATGGCTTAAATAAAAACGACCCGCACTTACATATAAAGTACGGGTCGTTTTTCATGTATTTATTGGCAGAATAGAAATTAATTGGTTTTTAATTGATTCCAATATTTTTCATAAATATCTACCGCTTCGCCCACATCGCTTTGAATGATGCCTTTTTCCACTTCCGCCGCCGGTGGGAATAAAGTTGGATTTTCCGCCATTGCCGGATCCAACAAGGCTTTCACCCCATTGTTTGGCATGGAGTAGCCCAATCGTTCTAACACCACTTTGGCATTTTCAGGACGTAATAGGAAATCGATGAATTTATAGGCATTTTCCACATTTTTTGCGCTTTTTGGAATCGCGTAGTTATCCATCCAGAAAATCGCGCCTTCTTTCGGATACACAAAAGCAATTTTGTCGTTTTCTTTATGCGCCAAATAGCCGGAACCGTTCCAAATCATGCCCAATGACACTTCGCCTTGTACATAAGGTACTTCCGGCGAGTCGGAATTAAACACCGCCACGTTCGGCAGCACTTTCACAAGGCGCTCATAAGCCGCTTTAATTTCTTCTTCGTTAGTCGTATTCGGTGATTTGCCATCTAACAACAACGCAATATGAAACACTTCACGCGCGTCACTAGTCAGCAACACTTTGCCTTTATATTCCGGTTTCCATAAATCCGCCCAGCTGGTGATGGTACTCGGGTCAATGTCTTCCGAATTCACCGCAAGACCGGTCAAACCGTAAACATAAGGCAAGGAATACTCGTTGTTCGGGTCGAAGTCTTTATGCAATAAATTGTCCGGAATTTGTTTGAAATTGCTTAACTTACTGTGATCGAGCTTTTGCAACATGCCGTCTTTTGCCATTTTGTTCACATAATAGCTGGACGGAAACACCAAGTCATAACCGGCGTTATCGGAAATCAGTTTGAGTTTGGCATACATTTCTTCGTTGCTTTCAAAAGTGGAATAAATCACTTCAATACCGGTTTCTTTGGTAAATTCGGCAACGAGGTTGGAAGGGACGTAATCGGTCCAGTTATAAACGTAGAGTCTTTCTTGCGCAAAGGCGGTGGTGGAAAGGAGAGTCAGCGTCAAGCCGAGAGATTTAAGCGTTTTTGCAAACAAATTTTTCAATTTATTGTCCTCCAAAGCTAACAATAGCGAGTGGTTAATTTTCATAAAGGAACTGAGTAAAAACTCGGCGGGCAGTATAACAGATTTTAAACGCTTGTCCCGTGCTTTCGGGCAAACACAATGAATTTTTACCGCATAAAGTGCGGTGAGTTTTCAGGTTGTTTTTATGTAAAACGTTACAAATTCTTACCGCACTTAGACTGACTCAATGACGTAACCAACGGTCAAAATCCATGATGAGTGATCAACCTCCCTTTCCCCTTGCTTATAAGCGTTGTAGAATAAAAATTATCCAATCACAGCAAAGGGATATTGTTATGAAACACCTTCACATTTCTTTCAAATGTACCTTACTTGCTGGCAGCCTTGCTTTACTTACCGCATGCCATTCCATTATTTATCACCCCACCAAAACCATTGAACAAATTGAGCCGGAAAAAGGCTATCGCTTAGAAAATGCCATGCAACAGGCCTTACAAAAAGAAAATTTAGTGATCGTCGCCTTTTCCGGTGGTGGGTCACGTGCCGCCTCCTTAGGTTACGGCGTGTTAGAGCAATTCCAACATGCAACCGTACACCCAACAGAAAAAGGCGATACGTTATTACAAAATATTGACGTGGTGTATGGTGTCTCAGGTGGTTCCGTGCTGGCAGCGTATTTTGCGTTAGAAGGACAAGACATTATTCCGAAATTTAATGAGTCCTTTTTGAAAAAGAATTTCCAGAAAAAAGTCATTAACGAAGTCCTTTCTGTAAGCAACGTCCCTCGCCTTACCTCCCCACAATTCGGACGTAGCGATTTGTTACAGGAGCAGCTCAATCTCGCATTGTATGGTGGGAAAAAATTTGCCGACCTTGAACAACGTAAAGGGCCCTTTGCCGTCATTAATGCCACCGACATGACCGCAGAACAAAAAATTTCCTTTACACAAGATTTCTTCGATTGGCTTTGCTTGGATCTCAATGATGTTGAAATCGCCCGCGCCGTGGCTGCATCCAGTGCCGTGCCGCTAATTTTCTCGCCAATCACACAAAACAATCACGGCGGCACCTGCCATGCGGAAAGCAAAAAAAACTTGCTGATGCTGACACAACCGAAAAATCGTCTGTTGTTGAGTAATTTTGAAGCCATGAAAAAACGTGTTGCACGTTACCAAAACAGCGCGGAAAGACCGTATTTACATCTGGTTGACGGCGGCTTAACAGACAATCTTGGCCTAGCCAGTTTATTGGATGTGTCGAATTTACTCAGCATGCGCAAATTATATGCTGAGCTTAAACACTACAATTTACGCAATATTGTGGTGGTCAACGTCAACGCACAAAACGAGCGCACCAGCCACATTGATAAATCTGCCGACGTACCGGGCATCAAAGAAGTGGTGAACACGGTCATTAATGTACCGATTGATAAAACCACGGAATCTACGGTGAAATACTCACAAAAATTTGCCGAACAATGGAACGCTTATGCTAAGCGTAAAAAAGACGTAAAAATTAGAATTTATTTTGTGAATTTGAGTTTGAAAAATCTACCGGAAGGACAGTTGAAAAATGACGTCCTCAACATCGGTACCTCTTTCTATTTGCCGGAGTCTGACGTGGATAAACTGCGCGAAGCCGCTAAAATTTTATTGCAACAATCAAAAGAATATCGCAAGGCATTGAAAGCGTTGCAATAAACAAAACGCAAAGTGCGGTCAAAAAATACACCCATTTTTGACCGCACTTTATACTTTTATGGATGCCAATAAAAAAGTCATTGGACGATATCGCCGATTTCTTCTAGTATGATGCATCATTTTTAACCTTATAGAAAAAGCATGACCCGAATCAACCTAGTGCCACCTGCCGAATTATGCGATCAACATTTACTCGCCGAACACCGCGAACTCACTCGCATTCCCAATGCCGTCGCCAAAGGCAAATATCATTTAAAAGGACAACCAGCAGAGTACAAACTCGGCGAAGGCCACGTTCGTTTCTTCTTCAACAAAATGGCTTTTTTGAAAAAACGCTACGATCTTCTGCATGCCGAATGCAAAGCGCGCGGCTTTAACGTGCAATACATTTGGAATGAAGAGTTGCCGCAAGATCCCACGTTATGGCAAGATTACGAACCCACAGAAGCAGCCCTCGCGCTCAACCGCGCACGTATTCAAGAACGCATGCCGGCAAAGGCGAGATTTACGCCATATAAAATTCAGGTAGAAAAATAACCGCACTTTTTCGTGTGTTTGTTCAAATATTGACTTCTCCCCCTTGCGTAGTAATATGCACCCACTTTTCATTACAGGCGTTTATTTATGCTAGCGTTTTCACATCAAGAACATATTGAATCCTATTATTCTGTCACCCGTAACCAACATTTCGAGTTACCGCCATTAAATCAAAAAGAATCGGCTGACGTGTGCATTGTCGGTGCAGGCTTTTTCGGCTTATCCACGGCATTAGAACTTGCCGAACAAGGCAAAAGCGTAATCGTGCTGGAAGGCGCGCGGGTTGGCTTTGGCGCATCTGGGCGTAGTGGTGGGCAAGCCATTAACGGTTTTGAAGACGGCATCGATGAATATATCGAACAAGTAGGCTTAGAAACTGCCCGTAAGCTATGGCAAATGTCCTTAGAAGCCATTGATATTATTGATGAACGCATTGCGAAATACGGCATTCAGTGCGATTGGAAGAAAGGCTATGCAACGTTGGCGCTCAACGAGCGGCGCATGGAGGATTTAATCGCCATTGAAAAAGCCAGCCACGAGATTTTCGGCTATCAAAATATGCAGCTATGGGACAAGGCAAAACTGGAACAACATCTCGGCAGCAAAATTTATTGTGGTGCGTTGTATGACAGTAATTCTGGGCATTTGCATCCGCTCAATTATTGCTTAGGTTTGGCAAAAGCTTGTTTGGATTTGGGCGTGCGTATTTATGAGCAATCGCCTGTGGTGGATTTACGTGAAAAGGCGACAGAAATTGAAGTGATAACCGATCAAAGCGCTGTCATCGCCAAAGATGTGGTGCTGGCAACCAATGCCTACATCGCAGCCTTGCCGAAAAGCATTCACCACGGGATTGCACGCAAAATTCTGCCGGTAGAAAGTTTTATCATCGCCACCGAACCGCTTGATCAAGCCACCGCCGATTCCGTGATCAACAACGGTATGTCTGTGTGCGACAGCAATTATTTGCTGGATTATTACCGCCTAAGCGCCGACAACCGTTTATTGTTCGGTAGCGATTCCAGTTCCGAGAAAAACATGATTGAGGTCATGCGACACAATATGTTGCACGTTTTCCCACAGTTGGAAAACGTTAAAATTGATTACGGTTGGAGCGGCCCTATCGACATGACCATCAATTCCAATCCGCATTTCGGACGCATTTCGCCGCATATCTATTTTGCCCACGGCTATTCCGGCCACGGCGTGGCGCTCACCGGTTTGGCGGGACGTGTTGTCGCAGAAGCCATTTTAGGTAACGACGAACGCTTGGCTATCTTCACTAAATTAAAAGTGCCTTCAATATTCGGCGGCAAATTAGTGAAGAACCTGGCATTAAAAATCGGCGTGAACTATTACCGTTTCTTGGATAAATACCGTTAATCTGACGCCATTATTTTATTTCTTTTGGTTATACGATAGAGAAAATGATTATTTTATCGTGCATAAATTTACTGTAATAATTGACCGCACTTTTGGTCTTATTAAGTCAATTTGCAAGAGAGGAATAACTGATGAAAAAATCCATTTTCGCAAACGTATTACTGTTATCCGGTTTGGCACTGGGTATTACCACTCAAACCATGGCGGGTGAAATTTCTGACCGTGTAGAAAAAACCAAAACCTTATTAGTGGGCACCGAAGGCACTTATGCCCCTTTCACCTTCCACGATGACAGTGGCAAATTAACCGGTTTTGATGTGGAAGTCATTGAAGCCGTAGCACAACGTTTAGGGTTAACCATTCAATTTAACGAAACCCAATGGGATTCTATGTACGCAGGTTTAAACGCCAAACGTTTCGACTTAATCGCCAACCAAACCAACCCAAGCCCGGAACGTTTGAAAAAATACCTTTACACTGCGCCGTATAACTATTCCACCGCAGTTATCGTGACCAAAGAAGGTGACGATAGCATTAAAACCTTTGAAGATTTAAAAGGCAAAAAAGCGGCACAATCCTTAACCAGTAACTACGGCAAAATCGCCAAAGCTAACGGGGCAGAATTAATCGTGGTGGACGGTTTGGCACAAGCGTTGAAACTAATTGCGCAAGATCGCGCCGAAACAACAGTGAACGATCACTTGGCTGTTTTGGATTACTTCAAAAAGCAACCAAATGCCGGTTTAAAAATTGCCGTAAAACGTGACGAAAAAGTGCCTTCCGGCTTCGCCGTATTAAAAGGGGAAGAACCGCTGATCGAAAAAATCAACCAAGCATTGGAAGAGTTAAGAAAAGACGGCACCTTGAAACAAATTTCAATCAAATGGTTCGGTGATGACATTACTCAATAATTTCCTCGCGTCACTTCCCTTTATGAATGCAGAAAGAGCTGATGAGGTCATCAGCTCTTTTTGGCCTATGTTGGAAGCCGCCATTGATAAAACCATTCCGCTGGCGGTGATTTCTTTCTTTGCCGGAGTCGCTATCGCGTTAGTTGTGGCGTTGATTCGCATTGTGAAAAAGCCAAATCTCGGCATGCGTTTATTGCAAATACTTTGCCGTATTTATGTTTCCACCATTCGCGGCACGCCGATGTTAGTGCAGATTTTCATTATTTTCTACGGGCTACCTGAAGTGGGCATTAAGCTCGATCCGTTCCCCACCGCGATTATCGCCTTTTCCATTAATATTGGCGCTTATGCCTCGGAAACCATTCGCGCGGCGATTTTATCCATTCCGAAAGGACAGTGGGAAGCCTCCTATTCCATTGGCATGAATTATTATCAAACCTTCACTCGCACCATCATGCCACAAGCCTTACGCGTATCGGTGCCGCCATTGGCAAACACCTTTATCAGCAACGTGAAAGATACTTCTTTGGCGTCGTTAGTGTTAGTGACGGAAATGTTTCGCGTGGCACAAAACATCACCGCAGAAAACTATGAATTTATTATGATTTATAGCGAAGCCGCACTGATTTACTGGTGCATTTGTTTGATTTTATCCTTTGCACAAGACCGCTTGGAACAACACCTATCCCGTCATCTCAAGGCTTAAGGAAATCACATGTTAGAAGTGAACAACATCCATAAAACATTTAATGGCAATCCAGTGCTCAAAGGGATCGATTTTCACATTGAAAAAGGCGAAGTCGTGGCGATTCTCGGCCCTTCCGGCTCAGGCAAAACCACCTTTTTGCGCTGTTTAAACCTATTGGAACGCGCTGAACAGGGCACACTGCGTTTTACCGACGGCAGCCTCTTCTTAGATTTTGCCAAGAAAATCAGCAAAGCGGACGAACTCAAATTACGTCGTCGCTCATCTATGGTGTTTCAGCAATACAATTTGTTCCCCCATCGCACCGCACTGGAAAATGTAATGGAAGGGATGGTCGTGGTGCAAAAGAAAAGCAAGGCAGAAGCGGAACAACACGCCGTGGAATTGCTCACCAAAGTGGGTTTAAAAGACAAAATGCACTTGTATCCATCACAACTTTCCGGTGGTCAGCAACAACGGGTAGGCATTGCCCGCGCGTTGGCGATTCAACCGGATATTATTCTACTGGACGAACCCACCTCGGCGTTAGATCCGGAATTAGTGGGCGAAGTGCTACAAACCCTAAAACTCTTAGTACAAGAAGGCTGGACGATGATTATCGTGACCCATGAAATGCAATTTGCCCGCGATGTGGCGGATCGAGTCATTTTGATGGCTGACGGGAATGTGGTGGAACAAAACAGCGCGCGCGAATTTTTTGAAAATCCACAACATGAACGTACTAAGCAATTCTTGTTGCAGGCAAAAATTCCCGTTTGCGTGGAATATGAAATTTAACCCGTTCTTTATAGGGCAATTTGTGGGAAATACTGTTCGCTGAGCGCGACAAAATCCGCTAACGAAATGGACCGCACTTTTGCATCATTTGGCAGAAGTGCGGTTAAATTTCTCGCCAAAATATCGTTCTCGAAGGCAAAACAGGGAGCATGACAACGCGCCAACACATCTGCCTGTTTTAACGCCAGCAACACGCCATCCTGCCATAACACCACCGCATCCTGCGCCGTGGCATTTAGCAAATAATGTTCCAGTTCCGTTTGTGAATAATGGGCTTGAGAAAAAGTATAAAGCATAATCAGAAAGTCAGAATTTTTTCACTTTGTTGTAGGATTTGTAACAACTGTTGACGCGGTAGTACATCACAATCCAAGACGAAATCCGACGATGTCAGCTGAAATTGTTGCAGTGAATCAGCACACACATAGCGCTGTTCGATATCGTATAAATCCAATAATTTCAATGCACTTGCCGTGTCTTTTTGCAACACGGCTTCCGCTTGTTGCTGTTTTTGCAAGTTCAACACGCCGTCATCTAGGAAAAACACCGCAATGTCTTCTTCCACACAAAATGCCGTAGCGGCAAGCAGCGCATCTAACCCTTCCCGTGTATTGGCCGTGCCATAAGGCGCATGTCGAAAAATAAAGGCAAGTTTACTCATACGGTTATCACCCGATCGGCTTGAAGCAAGGCTTGGCTAAACTCACCTAAGCCGGCAAGTTGAAAAACGTCCGCCAAACTGACCGCACTTTTATCCGCCGCCGACTCGCTGTCCACCACGCCACGGCGTTGCGCTGCGGCAACACATAAATGTAACGGCACATTAAACTGACGAGAAAAGGCTTGCCATGCTTTGACTAAATTGAATTCATCATTGGCGGGATACACCAAGGCGTTGCCATTGCTGACACCGTCTTGATAGAAAAAGATTTGTCGGATGTGATGTTTGTGAACCAGTTCTTGGGCTAACTGATACGCAAGAAAAGCGCCTTGGCTCCCATAAACCGGCTGTTTAACCACCAATATATAATCCATGATTACTCGTCCTGATCCTGTTTGATTTGGCGGATATATAAATACACGGTATGACGGGAAATGTTGAGGCGTTCCGCCACCAAGTTGATGGCATCTTTAATGTCAAAAATGCCTTTCTCATACAACGAAACGACAATTTGGCGGTTTTTATTATTATTTGCCACCATACGGTCGGAAGTCACTTCCTCAATGGTTTTTTCGACGGTTTGCACCACCAGTTCTTCCACTGAACTGGCAAAGTTCACCGCAGAGGTTTCACTGTGATCCGATGCCGGAATAAAGTTTTGCAAGAATTGCGACATGGGCACATCTAGATTGATGTTGATGCAAAGCAGACCAATGATACGTTTTGCGCTGTTACGAATCGCGATAGTCACTGACTTCATCAAACCACTGCTTTTCTTAGCGCGGGTAAAATACGGTTTGCTGACGCTTTCCGATTTCATATTGTGCAATGAACGCAACGCAAGATCCGTCATGGGCGAGCCCACTTGGCGGTTGGTGTTATGTCCGTTAGCGATGTAAATAGCGGAGTGTTCTAAATCCTCAAAAGAATGTAGAACGATTTCACAATGTTGCCCGATGAGCGCACTGACACCGTCAACCACGGCAATATAGGAATGTAAAATCGTGCGATCTTCGTCGGTAAAAGGGCGTTTATCTGTGAGCATGAAAGAGCGTGTTGAGTTGATTCAGACAAATAACCGCACTTATCAGTTCAACACCGAAAAGCGCGGTCGTTTTTTAGTTATTTTTTCGCAGGAGTCACGTCTAAGACTTCGACGTCAAAATAAAGTGTTGAATTTGGTGGAATGCTCGCACCGGCACCGTCTTTGCCATAAGCTAAATCCGGTGGTAACACCAATTCGATTTTACCGCCTTTTTTCACTAATTGCAGACCTTCCGTCCAACCTTTAATCACTTGGTTCAATGGGAATTCCGCTGGGGTACCACGTTGTACGGAACTATCAAACACCGTACCGTCAGGTAATTTGCCGGTATAGTGTACTTTTACGACATCTGTCGCATTGATCGCATTGCCGGAACCGGCTTTTTCTACACGATATAACAAACCGGAAGCGGTTTTCTTCACGCCATCTTTTTTAGCAAATTCTGCGGCAAATTTATTGCCTTCCTCTTCGGCTTTCTGTGCCACTGCAGCGGCACGTTTTTCACTCTCTGCTTTTAATTTAGCATCAATGCCTTGCAAAGCAGTCGCGATGTCTTTGTTGTCTTCCAACTTAACTTTGCCGTTTAATACATCGGCAATCCCGGCCACCACTTTTGCGTTGTCATAGTCGATAACGCCTTTTTGTGCATTGATAAGGCCTTGTAAATCAGTACCAAACAACACACCGACGGCATAAGAAGATTCTCCTTTGAATTTAGCATCGTTTTGTTCAGCTGCTAAAACGTTGCCGGAAATGACCGCACTTAACATGAGCGCTAAAGCGGAGACTTTTTGAATTTTTAACATTGTGTTCAATCCTTTATAATAAGTGACAGATGCGTTGGATAGGGTAAAACGGATTCAACAAATTCACAACATTTATTTAGGAAATTATTATGTCGATACAACAACATTTAGAACAGCGAATTGCCGAGTTGGAAATGAAAGTCACCTTTCAGGAAACGGTGATTGAAGAATTGAATCAGGCGTTAATCGAGCAGCAATTTATTTTAGACAAAATGCAACTTCAGCTCCGTTATGTGGTGAATAAAATGAAAGACATGCAACCTTCTAACATCGCCAGCCAAGCGGAAGAAACCCTGCCACCGCATTATTAACTAAAAAAACAAAAAGGACGTCAACATGACGCCCTTTTTTATTCAGTCTATAGGCTGATTATTTCGCGAAATACGCTTCTAAATCATCGCTACCACCGATGTGTTTACCACCGATGAAGACTTGTGGCACAGTCGCACGACCGGAAACCGCACGCACGCTCACGATAGTAGCATCATGACCTAATACGATTTCTTCAAAGCTTAAGCCTTTGTCATGTAACATTTGTTTTGCTTTTGCACAGTACGGACAACCAGGTTTAGTAAAGATCGCGATGGATTCTTGAACTTGGTGTTGTGGTGCAAGGTATTTCAACATGGTGTCGGCATCGGACACTTTGAACGGGTCGCCCGGCTCATTTGGCTCGATGAACATTTTTTCTACTACGCCGTTTTTCACAAGCATAGAATAACGCCATGAACGTTTACCGAAACCTAAATCTTCTTTACCTACCAACATACCCATGCCTTCGGTGAATTCGCCATTACCATCCGGAACGAAAGTGATGTTGTCGGCTTTTTCGTCTTCTTTCCATGCGTTCATAACGAAAGTATCGTTCACAGAAACCACGAGAATGTCATCAACGCCGTATTTTTTGAATACTGGAGCTAATTCGTTATAACGTGGTAAGTGGGAAGAAGAACAAGTTGGGGTAAATGCACCCGGTAGAGAGAAAACGATAACAGTTTTGTTATTAAATAATTCGGATGAAGTTACATCAACCCATTGGTCGCCTTGGCGAGTGCGGAATGTCACTTGAGGAACTTTTTTACCTTCCATATTGGACATGATTTTTCTCCTATTAATGATGTGGAACGGATTAGAAACTGCTGTACAAAACCTAAACAGTCTCTAAATGACGATGAATTATAGGTAAAATTATGATATAGTCACAATCAATTAATTCTATCCTTTTAATTGCTACTTTCTATAATGAGGACCTATGAATATTCGCGATTTAGAATACCTTGTGGCGCTTGCTGAATACAAGCATTTTCGTCGTGCGGCAGATTCTTGTCATGTCAGTCAACCTACCTTAAGCGGTCAAATTCGTAAATTAGAAGATGAGCTCGGCATTATTTTATTGGAACGTACCAGTCGTAAAGTGTTATTCACTCAATCAGGTTTATTGCTGGTGGATCAAGCCAAAACCATTTTACGAGAAGTAAAATTATTAAAAGAAATGGCGAGCAACCAAGGCAAAGAAATGACCGGGCCATTACACGTCGGCGTCATTCCAACTATCGGACCTTATTTAATGCCGCACATTGTTCCAGCGTTACAACAAGCGTTCCCTGAACTCGAGTTATTCTTGTACGAAGCACAAACCCATCAATTATTAGAACAATTAGAAACCGGCCGGCTCGATTGTGCTATTGTCGCCTCTGTGCGTGAAACCGAACCGTTCATCGAAGTGCCACTATTTAACGAAAAAATGCTACTGGCCGTTTCCGAAACCCATCCTTGGGCGAAGGAAGAGACCATTCCAATGAGCATGCTGAAAGATCGTGAAATGTTAATGTTAGATGATGGGCACTGTTTGCGGAATCAGGCTCTTGGCTATTGTTTCACTGCCGGTGCAAAAGAAAATTCACATTACCAAGCAACCAGTTTGGAAACCTTGCGTAACATGGTGGCGGCCAATGCCGGCATGACCTTAATGCCACAACTTGCCGTTCTTAGTGAGGGCGCTCGTGGCGGCGTGAAATATCTGCCATGTCATACACCACAGCCGGCGCGTGATGTCATTTTAGTTTACCGTCCGGGTTCCCCATTGCGTGTACGTTATGAACGCATTGCCGAAGCGGTTTCTAACTCGATTAAACCGCTTTTAGATTAATGGAGTAAAAGCATGGTCGGTATTCGCGCACAACAAAAAGAAAAAACTCGTCGAGCTCTCATTGATGCCGCGTTCAACCAGTTGACGGCGGAAAAAAGTTTTTCCAATTTAAGCCTACGGGAAGTGTCTCGCGAAGCCGGCATTGCGCCGACCTCATTTTATCGACATTTTCGCGATATGAACGAATTAGGTCTCACCATGGTTGACGAAGCGGGACTAACCCTACGTCAACTCATGCGACAGGCACGTAAGCGCATCGCCAACGGCGGCAGCGTCATTGTGATTTCGGTGGAAACCTTCTTTGAATTCATCAATAACAGCCCGAACGTATTCCGCCTGTTATTGCGCGAAAGCTCCGGTACATCTCAATCCTTCCGTACCGCAGCCGCCCGTGAAATCAAACATTTCATCGACGAACTGGCAGAATACATCGCTCATAAAAACAACTATTCCCAATACATTGCCTACGTGCAGGCGGAAGGCATGGTAACCATTGTCTTTACTGCCGGCGCTAACGCCTTAGACATGAGTAAAACAGAACGGGAACAGTTAAAAGAGCGGTTGATTTTACAGCTCAGAATGTTAGCTAAAGGCACCAAACACGAAGCCAAAGACCGCCATGACATCGATTAATATCAAAAAATTACTGAAAAATGCCGTTTCTTTATTGGTCACTTTACTGATCATGAGCAGTATCTTAGATTTTATTCGCAAACCGACTGTACCGGATAATCTCAACGCCACGGCGTTATACGATTTACAAGGCAACCCGTTTTTTCTGCCACAACTGGATCAAGACAAGCCAACGCTACTTTATTTTTGGGGAACCTGGTGCAGTTATTGTCGTTACACCTCAACGGCAATTAATGATCTGGCAAAAGAAGGCTATCCTGTGGTTTCCGTTGCATTGCGTTCAGGTTCTGCACAAGATGTGGCGAATTATCTGATGGAACATCAATATGGTTTTACCACGGTTAACGATCCGCAAGGAAAATTAGCCACACAATGGGATGTGGGTGTTACCCCCACTATTATCATTTTGCGTCACGGCAAAATGGATTTGGCGACGACCGGTTGGACAAGTTATTGGGGACTAAAAGTACGGTTGTTTTTGGCGACGTTTTTATAAGAAAAAACATATTTAAAACCCATCACACAAAAACCAACATTTTTTGAATATTGACTTTGCCAACAGCATCAATCGGCGAACAATCAAGCCTAACTTGATGGTGAATGCTTTTACCTTGGTGAGCAAATCAATTACAATGAGCGACAACTTTCATATCTAGTAAGAGGACAGAACTATGATTATCGTAACCGGTGGTGCAGGCTTTATTGGTAGCAATATCGTCAAAGCATTAAACGACATGGGCCGTAAAGACATTTTAGTGGTAGATAACTTAAAAGACGGTACAAAATTCATTAATTTGGTGGATTTGGACATCGCCGATTATTGTGACAAAGAGGATTTCATCGCCTCCATTATCGCCGGCGATGATTTAGGCGATATCGATGCCGTTTTCCACGAAGGCGCATGTTCTGCGACCACCGAATGGGACGGCAAATACATCATGCATAACAACTACGAATACTCCAAAGAGTTGTTGCATTATTGCTTAGATCGCCAAATCCCGTTCCTCTACGCGTCCAGTGCCGCCACTTACGGCGACAAAACCAAATTCCGCGAAGAACGCGAATTTGAAGGCCCATTGAACGTGTACGGCTATTCCAAATTCTTATTCGACCAATATGTACGCGCCATTTTACCTGAAGTGCAATCACCGGTGTGCGGCTTCCGTTATTTCAACGTGTACGGTCCACGTGAAGGCCACAAAGGTTCCATGGCAAGCGTAGCCTTCCATTTAAACAACCAAATCCTGAAAGGTGAAAATCCAAAATTATTTGCCGGCAGTGAGAACTTCCGCCGTGATTTCGTCTATGTGGGCGATGTTGCTGCCGTAAACATTTGGTGTTGGCAAAATGGCATTTCCGGTATTTTCAACTGTGGTACCGGAAACGCGGAATCTTTTGCTGAAGTAGCGAAAGCGGTGATTAAATTCCACGGCAAAGGCGAAGTAGAAACCATCCCATTCCCGGAACATTTAAAATCCCGCTACCAAGAATACACCCAAGCGGATTTAACCAAACTCCGTGCCACCGGCTACGACAAACCGTTTAAAACCGTGGCAGAAGGCGTGGCGGAATATATGGCGTGGTTGAATAAATAATTACACCTCCCCATTCAAAACAAAAAGAAAGTGCGGTTAAAATTCATGACGTTTTTTAACCGCACTTTTAGCATAAGGCAAAACATGAATATCCTAATTATCGGTCCCTCTTGGGTCGGCGATATGATGATGTCGCACAGTTTGTATCAGCAACTCAAACGGCAATATCCCAATTGCCAAATTGATGTGATGGCACCGAATTGGTGTAAACCGCTGCTGGCACGCATGCCGGAAGTGCGTAACGCCATTGAAATGCCGCTCGGACACGGCAAATTTGCGCTATGTGAACGTTATCGTTTAGGCAAAGCGTTACGTCATCAGTATGACATGGCGATTGTTTTGCCGAACTCTTTAAAATCCGCGTTTATCCCTTTATTTGCGAAAATTGCCGTGCGTCGTGGTTGGAAAGGGGAAAGTCGTTATTTTTTACTCAATGACTTACGTAACAATAAACGGGATTACCCAATGATGGTACAACGTTATGTGGCATTGGCGTTTGAAAAAAATGCGGTGCCGAAGGCAACAGATATTCCTGTCTTAAAACCTTACTTAACCGTTGAGTCACCCCAGCAGGCAGAAACCTTAAAAACATTTGAAAAACAGACCGCACTTTTAGGCAATCGCCCGATTATTGGTTTTTGTCCAGGGGCAGAATTTGGCCCGGCAAAACGTTGGCCGCATTATCATTACGCGAAATTAGCGGAAATGCTGATTGAAAAAGGCTATGCCGTAGAATTGTTTGGTTCGCCGAAAGACGTAGAAGCCGGTGAACAAATTCGCAATGCATTGCCTGCCGAGTTGCAACCGTTTTGTTTAAATTTAGCGGGACAAACCAATCTGAATCAGGCGGTAGATTTAATTGCTCACTGTACGGCGATCGTGAGTAATGACAGTGGTTTAATGCACATTGCGGCAGCTACTGATCGCCCGTTAGTGGCGCTTTACGGCCCAACTAGCCCAACGTACACGCCTCCACTATCCGATAAAGCAGAAATCATCCGTTTAATTGAAGGCGATTTGATTAAAGTGCGTAAAAGCACCGACAGTGCTGAAGGATATCATCAAAGTTTGATCGATATTACGCCACAAAGCGTATTTGAAAAACTCACCGCATTACTGAATAAATAGTTAAATCACCGCCAAAGTGCGGTGATTTTTTTGATAAATTCGTTGGGGGGCAAAAGTAAAAGATCTATACTACGGCTTTAATCTACTCTTTCGGAGTTGTTATGCCGGATCGTTCTCCTAATATCGCAACACATGATCCCTTCGGCAGCCTGTTGGGTTATGCACCCGGTGGCGTTGCCATTTACTCTTCAGACTACAACACAGCAGATGCGCAGGAATACCCTGACGATGCGGCCTTTCGTAGCTACCTCGGCGGCGAATACATGGGCTATAAATGGCAATGTGTAGAATTCGCCCGTCGCTATCTTTATCTCAATTACGGCATGGTGTTCACCGATGTTGGCATGGCGTACGAAATTTTTTCTTTGCGTTTTCTACGCCAAGTAGTTAATGACGCGTTGTTACCACTACAAGCCTTTGCCAATGGTGGCAAGCGAGCCCCGGAATGTGGTGCGTTGCTAATCTGGCAGGAAGGTGGCGAGTTCAAACATACCGGCCATGTGGCTATTATCACCGAGGTGCTGACAGATAAAGTACGCATCGCGGAACAAAATGTGATTCACTCCCGCCTACCGAGTGGTCAACAATGGACCCGTGAATTGCCGATGACGATTACAGAGAGCGGCTATCGCTTACATGATACCTTTGATGATACAAAAATCCTTGGTTGGATGATTCAAACGGACAACGAGGAATTCAGCCTGCCACAACCTATGCCGGAACCGAATAAACTCAACATTTATGCGGAACACATTGAGAACCAAGGGCAGTTTTCAGCGAACTGGCTTGATCAAACAAAACCACTAGAGACAGCTTACGTTAAAGCAATGCAAGGGCATATTGTGAATCATGGTGATCAATATCGTTATTTTGTGCTTTCAGAAAGTGCACAGCATGAACTGATTCGCGCCACGAATGAATTACACCTCATGTATTTACACGCCACCGACAAAGTGCTTAAAGACGATAACTTATTGCAATATTTCAACATCCCAAAACTGCTTTGGCCTCGCCTGCGATTATCTTGGCAAAATCGTCGTTATCAAACCATCACTGGGCGGTTAGATTTCTGTCTCGATGAGCGCGGTTTGAAGGTGTATGAATACAATGCCGATTCCGCATCTTGTCATGCTGAAGCAGGCGCAATTTTGCCACAATGGGCAAAACAAGCTGGCATCACAGCAGGGCATGACCCGAGCGAAGGATTACGTAATGCGTTAGCGGACAGTTGGAAACACAGCCGTGCTACACCACTCGTACATATTATGCAGGACTACGATGCCGAAGAAGATTACCACGCCCTATTTATGCGTGATGCACTAATCCAAGCCGGTTTTAACACAAAGATTATTCACGGCACAGAAGGGCTACATTGGGATATTCGTGGGCAGTTATTAGATGATGAAAATCAGAGAGTCCAAAGCGTATGGAAAACCTGGGCGTGGGAAACCGTGTTGGAACAATTACGCGAGGATGCCACGGGTCGCGAGGTTGCCCCACCGATTCGTACCGGTTATCCGGAAGATAAAGTGCGGTTAATTGATGTATTACTTCGCCCGGAAGTATTGGTTTATGAACCCTTGTGGACGGCTATTCCAAGTAACAAAGCTATTTTACCGGTGTTGTGGTCATTGTTTCCTAATCATCGTTATTTGTTGGAGGCGGAGTTTGAGCTCACGCCAGCATTAATTGCCAACGGCTATGCACAAAAACCAATTGCCGGTCGACGCGGTGATAATGTGAAACTTATTGGCGAATGTAAAACCGTATTAGACAGTACAAATGGGCGTTTTGGTAAACAAGAGAACATTTATCAACAGTTATGGTGCTTGCCTAAAGTCGAAGAGCAGTATGTGCAGGTGTGTACTTTCACCGTAGGTGGACATTATGCCGGCAGTTGTTTGCGTTCCGATTCAACCCGAGTCATTGTAGGTAACAGCGATATGCAGCCGTTACGCATCTTAAGTGATAAGACATTTGCACAGAAAGTAAAATAGATTTAGGAGAGATCAAAATAGGCACCTTGAAGGTGCCTATTTTATTTTAAAGTGCGGTGAGAAAACGTAGCGTTTTCAACCGGTTTATTTTTTGTCCTTTGACTCAGCCGGCTCAACCTCAGCACCTTGCAACCAACCCGGAGCAACTTTACTCATATCCGGTAAGTTGTGTGCAATACCTTTATGGCAGTCAATACAGGTTTTACCGTTTTCTTGCGCAAATTTATGCATTTTTTGCGCCACGGTTTTTTGTTGAGAGAAGTCCATGCGATCCATTTTATGGCAGTTACGACATTCTTGAGAATTGTTAGCTTTCATACGCGCCCATTCATTTTCCGCCATGTGCGGACGACGTGCGTTAAATTTCTCAAGCGTATCGGTTAAGCCCATATAATGTGCGTAAACCTCTTTAGCTGCGACCATTTTTCGCCACATTTTTGGACCAAATTCATGAGGGACGTGGCAATCCGGGCAACTAGCGCCTACGCCTGTACGAGTTTGATAGTGCACGCTGTGTAAGTATTCCGGGTATGCGTCATTTGTATGGCAACCGGAACAGAATTGTTCCGTATTAGTTTGTTCTAAACCGTAGTTGAAGCCCACCCAAGATAAAATTCCGCCGATGAAGGATAGAACAATAATGGTTCCTACCGCGATACGGCTAGGCGCCCTAAACCAACGCCAAAGTCGCATTAGAATATTTGGTTTTTTATCTGACATAATCGCCCCTTATTACTTACCGTAACCTTTCATTGGTTTGAATTCGTTTGGCACGATTGGCTCAACATCAGATTGAGAAACGTGACATTGCAAACAGAAATAACGGCGTGGAGATGAACTGGAACCGATATTGCCATCGCGGTCAGCAAAGTGTGTTGGGCTGATACGAGTTGCACCGGTAACACGAGAGGCTTCAACGCTGTGACAGTTCAAGCATTGGTTAACATTTTTGGTGATTTGATAGTTTTTTACGCTATGTGGCACCATTGGTGGTTGGTTAACATAATTTAATGCGGGTAATTCACTTTGTTTCGGTGCATCGTGGAATGCCGGTGCAACACTTTCCGGTGAATTATTGAAAAAGTCTCCGGCACCGCTGTTTGATTGTTCTGCCATGACAGAAGTCGCAAACAATGCCGCGAATACAGCACCGCTAAAAGCAAAGAGGTTTTTTCTAGTCATTTTAATCACTCCCCCGAATGATGGAAATTTTTTATTTTTATTGGTTTAAATTGACGACAGGAATATCGTTATTAAACCTATGGCTAAAGGTGAATACTTTTTCAGCGCAAACATCGATACAACGTCCGCAACTGATACAATCTTGAGAAAGCACAAGCAGGCTTTCGTTATTTTTACCGTGTAATGGAGAACGTAACACTTGTGGTTCCGGACAAACATTATAGCAATCCATGCAATTATCGCATCTTGCTCGGTCAATCACTTTGATCCGAAGCAGACTTTTCGCACCGATAACACCATAGGTTGCGCCGATTGGGCAAAGGTGTCCGCACCATCCGTGTTCGACAATGAATAAATCAAAGAAGAAAACAACTAAGATTAACCACGCTGTTGCACCAAAGCTATAAATTAAAGCTCTTCCTAATGCAGCAACCGGGTTCACCCATTCCCATAGTAACAAACCACTTACCGCACTACCGGCTAAAATCATGACTAAGATAGCATAGCGTAAACTGCGTGGAATTTTTGCCGTTTGACGAATACCCAACTTACGGCGAATCCAAGCCGCACAATCGGTGACGACATTTAACGGACAAACCCAACCACAGAAAACCTTACTACCTAACAACGCATAGGTTATAAAGATAATCAATGCGCCGCTGAGAGTCAGAATACCCGGTAAATGGCCGGAAGCCAGACTTTCTAAGGTAATTAACGGATCACTAAACGGAATAATATCGAAAAGTATACTTCCGCTATAATTGCCTTTTAAAATCCAAACACCCAAATAAGGTCCGCTTAAAAACATCAACAAAATACTTAGCTGACTTACACGTCGCCAAAATAGGAAACGATTAGCATGCCACCAGCCCAGTTTTTCTCTGGCTTCTCGTCCGGCAAATTTTGGTGCATTAGCCATTACTTACCTCCTAATACCGGTGCCAAAACAGGCTCTGGAATTTGTTCAACACCTGTTGCAGGAATAGCACCTGCAGGTGTTGATATTCCCTCCGGTAATCGGGTCGGCATAGAAATCAAATCGTCCGGTGCAAGAGAATGTCCTGCTTTCGATTTTTCTTCCCAACCTAAACGATAATGTTTGCCCAACATACCTTTAGCAAGAGACATCGGTAATACTTTGATTGCCGCCTCATCCAATACGCAAGCTTTCTCACATTTACCACAACCGGTACAAGCATCAGAATGCACGGTCGGAATAAACACAGCATGCTTACCGGTACGTTCGTTACGATGACTTTCTAACGTAATCGCCTTATCGATTAAAGGACAAACACGATAACATACATCACAACGCAAACCTTGCCAGTTAAGGCAGGTTTCGTGGTCTAGCAATACAGAAAGCCCCATGCGGGATTCGTTAATATCCTGTGCATGGCGATCTAACGCACCACTTGGACAAGCGTGAGCGCAAGGAATATCGGGGCACATTTCACAAGGTTTATCTCGTGCAATAAAGTATGGCGTACCGGCTTCCATTGGAGAAAGTAAGGATGCCAAATGCAACATATCATATGGGCAAGCTTGCACACATTGACCACAACGAATACAGGCAGCCGCAAACTTCTCGTCATCCTCAATAGCAAACGGTGGACGTAACGCCACACCTTCACGGGCTAAGCTTTGTTTTTGTTGTAAACCTAATAAAAGGCCGAGCCCAACTAAACCGCCCGCAGTACGGGTTGCTTCTTTGAGGAATTTTCGGCGCTCAGGTGTTACTGTTGGTTTTTTCATTGTCTTAGTGACCGCACGGTAAAGTGCGGTCTTTTTTCTCACCGTTTTTTTAAGCTTTTTCCACTTTTACCGCACATTTCTTGAAGTCGGTTTCTTTGGAAATCGGGTCAGTTGCATCCAATGTTAATTTATTGGCTAACTGTCCTGCGTCAAAGAAAGTGGTATAAACCAAGCCTTCCGGTACTTTATTACGACCACGGGTATCTAAGTAAGAAATCATTTCACCACGACGTGAGGCGATTTTGATCTTGTCACCATGACGTAATCCGCGTTTTTGCGCATCGTTCGGGTGCATCCAAACAACGTTGTTCGGGAAGGAACGATGCAATTCCGGTACACGACGGGTCATTGTGCCTGTGTGCCAGTGTTCTAATACACGGCCGGTACATAACCATAAATCGTATTCAGCATCCGGTGACTCTGCAGGTGGTTCATAAGGCACAGCAAGAATAATCGCTTTTTTATCCGGGTAACCGTAGAACGCCACGCCTTCACCTTCTTTCACATACGGGTCAAAGCCTTCACGGTAACGCCATAAGGTTTCTTTACCGTCCACAACCGGCCAACGCAAACCACGTGCCTTGTGATACATATCGAACGGCGCTAAGTCATGACCATGACCACGACCGAATGATGCGTATTCTTCAAACAAGCCTTTATGTAAATAGAAACCAAAATGATGAGATTCATCGTTTAATTGACCTTCAGCAAGATCACTTAATGGGAATTTATCAACATTACCGTTGCGATATAACACCTCATATAAAGTTTTGCCTTTATATTCCGGATTTTTCTCTAAAATTTCTGCCGGCCACATTTCATCAGTGGTGAAATATTTAGAGAACTCCACTAATTGCCATACGTCAGACTTCGCTTCACCCGGTGCTTTCACTTGTTGACGCCAGAATTGGGTACGACGCTCTGCGTTACCATAAGCGCCTTCTTTTTCTACCCACATGGCGGTTGGAAGCATTAAGTCAGCTGCTAAGCAGGAAACAGTTGGGTATGGGTCGGAAACCACGATAAAGTTATCCGGGTTACGCCAGCCCGGGAAGGTTTCCTCGTTGATATTCGGACCGCCTTGCATATTATTGGTACACATTTGCCACAATACGCGCATTTTGCCGTCTTTTAATGCACGGCTTTGAGCAACGGCATGGAAACCTAACACATCCGTAATAAGTCCAGCAGGCAATTTCCAAATTTTCTCTGCGATTTCACGGTGTTTTGGATTAGTCACCACTAAGTCGGCCGGTAAACGATGGATAAATGTACCCACTTCACGCGCTGTACCACAAGCAGACGGTTGACCGGTTAAGGAGAATGGTCCACAACCCGGAATAGAAATTTTTCCGGTTAATAGATGGATGTTATAGATTAAGTGGTTTGCCCACACACCGCGAGTGTGTTGGTTGAAACCCATGGTCCAATAAGAAACCACTTTACGTTTTGGATCAGCATATAATTTCGCCAGGTTTTCCAACACATCTTTTGGTACGCCGGACATTTCGTGGGCTTTATCTAAGGTGTATTCAGCAACTAGGGCTTTTAATTCCTCAAAGTTACTGTCATACATTTTGCCGCTGTTCGGATTTTTTGCCGCTTTTTGCAATGGGTGATTATCACGCAAGCCGTAACCGATATCGGTTTCACCACGTTTAAATTTAGTGTGCTTATTGACGAAATCCCAGTTAATTGCATCGTTTTGGATTAGATAATTAATAATGTAGTTCAAAATTACCAAGTCGGTCTGCGGTTTGAAAATTAAGCTGTAATCCGCCAATTCAAAACTACGGTGTTCATAGGTTGAAAGTACGGCGACTTTCACATCTGGGTTGGATAAGCGACGGTCGGTAATACGAGACCACAAAATTGGGTGCATTTCCGCCATGTTGGAACCCCAAAGCACAAAGGCTTCAGCATTCTCAATATCATTATAACAACCCATCGGTTCATCCATACCAAAGGTACGCATAAACGCAACCGCTGCGGACGCCATACAGTGGCGCGCATTCGGGTCAATATTGTTAGAACGGAAACCGGCTTTCCAAAGTTTGGCTTTGGCATAACCTTCAAAGATGGTGGTTTGACCGGAACTGAACATTCCCACACCGTTTGGACCTAATTCTTTCACAGCAGCTTTGAATTTGTCTGCCATGGTTTTAAATGCGACATCCCAACTAACTGGTGTGAAATCGCCGTTCTTATCGTATTTGCCGTCTTTCATACGTAGCATCGGCTGAGTTAAGCGGTCTTTACCGTACATGATTTTCGGTAAGAAATAACCTTTAATACAGTTTAAACCACGGTTTACTTCTGCATCCGGGTCACCTTGTGATGCTACAACGCGACCATCTTTAGTTCCTACCAATACGGCACAACCTGTACCACAGAAACGACAAACCGCTTTATCCCATTTAATTTCGGATTCGGCAGCTTCTACATTTTTCACCGGAATCGCTAATCCGGCAGCCGTTGCTGCAGCCATGGCAGCATTGGCTTTCATAAAGTCTCTACGACTTAAATTCATAGTGTTTTCCCCCCACTATATGATTTTTGAGTTATTCAGGCTGTTCATCTTGTTGATGATAAATCAGCGAAACGGTAATAACACCGTCAATATCTTTCACAGATTCCATGTTGTTAAGCAAAATATGCTGATCGTGAGATTGCATAACAGCAACAATCTTACCAATCTTTTCGTCAAAGGTTGGCACTTCTGTGTTTGGAATCGCTAAAAGTGCGGTACGAATCGCGGGTATTTTTTGGGGTTTTCCTTGCACCACCAAACCGACGACGTGCCAGTCTTTCGCTTCTTCCATGGTTAAAACTTCAGTTTCATTCATTGTTGTTAGGATATGTAATTTTTATTGCATTCACCGGACAACTGTTTAAACAGGCGCCACACCCATTACAGTTATCCACGTTTACCATCGGCTGTGCCACACCGCCTATTTGTAAGCGGAATCGAATGGCATTTACCGGACAGTTATCTTGACAGCTACGACACTCGATTTTCTGTTGCGTTAAGCATAAAGAGGTAATTTCTACTTTATGTTCCCAAGGTTTCTCTTCTATTAAACGGAAAATCGGTTGTTTGCAAACATCCACGCATTTATGGCAAAAAGTACATTCACCTTGGCTAAATTGCACTTGCGGAAAACCGCCTTCCCCCTTAATCAAAATATGTGTTTCACACACTTCAATACAGTCGTCACAACGGGTGCAATGCTGAATAAATACTTGGTTATCTTTGCTCCAAGGTGGTCGAATACCATTAAAACCTTGGATTTTTTGTTGTTCTGTCTGTAACGATGACAAGAAAGAACCACGTAAAAAATGGCGCCGTGAAACATCAGGCGTTGTCATTCGTCTTTACCTATTAATCTATTTTTAGATCCTGTATGTTAATTCCTTCATAGCCAATTAACATAACTATAAATAAGTATTTCCCTCGCCTTCTGCCTTCAATTTGTTTTAGATCAAACTCTATTATTGGTTTGCTCTCATTCTCCCTAAAAAACTCTTATAAAAGAGACCGCACTTTTTGTTAAACTAGCGGCACATTTTCCACCAAGGTTTTTTATTGTGAAAATCAAGCATTCTGTTTCTACCCGCATAGCCAACTATCTCATCGTAATTATTATCTTTGTTGGCATTATCAGCGCATTTAGTTTAACACTAATGGAAGGTAATCGTTCCTATGCAGAAGCAATTAACGTGTCTGGTTCATTACGGATGCAGAGTTACCGCTTACTCTATGAAATCGAACATAATCCCCAAATGGTGGAAACAAGCCTACGTCAATATCGCGTCAGTTTGCATTCAAAATCCCTGATAGAAATTAATTATCATCCTTTCGCCTCACAAGAAGTAAAAGATGCCTATCGCAATTTGATTAAACGCTGGGAAGGCATGGAATGTCTTGCACGAGAAGGCAACTTTTCTGAGTATCAACAAAACATTGCTAATTATGTAGCGCAAGTGGATCAGTTCGTGTTCGCCTTACAACATTCAGCGGAAGAAAGATGGATTTGGGCACTCTGCGTCATTATTGTTTCGATGCTACTCATCGTCGCCATGGTGTCTTATGTAAATTGGTATACTCGCAAAGCCGTCGTGACACCATTGGAGCAACTGACTCGCGCCAGTATTCAAGTACAAATGGGGCAATTTAATCATATTCCTTTAGATCTTCAAAAAGAAGATGAATTAGGTCATTTAGCGCGTACTTTCACCAAAATGGCTTCGGATTTAAGCAAGTTATATTCCGGCTTGGAGGCGACGGTAAATGAAAAAACCCAAAAATTACAACAAACTAACCACTCTTTAAGCACGCTGTATCACTGTTCACAACTTGTCACAACCAATAAAATTGACAGTAAAATTTTGCAGTTAGTCTTACAAAACATCATGCTCAGCGAACATTTGCGCTATCTGGAGCTAGATGTATTGGATATGGCACATTGGCACATTTGCTTAGGTGAGAAAAATGACAACTTGGAATTACAACAAACAGAAGTGACCATTGAAGGAGAAACCTTGGCGGTGTTGTATTGGCAAGCAGGGCTTCCTTGCCCGGATTTACGCACCATGCAAAACTTAGCGCAAATGCTAAGCCGCTCCTTGTATTTCCAACGCACACAACGTCAACAAGAACAGCTATTGCTCATGGAGGAACGTTCTATTATTGCGCGTGAATTACATGATTCGTTGGCGCAAGTTTTGGCATTTTTACAAATTCAACTGACTCTACTTAAGCATAACTTAAATAAAGACGAACCAGGTTCTAAACACAAAAGTTTGATGATCATTAAACAGTTTGAGCAAGCCTTAAGTGATGGTTACAGCCAGTTGCGCGAACTATTGGCTACTTTCCGCTTAACCATTCAGGAAGCCAATTTGAAACTCGCATTAGAACAAGTGATTGATTCCTTACGCAATCAAACAGATATTCAAATGAGCGTAGATTGTTCTTTGCCTTCGCAAAGTTTTAATGCACAACAATTAGTCAATGCCTTGCAAATCGTACGCGAGGCGGTACTCAATGCCATTAAACACTCACAAGCAACACTCATTGAAGTCATCGCTCGTACCAGTGAAGATGGCGAACAAGAGCTCATTGTGCGTGATAACGGCATCGGCATTCCAAGTTTAGAAGAACCGGATGGACATTACGGACTTAACATCATGCATGAGCGTAGCGCGCAACTCAACGCCAAGCTCGCCATTACCAATCAAGCAAGTGGCGGCACAGAAGTGAAAGTCACATTGGCGCACGTATCATCTTAATTCAGAGGAAATTATGCAGAATTTACAATCGTTTCATACCTTTGCTATTCCGGCGCATGCCGAAAAAATCATTGAAATTGCCTCTATTCCTCAACTGAAACAGGTATGGGACGAGTGCCAACAAGAAAATCTGCCTGTGTTGTTTTTAGGGCAGGGTAGCAATGTGTTATTTGTCGAGGATTTTGCCGGTGTCGTGCTCATTAACCGCCTACTCGGCATTCAACACAAAGAAGACCAGCATTTCCATTATCTGCACGTTAATGGTGGCGAAGTATGGCATGATTTGGTGCAATGGAGCATCGAACAAGGCATTTACGGCTTGGAAAATCTCGCCTTAATCCCGGGTTGCGCCGGTTCCGCCCCCATCCAAAATATCGGTGCCTATGGCGTCGAATTTAAAGATGTGTGCGACTATGTAGAGGTATTAAACTTAGCCTCCGGCGAGCAATTCCGTTTAACCAATATCGAATGTGAATTTGGTTATCGGGAAAGTGTATTCAAACATAAATATGTAAAAGGTTATGTGGTGACAGCCGTCGGATTAAAACTGGCAAAAGATTGGAAACCGGTATTGAAATACGGCAACTTGGTAAACCTAGATAAAAGTGCGGTCAGTTCCGCCGGCATTTTTTCAGAAATTTGTGCCGTTCGCCAAAGTAAATTACCCGATCCGAAACAATTTGGTAACGCCGGCAGTTTCTTCAAAAATCCTGTTGTTTCAGCCCAACAATTTGAGCGTCTACAACAAGAATACGCGACGATTCCGCATTTCCCACAAGCGGACGGCAGAATAAAATTAGCCGCAGGCTGGCTTATCGACCAATGCAACTTGAAAGGCTACCAAATCGGCGGCGCAGCGGTACATCAACAACAAGCCTTGGTTCTTATAAACAAAGGCAATGCCACCGCATCTGATGTCGTTGAATTGGCGCATCACATTTATCATTTGGTAGCACTTCGCTTCGACATTCAATTACAACCGGAAGTACGTTTTATCGGCAAGTACGGTGAAGTGGATAGCCAACAAACCATCAGTTAATTACAGGAACACCATGACATTTAACGAAATTTTAGCCACATTGCCCACAATTGACCATTTAAATGAAATCAAAATTTTAGAAAACGGCAAACAGGTTCACCAAATTCCGGCTGCACCTGGAAAATTAGGTTCATTACGAGTATATAACGCGCTTGCAGAGGAATTTAACGGAAAATTAGACCGCACTTCTGCACAGAAAGGCTTGCAACTCTTCGCTGAGCATACGGAAGATGCTCGTCAATTTCCGGGTAAACATCCGAATATTGATTTATTACTGCTCGTGATTGAACAAGACTTGTATTATCACATTGAGGCTCACTAATGGAACAGCAAAAACCATTTCCTATTCCTGTCAATTATTTCAGTATTGTTTTAGGCTTATCCGCGTTAGGCTTGGCTTGGCGTTATGGCACGCATACTGTAGGACTGCCTTCGATTGTTAGCGAAACCTTGCTAGGTTTAGCGACTATCATTTGGTTGATATTTATTGTGGCTTATGGAGTGAAATGGTTACATTTCCCTCAACAAGCCAAAGAAGAATTACATCACTTAATTCTGGGCTGTTTTATCAGTTTAATTCCCATCACCACCATTTTAATTGGCTTGGCTGTCTTGCCATATGCCTTCCCATTATCCATAGGATTAATTGCATTAGGGATCATAGGGCAGTTAGGTTTCGCCACTTTCCGAGTTGCTGGGTTATGGCGCGGCATTCACAAAGCAGAAGCCGCAACACCGATTATGTATTTACCAACCGTAGCAACTAATTTTGTCAGCGGCACAGCATTAGGCTATTTGGGGTATAACGAGTTGGGAATGCTCTTTTTTGGTGCCGGTGTGTTTTCATGGCTAAGCCTTGAACCCGCAATTTTGCAGCGCTTACGCAATTTAGAGCCCATTGCACCTGCCGTCCGTCCAGCGATGGGGATTCAACTTGCACCGGCATTTGTGGGTTGTTCAACTTACTTAACGTTAAATGGTGGTGAGGTGGATTTATTGGTGAAGCTATTCGTCGGTTATGGTGTATTGCAACTGTTGTTCTTAATCCGTTTATTGCCTTGGCTATTCCAAAATGGTTTCACGGTTTCATTTTGGGCATTCTCGTTTGGACTAGCATCCATGGCAAACGTGGGATTGCATATTTATCAAGGTACATCAGACCCTATCCTAAGCGTTATTGGCCTATCCCTATTTTGGTTTGCTTCAACGATGATTGGCCTATTGATTTTAGGGACAATTTACCTCATGATGCGCGGTCGTTTTTTAGTAAAATAAAAGAACTTTCAGGCAAAAAATTGGTCATATAAACGATGAAAAGACGAATTCCAATCGCTAAAACCGATTGAAATTCTCATGAATTGTGTTATAACTGGGCTCTCTCAATCAAGCCTGGTGACTTTAATAAGAAGGAAGATGATGGATAAAGAAACTCAAACCATGATGTTAGTTCCCCAAGGAAGCTTAGAAGCCTATATTCGCGCAGCGAATGAATACCCAATGTTAACGGCGGAAGAGGAAAAGGAACTCGCGGAACGTTTGTATTACAACGAAGATATTGAAGCAGCAAAAAAACTCGTGTTATCTCACTTGCGCTTCGTTATCCATGTTGCCCGTGGTTATTCCGGTTATGGCTTGCCGCAAGCGGATTTAATTCAAGAAGGCAATATCGGTTTAATGAAAGCAGTTAAGCGTTTTAACCCGGAAGTAGGCGTTCGCTTAGTGTCTTTCGCCGTGCATTGGATCAAAGCAGAAATTCACGAATACGTTTTGCGTAACTGGCGTATTGTGAAAGTCGCGACGACCAAAGCGCAACGTAAGTTGTTCTTTAATCTACGCAAAACAAAACAACGCTTAGGTTGGTTTAATGAAAACGAAGTGGACATGGTGGCGAATGAGTTAGGCGTTTCTCCTCAAGATGTGGTGGAAATGGAATCTCGCATGACAGGGGCGGATGTTGCCTTTGATTTACCAACAGACGATCATGATGAAGAAACCTATGCACCGGCGTTATACTTGGAAGACAAAGGCTCCAATTTTGCTGCCGAGTTAGAAAACGAAAACTATGAAGCGCAAGCCACAGATCAACTTGCAGTAGCATTAAATAATCTTGATGCACGTAGCCAAGACATCATCAAAGCCCGTTGGTTAGATGAAACCAAAGCGACCTTGCAAGACCTGGCCGAAAAATACAACATCTCTGCGGAACGTGTTCGTCAGCTAGAGACTAACGCACTGAAAAAACTAAAAAGTGCGGTCAGTTTTTAATGCATTTTTGAAGCGTATAAAAAGAGAAAACCCGCTCCATCGAGAGCGGGTTTTTCTTTTTCCAATGAAGTTATTTCGCCGGAATTTCTGCTAATAATTTCGTGATCAAAGACCAATAAATTTGTACTGCCGGAATATGAACTTTCTCATCTGGTGAGTGTGCATTTTTGATTGTTGGCCCGATGGAAACCATATCCATATTTGGATAGATTTTCTTCAATAAACCACATTCCAGACCAGCGTGAATCACTTTGATTGTTGGCTCATAGCCCAAGACGTCCGCATAGATTTTATGAGTTAAATCAACAATTGGTGAATGTGCCTGTGGCTCCCAGCCCGGATAAGAACCGGAGAATTCAGCGCAAGCGCCACTTAATGAAGCAAGCGATGTCAACATCTCAGCAACATATTCTTTGCCGCTATCAATGAGCGAGCGTACTAGAATCGTGGCTTTAATTTGATTCTCTTCTGTTTTTAATACGCCAACACTGAGGGATGTTTCCACGGTGTTTTCTAACACGTCACTATTACGAATCACACCATTAGGTAGCACGTTCAAGAAATGAATCACACGTTGTGTGCTAGCCGCAGTAAAGGTTCTCTCAGATTTATCAGCAGGCTGCAAATCAAAAGTAAGATTCGGTTCAATTAGTGCCAGCTCAGCTTTTAATAAAACAGCAAAATTTTCCACCGCACTTTTTAGTTGAGCCACATCACCGTTGAAGTTCAACGTTGCAAACGCTTCACGCGGAATAGCATTACGAATAGAACCCCCGCGAATATCACTTAAAAGGAAATCAAAGTGCGGTTGATTTTGGGTGAGTTTTGCTAAGAAACGCGCAAGCACTTTAATCGCATTGGCACGTCCAGTATGGATATCGCAACCGGAATGTCCGCCACGCAAACCTTTAAGAATAATTTGATAACTGTGAGAGAAAGCGTTGTCTTGATATTCCACCGGCAATGTCACATTCGCATTTTCGCCACCGGCGCAACCCACATAAATTTCTGCGTTTTCTTCTGTGTCGGTGTTAATCATAATGTCGCTTTGTAGCCAGTTTGGACGCAATCCGATAGCCCCTTCCATGCCACGTTCTTCTGTCATGGTGAGTAACACTTCTAAATCAGGATGAGCGATATCATCACTGTCTAAAATGGCTAACGTCGATGCCATCCCAATACCGTTGTCTGCCCCCAAGGTCGTGTCTGTAGCACGAACCCATTCACCATCAATATAAGGACGGATAGGATCAGTGGCAAAATTATGTGAGCTACCTTCATTCGCTTGCGGCACCATATCCAAATGCGCCTGTAAAGCAACTTTTTGACGATTTTCCATGCCTTTTGTTGCCGGTTTACGGATTAATACATTGCCTACATCATCCCGTTCCGCGTAAAAACCTTTCCCTTTTGCCCAGTTGATGATGAATTCCGCAAGTTCATTTTCTTGGTAGGATGGATGTGGGATTGCACAAATTTGATCAAACCATTTCCATAATAAATTCGGACTTAATTGTTGTATTTCTGACATAGTTCCTCCTTAAAAAATTAGGGAAAATAATAGCATAAAATGCCGTTTCGGGTTATCCTAACGCAATTTTTATTTCCTGGGCGATGCCCGTAAAATTTTTAAAAGGTGTGTTTATGAGTGAAAAATATGTTGTGACGTGGGATATGTTCCATATGCACGCACGCAAATTATCTGAACGTTTACTTCCAGCTTCCCAATGGAAGGGTATTGTCGCAGTCAGCCGTGGCGGCTTATTTCCTGGCGCAGTACTTGCCCGTGAGTTAGGTATTCGTCATGTAGAAACCATTTGTATCGCCAGCTATAACCACGATAAACAAGGTGAATTGCAGGTTTTACATGCAGCTCAATTAGAAAACGGTGGAGAAGGATTTATCGTCATTGACGATTTAGTAGATACCGGAAACACTGCACGCGCCATTCGTGAGATGTACCCGAATGCTCATTTCGTTACTGTTTTCGCCAAACCCGCCGGCGCAGAATTAGTTGATGATTATGTGGTTGATATTCCACAAAACACATGGATCGAACAACCTTGGGATATGGGCATTTGTTTCGTTCCACCGCTTGCTAGAAAATAAAAAATAATAGAAAAAATGACCGCACTTTATTTCGTAAAAGTGCGGTCATTTTTTATTGTGTTTTCAGCAGAGTCGTTTTATCAACATGATGAAAACAAAAAGGCGTATCATTCGATACGCCTTTCTAATCAGGTTTATTATCAATTATTTGATAATTTTAGCTACCACGCCAGCACCTACTGTACGGCCACCTTCACGGATAGCGAAACGTAAACCTTGGTCCATCGCGATTGGGTGGATTAAGGATACGGTCATTTTGATGTTATCGCCAGGCATAACCATTTCCACGCCTTCCGGTAACTCGATAGTACCGGTTACGTCAGTTGTACGGAAATAGAATTGTGGACGGTAACCTTTGAAGAATGGAGTATGACGACCACCTTCTTCTTTGGATAATACGTACACTTCAGATTCGAAATCAGTGTGTGGAGTGATTGAACCCGGTTTAGCCAATACTTGACCACGTTCGATTTCTTCACGTTTAGTACCACGTAATAATGCACCGATGTTTTCACCTGCACGACCTTCGTCAAGTAATTTACGGAACATTTCAACACCGGTTACAGTTGTTTTCGCAGTTGGTTTGATACCAACGATTTCAACTTCATCACCGGTACGGATGATACCACGCTCCACACGACCAGTTACCACAGTACCACGACCGGAGATTGAGAACACGTCTTCAATTGGAAGAAGGAACGGTTGGTCGATAGCACGCTCAGGCTCAGGAATGTAAGAATCTAAGTGGCTTGCTAATTCAAGGATTTTTTCTTCCCATTCTGCTACGCCGTTTAACGCTTGTAATGCAGAACCACGTACGATTGGTGTATCGTCACCCGGGAAGTCATATTGAGAAAGAAGTTCACGAACTTCCATTTCAACTAATTCTAATAACTCTTCGTCATCTACCATGTCGCATTTGTTTAAGAATACGATGATGTAAGGAACACCTACTTGGCGACCTAATAAGATGTGCTCACGAGTTTGTGGCATAGGACCATCAGTTGCTGCTACGACTAAGATAGCACCATCCATTTGCGCCGCACCGGTAATCATGTTTTTAACATAGTCGGCGTGTCCCGGACAGTCAACGTGTGCGTAGTGACGTGTTGGCGTGTCGTATTCAACGTGGGATGTATTGATGGTGATACCACGCGCTTTTTCTTCTGGCGCGTTATCGATTTGGTCGAATGCACGAGCTGCACCACCGTAGTGTTTTGCTAATACGGTTGTGATAGCTGCAGTTAAAGTGGTTTTACCATGGTCAACGTGGCCGATTGTACCCACGTTAACGTGCGGTTTTGTACGTTCAAATTTTTCTTTAGACATTGAGAGTCCCTCTAAACAAACACGGTTATCGATGGTTCAATTTACCAGACTAACCAAAGTATTAAAATTTGTAATGGAGAGATTATTAAGAAGTGGTGCTGATAGGCAGATTCGAACTGCCGACCTCACCCTTACCAAGGGTGCGCTCTACCAACTGAGCTATATCAGCGCTTGGAGCGGGCAGCGGGAATCGAACCCGCGTCATTAGCTTGGAAGGCTAAGGTAATAGCCATTATACGATGCCCGCCGTTCTTAATTCATCTGTCCCATCGGTCGCTTAGAAATGGTGGAGGGAGAAGGATTCGAACCTTCGAAGGCTGAGCCGGCAGATTTACAGTCTGCTCCCTTTGGCCGCTCGGGAATCCCTCCACTCTAAGTTGGAACTTGAATACGAGAAATGGTGCCGACTATCGGAATCGAACTGATGACCTACTGATTACAAGTCAGTTGCTCTACCTACTGAGCTAAGTCGGCGTCGTAAACAAGTGAGGCGTATTATAGGGATTTTTTTATGCCTGACAAGTTTTTTTTTAGTAAATAAAGTTTTTTTTGGTTATTCGTTTAATTATCAAGCAAAAACCCTCTAACGTCGGTGAATTTAGCTGATTATGCAAAAATTTTACTGCTCAATCTCTTATTTATAGGGTATATTTTGCAACCTATCATTGGCTAAAAAAGAGTAATTCAGCACGTGGACTTTTCGGTTTCTCCTTCTATGTCGGAACAACTTACGCCATTTTTATCATTTGATCGGCAACGTTGGGCAGAATTGCGTAAATCGGTTCCGTTAACATTAACCGAACAGGATCTCAAACCTCTGCTTGGGATAAATGAAGAACTTTCCCTTGACGAAGTTCGTACCATCTATTTGCCGTTAGTCCGTTTGATTAACTACTATATAGATGAAAACATTCGTCGCCAAAATGTGTTGCGCCGTTTTCTTGGCGGACAAAACGCGAAAGTGCCCTACATTATTAGTATTGCAGGTAGCGTAGCGGTAGGGAAAAGCACCTCTGCCCGGATTCTGCAATCGCTCTTAAGCCATTGGCCACAACAACGTAAAGTCGATTTGATTACGACAGATGGTTTCCTACACCCGTTAGCCTATCTTCAAGAACACAATTTATTGCATAAAAAAGGCTTTCCGATTTCTTACAACACGCCAAAACTGATTCGTTTTTTAGCAGATATAAAATCCGGCAAGCCAAATGTTACTGCGCCAATTTATTCTCATCTAACCTATGACATTATTCCTGATCAATTTAATGTCATCAATCAACCAGACATTCTGATTTTAGAAGGGTTAAACGTCTTGCAACCTAACAGAAATCAAGCCAATGAGCTGTTTGTGTCTGATTTTGTCGACTTCTCTATTTATGTTGATGCGGAAGAAGACTTATTAAAAGAATGGTATATTCACCGTTTTCTGAAGTTCCGCCAAAGTGCTTTTACCGATCCAAACTCATATTTCAAACATTATGCGAATCTCTCTGAACAAGAAGCGGTTACCACGGCAGGGAAAATTTGGGATGAAATTAACGGATTGAACCTGAAGGAAAATATTTTACCAACGCGAGAACGCGCCGATTTAATTCTAAAGAAAGGCGCAAACCATGAAGTCGAATTGGTCACCTTAAGAAAATAACAAAAAAAGCACCGCACTTTATTATTCAAAGTGCGGTGCTTTTTTTAAATGGATTTTAAATATCCAAATTCGCTCTTAACGCATTACTCTCAATGAACTCACGGCGAGGCTCAACTTCATCTCCCATCAAGGTGGTGAATAACTGATCTGCCGCCACCGCATCTTTGATAGACACTTTCAACATGCGGCGAGTGTTTGGATCCATTGTCGTTTCCCAAAGCTGTTCCGGGTTCATTTCACCTAACCCTTTATAGCGTTGAATCATCAAACCACGACGAGATTCTTTCATCAACCATTCAATTGCCTGTTCAAAAGAAGCGACTGCAACTTTACGTTCACCACGCATAACATAGGCATTTTCTTCTAATAAGCCGACCAATTTTTCACCCAACGTAATTAAACGCGCATATTCATTACCGGTCACAAATTGGAAGTTCAAGAAATAATCCGTATCAATCCCGTGTGTTCTCACTGTTAACACCACTTCATGTACGTTTCGTTCAGCATTGAATTGCAAACGATAGCTATAATGTCTGCCGTCGGTTTCTTTTCTATTTAAAGAAGCAACCAAAGAATCAGCCCAAGAATTGACCGCACTTTCCTGTTGCATTAACGCTGTGGTCAACGCCGGTTGATAAATCAATTCTTTCAACACGCTTTCCGGATAATAACGGCTCAAGCGGGTCGTCATTTTTTGTACTGCAAGATATTCGGAAGCGAGATTTTGTAACGCCACACCTTGCATACCCGGCGCGTTGTCATTCACATAAAGCGCCGCATTTTCCAACGCAATCGCCAATTCAAATTCTGCCATGGCTTCATCGTCTTTAATGTATTGCTCTTGTTTACCTTTTTTCACTTTATACAACGGTGGCTGGGCAATATACACATAACCACGTTCAATCAGCTCCGGCATTTGACGATAGAAGAAGGTTAATAACAACGTACGAATGTGTGAACCATCCACGTCCGCATCGGTCATGATAATAATGCTGTGATAACGCAATTTATCCGGGTTATATTCGTCACGACCGATACCGCAACCTAGCGCCGTAATCAATGTACCCACTTCCGCAGAAGATAACATTTTATCAAAGCGGGCTTTTTCCACGTTCAGGATTTTCCCTTTTAACGGCAGAATCGCTTGGTTTTTACGATTACGCCCTTGTTTTGCCGAACCGCCCGCAGAGTCACCCTCCACGATATAAAGTTCGGATAACGCCGGATCACGCTCCTGACAATCCGCCAATTTACCTGGCAAGCCGCCTAAGTCTAATGCGCCTTTACGACGGGTCATTTCACGGGCTTTGCGTGCGGCTTCACGTGCACGTGCCGCATCAATAATTTTGGTCACGATGATTTTCACATCGTTTGGATTTTCCAACAAATAGGTTTGCAAATACTCGTTCATCAAAGATTCCACCGCACTTTTCACTTCGGAGGAAACCAATTTGTCTTTTGTTTGAGAAGAGAATTTTGGATCAGGTACCTTCACGGAAATCACGGCCACCAAGCCTTCACGGGCATCATCACCGGAAGTCGCCACTTTGGATTTCTTGGTGTAGCCTTCGTTTTCCATGTAGTTATTCAACGTACGGGTCATCGCGCCACGGAAACCTGCCAAGTGCGTACCACCATCGCGTTGTGGAATGTTATTGGTAAAGCAGTAAATGTTTTCTGCATAACCATCGTTCCATTGCAACGCAATTTCCACGCCAATGCCGTCTTTTTCTGCAGAGAAATAGAACGGTTTCGGGTGGATCGGCGTTTTACCACGATTGATATATTCCACAAACGCTTGAATACCGCCTTCGTAGTGAAAATGGTCTTGTTTGTCGGTACGTTCGTCAATTAAACGGATAGAAACACCGGAGTTTAAGAAAGATAACTCCCTTAGGCGTTTAGCTAAAATATCGTATTCAAATTCAATATTTGTGAAGATGGTCGAACTCGGCCAGAAACGCACGGTGGTTCCGGTTTGGGTGGTTTCGCCAATCACGGCTAACGGCGCTTGTGGATCGCCAAGGCTGTAAAATTGCTCATGCACTTTGCCTTGACGACGAATAGTCAGTTGCAATTTATCGGACAACGCATTGACCACAGACACGCCCACACCGTGCAAACCACCGGAGACTTTATAGGAGTTATCGTCAAATTTACCGCCCGCATGCAAGACCGTCATAATGACTTCTGCAGCAGAAACGCCTTCTTCCGGGTGAATATCTACTGGAATACCGCGCCCGTCATCTTGCACAGAAACGGAATTGTCGGAGTGAATAGTCACGATAATGTCACTGCAATAACCTGCCAAGGCTTCATCAATGGCGTTATCCACCACCTCAAAAACCATATGGTGTAAACCCGTTCCATCGTCTGTGTCACCGATATACATGCCGGGACGTTTACGCACCGCATCAAGCCCTTTCAGCACTTTAATACTGTTTGCACCATAAGTTTCTGGAGTAGTTGTTGACATAATTCTTCTCTGTGTAATTCGTAAAAAATTGGGCGGGATTATAGCAAAATTTTGCGCAATTAGCTAAACATAACTGCACTTAAACGGTACTTAGACTTATTCGGTTGCGCGGGCATTTTTATGTTCGCGGATTAAAGACAGAAACGCTTGTCCGAAACGTTCCAATTTAATCGTACCGACACCGTTAATTTGCAACATCTCAATGTTGCTGACCGGTTGGTATTGCGCCATTTCTTGTAAAGTCGCATCGTTAAACACGATATACGGGGGAATGTTTTCTTTATCGGCAATTTGCTTACGCAAGAAGCGCAAACGTGCAAATAAATCTTTGTCGTAAGAACCGACCGCACTTTTGTGCATCATGGCCGTAGTGACGATAGATGACAGGCGTGGCGTTGCCAATTCCAACGGCATCTCTCCCCGCAAAATCGGCTTGGCGTTTTCTGTGAGCTGTAACGTATTGCCATACTCGCCGATGATTTGGCGCACAAAGCCCAAATGAATTAACTGGCGTAATACTGACTGCCAATATTCCGTGCTGTGTTCTTTGCCGATGCCATACACACTCAGTTGGTCGTGTTGCTGATCGCGAATTTTCTGATTATTCATACCACGCAAGACGGCAATGACATAATGTGCACCATAACATTGACCGGTGCGATAAATTGCCGACATAATTTTTTGCGCGTCCAACAACCCATCGTATTTTTTCGGTGGATCAAGACAAATATCGCAATTTTGACAGGCGGTTTGACGATGTTCGCCGAAATAATTCAATAAGACCAAACGGCGACAGGTTTGGCTCTCGGCAAATTCACCGATGGCTTGCAGTTTATGCTGTTCAATTTGGCGTTGTGGCGTTTCCGGCTTTTCCATCAACATTTTATTCAACCACACATAATCCGCCGGATCGTAGAACAACACCGCCTCAGCCGGCAAATCATCCCGCCCTGCACGGCCGGTTTCTTGATAGTAGGATTCAATGCTACGCGGTAAATCGAAATGCGCCACAAAGCGTACGTTGGATTTATTAATCCCCATACCGAAGGCGATCGTCGCCACCACCACTTGAATGTTGTCCCGCTGAAAATCCCGTTGTACCTTTTCCCGCAAGCTATTTTCCATGCCCGCATGATAAGCCGCTGCCCGCACACCTTTGTTGCACAGGGTCTCCGCAATGCGTTCCACTTTGTTGCGACTGTTGCAATACACAATGCCGCTTTTGCCTTTTTGTGCCACCACGAAACGACACAGCTGTTCCATCGGCTTAAATTTTTCCACCAAGGTATAACGAATATTCGGGCGATCAAAACTCCCTACATGAAAGTGCGGTCGATTTAGTCGGAGATTTTGCAGAATATCTTGTTGCGTTGCGGGGTCTGCCGTGGCTGTCAGCGCCATAATCGGCACATTCGGGAAACTGCCTTTTAAGCCGCCAAGTTGGGTATATTCAGGGCGAAAATCGTGCCCCCATTGGGAAATGCAATGCGCCTCATCAATGGCGATAAAGCTCACCTGACATAAAGAAATAAATTGGAAAAAGCTGTTGGTCATGACTTTTTCCGGGGATAAATACAATAATTTTAACTGCCCGGAAATCGCCCTATTTTGCACCTGTTGCTGTTCTTCAAAGGTTTGCGAGGAGTTTAAATAATCCGCTTCTACGCCGCTAGCACGCAGTTGATCCACTTGGTCTTTCATCAGCGAAATCAACGGCGATACCACCAAAGTCATACCGTCAAAACACAACGCAGGAATTTGGTAGCACAAGGATTTTCCCGTCCCCGTCGCCATAATGACCAAGCAATCCTGACCATTCAGCGTCGCCTGGATAATTTCCTCTTGCCCTTTGCGGAAAGCTTGATAGCCGAACACCGAATGCAACACATTCTTTGCCGTCGCATAAAGTGCGGTGGATTTTGCCGACGATTTATCGAGAAAATCCACCGCACTTTTGGTAGATTCGGATGGGGTAAGGTGATTCATTAACCGAGCTGCACCTGCTCACCATGTTTAGCAAGCGCTTCGGTTAGGGCTTGCCAAAAATCCAAGCCGTCGTTGCTGACCCAACGTTCGTTTTTATAGGCAAAATGGAAACCACCATTATGGCTCGCCAACCATAATTCCAACAACGGTTCTTGTTTGTTGATCACAATTTGACTGCGATCGCCAAGCGTAATCGTGAACACGGAGCCTTGGCGTTCACAATCGGCATCACAATCTTGCGCCTCCAGTTGCTCTTCAATTTCATCCCAAATTTGCTCGATTTTCTGATGAAACTCGACGATATTCATAAAATCACTCCAATAAATGACAGTAGGGCGGAAATTATAAAGATTTTCTGTGCGTTGTGATAGCACAAAGCCGGATTTAGTGGTAAAAAGAACAGTCAAATTTGAGCACAAGGAACAACCAATGAAAAAACTTATTTCCGTATTTTTACTCGTGATATTGTGTGCGCTAAGTACCAGCTGCGGCGTAAAAGGTCCGTTGTATTTCCCCGAACAAGACAGCGCTCAGAAAACAACCAAATAACTTTTTATAGGCGACCTTATGGACTTTTTCCAATATAAAAACAATCAACTCATGGCGGAAAATCTGCCGGTCAAACAATTGGCCGAACAATTTGGCACGCCGTTGTATGTTTATTCCCGAGCCACCCTTGAACGCCATTGGCACGCATTTAATAACGCTTTCGGCGAGCATCCGCATTTGGTGTGCTTTGCCGTAAAATCCAACCCAAATATTGCGATTTTAAACGTGATGGCAAAATTAGGATCAGGCTTTGATATTGTGTCCCAAGGGGAATTAGAGCGAGTCCTTGCCGCCGGTGGTGACGCCGGCAAGGTGGTCTTTTCCGGCGTTGCAAAATCCCGCCAAGAAATCGCCCGTGCCTTAGAAGTCAATATTCGTTGTTTTAACGTGGAATCGGAAGCAGAATTATTGCGCATTAACCAAATCGCCGGTGAAATGGGCAAAATCGCACCGATTTCATTACGCGTAAATCCGGACGTGGACGCTCACACGCACCCCTACATTTCCACAGGGTTAAAAGAAAATAAATTCGGCGTGAGCGCAGAACAGGCTCGAGAAGTCTATAAAGTAGCCGCCACCTTACCGAATATAAAAATCATCGGCATGGATTGCCACATCGGCTCACAACTCACGGAATTACAACCGTTTTTAGATGCGGTAGATCGCTTAATTGTGCTCATGGAGCAATTAAAACAAGATGGCATTCTTTTAAAACACTTGGACTTAGGCGGCGGTTTGGGTGTGACTTATACGGACGAAACGCCACCACATCCGACAGAATATGCCAAAGCATTATGGGAAAAATTGAGTGCCTTTAGCGAACTGGAAATCATCGTCGAACCGGGGCGCGCCATTACCGCCAACGCGGGGATTTTGGTAACCAAAGTAGAGTATTTAAAATCCAATGAAAGCCGCAATTTTGCCATTGTGGATGCGGGTATGAATGACATGATTCGTCCGGCACTGTATCAAGCCTACATGAACATTCTCGAAATCGACCGCACTTTAGCGCGTGAAGAAAAAATCTATGATGTGGTCGGCCCAATTTGCGAAACTTCCGATTTCCTCGGCAAACAACGCAAACTGGCTATTGCTGAAGGGGATTATTTAGCCCAACGATCTGCCGGTGCCTACGGCGCAAGTATGTCTTCTAACTATAACTCTCGCCCAAGAACAGCGGAAGTGATGGTGGATGGCGATAAAGCGCATCTCATCCGTCGCCGCGAGGCGTTAAACGAATTATGGCAATTAGAAAGCTTACTGCCGTAACGCAAGGTAAAACATAAAAAATCCCGCAAACCCACTTGCGGGATTTTTTATAAACACATCGGTGAACAAAACTACGCTCTTACGGCAATGGCCTCAATTTCTAAGCCAACATCTTTCGGCAGGCGGGCCACTTCCACACAAGAACGTGCAGGGAAACTCGGGTGATGATTTTCTTTGAAGAAACGCTCATATTCGCCATTGACTGCCGCAAAATCATTTAAATCTTTCACGAATACCATCGTTTTCACAATATCTGCAACAGTTAGTCCAGCTTGTTCAATGATCGCTTTCACATTTTCCAAAGACTGACGAGCTTGTGCCACAATGTCTTTCGGCACTTCTCCAGTTGCCGGATTGACTGGAATTTGCCCCGAAGTCAGCACTAAATTGCCTAAATCAACGGCTTGTACATAAGGCCCGATAGCAGCCGGCGCCTTCTCTGTATGAACTACTTTCGTCATTTTTTCTCCTAACTGATGATTTTGTGGAACGCTATTCTACGTTGAAATCGATAACATGTCAGTTACCATACAACACTAATCAAACTCGCTCGGGTCAGACCCCACATAATCCGCAAAATCCTCTTGATTAAAACCATGTGACAGCATGTATTGCCAAATTTTTTGGCGCATTTTCGGCGGTTGCTTTTCCTTATAATCAGGAAACTTTTTGCGTAACACATTTAACGCCAATGCCGACCAATCAATATCGCATTCACGGACAACCGCTTCAATGGTTGCGCTTTCAATACCTTTTAATTGACGCAATTCTTGTTTGATTCGATTAATGCCATAACCTCGTTGAGAACGGCTATTCAAATAACTTTCAGTAAAACGTTGATCACTTTGCCAGTTTTTTTGCTGGCAATGTGCAATGACCTGATCAATATCTTCCTCAGAAAAGGCTTTTTCCTGCATTTTACAACGCAGTTCAAATTCACTGTATTCACGGCGAGAAAGTAAATTCATCACATAATTAAGAGCAAGGGAAGACATATTGTGTCACTTGTGATTATGGTTAAAGAACAGATAGAAAAAGTGCGGTCAAAAATGACCGCACTTTTTCACATCCCCCATCTTATTCGAAGTCAGCTTCACCGGCTTCGTCTTCAACATCAGCGGTAATGGCTGTTTCCGGATGCGCCAATAATTCATCACGCAAAGTGCTTTCAATTAATTTCGCTTGCTCCGGATTCTCTTTTAACCACTTCATCGCATTGGTTTTGCCCTGACCGATTTTCTCGTTTTCATAAGCATACCATGCGCCGGCTTTGCTGATGAGCTTGTGTTTTACACCAAGATCAATCAATTCGCTTTCTTTAGAAATCCCTTCACCGTACAGGATTTGGAAATCCACTTGGCGGAATGGCGGCGCAACTTTGTTTTTCACCACTTTCACGCGCGTTTCATTACCAATGACCTCATCGCCTTCTTTGATTGAGCCAACACGGCGAATATCCAAACGCACAGAGGCATAAAATTTCAGCGCATTACCACCGGTGGTGGTTTCCGGGTTACCAAACATCACGCCGATCTTCATACGAATTTGGTTAATGAAAATCACTAAGCAGTTGGCATTTTTAATTTGTCCGGTCAATTTACGCAACGCTTGAGACATGAGACGCGCTTGCAAGCCCACATGAGAATCGCCCATGTCGCCTTCGATTTCCGCTTTCGGCGTTAAGGCTGCAACGGAGTCAACAATAATCACATCCACGGCACCGGAACGTACTAAGGCATCACAGATTTCTAACGCTTGCTCACCGTTGTCTGGTTGAGAAACCAACAACTCTTTCACATCCACGCCCAGTTTAGAGGCATAAATTGGGTCTAAGGCATGCTCCGCATCGATAAAGGCACAGGTTTTACCTGCTTTTTGCGCTTCAGCGATCACAGAAAGCGTCAAGGTGGTTTTACCGGAAGATTCCGGGCCAAAAATTTCAACGATACGTCCCATTGGTAAACCGCCGATCCCTAACGCTAAGTCAAGACCGAAGGAGCCGGTAGAAATCGCTTCAATATCCAACTTTTGGCTGTCGCCTAATTTCATGATGGCGCCTTTACCAAATTGTTTTTCGATTTGACCTAACGCGGCGTCGAGCGCTTTTTGTTTTTCTTCTTGAGTTGCCATTTTTTACCTCGGGAAAATCATTATCAAAATTTGCGCTTATAATAACTGTATTAATATACAGTATCAAGTGAAATTTTGATCTTTTTAAAAATAATGTGACACGGCTTCCAAAACTGCATTCTTTTAGGGTTTATTCTGCTTGAGACATGATGTCTTCTATGCTTTCTTGGAGTGCCAACCAGTCAACTTCTACTTCTTCCAGCTGCTTTTTCACCTCCACCTGCTCGGCTAAAAGTGCGGTCAATTTTGCTTTCATTTCTGCGTCGTACAAACTCGGGTCCGCCAAATCCGTTTCAATCTGCTGTAATTGCGTACCCAGTTTTTCCATTTGAGTTTCCAGCTGCGTTGCCTGTTTGCGTAATGGCGCAAGTTGTTGGCGAAGTTCCGCTTCCTTACGTTTTTGTTCTTTACGATTGGCGGCAGAATTTTCATTTTCACTGGGCTCATTTTGTGCTTTTATCACTGCCGGTTGTGCATTCTGCTCGTTCAGCCACTTCTGATAATCCGTCAAATCCCCTTTAAATTCTTCCACTTGCTTGTCATACACCAAATAGAATTCATCCACAGTATTGCGTAATAAATGGCGATCGTGCGACACCAATACCAAAGAACCTTGATAATCCACCAACGCTTCGGTCAACGCCTGACGCATATCTAAATCCAAGTGGTTTGTCGGTTCATCCAGCAACAGTAAGTTCGGGCGTTGCCACACAATGAGCGCCAACACCAAACGCGCTTTTTCACCACCGGAAAAAGACGCCACCGGTTGATTGACTTTGTCGCCGTGAAAGGCAAAGCCACCTAAATAATCACGTAATTGTTGTTCTGTTTGCTGTGGCGCAATTTTTTGCAAATGCCACAAGGCGCTTTCATCCGCGCGTAAGGTATCTAATTGATGTTGTGCAAAATAACCTAACTGTACGCCTTTCGCTAATTGAATCGTGCCGCCGGTCGGCGCGATTTCGCCTGCCAATAATTTAATTAAGGTGGATTTCCCTGCGCCGTTTTTACCGAGCAAACCGATACGTGAACCGGGCACCAGATTCAGTTTAATTTTACTTAAAATTTCCACCGCACTTTCACCCGAACCATACCCGGCAGAGGCGTTTTCCATCATTAATAACGGGCTTGGCAGGGAGAGCGGTTCGCGGAATTCAAAATGAAACGGATTATCCACATATGCCGGTGCAATTTTTTCCATGCGTTCCAATGCCTTAATACGGCTTTGCGCCTGTTTAGCCTTGGTGGCTTTGGCTTTGAAACGGTCAATATAACGCTGTAAGTGATCAATTTTCAGCTGTTGTTGGCGATACATGGCATTCTGTTGTGCCAATTTGGTTGCCCGTTGCAATTCAAAAGAAGAATAATCGCCCGTGTATTCATTGAGCTTTTGTTGTTCAATATGCAAAATCTTGCCGACAATCGGATCTAAAAAGTCGCGATCGTGCGAGATCAGAATCAGTGTGCCCGGATATTGTTTTAACCAACGCTCCAACCAAATCACGGCGTCCAAATCCAAGTGGTTAGTGGGTTCGTCAAGCAACAATAAATCAGAGCGACAAATCAGTGCCTGTGCCAAATTTAACCGCATACGCCAACCACCGGAAAACGCCTTCACCGGTTGCACTAATTCCGCCTGAGAAAACCCCAAACCGTGCAATAATTCGCCGGCGCGAGCTTCAATCGTCCAAGCATCAATGGCATCAAGTTGATTATGCAAAGTGGCAATCGCATTACCGTCATTGTCCGCGTTCGCTTGTTGCAATGCCTGTTGCAGGCGGCTGTATTCACGGTCGCCCTGAATCACATAATCAATGGCGCGGCAATCCAGTGCGGGCGTTTCTTGATTCACCCACGCCAACGCCCAAGTTGACGGGAAAGACACCTCGCCACCTTCGGCGCTCATTTCATTTTTAAGCAACGCAAATAAGGAAGATTTGCCGCAACCGTTTTTGCCGACCAGGCCGACTTTTTGTCCCGGATTAATAGTGGCATTGGCGTTTTCGAGGAGCGTAGTCAAGCCCCGTTTTAGGGTTAAATTTGTGAAAAAAAGCATTGGTTTATAATGAATTTAATATAAGATATTGATTTGTAAAAAGACGCGTTATTTTCCACTTTTTTCTCGGAGTTGCCAATGTTTGATTCTCTCGTCGTTCAATTCGTGGTGCTGTGGGCGGTCATCGATCCAATCGGTTCTATTCCCGTTTATTTAACCAAAACAGTGGGCCTTTCAGTGGAAGATCGCCGCAAAATCGCGTTAAAAGCGGTCATGATTTCCGCCGGTATTTTGATTTTCTTCCTCATCGCCGGACAAGCCTTGTTAGAAGCCATGCAAATTCCCCTCACCGCCTTCCAAATTGCCGGTGGTTTGGTGTTATTGCTGTTCGCTTTGACTATGATTTTCGGTGAAGGCAAACCGGAACAAGAAATTAAACTCTCATCCAATCTGAACGAACTGGCCGTGTATCCGTTAGCCGTGCCGTCTATTGCCTCGCCCGGCGCCATGATGGCGATTGTGTTGCTCACTGACAACCATCGTTTCAGCCTGTTCGATCAAACCATGACAACCTTAATCATGCTGTCCGTGTTGTTGATCACCTATCTTTTATTCCTCGCCGCCAACCGCATTCAACGCTGGATTGGTAACACCGGCGCAGCGGTGATTAGTCGCGTGATGGGATTAATCTTAGCCGCTGTTGCCATTAATAATATGTTGGTAGGGATTCGTGATTTCTTTACGCAAATGAGTTAATCGATTTATTTTCTACAAAGTGATCTGCCCCCCAAAAGTTGGACAGGTTAGTTAACTTAAATATTGAGCTCGGTATTGCACTGGGCTTAATCCTTTTAAATCAAGTTTAATTCGTTCTTGATTGTAATACACCAAATATTCTTCAATTTCAGACTGTAATTCAGCGATTGAATGATAGCTCCGTGAATAAAAACACTCTGATTTTAGTATCGCAAAAAAACTTTTAATCACCGCATTGTCGTAGCAATTTCCTCGGTGGCTCATACTTTGAACCGCTTTACCTTCCAACATCTTTACCCATTCCGCCGAGCCATACAATACGCCTTGGTCGCTATGAATAATCGGGCATTCTGTCGGTTTAAGCCGACTAAGCCCTTGTTCTAGCATACCTTTCACCAATGAAAACTTCGGGCGTGTTGCAAAGTTATAGGCAATAATTTCTCGGTTAGCCAAGTCCATCAACGGTGAAAAATAAAGCTTTTCTTGCCCAACATGAAATTCCGTTACATCCGTTACCCATTTGGCGTAATTTAAATGTCACGGGGCGATAACCATCTCGTTTTCTGTTCTTTTTGTACAGCGATAAGATAGTCTCTTTTACCTCGTGATAATTTCGCTTAATCTCTTTATAGTAAAAGCTTGAGCGAGGCATTTTAGCCACATGAAGTAAATCATTTAACGCATGGTCTGGCTTCAATCTTTCAATGATTTTTCTTTTTTCTGTCGTTGTTTTTGACGGTCGAGCGCCTCCAACTCCTTTAGGTAAGCAATCTCCGCTCGAGCCAAGGCGAGCTCTCGTTGTAACTTTTTAAACGCTTTAGGTGAAAAGTCTGTAGTTTCCGGGATTTCAATGTCTTTCTTTTTCATCTTTGGCTTCGCTATTTTCGGTGTTTGAAGGTTTGTATGAGGCGATTTTACGCCATCAAGCCCTCTTTCCCGAAATGCTTTTAGCCAATAGATGACGGCAGAATGGGGAATGTTATGAAGTTTAACCACCTCACGGATACCATAATCCTGTTCGGTGACGAGTTTGATAATTTTCAAACGAAATTGATAAGGGTAGGACATAATCTGCACCTCAAATTAGGTGTCCAGGTTTTGGGGTGCAGATCAAAAGTGCGGTCAGATTTGACCGCACTTTGAAAATATTATTTACTATTTAAGTACATTACCATCTAATGCTACGTTAAATGCTTTTCCGCCTTTAATTCCTGGTATGATGACTTGAGGACTATCAAAGTTACAAGTTTTATCTCTAAGCATATCACACGGTAGGGCGCAAAGCGAAGGGGCTGGGCTAGGCTTACAAGATGAGCCCCCTTTCGCTTGGCAATTTTCAACCGCCATTTCTTTAGCGTGCTCAGGAATAATGCTATTTCCGAAGTAATCTCTCATACCTCTACTATCTCGACCACTAGCTAACCCTAAACACATATTACTTATACCAATCACTAATTGGCAGTCTTTGCCACCATACTCTTGACATTGTTTTAGTGAATCTTGTTTGGCTTGCTCAAGAGTACTATAAGCTGCATCAGAAGCCCACATCATTTGATTTATTTCTGGAGTGCGAACAATTGCAGCCCATAATCTAGGTTTAATTTTGCGTTTTTTTAGTTCTTCTGGTGTAGCAATTTTTACTGCTTCTTGATACTCACCACAACCAAATTCTTTTTCAATGTCTCCAAACCCTGTGGCATCTCTAATAGATGTGATTTTATGGCTTGCATCCGTAAATACATAAGTCCATGTATGACCACCAGTATATACTTTTTCTGTTGTTAGAAAGATTGTTCTAGAGTTTCTGCCAACTTCATAGGTTCGTAAATCATAAAGAGCAAGTCGATAAGCGTGAATATAACTTCTTTCATTGTCTTTAAAGCATTGATAAGATTCATCTGGCAAACGTTTTCGAGCAAAAAACTCATAGTCTTCTTTACCATGCCAGTATAAAGTGTCTAATGGGTTATACATTGTTGAGCAACTTGTTAAAAAGAGTGTGAACGCAACTAGACAAACTAGCTTAATCTTATGAGATAACATGAGATATATTTCCTTATTAAAAGATAAAGATACGTGATAATAATATAGTAATTTGCTCAGGTTATCAGGTTTTATTGTCAGTATAAAGTGAATATTTTCATAGGTTTAAATAAAAAAAGTGCGGTCAATTTTGACCGCACTTTGTGTATTAATGGTTTTTGTAGCTTGTACTGTACAGAATTTTGTCGGTATAAGCCATCGCTGTAACCAATCACTTAAAATGAGAAACAAATAGGGATTTGGCGGAATTTTTCGGGAATAAGCGGGATGGATATAGATAAAACTGGGCTTGACAGTGTGTCAGCCCCTTTTTTATTGGTATAAAAATAGAAATAATGAAATGGGAAAAATTTCCCAAAACTTGCCGATTTAACCGCTAAAAGTGAGAAACATTAAACGCAGTTTAAATGGCTTTAAATTTAGGTTTAAATCTTTAAATTAAGTCGTGGCCGATAAACACCACCTGCCCCATCACTTCAAAATTTGCGTTGTCTTCAAACATCAATTCAATCGGGGCGTAAATTTCCTTATTGTCACTAATCAAGCGAATACCGCCAGGAATCCCCTGCACGCGTTTAACCCAAAGCTGATCGCCCGAACGAATTACATAAATCTGTCCATCACGCGGCAGAGTCATAGCGCGGTTGATTAGCAACATATCACCATGGTGTATTGTCGGGGTCATGCTATCACCGGAAGTTAAAATAAACGCCAGTTTATTCTTTTGAAGGCCACGTTGTTGCAACCATCGCGAACTAAGCCCCACAAAATCATCAGGTTCATACACGTCATCATTAAACGCCCCAAAGCCAGCTGAGGCGAATGTATTATAAAATGGCACGCTAACAAGTTCAGTGGCCTTATTTATTGCCTCTTTAACATAGCGCCCTACAGTTTCTGTAATGTTCGGGACGATCATTCGTGTTTCAGTGGGATAAAAGCCCAACTCCTTTTGAACTTCCTTGGGTAACGATGAATAGTGATATTCAACCGCACCGCCTTGTACACCGTCCTTTTCTCTTTTTATCCAGTTTTGTGTTCTAGCCCTCTTGTTTATTCCCTGAGGTGAATTTGGTAGTCCTTCTAAGTCCTTTAGTTCATTTGCTGAAAACCACTCTTTGGAGTTTCTCATAAAATCCACCTTTCAGAAACTCTAGTTTCTGCCTAGTTTCTAAAATATAACCTATTGATTATTAAAGCACTTTAAAAGCGACTCTAAAAAATATCAATTATTTTTCAGAAACCACTTGAGTTTCTGAAAACTTAGATGTATAGTTTCCATAGTTTCTAAAGAATAACACCTAAGATTTAATCTAAAGAGTAAGGATAGCACATTATGAAAAAGAGTAAAAAAAATATGCACCGCGCATACATCATCGCAATGATACAAGAGAAAGGAAAAACCTTGTCTCAATTATCCATTGAAGCTGGCTTACACCCTAGAACTTTAGGTAATGCGCTTGATCGCAAATATCCAAAAGGTGAACGAATTATTGCAGATTTTATCGGTATGAAACCTGAGGAAATATGGCCCGCTCGTTACGAGTAGGAGGATGTATGGAAATGTGGATTTCAGCTCAACAGCTCGCAGTTTTAGAAACTATGCCTAGTTCCCCACAAGGGGTAAACAAGAAAGCAAGAGCAGGAAACTGGGAAAAAAGACAGGTTCTAGGCATTCGCGGTGTCGGTTACGAATACGCCTTCACCTCTCTCCCACAAGAAACCCAAGCAGAGCTTTTATTAAAACAAAGTGCGGTGAAAATTCCTGACGTTTCAGAAACCACCAAAGAATTGAATTACCTTCCCGAAGTGATTTGGAAACCCTTTGATAAAGCGACCGAAAAACAAAAGGAAGATGCGAAAGCAAAACTTATTCCATTGCACAAGTTAGATGATTTAGTGCGCCACAACGTGGCATTAATGATGGCGTTAGACATGGTTGCACTTGAATTTGAGGTTGCGAAAGGCTCCCTTAAACGCTGGTATTACAAAGTGCGGTCGTTTGAACGCTCTGATTGGTTGCCGTTGTTGTTAGATAAACATAACAACAAAAAAGCCGGCAAAGAAGCAGAGTTCACACCGGAAGCGTGGGAAGCCTTTAAAGCAGACTATTTCCGCAACGAACGCCCACAATTCGGCAGTTGCTACGAACGCTTAAAACGTGCCGCCCGTGAAAATGGATGGTCGATTCCATCGGCAAGCGGCGTAAAACGCAAAATTGAACGTGAAGTGCCGAAATTGGTGCAAGTGCAATTACGCGAAGGCGACCATGCTGTGATGCAGTATTACCCATCCATGCGCCGTACTGTGGCGGAAATTGAAGCCCTTGAATGGATCAACGGCGATGGCTACCAACACAACGTGTTCGTGCGTTGGCATAACGGAGAGATTGTCCGCCCTAAAACCTGGATTTGGCAAGACATTCGCACTCGTAAAATCTTAGCTTACCGTGTGGATTTGAGCGAAAACAGCGACACCATTCGCTTGAGCTTAATGGATTTGATTTGGAAATATGGCATCCCGAAAAAATGCACCATTGATAACACCCGTGCGGCGGCAAACAAATGGATGACCGGGGGCGTAAAAAATCGTTATCGATTTAAGGTAAAAGAAGACGATGTGACAGGGATTATCCCTCTGCTCGGCATCGAATTATTGTGGACATCCGTGCAATTCGGCAAAGGGCATGGACAAGCAAAACCGATTGAACGCGCCTTTTCCCATGGTGGTTTAGGCGAATTAGTCGATAAACACCCAAGCCTAGCAGGCTTTTATGCTGGCGAGAATGTTTACAACAAGCCTGACAACTATAACGGCGGGAAAGACGGTGTGCCGTATGAAACCTTCATCATGGCGTTAGAAGACGGCATCCGCACGTTTAACGAACGCGAAGGCAGACAAACGGAGATTTGCCAAGGCATTTACAGCTTCAGCCAAGTGTTCGAGCGTGATTATGCCAAGGCGCAAATTCGCAAGGCAAGTAGCGAACAAATGCGGTTTTTGATGTTGATGAGCGAAGCGGTAAGCATTAGCAAAGACGGCAAATTTAGTTTGAAAGTGGGTGGCAAAGTCAACGGCGGCTTTAATGAATACACCGCCTTTGATTTGATTGCCAGTCAACACCGCAAAGTAGTGGTGAAATTTGACCCAGCAGACTTACACAACAAAGTGTGGGTGTACAGCTTAGAAGGTGTGTTCTTAGCCGAAGCCGAATGCACTAGTGCGAAAGCCTTCGGCGACAAAGCCGCAGGACGCGAACACGACAAAGCACGCAAGCAATTCGTGAAAGCGGTGAAAGCCCAAGCTAAAGCGCAAATCAGCATGAATGCGCAAGAAGCGGCACGTTATCAGCCTCAATTCGAGGAAGAAGACGCACCGGAACCGAAAATCATCGAAATGTTACAACGCGAAGGCACAACCATACGCAAAGTGGCCGTAGAACTGGACGATGAGGAATTAAACGAGTTTGAACAAGGCTGGCAAAAAGGCCTTGAAATGATGAAAAAGGAAAAGGGGCTTTAAGCCACATTTAAGGAGCATAAAACATGACTTTAATTGACCAAATCAAACCATTGTTAGACAGCGGAACCTACTTTCAGCGCGATATCGCCGCACAATCCGGCATATCTGCTGGGGCGTTGAGTGCGTATCTCAAAGGCACCTACACAGGCAACATCGACAACATCGAAACCGCCCTTGCCAACTGGCTCGCCACGCGTGAAAAGAAAGCAAAAGTGTTCGTGGAAGCACCGCACTTTATTGAGATTCCCACCGCGAAGAAAGTGTTTTCCGCGTTGGATATGGCAAAAATCCTGCCGACCATGGTGACCGTGTACGGCGCAAGCGGTGTGGGCAAAACCAAAGCCTGCCAAGAGTATGCGAAAAGCAACCAAAACGTATGGATGATTACTGCAAGCCCAGCACGCGCCACATTAAGCAGTATCTTGTTTGAATTAGCCCTTGAACTGGGCATCAACGACGCACCGCGTCGCAAAGACCGCCTATCGCGCATGATTACCAAGAAACTCAAAGGCACACAGGGTTTAGTCATCATCGACGAAAGCGACCACCTGCCTTACGAGGCACTCGAAGAAATCCGCATTATTCAAGAAGAAGCGGAAGTGGGCTTTGCCTTGATTGGTAATGACAAGGTTTACACCCGAATTCAAGGCGGTGTGAACCAAGCGCATGAATACGCCCGTTTATGGTCACGCATTGGTAACAACTGTGGCTTAAAAGCCAGTACAAAAGGCGACATTAAAGCTATCGCACAGGCATGGGGGTTAGATGTCGCAGATAAAGACCTGATGACGGTGCTTTACGACATCGGTGGCAAAGCAGGTGGCTTACGCGCTTTAACGCAATATTTACGCCTTGCCGGCATGACAGCCAAAGGACAAGGCACGGTGATCACACTAGATCTCATTTTAACCGCCCAGACACAAATGAAAGGAGCGAACTAATGGAAAATTCAGAAAAAATCAACCGCACTTTACGCGAACAAGCCAAGCCGCACCCTGTGTTTGGCGGATGCAACAAAATCGCGCTGGGGTATTTATTACAAGCGCAGAAATGTGTAAACGAACTCAACAAAATGGGCTTGCATGTGGTGAATATTGAGTTTGACAAAATTAAACCACGCGTGCGCATTGAGCAAAATGCCGTCACCAAGAAATTTGAGAAAACGGGACAGGCTCTCGCCTATATGCAAGGCCATGACGGTGTACATTTTGCCGAATACCAAATGATGGTGGAAGGCATAAAAGTGATTTGGCGCAGTTATTTACATTAAGGAGAAAACCATGAGTGAAGAAAAAATGTTTTGCCGTGAGCAATTACAAGTTCTGGGAGTGAAATGCGAACCTCTCGGATTAGCGATTACGCGGCATATCGCCAACGGAAAGACTGAAGTTGAAGGGGAAATATTCAGTTTTTCCCTTAGTGAAAGCCTTGGACAAGGCATCCAGATCAAAACAAAAGGCAAAGAAGACGCCTGCCTGATCACTTACGAATCAATGGTGAAAATGGCGAGTGCAATGGGATTATTTGACAACATTAAGGAAGAAAAAAATGGCTAAAAAAGCAACCCGAATTAAAGCAGATACATTTGTCGTGCGCTACCAAACTCGTGACGAAGTGGAAACGGCAATCAAGGAGATCGGCGATTTAAACCGAGAACTGGAACGCCTTGCTATTGAACAAAACGACAAATTAGCGGCAATTACCGAAGAATATGCACCGCTCATGAATGAAGTGAAAGAGAAAACCAAACCGATGATGGATGCTGTGCAAGCATGGTGTGAAAGTCGCCGTGACGAACTCACCCAAAACGGCAAAACCAAAACCGGCACATTCAACACTGGTGAGGTGCAATGGCGTCAACGCCCACCTTCTGTGGGAATCCGTGGACAAGACAGCGTGTTGGAAAGTTTGCACACATTAGGTTTGGTGCGCTTTATCCGTACCAAAGAAGAAGTGAACAAAGAAGCCATGTTAAACGAACCGGAATTAGCGGCAACGGTGGCGGGCATCACGATTAAAACAGGCGTGGAAGACTTTGTAATTACGCCGTTTGAGCAAGAGGTGGCGTGATGAAAGATACAACAGAGCTTGAACGGGCTTATCGCTTCTATCAACAAGCCAAACAAGATAAAGATGCGATTGCGTGCGGTTGCTTGAATGATGCTTATGAATGGATTTTTAACGAATTGAAAAAGCTGTTTGATAAGCAGGATTAAAACCTATTTAAACGCTCTTTAAATCCTGTTTTGAGGGGCGTTCATAATATGTTTTAACTAACCGAGAGGACAAGACATGGACGAAAAAGAACAAAAGCACAAAGAAGTCGCTGAAAAGGCGGCTGAAGCTGAACGCAACGGCGACTATGAGAAAGCGGCAAGATATTGGACGAAAGCCAGTCTTTTAACTGCTAAATCTGCCGAATTTAACTGGTGCAACGCACGCTCACAATTTTGCCAAAGAATGGCGACTAGACCATTTACAGGAGAATGATGATGACAGACCAAGAGAAAACAGAATTGCAACTAGAACAGGCCGTTCGTCAACTCACCCGTGCATTGCGAGAGTTGCAAAAAAATCAGCCGCACTTTGCGGCGGTGTTTGTGGGTAACGTACAAGCGATGTTACCGAAATTGAGACAGCAGCTGGCGAGATGAAGGTTTTGAGATGGAACAAGACAAACTGCTCAGAAAAATCAAAAAATTGTTGGCATTGAGCAAATCAACTAATCCACATGAAGCAGCAAGCGCGCTGGCTATGGCGCAAAAACTAATGGCGGAGAATCAGCTTAATCAGTCACAAGTTGAATTTAGCCAAGCCCACGCTAAGCAGAAAACCGCCATGAAATCCGCCAGATATGTACACATGCTGATCTCAGTGATTACAAAGGCGTTTGGCGTTGAAGGTTATTTATCTAACGCTTACCCAGGCAACGATTACGGCGAAAACAAAATGCACGTTGTATTTTACGGCGCAGAAGAACGCCCTGAAATCGCATCTTACTGTTTTGATGTGTTATATCGCCGATTACAAGGGGCGCGTAAAGCGTTTTTAGACACGGAAAGCAAGCATCTAAAACGTAGCACGCTGATTGCTCGGGGAGATTCTTTTTGTGAAGGCTGGGTTGTCGGCGTGAATCAAAACGTGAAACAGTTTGCAATGACACCGGAAGAAAAGCAAAAAATGGAAACTTACAAAGCAGAAGCGTTTAAGGAAGATAAATGGAGCGAAACCAAAATACGAGAGAAAGGAAACTCTAAAGACTACGGTTTGGCGCAAAGTGAAGGCTATAAACAAGGCAAAGAAGTTACGCTGAATCACGGTGTGAAGGGGAAGGAGACGGTTAAGTTAGGAGTAAGAGAATGAGTAATAACACATCATTTATAAAACTGAATAAGGAGTTTTTTCATATCCATCAAGGATATCAAATCAGACCTAGTATTGTGAGCATTAAAGAAGGTTCAAACTTTAGATTATTTAAACGTAAAAATGGCGAACTCGTCTTGCAAAAAGAGTTTATTGAAACCACGGAATATCTTGATAACCAATCGAAGATGATTAGACCGGTTTGGAAAGATGTGGAAACAGTAAACGAAGACTAAAACCCATTTACAGTCCATTAAATCTCCCCTAGCCCCTCTTTGCAAAAGAGGGGAATTTAAGTGGGCTGAATAATGTGTTTTAAAGGAGAAAAGAATGCGATTAACCAAAGAAAAGGCGATTCAACTGATTCACATTGCCAAGCAACAGCTACGCATGGACGAATTAAGTTATCGGATGTTGCTGAATGAGTTAACCGGCAGAAACAGCACCAAGCAAATGACTATAATGCAATTGATTAAAGTTTTAGAAGCCATGGAAAATAAAGGCTTTAAAAAGACCACAAAACGCCATTATTCGCCGACCACTGAAAACGCCAAAGTGAATAGCTTGATTGCCCACAAAATCCGTGCCATTTGGATTGAAATGAGCAAACAAGGCATGTTGCGCGACGGCTCAGAACGCGCATTAAACGCGTGGGTACGCGGTGTAGTGAACCCGATTTATCAAAAGCGCGGTCAGAATATTCAAATTTTGAACGTAGGTGCGTTGGATAATCAAATGGCGTCATTAGTGTTGGAAATGCTGAAACGTTGGCAAGCAAGGGGGCGTGTATGAAATTATGCCGTTGCCCGGTGTGCCATTCAGACATCAACCTAGACCAACTGCTAGAAGATGATGCCGGTCGTGAGTTATTAAGGATCATCACAGAATTAAAATACGGCGTAGCACGCCCTTTAGTCAGCTATATTGCTTTGTTCCGTCCTGAAAAATCTGCCTTGAGCAATACAAGGTCGGTGAAACTTATGCGCGATGTATTAGATCAGTTCCCGCAATCACAACTTTTGGCCCACTCTTTGAGCGAAACAGTCAGTGCGGTGCAAAAGAAACGCCATGAAAGCAAAAATCTCGCCCCGTTAAGTAATCACAGCTATTTAAAACAAGTGATAGAAACTAACAAGCCACTATTTGTCGGCATGGGGACATCAAAACCGGATAATGAAGAACGGAAAGCAGAACCCAAACGGGAAAATGACATCGAAAACACCATTTTATACATTGAAAACTTTGCCCGTTTAGGGCAACCCGTTGAGCATTTGCCGGGATACGAAGTGTGGAAAAAGTGGAAAGAACAGCAAAAAGGAGCGAAATAATGAGTACCGAAACTGATATTTTTGATGAAAAAGCCCCTGAAATTTTGGCAGATTTAGCCAAACACATTGAAACGCAGTTGCTTGCTAAAGTGAAGCCAACCACTGAATTCAACGCAGAACTGGCAAAACAAATCGGTATTGAAGTTGCCGGGCATATTGCGCAAATGTGGGGCGGTGAAGTAATTTACATTCCACGTAACCTGATTTTGTTGTTAAGCGAACGTGACCGCAAGATTTTCAATGAATTCAACGGCACAAACCACCGCGAACTGGCACGCAAATACAACGTATCCATGCAGTGGATTTACCAAATTGTGAAGCGCGTCACAAAAGAAGAAATCGCCCGACGGCAGTTTGATATGTTTGGGGAGAAATAACCGCTAAAAGTGAGAAAAAACGTCCGAAAGGGCGTTTTTTTAATGAGTAAAATAAAATTTATTGGAGTATGATTTTGCCGAACCATTTATAACTTCAGGAAAAAACATGAAAAAACTACTATGTGCCTTTTTTGCTGGTGTGCTAGCTTCCTCATTGACCGCTTGTTCTGAAGATGAAGACCCAAATGCACCAACGTACACTGAAACTTCAGATGTGGAAGTTGCCCTTTATAAATTACTTCCGGAAAGTAGCGGTAAAGCGGCAAGTTGTCGAAGTAGAAAAGTTGGTGAACATTACTATCTCGCCTGTAACTATATTTCTATGGGAACAGCACCATCATCGCTATATGTTTTCTATTACGACAAAGTAAAAGACCCGGTTAAACGCTTTTATGCGTTGAATGGTAAAGCCATGAGCCTATATGATGGACAGTTAAAATATGAGCCGATTTTAGGCAACTATAAAGACAGTTTTGGTTTGCCTCTGCCGGAAAGTATCAATATGGGCGAAGTAATGAAAGCATTTGAATTTATGCGCAAATAACTTCTTTAAATCACTTTAAAATCAATAAAACCCCATCCGTTTTAAACTCCTTTTAAGTTCACTAGAAGGAGTTTTTTTATGTCTTTATCCCTACCCATCACCAAAATCGTGATCCACTGTTCTGCCACAAAAAACGGCAAATCATTACGCACGACAACACAAACCGCCGCGCAACGTATCGACGAATGGCATAAACAGCGCGGTTTTAAGCGTAGCCCCGTGTTAGCCAAACAATTCAATCCGCATTTACAACACCTCGGCTATCACTACGTCATTGACACCGACGGCACCGTCGAAACCGGTCGCATGGTCGGCGAAATCGGTGCGCATGTGAAAGGTCATAATCAATATTCGGTCGGCATTTGCCTTGTGGGTGGTATTGACGCAAACGGTAAAAACTACGGTGAATACACTGAAAAACAATGGATTGCCCTGCACAAATTATTGCAAAAACTGGAAAGCGAATATCCCAGCGCACGCATTTGTGGACATCGTGATTTAAGTCCGGACATCAACGGTGACGGCACAATTACACCAAATGAATGGATTAAGGACTGCCCGTGTTTCGATGTGTGGACGTGGTTGGATTCCGAACAAGTGATTAATTTCGACCATTTGTTCAGGGGGTAAGCATGGGAATTGCATTATTGCTTGGGTTCATTTTTACCTTGTGTTTTGCAGCATCAATGATACATGAAGCTGACAGTATTGTTTCTGCGCTATTTCTGGTTTTAACGATAGGTTGCCTCGTGGTTGTCTTTAGCATGCTCTCAATTAAAGACACTTGCCAAACATACGGCAAATTTAGTGTTGGCAGCACCCTATACCAATGCCAACAAATTCAGGAGGGCAAATGAGCAAGCGCGTAAAAAATACTACCGCCACGAAAGGCTGGGGCAATTACAAAGCCCCGCGTTGCAAATCAAGCAACAACGCAATGCGTAATCGCGTAATCAATGGCGGCACAACCGCCGCACAAGGTTTTTACTTGTATTGGAGTTACTAATGAAAAGAGAAATTCGCGGTTTAACTGCCTTTAGCTTTATTTGGGAAACCATGATATTCGGTGGCTTTATCGGTGCGAATGAATTCGCCATTAAAAACCTTGTTCAAGCCTATGAATGGTTCTTCTATTTCATGACGGCGTTGTCAGTGTTGCCGCTTTTAGTCGGCTTTCCTGTCCCTAAATATCAATACACCAAAGCGAAATTCCATTGGGAAATGATAACCAACACTCTACTTGGCATCATGCTGGCGTACTACGGTTATTTTTGGTGTGCAACTATCCTGACTTTTGTGGGCTATGTATTCGCACAACAAAATTATTTTAGTAAGGAAAAAGAAAATGGCGATGAAAGAACTGATAACAAATGATAACGGACGCCTTTCAACCACCGCTTTTATCCAATTCTTTGGTGCTCTCTTAATGGCGGGAATTTTGGTGTTTTGCGTATGGTTAAATCGCTCCTACGTACCCGAGTTATTCACGACATTTGCCCTCTTTTGTGGTGGTGGCGCGGCAACCAAAGGCTTTGCCACCGCAATGCAAAATCGCAGACAACAAGGAGAAAACAGTGATTAATCTTTATGTTATCGGCGCGGTGCTTGCTCTTGTGGTAGGCGGATTTATTCACAATCGCCTGCAAGCCGCCAAAATTCGCAAACAGCAAGAAGAAATTGAATTCGTGAAACGTGAAGCGGCAGCTGTCGCACAGGAGTTGGAAAATGCTAATACAGCCAAAAAAATTGCTGAAACTAACCGCACTTTGTCTGACAAGTCTGTTGATGAGCAGTTGCAGTCAAAAGGTTATTTCCGTGAAGACTAGCGGGTGTTCAGCGTTCGGCCTGATTTATCCAAGTCGTAAAGACACCGAAGAAACTAAGCGGCAGGTGCTGAACCATAACCTGACCTATGAAAAAATCTGCCAAAAAAAGGAACCTAAATAATGCTTGAAGCACTTGATTTTATTCAGCGGCACTGGGCGATTGTAGTGACGGTTGGCGGTGCTGTGTGGACGTATTTTTGGCTGACGATGGACAGCAAATACGCTCGCAAATCCGATGTAGCCGATTTACGTAAGGCAATTGAAACTAATGAAAAAAGCCTGTCAGAAGTGAAAGGAGAATTGCGTCATCTGCCAACCTCAAAAGAAGTGGCCGATTTGCGTTTATTAATGACGGAAATGAAAGGTAAAACCGACGTGTTAAATACCAACATTGGTAGCCTTAACCATCAAGTGAAGTTATTAATTGAAAAAGAGGTAAATAAGGAATGATGCGCCAAGATATTTTCACCAAGGATCAACGATTAGTCATTCTGCGCTCTCTTGAAGAGTGCGGTTACGATGCCAATGAAAGCATTTTAAACGATTGTTTGGATATGTACGGTCACGATATTAGCCGTGACTTGGTGCGTAATCACCTATTATGGCTTGAGGAGCAAGGCTTAATCACCATCGCTAGACTCAATAGCAACGGAAAAGAATTTTATGTGGCCACTATCACGCAACGTGGTTTAGATGTGGCGCAAGGTCGCGCTTTCGTGGACGGCGTAAAAAAGCCAAGTCCAAAGATTTAAACCCGGTTTAAAGGAGGTTTAAATGACCGACAAAAACACACGCGGCCGCGCCAGTAAAGTGGACTTATTGCCACCGAATATCAAAACCCAACTGGCGATGATGTTGCGCGACAAGCACCTTTCCCAAGCGCAAATCCTTGAAGAAATCAACGACCTGATCCGCGATTGCGGGTTAGATGACAGTTATCAATTAAGCCGCACAGGTCTTAATCGTTATGCAAGCCGCATGGAACAAATGGCGAGCAAAATCCGCAATGCGCGCGAAGTCGCCGAAATCTGGACGAAACAATTCGGCGAAGCCCCACAAAGCGACATCGGCAAACTTCTGATGGAAATCGTGAAAAACCTCGCCTTTGAAACCTCTATCGGTATGAGCGAAAACGGCAAGGCGGAACCGAAGGATTTGGCGTTGTTATCCTCCGCGATTCAGCGGTTGGAGCAGGCGGAAAGTTTAAGTTTCAAGCGTGAACAAGCTATTCGCCAAGAAACCATTAAACGCGCGGCGGAAGCCGTGGAAGAAGCCGGTAAGCAACAGGGTGTTAGTTTGGCAGATGTTCAACAAATGGTAAAAGCAGTTTATGGCATCGAATAATACCGTTCTTTATGACTATCAAAAGCGTTGGCTGAATGATAAAAGCCGATTCAAAGTGGCGATGTTTGCCCGACAAACAGGGAAAACATTTACGACCACGTTTGAAATTGTGCTGGATTGTTTAGACGCTGAGGCTAAAGGTGAACGCACTCGCTGGGTGATTTTATCTCGCGGTGAACGCCAAGCAAAAGAAGCCATGAACGAGGGTGTAAAACGCCACCTTGAAGCCTTGGGCATGGTCTGCGAAGTGCTTGAAGTGCCTTTTAAAGATGACACCACCATTAACGCCCTTGAAGTGGTCTTCCCTAATGGTTCCAAAATCACCGCACTGCCTGCCAATCCCGACACCGCGCGGGGCTTTTCTGCCAATGTATTTCTTGACGAGTTCGCCTTCCACGCCGACAGCCGTGAAATCTGGAAAGCACTGTTTCCTGTTATCTCCGCAGGTTGGAAGCTCCGCGTAGTTTCCACGCCAAACGGCAAAGGCAACAAGTTTTATGAATTGATGACGGACGTAGACAACACTGAATGGTCACGCCATACCGTTGATATTTATCAAGCGGTAGAGGACGGCTTACCACGTGACATTGACCAACTCCGTCGCGGCTTGAATGATGAAGATGCATGGGCACAAGAGTTCGAACTCAAATGGTTAGACGAAGCAAGTGCTTGGCTTTCTTATGATCTTATTGACGCTGTGGAACACCCCGACGCAGGCAAACCCGAACTCTATCAAGGTGGTTCCTGTTTTGTGGGAATGGATATTGCCGCGCGTGGCGACTTAACTGTCATTTGGGTGTTGGAGTTGGTCGGCGATATTTATTGGACGCGTGAGCTAATTACACTCAAACGCGTGCCATTGCGCGAGCAGTTGGAAGAACTCAACCGAGTGATGAAACAATATCACGTAGTAGGCGGAAACCTCGACCAAACCGGGATGGGCGAAAAAATGGTAGAAGACGCTCAGTATGAACACGGCAAGCGTATTCAAGGCACGCTCTTTAATGTCTCCACTAAACTCAAAATGGCAACCATTGGTAAAACTGCCTTTGAAGACCGCAAGATTCGCATTCCGCAAGGCAACAGCGATTTGCGCGAAGATTTGCACAAACTCAAAAAAGTGACCGGTTCAAATGGTCAGCCGCGCTTTACTGCCGAAAGTGACAGCAACGGACACGCCGACCGTACGTGGGCGTGTTTCTTGGCTTTAACATCAGCAGTGGAAGCAGTGATGCAGCCTGTGGTTGCCCACAGCCGTAAACCAAGAGCCAGCCGAAAATTAACGCAAGGATATTAACAATGATCGCCTTTGTAACTTTAACCATTTCCGCAACTGTGCTGATTTTCTACGATAAACCGTTTTGGTGGGTATTTTTATTGCTTGCCGCCTTTGTGGATTACGAAAAATAAGGAAAGCCAATGACAACCCAAAAACAAGATTTAGTCACCGTCATCGCTACCCGCGCCAAAGCTATCGACTTTTGGTCGTTTATGCATTATTTACCCAACCCTGATCCTGTTTTGAAAAAAATGGGCAAGGACATTTCGGCTTACCGTGAAATCCTATCGGACAGCCATGTGGGTGGCTGTGTGCGCCGCAGAAAAGCGGCAATCAAGGGGCTTGAATGGCGCATTACACCAACCGGCAATGAAAAAACAGACGAGATTTTGACCGCACTTTTTGACCGCTTGCCGGTGAGCCAAATCATCAACCAAATTTTAGATGCTACCCTGTTTGGCTACCAAGCCTTGGAAGTCATGTGGGAAAACCAAGACGGCTTATTATTGCCTGTTGCCGTTGTGGGAAAACCGCAAGAATGGTTTGTATTCGATGAAGAAAACCGTTTAATGCTACGTACCAAAGACAACCGCAACGGCGACCTTGTTCCGGAAAAGAAATTCCTACTTGCGACACAACAAGCGGACTATATGAATCCTTACGGACGCGCCGACCTCGCTATGTGTTTCTGGGCGGCAACGTTCAAAAAAGGTGGCTTTAAATTCTGGCTCGAATTCATGGAAAAATACGGTTCGCCTTGGCTAGTCGGCAAACATCCTCGTCAAGCGCAATCCCATGAAGTGGATGAGCTGCTGGACAGTATGGAAGAAATGCTTGGCACGGCGGTGGCGGCAATCCCTGATGACAGTTCCATTGATATGCTGGAAAGTGCAAGCAAAAGCGGTTCTTCCCAAGTATTTGATGATTTCCTGCGTTACTGTAAGTCTGAAATCGCCATTGCGCTTTTAGGGCAAAACCAAACAACCGAAGCGGAAGCCAACCGTGCCAGCGCAACGGCTGGCTTGGAAGTGACACTCGACATTCGCGATGACGACGCAAGCCTTGTGGAAGGCGTATTCAATCAATTATTGGCATGGATTTGCGAGCTGAATTTCAGTGTAGAAACATTGCCGACCTTTGATTTGTACGAACAGGAAAGCATTGACAAACTCCAAGCGGAACGTGACGGTTTACTGGTGGGCTTGGGCGTGCAGTTTACCGAGCAATATTTAATGCGCACCTATGGTTTTGAAGAAGGTGACATTGTGGTGCAAGAAATCTCCCCTAACCTATCTTTACAAAAGAGGGGGGCGGCTAAGGTAGATTTTTCCGAACCAATACCGAAATCTATCGTGGACAGCATTGGTGAGCAGTTGGAAGTCGAAGCCGAACCGTTCGTGGAGGAATGGCTACAAACCATCAAAGACCAACTTTCACAGGCGGAAAGCCTGGAAGACTTCCGTCATCAGCTCGACAGTTTAATTCCTGAATTGAGTTTCGCCGAATATGGCAAGGTGATGGCGTGGGCATCAACTACCGCGCATTTTGCCGGTCGTCAATCCGTAGAAGATGAGCGCAAATAATGAGCAAGTTCACTTTTGAAGAGCAGGTCAAATATTTTGAGAAGAAACTCAATTTACCGACCAACAGTTATTTAGACGTGCTGGGCGAAGAACATGATTATTTCTTCATGGTCGCCGGGGCGAATCGTAACGAAGTGCTTACAGCGTTTCGCGAAGCGGTGGATGAAGCGATTCAAAACGGTGAAACCCTTGAAGGTTTCCGTAAGCGCTTTGACGAGATTGTGGCAAATACCGGCTGGCAATATAACGGAGGTCGCAACTGGCGCACACGGATTATTTACGACACCAACATTTATGGTGCATATAACCGTGGGCGTTTAAAACAACACTTAGACTTGGCGGATGTATTGCCTTATTGGGAATATCACCACCACGACAACGCCCATCCGCGCCAAGAACATATCGATTTAGACGGCACGATTTTACCGGCGACTGATCCGTTCTGGCGTTACTACTACCCAATCAAAGCCTACGGTTGCCATTGCACCGTATCGGCGCATGATGAAGACGATTTAGCGGAAATGGGTAAAACCGTGAGCCAATCACCTGAAATCGAATGGGAAGAAAAACTGGTGGGCGTGCGTTCCGGTAATCCTCGCACGGTGCGTGTGCCAAAAGGTTATGATGTAGGTTTTGCACCGTATAACTTTGAACGCCTAACGCAATCTCGTGATGTGGATGTGGACAAGCTGTTGTTGCAAAAAATGACGACAGCAGAACCGCACTTAGCCAGCCTGTTGATTGATGACGTGCTGAAAAATCCGAAAGCCATGGTGTTGTTAAACGGCGCGATGAAAGACATGGTGGATACCGTAAGTACGCAAAAAATCGCACGTGGCAACATGAAATACGTGGGCGTGATTCCGGAAAACGTGATCACCAAATTAGACAATTTGGATAAAGCCCCACAAAGTGCGGTGATTGCGGTGCGTGATGATGACGTATTGCATGCACTACGCGACAGCAAACAAGCCAAGGGAATCAGCCTGCCTGTAGAATTTTGGGAGCAGTTGCCAGAAAAGCTACGCCATCCGAAGGCGATTTTATTGGACGACCAGCAAAAACAACCGACCCTGTTATTCATCTATGAAACCGAACAAGGTAAAGTGGCGGTTAAAATGGACTATGAAATCAAGCTAAAAGACGTGTTGAGCGGTAAGAAATTACCACATAAATTGAACATGGTCAGAACAGCAAGTCGTTTAGAAGATTTAAGCGCGTTAGGACGTTTTGAAGTGTTATATGGAGAATTGTGATTATTGCGGTGGTTTGCCTGATTCGAACAGGATAATGCGGGCTTATGCCAAGCAACCTTTCCAGTAGGAAACCCCCACCGCAAGATCACTATACGCCCGCGCGGAATTTAAAGCAAGAGGAAACCTATGTTAAAGATCACCCTTAACGACAATCAGGCAATTCAGAAGCTCACCGGCATCGCGAGCCAACTGCAACACCCGCGCAAACTTTATGGCTTGCTGGGTGAAACCTTGAAGAAAATTCATGCGGCACGCTTTGAAGCGGAAGTTGAGCCAACCGGTAAACGCTGGCAAGCACTTTCACCAAGAACTAAGGCGTTGAAAGCAAAGCGTGGTAAAAGTACAAAGATTTTACGGCAAGATGGCTACCTTGCAGATCGTACGGCGTATAATTACGATGACAAAGGGGTGGAGTTCGGCAGTGACGCAAAGTATGCCCGTTTGCACCAATTTGGTGGTAATGCTGGCCGCGGTAAGAAAGTGAAAATTCCTGCGCGTCCATGGTTAGGAGTGAATGCTCAAGACGAACAAAAACTTCTGAAAAAAGCCACCGCACTTTTGCAACATCAAATTAACCAAAATTTGAAATAAATCCTAAAAATCAAAATAACGCCACAAATTCGCGCTGTGGCGTTTAAATCTAAAAATAATACGATTTATCGTCTCAAAAAATTTAAATCGAATTTAAGCGATTTGAACCGCATTTAAAGCGTTTTAAATTTCAAGATAAAGTGTAATTTGCTTTTAGCCTAAAATTCCCCTTCAAAAACTTTAAAGCAGTTTAAAATCCAAACTCCTCTTTTCCCTCTATGCTAACGGTATTCAAACGAGGATACCTTATGCAACTAATCGAAATTTTCAAAGCAGGCAAACGCACCGACGCAAATGGCGTAGAAGTGGAAATCACTACAGCCGATTTGCAACAAGCCGTTGATGCCTACAACATCAATTTTCACGAATCCCCAGCCGTTATTGGACACCCTAAACACAATGCGCCCGCTTATGGTTGGGTAAAACGTCTTGAACTGGATGGCGATGTACTTAAAGCCGAATTCGACCAAATCGACCCAGAATTTGCAGAGATGGTTGAAAAAGGCCGCTTCAAGAAAATTTCTTCCTCTTTCTATCTTGCCGACAGCCCGAACAATCCTTGCCCAGGTAACTTGTATCTACGCCATGTCGGCTTTTTAGGTGCAATGCCGCCGGCAGTAAAAGGTTTGCGCAATCCGGAATTCGCTGACAACGAACAAGGCGTGGTGGATTTTTCCGATTGGGCGGAAGCAAGCCTTTGGCGACGATTGCGGGATTGGATTATCGGCACGCACGGACAGGAAGAAGCGGATAAAGCCGTGCCGGATTATTTAGTGGCAAGCGTGCAGGAAGAATCCATTCGTAACGATTTAAAACGGTATCAAAAAGACGAAATGGGCATATCTCACTTCAATGAACCGAACCCAACTTCAGAAAACCCTCAATCAACCGAAGGAGAAACCGAAATGACAGCTGAAGAAATTGAACAGCTCAAGGCAGAAAACGAAAAGTTGAAAGCCGAAAAAGCTGATGCATTACTGAATCAAGCCAAAGCCGACAATGCCGACTTTGCCGAAAGTCTCGTGAAAGCGGGCAAACTTGCCCCGGTGGCAAAACAACAAGCCATCGATTTATTGAATTACGGCTCGACAACTGCCGCAGGTGGTGTGGTTGAGTTCGGTGAAGGTGAAAGCCTACACGGCAAAATCAAAGCCTTTTTGGAAGCTCAACCGAAAGTGGTCGAATTTACCGAAGTGGCAACCAAAGACAAAGCCTCAGGCGCAGAAGACGGCACGGTTCAATATGCCGAAGGCACGTCAGCTGACGCCATCGACATGGACAAAAAAGTCCGTGCTTACATGAAAAAACACAATGTGGGCTATGTGGCCGCATTTAACGCAGTCAATCAATAAAGGAGCAAATCAATGACTGATTTATCAAAACAACGCGTTGTTGACCCAGTATTAACCGAACTCGCGCAAGGCTATTACAACGCCAACATGATTTCAGAAGTGTTATTCCCGGTTGCCGAAACGCAAAAAGAAGGCGGAAAAATTCCGACATTCGGTCGTTTGGCTTTCCGTTTACAAACCACCAAACGTGAACTCCGCGCGGCATCTAACCGTTTAACACCGGAAGACATTGGATCTTTGACCGTTGTTTTAGAAGAAAACGACATCGAATATCCGATTGACATCCGTGAAGTGAACGAAACCGAAGGTGTGTATCCATTACGTCAATATGCAACCGGTGTGACGCAAGATGTGATTGCGCTCGGTCGTGAAAAATATTGTGCCGGTTTGGCTTTAGATGAAGCGAACTACGACCAAACCAACAAAGTGACTTTGAGTGGTACTTCTCAATTCACTGATCCGAATTCTGACCCAGTTGGTGTGATTAAAGCCGGTATCCGCGCAATTAAGCGCACCACCGGTCGCAAACCAAACGTGTGTGCGATTTCCGGTGACGTGTGGGAAGTGTTAAGCGAACACCCGAAAGTGTTGGAAAAAATCAAATACGTGTCCACGGCGGTATTAACACCGGAAGACTTTGCGCGCTTAGTCAAAATTGACAAAGTGGTCATCGGTGAAGCTGTGTACGAAGAAAGCGGTGACTTAAAAGATATTTGGTCGAAAGCGATTGTATTAGCTTACGTTGCGCCAAAATCCAAAGAGCAAAAACAAAATATCTACGAACCTTCATACGGCTACACAGTACGTCGTAAAGGCGGTTTATATGTAGATACTTACACCGAAGTGGGTGGCAAAGTTGAAATCGTGCGTACCACTGACATTCACAAACCGTACATTGTGGGTAAATCAGCCGGTTACTTAATCAAAGGCTGTATTTAAACCTGATTCAAACCGCATTTAAACCCGTTTTAAGTGCGGTCATTTTTCACCTCATTTTAAGGAAGAAATCATGTCCGAATTACAGAAAAAATCGTATCTGGTTGCCGCCGCCATGGCGATTTTGCACAACGGCAAACGCTACGAGCAAGGCGACAAAATCGAACTGACTGATGAAGAAGCGGAAAAAATCTCGCTTTACATTGCGCTAGATGAAGATGAAGCGGTGCGCCAACAAGCCGAAGCAGAAGCCGAAAAACAACGTTTAGCGGCAGAAAAAGCGGAAAAGGAAGCCGCTGAAAAGGCAGCGCAAGAAGCGGCGGAAAAGGAAGCGAAGGCAAAAGACGAAGCGGAGAAAAAAGCGCAGGAAGCGGCTAAAAAACGCGGTCAGGCTAACAAAGATAAGGACGAGCAGTAATGTACATATCGGCACAAGATTTAACGGAAGTGATGAGCGAAAGCACGCTGATTGCGTTATCTAACGACACCTCACGCGCCACTGAGGCAGATATTGCGGTGCTTGCCAAAGCCTGCGCATATGCCACGGAAATCGTGGACGGCTATTTGCGCTCGCGTTATGTGTTGCCGTTAAGTCAAGTGCCGACCCTTGTACGTAATATCTGTTTGCAACTGGCGCGCTTCTGGTTGTATTCCCGCCGTCCGGAAGGCAAAGGCTTTCCAGATAATGTGAAGGAAACCCACGCGCAAGCCTTGAAGGATTTGGAGCGGATTCAAAGCGGCAAATTGCACCTTGGTTTAACCGAACTCGGTTCAGCCCAAGACGACAATTTGCCGTCCGCCCTTAAATTCAAAACAAAAGCCCCGCAGAAACTGGATTTATCAGGATATTAATATGAGTGCCACGCTCCCGATTTTAGACAGCATCCGCAAGCGGATTGAAGACAAAACGGAACAGTTCAGCATTGAATTATTTCCTGATGATTTAGAACACTACAACCTCACCGACGAATTCGGTGCGGTGCTGGTGCAGTATGCCGGCTCGAAGTTTGAAAGCATTGACAGCGTGGACATTATTCAGCAACGCCGCGTGGTGATGATTGCCCTCACGGTGATCGCCCGCAGTCAACATGACGACCATGGCGCAGTGGATATGTTGGATAAAATTCGCCTTGCCGTCGTGGGCTTTAAGCCGACCAACTGCACCGCCTGTAGTTTGGTTAGTGAGGAGTTCGCCGGCGAAGCGGACGGACTTTGGCAATATCAGCTGATGGTGCAAACGGAAACGTGGCAAGTGGAACTGCGCGAGCCTGAAAAATTACCTAAATTTACCACCGCACTTTATCGTCGTGCGGGCAACCATAAACCTAATCAACCCTAGGAGATAACTATGGCATTTCATCATGGGACAGAAACAAAACGTGAAAACGGTGGTTCTGTTGCTGTAAGTACCGTCGATGGCGCAATTATCGGTATTGTCGGCACAGCCCCAATTGGCGCGGTGAATGAACTCACCGTGTGCCAAACCACCAAAGATTTTTCAAAATTTGGGGTGATCTTAAATAAAGGCTTTACACTGCCCGATGCTTTTGACATTTTGGCGCGTTATGCCTCCGGTAAAGTGTATGTGGTCAATGTATTAGACCCGACCAAACACAAAACCAACGTCACCGACGAAACTTTAACCCAAGATAGCAACACATTACGTGCGCAAACCGCTCATGCAGGCTTATTAAATTTAACCTTAGTTTCCGACCGCACTTTAACGGAAGGTAACGATTACACCGTAGATTTGCAAACAGGTGAAATTATCCTAAAAGCAAAACACAGTGGATTAAAAGCCACCTACGACTATGCAGACCCAAGCAAAGTCACCGAAGAAGATATTAAAGGCGGCATTGATTCGGTAAGTGGTAAACGCAAAGGCTTTGAGTTATTGCGTGATGGCTTCAACCTTTACGGCGCGGACGCAAAAATTCTGATCTGCCCTGAATTTGATAAAACTGCAAGTTGTGCAGCGGCATTGGGTACGCTTGCCGATCAGCTTCATGCAAAAGCGTATATCCAGTTACCAAAAGGCACATCGCTTTCTAAAGCCATTCAAGGACGTGGGCCAATGGGAACAATCAATGCGTCAGCGAGTAATGAAAATGTTCGACATTTTTATCCTTATGCAATTGGTTCAAGTAATGAGCTTGAAAGTTTAGCCACCCACGCAGCAGGCTTACGAATGAAAGTGGACGTGGAACATGGCTACTGGTTTAGCTCCTCAAATCGTGAATTAGCCGGTGTGATTGGCATGGAAGTTCCACTGACTGCGCGTGTTGATGATAAGCAATCTGAAACTAACCAACTTAACGCAGTAGGTATCACAACCATTTTTAACTCGTTCGGTACGGGCTTTCGCTTGTGGGGGAATCGTTCATCTAACTTCCCAACAGTCACCCACATCAGTAATTTTGAAGTAGCTTCACGCACGGGCGATATTATTGATGAATCTATTCGCCAAGCAGAATTACAGTTTATTGACTTGCCGATTGATGATGCCTTAATTGATAGCTTCATTGAAACTATTGACACTTTTATGCGTTCGCAAAAATCCATTGTGGGTTATAGCGTAGGTCTTGATTACGACGAAGATTTAGTGAATGAATTTAGTCAAGGGCATATTCCATTGGTGTATGACTACACGCCAAAAATCCCGGGCGAACGTGTAACTAACCGTTCTGTAATGACCCGTAAATATTTAGTGAACTTGGTTTCACAAAGATAGGAGTAAGAAACGATGAGTATTTCAATTAACCAAATTGTGAATGCCAATGTGTACACCAACGGTGTCAGCCAAATGGGGCGCGCCAATGAGGTGAAAATTCCCGATATTGAATTTGAAACCATTGAGCATAAAGGCTTAGGTTTGCACGGTGCAATTGGGCTTCCGGCAGGAACCAATGCCATTGAAGCGGAAATTAACTGGGATAGTTTCTATCCGGAAGTGCGTGCCTTACTATTAAACCCTTATAAAAACACACAGCTGATGATTCGTTCGAATCTTCAGGTGTTTGATTCTCGTGGTTTAGCTGCAGAAGAACCGATGGTGACCATTATGAATGTGTCTGCCAGCAAAATCGGCGGGACAGGTCATAAGAATAAAGAAAATTCGGAGTTTGCCGATACGGTTAACGTTTATTCCATTAAACAAACTGTGGCAGGTAAAGAACTTTTATTTATTGACGTGCTTGCCAATATCTACCGCGTCAACGGTCAGGATATTCTGCAAAAATACCGCACTAATATCGGTCAATAAAGGATTAAAAACCTTTAAACGCCTTTAAAATCAATAAAACGGCTAATGCGATATTCTCCTTTGTGAACATTAAACAATGCACTCACAAAGGAGTTTTTTTATGTCTGAAACTATTCTCACCCTTGATTTCCCGATTCAAGATGGGCAAGGCAACACCCTCACCGAATTAAAAATCCGTCGTCCGAAAGTACGCGATATTCGCAAAATGACCGGTAAAACCGAAGCGGAACAAAGCGTAAGCTTATTGGCTATTGTGACCAACTTAGTCCCAGAAGATATTGATGAGATGGATATGGCGGATTTCCAACGCGCCGCGAAAATCATTGAGCAAATGCAAAAGGGAAAGTAAGCGCGGAAAGCCTGAATGCGGCATTGGCTGATTTAGCCTTTTGGTTCGGTTTCCAACCAAGCGAATTGGAAGATATGACCTTGGACGAAGTGGAACGTTGGCTGGAACAAGCCAACCGACAAATAAAAGCCAAATACACAAAAGCCGCTATTTAAGCGGCTTTGTTTTTAATGTCTGAACAGCGTTTGGGCGGTGGTGAAAATCCCTGTTAGGGAGGTAATGGCGACTTTCCCGGCAAAGGCAAGTAAAGCACCGATTAATGCCCACGGCAACATAAATAAGAAGGCGGATAGTCCGATAGAAATCCAGTTCAGATCATTGCTTTGTGCATAAAACGATAAGAAGTGGTAAAGGCTATATCCATAACCGCCAAAGGCAAATAAAAACACCACGGCTTGCACACTCTCCACCAGTTTTTCAGTTTTCATTTTCACCTCCTTATCAATCAAACGGGACTATAAACGATGTCGAATAAATTAGCAATTGGTTTGGTGATTACTGCGGGCGTCAGTGGTGCCATTAAAGGTATCCAGGGTGTTTGTAGTAGTTTCAAAATCCTGCGTAATGAAAGCCTTAAAACTACGCAGAAAATGGGCGCGTTGGTTAAAACAGGAATGGCAAGCCTTGGCACTTTGGCATCTTCTGCAACAGCTGTAGCCGGAACCATACGCGGACTTGCTGACCCGGCGATCAAGTTTGAAAGTGCTATGGCGGATGTGCGCAAAGTAGTGGATTTCGATACGCCCGAACAATTCAAAGAAATGGGCAATGATATTCTGAAACTGACCCGCACAATTCCTATGGCAGGCGAAGAAATTGCCGCCATCGTTGCCGCAGGTGGTCAATCAGGTGTCGCACGAGAGAATCTATTAGGCTATGCCAAAGATGCGGCGACTATGGGCGTCGCGTTCGATATGGCGGCAGGTGACGCCGGTGAAGCCATGGCAACCATGGCAAACGTACTCGGCAAACCAATTACCGAAATGGCGCAATTCGGTGATGTCATCAACCACTTGTCCGACAATGCCAATTCAAAAGCGAAGGATATTGTTAATGTCATCACACGTGTGGGTTCCGACACAAGAATGCTTGGGCTTTCCGAAAAACAATCAGCCGCACTAGGATCTACCTTCCTTTCAATGGGTAAAGCCCCGGAACTCGCCGCGCAGGCTGTGAAAGGGATGTCATCGGCATTTCTGCAACTCAAAGCGGGCGCGCACGAAAAAGAATTAAAACAGCTCGGCTTTACCACAAAAAGTTTCGCGGCGGCGATGAATAAAGACGCGCAAGGGGCGATTTCTTCTTTCATTGAGAAAGTGAAGAAAATGCCGAAGGATAAGCAATATCCGCTCCTTGCCAAAGTGTTCGGCAAACAATATGCCGATGATGTGTTGCTGTTGGCGCAAAACACCGGGGAGTACAACCGCCAGTTGGGTTTATTGCAAGAAACCGACGAGAACGGCAATTTAAAATATATCGGCTCCATGCAACGGGAGTTTGAAAACCGCAGTAATACTACAGAAAACAAACTCATCAAATTAAAAAGTAGCCTAACCGAAATCGCCACAAAAATCGGCAATGCTTTTTTACCTGTGATCACCTCTTTTGTGGAAAATATTACCCCGGTGATTTATGGCATCACGGAATGGGTGGAAACTAACCCGCAAATCATGGAGTGGGTCTTAACCATTGGCGGCGGAATTGGTGCAGTAGTCGGTGGTTTGCTGACGTTACATTCGGCATTTTCGTTTGTTACTGCCGGGCTATTGCCGTTTTTGAAACTCGGCAAATTCTTGGGTGGTTTCCTTGGTAATTTTCTGTTTTCGGCAATCAGTAAGTTATCCCTCGGCTTCGGTTATTTAATCGGCTATATACTGAAAGGCGCGATGATGTTCGGCAAAGCCATTTTCATGATGAGCCGTGCCTTGCTGACCAATCCCATCGGTTTATTGATCACCGGTATTGCGGTCGCTGCTTATCTGATTTATGACAACTGGGAAAAAATCGGACCATGGTTCTCCGAACTTTGGCAAACGGTTTCCGGTGCGTTTTCTTCCGCTTGGAACAGTATCACGAATTTCTGCTCAGAGGCATGGACGAATATCAGCAATTTCTTCACCTCTGGCATTGGTAACATCACCGCCACAATCCTTGACTGGTCGCCACTTGGTTTGTTCCAACAAGTCTTTTCTACCGTGCTTTCTTGGTTTGGGATTGATGTGCCGAGCAAGTTCAGCGATTTCGGCAAGAACATGATTGACGGCTTGGTGAACGGCATTAAAAACGCATGGGAGGGAGCAAAACAAATCGTTTCCGACCTTGGTGAAGGCATTAAAGGCTGGTTTGCGGAAAAACTCGGCATTCACTCGCCAAGCCGTGTATTTAAGGGCTACGGCGTAAATGTGGTGGAAGGTTTGGCAATCGGCATGAATAAGTCCATTCCAATGGCTGAAGACGCCTCCGATAATCTATCAAGTGCGGTCGGTTTAAACGGCGTTTCACACAACACCGGGTTACTTACAAACTATCAGCCGCTAAACCGTGCGGATGTGATGTCATCAAGCGGTATGCAATCCCAAGGCATTGTGGTGAATTTCAATCCAACCATTAATGTGAACGGTGGCGATAACAATGGCGTTTTAAATCAAGTTCAACAAGGCTTAAAGATGAGTTTAAGCGAGTTTGAAATGATGTTGAAACGCGTGTTAGACCAACAACAACGGAGAGCTTATTAATGTATTTCATGTTGGGAACCGTAGCGTTTGAACCCGTTGACTTGACGGACTTCAACGAAAGCCACTCGGCAGACTTTGCCGAACACGCGGTGTTAAAAGGCAAACCGCGCCTGCAAGCCATGGGGGAAAAGCTCACGGAACTTTCTTTTGCTATTCGTCTGCATCATAAAATCGGCGGCGTAGAAAAACGTTATCAAGCCTTGCTGTCCGCACAAGCTAAACAGGAAGCCATGCCGTTGATTATCGGACGCGGCAAATACAAAGGCAATTTTGTGATCACCGATATTTCCTCTGCGACGTTGTTTACCGACAAGTTCGGCAATGCGTTAGCGCGCGAAATGAATATCAGCCTGCGTGAGTTTGTTGGCGACATGGACGACAACCCATTGGGCGCGGCACTAAATTTAGGCAGTAATTCCCTATTAGGGTCTATCTTGCCGGAAGGCGCGCTGAAAGCTTTATCCGAAGTAAAAGAAACCGTGCAAAAAGGCGCGGAACTGTTTAATCAAGGCAGACAAATTGTAGATGAAGTCAGAAACACCATCGCCATCGTGCGTCAATTAGCCGATGACCCGATGGCAGCCCTTGCCTATTTGCCAGGCGTGTTGGGCAATTTAGACGGCGCGTTGGGCAGTTTCGGTGAACTCACCGGAATGTCCGGGTTGTTCGAAGGCATTCGTGATGTCTTGCCGGCAATCAGTGAGTTCAGCCAAGAAGCCAACGGTATTTATTCGGATTTAATGGTAATGAAAGACAGCCTGACCTTTGGCAGTCAATCTAACGGCAGTAATTGGGACGACTGGTTCAAGCCTGCGGATAATGCGTTAAGTGACATTAACGAACGTATTGATAATGCCGCCGCACCGGTAGCCGCTATGACGGCATGGATTGTTTTACGCGAAGACGAGGATGTGACACATGACACAGCAGACCGTACTTAAACACACTGTAAAACAGGGCGAACGTTGGGATAACCTCGCCTATTACTACTACGGCAACGCACTGGAATTTACGCGCATTATCAGCGCGAATCCGCATATCAGCTTATGCGAAGTGCTACCCACCGGCGCGACCGTATATATTCCGGTGTTAGACATTAAACCGACCAATAACGATTCTATGCCGCCATGGCTAAGAGGTGGTGATGAATAACGTTCCAATGCCTGATTTCTCCATGCTGTATGAAAAAACCAACATCACGGCAGATATTGAACCGCATTTGCTTGAGCTGACTTACACCGACAATCTTGAGGGCGAATCAGACGAGCTGACAGTATCGTTTGAAGATATAAGTGGCAAGTGGATTCGTCAATGGTATCCGACCCAAGGCGATAAGCTCAAGGCGGCAATCGGCTACAAAGGCGCACAGCTCACCGACATCGGCGCGTTTGAAATTGACGAGGTGGAATACAACTACCATCCGTCCTATATTCAAATCAAGGCATTAAGCACCGGCATTGCTAAGGCAAACCGCACGTTAAAGCCGAAAGCCTACGAAAACACGACACTAAAACAAATCGTCGGCATTATTGCCGGGCGTTTGAAACTGAAAATGGTCGGTACGATTAAACATATCCCGGTGAAGCGAGCAACCCAATATCAGGAACGCGACGTGGAGTTCTTGGCGCGCCTTGCCCGCGAATATCACCACAGTTTCAAAATTGTGGGTGATCAGTTGGTTTTCACCGATAAAGATGAACTGGGCAAAAGCGAAACGGTGGTGACGTTGGAAGAAAAAGACACGATTTCTATCAGCCTTCGAGACCGAATCAAAGACACTGCGAAAGAAGTGGATGTTAGCGGTTATGACGCCAACGGCAAAAAAGTCATTAAAAAACGCAAAAAAGCCAAGGCACTGCGCGAAAACATGAAGCAGGCGCAAAGTGCAAGCGGTGACACGCTGAAAGTGGTGACACGCGGTGAAACGCAAGAGCAAATTGACGCACGTGCCGACGCCGCACTGGCGGAACAAAATGACGACCAGACGGCAGGCAATATCACGGTGATCGGGAATCCGAAATTAGTGGCGGGCAGTACGCTTGCGTTGCGTAATTTAGGCATTTTTAGCGGTAAATACCTGATTAAATCTTCCCGTCACAGTATCGTGCGGGGCGGAGGTTACACCACAAGCCTTGAAGTGCGAATGTTGGAATTTATTCCGGATGATTTGCAAAACACTGGCGTGCTGACTGAAGCGAAGCCATTGGATACACTCAACGGCAAACCTGACTTGCGTTATGTGGATGACCGCTTATTACAAACCAATGCTCAAGATTACGCCTTGGCAAAGCAACAACGCCGTGAAACAGGAATAACTAAATGATGAACACGCATAATTTTGGCGCTACTTACCAAGAAGGCATTGTGTCCGCCGTTGACCCAGCAAGCCACAAAGTGCGGTGCAAAATCCCCGCGCTAGAAGATTTGGAAACTGCGTGGCTTTCGTATCTCACGCCCAACGCAGGTGGCAATCAATTTTACTGCTTGCCCGACGTGGGCGAATTAGTCGCGCTACTCCTTGACGCGCGCGGTGAGGGCGGTTGCGTGCTAGGTGCAATTTATAACGCGCAAGACCCGACACCAACTAGTGATGGCGATATGTGGATGAAGAAATTCAGTAACGGTACGGTCATTTCGCACAATCGTAAAAGCGGTGATGTCGTTGTGAAAACCAAAGGACACCTCACTGCAACAGCTGACGGTGGCGCAACCATTAACGCCGACACCACTATCAACGGCAACTTACACGCCACTGGTAAAATCACATCAGACACGGAGGTTTCTGCACCGAAAGTAACTCAAGGTAGTATTGAACTTGGCAAGCATAAACACACTGGCGATTCAGGTGGCAAAACAGGCTTGCCGGAATAGCTCACTTCTTTAAATCGCTTTAAAAGCGCTCTTCAAAATAGCCTTGTATCATCAAGGCTATGAACACACAAAACACACTCCTCACAACACACTGGCAACTTGCACCAAGTCTTGATTCTCAAGCGGTGCAAGGCGTTGATGACATTCATCAGTGCATTGACCATATTCTTTCGACGATGAAAGGCACTGATGTGTTGCGCCCTGAATTCGGCAGTGACCACTTTCAATATATCGACCAACCGGAAGATGTGGCGATACCGAATATCGTGCGTGAAATCACACTTGCCCTTAAGCGTTGGGAAAAGCGCATCAACATTGATTCTGTGGACGTTGAAGGCACGGCTCCGCACTTTGAATTTGTGATTTATTGGACACTTACCGAGGATGTGTACCGCGAAATTTACGCCACGAGGGTCGCCCAATGAATAGATATGATGTGAAAGTCGTTGATGACAACGTAGAAAGTATTTTACGCGACGCTATTGCACAGTATGAAAAACGCACCGGCAAAATCTTACAACCGGCACACATTGAACGTTTACTTATCAACGTGTATGCACTGCGTGAGAGCCTAGCGCGCCAAGGTATTAACGAAGCCTTTCGCCAAACCTTTCCGCAATATGCCACAGGCTTGGCGTTGGATTTATGTGGGGAAACTTTTGGTTGTTATCGCTTATTAGATAAACCTGCTCGCACGATTTTACGTTTTAGTATCACAGGCGATCACCCGTCTGTTTTAATCCCGAAGGGTACGCGCGTTGCCGTCACCGATGATATTGAATTCATCACGCTCAACGATGATGTGATCACCCCGCTGATTTCTTATGTTGAAATCGAAGCCGCCTGTAATAAAGCCGGTAAAGTCGGCAACGGTTGGGAGCTTGGGCGTGTAAAAACACTCAAAAGTGCGGTCAATTTTTCAGGTGAAATCACTATCGCTAACATTGATGTGCCAAGTGGCGGTTTAGCGCGCGAAGAAGATGACGACTACCGCAAGCGGATTCTTGCCGCACCGGAAGCTTTCACAAGTTGTGGTTCCATTGCGGCTTACGATTACCACACCCGCGCTGTATCGCAAGACATCGCCGATGTGAATGTATCCAATCCACGTGGCGGTTTAGTGCGCATTACCGTGCTCACAAAAACAGGCTTGCCCGACAGTCGCTTGTTAAATGACGTAAAACAATATGTTAGCCCGGAACGTCGTCGCCCATTGTGCGACACCGTGGAAGTGATTGCACCGACCAAACGCGACTACCAAATCAACGCCACATTAACGCTACTCGACGGCTACCGCGAAGACATTGTGAAAACCAAAGCCCGTGATGCGCTTCAACTGTATTTATCCGATAAAACCAAGAAGCTCGGTATTGATGTTGTGCCGTCTGCCATTATCAGCGCATTGCGTGTTGAGGGCGTGTATGACGTGAATCTGATTGCCCCGGCAAAAATCATCGTAGGTGAAACCGAATGGGCAAACTGCACCGCAATCAATATCAATGTCGCACCGGAGCGTAGCAATGGCTAATTTGACTTATGCGGATGTGATTGAGCGTGAAACCAAATACAAAACCTTGGCGGATTTAAGCGGGCGCATGAATGCGTTGGATAAAAGCAAAGTGATGACGACTTTAGTCGAACTGCTTGATGATGGATTTATCCAGCTTCTTGCCGAAAAATGGAGTGTGACGGGTTACGACGGCTCATTTTTAGCAGAAAACGACCATTCCAAACGCAGTTTAATCAAAGTCGCCATCGAATTGCACCGCTACAAAGGCACACCTTGGTCAATTCGTGAAGTATTTCGCCGCTTAGGCTTCGGCGAAATCGATATTGACGAAGGCTTAAAAGCGCGGACCTATGAACACAAATTTGTGCAAACCATACCGCTGAGTGACAAATGGGCTTATTACGCCATTCGTCTGAATCAACCGATTACCAATGAACAAGCGCAACAGCTACGCAAAATCTTACGCAACTTTGCCCCGGCACGTTGCACATTAGCCGTGCTGGATTATAAAGCCGTGCCAGTGCGTTACAACAACAAAGCCCGTTATAACGGCAGTTATAACCACGGTTCAAACTAGATTTAAACCTCATTTAAAGGATGTTTTATGGCTAACCTGAAAGAACAAGAAAAGTGGGAAGACGGAGTTTATCAAATTGAAGAAAACGATCCTGTATTGGGCGGTGAAAATGGCATTACGAACAAACCAGCCAAACAGCTCGCCAATCGAACCCTGTGGCTCAAAAAGTTTTTGGAGTTACTCGGCAAAAAATCCGCACCGAAAGATTTAACTGCAGATAGCACAAGCACAGCTGATGAATCCGGTCATAGTCATAAATTACCGGTAGGATCAACCACCCAAAAGGGCATCTGGCAAGCGACTAGCGATACCGGGTTAGATAGTGAAGGCTTAGTGTTTACGGCCAAGGGAGCTAAAAAACTAGCGCAAATTATTGCCAATGTACAAATAGCAGTAAGCCAAAAATGGACAGCAAAATCGGCAACAGAAACCGAGCCTGGTATTTTACCGGTATCCCACAAAACAGATGGCACAGCTAAAGACAAATTCGCCAGTGAATTTGCCGTTGGGGAGGCAGCAAAAAAAGGCTTGCCGGTTGGCTCAATTGTGGCTTTTCCGACTGCGGTAACAAAGCCGAATGGCTTTTTAAGAGCCAACGGCTCAACGTTTAATGCGTCCGCGTTTCCTGATTTGTACAAAGTGCTCGGTAACTCCAACACTTTGCCTGATCTAACGCGTAGTGATGTCGGCATGACAGCATATTTTGCAACCGACGCAATCCCCGCGGGATGGATTGCGTTTGATGACATTGCGGCGCAAGTTACACAGCAACGCTATCCCGAGCTATACCGTCATTTAGTTGCTAAATACGGCTCCATTTCTGCAGTGCCAAAAGCCGCGGATAGATTTATTCGTAATGCAGAGGCGGGTTTACAAGTTGGGCAAACGCAAGAAGACACAATTAAAACCCATAAAATTCAAGTGCCGGATAGTTCTTATCCGGGAAATAACATGGGGATTTTTCATTATGGCGAACGAGGGAATCTGAATGACCAAAATTACAACGAATTAACTTATAACGGCGGCGATGAAACCCGTCCGAAATCTCTCGTACTCAAACTGTGTATTAAAGCGGTAAATAGTTTTGACGACGTGCAATTTTGGATTAAATCTCACGGCGAAGTTGTCAATATCGGCGCGTTAGATGCGGGACGGTTATCGCAAGGTTTGCAAGATAAAGCTGACCGCAATCATACGCACACAGTATCTGATATTGTTGATTTTAATAGTAGCGTGACGGAGTTGATTAAAAATGTCGTGCGCAAAACGTATCAACAAACAAAACAACATAAAAAGAAAATAAAAATCCGAGTAAAAAAAGGGCCAAGTTACGTTTATGAAGACGGAGAAGAAACAATTAATATTCAAACCGAAGGAACTATGACAGTTTACCCAAACGGAAAAATTGAACAAATTATTGCCTTTCGTAATTTTTCGCCGACATGGTTTGGAGCAGAAACAAACGACAACGCGTTACACATCCCTGTGCAATTATGGTCATCTATGCCGAATAAAGTGGATTACGTCACTGTGTTTTTAAACAAGACAAAATCTGGCGCCCAATATGCAAGCGAAGCAACGGAATGGATTTTAGGTTGGGCTGAAGATATACAAGAGCAAATCAAAGATAAAGTCACAATTCGAGCAGTGCGTTGGACGGGAGGTCAAGATGAACCCGTAGATTTAATCATTAAAGTAGAGGGCTATTAAATATGTATTTGCTAAACATCATTGATAAAGACGGGCATTTTGAACTGATTGATAGCGATTTTATCGCGCTTTATAACATCGACAAATCAACGCTTATTGAGTTGACAGACACGCAATATGCGCATTATTTAACGCTCAATTCAGACGACATCACATTTAAAGACGGCACGTTTCACGCCCGCTCGTTCCGCCCATCGGCGGCGCATGAATGGGACGGCAAAGCATGGGAAATTCCACCCAAAAAACTAACCGCCCTTTTAGCAGAAAAGCGCGCACAATTAATCGATGAAATCGATAAAAAAGCCGAAACGATTTACAGCGTATGGACACGTTTTGAAGCGGAATATAAAGCCCGCAAAGAAGCGGCAGAAGTGTTTAAAGCGAGCGGTTACAAAGGTGAGCCGAGCATTTATATCACCAGTTTTGCCACACCGGCAGGCGTGGACAACAAAACCGCGACAGAAATTATATTGCAACAGGCAGCAGGATTACAAAAGCTACAAGACCACCTGGCGGCATTGCGTATGCGTAAATACGAGTTAAAACACCCTAACTTAACGCTTGAACAATTACAAGCGATTAGCGATGACATCATCAAACAAATGGACGAACTAATGGAGGCTTATAAAAATGGCTGATAATGTGTATTTAGCCCTTTACAAGGGCAAAAAAACAGGCATAAACCCTACCGCACTTTTAGCACGTTTTTCGGATTGGATTACCCGAAAACTAACAAAAGGGCCTTACTCTCACTGCGAGATTGCTGTTGAACGTATTGAGTACACATCAGGTCATCACTATGAGCATGAGCTTCATTATGACTGTTATTCTTCTTCCATCCGTGATGGCGGAGTGCGTTGTAAAGAGATTGATCTCGCTGAAAGAGATAAGTGGGATTTGGTGTTGCTTGATGGTGTAAGCGAAGCAGAGGTTAAGTTTTATTTCAATGCTACAAAAGGGAGTAAATACGATTGGTGGGGTGCAATTGGCATTGTATTAGGCATCAAACAAAAACGCAGTAAATATTTTTGCTCTGAGTGGTGTTTCAATGCAATCACCGGTAAAACTCAAGGTTGGCGATTCAGCCCAAATCAACTAGCAACGATCTTTAAAAAAGGATAAGCAATGAATAAACTTACCATTGAATATTTAACAGAATTAGTGGATGACGTTGAGTATGTACATCAAGGTTTACTGACTATCTGCACAATTACGTTAAAAAATGGCTACAAATTGGCTGGCACTAGCGTCTGTGTTGATAATCAAAACTATGATCCGCTTATCGGTAACAATTGTGCTTTTGCCAACGCGCTCGATAAATTGTGGGAACTGGAGAGTTATCTGTTAAAGCAAAAAATTTACGAAAGCCAAAATAACAAAGTAACCTTACGCAACGGCAATCAAGGCGAGGTTGTATATACAAGCCCATTCGGCAAGTTGCTAGTGATTGAAGATAATGGTGACGAATTACCGGCAGTGCATTGGCATAATGCGGAGGGTTCGTTTTATGCGGATTGTGCGAGTGATTTAGATATAGTTCAAGAATAAAGACGGCGACACTATCTGTGCGGTAACACGGATAATGCCAGCTAAGCAGAATGAGCCTGCATATAGCTATATGCCGCCTACCTCGCGAGGCAGGCGGGATTTTAACAAAACCGCTAAAAATGGGAAAGTATATGCAGAATTTAAAAGAGATCCGTTGCCAATGTTGTAATAAATTATTGGCAAAAGTCGGCACAGTGAAACGTTTAGAAATCAAATGTAGTCGCTGTAAAACTATTAACCACATCAATTAACTTGATTTGAGTGTCGGAGTGTCAAGAACACCGGAACGCCATAGATAAGAAGGAAAACACTATGGCAAATCAAGCCCAAAGAAACTTTAAGCAAGCGCCGTTACCATTTATCGGACAAAAAAGAATGTTCTTAAAGCATTTTGAACGCGTGCTGATGGAAAACATCAATAACGATGGTGAAGGTTGGACGATTATAGACGTATTTGGTGGGAGTGGTTTGTTAAGCCACGCCGCGAAACGAATTAAACCAAAAGCAAGTGTTATCTATAATGATTTTGATGGATATTCAGACAGACTAAAACACATAAGCGATATAAATCGTTTACGTGAAATACTCTATCAAACCGTTGATGGGATTATACCAAAAAATAAGCGAATAAGCAAACATTTAAAGCAAGAAATTATAAATAAAATCAAAGCCTTTAAAGGTTTTTTAGACCTAAACTCATTATCCAGCTGGTTGCTTTTTAGCGGTCAACAAGTAGCTTCACTAGATGAACTATACGGAAAAGATTTTTGGCATTGTATTCGTCAATCAGACTACCCTGAAGCCATAGGATATTTAGATGGCATTGAAGTAATACGGGAATCTTTTCATGTTTTATTGCCAAAATTTAAAGATAATCCCAAGACATTATTTATATTAGATCCGCCATACCTATGCACTCGACAGGAAAGCTATAAACAAGCAACCTATTTTGACCTAATAGACTTCTTAAGGCTTATCAATTTAACAAGGCCGCCTTACATCTTCTTTAGTTCAACAAAGTCTGAGTTCATCAGGTTCATAGAGTACACCCAAGAACAGCAAGTAGATAATTGGGAGTCATTTGCGGGAGCTAAAAGAATAGTGGTAAATGCTTCAGCAAGTTATTCTGGCAAATATGAAGACAACCTGATTTATAAATTCTAAAATTTAAACGCCCTTCAAAGTTAATTTAAAGGGCGTTTTATTTTCTCAAAATTAGCGGTTAAAATTCGCTTAAAATGGGAAATAACGGATTTTTCCAAATTCCCATTTTTAGCGGTTATGTTTCCCAAAATTCGCGGCCGGCTACAATCGCAATTGCTGAAATCAAGAAAGCAAAATGAATAATTACTTCCCACATAATTGTTTTTTCAGGAATTTTTGAGGCATTCACAAAGGTTTGCAATAAGTGAATAGACGAAATGCTGATAATTGACATAGAAAGTTTAACTTTCAGCACGGTCGCATTCACATGGCCCCAATGATAGCGCCAGCGTCCACGCTGGTGCTGTTTAATAAAAATATTGTGAATTTTACTCATAACCATCGGAAGAGCCAATATTCAAAATTCTTTGAATTTTTTGACCGCACTTTTAGTTGATAGGCACAAGCGAGGACGCTTGCGCCATCGTGGGGGGGGTGCAGATCACTTGTATCAAGAAGATTAAGGTAGTGCGAAGCTTTTTAAAATTCATGCACAAGTATGTTTGATAAATATGCGTGAATTTTCTACATTTACATACACTATCTTAAAAGTTTATTGATACATAAAGTATGGATAATTCGCGTCTAATTGACGAATTTCAATTTGGCAATTTTTAGCTTTGCTGGCTTGGCAATTTAATAACGCTTCCTGTTCAACTGCGCCACAGATGCCAGAACGAGAGAAGAAGTAAGTCCAATTCCCGTTTTTATCTTTTGACGATGCCATAGCAAGACAGCCATTTAATTGTGTTGCCGCCCCTTCACATTCTCCTCGTTCTGCTTTTTCACAGTGCAATCTTGCATCCATGATAGCCGTAGATTCGCCTAAAAAGCCGCTTGACCATCCCCAATCTCCAGTGGCTTTATTGATGGCAATGGCAGCATAGTAGTCAGAACCTACGGGTGGCCCTACTTGCGCATTTGAATATCCCCCTTGCGGAGGGGCCGAATTATACATAATCATTCTTCCATCAGGACCAATAATTCGACACGTTCCAGTTGTTGGGTCAAATTGCCCACCACAGCTATTCGCATAGGAGGTGAAAGCAAGCATCATTAATGGGATTAACCAATATTTTTTCATTTTTGATTCCTTGTGAAAAATCCTGTGAGGTTTATCTTCTCTTTATGGTAAAAGCATATCGTTTAGTAATAAGTTTCTACTCAACAAACCTTGCATCTACACCATATAGCACATCTAAATCATGTTGTGGTAAGAAGTCTTTTTCTTTTACTTGATATTGCACAACTTTGTCATTTTGCAGCACTTTTTTCACCTCGCCTTTACCTTTCCAACAGAAAGAAACGATCTGTGTTTTTGGTCTTTCAATGGTAAGCGTAAAATCCGCAATAGGTTTTGCCCAGTTTGCTCCCGTTTTGAGAATATAACCTAACTCGTGGTAATATATTCCTTGCGATTTTGCTTTTACGGATTTTTTGAATGCTGGATCAATACAAAAAGTATCGGCAAACTTTTTATAATTGACGAGTTCAGGAAGACCTATACCTCCACCCACTAGAGGAGTATATTCGTGCTGAATTTGAGTAATCGAATTGGCTTTAAAGGTTTGTTGCCAACTATAAATAATTTGTCCACCCCAAGTGATATATTCGCTATCCTCAGAGTCTTTGTATGAATATTTAGCAAGACGTGGATCCTGACATTTCAAGATTTTCTCATCTGCAGAATCAGATTTACGTAACCAAGGCTCCATTAACTCTTCTTCAGTTAAACCACAGGCACGAAGAATCTCTGTGACATCGTGAGAAACCAATTCTTTTTTCTCTTCATTGTCCGCATTTTTTGTTTCGTAAAAGAAAGCGCGTACATGAGTTGTCGGTTTGATTTCTTTGCCATTCACATAAATCTTAAAAGAATTGATTAAACTTTGGGTGTGAGCAAAATCACCGTAATCGTGCAGTATGACTTCCGGTAAAGGGAATAGCACCGTCTCGGTAATGTCTTTATCGGTTAGATTGCGATATTCATATTCCACCTTAATTTTATCTTGGCTGATAAATAGGTTTTCTTTTTGCATCGCAATGTGTTCATTCTTAATATATTCCACACCACCAGTAGAGACGGTTCCCGTACTGTCGTTAGCTTGAGCCATAAATGGAAGACAAAGAATCGTTAAGAGAAGAGACTTTTTCATGATTGGTGTTCCTTGTAAAAAGTGAGAAAAATTTGACCGCTCTTGTAGCAAGAAAATTAAAGTAGCATGAGCTTTTACAATTCACGCACGAGTGTGTATGGCAGCTGTGCGTGAATGCCTCCCTATAAGCTAGTTTCTTAATAGCGGTTCAACCAAGTATTGATACTCAGAATCAAGCTGGCGGATTTCAATTTTACAGTTTTTAGCTTTGCTTGCTCGACAGTTTGATAGTGCTTCTTTTTCAACTGATCCACAAGTCCCCGAATTTGATAAGAAATAAGACCAACTACCATTTTTGCCTCTAGATGATGCCATTGCAAGACAACCATTGAGTTGTGTTGCCGTAGTTTCACATGGGCCATTTCCTGCTTTTTCACAGTTATTTTTGGCATCTTCGATAGCAGAAAATTCAGTCAAAGTACCTGTTGACCACCCCCAATCACCAGTATTTCCATTCACAGCGATTGCTGCGTAAGAAGGGATGGGTTGGCTAGGGGCGTTTGAGTAGTCATCACTTGAATACCCACCGGAATATCCTCCTTGAGATGAGCAATTTGGATTATAGCCATAGCTGCATAATGAAGGATCATTCTGTAATGCCCCTCTGGTTACATCATAAGTGGGATTGGCATAGGTATTGCCAGCAAACATCATTAATAGGATTAACCAATATTTTTTCATTTTTATTCCTTGTAAAAAGTGAGAAAAATTTGACCACTCTTGTGGTAAGGCAATTAACGTATTGTGTATTTTTCAAATACGCTACAAACTAAAATAATTTTTGTTTTGCTTGGCTAATGTTAAAACCGTGTTTTTCTTGGTTTGAGCAAGTAACTGAATCACCAGACGCAGTACATTGCCAACCTTTGCCTTTAATTGTTTCACCGTCTTTTAAGATCTGAGAGTCTGGTACAGCGGGGGTATCACTTGCACAAACAAGTGAGGCCTTTCCTGTAGCGCCAACAGAAAATAGCTCGCCCCATTCGAATTCACAATCTTTCGGACGCGGCAAAATCGGTTTTCCTTTGATTTTAGTAACACATTCAACTTTGGGGTTTAGGTCAGGAATATCGCCAGAGCAATAAATAGCATCATTAGCAGTGCGGAAACTGATAAAAGAGTCTGAGTTTGATGCTGTTTCTATTTGCGGGGTTAAGGCAAAGCTAGAAACAGAGAAAGTACATAAAGCGAATAAAAATAACTTTTTCATGATGAATCCTTATTGAATGGAGAGATTGGTAAAATTCCTACAAAATTTAACCGCTTGCAAACCCTTTTGAATTGCTAAGTTATGAGTTTACTTGTTTTATTTCTTACAATAAAGGTAGGATAACAAACTTAACAATAATGGGCATAAAAAATAAATATAAACCGATGAGGTTTGGAACATACCATCATAATTGGTGCCTTGTAGCGCATTCAAATCAAATAAATATTTCCCGAATACTCCAACTTTCGCCATCCATAGCAACATCGCAAAGCTGCGATAAAAACGTTGAAAAATAGCAAAAAAGAGATAGCTGAAACTAGTAATGGCAATAAGTCTAAAATAGATATTAATAGAATGATTTAGACTATTAGCTACAGGGTCGTTTAACGTTAAATCATAACCACTAACTTGCAACCAATGCACGCCAAATTTGTGCCATAAATAAGCACTAAATAACAGCATGGCGAAATGCGTTAAAAAGAGTAGGATTCTCATTTGGAATGTCTCAAAAGTATGAAATATTTTTTATGGTATCTTCTTTATTCACTTTAAATTATGAATATTGCTCTTGTGGACCATAATAAGTTGTTAAGGTTAGGACGATCGTACTGTTTATTTTGAATAGATCAATACTTTATTAAAATGCTCAGATAAATATCTTTTTTGAAATGCTTGAATATTTATTCTTTTAAAGAGATAAGTAAATCATAGACAAATACCTTTACGCCCCGTACTATGTTCCTTTTTATTTGGTATGACTTATGACTCGAATTAATCTTGTTCCACCTGAGGAGCTTTGTGATCAGCATCTTTTAGCTGAACATCGTGAATTAACCCGCATTCCTAATGCCGTGGCGAAAGGTAAATTTCATTTGAAAGGACAGCCTACGGAATATAAATTAGGTGAAGGGCATGTGCGTTTTTTCTTTAATAAATTGGCGTTTTTAAAGAAACGGTATGATGCATTGCATGCGGAATGTAAGGCGCGAGGCTTTAACGTACAATATATTTGGAATGAAATGTTACCTGATGATCCAAGTTTATGGTTGGACTATGAAGCCACAGAGGCGGCGTTATAGATTAATCGGGAACGTATTCAGGAAAGAATGCCATTAAAGGCGAGATTTACACCACATCTTCCAAAGAGTGGTCAAAAATAAAGGAGTTTTCACTTCCCCTGTGGGGAAATTACAGGGGAAGTGAATTGGGTTAAATTATTTATATTCAACCACGATATTGCTTTCGTTTACGGTATCCCCATAAACTGGCAATAAAGTTTTTTCGTAAGCTTGTTTTAAACGACCATCTTTGCCTAAGGTTTGGATTTCGTTATTTAACCAATTTAACAATTCAGGTGCATCTTTGCGAACAGCTGGTGCAATAACATCTTGATCACCAAAGTTTTTTACGCCTACGGTATAACCTGGATTTTGTTTTGCCCAAGCGAATAAGAAGGTATTGTCGTTAGATAAGGCATCACCACGGCCATCACGTAAGGCTTCAAAGGTTTCTGTATTTTGTTCGAATTTCAATAACTTCACATCTGGATAGTTTTTGGTAAAGAAAATATCAGCCGTGGTACCTTTATCTACAATTAAAGTTTTGCCTTTTAATTGTTCAAGATCAGTAATGACTGAGCCATCTTTTGAAACGACACCGAGTGCCACTTTCATATATGGATTAGCAAAATCTACCACTTCTTTACGAGCAGGTGTCACAGTAAAGTTAGCTAAGATAATATCAACTTTCTTAGAAAGTAAGTATTCAGCACGGTTTGCGGCATCCACTAAAACAAACTCTACTTTGTTTTCGTCACCTAATAAGTCTTTACCGATCTCTTTACCAATTTCGACATCAAAGCCTTGGCTTTTACCTTGCGCATCCACATAACCAAATGGTGGTTTATCGCTAAATACACCAATGCGCACTTTGCCATCTTTTTGTATTTGCTCAAGGCTTGAGATTGTTTTTGCTCCGTCTTTAGCTAGTTCTTTATCATTACACGCGGTTAAGCCAAATGCTAAGGTGGCAGTGGCTAAAAGTGCGGTCAATGTTTTAAATGTTTTCTTCATAGTTTGTCCCTCTCGGTTCATAATTTAAGATATTTAAGAATGTTTTCGCACGATCCGTGGTTGGATTCGTGAAGAAATCTTCCGGTTTTGCCTGTTCAATGATTTGCCCTTTATCCATAAACACAATGCGGTTAGCTACTTGACGGGCGAAGTTCATTTCATGGGTAACGATGAGCATCGTCATACCATCTTTAGCGAGACCTAAAATCACATCAAGTACTTCGCGTACCATTTCAGGGTCAAGGGCAGCAGTGACTTCATCGAACAGAATAATTTCAGGGTTCATGCAAAGTGAACGCACAATAGCAATTCGCTGTTTTTGCCCACCTGATAATTCACGCGGATAGGCATTTTTTCGGTCATATAGACCTACACGTTTAAGTAACTCATCGGCTTGTTTTTCAGCTTCTGCGCGATCGCGTTTTTGTACTTTTAAAGGACCGAGTAAAATATTGTCAATTACTGATAAATGAGCGAAGAGTTCATAACTTTGGAATACCATCCCAATGCGTTGACGTGCTTTGACCCAAGGAATGTCTTTACCTAACTCTCCAGCATTTTGAAGCAAAATCTGACCGCTCTTTATTTCTTCTAATCCATTTAGGCAGCGTAAAAAAGTACTTTTACCACAACCCGATGGACCTAAAATAACGACAACTTCGCCTTTCTCTATAGAAAGATTGATGCCTTTGAGTGCTTCTACATCACCGTAATTTTTGACGAGGTTTTTAATTTCTAATAACGCCATGTGTTTTCCTAATTAAAATTAACTTTCCCAACGGGTTTCTAAATAACGGGAAAATAAGGATAGCGGGTAACAAATCACAAAATATAAACCGAAAATGACACCGTAAATCCAAAGCGCCGCCGATTGATTACTAAATAATGAATGCTCAATAATTTGTTGACCGACTTTAATTACTTCAACCACACCAATTAACATCGCCAAAGAGCTGGTTTTTACCATACGAGTAAAGAGGTTAATAGCACTTGGTGTCACACGCTTTAAACTTTGCGGAAGTAAAATATACACAAAGGTTTGAAACGGCGTTAAGCCCAGAGCGTAGGCTGATTCCACTTGATGTTTTTCAATGGAAGTTAATGCACCACGCACTAAATCCCCCATTTCTGCTGTTCCCCAGAAAATAAACACCAAAATACATACAGAAACGCCATCTAAGTGAATATCAAACCATTTTGCTAAACCGAAATAAGCGAGAAAAAGTAATACTAATAATGGAATGATGCGTACAAATTCTAAATAAAAGCTGCAAATGGCTTTGATAATTGGGTTTCTGTTCGTCATGATTACGCCAAAAATCACGCCTAAAATACAGGCGAAGAAGACAGAAATGAACGCAATTTCAGCCGTCACGCATAAACCGTTAAGCAAGCGTTCAATGTTGCTACCTTGGAATAATAACTCAAGCCCCATATTTTGCTCTCCGAGTCCGGCGTTCTAAATAACTGATGAACAGAGACATCGGTAATAGAATGATCAAATAAAACACCACTAATAAAAATAAGGCCTCATTGGTTTTGTAATCGAGCCCGATGACTTCTTTCGCTACAAACATCAGTTCGGCTACGGCAACGGCACTGATCACTGAGGTTTCTTTCATTAAGAACAAGCAATTTGCGCCGATTGCAGGTGTCGCAATCGCAAAGGCCTGTGGGAAAATCACATAGCGAAAAGCTTGAAAAGGGGTTAGACCAATACTTAAGGCTGATTCAATTTGCCCTTTTGATACCGCTTCCAGACCTCCGCGAATAGCTTCTGCCATATAGCTTCCACCTAAAAATGCCAGGCCGATAATGCCGCAAGTAAACCCATCTAATTTCAGACCAATTTTAGAAAGCCCAAAATAGAGAAAAAATACTTGAATTAATAAAGGCGTATTGCGAGAAAGCTCGATATAGCCTTTTACTAGCCAAGTTAATGATTTGACTTTGTAGGTGGTAATCACCGCACAAATCACACCAATTACCAGCGACAATAAAATACCCCAAAAGGCGAGATGAAGTGTCATCAGCATGGCATGAACAAAACGTGGTGTGGCACTTAAAATATAATCCCAATTCATTTTTCATGATTTAATCGTTTGCGTGGCGATATAGTAAAAAATTTTGAATCGGTGAGAAAAGAATGGAAAGTTATTACCTATAATGAAATGTAATAAGCAGCGGGTTTTAAATGAAATAAATGGTGGTTAGGAATGAAAAAAACGGGGCTTTATTCAGCCCCGTCGTTGTTTATTTTAATCACGTTTCGCAATAAGTGCGGTTGGTTCTTCGTCTGTTTTTGGTTCATCTTGTATTTCAGCAGGTTTATCTTGAATAGACATGGCTGATTTTAAACTGTCTTGACGAATTTTTTCCGCTGCTGCTTTGTCGCCAACACATAAGACGCCTCCGATGGCGCAAGCGTCCACTCTTGTGCCAATTTTCCTAAGGATTAATCAATGAACAAACGCCTTACAAAACCCTCTTACGTTGGAAATATCGTCGTATCCGGTGATGGCGTAATTACATCCTAAAATTCTCTATTTTTTTATCACGATGAAAAAGTGCGGTCAAAATTTACAGTGGATTTTCACCGCACTTTTTGTTTGCCTTTAGCTTTTCCCTTGAAATAAAAAAGCGGCTTTAACGCCGCTTTTGTTTTTGTGTGGAATGACTTACTTCGCACCAATAAACCCAATGGCGTCATACACTTTCGCTAACGTTTCTTGTGCGCGTGCTTTGGCTTTTTCCGCACCGTCTTTAGCAATTTGGAGGAGTAATTCCTCGTTGTTGCGGAAATGGTGGTAACGTGCTTGCAACGTAGTCAACATGGCGGAAACTTCGTCGGCGACAGCACCTTTTAAGTGACCATACATTTTGCCTTCAAATTCCTGCTCAAGTTCTGCAATAGTTTTGCCGCTCACGCCAGAGAGAATATCGAGAAGATTGGACACGCCCGCTTTATTTTTCACGTCATAACGAATCACCGGCGGCTCATCGGAGTCGGTTACCGCGCGTTTGATTTTCTTCGCAACCGCTTTCGGGTCTTCTAATAAGCCGATAACGTTGTTGCGGTTTTCGTCCGATTTAGACATTTTCTTTTCCGGTTCCAACAAGGACATCACGCGCGCACCTGCTTTTGGGATAAACACTTCCGGCACAGCAAAGTGCGGTCCGTATAAGGAATTAAAACGTTGCGCGATGTCGCGGGTGATTTCCAAATGTTGTTTTTGGTCTTCGCCCACTGGTACTTGGTTGGCTTGGTAAAGCAAAATATCAGCCGCCATTAAGACCGGATAAGTGAACAAACCTACGTTGATGTTTTCTGCATAACGGGCGGATTTGTCTTTAAACTGGGTCATACGACCCATTTCGCCGAAATATGTGTAGCAGTTTAACACCCAAGCCAATTGCGCGTGTTCCGGCACATGAGATTGAATGAAAATCGTGGATTTTGCCGGGTCGATACCGCAGGCTAAATATAATGCCAACACGTCCAAGGTGGCTTTGCGTAATGCCACCGGATCTTGGCGTACGGTGATGGCGTGTTGATCCACGATACAGAACAGGCATTCGTAGTCATCCTGCATTTTCACCCACTGACGCAACGCACCGAGGTAGTTACCGATAGTCAATTCACCTGATGGCTGTACGCCGCTGAACACGATAGGTTTGGTCATTTTTACATCCTTAATTTTTAAATCTTATTATTGATAGCGCAAGCGTCCACGCTTGTGCTGTAGCCAAAATTAAATAAAGGCACAAACGTGGACGTTTGCGCCATCCATTCAGAAGAATCAATCAAACAAGCGTCAATAGCTCCGCGAAATCCTCAAAGACCCAATCCGGATGGGATTCAGAGATTGGAATATTGTAGTTGTAACCGTAGGTTAATCCCACCACCGGGCAACCGGCATTATGGGCAGCAATAATATCGTTGCGGGAATCGCCGACGAACAGCACTTGTTTCGGGTATAAACCGAATTTGCCGCATAAATAGAACAGCGGGCCCGGGTGAGGTTTGATGGCCGGTAACGATTGTCCGCCCAACACTTCATCGAATAAGTCTTCAATGCCGAAAGCCTTTAACACAGGGCGGGTATGTTGGGTCGGTTTGTTGGTAACCACAGCCAAACGGTAACCTTTGGCTTTGAGTTTCTGCAAAGTCTCTTTCACGTGAGGGAATAAACGGCTGCGGTTACAGATATTTTCGCCGTAAAAGACATTAAAACGCTCTTTTAATGTGGCAATTTGGCCTTCTGTCAAGGTTTTGCTCGATTGTGCCGTTGCCCATTCCAATGCGCGAGCAATTAAAATCTGCGCGCCGTTGCCAATCCAAGTGAGCACCAACGTTTCAGGCGCTTGTGGCAAATCAAATTCTGCTAATGCTGAATTTACAGATAGCGACAAATCAGGCAGACTGTCCACCAACGTGCCATCCAAATCAAAACCGATTAATTTAAACTGTCCTGTCATGCTTATTTTCCTACTGCGGCTAACTGTTGACGCATTTCATCAATGACTTTTTTATAGTCCGGTTGATCGAAAATCGCCGAACCAGCAACGAACATATCCGCACCGGCACGGGCAATTTCTGCAATATTGCTCACTTTCACGCCGCCATCCACTTCTAAACGAATATCCAATCCGCTCTCATCAATACGTTTTCTTGCCTGTTTTAGTTTTTCTAAGGTTGCCGGAATGAAAGATTGTCCGCCAAAGCCCGGATTCACCGACATCAATAAAATAATATCCACTTTGTCCATCACATAATCTAAATAGCTTAACGGCGTTGCCGGGTTAAATACTAAACCGGATTTACAGCCGTTATCACGGATAAGTTGCAAAGTGCGGTCGATATGCTCAGAGGATTCCGGGTGGAAGGTAATGTAGCTGGCACCCGCTTTGGCAAAATCCGGGATAATGCGATCCACCGGTTTCACCATCAAATGCACATCAATCGGCGCAGTAATACCATAATTGCGTAAGGCTTTGCACACGGCAGGCCCGAAAGTTAAATTCGGGACATAATGGTTATCCATCACATCAAAATGAACGACATCACCACCGCACTTTAAGACATTTTCCACATCTTCACCCAAACGCGCTAAGTCAGCAGAAAGAATGGAAGGAGCAATTAAATAGGGTTTCATGGGCACCTCACAGGCTATTAAAAATTGCCTTATCTTACTACGATACACCTCAATTTTTAAGAAATTATTCGGCGCAGGGCGGGCAATATCGCATTTTGGTGCAATTCAAGGTAAACTAGGCGCAATTTTTTTCGATTCGATTTACCGGTTTTTTATGCGCTTATTTCTCTCTTTATTATTCGCGGTTTTGGTACTGTTCCAATACGATTTTTGGTTCGGCAAAAACGGCTATTGGGATTATAAAAACACCACCAAAGAAATCGCCATCCATCAACAGGAAAATGAAAAACTTTCCCAACGAAATCAAATCATTGCTGCAGAAATTAAAGACTTAAAAGAAGGGGTGGATGCCATTGAAGAACGCGCCCGTTTACAGCATGAAATGGTGAAACCAAACGAAACTTTCTATCACATCGTCAAAGAACATAAATAATGACCTCAAATCGCAAGATTATCGCCGTTGTGCCGGCGGCCGGCATTGGCAGTCGGATGCAGGCGAGCAAACCGAAACAATACCTTCCTATTCACGGACAACCTATTTTGCAGCACACCCTAAACGTGCTGCTCTCTTATCCGCACATCAGCCAAATCGTGTTGGCAGTGGCTGCCGACGATCCTTATATTGCTCAACTTAATCTGACACAAAACCCCAAAATGACGTTGGTCGAAGGTGGAGAAACCCGTGCGGATTCGGTGTTAAACGGATTAAAAGCAATACAAAATGCCGGCACGGATGTTTGGGTGATGGTACATGATGCGGCACGTCCTTGCTTAACGCACGGCGATTTAGACAAATTACTTCAAATTGAGGATGATAACGGCGCAATTTTGGCGATTCCGGCGACGGATACCATCAAGCGCGCTCTGCCTTCACAACAAATTGCCCACACCGAAGATCGCAGTCAACTTTGGTTGGCGCAAACGCCACAATTTTTCCGCGCAGAGTTATTACGAAATGCGTTAATCCACGCCCAACAGCAACAGCTTGCGGTGACTGACGAAGCCTCTGCCATGGAACTCGCAGGATTTCAACCGCACTTGGTGGCGGGACGTAGCGATAATATTAAAGTCACCCGCCCGGAAGATTTGGCGTTGGCGGAATTTTATTTAATGAGGAAGACAAAATGATACGAATCGGCCATGGTTTTGACGTTCATGCTTTCGGTACCGACAACCCGCTCATTATCGGCGGCGTCACCATTCCCTTTGACAAAGGCTTTATCGCCCATTCCGACGGCGATGTAGCGCTCCATGCACTGACCGATGCCTTGCTTGGCGCGGTCGCTTTGGGCGATATCGGCAAGCTGTTCCCTGACACGGATATGCAATACAAAGGCGCAGACAGCCGCGTGTTATTGCGCGAGGCGTACCGTCAAGTACAGGCAAAAGGCTATGTCGTAGGCAATGTAGATGTAACCATTATCGCCCAAGCGCCAAAAATGCGCCCACACATTGACGCCATGCGTGCCCTCATTGCGCAGGATTTAACCGTTGATATCGAACAAGTGAATGTCAAAGCCACCACCTCGGAAAAACTGGGCTTTACCGGTCGCGGTGAAGGCATTGCCTGCGAAGCCGTGGCATTGTTGGTATGCAAACCATGATGGATTTAGCCTATTTGCAAAAAACACCGCCAAAACAGACCGCACTTTTAAAAGCGGAATGTGCAGATTTTGTGGTGAAAGAACAACTCGGCTACGACATGAGTGGCGATGGCGAATTTGTCGCTGTAAAAGTACGTAAAACCGATTGCAACACCTTGTTTGTGGGCGAGCAACTGGCGAAATTTGCCGGCATTTCCGCGCGCAATATGAGCTACGCCGGTTTGAAAGATCGCAAGGCTGTTACCGAGCAATGGTTCAGTCTGCAAATGCCCGGGCAACCAACACCGGATTTCAGTCAATTTTCCCTCGAGGGTGTAGAAATTCTCGACGTCACCCGCCACCAACGCAAAATTCGTATCGGCAGCTTACAAGGCAACCATTTTGAGATTTTGCTCCGCAACGCTGAAGAAACCGACGAACTCAAAGTGCGGTTAGATTTTCTGGCAAAAAACGGCTTCCCAAATTATTTCACCGAACAACGTTTTGGCCGTGATGGCAATAACTTAACCCAGGCGTTACGCTGGGCAAACGGCGAAATTAAAGTCAAAGATCGTCATAAACGCAGTTTTTATCTTTCCGCCGCACGCAGCGAAATTTTCAATTTAATCGTGTCCAAACGAATGGAATTAGACTTGGCTCAGCAAATTTTGATCGGTGATGTTTTGCAACTGAGCGGTTCACACAGTTGGTTTGTGGTGGATAAATCGGAAGATTTAGCGCAATTACAACAACGTTTGGTGCAACAAGATGTTTTGCTCACCGCGCCACTTATCGGCGAAGAAGAGAAAAGTGCGGTGGATTTTGAAAATGAAATTTTCGCCCAACATCAAGCGTTATTCGCGTTAATGCGCCAAGAACGTATGAAAGCGGCACGCCGCCCAATATTAATGCAACCCCAGCAATTCCAATGGCAATTTGAACCAAACGGCTTGCGACTTCAATTTGATTTACCGGCGGGCAGTTATGCCACTGCGCTTATTCGCGAACTGGTCAACGTAGAAAATTAAAACACAGGAAGAATATGAATATTTTATTGAGTAACGACGACGGCATTCATGCCCCAGGCATTCGCGCCATGGCAGACGCCTTACGCAATATCGCCAACGTCACCATTGTGGCACCGGACAGCAACCGCAGTGCCGCCTCAAGTTCGTTAACCTTAGTGAAACCATTACAACCGTTACATTTGGAAAATGGCGATTATTGCGTTAACGGTACGCCCGCTGATTGCGTTCACATTGCGCTCAACGGTTTTCTTTCCGGACGCATCGATTTAGTAGTATCCGGCATTAACGCCGGCGCAAATTTGGGTGATGACGTATTGTATTCCGGTACCGTGGCCGCCGCCTTTGAAGGGCGTCATCTTGGCTTGCCGTCTATTGCGGTATCTCTTGATGGCCGTCAACATTTTGAAACGGCAGCCCGTGTGGTATGCGAACTCGTCCCTAAATTACATTCTCAATTATTGGGCAAACACGAAATTCTCAATATTAATGTGCCGGATGTGCCTTATGAAGAACTCAAAGGCATTAAAGTCTGCCATTTGGGTTACCGTTCTTCTTCCGCCGAAGTCATTAAACAACAAAGCCCCCGTGGCGAAGATATTTATTGGATCGGGCTGAGCGGATTGCCGGAATATGAGGGCGAAGGCACGGATTTTCATGCGGTAAAAAACGGCTATGTGTCCATCACACCAATACAAGTCGATATGACGGCACACCATTCAATGAAGGCTTTACAACATTGGTTAGAAAGTGAATAATTTCGTCTTTCAACATAAGGAAAGTAAATGAATTTGTTTGGCGCAATGTACGATAAAACCATGGCTTGGTCGAAACACCGTTTCGCCCCATTTTGGTTATCGTTTGTCAGTTTTATTGAGGCAATTTTCTTCCCCATTCCGCCGGATGTCATGCTTATCCCAATGTCCATGTCAAAACCGCAAAGTGCGATGAAATTTGCCTTATTTACGGCGATTGCTTCCGTGTTGGGCGGTATCATCGGTTATGCATTGGGTTATTATGCGTTTGATTTTGTAGAACATTATATTAACCAATGGGGATATCAATCACATTGGCAAACCGCTATTCAATGGTTTGAAAAATGGGGCATTTTAGTGGTGTTTGTAGCTGGGTTCTCACCAATTCCTTACAAGGTTTTCACCATTTGTGCCGGCGTGATGCAAATGGCATTTTTACCCTTTGTCATCACCGCGTTTATTTCCCGCGCGGCAAGATTTCTATTAGTCGCCAAATTAGCGGCTTGGGGCGGCGAGAAATTTGCAGCTAAACTGCGCAAATCCATTGAAGTCATCGGTTGGTCAGTGGTGCTTTTAGCTGTTGTCGCTTATTTTATTTTACGTTAATCAAGGTTATAAAATGAAAAAATCAATTTTATTATTGTCTATGGTATTAACTCTCGCGGCCTGTTCTTCTGATGATGCTCGCAAAGACGAAAATTCACTTCCGCCGGGCATTATGCAACCGGTAGAAGGCACCGGCGCTATCGCAGGCGGTAGTTGGATGCCAGAAATTCAACAACAACGTATGCCAACAAATATGCAATAAGGAATACCTCCATGAAAAAATCCTTTTTACTTTTACCAATTACCCTTGCTGTTCTTACAGCTTGTAGCTCAGATTCTCCAGCCCCGGTAGAAAGTGCCGATGGCACATTATCACCGGGCATGATGCAGCCGGTTGACAGCCCATCTATGGGCGGGAATGCCACTTGGGAACCACAAATTCAACAAAGTAGCATACCCAACAGCATGAATACGCCAATGCCTCAAGCACCGGCACAATCTGCGCCACAGCCAAATTTCCAACCAACTTATCAACCGCAACCGGCACCAAAACCACAATCAGCGCCGGTAGTGCAAAATAAACCGCAACAAACTTCTCAGGATTTCACGATTCCGCGCAATCCAACCACCAACGCACCGGATTACAGCCAAATTAACAAAGGCTTCTACAAAGGTAACACTTACACCGTGCGCAAAGGCGATACCATGTTCCTTATCGCGTACATTTCCGGTTTGGATGTGAAAGAATTGGCGGCTTTAAATAATATGAAGGAACCTTACAATTTAAGCGTAGGGCAAACCTTGAAAGTGTCTAACGGACGTACTCAAAGCGTGACACAACCTGCTGTTGCGCCTCAACCACAAGCGCCAGTTCAACAACCGGTAAGCAGTGAGCCAACCGTTACTTACACGCCGGGTGCAAATGGCACACAATATGGTTCTGATGGCACTATCACCGGCCCGGTAAAAGCCACCGCAGGTGGTTTACCGCCGGTAAACACCGCACCGGTAAATCAACCAGTACAAGTTCAAAACCAACCTGTGGCAAGCCAACCAATCCCACAAGACAATGCACCGGTCGCCTCCACCATTGCTTGGCGCTGGCCAACAAGTGGTAATGTCGTTCAAGGCTTCTCCAGCTCCGATGGCGGCAATAAAGGGATTGATATTGGCGGTTCTCGTGGTCAAGCCGTTAACGCTGCGGCAGGTGGCCGTGTCGTTTACGCCGGCAATGCACTCCGCGGTTACGGAAATCTTATCATCATCAAACACAACGACGATTTCCTCAGTGCCTATGCCCATAACGACAGCATCTTAGTGAAAGATCAGCAAGAAGTGAAAGCCGGCCAACAAATCGCCAAAATGGGTAACACCGGCACCAACGATGTAAAACTTCACTTTGAAATTCGCTACAAAGGCAAATCTGTGGATCCAACACGTTATTTACCACGTCGTTAATTTCAAGCGATAAAACCAAAAGTGCGGTCAGAAATTTAATCATTTTTCTGACCGCACTTTTTATTTAATCAATTCACGCTATTATTTTTCAACTCAACTTGAATCGCCCCGACTTTTGCGCTAAAGTTCGCACCAATTTCCAAAAGGAAGATCGTCGTTTCCGGTGAAGCGGCAGGACTTCAAATCCTGTTGAGGCTGCCAGCAGTCTCGGGTAGGTTCAACTCCTACGATCTTCCGCCAATCCATGTCATCCCGATAAATCCACATAAACAACCCACCAAACCAATATCTAAAAAGCTTTATTGTAAATCTACATAAGCTACTAGTAATCGTTTTTTAGTTACTATCATCCTCACACCAAGAAGCGGGATAAATTTGGCTTAGGAAGCTATCCTAAATTTTCCCTTGCTGATGTGCGCGCCAAGCGTGAAGAATATTGGCGCTTATTGGCATTAATGCCTTCAAGCCATTAGAGCATGCGGGGAAATTAGAGACCGTCAGGAAAATATTGAACAACGTAAATCATGTTATGCGCTACGCCTTGCACCGTGGCTTAATTGCCACTAACAACTTAGCCGAAATTCAATGGGAATTTGATAAACCGCGCGTAAAAGGCATGAACACCATAGAGCCTGACAAACTGACGGAACTTTTAGCAAAATTCTATAAAGCACAAGATGACGGCAGATTTTCTCTGTTGTCGTTTTATACCGTGATGTTGGCAGATAAAACAGATTTATTCACCCTTAAAGAAAGGTACTCCTGAGGGAATAGCACCTCCACAGGGTTTCTGACGCGCGGAGACTGCCAATTTTTTCGCATTTCTAACCATCATCATTTTCTGGTTAAATCGCTTTTTATAATTCCAAAAAACCTCTTTTTTTATAGCGTTCCGAAACCTCCCGATTACCCCAGCTAATAAACTAAAATAAAAAGCCCTTAAAACAAAAGTTTTAAAGGCTTTTTATTTCTTATAATACGGCGCGAACCTATGCGGAATTTCCTTATTTCACCGAAGACTTTACGCTAGCACCTGTTGCCTCTTGTGTTTTTTCATCCATTTTGACACTGATATTATGATCTACTACTACATTCATGTTGATAGTAATGCCTTCTTTAGGGGTATCCAGCTGAATCGTTGGGGTACAAGCCACAAGTACAAAACAAAGCAATAAGCAAAAAAAGTGCGGTGATTTTTTCAGATGTTTTTTCATTTTTCTAACTGCCGATAAAGTCGATGTTGTAATTTTTGTTCAAATTGCGAGCCGTAGTCTATCATGTCCCACAACTCAAACATATTTTCTCTATGCATATAATTTAAAATTATTGGATGATGGCTTTGCTTAGTAGGATTAAACCCATTGATAGTCGCACGTAATGTCATTTGCCCATTGGGCGCTAAATCAATGGAAGCCTGAGAACCGTTTAATTCCAATTCTTTAAGTAAATCCACCAAAATACCTTCTGTCCAACCACCTTTTTTTAAGCCATCCACAACACTCTCATTCACTTTAAGGTGTAATTTACCTACTTGCTCCAATTTACCATTACAAATCAAACACGTTTTATGTCCCAACCAAAAAGGAAATGTTGCATTTGCCCGCCCGTTTAAACTCAACTGATTATACTGCGCCATTTCTAGCACTTGTGCTAAGTCAATATTTTTAAAGGAAAGCACTGCCATTTGTCGCTGAGGAAAATTCAACTTATCTACTATTAATTCTCCATCAAACAAACCTATTTTTACCTTACTTAAAGTTAACGGATGATGCTCTGAATAAGGATAAGTGCCGAATATATCAAACGTTCCATTATGTGTTGTAAGCACCCCTATTCTCATATTTTTAACAGAAAAGTTAATCGGTTGGTTTGATTTAAGCTGTAATTTAAGGTTTTGATAATTCAAAGGAAAAGAAATATTAAGTCCCTCAATTTCACCATCCGGCATGGTGATTTTACCATGGTGTAAATTTAATATACCGGTCATGGCAATACCGCCACCATTAATAACAAAATCACTTTCGCCTTTAATACTGCCTTGGTGGATAATCCATTCCCATTGTCGCGGAAACAAGGATTGGAAAACTTTCGCAGATTGTTCCTTCCAACTAATTTTTCCGCTAAGCGCATTATTTTCATATGTTGCAAACAAATCTAACGGACCAAGCGAACCCGCTTTTAAATCCCCTGCAGCATTAAAGTGATCGATGCTTTTTCCATCAATCCCTAAACCAAAAACCGGTTTTTCAAACCGTCCACCATAGGCAAATTCAATCCAGTCGGTTTTTGCTTGCATCAATCCTCGAAAGTGTTGTTTTTCGTAATTCCAACGTAAACGATCTTTCAGCTCTAAAGAAATAGGTGCCATTTTGACGCCATCAATACTCACTTTTCCAGAATGCGCAAAAAGTTGGTTAAGCTCAATATGATCCCCCTCCCAAAAACCAATACCTTTAATATTTACCAGCGTCTTTAAAGATTTCCACAGCGCATCACCTTCAATTGTCCAATCCCAACGATTTGCAGCCTGCAATTCAGCTACACGAAGTTTTTGTCGCTCATCACGCAATTCAAAAATTGTTTTAATACCGGCAATAAACTCATGTGCCAGCCCATCTAATTTCAAATCCAATTGTTCAAATTGTGGTGTAAATCCTTGCAACGTTGCTTGCAATCGCCCTTCTAAACCATAGCGCCCAATTAGAACATCATCTAAAGGTATGCGCACATGGATTTTTGAGTCAGGCTGTAAATTATCCATTTTAAAAATAGAGCCGGGGTAAAAACGCAATAAAGGCAAATCAAAGTCACCACCAATATGATATTTCAAGTTCGTTTGCGCCACTGTATTGTTATAACGTAAATCCCCTCGAGTCGTCAGATCAAAGAAAAGCGCATTCTTCTTTTCACCGCCGCCTATCTCACCATTTTTACCTGAAATAACAATTTCCCCTTTGCCTTGTTCTCCAAAGGTTTGCAATATAACGTTTAAATCTAAGCCTAAAGGTAGCCAACCTTCTTGTGGCTTACGAGCAGCCAAACCCAAGAAGCCTTTTATCGGCTGATACCCATCAAACGTCCAATAAAAAGTCCCCCAAGAAATATCCAATCCCTTCTCCGTAAAAGTAAAAGGAATATCAAGCAAGGGCGCGTTTCGGGTCAAATCTTGGGCTGTTATTTTCCCCTCAACTCCATTCCAAACAAATTGAAGATGTCCTTTTTCTACCGTCCATTGCGAATTCTGCCAATCCAGAATAATGTCTCCCTGTGAAGGTGGCTGCCATAATTCATCATTAAGTTGCAATGTGAAATTTAAATGATAGTTCTCTGTGGTAGAGGGATGAAAATCTGTTTGTCCACGCCATTGAAAGGAGGAATGTTGACGAACAAGAGTAGAATGATGTTGTAATAGCAATCCTGCATTCGTTCTCGCATTTGCATGAAGCTTCAGTTTTTCACCATCATAATGCGCAGAGACTGACTTATCGGAAGAAATCAATTGATGTAGCATTGGCTGTTGTGTTCCATCCAACCCTTTAATATGTAAATGTTCAACAACCAATTCACTATCAGGAATAATGTCAAAAAGTGCGGTCAATTTTGGCGGTGTTTTTGTCTCTTCACTCACAGGCAAATAGTCAAAACAAGCATAATCCAGTACCGCACTTTCCACCTCAAGACGAGGCGGCCACCAATTCAAACGAACATTTTGTAACGTAGCAAGCGTGCATTCTGAGGTAGCCAACTGTAATTCAGAAAGTTGTAGTTCACTACTTTGCATCAGCCATTGATCTGAAAGCTGTAAACGGTATTCAGGCAATAAAAAATGGTTAGCCATTTGTTCCACCTGTTTGGGCGTCAACCACCATGGCAGAGAACACACCCCAACCACTAACACAAATAAAGCAAACAAGGCATATCGCCACCATTTTTTCATTACAACCTCATATAACATTTTAATAGCCACGCAGGCGAAAACACTGTTCTCAACACATTCTAACGGAATATTGCAACGAAAAACACGGTAAAAACCCACCGCACTTTCTCCCTCTTTTTCTTCATACCCATAATAAAAAGCACAAAGATTATTCTCACTTACAGCAAAACCTTAGAAACGTTAAATGGATCACGTTCATTAAACTTATTTTAGTTATAATTATCTGATTATTTTCTAAGGAGGAAATACAAATGGAAGCAAAACAAATTGCACATTATATTGATCACACTGCACTAACAGCGGAAAAGAGCGAAACAGATATTTTGAAACTTTGTGAGGAAGCTATTGCCCACCAATTCTTTTCTGTATGCATTAATTCAAGCTACATTCCTTTAGCAAAACAAAAATTAGCGCATTCCAACGTAAAAATCTGTACCGTTGTGGGATTTCCGCTAGGTGCCAATTTAACTTCAGTAAAAGCGTTTGAAACAGAACAGGCCATTGCTGCCGGCGCAAATGAAATTGATATGGTAATTAACGTTGGCTGGATTAAATCGGGAAAATGGCAAGCTGTAAAAGAAGATATTCAAGGTGTTCTTAATGCCTGTCATGGGGTACCACTAAAAGTAATTCTGGAAACTTGCTTGCTTACCAAAGACGAAATTGTCCATGCTTGTGAAATTTGTAAAGCATTACAAGTAGCTTTTGTTAAAACCTCTACTGGCTTCAACAAAGGCGGAGCTACCGTAGAAGATGTTGCACTAATGAAACAAACTGTAGGCAATATTGGTGTTAAAGCCTCCGGCGGTATTCGTGACACACAAACAGCATTAGCCATGATAAATGCCGGCGCAACTCGCATTGGCGCCAGTGCGGGTATTTCTATCGTAAACGGATTAAAAGATACAGACACTGGTTATTAAGTGAAAATAAAAAATCTGCATTCTAAATAACGAAGTAATTCGATTCTAGAATGCAGATTTAATACAGGTTTTAAAGTGCGGTGAAATTAGCGTTTAGATTTCACTAACTTCTCTGTAAGTTCGTAAGCACGAAGTTTTGCCAATTCTTTAGAAAGTTTAGACATTAACAATTCGTAATCAGCATCATGGTGATGTTGACGAATGTTTTCTTCCGCACGTTTCTTAGCAGCAAGAATACGCTCGCTATCAAGCTCTTGACCACGAATTGCGACATCCGCAAGAACAGTAACAATCGTTGGTTGAACTTCTAAAAAACCACCAGAAACATAGATAACTTCTTCGCTATCATTTTCTAAAGTAAATTTAACAATACCTGGCTTGATTGCCGTCAATAAAGGGGTGTGCCCTGGTAAAACACCGAGTTCACCCTCAATACCTGTTGCTTGAACACTTTTCACATTACCGGAAAAGATTTTTTGTTCTGCACTTACGACTGTTAAATTAAATGTTGCCATGTTTTTCTCCTTCAAGTTTGATATGCATCAGCTTGAAGTGATTACATATTTTTGGCTTTTTCTAGCGCTTCGTCAATTGAACCAACCATGTAGAACGCTTGTTCCGGAACATGATCGTATTCGCCGTTTAAAATACCTTTAAAGCCACGAATGGTTTCTTTTAACGGAACGTATTTACCTGGTGTGCCGTTAAATACTTCAGCAACGAAGAACGGTTGTGATAAGAAACGTTCAATCTTACGCGCACGCGCTACAACCAATTTATCTTCTTCAGATAATTCATCCATACCGAGAATCGCAATAATATCTTTCAATTCTTTATAACGTTGTAAGATACCTTGTACGCCACGAGCAACATCATAATGCTCTTGACCAACAACTAATGGGTCTAATTGACGAGATGTAGAATCTAATGGGTCAACCGCAGGATAAATACCTAAAGACGCAATTTGACGGCTCAATACAACGGTTGAGTCTAAGTGCGCAAAGGTTGTTGCCGGAGATGGGTCAGTCAAGTCATCCGCAGGCACGTAAACCGCTTGTACGGACGTGATAGAACCTGTTTTAGTTGAAGTAATACGCTCTTGTAATACACCCATTTCCTCAGCAAGGGTCGGTTGGTAACCTACTGCGGATGGCATACGACCTAAAAGCGCAGATACCTCAGTACCAGCAAGAGTATAACGATAGATATTATCTACGAAGAATAATACATCACGACCTTCATCACGGAATTTTTCCGCCATAGTTAAACCGGTTAACGCAACACGTAGACGGTTACCCGGTGGCTCATTCATTTGACCGTAAACCAAAGATACTTTATCCAATACGTTGGAATCTTTCATTTCGTGGTAGAAGTCGTTACCTTCACGGGTACGCTCACCTACACCTGCGAATACGGAGTAACCTGAGTGCTCAATCGCAATATTACGGATTAATTCCATCATATTTACGGTTTTACCTACACCTGCACCACCGAATAAACCAACTTTACCCCCTTTTGCAAACGGGCAAATTAAGTCGATAACTTTGATACCGGTTTCTAATAATTCTGTACTGTTTGATTGTTCTTCATAGCTTGGTGCAGAACGGTGAATAGACCAACGTTCTTCTTCGCCAATCGGACCTTGTTCATCAATTGGGTCACCCAACACATTCATAATTCGACCAAGGGTTTTTGTTCCTACCGGTACTTGAATCGGATCGTTTGTGTTTTCTACTTTCAAACCACGTTTTAAACCGTCGGAAGCACCTAATGCGATACAACGTACCACACCGCCACCTAATTGTTGTTGAACTTCAAGGGTCAAACCTGTTTCAACATTTAATGCATCATAAACTTTTGGTACTGCATCTTGTGGAAATTCGACGTCAATCACCGCACCGATGATTTGTACAATTTTACCTGTCGCCATTACCGTTCCTCTTCTATTAAATCGCAGCCGCACCGGCAACGATTTCATTTAATTCATTTGTGATACTTGCTTGACGAGCTTTGTTATACACCAACCGTAGGTCATTAATTAAATTACCTGCGTTATCTGTTGCTGCTTTCATCGCTACCATTCGAGCCGCTTGTTCTGAAGCTAAATTATCTACAACCGCTTGATAAACTTGAGATTCTAAATAACGAACTAAAAGGCTGTCTAATAACACTTTTGGTTCAGGTTCGTAAATATAATCCCATGCCTGTTGTCTTTCGATTAAGTGATCGTTTTCCATTTCCGGTAAAGGAACTAATTGTTGTACAACCGGTTTTTGCGACATCGTATTAATGAATTTGTTGTATGCAATATAAATTGCATCAATTTCTCCATTACGATAAGCATCAAACATGGTATTTGCTACACCAATTAATTCTTCTAAAGAAGGGTTATCGCCCAAACCGGAAAGTTGGCTTTTTACCTTAAAACCAAGGGAACGGAAAAAACTAATCCCTTTAGAACCAATCAAGCCAAGCTCAGTCGTCGCATTTTGTGATTTCCAATCTTTAATTTGGTTAAGTGTGGTTTTAAACAAATTCACGTTTAAACCACCACACATTCCACGATCAGTAGAAATAACTAAAATACCCACTTTTTTTACATCCCGTTCAACTAAAAACGGGTGTTTATAACCGATACTTGCTTTAGACACATGGCTGATAACACTACGGATAGTTTCAGAATACGGACGAGATGCCGCCATACGGTCCTGCGTTTTACGCATTTTCGAGGTTGCAACCATTTCCATTGCCTTGGTAATTTTCTGCGTACTTTGTACGCTGGCAATTTTGGTTTTTATCTCTTTTGCACCTGCCATCTTATTTCTCCGTTACTACCAAGCACTATTAGCTTTGAAACTATCTAAAATACCTTTTAATGTATCTTTGATTTCATCATTATAGTTACCGGTTTTAGTAAGCTCTTGCATAAACTCGGCATAATTACGATTTGCATAATCTAAAAGTGCGGTTTCAAAACTTGCAATTTTAGATAACTCAACATCGTCTAAATAACCAAATTCAACCGCAAATAACACTACTGCTTGCTCAGCAACAGAAAGCGGAGAAAATTGTTTTTGTTTCAACAATTCGGTTACTTTTTCACCGTGAGAAAGTTGTTTACGAGTTGCATCATCAAGATCTGAAGCAAACTGAGCAAATGCCGCTAATTCACGATATTGTGCAAGTGCAGTACGAATACCACCTGCAAGTTTCTTAATAACTTTAGTTTGTGCAGAACCACCTACACGAGAAACAGAAATTCCCGGGTTCACCGCAGGACGAATACCTGAGTTAAACAAGTTAGATTCTAAGAAAATCTGACCATCGGTAATAGAAATGACGTTAGTAGGAACGAATGCAGAAACGTCACCCGCTTGAGTTTCAATAATTGGAAGAGCAGTTAAAGAACCGGTTTTTCCTTTTACTTCACCTTTGGTGAATTTTTCTACGTATTCTTCATTTACACGAGAAGCACGTTCAAGTAAACGTGAGTGTAGATAGAATACGTCACCAGGATAAGCTTCACGACCTGGCGGACGACGTAATAATAAGGAAATTTGACGATAAGCAACCGCTTGTTTAGAAAGATCGTCATAAACGATTAACGCATCTTCACCACGATCACGGAAATATTCACCCATTGCACAGCCGGCATAAGGCGCTAAATATTGCAATGCAGCAGATTCAGATGCAGACGCAGCAACCACAATAGTATTAGCTAATGCGCCATGTTCTTCTAATTTACGTACTACATTAGCAATTGTTGATGCTTTTTGACCGATAGCAACATAGATACATTTAATACCTGAGTTACGTTGGTTAATGATGGCATCAATCGCTAATGCTGTTTTACCGGTTTGACGGTCACCGATAATCAATTCACGTTGACCACGACCAATTGGTACCATGGAGTCAACCGCTTTATAACCGGTTTGTACAGGTTGATCAACGGATTTACGTTCAATTACACCTGGGGCGATAACTTCAACCGGAGAGAAACCGTCATTTTCAATTTCACCTTTACCATCAATTGGTTGACCAAGCGTATTTACAACACGACCTAATAAACCGCGACCAACCGGTACTTCAAGAATACGACCAGTACATTGAACTTCCATTCCTTCAGCAAGATCTGCATAAGGTCCCATTACCACAGCACCAACAGAATCTCTTTCTAAGTTTAATGCCATCGCGTAACGATTACCCGGAAGTGCAATCATCTCCCCTTGCATTACTTCGCTTAACCCATGAATACGAATAATACCATCGCTTACAGAAACGATTGTACCCGTATTACGCGCTTCACTTTCTACATTAAACTGGGCAATGCGTTTTTTTATTAATTCACTAATTTCAGTTGAATTTAGTTGCATTTTCTAATCCTCTTATAATTGCAACTCATTTGCTAAACGGGCAAGTTGTCCACGACTACTTCCGTCAATCACAAAATCTTCTGTACGAATGATAACGCCAGCAATGAGCGAGCTATCAACGTTGCAATTTAACTTAACTTTTTGGGCTAATCTTTTTTCCATTGCGGCAGCAATTTTTTCTTGTTGCATGGAGCTTAATGGTTGAGCCGATGTTACTTTAACTTCCGCAATAGCCTTATACTCTTCAACATAATGTTGAAATTCTTTAAAAACTTGCGGAAGGGCAGTTAAACGCTTATTTTCAGCCATTAACCGAACTAAGTTTTGCCCATATTGATCTAATTGTTCACCACAAATTGAGATCACCGTATCTGCTAGTTTTTGAGCTGAAAAAGAACTTGTTAAGTAACTTTGCATTGCTTCGTTTTTCACTAACTCAGCAAGAAAACCTAACATTTCATTCCATTTTTCAACCGCACTTTTATCAGATGTACTTTGTTCAACGGCAAAATCAAACGCTGCTTTAGCATAAGGGCGAGCTATGGTAGTTAATTCTGACATAAGCTCAACCTTCTTATAGTTCTGCAACTAATTTATCAATAATGTCATTGTTGGCTGCTTCATCCACAGTACGCCCAACAATTTTTTCAGCACCTGCAATAGCCAAAGACGCAACTTTAATACGTAATTCTTCTTGAACACGTTTGCGCTCAGCTTCAACTTCTGCATAGCCTTGTTCAATAATTTTAGCTTTAAGTTCTTCGGCTTCTGCCTTCACTTCGTCTAAAACTTCATTGCGACGTTTATTGGCTAAATCTAAAATTTCTTGCGCTTGAATTTTTGCTTGGGAAATTTCTTTTTCAACAAGCATTTTTGTATCTGCTTGTTCTTTTTTCGCCGCTTCAGCAGAAGCTAAAGCATTCGCAATTTGGCTTTGACGTTTTTCAATTGCATTAATAATTGGTGGCCAAACAAATTTCATGCAGAACCACACGAAAATTGCGAACGCAATAAGTTGACCAATCAATGTTGCATTTAAATTCACAACGTCCTCCTTAATCTGCTTGTTTTACGTTGATAAGCAAATAAGGTGATTATTGTAATAAACCGATAAATGGGTTTGCGAAAATGAAAAGTAAAGAAATACCAACAGCAATCATCGCAATCGCATCCAATAAACCTGCAACGATAAACATTTTAGTTAATAGGCTAGATGCAAGCTCAGGTTGACGGGCAGAAGATTCTAAGAATTTACCACCTAAGATAGCAAAGCCGATAGCTGTACCTAATGCAGCGAATGCAAGAAGGATTGATGCACCGATAATTGTAGCTGTAATTACAGTTTCCATAATGTTCTCCAATAGAAGTTAAGTTTAGCCCTAGAGCTGGTTAATAAAAAATAAAATTAATGATCTGCTTTGTTATAAGCAATACTCAAGTAAACAACCGTCAACATCATAAAGATGAATGCTTGTAACGTAATAACCAAAATATGGAAAATAGCCCAAGCGAGGTGTAACGGGATTCCCAATGCTGCAAGTGCCATATCCGCAGAATACATCACAGCGATAAGAATAAAGATCAATTCCCCTGCATACATATTACCAAACAAACGGAAAGCCAGAGAAATCGGTTTAGCCAGTAAAGTGACGGTTTCAAGAATAAAGTTAACAGGAATAAACGCCCAATGATTAAATGGGTGTAACGTATATTCCTTAACCAATCCACCAAAACCTTTGGATTTTACTGTATAGAAAAGAATCAGGAAGAATACACAGATTGACATACCTAGTGTCGCACTGATATCCGCTGTTGGCACAGCTCTCAAATAGTGAATACCAAATAAACCTGCAAATTGCGGAAGAAAATCCACCGGGATTAAGTCGATGGCATTCATAATGAATACCCAACAAAAAATGGTTAACGCCAATGGCGCAACAACATTACGTGGACCATGGAAGTTCTCTTTTACGATACCATTAATCCATTCCACTAAAATTTCGACCAAACATTGCATTTTGCTTGGCACGCCCGGTGTCGCTTTTTTCGCAACACGTGAAAAAATGAAAAGGAAAATAATGGCTGATACGATAGAGAAAAATAAGGTATCTATATGAATATTCCAAAAACCATCACCACTTTTTAAAAATGATAAATGGTGACTGATATATTCAGAGGTTGTTTGTCCAGACATAGTAACCCTTTATAAAAAATTAAGACCTATTAAGCAAAAATGGAATAAGATTATTCAACATTAATGCCATAAAAAAACCTATAAAAAATAGAATAAATTCTTTTATAACCAACCATTTAAATGCTACAGAGATAAGAATAATTGTTAAGATAAATTTAACAATTTCCCCACGATAAAGTGCGGTCAGTTTTGTTGATAAATTTTGTTTGCGATAAAAAACCACATAAACAAAAAAACAAAAAGGTAAAAAAGCACAGAGAAATCCTAAACCAAAATCAACCGCACTTTTTCCATTCCAGAAAGCTAACAGCACACTCAAAACGAGGATGATACCAATCTCTGTTAGCATCGTTTTTTTATAACGATTTTTAGTCTGCGTTAAAACTCTGGACATTATTTTACTTTTTATATGCAAAAACTGGCTAATTATACCTTTGAACTAAAGAGATTCAACATAAAAAAGTAAAAAAAGCGTTAAATAAATCACACTTTAAACAAATCATCACAAAATGACGAGATGGCGCTCCCCGGTTAGTTCGGGAACCTCTAATTTGATCACATTTTTCACCTTAAATTGAGGATTTAATTCTTTCACTTCTTCTTCGTGATAAAGACCCTTTAGCGCATAAAATAATCCATCCGATTTAGGTAAATGATGACACCACTCCGTCATATCTTTCAAGGAAGCAAAAGCACGACTTAATACGCCATCAAATTGATGATCGGGATGGTAATCTTCTACTCGGCTTAGTACCGGTTCTACATTAGTTAGCCCCAGCTCAAGAACGGCATTACGAATAAAACTAATACGTTTACCTAAACTATCCAGCAATACAAAATGCTTTTCAGGGTTAACAATCGCTAAAGGCAAACCGGGCAAGCCCGGACCGGTGCCGACATCGATAAAACGGTTACCGTGTAAATAAGGGCTAACCACAATACTGTCTAAAATATGTTTCACCAACATTTCTTGCGGATCACGCACAGAAGTCAGGTTATACGCTTTATTCCATTTATCCAGTAATAAAACCAACTTAACTAATTGTTGTTGCTGTTGCTCCGTAATAGAAAGTGCGGTTTGTTTTAATAATGTTTTTAGCTTATCCGTTAATTGAAGTTCTAAATTATCCATTACTCACCACGTTTTAACATGCCTTGTTTTTTCAAATTCACCAAAATAATGGAAATGGCTGCCGGCGTAATACCGGAAATACGGCTAGCTTGTCCAATAGACACCGGGCGATGCTGTTCCAACTTCGCACGTACTTCATTGGATAAACCAGACACTTTACTATAATCAAAGTTAGCCGGAATAGCCGTATTTTCATGACGTTTTTGTTTTTCGATTTCGTCTTGCTGATGTTCTATATACCCTTGATATTTAATAGCAATTTCCACTTGTTCAATTGCTTCTTTATCGGCCATCGGTGGCTGAAACGGCGTAAGTGCGGTCAAAATTTGATAATTTATTTCCGGACGACGCAATAAATCTTCACCACTGGCTTCACGCACTAACGGACTGCCTAATACTTGGTTGGCTTCTTCTAAATATTCTGAGCGTGGATGTAACCAAATACTGCGTAAACGCTGACGTTCTTGTTCAATATTTTCCATTTTCTGATTGAAACGTGCCCAGCGGGCTTCGTCAATTAACCCTAATTCATGAGCAATTGGCGTTAAACGAATGTCGGCATTATCTTCACGCAATAGCAAACGATATTCCGCTCGGGACGTGAATACACGATAAGGTTCTTTGGTGCCAAGCGTGCAAAGATCATCCACCAATACGCCCATGTAAGCCTGATCACGACGTGGGAACCAAGCCTCTTTTTCTTGCACATAAAGACCCGCGTTAATTCCTGCTAACAAGCCTTGAGAAGCAGCCTCTTCATAACCGGTCGTCCCATTAATTTGACCGGCAAAGAATAAACCTTGAATGGATTTGGTTTCTAAAGTTGGTTTTAAATCACGGGGATCAAAATAATCATATTCAATGGCATAACCCGGCTTAATAATGCGCGCATTTTCTAACCCTTTCATGGAATTCACAATGCCCATTTGCACGTCAAATGGCAAACTGGTGGAAATCCCGTTCGGGTAAATTTCATTTGTGGTTAAACCTTCTGGTTCTAAATAAATTTGATGCGAATTACGATCAGCAAAACGCATCACTTTATCTTCAATAGATGGACAGTAACGCGGACCAATTCCTTCGATCACTCCCGTGTACATCGGGCTACGATCCAAATTATGACGGATCACTTCGTGCGTTTTTTCATTCGTATGTGTAATAAAACACGTAATTTGGCGAGGATGTTGATCAACGGATCCCATGAAAGAAAATACCGGCAATTGTGCATCACCATGCTGTTCAGCAAGTACGGAAAAATCAATGGTACGCGCATCAATACGTGGGGGTGTTCCCGTTTTTAAACGATCCACACGTAAACCAAGATCTCTTAAACGATGAGAAAGTGTAACAGAAGCAGGATCCCCCGCACGTCCACCTTCGTAATTTTCCAAACCAATATGGATCTTACCAGCTAAGAACGTGCCGGCAGTTAAAATTACTGATTTCGCACGAAATTTCAGTCCCATTTTCGTCACAACTCCGGTAGCGCGATCTTGCTCTACTAAAATATCGCTGACTTCTTGTTGGAAAATATCTAAATTAGGTTGATTTTCAAGAGCAATTCTTACTGCTTGTCGATATAGCACACGGTCTGCCTGTGCACGAGTCGCTCGCACAGCCGGACCTTTACTGCTATTTAGTGTACGAAATTGAATACCTGCCTGATCTGCTGCCGTGGCCATTAAACCGCCCATGGCATCAATCTCTCTGACTAAATGGCCTTTTCCTATTCCGCCAATTGCCGGGTTACAAGACATTTGTCCTAGGGTATCTACATTATGAGTAAGTAATAGGGTTTTTAATCCCATACGAGCAGGCGCCAATGCGGCTTCAGTCCCTGCATGACCGCCACCGATCACGATGACATCATAGGTTTCAGTGTAAAACATGATTATTAATGATCTCTATTTTGAATGAGGTACGGATCTTTTGATCCTTTAAAAAAATTGGTCGCTATTCTACTGAAAATCTTGTTTTGTTAAAAGGTCAGTTTCATTGAAAGAGAAAGAGAGATCATAAAAAGGATCTCTCGCTAATAAGAGTAAGATCTTTATATAAAGATCTATTTTATTATTACTATTATTAGGATCACTGAATAGCTTAAATAAGATCTTTTTTATGTTGTAAATGAAGAACATAGATCATTTTAAAACTGTTAAGATCGTACTGATCCTACACATCAATTCTTGTTTATAACTTCGTGGTTTATCCACAGCATGATCTTTTGAAAAAGTTACCCATTTTATAAAAACAGATTTTTAACAATTTTATGTTAAGTTATCCACAAGTGTTTTTTCTTATTAATTGATTTTATGAAAACGAAATTGATGAAATTTTATTCGTAAAATTAGGCAACCAGTCCTCTGCGCATTGTTCTTGGTCGGTTTCTGTTAAGACGTCAATCCGCAAAGCGTCGGTCATTTTGACCGCACTTTTTGCCAATAACGTTTGTTCTACTCTATCTACGGCAAAGCAAAAGGTGTCGTAATCAGAATTTCCTAAACCGATCACCGCAAATTTCAATGTTGAAAGATCTATATCGCTTGCATCAAGTGCTTCAAATAACGGTTTGAGATTATCCGGCAGCTCTCCGGCACCATGGGTGGAAGTTACCACCAACCATA